>NZ_VZQQ01000190.1 GCF_014397785.1 Paraburkholderia podalyriae
GTATGAGTTCCTCTCTGCCAGCTGCGTAAGCGGAATTTCGCATGATGCCCTCCTTTAACGCGAACCGATGCGATGTGGGAATTGTAGGGCTCCGCGTTATCGCGTCCCTTTCATAGCATCTATCCGCCGGCGGGTAGCCGGCCGCATCCTATGCGCGTTACGCTGGAAGGTTCACCAGGAGTATGCCCCATCTATATCGTTCGGTTGCTGTCGAGCAACCCGGCAACTGCTCGGGCATATTCCGTTCAGACCGGCAAGTAGCTGTTTCATTTGATCCGTTGCTGCGCTGCTTGAGTTGATAGGTATCCTTATCGCATTTTGAGTTCAGCGCCTTCGGGAATCACACCATCCTTGAGGTAGCGCCATAACGCGATGACCAGGCGGCGTGCCACCGCGACGATCGCAATACGTCGGGCGCGTCGGTTGGGGCCAGTGCCCTTCGTGCGCTCGTTGAACCAGCGGGTGAGCAGGCTGCTGGGCTGATACCGTATCCAGGTCCATGCCGTTTCAATCAGTAGCGCGCGCACGCGTCGGTTTCCTTGTTTGCTGATCCCCTGATCGATCTGGGTCTGGCCGCTGTCGTAGGGCTGGGGGACCAGGCCGGTACACGCACCCACTTGGCGGCGGTTGGCGAAGTGCCTCCAGAAGAGTTCGAGTGCAAGTCTCGAGCCGCTAACCGGACCGATGCCGCGCAGGTGTGTGAGGTGATCAATACGCTCGCGCGCACGTTCGGGAAGGTGGAGGTGGTAGGCCTTTTCGAGGGTGGCCGCCTGCTTCTCGACCAGCGCCAGCCGCTCGCACTCGCGCAGTAGGCGTTCATGGAGCTCCTCGGGTAGCGGGGTACCATCGTGACAGCACACTTGACGGCATGCGAGCCGGTTTGCGAATTTACGGCTGTTGACGTCCTCCCAGCAGCCGACTGTCGCCAGCAGCTTGCGCATGCGATCACGATGTTGCAGCACCTCCTTCTGCAGTTGGCCGCGGTCACGCATCAGGTGGCGCGAGGCTTCATCCTGCGCAGAGGGTACGTGCACCGCATGCATGCGGTCGCGTTCGCCGCCCAGCCAGGCCCGCAGGTTGATGACCAGCTTCGTCACGTCGAGCCGGTCGGTCTTTGCGCGACGCTTTTGGCGTTGGACTGGAATGCTCGCGGGATCGACGACGTAACACTCGATGCCGCGAGCCTGCAGAGCTCGAAAAATCCAGAAAGCATCCTGGCCGGCTTCGTAGCTCACGACGATGCGCGTGTTGTCGGGCAGTGCCCATGCCTGTTTTTGGGTGGCGATCAGCGTAAGCACGGCCTGCAGGCGGGCGGCCGGGTCGGTTTGTGCCACCGTGTGAATCGACGGGCTTTCTCGATGCCCGTCATGCAGCGCGACTTTCCACTTAGCCGCCGCCAGTTCAAGCGATACGGCCAGCACCACGTCCGTTACGTTGCCTTGCGTTTCCTGCGTACGCATGATGCCCTCCTGTGAGGAACTTCACGACATGCTGATTTTACGATATGGCCCGGTTGCGGCCGCTTACTCTACATAGGATCTATCCGGGCATGCGTGACTGGTAACGGTCGGGTGTGAAGCTCTGGAGACAACGTGCCTCTCGATTGACGGTTCACTTCGGTGACGAGGACGGGATCGACACTGCCAGCCGCCGTGCGGTGTGAGGTGCCAGGCAATTTCCGCATGCGCAACATATGTGAACTGTTGCTTAAACGCCGTAATGACCGATGAGCCAAAGCGTGCTGTCAGGCTCTAACCCAAAAGGTATGCAGCCGGTTGCTTGCGTCAACAAAGCAAGCACGTCGTCGTCAGCGCTGCCGGGGGATAGACAGGCGCTAAACGGACAGGCCCAGGTTCATTTGGGTCGGCAAGGATGGGAACGTGGAAAACCCGACTTCTCGCCACGGTGTTCTGTTGTTTGGGCCGCAGTGGCAGGTGACTCGCAAGGGAGGCTGTCGAGGGAGCGGGCATGAGAACGCGGAAAAAGCGAATGGTGGCCTGTAATGGGTCGCATAGGGGTTCAAGATTTGCCCTGACCTGAAAGGGTGCAGACTTCCGCGTGGTGCAGTTGTCGTAGGCCAACATTTGAGGTTCGACGAAGGGCTGCCTGAGAGAGACCGGTATGGCTACGGTTCGGCGTCCTTCGCCTTGGTAACAAGGTGAATCAACGGTGTGACGCGAGCTAACGTCAAGAGTGGTGTATGGGCAACTTGAAGGCAGGCGCTTTCAGGCGGCGAGTTTCTGCTGAACCCGTTGATCGTCTTTCACCTGTTCGCCGTCCTTGAAGGCAATGCCCTCCAGCAGCA
>NZ_VZQQ01000191.1 GCF_014397785.1 Paraburkholderia podalyriae
GCTATACATTGCGGCGGCTCGCTCACCACCGCTGTCAGAGCCAGCGAACATGAAATTGCGCCGGCCGAGGGCCACGCAGCGCAAAGCATTTTCGGCGAGCACGTTGCTGATCTCCACGCGGCCGTCATCACAGAACAGTGTGAGCCCGTCCCAGCGGTTCAGAGAGTAGTTGATCGCTTCGACCAGCGGTGCCTTCGGCCAAAGAGTCGCGAGTTTCTCCCTCATCGACGTCTCGAGGGCCGCGAGCAATGGATTGCTCTTTTCTTGCCTGACGCGTCGCCGCTCATCGGGCGGTTTGCCGCGGATATCAGCCTCGATTCCGTAAAACTCGCCAATCATGTCGAGCCATTGCTTCGTGGTGTCCGACGGGGCTGTCTCATGCACGTTGAATACGTATCGGCGCGCATGATCCCAGCAAAATGCCAGACGAACTTTGCCGCCTTCGTTCAACTCGTTGAAGCCGGCATAGCCGTCCGCCTGAAGGATGCCTTCGAATCCGGCAAGATGGGTCTGGGGGTGAATGCCTTTGCGGTCCGGCGAGTAAGCGAACCAGACAGAAGCAGGTTCGCTCGAACCTGAGCGGCGATCATCGCGCACGTAGACCCACAATCGACCGGTCCTGGTCTTTTTGTTCCCAGGCGCGAGCACCGGGATCGGCGTGTCGTCCGCGTGGAGCTTGGTAGTCGCCATCGTGTAGCGGCGCAGGGCTTCAGTCAGCAGCCGGCAGAGTTCTTCGCATTGCCCGACCCAACGTGCCATGGTGGCCCGATCGAGACGTACGCCATCGCGCGCCGCGATCTCGGATTGCCGATACAGTGGCGTGTGGTTTGCATACTTCGCCACGATGATCTCGGCCAGCAAGCTCGGATGCGCGATGCTGCGCTCGATCGGCAGCCCCGGCATGGGAGGTTGCGCGATATGGCCGCAACCGGTGCAGATCCGCTTGCGACGGATAGTGCGGATGACCTTGAACATCGCCGTGACGCGCGCGAGCTGCTCAGACACATCCTCGCCGAGCAACTCCATGGCGTTGTTGCACTTCGGGCAGATGGAATCGGGCTCGAGCTCGTGCTCTTCGCGTGGCAGATGGGGCGCCAAGGCTTCCTTCGGGGATGCTGCAGATACGCCCGAGCTCGATGCACGAGCGCGCGCACGGCGAACATCGGCAACGCCGCTGCCCGCTGCCAGATCCTCGAGTTGGGTTTCGAGCCGATCGATCTGCCGCTCCAACTGCTCGGATTTACGACCGAAGTGCATGCGCCTGAGCTTGTCGATCTGCGCTTTCAGGCGTTCGATTTGCTGGTCGCGTTCGACAATCTCCCGGTCGCGTTCGGCGATCTCCTGCTGCATCTTTGCGATCGATGCCTGCTGCTCGAGCACCAGGGCGTGGAGCTCGGCAACGGTTTGCGGAAGCGGCGCATGATCGGGCATGCGCCGCAGTTTACGAGCCTTCGATGCGGTTTACAACATCGACAATGCCGCCGTGCGACGGGGCTGTCGCCAATCGATGCCTTCCAGCAACATCGACAGCTGTGCCGACGTCAGAAAGATCTTGCCGCCATCCGCCTGGGGCCAAATAAACCGTCCATGCGAAAGCCGCTTCGCGAGAAGCCATAGTCCGTCATCTGTTGCCCATAGAATTTTTACGAGATCGCCGCGACGTCCCCGAAAAATGAACACGTCGCCGCCGAGCGGATTGTCTTCGAGTGCCGATTGCACCTTCGCGGCAAGAGCCGGGAAACCACTACGCATGTCGGTGACGCCTGCGGCGATCCAGATGCGAGTGCCAGCCGGCAGGCCGATCATCGGGACAGCTCCCGAATCAGCAGCCGCAGCATATCCGGCGACACGTTACCGCGAATGCGCAAGCGTGCACGGTCAAATTCGATCTCGCAGGCGTCCTCCGACACGGCTTCGCGGACCGGCATCGAGGCCTCGGCTTCCGGGACAAGGCTGACTGGAAGTAACGATGCAACGTCACCATCGGGTTCCCGTCTGGCAAGCCCCGGACGCAGCGCCCCAAATGCACCCTGAAGATATTGGCGACGCCATCTGAACAGCAGGTTGGTGTTTATGTCGTTGCGACGCGCGACCAGCGATACAGACGCCCCGGGCTCGAACGTCTGTTCGACCAGCTGTCGTTTGAATTCGCGCGCAAAGTTGGGGCGCTTGCCCGGTGCCTCGCACTTGCTATCCACAATCTCGGCCACTTTGGTTCCCATCAAAACATTTGGTGGGAACCAAATTACCCCCGTTCACTGCTGCCCGGAGAACGGCCGACGTGAGACGCATAC
>NZ_VZQQ01000192.1 GCF_014397785.1 Paraburkholderia podalyriae
GTTGCGCCTTCGTGATGTGTTGGGCTGTGATTTGACCTTCGGCTCGTCGCAGTCGACAAGCGGCAATCCGCACCGGGACAGGTTTCCTCAATTCCCAGTGGGTACGCGTTTTGACACAGTCTGGGCCACAAACGGTCCTACGCAGTCGGTTCGCGAACGTCCGCTGATAAGGGACGAGTCGCCCTTCGGCGAGGCGACGGCGGCCGGTAACTCGTCGGCCAAGCCGGCTTCATTCTCAAAGCGCTGCGCGCGGCGGCTCCGATGTCAATGGCCCGCCTAGCCGTCCGCGCCAGAGGAGCGGTTTAGCCCAAAGAATTTATAGCGAAGCAGAAGCGGATTTCGTGCTGCGCCTCCGACCATCCATGTGTGCCGCGCCGGCTTCGCTAATCATCCTCTGCCTTATCCTATATCTGAGAAGCGGACGACATCGAGGGCCCCTCGCATACTCGCGGACCCCGCTCAAAAAAAAGCCCGTCCAAACGGACGGGCCAAAATATTTCCTCGGGGCAAGTCGCGTGGGCGCAAGTATCAGCGGCCTCTCGCTTCGCCTTTACTGGACCATAAACACCTTTTTGTCTGGACCCGCGACGACAGTCCCGACACGTCTGGAGGCATCCATTCTGAATCGAGCGGGGCTCAGATGAATCTGTGCAGAGGTTAATTCGCTGGCGCGACCGGTTCCGCTTGAGGGCTCCTTAGAACCGCCTGCGCATCCCCACCGTCGCCACCACCTGATTGGCGGTCGAGGATGCACCGCCTGCGGTGTTGATGAATGCGACGAACTGGTTGCCGATCGCGTGCTGGTACATTGCTTCCGCGTAGACATCGGTGCGCTTTGTCAGCGAGTACACCGCCTGGGCATTGACCTGATTCCACTTCGGATCAGCGCCGTACGTCGTCGTGCCGTTCAGGTGAGCGTCGGTGTAGGTGTCGGTAATACCGAGACTGACGGCCCGTGTCAGTGCATATTTCGCGTTCAGTTCGTAGTTATCGAAACGCATCGAGCCATTGTTTAGGCCAAACGAATTGGTGCCCTGGAAATGGCTGTTCGTATAGACGAAGCCGACCACCGCCGGACCGAAGGAGTAGTTCAGGCCTGCGCCGAACGTGCGCTGGACGTTCGACCCGAGCGCGAAGCCGCCAGTGCCGTTCGCGGTCGATTCCTTGAGGTCCACGGCGCCAGGTGCGGTGTTGTCAGTGCCGGCGGACGAGCCGTTGATCTGCAGGTAGCCCGCGGCGACATTCAACGGACCATGGCTATAGCTTACGCCGGCGCTGTAAGCACGGTTAACGGCGAAACTTGTGCTGTTCGAAAACGCGTAGATGCCGCCGAACTTCAGCCCCGCGTAGTTGTTGCTCATGTACTTGACGGCATTGCTGAAGCGCAACGAATGGTTCAGGTTGTCGTTGTCGAACGGGTGAGCAAAACCCGTGTCGCCGAACGTACCGGCCGTACCGGACAGAGGAGCCACGAAGTCGACCAGCGAGTCGTATTGACGACCCACCGTCACCGTGCCGAACTGGCTGCTGCTCAGGCCAACATAGGCCTGACGACCAAACATCCGGCTGTCCTGGCCGAGCTTGCCGTTTTGCACGTTGAAACCATTCTCGAGCACGAAAATCGCCTTCAGGCCGCCACCGAGTTCCTCTGCGCCACGCAGGCCGAACCGGCTGCCATTGATGTTGCCACTCGTTGCCTGAATCAGGGCGCCCTGCCCCTTGAAGTTGTTGGTATACATCAGGCCGGCGTCAATCAGGCCATAAAGCGTGACCGAACTCTGTGCGTGGGCGGCCGATGCGGCAAGTGCTGCGGAGATGGCGACAGCGACGGGTATCTTTTTCAGAGACTTCATTAACAGCTCCAGCGTGTAGGATGGAAAAACACCGCCGCGAGTATAAGAGTGCAGATGAAGATCTCGCGCTTGGGGCGGCGCAAGGTTCTGTTCCACATTACTGGGATAACCGTCACAAACTTGCAACGATTCAGGCGTGATACCGGTGGCTAGCGCAGTAATGCCGATTCCCGATTCTTGAACGGGTGTTTACGTTGCATTCAAGCAACGCCATGGCATCGCGTTGACCAGGCGTTTCTCTCGGTCAACGTGTAAGCGCTGATGCACAGAGGGCTGGCCGGCGGCCGGGGGTGTCCCGAATTTTGTGTAAACAGGTTTTGATTTAATGGGGCATCAGCCGGTCTTCAAACTGGATAGTGAAGCGGTTCAGGGCTGCTTTCCAGTCCCGGATCGGCATCGACCACTTCCTGCTG
>NZ_VZQQ01000193.1 GCF_014397785.1 Paraburkholderia podalyriae
CACTATGTGCCCTTCCTGACTATGTCTTGTAATTGAACAATAGCCCGTATTTCTTGGGTAAATGCGTGTTGTGAGATAGAGATAGTCTTGATTCCTTCCATCAGCCCCCGGCGTCCGGGAAGGAGTCCATCATGAAGTGCACGATTCGTGACCATATCGTTTTATCTCGCCCGCCAGAGGGGCCGGTCGCGGTCCATATCGTCGCCTTTGCGAATTCGATAGCCGAGCAGGGGTACAGTGTGCAGTCACTGCAGTACAAGGTTCGGCTCGCAGCCGCTTTTAGCCGCTGGCTTGAACGAACAGGAATCAATTTGCGCAGCGTCTGCCCTGATCACGCGGTGCGATATTTGCGCTATCGTGCTCGGCGCGTACGGCCTTGTCCGGGGGATCGTGCCGCGCTCAGACACCTCATTGACTTTCTGGATCGTGAGGGTTTGATTTCCAGGCAGAAGATACCGGCACGACGGCCAACCCCTGTCGAGTCCTGCGTACAAGCATACGAGGAGTACCTGCGCGAGGCACGGGCCCTGGCCGAAGCAACGATCGTCAACTACGTGCCGTTCATCAAGGATTTTCTCGAAGACTGCTTTGGCGACGGACGAGTCAGGCTCTCGCATTTGCGTGCGTGCGACGTAGTGAGATTCGTGCAACGTCAGGCGGCACGGCTGCATTTGAAGCGGGCCAAGCTCATGACCACCGCGCTGCGATCCTTTCTACGCTACGCGTGCTATCGGGGCGACATAACGCTCGATCTGGCCGCTGCCGTTCCGGTCGTGGCCAACTGGTCGATGCCGTCAATCCCCCGTGCGATTCCAGCAGAGCAGACACGGAAACTGCTGGCCAGTATCGATCGACAGACCTCCGTCGGTCGTCGTGACTACGCCATCCTGCTGCTGCTCGCTCGCCTGGGATTGCGTTCAGGGGAAGTCGCATTTCTCGAGCTCGAAGATATTGACTGGAACACTGGCCATCTAAGCGTACACGGCAAGAGTGGACAACACACTGGACTGCCTTTACTCACCGATGTCGGCAAGGCGATCGCTGCATATCTTCGTTACGGTCGATCGCGTAGCGCCAGTCGCCGTGTATTTTTGCGTTCCAAGGCGCCTGTCACTGGCTTCCATGATGCAAGTGGGGTGGGCTCCATCGTTCGGCATTCCCTCCAGCGCGCAGGCATCGATTCCCCAACCATGGGGGCACACCAGTTTCGCCATGGACTGGCCAGCGAGATGCTGCGTCACGGTGCGTCGCTCGGCGAGATAGGCGAACTGTTGGGACACCGTCATCCCCAAACCACGAAGATCTATACGAAGGTCGACATCAAGGCGCTGCGTACGCTGGCCCTGCCGTGGCCGGGAGGTGTACGGTGAACACGCTCCGGCAGGCCGTTCAGGAGTATCTCAGCCTGAGGAGAAGCCTGGGATTCAAGCTTGAAGAGGCTGGCAAGGTCTTGCCTGATTTCGTCACGTTCATGGAACGGCACCGCGCTTCCTGCATCACCCAGGCATTGGCTCTCAGGTGGGCCCAGCAACCTTCAAACGTCCAACCTGCAAACTGGGCGCGACGACTAAGTTTCGTGCGCCAGTTCGCACGTCATCGTAGTGCGACCGATCCACGCACGCAGATTCCTGCACCTGGCCTGCTGCCGTTCGGGCCGAAACGGGCTCGACCCTATCTGTACTCGGACGACGAGATTCGCAGATTACTCCATGCCGCGCTCCAAATACCTTGCCGCTACCAACGCGACGAACTGCAACCATGGACCTACCATTGCCTGTTTGGCTTGTTGAGCGTATCGGGCATGCGTCTGGGTGAAGCGCGCAATCTTAAGCTTCAGGACGTTGATCTGGTAGCGGGAGTATTGACCATTCGCGGTGCCAAGTTTGGCAAGGCCAGACTCATCCCCCTGCACGCCTCGACCTGCAAGGTAATTGCCGACTACATTGCTCGCCGCAAACGCCATTGGGCGAATCGACCGGTGTCCTCCTATCTGTTCGTTTCCAACCAGGGCAATCGTCTGGACGGCGGCGAGATTCATCGCCACTTCTATGCGTTGTCCCGGCAGATCGGCTTGCGGGGTCCAGCGGACAGTCATGGCCCACGTCTGCACGACATGAGGCACGTGTTTGCAACGAATACGCTTGTACGCTGGTACCGTTCAGGACAGGACCCCGAGCGCCGCC
>NZ_VZQQ01000194.1 GCF_014397785.1 Paraburkholderia podalyriae
CGCTTGCCCTGCGCCCGGCGTGCGTCACGCAGCTCCGAAAATACGCCTCCGAATATCATCCCTGTTCCCGCCGTCTTGTTTGGACGGTCACAAAGTTAACACGGTCGGACGGAAGTTAACAGCCCTGGCGTCACCGATTAGATCGTTGACATCGAGCGAACTCCATGTCCGCGCATCCTTCGGGAAGAGCGCCCGGATATTGTCGATGATTGCACCCGCACGATGCCCATCGGTCGAAATTCGTTCTAATGCGGCCCTGGCGTTATCAACAGCGGGCGCCGAGCGATCAAGCCAGCGCAGGGCCGCATCGGCATTCGTGAGCATCGCCGACAAGGGCTGCTTGACCTCGTGCGCAATTGAAGCCGATACCACCTCGCCGGTCACCGACCGCACCGCCTGTTCGCGACGTTGCGCGAGCACCGCGTGGAGGAGCTGGGCGTACAACATCGTTATTTCTTTGAGCAGCATGACCAACACGAGACTGCCGGAAAGCAAGGCGTAGACTCGCCTGACATACCAGCCGAGGTCGAAGCGGGCCTGGACAGGGAAAGGTGTGGGAATCTGTATGATGTAGGTGCACACAACCACCATCAACCAGAGGTCGAGGATCGAGCGGTGCCGCCGTCAGAGCAAGACAAGCGCAAGGACGAACAATGCCGTGGTTGGTGCCGCCACATAGACCCAGAGATCGGAAAACTGCGTCATGTCAAGCATGACGCGGGGCATGAACGCGTTGCTGGCGGTAACCAGAACTGTCGTGCCACAGGCGAGCGCAACGACTAACCCGACGCTAGCGACGATTGCCGTACGCGTCGAGCCTTGCGAAGGCCATTTGACCGGATCCGAATCCTTCAGCAGGGCATAGGCGATCACGAACAGAGCGAAGCCCGCGTGCCGCAGAATATAGATCCAAGTCGCACTTTGAAGGCCGGCGCCCAGCAGGCCTCCCGGCGCAAATATGCCCGGGGAAGTGAGCATCTGGGATCGCGAGAAGCCCGCTCAGCAGATAGCCGCTTGCCAGGGCGAGGAGCGCTCGCGAACGCAGGATGGAAAACTGCCCGAAGAGTAAGGCCGCGGTGATCGAGTCGTTGACGAAAATCGCAGTGCCGAAGATAGGGACTAGGGCATCGATCCGCGGCAGCGGGCGTGCCGAAAACGGGCCGGCCACGATAACAAAGCCGACGACCAGCACGAGCACGATCCATAACGCATGTCGCTTTTGCGCTGAGCTAGGAGACAGGTTGGAGAGCACAAGCTCCTGCAACTCTGAGACAGGCACCGACCTTTTCATTGACCGAGGCGACCGAAATAGAGCGAGCGCAGAGTCCGGAAACCGAAGACCCCGCACCGAATTTTGACTCCGCTTGTGCTTCCCCGGCAACAAGGAGCGACCGGGACGCATGACAGTTGGATGACCGCTATGGCCGCTAAGCAACACTTCACCATCGCGAATTGAACGGCCGGTTCCCGCCGCGCTGATATGGACGAAGGTCGTTGCCCCGGCTTTCTCGGCCGACGCCAGAAGCTTGGCAGTGCCCTCCTACATTAGTTTTGAAGAACGGCTCCCGGGGGCCAGAGAACCGGAACAGTGCTGCTGCGTGCACGACGGCGCCCACTGAAGGTAACGATAGCGGCACCTCACTTTCCAGATCACCTTCGACGGGGAATGCGCCCAATGCTCGAAGTTTCGCGTGGGAAGACACCGAGCGCGCGAGGGCAAACACTTGATCGCCATTCTCCACTAGTTTCGGGATCAGGCGGCCTCCGAGAAGACCTGTACCTCCGGCGACCAGAATTCTCATGATGATCAGCCTTTCGATTCAGTGGTGAGGATGGCTTGCAGGGCGTTCTCGCGGATGTCCTTTAGGACGACGGGAGTAGGCATTGCCGTCTTGCGTAGTTGAGCCGTCACGTAGAGCAGAGAAGCGGCGTTCGCAGAGGCCCATACCAGATCGGCCGCCGCCGCTACGGCGAGCGCGAGCTATCTGCGCTACCACGGCTATCGCAAGTTCTGTACCGGCTCCGGTTGTTTGGACACGCTCTTGCAACTCAGGCGGCCAGCTTCATCAGCCGTTCCTGACGGGCTTCGAGGGGTGATTTGAAGCCCAGCTTTTCAAGGCGCCAGTTGCGATTGTATCG
>NZ_VZQQ01000195.1 GCF_014397785.1 Paraburkholderia podalyriae
CGGATATCAGTGTGATCCACCGTCGACCTTACTGCTACGCCGCCCTCAGGGAATTCTCGCGCCTATGAAAAAGCGAAAAATCAAGCAAAAAAAATCAACATCGCGATTGACATGGAAAGTCATATCAGTATCCAGACGTGACGCTCCGGGTGCTGAAAGGTGCGGGTGCGGTGTGCGGTGAGGGAGCCGCCCAGAAGATCCTGACGCAATGCCCTGCTGAGCGGTTCTGCGCGCTCCCGACTGGCGAGATCTGCGTCTATGGGATCAACGAGATCTCGAACATGACGCAAATCACTGCGCGCGAAATCGCCGCTGTCGTTGCCGCGAAGTGCCAATCCGACGCAATGCCGCTACCGGCGACGTGGTGGGTAGGAAGTGTCCTTCTTGGGACCGGCTTACTGGCGGGCTTTGTGCTGGGGAAATACATGAAAAGGCGGTAGGCGATCAAAGGCGAACCGAATTCGCCGACATCGACTCGATCAATCCCGTCATTCGAGCCTTCCGTTATAGAGCGAAGCGCGCAGCATATGTCGCTCAAGCGCAAACAACTTGGCGAACGCTTTGCCATGTGGCATCGCTTTGCTGGGTTGGCCCAAACTCCGTCTGCTTTCTGAGCAGTCTCGCGCGAGCTGCACTTTTGCGCCGTCAGCGATTTAACGTGACAAAGCCCTTCACTGGTAGGGCGTATGCGACATGACTGGAGATTATCAGGCAGGACTGGGGCTGTCGCGTTGCGCTAACCGCTTGGCGAGTGCATGATTGATCAAGCCTGTGTGCGCAGGACGAATTCCTGTTGGCAGCAACAGCCCAGAAACTTTGGACGAATGGTCCGGAGGCTCGCTCCGCGCGACGCAGCGATGACTGCGATGGCGGTCTAAAGTGAAAAGAGGAGCGAAAGTCCTCGTCATCTGGATGCTCCAGGATCAACCGCGCCGCACCACAAACTGAGAAGTGCTGCGCTCCACGTCCACACCGAGTTTTTCAACACCATCGGCCGACAACGGAACAACGACCACCGCCGATGCCCACGCCCATCTGCGGATGCATAGGGAAAAACACGCGCATTCGCTATGCTTTAGTTATGTAGACGGCATTCGCAAGAATATCCTTCCGACCACGGGGCAGATGATCCGCCCGACTCAGGGACCGAATGTTGCGTTGATCGATTTATGCATGGGAGACAACCATGGTCAGGCTTTTCTGCATATTGGCTCTAGGGGCTGGCATCGCGGGGTGTGTCATCGCCCAGCCGTACGGCTATCCGGGGTATGGATATGGTCCCGGCTACTACGCGCCTAGCACCAGCATCGGTGTGGGCGTGGGAGGCGGCAGCTTCGGCGGGGGCGTAGGCGTCGGTGTCGGGGTTGGTTTCTGACATCCCCGAATGAACCCGTGCGCACCACGAGCGTACTCAGGCACCCGTACGCGAGATCGGCGTCCGAAATCAGCGTCATCGGCATCCGAGCAACTCACGCGTGAATCAACTCGTGCCCCGCGTCTCTATGCATATGTAACCGTGGAACTGACGCCCTGCCCGTCTGTGGGAATTGGCTCGAAAATTCGAGCTCTGGGTGAGCAGGTGAAGATTGACGATGTCGCGTCCGCTGCAGGCACGATTGGATACAAACTCATGTGCGCATTGGCGCTTCGCGTGCCGGTTACGGTGCCTAGTTTCATCAGGCTGATCCGGACGGATTGATGTCAATTCATTTCTGCTATGCCAATGAGATGCTCAATGGGCATTATCAACTTGTCGAGGCTGGGTCATAAGAACGGCAGGAAGAGCAATCTCAGAAAGCGTAGGACGGATTTTGGGCGAGTTCGGCGAATTCACGCCAGGAGACGAACCGGGCAGCAATCTCTTTGCGATAAAGTGAAGCGTGCAGCAGGTGCCGCTTGAGCGCAAAGTGTTGCCGGATCGGCCCGAAGCACGAGAGAAATTCCTGTGTGCGTTTCGGGTGGCGAAAACCGCGCATGCGACGTTCGCGTTCGCGCGTCGGTTGATGGCTTCTATGAGCAGAAAGTTGTCAAGGCCATTTGCGAACTGGCTTACAAAGGATGGGTCAAGTCTCTTTCTCCTCGCTGCAAAGTGGTGACATGCTGGCGTATGGCGGCAAGCGCGAGTGAT
>NZ_VZQQ01000196.1 GCF_014397785.1 Paraburkholderia podalyriae
GGCCTCCGTGCCGGAAATCGCCGGGTGTGGCGCTGTCCACACCGTGCGGCTCTGGCAGCAATGCTAACCCGCGTCTGATTCGTCACGGCTGGCCAGCCCCTGCCTCACGGAAAGTCATACTGCCTTGTTCTGGCGGATTTTGATCTGCTTTTCACGTCCGGCATTGATGGCTTCGAGGGCGGCCGCATCCGCCCCCGCTCATCTCGAGCGTTACGCTTTCGGGTTCGCCGTTCCGGGCGATCGATTTCTCGAAATGGCGCTGTGGGCAGCCTTGTCAGGATGGGCTCGCAGCAGGAAATCGATTGTGCTGCCTGCCTTGTCCACGGCGCGGCATAAGTACTTCCATTGTCCTTTGACCTTGATGTATGTCTCGTCCATACGTCGGCTCTCGCCAACGGGACGTTTGCGACGGCGAAATGCCTTCTCAAGCACCGGTAGCAGCTTGATGGTCCAGCGGTGTACGGTCGAGTGATCGACCGAAATGCCGCGCACAGCCATCATTTCTTCGAGATGCCGCAGACTCAACGGATACGCCACGTACCAGCGCACGCACGTTAGGATCACATCGAGCGGATAATGCAGGCGTTTGAGCACTCGGGCCACCGCTGGATTTACGGTCGTCATCAGGCTATCGGTCGTTCAGGTTGTTCCGCCATCATAGCCGAACGCGTTGGTGCGACAGAACCAAACTTTTTACACCCTCGCATGCCGTTCAATACCACCTCCCGATACGGCGCCTGCTCCTCGCATCGTTTCAAGATCGGACGTTCCGTTCATTCCAGCAAGGTATCCCGTAACCGGCATAGTTGCGACCGGTCAAGCCCGGCTGTTTCTTCGAGATAACGATCGACCGAGCCGTGGCTTGCTGCCATCGCAGAGAACGCCTCATCCAGGTAGCGCTCCTCGACACCGGCGACCACATCGATGATCGACGCATCGACCATGCCGCCGAAGTGGATCGTCATCGCCCGCACAGCGGATTCACGCAGCTGTTCCCTACAAGCCCCTCCCAGGTACTCGCGATAGATCGTCTCGCGCGAGACTCCCAGCGCATGGAGGACGATCGCCGCCAGAAAGCCGGTTCGGTCCTTGCCTGCCGTGCAATGAAAAATCACCGGCAAACAGTCGCCATCGGCAAGCCGTGCAAACAGTCCCCGCAGTGGCCGGGCAAACGCCGCGGGCAAATTCCGGTAAGTCTGCAGCATCATGCGACGCGCGCCCTCCGGGTTCGGTTCGCGCTTCAGGATTTCGAGTAGTGTCGTGTCCCCCGCACGCAGATCGGCACTGATGTCGATGTGCATCTCCTCCACGCCTTGGTCGTGGAGCCACCGGTTCGGCGCCGCTTTGCGCTCCCCATCGCTGCGCAGATCGCAAATCAGGCGAATCCCCAGTTTCGCGACGATGTCGAGGTCGCGCACGGTCAGCGCTGAAAGGCTGCCCGAACGGAAGATGCGGCCGCGGCGGATGCGACGACCGTCCCGCGTGGGCATTCCGCCCAAATGACGGAAGTTCGGCGCTCCGTCGAGCACAAGATTGGTACTCATATTTTCCGATCATCCCGACCAATACCAGCGTGCCATTCAAATGCAAGTTTCGACGTCTTGCGCGACGCGAGCGACTCCATACGAAATGGAAAGTCGTCGAGGCTCTTGCCGTTGTATCGAGCAACGGGATCGTCTGGGGCAATCACGCCAAGTTGCGAAAGCTCATCGAGAAATACTCTGCGCAACCGGCCAACTGCTTTGGTGTCGAGCACGTCCCGGAAGAACCAGTACCCATCGCGGTCCCACGCCGCCTGGAGGGCCGTGCGATCGTCAAGAATATCGTTCGACACGTGGAGTTCCTGCATTGCCGGCAGTACGCCAGTATCCAATGTCGCGTTCGTCTCGTCTCCTTACTGTTCGCCGCAGTTCGTTCGCGCGGTCGACCTTTCCACCTGTGGATTGGTGGATTGTGACTATTCAGCCGGTGTTGTAAACAGCGGCTGAACCTGGCATAGTTGCGGCATGAAGAAGAGTGCCGAGCTCCAGGTTCCCGATCTCAAGACGCTGACGCACGAGCAGAAGGATGCGCTCATCAT
>NZ_VZQQ01000197.1 GCF_014397785.1 Paraburkholderia podalyriae
CAGGGGCAGGAAGTCAAAGTCAGTTTGTAGGTCAGTCATAAGTTGCGTCCGCAATGTGTAAGCTGCGGACGCAATCTTGTTCCCTCTCACCCGCAGGTTCCAGATGAGCCGAAATTACCGCTTACGGTTATACGAGTAGCGGTGTACTCGGTTCTGCACTCGGGCTCGACAAGTTTCGCGCAAAACTCGTGTGTCAGCAGTCGGGCATTCCAATCCCGCCGTTCGACGCTGTGATGCGCGGCGACGGTTACGATACGCGCGCGCGGGTGATCGTCGCGCAACTCGGCCTGTCGCTTTTTGTGAAGCCGGCGAGCGAAGGCTCGAGCGTCGCGGTGATCAAGGTAAAAGCGGCCGAGGCATTGTCTGAGGTGATCGCGCAAGCGGCAAAGTTCGACATGATAGTGCTGGTCGAGAAAAGCATCGAAGGCGGCGGTGAATACACTGCACGCATCGCGGGTGATCTCGATTTGCCAGTCATCCTCATCGTGCCGGGGGCGAGTTCTACGACTACGATGCGAAGTACATCTCCGACACGACGCAATACCTGATTCCGTGCGGACTGGCATCGTCGCAGGAGATGCGCCTGAAGGCGCTCGCGTGCCGCGCGTTTGAGGTGCTTGGCTGCAGCGATTGGGGCCGCGCCGACTTCGTGCTGGACGGTGAGGGCAATCCGTACTTCCTTGAAGTGAATACGGCGCCTGGAATGACCGATCACTCGCTGCCGCCGAAGGCCGCCCGCGCGGTTGGGATCAGCTATGAGGAATTGGTCATGAATGTGTTGTCACTCACGCTGAAGGATGAGGGATCTGAACCGCCTCGATTTTGGTGGAGGCTCCAACTTTAGAAAAAACGGAGCCATGAAAAGTCGAAACGAGTTTTCTGTTGAAGTCCGTGAGCGTGCAGTGCGCATGGCGCGAGAGGATTGCGACGAGTACCCGCCACAGTGGGCGGCAATCGAATCCATGGCGCCCAGGATCAGTTGCAAGCCAGATGCTGGTGGGGGTGGGGTCAAGCGAATGAAGCCGATAGCGGCGAGGGCGAAGGCAATGCCACGTCAGAACGCGAACGCCTCAAGGTGCTGGAGCGTGAAGTTACGGACGACGCAGCAGGGCTGGCTCTATGTCGTGTTCGTAATTTCGTGTTCGTAATTGATCTGTGCGGCGCAACGGCCCAAATAAAAAGGCGAATGAAGATTCGCCTTTGGTGATGTTGGCGGAGTGGACGGGACTCGAACCCGCGACCCCCGGCGTGACAGGCCGGTATTCTAACCAACTGAACTACCACTCCTTAATCTGTGAGTTCAGTTTAGCGCATCTGAACGCGCTTTGCGAGCCAGATCTCTGTCAAAACGGGGGGTATGTGATTCGTCAAGCGGGGGTGGATTTTGGCGGGGAGCGGGTACCGTCGCGCATGGCGAACAGAACGTCGCAGCGTCGTCGGGCAAGAGCGATGAGCACCTGATTGTGGCGCTTTTACCTTGCTGAACCTCCGGCGTACTGGTCCCTTTGGGATTGGGTCGAGCAGGGCAGCGAAGGTAGAGAGGAAGATCGAGGACGACGGCATGATGCGCTCCCCGGGGAGGGCGTGTATGCGACTGGGGGCGAGAATCATCCCGCGCTTAGCAGGCCAAATCCTAAATTGTCGAGAAGTGGAGACTGTAGCGAGGGGTAAGAAAGTCGGACTGTCATTGCAATAGAAAAGGAATCCTCTGCACCTGCTCACGATCTATCAATTCCTGGTAGCATCTCAACGGTCGCCGACATCCGTTAAGTTAATGTTGCTGCGCCGCAAATAAGTTTCATTTAGGTCGATTTGTTATGTTTTGTGGAATGCTAAGTTGCTGGCTACACGGCAATGGGCTTCGGCACCTCAGGGAGTTGCAGCTGTTTGGCATAGGCCCCGCATGTTGCGGGTTTGCCCAAGTTGTTTATGTAGGGCGGTTTCAAAGGTGAAGCGCAACAGCGGGTTAATGAACGGAAGCTGAAGTTATGGAAGCGGTTGCGAGCATACGTTCGAACACCTCGAATGGCGAATGAAATGCATGCGTAGCACGCGGTCGG
>NZ_VZQQ01000198.1 GCF_014397785.1 Paraburkholderia podalyriae
GGTCATCCCGACGCTGGCAAAGTCCCGGAGCACAGCTCGTCCGGAGTGGAGCGCAAACGGCTGGCCCCTGTCGCTTGCGCTGCCGGAGTTGCCCGCAATGGGTGGACAGTCAACAAGGCAGGTATCTGGCTGTGCTTCAAGGCCTGCGGTGCAACCAGTCCCGCATTGGATGGGTGTCCAGCCAGCGGAGTTGCCGGCTCCTGTGATGTTCACGTCGGTAGTGCTCCGTCACCAGGATGGCAGCCATGATCAGAACGATCACCCCCAGCATGATTCCCGAAATTGATTCGGCCATGGCGGCCTCCTGTCGAGTCACAACCATCTTTACAGTTTAGGTGATGCGCCGGCGCGTCGGGTACTCTACCTGTTCCTTCTTGCTGCCGCCTCCTGCCGCCTTGCGCAGCCCAAACCGGGAAGGATGCGAAGAGGCTTCCACGGGCATGGGCGCGTTGATGACCCGGGTTTAGCGCTGCTTGTCCTACTCGGCAAACGGGGGCGCTACCAGGGGCAGCCTGGTCTGCCGAATGGTGATCTTGTCATCATCGCCGATCGGTTCCACATGGCATCCTCCTCGACCGACCACATTCGGCTTCGCTCGTTACGCAGACTGAAATCTGCAGGTTCGAGTATCGATTCGACCCTGACATGTGCGTTCGACGCTCTCATAAGGGCGAATTCCTGCCGTCCCGATGGCAGATCCGCGTGTGACCTCATCGGACCTCCGGCGCAAAGGCGCAAACGATTTGCCCGGCGCCATTACGTGCCGCCGCATCGCCAAGGTGCCCGATGCGGTTAGCGATGTCACGACGGACTGCAGGAGGAAAGCCTCAACGTGCCAGTGTCCGCGCTCCTGCAAAAGCTCGCCTTACCGGTTCATTTAATACCGGATGATTTAATACCGGATGACGCAACTAGCCGTCATGTTCGCCTGGTCCGCCCCTCCAACGTCGAGACCGTTTCGCAATGACGGAGCCGCACACACCGACTTTTACCGCAGTGCCTCGACAGCGCTGCTGGCCGCT
This sequence comes from Paraburkholderia podalyriae, assembly GCF_014397785.1. Taxonomy (GTDB): domain Bacteria; phylum Pseudomonadota; class Gammaproteobacteria; order Burkholderiales; family Burkholderiaceae; genus Paraburkholderia; species Paraburkholderia podalyriae. Next base: position 1,023 of record NZ_VZQQ01000198.1, read on the forward strand.
GGACGATTTTCCGTCTGTCACGCTCCGGCAGCCCGCGCTGGCCGGGAAAACGGAGGGGGCGGGCGCTACCTTGGGTACGTACGTGCGCGTTTGCGTTCGGACCGCCCGTTGCGGTACGTTGCGGGTCTGGCCAACAACAACCGATCGAACATGAATAAACAGGAACTGATTGACGCGGTCGCAGCCCGCACCGGCGACACCAGGGCCGCCACCGGCGAAGCCATCGATGCAGTGCCAGGCGCCATCACGCGCGCGGTGACCGCTGGCGACACCGTGCAACTGGTCGGTTTCGGCTCGTTCCCGACGGGACAGCGTGCGGCACGCACCGGCCGCAATCTGTCGACGGGCGCCGAAATCCAGGTTGCCGCGGCAAAGACGGTGAAGTTCACTGCCGGCAAGGCGTTCAAAGACGCGGTGAACGCACGGGGACGAGGACCGACATCGCACCGGCCATCTACGCGGGCCTGCAGCGTGAAATCGCCGACGTAGTGGAGTCCACGCGCGCGGCCGCCGCCCGCAGCGTCAACGCGTTCATGACGGCGACCTACCGGGAGATTGGCCGGCGCATCGTGGAGTTCGAGCAAGGCGGCGAACTCGGCTAGGCCAGCGGGTCGGTGGCACCCGGTCAACTGTCTCAGCTCGACCCACTGCCGTCGTTCGAAGGTCCGTCACCGCAACGGCAGCTTACTCGGGAACAGCGGTCATCCGACATCCCGCGCTGAGCGACATGAACTGGCCTTTTCGGCCGGCAAGACAACTCGTACGGATCCGATGGCACAGGTCGCTGGAGGTGAATAATTTACCCGGCTTGATAAAGACGCCCGTGATGGGCCGGTTGTCGAAACGGAAAAACCGGCTCACGCTAAGGTCATACGCCGCGCACTGAGACCCGTGCCGATGAGCGAAGCTGACGAAGGGACAGAGACATGAGCCTTGTCGATTATCAACTGATGGAAGTGGCAAGCGGCAAGGCCGTGAAGATGTGGGCGCAGGGCGTCGCGATTGAGGAGGCGG
>NZ_VZQQ01000199.1 GCF_014397785.1 Paraburkholderia podalyriae
GGCACGCGGTGCAGCTCGAGGCTGACTGGAGCCTCGGTTTCGCGCAAGACCCCAACGGTGCCCGCCTGGCCTGCCATACGCAGCTGCAGGAGGCGGCGCCGGGTGGTTACGCGGACCTGGTGCGCGCGCAGCAACTCGCCATTGCGAGCCTGGCCGGCCGCATCGCGGAGGATGCGCGAGGCTGGGCGCAGTCGCGACAGCGTGGCTGCACGCCAGAGGCCTGAGCCATAGCTCCCACCTTCGAGATCCTCACCACGCCCAACGCCAAGCAACAGCGCGCGTTCGAGTTGCTCCAGCAGATCCAGCTGTAGACAGAAATCGGAACCCCGATCACACGTCAAGTGCCTGTCGCACAAGGACAAACTCGCGCGGCGCTTACAGGAACTTCGGTTTAATGTTGGCGACATGTGTTGTCGAACGAATGCGCCGCGCAAGGCGGGAGACCATCCGTCAACGATGGGGGTAGCCGAGGTCGGCGGCATTCCCGCTCGGCGCCCGGAACTTCGGCCGAGTTGGTTCTCGATCGGCGACTACGGCGCGGGCATCGCCGTCTGGGCTGGTGTCTTGTCAGAATCCGGCGTCTCTGACAGCGAGGACAAACCGTCGGCCCCTTCACCCGTCTACCTTTGTGCTGAACCACGCGCTGCGCGGGCCCCGGCTTCGTTCAGTAGCCACCGAAGCACGTATTAGCCGCAGGCGGCATGACCCACAGATGGTCGATCTATCGTCGCATTTGCGCTACACCTACCTATTAGATTTTTTAACCTGGCTGCGAATGAGTACATCGATGAGTACGCGGGGAGACCAACGTCAGACAAATAAGCTTAGATATCAAATACATAGATGGGAAGTCCAGGTCCTCTCCTGGGCACCATCAGTAGTTCCGGCGTAAGCCGATGTAGTCCGAGAAACCCCGTAAGATCATGGTCTTACGGGGTTTTTTGTTTCCGCGGACGACCGTCAAGTTCCGGTGGCATCGACGATTTTTGCGTATACACTTGCGTATACGCGGAATCGAGTTGCCGGGTCATGCCTAAACGCGTCGAACCGAAGTCCGAGGTGGTCTTTCGCGTCGCCAAACCGCGCGAGCGCCCCTATCTGCTCACCGACGGGAATGGGCTCGCTCTGCGCGTCTGGCCGGACGGGAGCAAGACTTGGCTGCTCCGCTATCGCCGCCCGGGCACTGGGAAGGAAAACTTTCTCAGCCTCGGCCCCTACCCTGAGGTTGCGCTCGTCGACGCGCGCAAGTCTGCCGTGATCGCTCGGAGCCTCGTACGAGAGGGTACTGATCCCGTCGAGCACCGCAGGGCGGAATCTGCCGCACGCAAACGGGTCGCCGAAGGGGCGTTCCACCTCGTCGCCGAGAATTGGCTCGCCTTCAAACGGAAGGAGTGGGCCGACGAGACCTATCGCAAAGCGGAATTCGTAGTTCGGCAATACCTGATCCCGCCACTACGCAACAAGCCCATCTCGACGCTCGCTACATCGGAAGTCAAGCCGGTGTTGGAAGCAATAGCGGCGCATGCCCCCAACCTCGCAACCAAGGCGCGCCAATACGTCGGCGGCATCGTAACCTACGCGATCCACCATAGCCTGAGAGAGGACGGTATTCCGTTGTCGCTGCGCGGCGTCATCCCGCGACACGAGAAAGGTCACATACCGGCGATTACGAAGCCCACCGAAATCGTCCCGCTCGTGCAGGCCATCAATACATACCAGTCGCCAATCACGAGGGCAGCTCTAAAGCTGACCATGCTCACTGGCCTACGTCCCGGAGTAGTGGCGACTGCACCGTGGGACGAAATCGATCTTGACGCGGGCGAGTGGCATACGCGCTTGTCGATGTTTGCGGTCTCGGCGGCCGCATGGATGGCGCGGGTCAGTTGCCGCGTGCTGAGCGGGTCGATCGGATCGAGGCCCGGAAAGAGCCACCCGCCATCGAGCATGCAGCCCTG
>NZ_VZQQ01000019.1 GCF_014397785.1 Paraburkholderia podalyriae
TGGTCCCCGCCATGCAGGCCGGGCCGCTGATCAGTGGCGGCAGACTGGTGGCGCTCGCCCCTGGGCACGACCTGATGATCGATCTTTACTGGCATCACTGGGCGCAGGAGCCCGAGCCGCTCGCGACAATGAGTGAGCTGGTCATGGCAGCGGCGCGGCGGAGCCTGGTTCAGCCGGTGCCATGGGACGCACGCGCCAGTTGACGGAGCGTTGCGACTCGCCGACGTGATGCTTTGCGTCGACTCTTCCGGTCGCCGTGATCCTACCGCTCGTCGCCGGCATTTTTTAGGAGGCAGTAGACGCGATCAGGATGGTCGCGGCGCCGCCTGCGACTCGCGTGATCCAGGCGGTGATCGCGTCACTGTGAAAATTGCGATCACCGGCGACGTTGTGGGCCGCGGCGTAGCAGGCTTGACGACCGTTTGATGGTGCCGGTCGGTTGCTACATGGCTAACACGCAGGAGCACGATCGGGGCGCGTTCGGGTCGCCAGGCGGTTCTACGACCGAGCGCGCCCGAGTAACGGCGCGAACTGCCATGCGACCGGCACACAGGTGGAGGCGAGCAGCCCTGCGGGAAGCGGGAGCCAGCCGGGCAGATTGCCGATACCGGTCCAGTTCATTGCCGAAACGAGCAGGGAAACGATGGCGCCAGACAGCAACATCGCTGATGCACAGCGCGGGGGGATCTGTCGACCACTCTCGTGGAAGAGGAACAGCAACCCGACGGCCGCAACATAGACGATGTTCAGTGAAACGATGGTCGACACAATCGCCTGACCATCAGTCGCGATTGCGCAACCGATGGCGACGATCAGCAGGCGCGACGCATAGCCGTAGCGACCATCGCCGGCATGCAGGCGCTCAAGTGCCGATGACATCGCGCGCGTGATCGCGGTCCCTGATCCGAGAGCAGAAAGCAGGATGACGCCGATGCAAACGGACCCCATCGTCCCACCCGTTTGCAGCATGATCGACGGGATCGCGCCCGCGGTGTCCGTCAGGCCGGACAGCTTGCCGGCATGAAGCGCTGCGACGACTGTTGCGGCCGGGAGAAACCCGGTCACCATGAGGAAGAGGCTCGCAAGTACGCAGCCTAGCCACGCATCTCGTGGTCGGCGCGCTGAGACGACAAACTGTTGATAGTCCGATCCCGTGATGACCAGAAAGCCGACCCCTGCAATGGTGACCAGAGTGTCGGCTCTTGGCGCAGTGCGTATCTCACCAATGAAGGACGGCCATGCATGGAGGTACACGGTCAGGCCGTGCGATGCGACAAGCGCATGCAGAAGCGCAACGTTCATGGCCAGCAGGCAGCACGCGAAGAGCGTTGCAGCCAAGCCGAGTTCGATGGAGGACATGACCAGCAGGGCCGCGGCGATCACCGCGAGTGCATGGGTTGCCGGCAGTCCCGTCGCGACAAGCACGGCAATACCGCCATGGATCTGGGCCGCCAGCACGCCGGACATCCAGACGAGCGAGAGGAGCGCGACGAGCTTGCGCACGACCGGACCATAGCGCTCGCCCAACACGTCCCAGATCAGTTCGCGTCCCCGCCAGAGCGCTGGTGCGGCCAGCGCGAGCGCGAGCATGCCCAGCGCGGTGACGATCGCATAGAGGCTGCCCGCCATACCGGCATGGAGTGCCATTTCGCCGGAACCGAGCAGGAATGCCACACCGTAGCTTGCCGAGACAAGCAGCGCAGCCACGTGGACCGCCCCGAGATTACGCTGCAACATTGTCGCCTCCATGGACTTCCCATTCACGCACGACTGCATCAGGGCCGCGAAAATACGCGTGGCAGACTCTGGCCGCGCCGGCGAAGACAGGCAATGCCAGCAGCTCGCGTTGCGCGTGTGCGAGGCGGTGATAGGGAATCGACGGCATCAGGTGATGCGTGAGGTGGAAGCCGTTGTTGTGCGGGTGAATGATCCGCCGCCATAGACTGCGGGAAGAAACGTCGCGCGTGTAGCTGAAGATCCCGCCTCGCTCCAGACCAAAGTGGTCGCACAGCTCACGAAACGTCGTGATCGCGTGAAAGGCAGTGGCTCTCGCCAGCATCCATATGCCGAAGAAAAGCGCCGCCGGGTAAACGCCCCATACAAGCGTTATGGCACCCAGTACGGCGGCCCACCATCCGGCCATGCCGAAGCGCTGCATCCAGCTGAGCCTCGACAGATGCAGATGCCCGAACGTCGAGCTCGACCAGGCCGCTGGCGCGAGCAGAACCTTGAAAAACGGCTGCCACCAGCGTTCGCCGGGATTCGGACGAACGGCGATGTAGTCAGGATCGCGCGCCGGGTCGCCGAGCCACGCATGATGGCGGGCGTGGAGCTCACGATAGAGCGCAAGGCTGTTGAAGAGCGCCGGTTCGATGAAGAGGCGCGCGAGGGCATCATTGAGGCGAGATGAGCGGGCAAGATTGCGGTGCGCGGCGTCGTGCAGCAGGTTGCCGAGCGCACGCTGCCGGTTACCGACCCATGCAACGATCGCCGGCGCCGACCACCATCCAAGGCGCTGCAGGATCAGCATGGCGGCGGTGATGCTCATCCAGTCGAATACGATATCGACGACGACATGGATTACGTCGGGCGATGTCATGGCACGGTGAATCATGTTCCACTCTGGAAACGCGGAGCGGATCAGATCCTGGTCCTGGATCACGGCGCGACTATTCATGGATACCTCGCATGGGTCAGTTCGCAAGGAAGACAATCACGTCGTCCGCAGCGGACGCGAACTGCGCGGCAGGCGGACGGGCGAAAACACAACTGAGTTTTGATCTTACGAAAGGAGGGGGCCGGTCGGTCACGCGTTGCGCAAATATTCGTACAGTTGCATTTTCGGCAGCGGCATGCGCGATGGGCCTCCTTCCTTGCCGGCTGTTTCCGGCGGCAAGGAAATGAACGGCGCGAGTGTGAACGGGCAGACACCTGTGCGTTACGCTTCAGGGATATTGGGCGTGTGGGTCAATGCCTGGTAGAACTGCGTAACGTCACGCGATAAGACGCAGTGAGCTTTGAAGAAGCACTGAACAGACAGGCGGTCGGGTGGCGTTGTAGCGTCAATTTGCGTGCTGTGTTGTCACGTGCCCTGTATGGAATCCGCGGCGACGCGGTGCTTGCCTATGACGATGGCCGCAGGCAGTGTTACTGGCAACCGTTGTCATGGTGTCAACAGGATTGCGTCGTGGACTTGGCGAATCAAGGCACCATCACGGGGTGATGCCGTATCGTGCGGAGCATTGATCAAGGGGCCGCAGGATTTTCACGAATCAGCGTGCTGGCCAGGCCCAGAGCCAGGAACGGAACGTACACGGCTATGATGGTCCGCCGTCATCGACCGGTTCCGTCGAGAGGTGGATCTGAAACCCGATGGGTACCTGCTGTGCAATGACGAGTTCGAGACGGATATGTATGTCGGGTGCCGACGGGATTTTTGCGGCATGCCCGCCACGCGCAAGCAGGGCATCCTTCTCGATCTCGGTTGCCAGTTGATCGAGTTCCTTGCTGATTTCTTCCCGGCGTCCCATTCCATTCTCCCGACCGATGGCGATATCGCAGGCGTTTTCACGCATGCGCTAAAAGGCGTTACGTCGGAAGATTAATGTTCGCCCGATGTTGACGGGCGCCGTTGCAGAATTGTTCCCGCTGCTGACCTGGGCGCAATCATCGCGTCAGGCGACCGATGCGTGAATCCTTCAGGATCTGCTCGGCGCTCTCGCCCAGCAACTGGCACTGCTCGTAGAGCAGGCCAATGAGTCGCGCCTTTTTCTTCGCATCGAGTGGCGCCTCTAGACGCTGTTCGATCCGTTCGACGGAGACCAGCACGCTGTCGAGCGTCTTCTGGTCGAGCCGGTACCGCACATCCCGGTCGAGAATCATGCTGCCGTCGCCTGACAGCAGCCAGACGGGATCGACTGAAAACCGCTCGTATAGCCCGCGCAGCAGTTCGATCGGGATCGCACGCTCCCCGCGCTCGTAATTGGCATAGGCGCGCAGAGACAGCCCGAGCTGCCGGGCCATCTTGTCCTGCGACAGGCCGAGATGCTCGCGCACCTGTGCAACCCGCTGATGAGAGTCTTCGTGATCAGTGGTGCTTGACATGTCTGTCTCACATTCCTAGAGTGATCGTGTGCCTTGATTATAGGTACATTCGAGTAATAGACAATCCTGGACGTACCCGAACGAAATGAGCTCTCGCTGGACGGGTGGTGCGTCGAGGTGCCGTGGAGGGAAAGTGACAAGCAGGCGCTTCTACACGCTGGAAGAGATTGCGCGGGAGCTGCATATCGCGCCGGCGACAGCACGCAACCGCCTGACGCTCGGGCTGCCGATGCCACCGTCAATTCGCGTGGGGCGCCGGCGTCTTTTTCCGGTCGACCAGTATGAAAAGTGGATCGCCTCGCAACTGACGCACTCCGGTGGAAACGAGGCCGCCGGAGACGTCACCGAGGACGGCAGTCGCGATCCATACGGGCCGTCTCACGATCCGACGTAGCGACCATATTCTTTTTCATTAACTGAATTTCCACTCAAGCGATGACGCTGTACTGGATCTCCCACCGTGCCGGTAGTTATCTCCTTCGTCTCCACCAAAGGCGGCGTCGGTAAGACGACCGTCGCCGCCAATCTTGGCGGCCTGCTCGCAGCCTTCGGCTTGAAGGTTCTCGCGATCGATGCAGATGTCCAGCCGAGTCTAAGTAAGTTCTTTCCCGTCCATTACCGTTCATCGCAAGGTCTGACAGCAGTCGTGACTTCGGGCGGCAATCCGTCGGCCGACTGTATCAGCCGCACGATTTTCTCCAATCTCGATCTGGTCTATTCCGATACGCCCGATGCTGCACTGCAGGCCTGGCTCAATCGCCGTGAGGATCGCCTGATGATCCTGCGCCGGGCGATGCGCAGTCCGCTTGTCGACCCTTATGACGTAGTGCTGATCGACACGCAGGGTGCGGTGGGTGAATTGCAGAAGTCTGCCGCGATGGCGGCAGACGTGATGGTGTCGCCCGTCAAGCCGGATGCGCTGAGTGCCGGTGAGTTCGCCACGGGCACGATCGCGATGCTCGACGAGCTGAACCGGCTGGCCGACCTCGGCGCATCGTTCCGTTCGGGCGACCTGCTTGCGCTGATCAACGCACACGAGCGCACCACCAATGCGCGGGCGCTCGCGGCAGTACTGCGGCAGCGGTTTGCCGGACACGCGAAGGTCAGGGTGCTCGACACCGTGATCCCGTCAGCGGCCGCGTACGCGGCGGCGGCGACCGCACGCGTCCCGGTACACGACTTCGATCGTCGCCGGCGGTTCGGGAATTCCGCGTGGAACGTCATGCACCGTCTCGCATGGGAATTGTTTCCGTCGCTTGCGAACGTCTATGCCGGTGCGCCGCAATGTTCGACGGGCGAGACCGGGGCCGGCGGCATCCGGCAGGGGGCGGTCGCATGAACGTGTCGGACAAGCCGCTCAGTGAGGCGCGCGAAGCGCTCGCTGCCCAGCGCCTGGACGTGTCCCCGCCGGGCGCTCAGACGCCCGATCCGCAACTCACATCGGTGGTCCGGCTGAAGATCACCGATGTGATGGTCTATGAGCGCAATCCGCGGCGCGCGTCGCACGAGCGCATCGTCGAACTCAAGGAGTCGATCCGGGTGAACGGCATCGAGCAGATCGTGACGGTGACCCGCCGTCCAGGCGAGACGCGCTACGTGGTGGCGAAGGGCGGCAATTCGCGCGTGACGGCAGCGACGGCCCTTCACGATGAAACCCGCGACGAACGCTTCCTTTACTACGACTTTATCTACGTGCTGTATCCCGGTGAGGCGAAGCTGCTGGCGGCGCACCTGCGCGAGAATGACCAGCGCGCCGACCTCTGCTTCTGGGACAAGGCGAATGGCTATCTAGCGCTTAAGACCGATCTCGAAGCCGAACGTAGCGAGACGCTGTCGTTACGTGAATTCTCCCGGCTGCTTGAACAGGAAGGGGCACCGGTGAGCCATGTGCTGCTCTCGCTCTTCCAGTTCGCGGTCGACCGTCTCTCCGGGCTTGGACCTGCGACGGCGTATCTGAGCCGGCGCGCGCTCGTCGATGTGATCCAGCCGGGTATCGGCATGCTGCTGCGCCTCACGAGGCGTCTCGGCTTCGACGATCAGTGGTTGCAGGTGCGGGTGATCGATCCGCAACTGACCGGCATCGCCGCCCGCTGCAATCCGGACAACCCGGATGCGGCCGGCACGCTGGCGCAGCCTGCACCATTTGATGCTGCGCAGCTGGTCGACGGATTGAAACAACGGCTGGCAGGCGAGCTCGGCGTGCCGCGCGACGCGATGGACCGGATGTGTCATCTGCTGGAGCGCACACCGAACGCTGCCGGTGATGACTTACGTGAAGTCGGTGGCATGCCGGGTGAGCGACGTGAATCTTCATCGATCGCATCCGATGTCGACGCGAATCGTGCAGCGACCACACCGGATCCTTCGGCCTCGTCGGGACCCGTGAGGTTGACCCGGTTCGACGAACAGCCTCGCGCCACGCCGGCTGCGGATGGAACCGTGCCACGCCCGACCTGTGTCGGGCAACGGCGTGGCGAGTCAGTCGTGTCGACGGCTGCTCCGCAACGCGCACCGGATAACCCATCCACGGTGGTGACTGACGACGTTCGCCGGGACAGCGCGCTGCACGCTGCGTCTTCTTCAAACCAGGGTGAGCTTTTCCGGGAAGCGGTGCTGACTTTCGCACGAACCTGCGGTCTCGATGGCTGCGTACGCGACGCACCCGCATTGCCCTACGGATTCATGGTCGAGCCACCGCCGCCGGAAAGACCGCGCTTCTCGCCCGGTGTCGCGCCTGGGTTGTCGCCCGGCGTCGGCGCGCAGCGTGACGAAGAGATGCTCAACCGGTATCTCGGCTGGTGGTGGCTCGTGAGCCTGTCACGGCAAAACACCGCAACGGGCATCGCACGCGTTCCCTCCGGGAGCCTCTTCGCACAGATGGCCCGCGATGACGAGACGTGGAACCGCACCTGTGACGCGAGCGTCGGCGAGCCGTTGCTCGCCGACCGCATGGACGTGATGTTCGACGTGATGCTCAATCCGGATCACCCGATCGGTCAGTGGTGGGACGACGTCATTCGCGCGGCGCGCGCATTCCGGGCGGCGTACCCCGAGCGCTTTGCACCGGCGCGCTGGCCTGAACCGGGTGCAGACGAGCGGCTTCAGCGGGGAGGGGCGTGATGGACAATGTCTTCCTGCGGCTGGAGAGCGAAGCGCTCGCGCATTTCGTGCTACTCGAGCTGATTGCGTGTGCTTGCATGACAGATCGGTACGTCATCGCAGGACATGAGGATAACGAAGTTTCATGTGGAACAGCGTCGCCGCATCGGACATCGTTGACAGACCGGCTACCGGGCGCGATCAGGCGTGTGCTCAGTGATGCCCGTTCGCCGGCGCTCGTGCGCGATCTGCTGACCTCGGGTGCATTGCGTGTCTTTGCGGATGCCGGCGCGCTGCAGCGTCGCTGCGAGCTGATTGAGCGGCAGTGGCGCGATCAGGACCTGTTGCGCGCCTTTGTGGAGCGGCAGGCCAGTATTCCGATGATCCGAACGTTTTTCCGCACCACCACGCGCGCAACAATTGCACGGCTGCGCGCCGAACTCAATGTCGCCGCGCCGACGAAACCGCGTGCGCTGTCGCGCTCCGGAATGGATCTGCTGTTCGATGCGTGGGCCAGTCTGAAAGACATCGGCGACCTGCGCGAACGCTATCTGGCGCTGCATGAGCAATGCGACGGGCAATGGTCGCTCGCGACGCTTTTCGCGGCACTCGACGCGGACACCGGAGACCTTGCCCCACCTTCTTCCCATCAGGAGTCTGACCATGTATGACATGCGACTTGATCCGCAGGGCAACCTGCTGCCCGGCAAGACCTGGGATGATTCACCCGGACTGCCGCCTGCCGAAGCCGAAATGGTGCTCTCGATGCTCGATGTGCCGATCGCGATAGACCGCTGTTTCGTCGAGATCTGTGGCGACCTCGCCGCGGCCGCCATGCTCACGGAACTGTCGACGGTTGAGAGCGAGACGGGACGTCACCATGACTGGCTTCAGGTCGCGCCCGACGAGTTCGCGCGCAGACTGGCGCTCACCGAGTCGCAGCAGCGCGCCGCGCGGCGACTGCTCCGGTCGAAAGGCCTGATCGCGCATCGTCGGCGCAAGACGCTGCTGGCGGATGAGTTCCGTATCCTCTGGCCGGCTGTGCTCGCGCTGCTTCAGCGCAAAGCGGAGGAGCGGACCGCGCATATTGTCTGGCCCCCTGTACGTCCCGATCAGCCGCAACAGCTGAACCAGCCAGAGGAGGTCCAGTCATGATGTCCGGTTGCCATCCCTATATCACCGAGTTCGAAACGATGTGGACTCTGCTCAGGCCGTACCGTCCCATCGCTTTCGGGACGCGCATGGCCCGCATCACCGGACATCCGAAGCAGGCGCTGCTGCTCTCGCAGCTCGTGTACTGGACGCGACGCGGACGCGACGTGGAGGTCAACGGCGGCTGGATCCACAAGACCCGCGAACACTGGCTGATCGAGACAGGCCTGTCGCGTGAAGAGCAGGAAAATGCGCGGCGGCGCATGCGGGACCTGAACCTGCTGGCCGAATGGCGTGGCGGTCAGCCTGCGCGCATGCATTACCGGCTGGAGGTGGAAGCCATATCGGCCGCGGTTCGTGCGACCTGTCCAATGGCCGTGCAGCTCCCGGCATCGATCGAAGCAATGCGGGCGGACCCGTTCGCGGGTGACGCGTTGCTGGGGCCGACTGTTGCGTACCGACGCGTTTTTGTTGATCTCGTCGGCAACGTGAATGCCGCGCTGCTGCTCTCGCGCATGGTGCAGTTGCAGCGCCGCGAGGCCGACCGGCAATGTACCTGGTTCACGCACACAGCCGGAGAGTGGCAACGCACGCTGGGACTTAACCGGCGTCAGCTCGATAACGCGAGAGCGCGGCTTGTGCGCCAGGGGCTGATTCGCGAGTTCATGCGCCAGTGCACCGGGCGGCGTGTTTTTACACAGGTCAATGCGGGCGAACTGAAGCGCCAGCTCGAGCGCCTGGTGTCGCGCGGCGATATGCGCGAGCGGCTCGCGACGCGCAAGCGCCTGCTCGCGCAGAGTCTGCACGAAGAAGACGCGCGTGCAGCCGCAGCGACGCTGCCGGATGTTACCCCGGGTAACACCCGGCCGTCCGCCATTGACGTTCATGCGCCACACGCGCGTGCCTGGGCGGTGGAGCGCCCGAAGTCGCCAACCGGAAGTCTCCGGCTGTATGTGGAGCCGCCTGCGGTGCCACTGCAGTCGGCGGGTTTGATCCATTACCGATGGCGGGAAACGGGCGTTCAAGACGCGCGCGTATACGGAAGGATTACATACAGGACTACAACGACCGCCGGTGCAGCGATCTTGACCGGCAAGGGGTCAAACGCGGTTGTGGTGGGAATCGATCCTCGCGCCGATTCTGCTTCGCCGAGCTTGCCATTGCCCGCGGCAGACGACACCAGCGCACTCATCTGGCCCACCATGCTGCCGGTCAACGATCGCGCACTCATCGCCTCGCACCTCGCACGGGTTCCTGCGACCGACCGCCAGATGTTGCTCGACGAGATGGCGGCAGGCCACCGGCGCCAGCCGGTGCAGTTGCCCGTCGCGTACATCGCAGGGCTCGTGCGCCGCTACATCGGCGGCGAGTTCATCCCCGCCAGGGCGCACCTCGAGCGCGCGGTACGCAGGCGGGGGATCGGCGGGGCGGCCGGGAGCGCTGGATCAGTGCTTCCAGGTGATGCGATGGAGCCGGGCGCGTCAACGCCTGAGACGGCCCGCCGGAATCTCGCGGCGATTCGCGATGCACTGCGCGAACGGATCGCACATCGCCCTGCGCGTCATTCGGCATGCGGGGCGGCCAGTCAGGCGGGCACCCATGCGTGACCGGATCCATCGCGTTTGCAGAGCACATGCGCGTACCGGGCCCGTGTTTTCCCATCGCGCGCGCTGTCACCCCGGTTAACACGCAACGGTGCGGGGCCGCCTGCTGTTACCCGGGGTAACAGCGCTGGCGTTTCCCTCACTGTCCAACGAACACCTGTTTCAGGGAGTCTGTTATGGGTACACCGTCCGCCGCTTCGTCTCGCACCATTGATCCGTCTGTCGACGCCTTCGCGCGCTCCAAGTCTTCCCCGTTTGCCGACGGTTATGACGTTGATACTGAACGCGCCGTCCTGGCACACCTGATTGCCGACGGTGATCCCGATCCTGCCGATCCGCTGTTCGGCCGCTACCAGTTGCTTCTCGAACGTGAGGAAGCGCTGAATCGCATGCGCGAGACTCACGCGCTGCGACAGGGCAGCGATCCACTGGTGCGCCCGCACGAGGCTCAGGAGATCAGCCGCATGGGTCAGCTTGGGAGCGACGGAGCGGACCGCATGCGGCTGCACACGCGCGACGCGATGCGGCTGTTTCTTGGCCGGGCCGTAGCTCCAGGGGAGTCGGGACATGCGATGGCGGGCGGCCGCCGTGTGGCTGCGTCGCTGCGCGCGTTGTGGTCTCTGTCGGGCAACGACAACCCCTATGCGGACTGGAAGCTCATCGAGATCGCGGATCGCATCTCCGGCATCCGGCGCGCGAACGAGCTCGAGCAGCAGCATGCCCGCCAGTTGCTGGATGCCGCGCACGAAAAAGGCCTCGAGTATTCGGTGCTGCAATCACGCGAACCTGCGCACGTCTCGCTCGAGTTTGGCTCGCCGTACGGTTACATGATCGTCATGCTGCTGGTCGAGCTCGACTATCTGGTGCGCCTCGTGCGTTCCGCGGTGTTGCGCGACCTGATGTCATCGACAGAGGGCTTCCGGCGCATCGGCTCGGCCAGGCACCGGTGCCTGTCCGTGTTCCACTTCGCCGTGCACTGCCAGCGCGTGCTCACGCGCGCCGAACTGCTGCCGCTTTCGCGCGTCGATTTTTTGCCGAATGCGGATGCTGCCGCACGCGAGCGGGTTGAAGCGGCGCGCGCGCTGCTCGGTGTCTTGCCGCGGGATGTCTTTACCGGCGCGCGTGAACCACGTCACAGCCGGCGGCGCGTGAGCCGCCTGTCGGATGCGGAACTGCGTCTGCTCGACAGTGTGCCGCTGTCCGGGGACGACGCGCTCGCGCAGGCTGCAGCAGACGCCCTGGTGCAATGATGCGAGGACTGTGGCAATGACTGACCGACCTTCGGATCTGGATCGACGTTCAAAGGCCTTTAAGGGTAAGGGAGCCGGCAGCCCTGGGCCAGCGATGGCGCTACCTGTATCGCGGATCGCGGGCGACGCCGGAATACGCGTGCTGCTGCGCTCGTACGAGCACTGGCTGGAGGGCACTGTGACGGAAATGCAGACGCTGGCTCTGGAGAGCACGACCACCGGGCTCGACGTGTCGCTGCGCTGCGTGCGCATTGCACTGGCGAGCGGCGCGACGCGCCATCGTCTCGACTGGTTCGTCCGCGGTGAGCCGCATGCAATCGCCTGGCCGCGCGCGAAGCAATGTTTCAATCGCATTCCGGCGCCGCTGCGCGCGTACCTGCAACAGTGCGATGTGCGCGCGAAGGAGCTCAACGCACTGGAGTCGGTTTTCCGGTATGCGGCGAGTCAGCTCGCGATGTACCTGGAGCACGGCACCGTGAAACTTCGACGGACCAGTGACACCTGAGACGGCCGCAGGCGTCTTGTCGTGGCGTGAACAATGGGACATCAGGCTGACGCAGAGCAGCCATCCAAAAAAGCAGGCAATGGACAGCGCGTTCGTATCGCAGGGGGCAATCCTTGATGAACGGAGTCCGCAATGGGCATCTACGCAGAACTGGTCGGCAACGTGCTGGCGTCGCCGACGATGAAGCAGGTCAACACCGCCAGCGGCACGCGGCGCATCGTCGAACTGCGCGTCATGTCTGCCAGCTACCGGCGTCTTGACGACGGGACACTGGAGCAGCGCGAAGGTCGGACCTTTCCGGTCGACGTGACGGTGTGGAATGAGCGCCTGACCGAGCGCGTGATGCAGCACATCCGCACGGGCGCGAGCGTCGTCGTGCGCGGCGACTTCTACGTGAGTCCATGGATCAACCGCGAGAACGAGGCGGACGCGGGCGCCCATGTTGACGCCGAATCCATTGCCCTGAACCTCGTGCGCATCGACCAGGTGGTGTACCGCCCGCGCCAGACGCGCGAGTCCGATGTCCCAGCACAGGACGAAGGCGCCGGCGAGCCAGCCGGCCAGGCCGATGGCGAAGCGGAAGAGTCCACGTCGGGCGAGGAACCAGGAACGCCGCCGGATCATGCAGACTCCGATGCGGCCACCTCTGACCAGCCTGCAGGCCGGCGTTCGCGTCGGGCGGCGCGAGCCACGGCCGAATAGCTTGCACCTTCGTCGATCTCATGCGCGCGCACCGTTCGCCCTGCATGACTTCTACGCTGGAGTATGGCGGAGGACACGAAAATGATGGACGTCAGTTCGCCGGCCATGCCGGACGTTGAGGAACTGCGGATGTTGCGGGCGCTGGTGTATGAGGGCGTAGCGCTCGCGCGCCACGGGCCGTACGTTGCGCGGTTTCACAGATGGATCGTCCAGGTCTCGCGCGAGGGCCGCTGCAGCGCGGGTTGCCTTGCGCCGGTCACGGTCGAGATCCGCCACCCCCATGGCGCATTACTCGAGCGCACCTGTCTGGTAGTTGACGACCGCGCCGACCGCGAGACAGGACGATGAGGGTGCTTGCGTCATCGCTGGATCGATGTCTTTCGCTCTTGTGATTGCCGCGTTGAGGCAGGCGGCCGTGACCGTCCATATGCGACGCTGCGGCTATTGGCTTGCCATATCGAGTCCGTCGAATCGGTAAGAGGGGGCGAGAGAGGGCTTGTGCGGTCAGCTGTCTTCGCGGTACGGTACGCGGATTGGTTTGCTTTGTGGCCGTCCGCGTAGCCGACCACGCCATATCGTGCCGTCTTATTTTTGCATTGACAGAAGGAGAATTCATGAACAAGCAGGAACTGATTGATGCCGTCGCGTCAGTAACGGGCTCGAGCAAGGCCATCGCGGGCGAGGCCATCGATGCTTTTATCGGCGCGATCAAGGGCGCGGTGGTCAAGGGTGATAGCGTGCAACTGATCGGATTTGGCTCGTTCAGTCAGGGCAAGCGTGCGGCGCGCACGGGCCGCAATCCGGCGACCGGTGAGGAGATCAGCATCGCTGCCGCGAAAACGGTGAAGTTCACCGCAGGCAAGGGGTTCAAGGACGCAGTCAACGGCGGCGAGCGGTAGGAGCGTTATCCCATACCAGGTTAGCCGCACGGCGGTTGCTTCGCGGGGTGCTGCTACCGGAGATGCGGCGCGAGCACGTTGCCGACGAATGCGGAGGCTGCAGTCGGCCCGAACTGTTCCCGAAGTCGCGCGTTGAGAGCATCGCGGGAAGCGCCGCTCACGCAGGCCGCGTCGGTGAGCGCCGCATAGGCATCGAGCACATCTGCCGCCGTGATCTCGTATCCAGCGCCGGCGTCTATCCAGCGCAGAGCGGCCACGCTGCAGGTTATCGCGAACGCCGGCTGCCGCTGCACGAACTCCCGTGCTGCCCGAATCAGGGTACGCGGATCGGTCGGGCTGGTCCGGATGAGCGACGTCGCGAGATCGAAGAGTCCCGCGTCCTTCGCGGCCGCAAACCATTTGCCTTCCGAGCCCGGCTCGCTTTCGATCAGGTCCTGCAGGATTGCTGCCTGCGATCTCCCGGGATACTTTCTCGCGATCGCACGGAAGGTCGCGAGGTACGTCCCTGAGCGGTTAGCCGCGATCGCATACCGCCGGTAGGCCTCGTCCGTCATGCCGCAGGCGAGCAGGATCGTCTCGCAGGCGAGGGCGATCGCACTTTCCGGCGCATGGGCGTCACGCGACTGCTCGGCGTAACATAGCGCCTCTTCGGGCCGGCCGAGTGCCACGAGCGCCTTTACACCCCATTGCCGGTACACCCACCATGTCAAGCGCGCCGAGTCGACCAGTGCGAGCAGTTCGTCGAACCGGTGCGCGACGTAAAGCGCACTCATGCACGCGGTAGTACCGACAAAAAATCCACCCTGGCCGTCGGGGCCGATCACATGCGCCGTGATGGGCAACAGCCTGTCCGCCCATGCGGATGCCATATCTGGCGTCGCAGCAAGTTCTCCCCACACATCGGCGAGGCGTTCGATATACGGCATCTGGTCTTCCTGCAACGCCTCAAAGAGACGTTCCAGCCACGCCTGTCTGATTGTGGAATCAACTTTGGCTGCGGCAATCAGGGGAGCCAGTGCATCGATGGCACGATTGACTGCGGTGCCCATCGCGCCGGACGAACTGTCGACCTGTTCCAGTGCCGGAGACAGTCTTTCGAGCAGGAGCACTGCGCCTTCGGCGGGAAGGACGGCATCGGAGCGCGCCACCTGCCGGATCTCGACGACCGCTTCCTTCAGCCGCTGGATCGGCAGCGCTGATTTCCAGCCGAAGGCGTTACGCCGGAAACGGGCGGCAAAGGTCCATCGATGTGAGCTCGTGTGTGACATCCCGGTTTTCAGCATTCAGCGCGTTTTCATGTAGTGCCGGTAGAGCGCATCGTGCAGATCACGCAGATCGCGGCGGCTTTCTATCAATTCGTGGTGACGGCCCCCGCGCTCGAGCGCGAGCAGCCGAAGCACGAGTCTTGCTGCCCGTTCGGGGTCGGTGTCACGGCAGGGTTGCGCCTGCTTCAGCAACGGTGCGAGTCCGGTTTTCTGGATCAGCGCCCAGGCCGGAAACCACGCGAGGTCGGCGATATCGCCGCCTCCCTCAAAGGACGCATCGAATGTCCTGCGCAGCGTGTCCAGCGAGCTGTCCTCGAGATGGCGGAGCAGGCCATCGAAACGGGGGGGTGCAAGCCATGCGAGTTCGGCCAGAAGCGGCCAGGCGGCCTCGAGACCATCGAGCCGGTATCGGCATTCGGCCATCCACATCAGCGGTGCGGGAATGCGTCGCCAGGATTCGAGGCGCGTGACGGCGGCTTCGGCGGCTTTCCAGTCGCCCGCATGCAGGTAGAGCGCGGCGCCGTGTGCATCGGGTTGGGCCGCACGGAACGCCAGACCCGCGGCGCGTTGCGCGAGTTCGTTCCAGAACGGCGCGAGCCAGGCGATGGCGGCCCGTTCGCCCATCAGCTGGTTCGCCGAGGGTCGGACGCGGGTCAGTAGCGTCTCCCGCGCGCCAAGCGCGGCGTCATGGTTCGCAAAGGGTAGGCTGCAACGCGCTTCGAGGGCGGTCACGAGCGTGTCAAGCGCCACGAGCGCCGCATCGTCCGGATATTCATGCCCGAGGATCTGCAGCGCACGACGGGCGCCGGAGGCATCGTGGTGTTGCAATGCCGACAGGACATCGTTGCGCAGCATCACATCACGGCTGTCGTCAAAAATATCGAGTTGCATGGGTCGGACTCAGAAGAGCTGGTCGCCAGGATTCACAAGGTTATGCCACTTCACCACGCTCCTCAACTGGCGTCCGTCTTCAAGGATGGACTCGATAATGGCGCGCTGGCCGCTCGCCTCGGCAACCAGGCGCACCATCCTGTCCCGGTAGCGCATCAGCACACCGATCGGCGGGCAAACGGGGCGCTTTCGTCTTCGGTCGGCATCCGGCATTGCGGCATCAGGACAGCGGGAGCGGGAACGTGGCGGATAATCCCACGCCTGCCCGGACCAACGGCGGCTACCGGTTCACCGCACGAAGCAATGGCACACCGGATAGTCGGGCGATTGCGGCGACACCCTGGCGCTGGATGTGTGCGAGCGGGAGGTCCGCATCGAACCAGCTGTTGGACAGGCTGACGAGCACGTCGGGCGATTGCTGCAGGATGCGCCAGTGCGGCCACCACAATAGGTCTTCGTAGCAGATCGAGAAGGCCACGCTCTTGCCTGCGACCGTGACGTAGGGCTGGCTGAGACTCCCGCGGATCGCGCTGACGGCCGCACTGGGGCGCCACAGCGCCGCCGGCACCGGCTGGCGACTGTCCAGGCGACCGTGGTCCGCGCCGACGACGACCGCGCTGTCGGTGTAACGCAACGGCGTGCGGGACGCGGTCAGGTCCATGCCGACGATCAATGTTCGCCTGGCCGCGGCGAATGCCTGGATATCGTTACGCCACCAGTAGCCCATCGCCGGGCGCCACAGCCCCACGATTTCCTCGGGAAGGACCACAACGGTGGCGCCTTCGCTGAACGCACGCTGTGCGCTCGTCTGGACCTGTTGCGTCCGGGCATAGAGCGACGCATAACTGGACTGATCGAACCGGCCAAGGCGTGTGTCGAGTGCTGTCCACCGGGACGGTACAACTGGCGCGCTCGCCACACCGCGCGCGAGAAGGGATAGGATCACCAGCACCGTTGCAACCTGTCGGGCGAAGCGACCGCGCGAGACGGAGGCCGCGCACGCGATGGCGGTTATGCCGAGCACCAGGCCTGGCGCCTTCCAACCGGGAAAGAGGGTGCTGGCGACATATGCCGGCGATAACCATCCAATGATCCCGAGTGGTGGTACGGTCACGAGCACCGTCGCGACGGCGGCGCACAAGGCGTGGCGTGTGGCGCTCGCGTCCGACTCAGGTTTGAGCACGGCCCACGGTGTCGCCAGCACGCACGCCTGCGCGATCCAGAACGAGACGCCGAGCATCAGCGCTTCTGGTCGCGTCAGATCTCCATAGCCGGAAAAGAAGCGCATGCACACGAGGGGAATATCTCGTGCGCCAGCAAGGTAATAGCCGATCCAGATCGCGACCGCCGAGGCGCGTCCCCGCGCGCGCGACCATACGGCTGGCAGGAGCAACAGGAGCACCTGACAGTGCCCCGGGTACCATGTGGCGAGCGCCACGAGTGCGCCGGTGGCGATCAACGCCACGCATGCGAGGCTGCGCGCGAGAGACCGGACAGGAGCCCGCGTCGATGGAAGAAGTGGAGGCAGCGCAAACATGGGTCCAGAGGGAGGCAGCAGTTAGCGGCACGGTCGATGCCGGCCGGACTTTCCCAGTGATGCGCGCTGCACTGTCAAGCATAGGACAGCTTTTTCGTTCGCGCTACGTCGAGAGATCCGCGTCGAGAGAAAAGACACCAACACAAAAACCTCTTCGCGGAATAGCGGGGAACGCAGAGAGAACTGTCGGCCAGAAAGCGACCTTCGCCCGACGCCTACAACTCGGCGTGCAAGGCTAAAAACTCAATGGGCACTTCTTGCCGAAGATAGCCACCTTTGCCTTTGACCCGAAATCTGAGCTCTACAGTGCCGCGCTTCGGAGGCGGCGGGAGCGGCTCTGCCGTGTAGGACTTGTCAACGAAGCGAATTTCGAGCGCGGGTGGAATTCGCATCGGCACTGCGCACACTATCCGATACTCGCCCCTTGCATTGGGTGAATACAGTATCAAGCTCTGTGTTTGATTGATCTGTTGGTGAAAGCGCGCAAAAGCCGTCGGCTCGTCAAGCAACGGCGTGGAAAACCCCTCTTTGACCGCGCAAGTAGTTACGTGCTGCGCCAACTCTCTAGGTAATTCGATTGCGGGCTCACCGATTTCGACGACAAGTGCAAATAAGTTGTGAAACCGAATCGCGCCGTGATTGACCAGCGGCACATGCTGCCATGGCGTCACACAAAATGAAAACTGCAAACGGCCGTCCGTTTCGAGGTCGAAAACGAAATCGCTCTCGCGAGCTGCCTCCAACATATCCAACTTCTGCACAGACGGAATGATGTAAGCGACAATTGGGTTGACAGTGCACACAGCGCACAACGGCTCACGGTATACGTTCCGATGATCAGCGTTGTGATACCTAATGAGGCCTGATGCATGGTACGAGATTTTTTTCGTCTTTGGTCGCTGTCCTTTGAAATCGACCCTCGTCGGTTCGTCTCGCCCAAGCTCATGCAATAGACTATGGTCGTTAGTACCTTCTCGAACCAAAAATAGGTATAACGATCCATCGTCTCCAAGCGCGTATGACGCAAGATGACGAAGCTCGTCATCGACTTTTAGTACCAGGCGTCCCTCAATCATCGCACCCCACCGCTTGGAATCGGAAGAGTCACAATTATGCCTGCACGCGATGTTGCTGCGCTCATGGTTAATCAGCCGATTGACATATTCGGGGCACAAAAGTCAGCTCCCTGAGTGGAGCGGTCGGTGGAGCGGCCCTCAAAACATGAGAGTCAATGGCTGAATCTGGCCGACTGTACGCGTTCGCTCAAGCCGCCACTAAGCTGCCAGCCGGAAGAATTCGTCTGGCGCCAACGACGGCTCTGTGGCACCGCGTTCAGCGGGTGTAATCGGCCACAACCGGCCATTCAACACAGCGCCTGGATCGTCAGCGATCAGAAAATTTCTCTGAAGAATTTCCGAGCTACCAGCCGAGATTTATAGGACTCGCCGCTAATTTTTTGCATTTACGAAATCCGTTCTTGCACTATGCGGTGCGCGAAAATCGATGCCCCAGTTCGCGCAACCACGTCATAAAGATATTGATGGCCTGATCCTCGATGCGTGAATTGTGGACATAGCTGCAGTAGCGCCACGCCGGCAATGCTGGGCCATCGAGCGGAAACACGAGACGGCCCTCTTCAACATCAAGCGCTACAAGTGCGGTCGGGCCCATCGCAATACCCAGGCCATCAATGGCGGCCTGAAGGGTCAAATAAAAATGATCCAGTTGCTGGGAGTTGTGTGCAACAAGCTCAGGGTTACCGCACGCCGCAAACCATTCGGCCCAAAGCCCGGGATAGGTCGCCGTATGCAGCAGGGTGTGATGCGCCAGATCAGAGACCTGGTGTATCGGACGAGAGTTCAACACCTTGGGCGAGCACACCGGTAGTCGGACTTCCGACAAAAATTCGTTGACTACGTAACCCACCGATTTCTGCGCGCTGCCGCGAATCGCTACATCGCATTCGTCGCGGAGCCTTTCAATCGGTTCATCCGAAGTAACCAATCGAACTTCAACTGCCGGATTGGTCAGCTGGAAGTTAGAAAGATGCGGCAATAGCCATCGCAACGCGAAGGTGGTCGGTGCATTAACTCTGATGATCTGCTGTCGCGTAGCCCGAAGCTGTTCATTTGTGGCCAGCGCGATGCGGTCAAGCGCCGCCGATATCTCGGACAGGTACGCGCGCCCCGGCGCCGTCAGTACGACCCTCCGCCCACGTCGTTCAAACAGACCGAGTCCAAGCCAGGCTTCCAGTTGCCCCACTTGCCGGCTGACGGCCCCGTGCGTGACGCAAAGCTCGTCGGCTGCCGCGGAAAAACTCTCGAACCTGGCGGCGGCTTCGAATACGCGTAGCGCGTTCAGCGGTGGTAGTCGACGCGACATAGGGCCTCTATGTGACTTTTTCTGACAGATACGGTGAGTTTATATCGTTTATCGCGGCTGCGATAACCCATTACAGTGCGCCAGATGGCGGTAGATCTGCTTCGCGGTTCGTTCGATTAAGTCACTAGGGATACAAACATATGACGAATGTGGTTGTGGTGGGTGCGCAGTGGGGCGATGAGGGAAAAGGCCGAATCGTGGATTGGCTTGCCGAAAAGGCGGACATCGTCGTCCGCTACAACGGCGGCCACAACGCCGGTCACACGCTCGTGGTGAACGGCCAGACATACAAACTGGCGCTGCTTCCCAGCGGCGTAGTCCGCGGGAAGCTTGGCCTGATCGGCAATGGCGTAGCCCTCGACCCCGAGGCGCTACTGGCGGAGATTGACCGCATGGCCGCAATGGGCATCCGCATAACGCCAGAGCTGTTGCAAATCGCAGAGACGACAACGCTTGTCCTTCCGGTCCATCGCGCGGTCGACGCCGCTCAGGAACGCCTGCGCGCAAAGCCGATCGGTACCACGCTACGCGGCATTGGTCCTGCATACGAAGACAAGGTTGGGCGTCGAGGCTTGCGCGTCTGCGACCTGGCTGAGCCTGAGTTGCTTGGTCTGAAGCTCGACGTATTGCTTGAGCACCATAATGCGTGGTTCCGTGGCCTGGGTCTGGACACTTTCTCGCGAGACCAGATGTTGGGTGACCTGCTTGTCATGGCGCCACGAATCCTGCCGTTCATGAGACGTGTCTGGGAACAACTCGACAACGCTTATTCATCGGGCAAGCGCACGGTATTCGAAGGCTCGCAAGCTGTGATGCTGGACGTTGACTGGGGTAGCTATCCCTATGTAACGTCGTCGACCACCATTGCTGCCGGTGCAGCCAGTGGCGCCGGCATCGCCCCGTCGCGACTGGGGCAGGTACTTGGCGTAAGCAAGGTCTATGCAACCCGTGTCGGCGAAGGTCCCTTCATGTCTGAAGTGGGCGGGACATCCGGCGACACGCTCAGGCAACGCGGCGGCGAGTATGGAGTCAACACGGGCCGGCCGCGTCGCTGTGGTTGGCTGGACACTGTGCAACTGCGGCAGGGCTGCAAGGTATCCGGCATCAACTCGCTCGCACTGACCAAGCTCGATGTGCTCGATGGCTTCGAGTCGGTCTACGTGTGCGTGGGTTACGAGCTTGATGGGAAGCGCATCGACTACATGCCGTCCACAAACGCCGAACAGCAGCGCCTGCAGGCGATTCTCAAGCGCTTTGACGGGTGGGACGGTGCGACCCGAGGCATCCGGTCTTATGACGAACTGCCCGGCCAAGCAACGGCGCTGATCGAAGCGATTCAGCGCGAAGTCGGCATTCCGGTATCAATGGTCACCACTGGTCCTGAACGTGATGACGCGATTGTCCTGCGATGTCCATTCGCAGATGCAGACGACATGGCAATCCGATTAGTCCATGCTAGCAAGCGGGAAGATTAAGGTGAGCCTTGGCGTGAAACGGGCGATATAGGGAAGCGTTGGCGAGCGGCCGTTATCGAGAAGGCTGGGGGGCCGTTGCGGGTCGAGAAGAATCATTCGCCAATAACTAAAGCTGACATTCGCCGACACGTAGTCGCGCATGTCGGTAAAGCGACCTCGAACGGCCACACACTCCTTATCGGCCACTGTAGGCAATGGCCGAATTCCAGTCTCGCAATGCGAGTCAACGAACGTCCGTAGGACCTTGAAAGCCGCCCTATATGTCGCGCCGGGTCGACGGGCGGTAGTGGGTAGTCGGCGGCATCCACGGAAATCCGCGATGAACCAAAAAAAAGCGCCCGGCCCCGAAGGGATCAGGCGCTTTGAATGGGAGCGAAAAGGAGGCAGACCTTTAGGACCGCGGGGCGACAGCGTTGATGTAGAGGTAACCGGTATCGGCTTCGATCTGGAGATCGAAGCCTTCGACGATCACGCGGTCGAAGACCGCATCGTTGCGATCGAGATACTTGACGAAATCATCGCCACCGAATTCTGCCCGGGCGCGCTCCCGCCAGTCGTCGAATGGCACCGTATCGGGATTGCATTCGACGGCCCACGCGATGATGCTGCGTCGGCCGTTTTCCATTTCGCCTCTCTCCGCGAGCATGTAGACGCCGTGATCCTTGACCAGCACGATTCGACATTGCTGTTTTCGGGCTTCGGAGATGACGGGGCGGAGATCCGCTGCAATGAAGTGGATCATGATGAATTCCTCCATGAGGGGATGGGTTAGGAGATGAGGTTCCGGCTATTCCTGACTCACCAGTTGCCGCGCGAGCGCAACTTCGATGCCCTCTCCGCCCTGATTGAGGATGTCGAGACCGGACTCTGGCATGTCGCCGGAGGTAGACTGCGAGACGGCAATCTTCTGTCCCATCAGCTTCAGACACCGCATCTGCGTTGTGCCCTCGTAAGCGAGAAATCGCACGGTGACGTCATGCGTCTGACCGATACGCCAGCTCCGGCGTGCAGACTGTTGAAGCGTGTAGGTGTTAAAGCCCGACTGAAGAAATGCAATCGTCGGAAACTCAAGCAGATCGAGGCCGGTTTTGACCAGCTCGGGGTTCGTGATGATGACTTCGGCGCCACGCTCCAGCTGATCGGCGACCCAGTCCTCACGCTTTTCCGCAGGTACACTCGCCCGAAGCACGGATGCCCTGACACCCACCGCATCGAGAAGATTCTTCAGTCGCACCGACGTGTCACGCGTGCCGGTATAGGTCGTATAGACCAGCGTGCGCCGGCGGTTCAGCAGTTCGCCGCGCACGAGTCGCAGCAGCGCTTCTTCCTTGGGACCGGGTTGATCGTCGCGCAGCAATGCAGGCACGCTGGCCAGGATCCGCTTCGTGCGAGGGTGACGCACGATTTCAGGACGGAAACAACATTCCGGCCACGCGAGCAGCGCATTGAGCACCACGCCAAGCAGACTCTTGTCGCCGCAGCGTAACGCGGCGCGCAATTCTGATGTCAGTGTCGATTCGAGCGTGCGATAGGCGGCCGCCATTTCCTCAGTCAGCGCGACTGGCAGCAGGGATTCGTCATAGGGCGGCAGGACGTTCTGACCGATCTGCGAGAGCTTCAGGAAGGCCGTATACGGCACGACATACCGCATGATGCCCTTGGGACCGAAGCCAGGACCCTTCACCGTCGAGACGCTCTTGCGGTCGCCTTTCGCAGTGCGGTGCGAGCCTTCGTCGACCTGCTTGTGGATGTCGACAAGCACGCCATGCTCGCGCATGAACGCCATTGTTGCGGCCGCCATTGAGCCGTTGCTGTTGTAGTTAAACCCGTCGTCGATCAGCATGGTCGGGTTCAGGCGATAGAGCAGGTGATAGAGGTCGTCGGCGTAGCCGCCCATCAACGTCCCGGTGAGCAGCAACGTTTTCGACGCCTTCCGGGCGAGTACGCCCATTGCCTGGCCCTGGGCGGAGTTTTCGATCTTGTATTCGTGGCCTTCGTCGGCGATCAGCAGACCGAAGTAGCCCTGTGGCAGATACCGTTTAACGAACTCTGAGGCTTGATAACCGCCTTGTCCGAACGATATTTCCGTGTGAGCGAGCGCGCGTTCCATACGCTTCGCCTGCCGGTCCGAGAACACGAGTTCACCGCTGTCGTCCATCAGGTTGATGAACTCGAACACGTTGTCCTGCAGCATGTCGGCGAGCATCGATTCGCCGAAGCGGAAAAGCAGGCGCTCGGCGGTTTTCTCGCCGACGGTTGGCATCTGCAGCAAAGCTCCCTTTACGAGCTCACGCATCGACCGCGTGCCTTGGCCTTTCGGCGCCAGGGTCCACAGACGTTCGCCGCAACCGCACGCACGGCGCTTCTCGTTGAGCGCGGGCCGAGCCTGGGTAGGTGTTAGCGGATTGCCGTCTTCGTCGCACACGAACTCGCCGCAGGCAGGGCAGCAGGCAAACACGCGCGTGATTGCGTCAGTCTCCATATCGAGCGTTGCGACGCGGCGCGCGAAGGCAGGCTTCCAGTCGAATCCCATGCGCATGCGCACGCGGCCGAGAATGAAAAACTCGGGTACCGTTGGCCTCGAACGCATGATACGGAGCTGTAGGAGCTTGCGTAGTGTGTCTGGGCCATTGAGGATCCAGACGCGTGCATCCGGCACCGTCGTTCTGATTTCGCGGCGCCACTTGTAGACGAGATGCGGCGGTGCGATGACGAGCGTGCGCGGATAGCCGCAATGGTGGAGCAGGACGGCAACGCCGATGCCCATCAGCGTCTTACCGGTACCCATTTCGGCATTGAGGACACCACCCGGTGCGTGTTGCGTCAATAGGGTCGTGATCGCGTGAATGACTTCCCGTTGCGCCGGGAACGGTTGTCGCGACAGTTCGTCGAGCAGTGCGTCCCATCGTGAGGGGCGCTGCCCATCGTAGATCGACGGGTTTTGCTGGCGGACGGCGTCGAGCAGTCCGGCGCCAAAGTTTGAGATGAAGTCCGGCAGGGCGATCACGTCGCCGGCGTTGTCGTCGGCTGTGATGTCGTCGTGTGCGGCATCGCCGTCTACGACGGCGGATTGCAGATCTTCCATGATGCGTCTCCAGAAGATGCGGGCCACGTACCCCCGGAACGGGGCGCAGGTCCCGCAGATTAGGAAAATAAAGAGAGGGCCGCCAGCGCATCCAGGGGCGGCAAGACCGGCGGAGGGGTTAGTCGATTGCGAGCGCACCGCTGCGGACCAAGCTGGAAATCGCCTCGGTGAACGAGCCAGGGAGTGCGATCCGGAAAGCGTGGATGCGTCCGACGGGTGAGTAAGGTGTCTGGTCGAGCCTGCTGACCATTTGCGCTCCGAGGCTGGCGAG
The DNA here is from genome assembly GCF_014397785.1 of Paraburkholderia podalyriae. Classification (GTDB taxonomy): domain Bacteria; phylum Pseudomonadota; class Gammaproteobacteria; order Burkholderiales; family Burkholderiaceae; genus Paraburkholderia; species Paraburkholderia podalyriae. The sequence continues at coordinate 24,222 of NZ_VZQQ01000019.1, forward strand.
GACCAGGGAGCGCCAATGCGGCAGCAGCGGTATCGGACTGAGCTGTTCAATCAGCGACCACACGCGTGCTTCCAGCGATGCTTCGTTGTGTGTCTGGGTTTCCCGGTCAACCAGCAGCCATGCCGAGCCGGTGGCTTTTGACGGTGTCAGCAGCGACTCGTCGAAGATCCACGTATGCACGAGGTTGCCGAAGAGGTTGTCCTTCGGCAGACGACCGCTGTATTTATCCAGCTGCCGCGGATCGCCGATAGATACTGTGGCGATCGGCTGGCTGTTGTCGGGGTCAAGCAGGGTGATCTGACGGATACCTCCCTCCTGGACGCCCAGATGTAGCGAGGCGTAAAGCTGCTGAACGGCGCCATCGCGACCGAAGACGGACAAGAAGGCGAGCTCGCCATCGGGTGCACGCACGCATGCATCGATGAAGATGTCCTGCAGTTCCTTGATGGGATATAGCATGGGGTGCTCCAGCGTGAATGCCCGGCGCACCCACCGGGCGCTGACCCGGGTGGGTTAAGGAAAATTCCGGGGCTTCCGCAAGGGAGCCGCCGCTGCGCAGACAAAGGCGCCGGAAAGAAGCGGCTGGGGTACGGCTGAAGGTGTCGCGTCACGGGCGACAACGGGTCTGCTACCGGCAGACCAGCGGGAAACCGCGCAGCGCGAAGCGCTTTCCTTGAGCGTCCTGGTGAACGGTCGGGGAAAGCGCCCTGGAGACAGGGCGCACAGAGGTGTAGAAGGAACGGCCGCGGTCAGCAGTCAGTCAGCGTTCCGAGCAAGGCGCGAAGTTCACGGACCTGTCCGGTCGTGAGGGTCATCGACACCAAAGCTTCGGGATGCCAGGTCTCGATCGCTGCTGCTTGAGGCAACCGTTCGTCGACGAGTCGTGCGAACGCGAGGAGTTGGTGTGCGGCTGCGTGCAGTCGCACCGCACGGACGGAGACGTCGGCGGCCGGCCATGCCGTGACGCCCGTCGCATCGAAACTGAGGACCTGTCCGTCGAGTTCCTCATAGTCGTCGTAGAGCAGCGGCATGTTCGGCGCGTCATCCCACAACGTACCGGCGTCGAATGCCGCACGCGCGATGGCGCAGGCCGCCTCGGCGCTGGCGGCCCGGATGCCGACGACGACCCGGTGCGTATGGTCGAGGCTATAGCCGACCAGGTAAGCAGGCAGTGGCTGGTTCGTGGGGCTTGTATCAGTCATGATTCGGGTGTCCTTGCGGGGGGAACCTGCCCGTGCGGGGGCACGGCCCCGCGGGGTTGAAGACGTGACCCGCGCTAGCGGATCGTGACAACGCGGCCGAGATTCGGGCCGGGCGTGAAGTCAATGCCGGCGATCGTGGGAACGAACCGGTCGCGCATCAGGATCGTGGTCCGGATATCGCCCTTGTCCGTTTCCTCGATCTGGACTTCCTGCTCTTTCTGCTTGACGGTGTCGCCGCGGATGAGCAGACGTGTGCCATCAACGCCGGTAACCACACCGGTAATCTGGCCGGCCGCAAGCGCGAGGGCGAGGTGCCAGTCGGACAGGTCGCGCAGGGGACGGCGAGGCGTGACCGCCTTTGCTGCGAACATCGCAGCGAACTGCGGCCAGAGCGTGGCGTGCTGCAGGCGTTTCAGTTCGTGCTCGAGCTGCGGCGCATCGATCCGTGTGGACATGAAGACCTGTTCACCGGCGGCCAATGGAATGCAGTACGGCTGTGCCGTCCAGGTCTCAGGCTGTTCAGGTGGCAGTTCGCCGTCGCTGATGCGGGCGAGACGTGCGGCGAGTGCAGTGTCGACACCATCCGCCCGACGCTTGACGCCGAAGATGACGAGCTGTTTGAACGTCTGGTCGGGGGCGAGAAACACTTCGACGCGTGTGAAATTGCGGGCGATCATCGTGGCGAACTCGCGGTCCATCACGTAGTACGGCACGATCAGCACGAGCACGCCACCGAACGCGAGCCAGGGAACCGCCTTCAGATAGAAGAGCTTCTCCAGACGGTCCGGCTGACGCTCGCCAGTCTGGGCCTTGTCCGATACGACGTCGCCATACGGCGGATTCAGGAACAGGAGTCCCATGCTGCGGGCGGTGATAAACATGTCCTGGATGTCGGTGTGTGCCACGGTTTCCAGGACATCCTTCGCGTGCCATGCACGCTCGCGGTCATACTCGACGCCAAATGCGCGGATCGCATCAGGTGTTGCGGACTGCCTTCCAAGTGCGTCCTTTAGCTCGTGCAGCGCGGCGCCTTCGCCGCAACATGGATCGAGCAGCCGTACGGGGCGGTCTGGATCGGCCAGCGCGAGCGCCGGGATGATCCGTCCGAGCGTGACGGCATCGGTCGGGAAGTAGCCGTTTTTCACGAAATTTCGGGCGAGGCGGGGAAAGATCAAAGCCATGTCGATCTCCAACGAATCGTGGCGTGCCGCTTGCCGGAAGGCCCGGCACGCAGCAAGTGGAAGGAATCAGGCTTTCAGCCAGGTCTGGCTGGAGGCCTGGAAGGCGTAACCGAATGCGCGAAGCTGGTCGCGTTGCTGACGGAACACGCCGCGCTCGACGGTTGGATCGAGCTTCACTGGCTGGCCGGCGACAATCGCATCGGCCAGCTCGGTTCCGAACAGGTCGGACAGATACAGCTCGCCAGAATCGCCTTCGGTTGGCGCGGGGGATGGCCCCTGGTCAGCATGGGCGGGGGCTGCGGTACTGGGTATGCGTTCCTCGTCGGCCGGATCCGGCTCGGTCGAGGACGGTGCCTGACCGGTCTCGCTGAACGGCTCGTCGTTGTCGAGCTGCACATCGGCGAGCCTCGCGCGGATCTCGACGGTGACCTTGCCGTACCAGACGTAGCTGTGCGGATAGATCTTGTCGATCAGGAAGGTACCGGTATAGGCGCCGGGCTCGAACTGTTCGAGCACCTTGTCCTTGACCTTGAATTCGCCGACAGACGTGGTCAGTTCGCCGACCTGGAACGGGCCGTTGCTGCCCTTGATGGTGCGCACGTCGAGCGTGCCGGAAAGAGAGATCACGATGCCTCCAGAAAGTGAGGCGGGACGCACCCTCGCGGGCATGGTGTCCCGCGGGGTGGGTTGAAGAGATACGGATCGATTCTGTCTGCCAGCGTGACGGGCAGGTGACCGATGAGCGCGCCGGAAGAGGCTGTAGCTTTCACATGAAGCGGCGACGCACGGATCCGCATCGAACGGATCGAGAGCAATGGGTTTTCACCGAAGCGCCACCGGTGCCGCGCTTCAGAAATGACCCGGCAACCAGGCCACGCGCCCATGCGGCATTGACGAACCTAGCTAGTGGGTTGCCGGGCAGGTTCGCCGGAGCGTCGTTGCTGGACGATGTGATGAAAGAGCCGGGGTGGAAAGCGGAACAGCTGACCGCCACTTTCGACGATCCACGTGCGATGACGCTGGCTGACGACGACAGCCTCGGTGATCGACAGCCCTTTGAGCGTTAGCCTGTCGCCAGGCCCCAACACACGCGAGCGCGCCGCATGCCCCGCGCGAACTTTTTCGCGCCATGCAACTGAAGCGGGCGGGACCATCTCGAGATACGCGAGCGGGCACGAGTAATAGAACGGCTCCATTTCCTCGCACAGGTCCTTGTAGCCCCAGCCGGCGCAGCCTTTGTCCCAGGCGAGCAGGTCGCAGCCGATGTAACGCAACGGCGTGTCGCCGGGGCGTTCAATTTCCCAAACCGTCCAGAGCACGTTGCCACTGCTACAGTGGCGCAGGCAGCGACGTGCACAGTCATCGTGCTCCTCATTGCGTGTTAGGCGTGCAATCAGTTGCGCACGCGTCTGTCCATGACTAAAGAGCCGTCCCATGGTGTACCTCGCACAGTGATTCGAGGCATTGCTCCCAGAGCGGGTGTGATGCCCCGCGCGGAATGCACCGCTGATCTGGTGCAGTTGGAAGAATGAGGTGATGCGGTGACAAGTCTCTGGTCACATGCGCCGTTGTGAGCGAAGGTCGCGACCGATGACGGTACGCACCGAGCTGATAACGAAGACTGTCCAGTCGGCAAAATACCGTCCGTCGAAAACGATCGCGCCCGCGTTCAGCACGAGCTCGATCGGCATCGTGATCCTGCCGGTAGGCGTTTGCCCGTCGCGTCCGGCTATGTGCTCCATGTCGGGGAAGAACCGATAACCCTCGAACGGATCGAGGAATTCGAGCTTGAGGTCGCGGGCCTCGACGGTGTGGCAATAACGCAGCCGGCCGATCAGCGGTCCATCAAACCCTGTAACGAGCGGGGACCCAAGCGGATCGTCGCGTCCATTGAAGAGCCCGAGGTAGAGGCCGTCAGGAAGATCGACGCTCTGCGCCATATAGCGCGGCAATGTGCGCCCGTCGCGGCACTGAAAAACCTGCTGCGACGGATCGACGTCATCATCGGGCTGGTCGGCGGCATGAAGCTGTGATGCTGGTCTGCGTTGGAAGCCGTTCTCGCGTGCCAGTGACCCGCAGCGCGTGCTCGTATAGAAGCCGCTGATGGCGGGGCGGGAAGGGGTGATGGAAGTGCAGATTGACATCGTTGTCTCCGGGAGTGTTGCGGAGACGCGCCCTGCGGGCCGCGTTCCGCAAGACGTGAAGGGTGGGCTGGGTGTCAGTCCATCAATCGATTGCCGCAAAGATCTCGCGCGCTTCAGGGTGAGATGGAACGAAGGCGAGCAGCCGGTGATAAAGCTCCGTGAAATGCGCGTCTTCTGTCGACCACGCCATGGCGTTCAGTGCGAAGAGGCTGGCAACAATACCGGCGGCGTCACTGCTCATTTCGCCGTCGTATCCGTTGCCGTCGCAGGTGATGGGCAGCGGGCCATCCAGACGAGGCGTCATGTAGAACGCGCCGTTTGACAGCTCGACGTAGTCCCAGAATCCGCCATGGTAGGTCGGGCACAACGACGACATTGCGGCGTAAACAGCGGCTTCGGCGCGGATCATATGCTTGCCGAAGTATCGCGGCAGGATTTCCATACGACGGTCCTCGGGCACGATGGTGGCCACGATGCCGTGCGTTTCAGTGGTCTCGTTCATGACATCCTCCGGAAAAGGAGCGGAGGACGGCTGCCCCGGCGGGGAAGCGCATTCCCCGCGAGGGTTGAACAAACGAACTACTTGAGAGCGGGGAAGCGAGCTATTCCGGACCCGGCATCATGGCGACGCGGGTACAGCCGTGCAGACAATGGCACCGGAAGAGGGCTGTGAAGGTGTCGCCTGACGCGGCGGCAGACGGACCTGCAACTGGCAGGTCGGCAGTGAACACGTTATGCCTCATTGGCCCTCATTGGCGCTGACTTGCAGTGAGGGCGAATGACGCATAACGCCTGGCAGTTAACTCCCTGCCAGGCGCGTGTCTGGGCCGGAACGATCGGTCCGGCGCAAACGGCACGGCGTAGTGGAGCCACCGTGGACCCGGTCGACGATCTGCGGGACGGTACCGGCTTTCCGGAGCGGGCTCGAGGAGTGTCGCCCTGGAAAACCGGCAGTCCGGTGATGCGCGAGAGGAAGCCCCCGCACGAGGCGGGGACCGAGGGGCGCCGGTCATTCAGCGTTGGCGGACGGGCGACGGGCGCTCCCGCTCGCATGACGGCGCAGCGGCGGATAGCGGTTGCTGCGCGCGTGGGTGCGTTCGGCGGTGCGGTCGGCCGCTGCCGCATCGTTGCTTGAGGCTCCGATGTCGCGGCTGTTGGCCGGTTCGTCCGCAGAAGGCGTATCGCGGTGATCGCTATTGCCCGTCGACGGTTCATGCCCGTTGACGGTCTCCGAAGAAGTGTCGGCGCTTGCTTCAGCGTCGTCGTCTTCGCGGTCGCCTTCGTCACGGTAGACTTCCTGGCCGTCGACCTTGATCCAGAAGAGCTTGAGCAAGCGCCCCTTGAGGACAGCACCGGTCTCACCCGCGCGGTTGCCGGTACGCTCGAACGTACGGATGTAATGATCACCAGCGCGGAAGGAGACGAGGACTTTCACGTCCGGATCGTTGGCGTCGTTCATCACGGCGCGCACAGCTTCCTTCGCCTTCTCGCCCGAGACGATCAGGTCCAGCGGAAGATACACGACGCCATTCTCGACGTTCGGATCGCCGTGAAACGCGGAGATGGCGCAGGCGAGGAAGGGCCTGGCCTTGCTGCGGCCATTGCTTTTGGCCGTAACATCGCGGACACGGGACAGATACCCGAGGCCGCGCAGATGAAGGTCGAAATACTTGCGGGGTTCGACAGACTGATTCATGACGATTCTCCAGAACGAAAAAGGGGAATCGCCAAGGCCCGTGTTGGGGAATGACAATTCCCCGACACGGGCAAGAAAGGAAAGCTTCCGGTCAAAAGACCTGCGGTGGTCCAGACAGTGGGACGAAGCGAACCGCGAAAGGTATCGCACGAGCGACGGTACTGCAAAAGATGCTGGACGGGCTCCAGCGGGCAACTTCAATCGCGAATCATAGTCGGTGACATCGAAAATTCAAGCAATTCTGCTCGATATTTAATTCGCACATCTTAGTGATATAACGGCATGCGATTCAATCTCACGGCCGGTCACGTGAGTGTTGGTCAGGAATCCGGTAGGGAATGCCTCGTGTCTGCCGGATCATTTCCGGCGAATGCGGATAGCAGGCGATAAAAGCGGACCGGGAGCCAGTCAAGCCCAACGTTCAGGCATGGCCCGGTCTGCATTGGAATACTGCATTACGTACCCGCGAACCGGCAGGGGGGCCGGTTGACGCCACATATAGAAAGAAGACCCAATGGCAGTCAGCAGCCATTCGAGGACAATGCCGTGCAGCCCGGTCACGCAGTCAGGGGCTCTGTTTGCGCAAGCGGCGTTTGGCGGCGGGGCGTGCGTTTGTTGCCAGAGCGATGGCCTCATCCATCAGGCGTTCCAGCGCATCCTGCTGTATCGGGCTGAGGCCCGAGAGCTTCTGATGGATACGGCTCGCACGGTCGGCCGGACCGGTGCCGGTCTCACCGAGAAAGTCTGAAAGACGGCATTCAAGAATGCCTGCGAGCTGCGCCAGGCGCTCGATGCTGGGCGAGGTAACGCCGCGTTCAATGTGGGAGAGCGACGCCTGGGCGAGACCTGCGGTTTCAGATAGCTTTTCCTGGGTCAGGCCGAGCGCCTTGCGCCGACGCGCAATAGTCTTCCCGATTGCCCGGACCAGATGTTCGTGCTCGTCTTGCTGCCGTGTCACCGCTGCTCCCGCCCTCAAATGCGCCAAGTGTGCGGTGAGGGCGGGAAGCAAAGAAGGACTTGAAATTTAAAAACATGTGTAATACGTTATGTTCTGACCAATTTGCATCTATTCTGTCGCGTAAGTCTTGCGTTCCGTCGCATCGGCGATCCTAAGACCGCATGGAGGGGCGGCGAGGAGGGGTAATTCGCCTTTGGACATTGGATTTTTGTCTGCGAAGGTGTGGCCATTATCTTAGGGTTGGGACCTTGGGGGGGGGACACGATCACCTCAACGACGTCTGGGACGCGCCTTCAATAACGTCTTGTTCGCTGGATCCGGTCACTATAGATTCGATATGCAACGTGGCTACGGCTTGCGATGGCGCGGCCGGTATACCTAGCCCAATTCATCCTCTTCTTGTACAGGGAGCATAGTGAGCCAACCCGTTTCGGATCTCGAACAGCTGCTCGCGTCAATGCGGCCAGAGCTGAATGAAGGCGCCTATGTCTTTTCGTCCGTGCTGGCAGACAGGGACGTGTCGCAGCTCGCTCCCCTGGCGACGTTTCGTGAGCGCGAGGGGCTGACCGTCATCGTCGATGAACCGACGGCGCTGCGCGAAGGGTTACCTGTTCTTTTCCGGGCAGCCTGGATCACGCTGAACGTCCATTCCGATCTGGAGGCTGTGGGACTCACGGCTGCAGTGGCTGAAGCGCTGACCAGGGCCCGCATCAGTTGCAACGTCGTTGCTGCCGCATTTCACGATCACATTTTTGTGCCTGTGGAGCGCGCGCGGGATGCGCTTGCTCAGTTGACGGACCTCCAGGCGCGGGCAGGACAGGGCGTGCCGGGCTAGCCGAACACCGGTCGGGAATGCTTCCTGCCCGGGTCGGTCAAGTCCCGCTTCCTCGCTGCACCGCCGCGACAAATTCCTGGCGAAACGCGTCAAAGAGCTGATTGATCCGTTCAGCCGTATCGCCGCCAGGAATCCGTGTGCGGCTTGCCATCATGTGCGTCAGTATCAGGGGCGATGGATCGTCCGGCGCAATGACCGCGAGGATCCGATCGCGCACTTCCGGCGTGACGATACCCGCCATGTCGCGGCCAAGGAGGGCCGCACCGCCGATATCGGGATCGTGCTCGTGCCGTTCGATCAGGTCGAAGGCGTCGTCGGCATACAGCCTCTCGAGATTTCCCGCCTCGCCGTACCACGCCAGCAGGAAAAGCAGATCGGTTGCGTCCTTGCGATCGACCGCGTGACGATCTTTCCAGGCAATAATCTTGAGCATTGCCTGCGCCGGAAGGGAAGCGACCGGCACCACGAGATTGGCATCCATGCGTACCGGCACAGCGACCTGCAGCGCCTGTTCGAAGCCGGCGACGTTCATGCGGATAACCTGATCGGGCGGCCAGGCGATTTCGCCACCATCGTCTGCGATGCCCCCGAACGGTACGATATCGAGCCAGGTTCTGGCGCCGGTCTCAGGGGCCTGGTAGTGCAGCCGGTGGGTTGCACTGCCTCGCTGCTCGAAGTGGCCGGATGTGAGCAGCGCCGTTCTCAGTGTTTCATGGCCGGCCCAGCTTTCGATGGAAATGCCGATGTCAACGTCTGCAGTGGCCCGTGTCGGTTCGATATCGTAGACGTGCGTCAGTACGACGTCGCGTGCGCTCGCCCCACCGACAAACCACTCGATGCTCTTTTCGGAAGCAGCGGCAGCTACTTCACGCAAAAGGGCCACCATTTCGGGTGGAAAAGGGCGATGGGGGCGAGGCTCAAGCGGGGAGATATTGTTCACGCACTAACCGGGCCGTTTCGAGATTGCGCGAGTCGCCACTCGCTACGAGATCAGCGTAGACGAGCAGGGGCGGCGCGATGTTCTGCGGAAGTCCAGCCGCAGGCTGGAGCTGGATCGGGGACCTCAGGAATTCAATGTTGCCGTCGCGATCAGGCCGCAGGCGGGCCTTCGCGATCCACTCCCTCGGGACCTCGCTGGCACAGTATACGGTGAATGTGGCTGGTTTCAGGTATTGCGTGAGGATGGCTGCTGCCGGCTCGCCACCAAACTGGCACCGGCCGGGAAGCTCGGGAACGCTTCTCCACCAGTCGGGGATGTCGGTGCGGAAGTAGCCGAGCTGAAGTGATCCACGCAACAGTGTCGGGTACAACGTGGTCCATTCATCGATGAGCCGGCCTGCGTCGGCGAACTGCATGCCGTGTCCGCCGGGCTGCTCGATGAGGTCGCGCCGGGCCAGCATGCCGTGAATGGCATTCTGGACCGTGCCATGGCTGACGCCGGCAACCTGTGCGATATCGCGATAGGTTTTTTCCAGCAGCGAAGGGACCGCGAGCAGGGCGAGCGCAACGCGCAGTGCCGATCTGGTCCAGGTGCGGCCGCGTGCCTGCGTGCTGCTATCCGGGCGCGGGCGCCCAGACACGAGAATGACGCTATCGCCTAGAAGGAGACTGGCGTTACCGGCCAGATCAAGCGCATCAACCTGCATGTCGCGGCACGCATTGATCATCTTAGGCGATAGATACGATGTCACGAGCAGGAGCCGGTCATCGCCCGGCGCGGCCTGCGCGCGGAGAGCGGCCAAGGTGCCGTAGCGGTCGATCGTCCGCTTGACATGCGCGAGGCGTTTGTAGCGCCGGGTGCCTAGATGGAACTCCAGTACTGCATCCGCGCCGGATCGGGGTGGCGCCTTGCGCAGATGGACAGGAACGCCGGTCGCATCGCCGAACGCGGTGGCGGCAGCTTCCAGCAGAGGAGGCAGATCGTGGTCGGCCGGATGCATGGCAAGGTCTGCGGTTGTCCAAATTTGTTCATAGTACACGTTCCGTGGACGGCCTGAAGTTTTTGGATACGATTCATTTTGTCCAAAAAAAATTCCTGTCCACGGGACGTGGACAGCCGCGATTTCTGGACGCGAGACTCTTTCTACTGGGATGCCTCGTCGCGAGGATTGACGCTGCCGGCAGGGGCGCCTTTTGCCGCCCTGGTTGAAGTAACCGGCGTTTGCTCCGATGGCCGAGCTAGCCGGAAGTGTGAGTGAACGTCGCTGATCGACCCCGCACTGCCCTTTGATGCTGAGCAGACTCGGTGGCAGTTTTCCAAAGTACGGAGGACATTCGAGTGCTTGACCCGGTTGCCCGTCGTGCCCGAACCTCCTGGAAAGTCTACAAAGGTCACAACCGGCACGATCCTCATTCCCGAGACAGGAGCGAGATAAAGCGGTATGTCCCCGGCTATTTCTCGCGACGATGGTGTTTTCAACTGGCTGCGCATGGTGCGTTGGCTGCCGCGTTAGCCGCGCGGGGCCGGTTATCGTGACGCTTCGCGCAAGGCCCGCGTCCAGCCCCCAGTGAATGCGAAGCGAGGAAAGGTCACCCATTGCTCGAGGAGAATGCGGACCACGGCTTCGGCCGGTCCGGAGAACGGCTCGGGCCGCTCGCGTTCGCCGCGATGGCAGCGACCCTGCCAGGCAAGCGATGCTGCCATGACGGCCAGTGAGAGCGTCGCCGCTATCCACATGCCGAGCAGCAGGGCGACGACCAGCGCCGTATTGGCGGCGACGAACGCCGGTACAGCCGCGAGGTGTACGAGCAGGTTGCGGCGAGAGCGGTGGGTCCGCACGTAATCCAACCACTGCCGTTTGACGAGTTGCACGAGGGGCATTTGCGTATATCCTTTGCAGTGCGCGATGCATAGGCATCTCGACACAGCCTAAGCGCGGGATCGCGTCCTGTCTTGAACGTTCTGGCTGTCAAGAATCCAGTCATGCTCATTGCACCCAATTCCGGCGCATTCCCGTGGCCCACTGCGATGATCGTGTGGGGAGCGGGAGACGTTTCCAGCGAACATCGGCACCACAGCGTTCAGCTCATCCTGGCGCTGACCGAGAGCTTGCGCATTCGTCGCGGCGAGGGCGAGCCTTGGCACCTCTGCGACGCCGCGCTGGTGCGCGCGGACGCGCCGCACGAAGTGGACGCGCGCGGTGCCACGGTGCTGATCGCCTTCATCGAGCCGGAAAGCCCGCTGGGCGCGGCTCTGGCAGTACGCATCCCTGCGGACATCGCCCACATCCCAGCGGCCGAGGCGGCACGCTGGCGCGGCGCGGTCTGCGCGACCGGTTCGCCGAGCGACGCGGGAATCAGGAGGTGGCTGGAGGCGGATCTGCTTGGCGGTCGTCCCCCGCCTACCCTGCACCCAGGGGTGCGGCGCGTGCTGCGCCACGTTCGCAACCACCTGCAGGAGCCCGATGCGCTGTCGCTGCGTGCGCTGGCCGTCGTGGCCGGCCTGTCGCCATCGCGGCTGATGCACGCCTTTACCGGCTCGATGGGCATCGCGCTGCGCCCCTACTTGCTCTGGTTGCGCCTGCAACTAGCCTGCGCCGAACTTACGCGCGGCGCCAGCGCGACCGAGGCGGCGCTGCAGGCCGGATTCGCCGATGCTGCCCACTTGAGCCGTACCTGCCGGCGTATGCTCGGAACCACGCCGACGGCGATTGCCGCAAGCAAGGCACGCTGCAAAATTGAATAAGCGACTTCTATTCGAATGACTGCTCGTTCATGCAGAGCAGGCCCTGAAGTGTCCACGGAACGAAGAATCCGAATGACGCTCCTTGGCCGGCGACTGCCACATGCGAGCGGCATATATCTCAGTGATCGGTCATTCAAATGTTAGCGTTCTATGCCGAATTCATCGCCGAGAGGAGATACGAATTCGACGAGTTATGGAGTTATGAGCTACCAGTTGGGGAGCGACTTTATGTGATCGAGACCCGGTTCCTCGCTGCAGTGTGATGTACGCATTCAGATCAGCTTGCCCACCTCGAATCATGAATAGGTCCGATTCCGGCGCAAATTGAGGGCACGAGGCACTCTCGTCGCCCCATCCGCCCTCGTAGCAAAGTCGAGCGTGCAGTTGGCCGTTGCGCCCCGCACCCCTTATCATGCCGGATCAGGCGCTCTTAGTCGTGCCCTCGCTCCATGTACCTGTCACCACGTGTTCGCTTTCCGTGAGGTGTAATTGCGCGCCATTAAAGGGAGTCCCACCGTCGTCTAATTCGGGGTACGTTCAATCGCCATCGAACCCGTCCGAGGCAAATGCTGCAGTCGGAGCTACGACGAGAATTTGCATATCGCCGTGCATGGCGCACTTTCCAGGGACGTGGCCGTTATGGTGACTGAAGCCGGGAAGGCTGCCCTCACGATGCGCGAGTTGCTTTCGAAAGGAATTGATCCGCTTGAGGCACCCCCGCGCCTTGACGGCAGCCAGCCGAACTCATCCACGACCTTTTCTGAATGACTGCACCTACCTACCGCTGGCGATTCCTGCCAGACGAATTCAGCGTACGCCTCGAAGGCCCACTGTCGCGCCCGTCGAATGCTCAACGGCGTGTGACGGTGTCGCTTGCCGACAGCCCACAGCAGGTGATGACGTGCTTGGCATCGCCGGATACGTATCCACTGGAGAACACCACACAGTCGGTCGAAGTCACACTCGGCAAACGCACATTCAACATCATCGGGACTGCACCCAACGCCGGCTATATCGTTGATCTGTCTCCGATACTGCGCCGTCTGGCCAGAGCACAGCAATACGCGCGACTGATGGAGGAAGGTATCAACGCGTTGCCTGAGGGCTATGTGCTCTACGACAACCAGGACCGCTTGCTGATCGCCAATCCGCAGTATTCCGCGCTCTACCCCACCATCTCAGATATCGTACGGCCCGGCGTAAGCTTCAGCGAAATTGTGAACACGTCGATTGCACGCGGTCAGATGCAGCTCAATGGCGAGACCGCGACCGACTGGATCCGTCGCCGACTTGACTTCCATCGCAAAGGTGTTGGCTTCTTCGAGCAGCATCTCGACGACGGCCGTTGGCTAAGTGTCAGCGAACGGCGCACCGCGTCCGGCGGCATCACGAGCGTGCGCTCGGACATCACTGTGCTCAAGCAGCGCGAACAGGAACTGCGTTTTGCTTCGGAAACCGCGCAATCGCGCTCCAACTCGATCACGCGCTTCCTCGCGATCTTCAGTCACGAAGTCCGTAACGGTTTGAACGGCATCGTTGGTCTCGCGCAGATCCTCGCCTTCAACGCGCGTGTCGACGGCGAACACGGAAAATCGAAGTTGCTGCTCGAATCGACGCAGCGGCTCTCGACGGTCCTCTCCGATCTGCTCGAATACCTGAAGAGCGAAGCGACCGATTTCAGCGTCACGCTGAGCGACGTCGATCCCCGCTTCCTGATGGAGGCGATCAGCATGCAATTCGCACCGCGCGCGCTGGAGCGCGGCTCCGCGCTGGTGATCCGGGTCGCCCCCGATGTGCCGGCTGTCGTGCGCGGCGATCCGACGCGCATCCAGCAGGTCGTGGCAAACTTGGTGAGCAACGCGATCAAGTACTCGACGCAGGGTATGGTCGCCGTCGCGGTGACGTGCGAAGGCAATCACTTGCGCTACGAGGTGACCGACGAAGGCATCGGCATCGCTGCGGACGACGTGCCGGGCCTGTTCGAATTCTTCTCTCGCTCCGCACCGGACAATCCGCTGAGCACGGGGCTGGGTCTCGCGATCTCGAAGAAGCTGGTCGCGGCCATGGGTGGCGAGATCGGCGTGCAAAGCCGCCTGGGCGTTGGCAGCCGGTTCTGGTTCGATCTGCCGTTGATTGCCGTGCGGACGCCGACGCCGAGTGAGCTGGCCGTCGTACCGTGCGGCCCGTCGCGACGGCTGTCGGTCGGGGTCATCGACGATGATCTGCTCAATCGTGCGATCGCGGAGGATCTGCTGCGTCAGATGGGACACACGCCGCACGTCTTCATCGATGGCGACGCGCTGCTGCGGCACATGGCGGCGCATCCGCTCGACGCTGTGCTGCTCGATCTGATGATGCCGAACGAGACGGGCCAGCAGATCGCCGGCCGGATTCGCGCGACGATTGGCCCGGCATACGAGCAACTGGCCATTCTGCTGGTCACAGGCAATGTTCTGTCGGACGTGCTGGTCGACGTCGGCATGAGCGGCATCGACGCGGTGCTGCCCAAACCGTTGCTTCTGGAGATACTGGGGGCGGCGCTGCAATCGGCCGTCTCGCGCCGCTTGCAGGGCCTGCGAGGCCGCACCGCACCGGCGGCTGTCACCGAAGCTGAATCCCAACTAGAGCGCTTGCGCCTCGCCATCGGCGAGCGCCGTTTCGATCAGAGTTTGCGGTCGGCAGATCGCCTGCTGTCGGACACGCTGGCGGCCATCGAAGCGAACGCATTGGATACGCTGACCGACCTCGTCCACCGGATCGCCGGCAATGCCGCAGCATTGGGTTTCGCGTCATTGGGCGCTGCTGCGAGCGCGTTGGAAAATCAGTTGCGAAAACCGGCATCGACGGATGTCCAACGCAGATCCCTGCTCGACGCCACCGAACGCCAGGCCCGCGTCGCACGGCAGGTGTTGCGCGATAAACTGGCGATGTACCGCCCCGCTCGCCGTAGGCCGAGAAGCCGCTGACGCGCGCTTTCAGCCCCCACGATTCGACGCAGAGATCTCAACCACCGTACTGTCGTCCACCGGCAGCCGATACCCCGTGCCGCGCACGGTCACCAAGCGGGCTTCGCTGCCGCGTCCGTCGCTCGCCAGCTTTTTCCGCAGACGGCTCACAAGGATATCGATCGCACGATCCGACTCCGGATCCGACACGCCGGTCACCGCATCGATCAGCTGCGCCCGCGAGAACACCCGTCCGCCGCCGCGCAGCAGAACGGCGAGCAGGTCGAACTCGGTTCGCGTCAATCCGGCAGACTTGCCCGTGCGCGTCGAATGAATCGTGTGCGCATGCAGATGAATGCGCCATGACCCCAGGACATACTCGCGCGGTGGCTCCGGCGCGCGCACGTGCCGGGCGATCACATTGAGCGCGCGATACCGCAATTCGCGCGGATCGAACGGTTTGGTCAGCACATCCTGCGCGCCCAGCTCGAACGCCGCGAGGCGGGCGTCGATGCTGTTGCGCGCCGTCACCACCATCACAGGGATATCGAGCCTGCCGCGCAGCTTGCGCAGCAGACTTAAGCCGTCCTCATCCGGCAAGCCAAGGTCGAGCAACACCAGCGCATAGGCGCGTGTGCGCAAACGACGCATCATCTCGCGCCCGTTCGACACGACTTCCGACTTGAAGCCTTCGGATTCGAGATAACCCGCGGTGATCGTGGCGATCGTCGTGTCGTCCTCGACGATCAGAATGGGTGGTGGCATCGGTGTCTCGCCTGGAAACAACCTGGAAAATATACAGCAACAAAATAGAAATATGTCATGGAGATACTTGGAGTCATCCGAACTGCTGACCTAACCTATCACGGGCTATCGACATGACAACGAAGACGGATAACAGCTGGTCTCGCCGGCATTTCCTGCAAACGATGGCTGCGGGGACGACTGTCCTCGGGGGTTCGGCCTTCAGCAGTATTGCCCGCGCGCAGGATGCAGGCGAGCTGGTCGTGAGCAACTGGGGCGGCGACTGGAGCAACAACTGCATGAAGGCGCTGGAAACACCGGTGCTCGAAGCGAGCGGCGTGCGCATCCGGCGCGATCTTGCATCGGCCCCGGTGCGCAAGGCGAAACTGCTGGCCGAGCGCGCCCTGCCGCGCGGCACCATCGACGTGGCACATTTCACCGACGCCGACGCCTACGAGCTGCAGATCCAGGGCGCGCTCGAACCGCTCGACTACTCTAAGATCCCGAATGCGGCGCACTTGCTGCCAGGCATGCGCAATCCGTACTTTGTGCCGTGGATGTACAGCGGCGTCGAGCTGATCTACAACCCGGACAAGATCAAGACCCCGCCGACCTCGTTCGCGGATCTGTTGAACCCGGCCTACGCCGGCAAGGTCGGCCTGATCGACCAGATCTACTTCAACTATCTGTACGCCTATGCGCTTCTCGCCGGCGGCTCTATGCAGAACGTGACGCCGGGGCTCGCGAAACTGCTCGACTTGAAGAAGGCCGTGCAGCCGCGCGTCTACCCGTCGCACGAACAGATTGCGGCAGCGATGTCGTCGGGCGACGTGTGGATCTCGGCCAACTACAAGGCACGTGCGGCACAGTGGACCGCCGCCAGACTGCCGATTCGCGGCGCCTACCCGTCCGAGGGCGGCATCGCAATCCAGTTCGGCGTGGTCATCCCGAAGCGGGCGCGCAACAAGGAGCTGGCCTACCGCTACCTGAACGAAATGCTTGCGCCGGCCGCCGCGCGTTCGATCTCGACGCTGACCTACTACGCGCCATCGGTCGACAACGCGGCGCTGCCGACCGACCTGCTGCGAGAAATCGCTTTCACCGACGCGCAACGCAAGCAATTGCACTACGTCGACTATGCCTACGCGGCGAAGAACCAGGCGCAATGGCTCGAATGGTGGAACAAGGAGATCAAGGTTTGAACGCGCCCGCGCTCGAGGCCCCGGCTTCGACGGCGCCCGCGATCGAAGTCCTGGCACATCACGGACTGTTACGGCCGACGGGCAAGCTGACGGCGGCGCTGCTGGCGCCGGCGCTGCTCACCATCGTGCTACTGCTCGGCATCCCGTTGCTCCTGCTGATGCGCTACAGCCTGAACCGCTTCGTGCCGGGCGAATTCATGGTGCAGGCGGTCACGCTCGAGAACTACCACAAGTTCCTGGGCGATCCGTTCTATCGCGGCATCCTTGGCCGCACCGTGTACGTCGGCGTCGTCAGTACGCTGGCGGCCGTGGTGTTGGGCTTCCTGCCGGCGTATCACATTGCCCGCACTCAATCGCGCCGGGCAAAGAGCGTGCTGATCATCGCCGTCATCCTGCCGCTGCTGATGGGCAACGCCGTTCGCGTGGCTGGCTGGCTTGTGCTGCTCGGCGACCGGGGGCTTGTGAACGCGGCCTTGCAGGCCGTCGGCATGACGACGGCGCCCGTCGAGCTGCTCTACACCGAGAACGCTGTGCTGATCGGTACGATCTCGGTGCTGCTGCCCTATATGATCATCACGCTGCACAGCACTATCGAAAGCATCAGTCCCGCGCTCGAAGAGGCGGCGCTCGGACTCGGCGCCGGTCATTGGCGCATGTTCCTGCGCGTGCTGCTGCCGCTGTCGATGCCGGGCATCGTGGTCGGCGGCGTGCTGTGCTTCATTCTCGCGATGAACGCGTACGCAACGCCGATCCTGATCGGCGGCTCGACTTTCCACATGATGGCGCCCGAGGTCTACACTCAGATCAGCCAGGCGAACAACTGGCCCTTCGGCGCAGCGCTGGCCTTCGTGCTGATGTTCACGACGCTGGTGCTCACGCTCGTGTCGACGTGGTTTCTCTCCCGACGCGGCTCCGCCGTGCATGGAGCCTGATCATGCGCGCCGTTTCCTTGCGTACGTGCGCATATCACGTCTGTCTCTGGAGCACGCTCGGCTTCGTGGTGCTGCCTCTGGTGATCGTTGTATGGGTGAGTTTCTTCGCCAACAAGATCGTGGGCTTTCCGGCGACCGGCTACACGCTGCACTGGTATGGCCACGCGTGGGCGCAGGACCCGTTTCGCGAGGGCTTCGTGACCAGTGTGCAGGTGGGGCTGTGCGCAACTGTCATCGCACTCCTGATCGGCGTGCCCGCGGCGCTCGCGCTCGCCCGTGCCACCTTCCCGGGCAAGGGCGTCATCAACACGATGCTGCTTTCGCCGATGCTGGTGCCGGGCATCGTGGCCGGCTGCGCGGTCTATGTCTATTACATCCAGATCGAGATCTTTACCGAGTGGCAAGTGGCGGCCACGCTGCCCGGCCTGATCGCTGCGCACACGCTGCTGGCGGTGCCCTGGGTGGTGCGACTCGTCACGGCGTCGCTGCAATCGGTGGGCAGTGGCGTCGAAGAGGCCGCGCTCAATCTCGGCGCCACGCCGTGGACCACGTTCCGCCGCGTGACGCTGCCGCTCGCCCGCCCCGGGCTGGTGGCAGGTGGATTATTCAGCTTCATCGTGTCGTTTACCGATGTCGAAAAATCGCTGTTCCTCGTCGGTCCGGGCCGCACGACGCTGCCGATCGGCATCATCAACTATCTGGAATGGAACCTCGATCCGACCATCACGGCGGTCGCCACGGTGCAGATCGTGATCATCGGCATCGCGCTCGTCGTTTCAAATCGATATGTCAAGCTCAGCCACGTCTTCTGACGCAGGTTTCCCCAGGCAATTCGGATCCATCGAACATGGCATACATCGAGTTTTCCGGCGTCGAGAAGCGCTACGGTAATTTCCAGGCGGTGTCGCGCTTCGACCTCACGGTCGAGAAGGGCGAGATGATCGCGTTGCTTGGGCCCAGCGGCTGCGGCAAGACGACCACGCTGCGCATGCTGGCCGGCTTCGTGCCGGTGAGCGCGGGCACGATGCGTGTCGACGGGCGCGACATTACGCGCGAGCCACCGTATCGCCGCAATATGGGCATGGTCTTCCAGGGCTACGCGCTGTTTCCTCATATGACCGTCGCGCGCAACATCGCCTTTGGTCTCGAGATGCGCGGCGTGCCCGCAAGCGAGATCACCGCGCGCGTCATCGAGGCGCTCGATCGCGTGCGTCTGCACGACTTTGCCGAGCGGCTCCCGCGTCAACTCTCCGGCGGCCAACAGCAACGCGTGGCTCTCGCACGGGCGATGGCGATCAACCCCGACGTACTGCTGCTCGACGAACCGCTGTCCGCACTCGACGCGCGCCTGCGCCACGAAGTGCGGGCCGAGATCCGCCAGTTGCAACGCGCAACAGGTCTCACCACGCTGATCGTCACGCACGATCAGGACGAAGCGCTCAGTATGGCCGATCGCCTTGTCGTGATGAGCAAGGGCTGCATTGAGCAGATCGGCTCGCCGGCGGATCTGTACGAGCGTCCGTGCAATCGGTTCGTCGCCGACTTCATGGGCCGCTCGAATTTCCTCGGCGGCAAGCTCGATGGCGACGGCCGCTTCCTGACCGATCACGGCGTCGCACTGAATTTCGACGGTGCCATACCGAACGATGCGAGCACGCTGAGCTTCCGCCCGGAGCGCACGCGTCTGGTGGCACCCGATGCGCTCGGCGCATCGGCCACGGACGGCAGCACCAATACCCTCGCGGGCACCATCGTGTCGTTCGCGTATCTGGGACCGGTCATCGAATGCCAGGTGCAGGTCGACGATGGCCCAACCGTGATGGCACTGCTGACGAACACCGTTGACCCGGCCAGGCTCGGCATGCACGAAGGCAGCCGGATCGGCGTGCAGTGGTCGCGTCGCGACACCACCCTGTTGGCGTGAGCGCCGCGATGCTGATCCTCCATGACTGAGTTCCCGGGTTATTGCACGTTGTGTCGCTCGCGATGCGGATCGGTGAACCATGTCGAAGACGGCAAGCTGATCAAGGTCACGCCGCTCGCGCAGCATCCGACCGGTGGCGCCCTGTGCGCGAAGGGACGCGCTGCGCCGGAGCTGCTCGCGAGCCCAAAACGGCTGACTACACCGATGCGTCGCACGGCGCCGCGTGACGCGGCCGATCCCGGCTGGATCAAAATCTCGTGGGACGAGGCGCTCGAGGAAATCACGCGGCAACTGCTCTCGATTCGCGCAAGCGATGGTGCCGAGGCGGTCGCCTTCGCCGTCACGACACCGAGTGGCACCCCGATGGTGGACAGCTTCGAATGGGTCGAGCGACTGGTGCGCTGTTTCGGCAGTCCCAACATGATCTACGCGATCGAGGTCTGCGGCTGGCACAAGGACTACGCGCAAAAGCTGACGTTCGGACGCGGTATCGGCGTGCCCGACTGGGACCACACCGACGTCATTGTGCTGTGGGGCCACAATCCCGCCCGCACGTGGCTGGCACAAGCGTCGCGTGTGGCACAGGCGAAACAGCGTGGCGCGCGCGTGATCGTCATCGACCCGAAGCAGGATGGCAGCGGCCAGCAGGCCGACCTTTGGCTGCGCATTCGTCCCGGTGCGGACGGCGCACTCGCGATCGGTGCGATCCGACACCTGATCGAAACGCACCGCTACGATGCCGATTTCGTTCGGCGCTGGACGAATGCGCCGTGCCTGGTGGATATCGATACGCGACGTCTGCTGCATGCGAATGAGCTATGGCCGGAGGCTGTCGACGGTGCGCTGGTCGTCATCGACAGTGACGGACTACCGCATCCCTACGACACCCGTCGCGCGATGGAGGATGCGCACGCAGTGGACCTGCACGCACGTTCGGCGTTGTGTGATCGTCGAGGAGAACAGCGTCGATTCGCCACGGTCTTCTCGCTGCTTGCCGACGCTGTCGCCATCCATACGACAGAGCACGTCGCGGCACTGACATGGATCGACGCGTCATCGATCGAGCAGTTCAACGCCCTGTTCGAAGGTGGGCCAAGGCTCAGCTATCACTCGTGGACCGGCGTCGGCCAACATACCAACGCGAGCGCTACCGAGCGGGCCATCGGCACGCTCTATGCGTTGACCGGTGCGTGCGATGCGCAGGGAGGCAACGTTTGGACGGTGCCGCCGTCAACGCGCAGGGTCAACGACTACGACCTGCTGGCGCCCGAGCAACAGGCCAAGGCACTGGGCCTGGAGGATTTGCCGCTCGGCCCGCCGTCGCTGGGATGGATCACCGCGCGCGACTTTGCCGGTGCCGTGCTGCGGCGCACGCCGTATGCTGTGCGTGCGCTGGTGAGCTTCGGCAGCAATCTGCTGGTCTCGCAGGCCGATTCGGCGCGCAACCGGCAGGCGTTGCAAGCGCTTGACTTCCATGTGCACATCGACCCGTTCATGAACCCGACGGCGCAGAGTGCCGACATCGTGTTGCCGTCGACATTACCTTGGGAGCACGAAGCACTGAAGATCGGCTTCGAGATATCGCAGGCGGCCGTCGAGCACGTGCAGTTGCGTCCGCGGATGCTCACGCCGCTCGCATCGGCGCGCACCGACTACGAGATCGCCCTCGATCTCGCAGTGCGCATGGGCATGGGCGACCGATTCTTCGGTGGCGATATCGTCGCAGGCTGGAATTATCAGCTCGAGCCGCTCGGCGTCACCGTCGACACCTTGCGTGCGGCACCGACGGGCATGCGTTTTCCGCAAGCATTCGGCTATCGCAAATATGCCGCACCGGCAGCAGACGGTAGCGATGAAGTCAAAGGCTTCGATACGCCCAGCCGCCGCGTCGAGCTGTATTCAGAGTCGCTGCTCGACTGCGGTCAATCGCCACTGGCGACCTTCGTCGAACCAGCACAAAGCCCGTTGCGCGACGACGCGGACGCGCGCTATCCGTTGGTTCTTACGACGGCGAAGACCGGCTGGTATGTGCACAGTTCGCATCGTCATATCGCGTCACTGCGCAAGAAGGCCATCGACCCGATGGTGCAGATCGGCGCTGGCCTTGCCGCAGCGAGAGGCATTGCGGCAGGCGACTGGACTCAGTTGTCGACGCCGTATGGCCACGTAGTGATGCGCGCGAAGATCGACGACAAACTCGACGACCGCACGGCAATCGCCGACTTCGGCTGGTGGCAAGGCGCGACCGCGTTCGGTCGCGAAGACACGCCGCTCGTCGGCGCGAGGTCGGCGAACATCAACGGCATCTTGAGCGATTGCGACCGAGACCCTGTGAGCGGTTCGGTGCCGCTGCGTGCGACGCTATGCAACGTGCAACGACACGCAACAATGAACCGTGGCCGATGGACAGACTGGCGCACGTTCCGCATCGTCGCGCATGAGGCGATGGCCAGGAACATCGCGCGTTTTGAATTCGCGCCGGTGGATGGCGGCGAGCTGCCCGACTTCCAGCCCGGACAACATCTCACGATCCACGACGCAGGGCTTGGCATTACGCGCGCGTATTCGCTGGTGAGCGGCGGCAAAGCACCTCGTACGCTGTCGATTGCCGTGAAACGCGATGGCCGGATGTCGAGCCATCTGCATGGCCTCGCGCCCGGGGCGCTCGTCGAGCTCGGACCGCCCGGTGGCACGTTTGCAATGCCGACGCGCGGCGACCGGCCGCTGATCCTGCTGGGCAGCGGCATTGGCATCACACCGTTCATCAGTTATCTGGAAGCCATCGATGCCGAAGGGGGCGATGCGTATCCCGGCACCACGCTACACTACGTGTGCCGCGACAGCGGCGGTCATGCCTTCGCGGCGCGCATTCGTGAGATCGCATCGAAGCTGCCGCGTGTGCGCGTGGTGACGTATTATCGTGCACCGCGGTCGACCGACACGCTCGGTGTCGACTACGATCGCACCGGCGATCTGGCCTTCGACCTGATCGACGACGACACGCTCGCGCGTCGACCGTTGGCGTATCTGTGCGGATCGGGAGGCTTTCTCGAGACGGCGACCCGGGGTTTGGTCTGGCGAGGCATGCCGGCATTCGATGTCTTCGCCGAGATGTTCAAGTCGGAGGTAACGGTGCCGACGAATCTCGTGCCGCAGCGGGTGACGGTGAGCGGCACGGGCAAAACCTTTGCGTGGCGGCCGGACCTCGGTACCATTCTCGAGGCAGCCGATGCTGCCTCAGTCCCGATGCCGAGCGGTTGCCGTGTCGGTCAGTGCGAAAGTTGCCTGGTGCGTGTGGTCAGGGGCACGGTGTTGCACCTGCAGCCCTACGACGGCCCTGCCGACGGCTGCCTGACGTGTCAGGCGGTGCCGCTCGACGAGGTCGAACTGGCGCCCTGAGCGATCGTATGCGTGAAATACGCTGGCGGCGCAAGTCGCTCTCGGGCGAATCAGCGGTTCGCGCGATGTCGAGCGGCACATAACCTCGTTTTGCAATTTGCCCGTGATCTGCTGTAGGGCGCCAGAGAAAGCGCGACGTTGCACGCTGAAAATCAAGGACTTACGTGACAGTCGCGCCACGGGCGCCCGGGCGGGTGCGTCAAAGTGCGTGCGAATGGCCTACTTTCGCGCCAAAGTTGTAGCATTTTGCCTGACGCGATTGGCCGTAGACGACCGAGCCCGTGTGAAAACGCACGCCGAATACGGCTTGCGCGAAAATCGACCCTTCAGATCGCGCTGTATTGGCTTCGCAGCAACTCGGGAAGGGTAAAGCGACACCCGAAAACCGAGTACTTTTACGTTTTCACACGACCTCGGCCCATTGCTGCCGTTCGGACAAAATCTGTGAAGGTCTCAAGTTCAACCCAATCCAGACCATCGAGAGTCACGCATGCCCCAACCCGCTATTGCATCTCGCCCACGTCTGAGCGCCGCCGCCATGGCCATTTCCGGGCTCTTGTTCGTTCTGTATCCGGCTATCCGCCCCTTCTCCGACGAGACCTCCCTGCAAGGGGCTACCGCTTTCGCGACCGGTCAGTGGCTGGTGGCGCACATGCTGGCTATGGTGGCTTTTACTTTGCTTCCACTGGGGCTGCTCGGCCTGCACAGTTCCCTACAACGGACGGCGGTCGAACGCGGCGGGTATTGGGCAGTCGTGCTGAGCCTGATCGGGACGGGACTTACCTTGCCGTTCTATGGTGGGGAGGCCTACGGTCTTCACGCCATCGGGCAGCAGGCCCTGATCCAACGGAGCGCCGCAGTACTTCGTCTCGCCGCCGATGTCCGCTCCGGCCCGGGCGTCGCCATGTTCATTGTCGGGCTGTTGTTGCTTGCCATAGCGGCGATCATCGTCGCCATTACGATCTGGCGTTCGGTCACTTACCCGAGATGGAGCGGCGTCCCCTTGGCCGTTGGCCTCGCGCTCTACATCCCGCAGTTCCTTGGAACGCAGCCGCTCCGCCTCGCCCACGGGCTGCTTGTCGGTATCGGATGCTGGTGGATTGCAGCAGGCATATGGAACCGGGGCGCGAGGCAATGCTCCCAGGCTACGCAAGTCAACCCCTAAAGTTGATCGCTATGCACCGCGTGAACGTCCCAATCAGACCCGTAACCAGTCAACCGCCTGCCAGAGCCAACCGACCGAAACTTGGCCGCGTGCTGCCCGAAGCGCTTCCGCCCATGTCGCTCGGCAAGAACCGCTGGCGGAGCCTTAGCGGGACGATTCCTTGTGCGCCACAGCAGCTCGTTTGAGTTCGCCCCCCTCGCGGCCAATGTTTCTTCGCGGATGAACTAGCGCAACGGCGGGGCACGCCCGAATTTGCTGGGTGCAGGATTCAGACTTCAAAGTTAAGCGAATCTCGACACGAGGATCAGCAAAGCTGCAGAAAGCGCGGTGATTGAATGTTTCATCGATTGCAACTCCCGTCAGTGACGTTGGGCGGCAACATCATGTCCCGCTGTGTGATGAACGTGATGCGTTGACCGGGCTCCAGCTTCAGGGTCGGCTGGATGTTCATGTTGCGCTGGAGAATGGTCTGGGTCGTTTGCGACAGGGACTGTGCTGCCGCTTCCGACAGATCGGTCGACGCGCCTCCGTTGATGTTGATCGTGGTGCCGCTCTGTTGACCTTGGTTGTGGCCGATCCAGGCGGCGACGCCGGCGATCAGGAAGGTCGACCCGAAGATCCTGAAGAAGTGGTTATTGACCTCGGCGGTGACGCCCGCCTCGCCGTCCGGGTCATTGCCCGTGAGCCCGTCGAGACGCATGGTCGCGTGCCGGAAGATCATCCGGGTGGCAGCCATGAGCATCAGGTCCTGGCTGATTGCCACGTCGTTGTTCGTCCGCCCAAGAATCCGGGTTCCCTTCGGGATCAGCTTGCAGCTCCCGTCGATGCTGTCATAGATGTCGCGGTCGACCATCGCGCGGAAGGTACCGGGCATGTCGCTTTTCGCGCCCTGCAGGATCACCGTGGGAATCGGTGTGCCGCCCATCACCATGTACGGCGAATCGATGGGGACCGGAACCAGCGGCTTCGCATCGTCAGTCGCGTCGCCCTGCTGTCTGACCCAGTCGCCGTTGCGCCGGTCGGTGGCGCTCGATACATTGGCGGGTGAGGGACCTGACGCGGTCGTCTGCGAGGAACCACCACCCGGTGACGGGCTGCCTGGCGCTGCCTGCAAGTCGGAGAGGTGCGCCAGGCTGCCCGCGATGCGGTCGGGCGACAGCCCATTCCCCGCGGACGGGTTGCCGTTGCCCGCACTCGTGTCCTCGTAAGCGACGAGCGACTGGCTCTGCATGGCGTCGATCTGCCGTTGGAGCGCGAGTCGATCGGCGTCGCGATCGGCGGCGCCTGGGCCAGACGTCCGGTAGTTTCGGGGCAGCGGGCCGGCATCGTCTCCGGGCACGCCCTTGGGGATGCCGTCGAGCGGTGTGCCGCCGAGCGGAGCGCTGGCTGCCGACGCGGCATCGCCCGCGCGTGCCAGCGCCAGGTTCCGCTGGTCTTCGAGGCGCTTGCGGATCGCATCCGGTGAGGCCTTCGGTTGCCGCGCATCCGCCGCGATCCGCTCGCGCTCGCGCCGCTCGGCCGCGGTCTCGTGCGGATGGGACAGCGCGTGCACCAGGACGATCGCGAGCAGTGCGGAGCACAGCGCGATGAGCAGCGTTTTCGCGAGATTCCGGCGGATGCGTGTGAGCCTGGCTGGCTCAGGTGTGAGCGGGGTGCCGCTTTTTTCCGGGGCGGCCATGTTCACGGTTTCCCGTAGATGTTCTTCATGCGGGCCGAGTCACAGCCGAACAGTCCGCAGCCTTTGCCCCGACCGTTAAAGACCCGCACTTCCTCTTTGCCGCGTTTGAGCAGCAGGCCGTATGGGGCGATCTGCTGCACCTCGAACAGGTCGTTGCGGAGCGGCACGAAGCTGGCGATCTCAGCATGGCCCTTGTCGTCCATCAGCAGGATCGCGGGCAGTTCGGCGTGGTGGGGAAACTGCAGATACGTGAACCTTCCGTCGTCAAAAACGGTCACTGGCGTGAACGATGCATCTCCCTCCAGGCGATAGTCGAAGTTCGCCTGGTCGAGTGCGATGCGCGGGCCGCCTGAGCGCGCATCGCCAGGCGACCCCGCCTGCGCGCTTCCGTTCGCCTGTTCGCCCGTGCGTTGCGCAGGAGCGTTGCCCGGGTACTCGATGCCGAAGGGCGAGACCTGTCCCGCTGTCATTTGCGCATCGGTATCGAGGTAGTACCACGAGACGCGGTGATAGACCGTCCCATTGTCCGATGAGCGCAGGTCCAGTTCGTAACGCCGGCGCGACGTGATGATCGTCGCGGCATTGTCGAGCCCGGGCAGGCGTGCCTCGATGAACACGTCGCGCTTGGTGAGCGCCGTATGCTCGAGCCAGCGCTTGCCCGTATCGGACAGGTAGACGCCGGTGACTTCCTCGTCGGGGCCGAACACCAGGTGCGTTTCCTCGTTGGTGCGCACAAGTACGGGATAGAGGTAGTCCGGGTCATAGTCGTACACGACGAGCGACGAATCGTCGGGCGCCGGATATGGACCGTTGACGTGCGCGCGGGACGCGGGCGCGTGTCGGGCGCGGGGCTGCGGCGTCGGCGTGCGAACGGCATTCTCCGTGGGCTGCGCCGGGACTGTCGTCACCATACTTGCGGGCAGCGGCGCGGACGGCGCAGGCGATGATGCTGCGCCCTGGGCCCGGGCCGTCGCGGCGCACATCGCAAGGAGCACCGTGACGCACGCAGTCGAAAGAAGAAGCTTCATTGCGTGGCTCCGGGATTGACACCCAGATAGGGTGTAAGGCTGAAGTGGGTGATACGAAGCCCGATCGGGTTGTCCTTCTCTTCGCCAGATTTCAGCGTTTCAGGCGCGAGAAGGAAACTGACCGTGAGCAGCATCTGTTTCGGCCGGGACGGCTTGCCGTTCACGCTCTCGATCAACGTGAAGATCAGGTAGGCGACCTGTCCATCGGGTGAGAACGAGGTGGAGTTCTCGATGAATTCGCGGGTGAGGCCGGGCGTCTGCACGACGCGCTGCGCGACCGGATCGGTCGCGGTAATGTACGTTTCCAGCTCTTGCGTGGCGGAGCCCGAGGTCCAGCCGAATGCAGCCGGGATCTGGCGCGTGAGCGTATCCTGGCTGTCCGCTTCGATCGTGAAGACGCGCGACGCCCATTTCACGAGGAAATAGCGCTTGTTCGCCGCGGTGACCGAGTAGGTTTCGGCGTATCGGTCAGAGACCCATACGGCGCCACTCTTCTCGTCGTGTTCGACAAAATACGGACGCGGGCCGCTGTGCACACTCTGCACGATCAGTGCAGCGCATTCACCGGCAGCAATCAGCGCGAACACGGCGGCCACCTTGATTGCGAGCCGTTTTTCCCAGAGGGGTCGCTGGAAGGCGGCGAACCAGGCCGCGACCGTCTCGCCCGTATTGGGCGGCGACGGAAGGTCAACGGCGGGTGCCTGGGTGCGGGAAGACACGCGAAAGTGCAAGCGTTTGCGCATGACTCAACCCTTTCGGCAAACGCATGCCCACGGTGCTACACTGGGCTCCAGTTCACCTGCTGCAAGGGTGCAGCCATGGCCAAGCTCAAGATCATTCTGCTGTATTTCGTACTGCCGATCCTGCTGTTCGCGGCATTCGTCCTGTATCAGGTCGGTGCGCAGCATTTCGGCGTGGCGATGATGCTGGCCGGAGCGGTCGCATTCATCGCCTGGTCGTGGATCAGGACCACACCGAAAGAGCGTGCGGAGGCGCAGCGCATCGATCAAGAGGTGCGGTACCAGCAGGATCAGGAATGGGCGTCGTACTACGCGTCGCACCAGCAAGATAATCATCACTGACCTCATTTGAAGATCCCCGGTGTGATCTGGCGACCGATCGCGCCCTTCCCAAAGCCCTTTACTGCTCCTCCGCCGCCCCCGGTAACAAGCGCTCTGGCAATCTCGGGCACCTGCCACATCATGAAAGCCCCCACTCCACAGACGAGCGCGAGCGCCAGCATCGCGAGGTAGTTCGTTGCGTAGTACGCGTCGCTGTTGGTGCCGCTCTGCGTCGCAGTCTGCTGCACGAGACTCTGGATGCCCGGCAACACGCCGCTATAGACGATCGCCATCATCAGCCACGCGACGACCTTGAAGAGCCCTGCGGAAATCGTGAAGCGCAGCCAGCCATCGAAGAGGAATTCGCCGGCGGGCAGGACGTACCAGGGGATGAGTACGGGCCCGAGGCAGAAGGCGATGTCGAGCAGAAACGAGCCGAATTGCACGACGACCACGAAGATCATCGTCATCAGCGTGATCGCAATGACCGCGAGCGCTTTGGCAAGGAACGCGAGCAGGACGAGCGGCAGGTTCTTGATGAGCGTCCAGATCGAGCTCAGGCCCGCCGAATTCGCCCCGGCATCGCTCGCGGTCCCGCATTCCTGATGCTCCGTGTTCGGTATCACCACGCCATCGGGCGTCACGTCCGGCACCTGCTGGCAGACCTGGGCCGCTTCGGTCCGCACGCCCTGCATGATGGTCGAGGCGGCGTTGACCAGCGCTCGCAGCAGGTCACCGGGGTTGCCTTCGCCACCGGACACGCGCGAGGCCATGGTCTGCATGTTGTCGACGAAGTAGCTATGCACCGTGCCGGACCAGGCCGTGAGCATCACGAGGATGACGGCGCACTTGATCAGGTGGCGGAAGAGGTTCGCGAAGAAGCCGGGGAAGTCCCCTTCGAGCAGCCACAGGAACACGTGCCATGTCGCCATGACGAGGCCCAGCGCGGCGAGCAGGTCGATGCCGTCGGACAGGAAGAGCGTCTGCAGGCTCGTGCCCTTCGCCTGCATCGCGGCGAAGAGGGTGTTGAGCACGGAGATGACGTCGTTCATGACCTGGTCCAGTTGAAAATGGGATGCCGCTACCGCAGACCGCCGGCAAGGCGCAGCAGCCCGAGCAGCAGGGCGAGCGGCAGGGCGAGCGGCAGTGCGATCCAGGCTGCCGCAAAAACCTGCGGGTTTTCCGCGTGCACGACCAGCAGCCCGACGAGCAGCGACAGCCGGACGCTGCGGGTAATGCGCCGGTCGAACGTCCAGCCAGGATCGCGCTGATCGAACGGAATAACGCTGCGAAGCTGGTATTCGCGGATGGCGTGCAGCACCACACGTAGCTCGGCGGGGGTCCTACACAGGTGGCGGATCAGCCAGCGCAAGAGCACGGTCCACTCCCTACTGGTCCTGCAGCAGGTCGAAGTCGGGCGCGCCCGTTGTCGTCTGCTGTTCCTGCTGGTTGACCTGGCCGAGCGCCGCGGCGCGCGCGGCGGCGAGTTTGGCCGCGTTACCCTGAGCCTGCGACTGCCCGATGTGGTCCTGCATCTGCTGCGCGACCTGCCGCTGCATGAGCGCATGCAGGTCGACCATCTCGCCAGCGAGCACGTTCGACTGCTGGTTCAGCATCTGCAGCCCCTGCACGGCGCCCGTGACGTTCGGAATCTGCGACTGAATCTGCTGCAGGTTCTGCGCGCGGTCAGCGAGCGTGTCGAGGTTCTGCATGTCCTGCGTCAGTTGCTGCTGGTAGATGCCGCCGCGCGTCGACGCCAGCGACGTGTAAGCCGACAGCCACTGGGCAGGCGACATGCCCGTCGCATTCATCTCGGTGAGGCTGCGGCCGAACAGGCTGTTCGTGGCGCTCGCCGCCTGCTCGAGCTGCGTGATGGTCGTGGAGAGCGACTGGAAGTTCGTGATCTGCGTGCGGTAGGGGGCGAGGGTCTGGTCGATCAGCGACGCCGGAACCTGCTTCAGGTTCTGGGCCATCGTGACGTACTGCTGCAGGCGGGTGATCTGCGCCTGAACGTTCTGCTCCACCATCTGCGCCTGCTGGGCGACCGACGAAACGAGCTCGGCGTGGTTCAACAACTGCGTGATTTCTGTTGCGCCGCCCGTCATCCCGCCGCCGGCACGTACAGTGCCCGAGTGAAGGACCAGGGCGAGGGCAGCGGCCATGCCGGCTCGACGAAGTACGGGCTCACGCATGACCGGCCTCCGGCTCGGCCGATGCCGCCGTGTCCATGCCGGGCTGTGCCATGGCCTCCTCGATGTACCGTGCCTCCCAGTCCGGATGACCGGAATGCAGGTGCCGGTCGAACATCAGCTGCGCGCTCAACTCCGACCGGAGGATGGCGATTGATGCCGGATCGAGCGGCACCGAAATTCGGCGCGATGCACCGCCCTGTTCGGTAATGAAGTAGTCGCGCTTCGCGATGAGCTGCTGGATCGTGCGGATCTGTCCGTCGGAAAGACCGAAATCGCGCTGATAGGCGGTTTTCGCGGACGGCGTGAAATTCTCGACCGGCACGAATACGCGTACGAGCACGTTGTCCCGGATCTGCGGCCAGATCTTCGAGGTCGAGACCTGCTCGGGCGACTGCGCATCCATCCAGACGCAGCCGAGCTTCTTGCGCATCGTGACGATCCAGTTGCCGATCTGCGCTGCGAACGCGTCGTCGTCGAGCAGGTTCCAGATCTCGGGCAGCATTACGAGCGTCGGGCCGATAACGCCCCTGGCACGCCGCCGTTCCATCGAATCCTGGATGCGGTACGTCACATACGACAGGAACGGCCGCGCGATCACAGGGTTCGCGAGAATCCGGTCGGTCGCCATCGACACCCATCGCGTGTCGTCGAAACTGTCGTTAAGGTTGTCGAAGTAATGCGCGTGTACGGCGGAGCCCACCCACAGGGCCAGCTCGTCGGCAAGCGGCCCCGCAGGTAGTGACGCGTGGACCGTACGCAGCCGCCACAGGCGCCGGTCGCGCCGGCTGCGCGTCGCGGCGAGCGCCTTCTCCAGTTCGCGGTGGTCGCCCGCGGTCACGCGGTAGGTGCCACGCTGCTGCGCCAGCATCACGATCCATTCGGCGAGGAACTCGATGTGGCGCGGGTCCGCGAGCAACACGAGCGGGTTCATTTGCGCCTGCTCGTCCGCCGAAGCGCCGGCTGCGCCATGATCGAACTGCAGGTAGCGGCCGCCCTGCAGGATGGTCGGGATTCGCATCGACAGGTCCTTGTCGAATCCGTACAGCCAGGCGTTCGGGTACTTGCGAAAGAGCGTCGCGCACAGCAGCATGAAGATCGTCTTGCCGAATCCGGTGCGGCCACAGACCAGCATGTGCCCGACATCGGCGAGGAAGGCGGTGAACCAGTAGGGCGTGCCGAACTCGGTCGGAAACGCGGCGAGCGCCGGGCAGCGCGTGCCGGTTTCCTTCGTCAGGTGCGCGTTGATCGGGTGCCCTTCGGAGACGCCGCGCAGCGGCAGCAGGCGGGCAAGCGCCGCGGTATCGATGAACGACCAGCGCGCGCATTCGCGCCACATGCCGGGGATGCTCGTCGCGAAGGCCGAGAACGCGTGAAGCGTTTCGCGCACGGGCGCGAAGTGCGCGGCTCGCAGCGCTTCCTCGACGGCGCGGTGGGTCATGACCACCTGCGCCCACGCGGCTTCGACGGCCGTGCCGTCATCGAACGGTGCCGTCTCGAAAACGGGCGAGAAGGAAAGCGCGGACAGGTTGTAGTACCCGTACATCTCCTCGGCCATCTCGACCTTGCCCACGCGCCGGTTCGCGTCGTCTGCGGCGGCGGAGCGAGACTGGTTCTGTCGCGCGCCGGACGTGTCGCCGCCGCGCAGCGTAGCGGCGAGCAGTGAACGCGTATCGAGCCGGCGGCCCTCATGATAGCGGCGCACGCTGTCGATGAAACGCATCGCGGCGTTGGGCGTGGTGAGACGGAAGCAGTGGCTGACCGTGAGTTCCCCGGGCACCTTCAGCAGGCCGTCCAGGCTCGTGGGCAACACCGTGTCTGGCCAGAAGTCACGGCGGGCAGGAATCCCCGCCGCGATAGCGAAGCGCTGGCGGCCATGCGAATAGAAGTGCAGGTAGTCGTGACCTGGGCGGACCTCCGTATCGCACATCGCGAGGTCGAGTGCAGGGATGTCCGGTATGGGCACGGCCGATACCTGATCGCTCGGCGGGGAGCAGCACGCGTGCATGAACTCACCGAGTGCCGGACCACTCAGGCGCCGGCAGGCCAGGCGCGGGTTGCCCGCGACGAAGCCGAACAGGATGTTCTCGAAGGTCTCGACGACGGCGGCCAGCTCTGACGCCGTATACGCGAACAGGTACTGGTCGGAGAACGTGCCGCGCACGGCCTGTATCAGCGACTCTGCGATCGACAGCCCGTCATGTGTCATGCCATGCGTGATCTTGCCGGCGAACCGGTCGATGCCGACGTCCGGGGCCAGCGTGAACGTCACGAAATGACGGTTCGTGTAGTTGGCGCCGCGCTCGAACGTTTCGCGCCGGGCATCATCGACCCGTTGCGCCACCGGATCTGGCATCGGTACGGTGAGATAGCGCGCGCTGCGACGGCGGTGAATCGTCCACCACATCGTGACGGGCCGACGGGCGATGTCACGCAGTGACGTGATCAGGTTCTCCATCAGTTCGAGGACATTGCCGGTCGACAACGCATCGGCATCCGGTCCGGAGAACTCATAGGTTGCCATCACCGACGAGTCCTTGTTGACGATGAGCATGTCGCTGAAGCGAAAGAGCCACGGCACCATCTCGGCGGTGGAACGGCGATCGCCATCGGTGCGCTGCGCGACCTGTGCGAGCGACTCGGCGTCAAACGGCGAGCGGGTGGGCTTCAGCACGGCATCCCCCGGGCGAAGCCTTTCGGGCGGGCATTGATCTTCTGGCGCAGCAGCTGACGCGGCTCGTAGTAGTCGCCCTGTCGGCTGTATTTCGCATAGCAGCGGATCTGGTCGGGATCGCGCCGCACGGCGAGCCACAATACGGGATGCGTGACCAGCACCGCGAGCAGTACCCAGCCGTTGCGCAGGCCTGCGGCGAACGTGATGACGATGGCACCCTGCGCGATGCACCATTTGCGGTCGATGCCGAGCAGCAGGAACTGTTCGAGCATGGTCTTTCGAACGCGCGCGGCGAGTGGATCAAGTGGATCCAGCGGATCGACAGAGCCGACGGATGCGTCACGTGCGTCGGGGCGATGCGTATCCATGCCGGACCTCGTCAGATGGTGCCCGTGCAGGCGGCGCCGTGGTTGAACACCTGGGCCCACAGCAGCGGCATGTTCAGGATCGCGAGCGTGCCGAGCACGCCGCGCAGCACATGCGTCTTGATGTTGCTGCGACCATCGTCGAGCAGCCACAGCACGATCGAGCCGACGAGCGCCGAGAGCGACACGACCTCGAGCAGCTCGTTATCGAGAACGTCCTGGTACACGGTGCACAGCCCGCCGTTCCAGATGCCCGCGTGCGCGATGGTCGGAATTGAAGCGAGCCAGAAGGCCGTGAAGAACAGGCGCAGTGCGCTGTGATGACGGGTGACAACGGTTCGCCACGCGTCGCGCAGATCCACACAACGGTTGCGAAGCGCGGTGATGAAGAGACGGGCGGCACGGAGCCACCGGCCCCGTTGACGTGATTCATGCATGGGCCAGATCCTCGTGGGAGGCGAAGCGGGAGAAAAGGCAACGGGTCTGATAGCGGCCGTCCCCTGCACAGAGCACCTCGCGAATTTCGACCGGGCCGCGCACCGCGCCCTGGCGTTCTGCATGCACGAAGAACCGGAACGTGGAGGCGATCTTCTGGCGTAGGTCGTCAATCGACAGGAGCCGCCCTTCGTCGCTCATGCGGATGAGCGACTCCAGCCGCGCGGGGGCGGTGTCGGAAGAGTCGGCATGGAACGAGACGATCGAGCCGGGGTGCCCGGTGTTGAGTGCTTCCATCAGGTCGAAGGCTTCGGCGCCACGGACCTCGCCGACGATGATGCGGTCAGGGCGCACGCGCAGCGAAAAGCGCACAAGGTCGCGGATGGTGATGCCGAGATTGGTCTCGAACGCGACGTGATTGGGCGCGTGCACCTGCAGTTCGGCTGTGTCCTCGATCGTGATGACGCGGTCTTCCTGAGGCATCGCATCGATCATCGCGTTGAGCATCGTGGTCTTGCCAGATGAGGTGCCACCGGAGAACGCGACGTTGATCCGCTCGCGCATGACCCATTCAAAGAACTCGCGCAGCGCGGCGCCGCCCGATGCGAGACGGCTCAGTAGCGCGGTCTTGCGGCGGCGCGCGGCGGGCGACTTCGTATCTGGCAGCACGTCGAATGCCCCGCTGCGCTCGTAATCGGCGAGTCCAATGCGGCGGCGCGTGTGCTTGCGGATCGACATCATG
Source organism: Paraburkholderia podalyriae (assembly GCF_014397785.1). GTDB lineage: Bacteria > Pseudomonadota > Gammaproteobacteria > Burkholderiales > Burkholderiaceae > Paraburkholderia > Paraburkholderia podalyriae. Next base: position 58,406 of record NZ_VZQQ01000019.1, read on the forward strand.
TCGCCATGGACGGCCACAGGATGCCGGGCGGCGGCAATGCGCAGACCCGGCAGTCGGGCATCGAGCAGCGGCGTCTGCTCCTTGGCATTAACGTTGGCGAGAATCGTGATGGCGCGATCCAGTGCGTCCGGATCCAGGTCGCAGCTGGGGACGTACGTTACTGTCCCATTGCGTTCGACAAAGATCGCATCGGCGCGGTTGATCATGATCTCCTGCACGTCCGGATCGGCGAGCATCAGTTGAATCGGGCCGAGGTAGTCGTTCAGTACCTCGATCGCGTATTCGTACGTGAGCCGGCTCATCGTCCAGCTCCCCATGTCGCGTGCCACGTGATCGGCCGGAACAGCTTCTCGATCAGCCCCGGGTCCTGCACCGCGAGCGGAGTGGCCGGCGCGGACGGCAGGGGCGGGGCCGTGTTGAGTGCGCGATAGACGCGGCGCGCGTAGGCAATGCGCTTCACGTGTGTGCCGGCGTTATAGGCGCCCACGGCATCCCACGTCAGGCCGAGATGGCGGAGGTTCTGCGACAGGACCCACGCGCCGACGTAGGCGTTGGTGCAGCGGTCATGGAGGTCCGCACGCGAGATCCTGAAGTGCGAGAGCGTAGCGAGCCACCGGCTGTTGATCTGCATGAGGCCGATGTCGGTCGTGCCGTCTGCGTTCAGGTGGACGACATTCGCGCGCTGTCCGGATTCGATGGTGGCAATCGCGCGCACGAGCCGTGCGTTCACGTGATGAAACCGCGCGGCGTCGTCGATGCAGTCGGCCCGGGCAGTAGCGGCCGAGCCGCAGAGCACAGCACTAGCAAGAACGATCCCTACACGCTTCACCTTGACCTCGTCTGTTCGTGGCCGTGATCCGGTGACCACGACCTGGCCGCGCCAGCCATCAGAGAAAAAGGACCTGCCGGGGCGCGGGGAGCACCCCGGCAGGCCAACAGCGCGCGTCGGCCCAGGGGGAAGGACCGACGGGTTCACTGTAGGCAGCGAAGACGCGCGACTGAGCCGGATGCCTGCCCGTATTCGCAGTTGGGCGAGCAGGTTTCTCGGGGGCCGCATATCGGCCTGTTTCGCGTGGGGCCACCCGTCCAGCGCAATGCAAAGGCGTCTGCAGAAGGCTGCAAAGGCAAGGGAAACAAAGGACGGATCAAAGGGAAGGGCCCAATCCAAAGGCCGCGGGTGAAGCTGGATGAATCGCCTCACCCGCTCAAACGCGCAAACGGCGAAGGGCAAAAAAGGGGAGCTGCAGCAACGGACAAAACGCCACGGCCTTTGCCGCAGAAGGCCGGGAAAGGACAGGCGGCGGCGCGTAATCGGGGCCATCTGTCCAGCAGCATGACTGCGCGGCGCGGCACGTTCTCGTGCAGCCATTTGCGGCAGGCGCTGCGGGCCAGTGCGTACGGTTGAACCATGCGACGCGTTGAGTCGCGCGCCTCATGACGAGCTCAGTCCCGTTCTCCCGTTCTGCTGGAAACCCGACATGGCTTTTGCCAATGCCCTTAACTGGTTGAAGTTGCCACGATCGTCGATGGTGCCGGCTACGCCGCCGGCTGCACCGCCCGCGCCGCCTGCCAGGCGAGGCGTGCCGCCTTCGCCGCAGTATCTGCCGGTACTGGGATTCCGTGAGCTGATTCAGCGAACGGGTGTGGAGGGGACAGTCCGGCGTATCGCCAGCAGTCTCGGGCTGTCGCCTGAGAGTGAGCAGCGTGACCTCGAACCATTGCTGCAGCGGCTCACGGAATTTGTGCAGCTCCTGCCCGCGTCCGAGTCGCATCATCACGCGCAACCGGGCGGCCTGCTAATCCATCTACTCGAGGTGGCGCGCTATGCGCTGCATTTCCGTGAGGGGTACCGGTTGCCGCTCGGGGCGAGTCCCGAAGACCAGATGCAGCATCAGGCGCGGTGCAGTTATGAGGTGCTGGTCGGGGCGTTGCTGCACGACATCGGCAAGCCGCTCGCGGACCTGAAAGTCGAACTGGCCATCGGGCATGACGTCCGTCCCTGGGTGCCGATGGCCGGCAGCATGAACGAGCAGGGTGGCGCGTGGTACTGCGTGGATTTCCCAGCGCCCGGTGAGCGCGATTACGGTGCCCATTCGCGTCTTGCCATCGTGCTGCTGCAGCGCCTCGTGCCACCAGCGTCGTTGAGCTGGCTGGCCCAGTATCCGCCCGTGCTGCAGGAACTGGCTGCATACCTGTCCGGAGAGGCCAGCTCGAAAGACAGCGCGCTCGCGAAGATCGTGGGTGACGCGGATCGCCGCTCGGTCGCGGAAAACCTGCTGGCCGGTCCCCGTACGCGGTTTGCCTCGGCGCGCGCGGTGCCGCTGATCGAGCGGCTGATGGAGGGGCTGCGACGGCTTGTGGCCGAGGGCGGTATGCCGCTCAATCGCGCCGGCGCGACCGGCTATTGCGACGGCGAATCGCTCTGGTGCGTGGCGAAAACGCTGGCCGAGGCCGTCCGGGCTTACCTCGCTTCGCATGAGCAGCAACAGAGCGGCGCGGCAGGGATTCCGGCGGACAATAACCGGCTCTTCGACACCTGGCAGGAATACGGTGCGCTTGTGCCTACGCCGGAAGGCGGTGCCATCTGGACGATCGCAGTCGCGATAGGCGCATGGAAGCAAACCTTCACGGTTCTGCGTTTTCCGCTTGATCGGCTCTACGCCGAATCTGCTCACTATCCGCGCGCGCTGCCTGCGGGCTCGGTTCAGACCATCGAAGTGGGCGCCGAGCGGACCCCGGCGGCTGAATGTGTCGACCGCGCTGATGATGGTGTATTGGACGCGCGCGCAGAGCGTCACCGGGAAGGGCCGTCCCCGGTCGGGGACCCGGTGACGACGGCGGTAGATCAAACCGTCGACGCGCCAGACGCCGCGGCGTCAACAGCGCGCGAAGAACCGGATCGGCGGGATCGGCATAAAGCGGACGATGACTCGCCTGCGTCGCAGGGGCGGGCCGCTTCTGATACCGGAGCTTCGTCCATGAACGACGGCGAGCCGGCGTATCTGCCGGACGCAGAGAGCGCTGCCGTGCTCAGTGCCGAAGCGGTCGCGGCGCACGGCAAGGGCAACGACGATGCACCCATACCGAACCAGGTCAGTGCCCCGGTTCGCCCGCGCGAGAAGGGGCGGGTTCCGTCGCGATCCATTCCCGCTCGGGCGGGTGCCCGGCAGCTGCGGCCGAATGCGGAACGATTCATGGCCTGGGTGCAGGAGGGAGTTGCTACGGGCGGGTTGCCGTACAACGAATCGATGGCCCGTGTGCATTTTGTGCCGGAAGGCATGCTGCTTGTGACGCCGGCGATCTTCCGGGATTTCGCGCAGGCTCATCCCGGCGCGATCGAGCAGACGCCCACCGAAGATGGACGGACCCCGGAGCCGTGGAAGCAACTCCAGCGCGATTTCCAGAAATCCGGCTATCCAGTGACAGCCGATGCCGGCGGCGCAGGCCGGTCCTATCTGCTCCACTACACCATCAAGGGCGCCGGCGGCCGGCAGCTATCTGTGATGCTCGTTCCCGAGCCGGAGCGGTTCTTCAATCCCGTGCCGCCGCCGAACGCGATGATCCAGTCGAAGCAGAAGGCGGTCGCAACGGAAGAGGCGGATTTGCCTCAGTCGTCTGAGGTGTGATCGGGGCATCGGGACAACGGCGATGGCGTATCCGGTCGAGAACTTCTTTCGCAGGCCCGTTGAACTGCTGTCCTCCGTGGCTGCGCTCGCAGTGACCGGCATCCTCTGGTCCCACGCGGCGCTCTTCCTTATCACGCCCGCCACGGGTGGCGTCACGACCCTTGCACTCCTGTCACTGGCCTGCGTTCGCGGGCGACAGGCATGGCGGCTGATCCGTTTCCAGCGCAATCTCCGACGCCTACCACAATATGTGATCCCTGCGGGCGCTATCCCGTGCTCCAGCAAGGAGGTCTTTCTCGGGCGGGGCTTTCGCTGGAGCGTCATGCACACGCAGCGCCTGTATCAGGCCCGTTTTCCCGAAAACCGCCTCCTCCTTGCACGCAATGACCTGTACGACCGGGCGCGGGATCATGAGCGTCGGTATCCCGATAGCCGGTTCGCGCGCGTAACCCGTCGCGAGGTATGGTGGAATCCGGTCGCGCCGTTGCCGCCGGTCGGTGGCGATCCCGCGCTGCATGGCGTCGAACCTGACGAACGCGACATCTGGTTCGACATCGGCGAGCGTGTGGGGCACATGGCGGTGCTCGGCACCACGCGCGTGGGCAAGACCCGGCTGTGCGAGGTCCTGGTTGCCCAGGACATCCGCCGCGGCGATATCGTGATCGTGTTCGATCCGAAAGGCGACGTCGACCTGCTGCTTCGCATGTACGCCGAGGCGAAACGTTGCGGGCGGGAGAGCGAGTTCACGTTTTTCCATCTGGGCTACCCGGACAAATCCGCGCGCTATAGTCCGATTGGCACGTATTCGCGGATTACTGAGGTGGCGACGCGCATCGCCGGCAACCTGCCGAAGGAGGGGCAGTCGGCCGCGTTTCGCGACTTCGTCTGGCGCTTCGTGAACGTGATGGCGCGCGCGATGAGTGCGCTCGGCATCCGTCCGACCTACGAGATGATCTACCGGAACGCAGTGAACATCGACGCTCTCGCGTTACGGTACTTCCGCTTCTGGCTCGACCGGGATCACCCTGCATGGAAGGAGGGACTGGAGCCGCTCGACAAGGAAGAGGCGAAGCAGGCGATGCGGCTGCAGCGCAATCAGGAAGTGCTGCAGGTCGCGAACCTGGTCCGGCAGCAGGGCTGGAGCGATCCGATTGCCAACGGCCTGCTGTCGGTCATCAGCAACGAGCGGTCGTACTTCGACAAGTTGGTCTCGTCGCTCTATCCGCTCCTGGAAAAGCTCACCACAGGCAGGACCTCGGAACTGCTGTCGCCCGACTACGACGACCCTCACGATCCGCGCCCGGTGTTCGACTGGAACCGGGTCATGGACCGTGGCGGCGTCGTGTACGTCGGACTGGATGCGCTATCCGACTTTGAGGTCGCGGGCGTGGTCGGCAACGCGATGTTCGCCGATCTAACATCGACCGCGGGGCGCATCTACAAGTACGGGCATGGCTACGGGCAGAGCACGGCGGGCGGCCGTCGGCGTGTGTCGATCCACGCCGACGAGTTCAACGAACTGGTGGGCGACGAATTCCTGCCGATGGTCAACAAGGCGGGGGGCGCGGGTTACCAGGTTACCGCCTACACGCAGACGAGCGCCGACCTTGAGGCAAAGATTGGCTCACGCGCGAAGGCCGAGCAGATCTTCGGGAATTTCAACACGCTCGTGATGCTGCGCGTGAAGTACGTGACGACCGCGCAGATCCTGACCGACCAGCTTCCGATGATCGATGTGAAATCGCTCACGCTCGCCTCATCGGCGACGGACGCAGTACGGCGCGGCGAGGGTGTCCACTTCACGGCGCAGACACACGATCAGATCTCAGTACGACAGGTGCCGATGCTGCAGGCATCCGACCTGACGCAGTTGCCCAAGGGCCAGGCGTTTGCGCTCATTGAGGGCGGCCAGCTTGTGAAGGTGCGCCTGCCATTGCTTGAGGCGCATGACCCCATCATGCTCCCTGGACTGGACGACGTGGTGGCGGACATGCGGTCCCGCTATATGTCGTACGTCAACGCCGTGTCGCCATTCGACGATGCGGGCGGCGTGTCGCCCGATGCCATTGGTGGCGCGGTGGGCAGCTTCATGCCGGTAGATGCGGATGTAAGGCCGCGAACCTCGACCTCCGGTCCTTGGGCCGTGGAAGGCAAGGGCGCCGGGTTCTGACGATAGAGGCGAGCATGGTCGCGAAAACTCGGGACGACAATGCCGACGGTGTGAAGTCGTTTTTCTGGGTCGTCGATCTGTCGATCCATCTTGTGCTCTGGCTGCTGCTGGCGAGCATCCTCGCGGTGCTGGCGGATCTTGCCGCTGCGCACACGTTGTGGCGCGACGATCCGGTGGGCGGGGTGCAGGAACTGCTGCGCTATTACCTGAACGAGACGACCGATCCCGGGCTGGCTGGGCGGGCGGCGGACGCCGCGTACTGGGGCTGGTTCGGCTGGACCGGCGTCGATGCGTCGGCGCGGGCATGGGAGGCGGGCGTCTTGGCGTCAAATGGCCTCGGCTCTTACCTTCGACCGGCGTTTTCCGGAGCGACGCGCGAGGCGCTCATAGTAGCGATGTACGGTGTCAAGCTCTTCGGCGTTCGCATCGCGATGCTCGTGATGACGATTCCGCAGTTCGCACTGGCGATTGCGATTGCTGTGCTTGACGGGTTGGTGGCGCGATACGTGAGGCGTGCGCAGGGCGGGCACGAGTCGGCGACCCGCTACCACCACGCGAAGCACTTCCTGACATTCGGCGTAATACCGTTGACTGCGGTCATCTGGCTCGTCGCGCCGGTACGGCTGCCGATTTATCTCGTCTTCTGGCCGGTGTCAGTCATGATGATGATCGCGGTATGGAACATGGCGAAGTACTTCAAGAAGTACACGTAGGTTGCGACTTGCCGCTCTATACTCCTGCGATGAAAAAAGCGAATACACAGGGCATTGCGCGACGTGTAGTCGTTCGACGTTCATCCGTGCATGGGCATGGCGTTTTCGCGTTACGCGCACTCGACGCCAATTGCAAGGCGGTCGAGATCGAAAACCACGTGTTCATTCACGCGTCGACTGCGATCGCACCCGGTGAGGAACTCTTTCTGGATTATCAGGTGGTCGTTGATGAGCCAGCAGACGAAGAAGCCAGACCGGGCTATATTTGCCGGTGCGGCGCGTGGGGATGCCGTGGCACGATGCCGGGTGTGGCCGCGTCGTGATGTGCCCGTCAGCGGCCCGAGCGCAGCGCCGGCGACGATCGCTCTCGCGCCGCGGTGCGATTCGCGACCCACGCTTCCAGTTCCGATTCGCGCCAGCCGGTTGCACGTTCGCCGATGCGGATGGGCCGCGGGAATTCTCCGCGGCTGATCATCGCGTAGATGGTGGCACGACACAGGCCAATCTTTTTCACAACGTCCTTCATGCGCATGATCTGATCCATGGCGCATACCCTCCGTTTCCTGACTGGTTCTGATTATCCCCGCATCGTTCCAGCCTTCAATGGACCAACGTCAAGAGAGAAATGAGATGCCATGAGCAAGCGTGAGGGCAACTGGCAAAACCCCGGACAAGAGTGACTGCTCTTGTTACTCACGGTTACAATATTCGTCGTCGCACCACGTGCGAAAGTATGGGTGTTGACGAGGCGACCGTGGAGCAATCCGCTCACATTGAAGGGGCTCGGCGATCACTTCAAAGCGCAGACGCTTGTCTCAGAATGTCCGGCGGCTCCAGCACACGGGGCATTGGCCTTGGCGAGGTTCCACGCCGTCGGACCTATGGCGCCAATACCGATGGCGGCCGAAAGACCTGCGCGCACTAGGTCGCGTCGTTTGCCCGTCCGGGAGAGGGGGCGACGGGATGCTAGTTGTGGCGACGTGGATTCACTGGGGGCCGGACCGGATTCTTATCTAGACTCGGGCGTCCGGAGAGTCTTTTTGCGACTCGAGAACGCGAAGCTGAATACGCTGACTTACCGCTCTACGACAGCCAAATCTTTTTTCGTTTGATCTTCATTGGTGGAGGCAAAGTCGCAAACGACGAAGGAGCGCTTCACATGAAATCACGCGACCTCGTATGCAAGACGAGATGTTGCTGTATCTCTGTATCGAGCATCAAACGGCGTTAGGCGCAACAAACTCGGGACAGTCTTGTGTCGAGAAGTGTAACGAGGTTATAGGAGGTTTTTGTGCGGAGCTGGCTTTCACCATAGGGTGAACACAAAACAAGACTCCTATCACACGTTTGAGGCTTCGTCTAGACTCACTCCCCGTGAGATAATGAGCTGTGCAGGAAGCTGCGAGCCGCGTGTCTTTGCCTCTAAGGTAGGGTGAGGCGGTACTTCGATGCCACACCGAATACAACGAAAAGATGTGAACCAATGCACGCGAGTCAACGCATACTTAGGGCGCCACCAGCAAGTCAAAAGAAGAACGTGCCATCTGCGCCTGTTCTGGACACGTCTATGCTTCTCGAGCGTCTCTTGCACGATTTCGGTAAGACGGGGGACCCGGTCGAGGTCGATTTCAGGGCGCTGGTCAATTGGCTGAGAATGGGGGATCAACAGACCCACCACATGCACCCTTACCCCGGGAAATTGCTGCCTCATATCGCGCACTTTTTCTGCGGTGCGCGTACGCTTGGTGGTGGAGTTGCCACTGTCTTGGACCCTTTCTGCGGTTCTGGGACCGTGGCACTGGAAGGGTCACTCGCTGGATGGCGGCCGTTGGTAGCCGATGCGAATCCGCTCGCTCTACTGATCACGAAGGTCAAGACGAAAGCCTTTCGAGTATCAGCCTTGCGAACCGCGATGAGGGACTTGATGGCTCGCGCGAGGCGTTACCGCACTGGCCCGGTAGTTTCGATCGTCAATGAGGTCCTCTGGTACGACCCAAGAATCAAGCGTGATCTGGAACGTCTTCTTCGAGCAGTTGATGAGGTAGCCAATGATGATGCACGCGACTTTTTCAAGGTTTGCTTTTCCGTAACGGCAAGAAAACTGAGTTTCGCCGATCCCACCGTTGCAGTTCCTGTGCGCCTCAAGGCAAAGCCACGGCTGCGTCCTGAGGCGCGGGCACAGATCGAGAGTCAGCTACAACGCCTCTCGGCAGCGAACGTGTTTGATGAGTTCGAGCGGATTTGCGAGGCTAACGTGGCCCGGGTCGAAGAGGCCAACTGCACAAATCCGACTCGATCCATGGCCGTTCCGGTGGGGACTGACGCCCGTCAGCTTCGCGAACCCGGAAGGGTGGGGAGTAGACCGATGAGCGAAGGTAGCGTCCCACTTATCATTTCGTCGCCTCCATATGGGAGCGCTCAAAAATATGTCAGGGCAACGAGCCTCTCACTAAATTGGCTGGGTCTAGCGGGGCCAGGAGATCTGCGTGCACTGGAAGGCGCTTCGATAGGCCGCGAGCATCTCCGTTTGTCGGAGGGAGTGGACAGCGCTGATGGACTTCCCCAAGCCTATCTCGATCTCGTGACCGAGATAGGTGAGATCAACTCCGATCGGGCAAGGATCACGATGACCTACCTTGTGGAGATGCGTCAAGCATTGACTGAAATGGCTCGCGTCATCGCGGAAAAAGGAAAGATCGTGCTGGTTGTGGGTAATAACCAGGTGTGCGGACTCCCCCTGCGTAATGACAATTTTTTTACGCAGATACTGGAGGGTCTTGGTATGCGGCTTGAGCTCAGTCTGGTAGATCACATCAAATCACGCGGCCTAATGGTGAAAAGAAATAAGACTGCTTCGGTGATTTCGAGGGAAAGTGTCCTTATGTTCGGAAAGCGTTGAGGCCTCGCAATGACGCATGAAGAACTGGAATATCACCTTCGCGAGATGATTGAGCAAGTGTGGGATAGCGAGATTCGGTGGCCGTATATTCGCGCGTGGCTAGAAAATTTTACTGGCGCATGCCTTGATGTAGATGCAGAACGGCGATTGGCTTTGTTTGTGCTCGGTCGCTTCATGTATTTCAGTCGACGAATGGTCCGGGAGATGCTTCGGTCAGCATATCGCGATCATTTCGAGGCGCCGATGCTTCAGCGCATCAGGAGAAATTCGCAGCATAGCTGGAACTTTGAGGCGATAAGGAAGCTGTATGCACGCGAACTCTCTGCCACTCGATTTGTTGGGGTTGGAAATCCAGCGGAAAGCGGGGCACATTTGCTATATTATTTTCGGCAAGTCAATTATTTGCCGAAAGGTCTATTCGCAGACCTGGCGGGAGCTTTTTTTCCTGCGTCTGATGCTAATGGAAATATCTCGTATAAAGCGAGAGAGTCGTCGGTAACTCGTTATGTGTTCTTCGACGATTTAGTGGGATCTGGAACGCAAGTTACCAAGGAACTCAAGCCACACATTGATCTGATTAGGGCATCAAACCCTACTGTAGAGCTACGGTTCTTGTCACTGTTCGCCACGACGAAAGGATTGGTCACGCTCAGCGATGCAAATTTTTTTGGCGAGGCTGTTTCTTGTCTGTTCGAATTGGATGAGTCATTTAAGGCATTTGAGGAAGCCTCTCGTTATTTTGGCTCGGGACAAGATTGGTTCTCTATCGATGATCTAAAGCGAATGGCAAAGGTGTACGGTAAGAAAATTTATCCGAACTGGCCATTGGGCTATAAGGATGGGCAATTGCTACTAGGGTTTTCGCACAATACTCCAAATAACACTGCTCCGATATTTTGGAATGAGGGGGGACGTGCTCCGTGGAACCCTGTTTTTCTGAGATATGATAAGCGCTACGGGCGAGGCTTGGTATGAACAAGGTTAATCCGTTCGCCCTCATAAAGGCATCAGATATCTCCTATGAGCAAATCAATTCGCTGTGGGTAAGCGTTGGTGATTCGGCTATCGATGAAATAATTGAGCCACGATCGCGCGTTTCCAAGTTCGTACTTGGCGGGAAGGGCACAGGTAAAACACACATCCTTCGCTACTTTTCTTATCAAGCCTTGTGTCTACGTCATCAAGGGCAGAGCGGAATTTCAGTTCTGCGTCGGAATCGGTTTCTTGCGGTTTTTGTGAGAGCGAACGGCTTGGACGCATCCCGGTTCGAGTCTCCAACAGACACAAAGGCGAAATGGCAGGCAGCGTTCGCATTCTACTTTGAGATTCGTTTGGTCGAGGCGGCACTTGAGGTTCTCGCCCTCGTTCGTGCTAATTCGCCGAATGAAGATTTCGATGATGTAAGATTTTTGGATCAGTTGAAGCCTCATATCACTGATCCGGTTGCAATCAATTGCGAAACTTTCGATCAATTTCGAAAATGGATTTCGACGGAAAGAAGAAAGGTAGATCAGGCAGTCAATAATGCTGCCTTCTCCGGCAAGCTTGAAATATCAGTTCCATTCTCGCTTGGCGAGATTTCTCTTAATATTGGTGCATATCTCGGAAATTGGCATCATGAACTCGGAAACTTGCCATTCATCTATCTCGTCGACGAAATAGAGAATTTCTCAGCGGCTCAACAAAAGGTTGTAAACGCGCTAATACGATACGGCGAAGGGCGCGCTACTTTCCGCGTTGGCGGTAGGCTCTATGCCGTCAAGACATATGGAACATTGTCCAATGGCGAGGAAAATAGAGAGGGCGCTGAATTCAAAACTGTATTCCTCGATAATATCTTGCGTGACTACAAGCATTATCCGAAGTTTGCTAGGGAGTTCATTCATAAGCGACTCTCCGCTGCAGGATTGGGGCAAGATGTTCTCGAAGGTAAAGAAGACTTTGACCCAAAAGAATTTTTTCTTGATGTTGAGTCTCGTGGGTATTATTCGAACTTTATTTTTGACCTTTTCGGTTCCCTAGACGATTTGCCGTATGAACGATCGTTCCATGAAGTATTGAGATCTGTCGCGCGCCCGTCTCGGTTGACGGAGCGCGAGATCACTGCGATTATGAGTGCGCTGCTCTCGGATTTTCCGATTTTAATCCGTAAGCTTAATATACTGCGCTTTGTTAAGCGCGCTCGAAGCGGTGAAAATCTGGTCGCCGTCGCGACTTCGATCGCCGCGGATGCGCAGACGTTTTTACACGGAGTGGATGCGCATTCCCATTCGTATCGAAATGCGTATGGGCATTATTCCGGAGATCTTCTAGCGCAGCTCTGTAGAGAGGCCAAGCGGCCTGGTGGTGTTCCGTATGCCGGGTTTGAAACGTTTGTGAAGATGTCGTCCGGGAATCCGCGGAATCTGCTCGTATTGTTAGGAAAGATCTATCAAATTCTTGCCTTCAAAGAGGAAGGCTTTTTTGATGGAAGGCCCGCGACTATTGACGTGCAAACGACAGCCGCTTCAGAGGCTGCGAAATTTATGTTTGAGCAGGACACAAACTTCGGAACTGCGTCGGACCTGGCGCGGGATGCGGTGTCGCGACTCGCAACTTTACTTAGAGCGGCCCGCTATGCACTTAACATTCCGGAAGTGTCTCCGTTAGCGGTAAGTTTCGAAGAGGACGTGATGTCGGAGCAGGCGCGCGCGACGTTGAGGCACGCGCTTCATTTCTCCTTCCTGTTTGAAATCGACGACGGTCGGCCTGATCGCAATAGTGAGGCAGTTAATCGAAAGGTGCAACTCAATCCGATGTTGTCGCCTCGATGGGGATTGCCGCTAGGTCGCCGCGGCGATCTAAAGTTGGGTGCCGAGCTTCTTAACGCAATTTTTGAGCGTGAACGAGCAGAAGAATTTAAATTTCTAGTGAAAAAACTCGAATCAAAGTGGAATAATCCGTTCTCCCGGCAAAAAGATTCAGGGCCTCGTCAGGAGGAGCTTTTCCCTCATGATTGATTATGCCTGCTTTTATCGGCGTGCAATTCGTCGCGAGAATATAGAACGGGAATTGACGAAATACGATGTATTTGTGTCAGCCTTTAACGCAAGTGATCGCGTGAGAACCGTTTTCGACCGGGTACGGGCTGATAAGAAATTTTGGCTTGTTCATCCGGAATATTTGTACACGGAGGTCGAACGACCTAGAAATGCGCCAGCCATTTGTCCCGAAGGAACGGATGAAAGTATTCAGGTAAAGGAGCTGCTTGAGGAGGTTGGAGATTTAACTGGGAAAACCGTCTGTATCGATATAACCGGGTTTATGCGGCATGTATTGGCGTTCCTGGTTGCCATGCTTTCCCACATTGGAGTGAGAGAGTTTACGGCCCTTTATTCTGAGCCGGACGCATATACCAAGCAAGAGCATACGCGATTTGCGACGACTACTAGCGGGGATGTGAGGTCAATTCGCGGTATGGGAGCGGTCGGGGTGGCGGGGCTTGCCAGCGGTGCAACAGATCGAGACTATCTTATTCTTGGAGTGGGGTACGATTATAAGCTAATTAATGAAGTGACGACCTATAAGGATAGCTCAACCGTATTTCCGCTCTTTTCGTTTCCTTCGCTGAGCGCGGATATGTACCAGCAAAGCGCCATAAGCGCCGCGAAAAGCGGTGGAATCATTCTGTCTGACGACTGGACGGCGAAGCGGCGGTTTGCTCCCGCTAACGATCCCTTCTCTACCGCGAGCGTTGTTCAGGAAATGGTGGCCGAAATCGAACGTGCTTGTCCTGAGGCTGAAATTGCGTTGTCTCCACTCGCAACAAAGGTGCAAGTGCTTGGGTTTGCACTTTATTGGTGCCTTGAAGGGAAAAGTAAAGGCACGGTAAGCTTATTGTTGCCGGAGTGTTTGACCTACTCCAGGGAGACTAGCTCGGGGCTACGAAGGCTGTGGAGTTACACAGTCGAGCTTTTTGGGCCTCTGGCGCAAGGGTAGTTTCAAATAATGTGCTAGTTCGCGCAAGGAGCATGTCGAGGTGACCATGTGGAATAAAATCAAGAAAATATCAAAAGTTAAAATAAAGAGCAAACACAATCAGATCCCGGAATTTTTGTTGTTTAACAGCAAAACGCTTAAGGCTGTTATCGCTGGGCGCATACGCGATGTGGAGTCGCGGAGTGGTGGATGGCAGGGTCCGCTTAGTATTTTCGTAACATTATTGGCGACTTACCTTGTTTCAGACTTTAAAGATAAATTCGGGGTTAGTGCTGCCCAATGGGCTGCCTTAGCGATTTTCTCCATGATTTTAACCGGGCTCTGGACTCTTCGAGGATTATGGCGATTGACCTTCAGGCCATCGGTTAATGGTTTTCTGTATGAGCTTTATGAAGAATCGCTTACTAAGCAAAGCCGGAGAATCGTTTTTATATTTAAGGCGAAGGACGGGGATGGGGTAGCGAAAGTATTGGCATATCGTGACCCGGTGTGGAATTGCTATTTACTTCCGAATGTTCGACGTAGTGAAGTTCCGGACGATGACTCCAAGTTAGCTGATATTCTGCACGGGAGATTTGGGGGAGGTGGGAGCGGTTGCTTTGTTGTTACTAATATTGAAGATTGCGAACTAGTATCAAATAAGGTTTCTAGAAGATCTGGGCGCTATACTACGTATAGTTTCGACTTCTTTAGTGTTGTGGTCTGCGATAAATTGAAAGGTCGATTTTCGGCAAAGTCGTTCCAGGTGGGTGAAAGTATCTTGTATGAGTGGCTTTCTTTGGATGAGCTGTCTGCGGATCAGGCGACGGTGCAAGGTAACGGTGATATATTGAATTTTCTGTGCGAGAATTCGACTGAATTGCTTGGAAAAGCAACGCCATTGGCAGTGAATGTGCCACTTGTGGGGCAGGCGGATGAATAGGCTATTTGACTATCTCTATGAAAATAGAGACCGTGTGGTACAAAGTCAGGAACTCTGTGAGGTTCTCGAAACGTCCGTGAGTAAGGAGGACGTATTGAGTTATGCCACTAGAGCGCTCTCTAATTCGGAGGGGATCTCGAAATCGTTTCTGTATGGCGCGCAACATCAACTTGGATTTTTCAAATTCGTCGTATTCGAATCGGCTGGTGCATTTAATAGAAGGGTTCGTTTCAATTTTTGGTCGAACGGTGAGGCTGAGCATCTTGATGTTCACGACCATGCATACGGGTTTGCGTCGAAGATAATCGCAGGGACGCTTGAGCAGCACAAATTCACGGAAAAGGCGTCGGGTGATCGCTACCGAAGATTTGCGTTTCACTCAACCGATCATTCTTGTGATCCGATGGAGTCGGATGTAAAGAATGTGCACATTAGCCGGATAAGCACTTCGTTGTTCCATTCCGAGAACGTCTATTATTTGTCAGCGACGGAGCTGCATTCGGTTCGAGCGCTCGGCGGGCCGGTGGTCACGGTTCAATTGCAAGACGTAGTAGTCGAAAAGATTGTGAGCGTGTTCAGGCCGGAGCGGATATCTCGTGATCGCTCGTCGGACTTTGCTCGCCCACTGAATGAGCGTGAAATGGGCGCGCAACTGCAATCGATGGTTGCAGCGATCGCGGAGGAGGATCAATGAAATTGAAAGCTATGCATGAGAAGCCATTTATTGCCGAGCTGCTCTCTGGGCTGATCACTGATGCAAATTTTGTTAACGGCTTTGGTCAAGACGCGAGCGTGATGGATATCGGCTTTGGCGATACGGCGATTGCATTGAAGATCGATCGCGCAGCGAAGCCGATTGCCGCTATTAGGGGATGGACTGACTACTCAATGTGGGGCGCACTGGCGGTGACGGCCAACTGTAGTGATTTACTTGCGGTAGGGGCTCGCCCGAAGGGGTTCATGATCTCGATGAGTCTCCCGGGCGACTGGAATGCGGTTGATGCGAAAAAAATTGTCTACGGCGCGCAAGAGGAGTGCACGAAAAATGGTGTTGCGCTTCTCGGGGGGGATACAAAGGAGTCTAATGAACCACATATTGTCGGCTGCGCATTTGGTCTGGTGGACCGTTCAAAGATCCTCAGTCGTCGTCGTGGACAACCAGGTGATCTTCTGGTGCTAGCTGGGTCGCTCGGCGGGTTCGTTGGGGCCTATTTGAGCCTTGATGCAGGTGTTCGTGGCGGGGCGGCCGCGGAGTACGTAACCTATTTGGCCAAGCCATCAGCGAGGTGGGCTGACGCTGAATTCATTAATTCGAGCGGACTGGCAACTTCGGGGACTGACCTAAGTGATGGTTTGTATGAAGGCATTTTGAATGTGGTTTCTGACGGAGCAGGGGCGGTGTTAGATTTGGAGCGGCTTCCATATCATAAATTTGCTCACCAAGCTAATGCGATATTCGGTGTTCCGCTCATAAATCTATCCTTTAGCGTCGGTGATTGGTCAATTCTCTATGCCGTACCGGAAGAGCATCGACAAGCTATTGAGAGGGCTAAGAACCTAGGTTGCAACTTGACTGTTATCGGAAAAATCGACGGACAGTCTGGAGTTAGAGCGCAATCGAGTCATACCGGAAAGCGATACATAGTCCAAGGAATAGTGAACCAGCATTTTGATCACCGATTGGAGGACGAAGGCAGTTTCCTGGAGAAAATACGGACCAACGTCGGGCTATTAGAGATCGGATAAGATCTGCGCGCTACGGCCATCACGTCTAGGTTGGGTCGCGTCAGCGTAGTGTGAACTTGACTTCCGTCGTGGGGATGCAGCATGACGCCCGGTAAGACCGTTGGATGCGTATCACTGGATGTGACGACGACACAGGCAATCGTTACGACCAAGGCCAGTGTCAGCTCGTCGGCAATGCGGTCGCGCACCTGCGGACGAACTTTTCCTTGGGCGAGCTGTACGAGAGAAGTAGATCGTTTGGTAGACGGGCGGACGCACCAGCTCCTAATGTAGGCGCACAATGGAGCACACAGGGGTGTACGCCTTACTGTGTGATGCCTGCGCGGATGTCCGGATTGTCGACCATTGTTGGCTTCGCAGGCTCAGTTGAAATGGTTGAATCTTGACCGCATGCAAACGTATGCGCGGTTTTGTTTTGTCAGGCTGCGATTTCGTCATTGCCGAGCGTTGGCGGCGCAGAGGTCGGTCGCATGGACGTTGTGTTGACCCGTTGGGCAAATGATTGTTGGTGGATGGGGTGCATGCCTGTTTTGAGCGCATCAAGGTAGTCGGCGTACCACTGAATCATCGCGCGACGTTGAACTAGATATTTGGCGTGGTTGTAGTCGCCGGCAGTGCCTTCCTCGAGATGGGCTAGCTGCGTTTCAACGTGATCTTTTGTCCATCCGTGCTCGCGAAGAAGGGTGCTCGCGGTATGGCGAGTGCCGTGACCGACCATGCGACCCTTGTAGCCAATCTTCGAAAACACGAGGTTGATGGTGTTCTCGCTGATGACTTCGTGCTTCGTGCCGATACTGGGGAAAACGTACTGGTGACGGCCTGTCAGTTTTTTGAGCTCCCTGAGCGCCTTGACCAGTTGCGACGGGAGTGGCGTCACGTGGCTGCGCCGCATCTTCATCTTCTCTGCGGAAATTGTCCACAGCGCGCCATCGAGATCAACCTCGGTCCATTCAGCGTAGCGGACCATACCGGGACGGCTTGCCGTCCAGATCGTCATCCAGGCAGCGACGTAGGCGATGAGGCGACTCGTTGATTTCTCGAGCGCACGCAGGAAATCGGGCAGCTCCGGTTCGAGGAGGTGGGGATAAGGTTTTGCTTTTCGCGCGGGTTTCGCAATGACCTTGAGCTCGGATGCGGGATTGAACTCGCACTGGCCGCGTGCGATGGCCTGACTGAAGATTTCGCGTAGCCAGCCGCGGGCCTTCTTCGAGACATTAAGGGCGTCGCGCTTTTCGAAGCGTTCCTGAACGCGGGCGCAGTCTGCGCGCGTGATGTTCACTAGTTTGATCGAACCGAGCTCGGGCAGGATGTCCTTGTCGAGGTACGTCCGGATCTTGTCCAGCGTCGAGGCGGACCGACCCGCATCCTGTTTGCTCTTGTACCAGAGTTCAGCAGCTGCCCTGAACGTGCCGTCGTCGCTGGTATCCGCCCGCTGCCGGTCTATCCGTCGTTTCGCGCGCGGATCGGCGCCGTCGGCGACGAGCGTCCGGTATGCCGCTGCCTGCTGCCTGGCTTTCTGAAGCGTGACGTCGGGGTAGCGTCCCAACGAGATACGCGGTTGCTTGCCGTGCAGGCGGTAGCGGAAATGCCAGAACTTGTTGCCCTCCGGCGTGACCCAGAGGATCAGCCCGTCGCCATCGGCGACACCGTAGGGCTTTGGCCGGGGGCGGGCTGCTTCGACTTCGCGGACTGTGAGAGGCATGGTGAGTACATTGCGTGATCTCGAACTTTCAATGTACTCAAAAACGTACTCATATGCACGTGGCTCGCCGTGTTCCGACTTGGACGACAATAAACAAAAAACCCCGCAAATTCAATGATTTACGGGGTCTTCTGGACTTCTCTGTACTACGCTAAACAGTCTTGTGGTGCCCAGGAGAGGACTCGAACCTCCACGGTGTTGCCACCGCTAGGACCTGAACCTAGTGCGTCTACCAATTCCGCCACCTGGGCACGTCTTCAAACTAGACCGCTAGTTTAGCAAGATGATTAAGTTTGTCAATTCCTGCTTCAAACAAACCTGCTTGTCTCATCCGCCCGGTTGAACGCGCAGCGAAGTGATGCAATCGCTACCGAGCCACCGTCCTGCTCATCCGGCAATCGACAAAACAATGATCTCGACTACCAAGGCCCTACACAAAAAGAAAGCCGCCCGAAGGCGGCTCTACTTTCGAATCTGGTGCCCAAGAGAGGACTCGAACCTCCACAGTGTTGCCACCGCTAGGACCTGAACCTAGTGCGTCTACCAATTTCGCCACCTGGGCAGGTGATGAACAGCAAAGACCGTCATTATAGCGACAGGTTCAGACGTGTCAAGCGATTCGCCAAACACAGTCGAAGCTCGCGGCGAGCCGCCGCACTACGCGTCCGGACGACCGCCGCAGGCCCGCCAGGCGCCCGACACGGGTGTTAGAATGCCTCGCAGTACTTCATTGACGCGATGCACATCCGGTGTCACGAGCGAGTGTCGACATGCGATCACCCAGACGCGCGTCGGCTTGGCGTTGAATCAGCTGGACAGCGGCAGTTTCCGGTGCAAATCGCAGTAGAGCAGCAAGCAGCAGGTGCAATGACCGAGGCAGCGCAGCCGCCCTGCAAATACAGTCGAGCGCGACTGCGCGCATTACGCAAACGCCTTCCAGGCCGGACCACATCGCCGACCGACGTCCATGCAACGAGAAAAAATCATCGACAAGCCCTTGAGCAAATTTCCGTATCCGATTCCAAGCCGCGAAGAAATCCTCGGCGTGCTGCGCACGAGTGAAACGCCGCTTGCCGCGAACGACATCGCCGAAGCCCTGTCGATCAAGCGCCAGGAGCGCGAAGGATTTTTCAAGCGTCTCGGCGCGATGGAGCGCGACGGCCAGATCCGGCTCGATCAGCGCAATCTCTATCAATTGACGCATCCGTCGAACTTCGTCGCGGGTCGCGTGCAGGGGCATCGCGACGGCTACGGCTTCCTGATTCGCGACGACGGCCAGGACGACCTGTTCCTGCCCAATGGCGAGATGCAGAAAGTCATGCACAACGACCGCGTGCTCGCGCGCATCGTCGGCTATGACCGGCGGGGGCGGCCGGAAGGGCACATCGTCGAGGTCACTGACCGCGCGAACAAGCGTGTGATCGGTCGTCTGCTCAACGAAAACGGCGCGCTGATCGTCGCGCCCGAAGACAAGCGCATCGGCCACGACATCCTGATCACGCAGAACACCCGCAAGGCGAAGGTCGGCCAGGTCGTGGTGGTCGAGCTGACCGATTTCCCGAGCCGGCATTCGCAGCCGCTCGGCCGCGTGGTCGAAGTGCTCGGCGATATCGACGACCCCGGCATGGAAATCGAAATCGCGGTGCGCAAGTACGGCGTGCCGCACGAATTCAGCGAGGCGGCGCTCGGCGAAGCGGCCAAGCTGCCCGACGAAGTGCGCCCGGCCGACATCCGCCATCGCGTCGATCTGCGCGACGTGCCGCTCGTCACGATCGACGGCGAGGACGCGCGCGACTTCGACGACGCCGTCTATTGCGAGCCCGTGAAAGTCGGCCGCGGCGATGGTTTCCGCCTGATCGTCGCGATCGCGGACGTGTCGCATTACGTGCATCCGCAAGGCGGGATCGACACCGACGCGATCGAGCGCAGCACGTCGGTCTATTTCCCGCGCCGTGTGATCCCGATGCTGCCGGAAAAGCTGTCGAACGGACTGTGCTCGCTGAATCCGCAAGTCGACCGGTGCGTGCTCGTGTGTGACCTGATCGTCACCGCGCGCGGCGACGTGAAGGCGTATCAGTTCTATCCGGGCGTCATGCATTCGGCCGCGCGGCTCACCTACACCGAAGTCGCCGCGGTGCTGAAAAACACCAAGGGCCCGGAAGCGATCCGCCGCGCCGCGTTGCTGCCGCAACTGCAAAATCTGTATGGCGTCTACAAGGCGCTGTTCGCGGCGCGCCAGAAGCGCGGCGCGATCGACTTCGATACGACGGAAACGTATATCGTCTGCAACGCGCAGGGCAAGATCGAGCAGATCGTGCCACGCACGCGTAACGACGCGCACAAGCTGATCGAGGAATGCATGCTGGCCGCGAACGTGTGTGCGGCGGATTTCCTGAAGCGCAACAAGCATCCGGGCCTGTTCCGCGTACACGCGGGCCCGAGCGCGGAAAAGCTCGAGAACCTGCGCACGTTCCTGCGCGGCATGGGCCTGACGCTCGGCGGCGGCGACACACCGCACGCGAGCGACTACGCCGCACTGATGGCACAGATCCGCGACCGGCCCGACGCCTCGATGCTGCAGACGATGCTGCTGCGCTCGATGCAGCAGGCGGTCTACAGCCCCGACAACATCGGCCACTTTGGTCTCGCCTACGAGGCCTACGCGCACTTCACGAGCCCGATTCGCCGTTATCCTGACCTGCTCACG
Source organism: Paraburkholderia podalyriae (assembly GCF_014397785.1). Taxonomy (GTDB): domain Bacteria; phylum Pseudomonadota; class Gammaproteobacteria; order Burkholderiales; family Burkholderiaceae; genus Paraburkholderia; species Paraburkholderia podalyriae. The sequence goes on from NZ_VZQQ01000019.1 coordinate 78,869, forward strand.
CATCGTGCGATCTACGCGATTCTGCAGGGCCGTAAATATCAGCCGCAGCCGTCGCATGGCGTCGAGCTCAATACCGCGCTGTCGCCGCGCGCCCGCGCGATGCAGCAAGCCGATGAGGAAAAGCGCGGCGCCCGCGCGCGCGGGAACAACGTGGCGATCTGGGAAGAGCTCGGGCTGCACTGCTCGGCGAACGAGCGCCGCGCGGACGAAGCATCGCGCGACGTCGAAGCGTGGCTCAAATGCTATTTCATGCGCGACAAGCTCGGCGAAGAGTATGGCGGCATGGTCAACGGCGTCACGTCGTTCGGCATTTTCGTGCAGCTCGATTCGCTGTTCATCGAAGGTCTGGTGCATGTGACCGAACTCGGCTCCGACTACTTCCAGTACGACGAGATCAAGAACGAACTGCGCGGCGAGCGCACCGGCATTCGCTATCGGCTGTCGGATCGCGTGCGGGTGCAGGTGAGCCGCGTCGATCTCGACGCGCGCAAGATCGACTTCCGACTCGTGCGCGATACGCCGATCAAGCCGCCCGCGGCACGCGGCATCGCGGCGGACAAGGGTGATGGCAGCGGCCCGCGCCTGCGCGCGTTGCCGTCGGCGGAAAGCGGCCCGTCTGTACAGGGTCCGCGGCGCAACAAGGCCGCGCCCGCGCAGAGCGCGGCGGTCAAGGAGGCGCGCGCGGCGCGTGGCGCGGCGAAGAAGCACGGTGTCGCGACCAAGGCGGCGCCGAAGCAGGCACGCAAGAAGCGCTGAGATTGTCACAGCGCCGGGACCGCGCGCAGCGGGCACTTGAATGGGTGCCGGTTGCGCGCGGTCTGCCTTTTGGTTTCATATTCATCACAGTGGCGCGCGCCGAACGCGCGCCCAATCAAAGGTTGTTCAGTCATGGCACGTCATAAGGTTTTATACGGTTTCCACGCAGTGACCGCGCGCATTCGGCACGATGCGTCGACTGTCGAGGATGTCTATTACGACGCGACGCGCAAGGACCGTCGTATGACCGAATTCCTGCATGCCGCGAAGGACGCGGGCGTGCGTCTGATCGCAGCCGACGAAACGCGTCTGTGGGGCCTCGCGCGCACCGAACGTCATCAGGGCGTGGTCGCGCGCGCGGGCGATCTGCCGCTCGCGCAGAACCTCGCCGAACTGCTCGACGGCATCAGCGGTTCGCCGCTGATTCTCGTGCTCGATGGTGTGACCGATCCGCACAACCTCGGCGCCTGCCTGCGCGTCGCCGATGCGGCCGGCGCGCACGCGGTGATCGCGCCGCGCGATCGTGCGGTGGGACTGAACGCGACCGCGGCGAAGGTCGCGAGCGGCGCGGCCGACACGGTGCCGTACATCACCGTCACGAATCTGGCGCGCGCGCTGCGCGAGCTCAAGGATGCTGGCGTGTGGGTGGTCGGCACGGCCGACGACGCGGGGAAGAGCGTCTACGAAACGGAGCTCGACGGGCCCGTGGCGCTCGTGATGGGCGCCGAAGGCGAGGGCATGCGGCGTCTGACGCGCGAAACTTGCGATGTGGTCATGAACATTCCGATGGCCGGGACGGTGGAGAGTTTGAATGTGTCCGTGGCGAGCGGGGTGTGTTTGTTCGAGGCTGTGCGGCAAAGGTCGGTGAAGAATCCTGAATCCTGATTGAGATGGGCCCCGAACAGCCCGTGGAACTCAGGGTACGAATTTTCGTCGATCATTTCACCAGGTACGATGTAAGTAATACGGCATTCCGTTGCTAGCGCGCTCCACGGCAAGCGGCTGGCCTCCGTCGAGCCTTCCCCGCGCCGCTCCGGTAAACTAGTGGTTTTTCACGCTTCTCCCGTCTCTCCCATGACCCAAGACGAACTCAAACAACTGGTCGGCCAGGCCGCCGCCGACTACGTGAACGCCAACGTGCCGCAAGGCTCGGTGATCGGCGTCGGCACGGGCTCCACCGCGAACTGCTTCATCGACGCGCTGGCCGCCACCAAATCCCGCTATCGCGGCGCGGTGTCGAGTTCGCTCGCCACCACCGCGCGCCTGCAATCGCACGGCTTCAAGGTGCTCGATTTGAATGAGATCGACTCGCTGCCGGTCTACGTCGATGGCGCCGACGAAATCGATCACAGCGGCGCGATGATCAAGGGCGGCGGCGGCGCGCTGACGCGCGAGAAGATCGTCGCGTCGGTGTCCGACGTGGTCGTCTGCATCGCGGATGCGAGCAAGGTCGTCGAGACGCTCGGCAATTTCCCGCTGCCGATCGAAATCGTGCCGATGGCGCGCACCGCGATCGGCCGCCGCGTGACGGCGCTCGGCGGCGTGCCCGTCGTGCGCGTGACGAAAGAGGGCGTGCCGTTCATCACCGACAACGGCAACGAGATCATCGACGCGAAGGGCTTGAGCATCAGCGACCCGCGCACGCTCGAGGCGCATATCAACGCATGGCCTGGCGTCGTCACGGTCGGCCTGTTCGCGGGTCGCGGCGCGAATCTGTGCCTGCTCGGCACGGACACCGGCGTGCAAACGATCACGTACGACCAGAACTAGGCGGACTGCATCTCTGTTCGCGCTGACGCGTGTGAGCCGTTCCAACGGCTCACACGCGTTTTTTATTGCGGCCGTGTCGCACGATCTCGGCGACACCGCCCGCCACGGCGGCATTCGCTCGTACCCGGCAAAAAACGCCTGACACCGTGCGCAGACAATTCAGCGCTGACGCCGCCGCACGACTTCGCCGCGCACGGTGCGGTGTCCGTGGTTTCACAGGGGCGAACGGACTGTCTGAACGACTCGCGTACTGTCGCACGTCGAATGTGGGCACGCGCACGCACAGCCAGCAGCGTGGCACATACACTGTTCTCTGAGGCCAGGTGGCGTATTGCGACAGATAGGACGGAATATGAAAGTGGCGATCGTGCACGATTGGCTGGTCGCTCCCGGCGGCGCCGAGAAAGTGCTTGAGCAGATCATCGAGTGCTTTCCCGACGCCGATGTTTTCAGCGTCGTCGATTTTCTGGAAGATCGCAAGCCGCTTGCCGGCAAGCCGGTCACCACGTCGTTCATTCAACGTCTGCCGTTTGCGCGCACTCGCTATCGCGCCTATTTGCCCTTGATGCCGCTTGCCGTGGAACGGTTCGATCTGTCGAGTTACGACCTGGTCATCACCAGTTCTTGCGCGGTCGCGAAGGGCGTGCTGGTCGGTCCTGATCAGACGCACATCAGTTACGTGCATTCGCTGATGCGGTATGCGTGGGATCTGCAGCATCAGTATCTGCGCGAAGCGAATCTGCTGCGCGGGCCGAAGTCGTGGGCCGCGCGCGTGTTGCTGCATTATCTGCGCGGCTGGGATGCGCAGTCCACGAATGGTGTCGATCGTCTGATCGCGAATTCACAATCGGTCGCGCGGCGCATGATGAAAACCTATCGGCGTGATGCCGCGGTGATTCCGCCGCCGGTCGATGTGAACGAATTCGAACTGCGCACCGAGAAAGACGATTTCTATCTGACCGTGTCGCGGATGGTGCCGCGCAAACGCATCGATCTGATCGTCGAGACGTTCAACGCGACCCCGCAGCGCAGACTGATCGTGATCGGCGAAGGGCCACAGATGGCGGCGCTTCGCGGGAAGGCCGGGCCGAACGTGACGATCCTTGGCTATCAGCCGTTCGGCATACTGAAGGACCATCTGGCGCGCGCGCGAGCCTTCGTGTGCGCGGCCGAGGAAGATTTCGGCATCGTGCCGCTCGAAGCGCAAGCCTGCGGCACGCCGGTCATTGCGTTCGGCAAGGGCGGGGCGCTCGAAACGGTGGTGCCGGTCGGCGACCCGCATCCGACCGGCGTCTTCTTCGCGCGCCAGACGGCCGTGTCGATGCTCGACGCGATCGACCGCTTCGAGCGGCTGAGCGCGTACATCACGCCAGCGGCATGTCGGGCGAACGCCGAGCGGTTTTCGGCTGCGGTATTCCGGCGCGCGTTCATGGCCGAGGTCACGCGCACGATCGCGGCGGGCGCTCAGGGTCTGCCGGCGATGGAACGCGGGGAGCAGGTGGAGCGGGCGGAGCCCGATCTCGCGATCCGGGAATTCGGCATGACCAGCGGCACTACGCCGAAAAGCAGGTGGAGGCACTGAGGTGAGAGTCTTTCGCTGTCCTCGCCTCGTGGGGTGTTCGATAGGAGAGCAAGAAGTTTTCGTCGTCATGCAGTGACTTCGCAACGGGCAGTAACGAGCCGTTCTGACCAACATGTGTCCGGGCGGCTATTGGTGTGGGCGCGTGCGTTGCGCGCTTTGTACCGGCTGCGCGTATCGCGTATCGCGCGATGCGCGCCGCCTGTGCAAGGCCAGCTGCGGCGCGCCATTGTCAAGCAGGCAGGGTTGGACTTCAAAAAACGACATCGGGGTGCGCGCCACGCGCTACGAGCGTGATATTCGCTGGCGCGGCATGCCTCGCGTGGCCATAACGACCTGAAGCAGACGTTCGCTCTCGTGACCGCTGAATTGCCTCACTGCGAAGTTCGCCGTGCGGGCAACCCGGCGTGCCACGGCGATTCACTACAACAGGCAGTCGTCATTCGCGCGTCATCGATTAACGTGCGGACGGCTTTTGGACGAGGACGAATTTAAACACATGAATGCCGATCGCCTTCCGGGACCCTTTCCCGACATCTCCGCAACCTGGGCTGCGCTGAAGAGCCAGTTGCCGATCACGCCGATTCGCACCGAAGAGGATTATCACCAGATGGTGCGCGTCGCAAACTCGCTGTCCGATCATCTAAGTGGCAACGACAGCGATCCGCTCGCCGATCTGCACGCGATCGTGACGGAACTGATCGGTCACTGGCAAGCGCGCAATCTGACGATTCCAAAAGCGGAGCCACGCGAGGTGCTGCGCCATCTGCTGACCGCGCATGGGCTCAAGCAGAAGGATCTGGCCGGCATCGCGTCGCCGACCGTGGTCAGCGATATTCTCGCGGGGCGCCGCGCGATCAGCAAGAAGGTCGCCAAGGCGCTCGCGGTGCGGTTTCAGACCGACGTCAGCGCGTTCCTGTAGAAGCGGCATCGCGCGCGGCGGACCCGTTCATGACAGGGTCCTGCGCGGCCGCTCATTTTGCGTCAACGACGGTGGCTGTCGATCGGGCTGCCGGAGTCGGCATTTCTATTTGCAGCGACGTGTGCAAGGTGTTCTTCTTCGGGTTCGGCTTGCCCTGATGGCATGCTCAGAACGCGTTGCGCCCGACGAAGCCCTTGAAAATCGTGATGAAGACGATCTTCATGTCGAACCAGAACGACCAGTTCTGGATATAGAAGAGATCGAACTTCACGCGCGCTTCCATCTTCTCGACCTTGGTGGTCGCGCCGCGATAGCCGTTGACCTGCGCCCAGCCGGTGATGCCGGGCTTGATGCGGTAACGGTGCATGTAGCCGTACACCTGGTCCTTGTACAGGTCGTCGTGTTCGACCGCATGAGGACGCGGACCCACCACCGACATCTGACCGAGCAGCACGTTCAGAAACTGCGGCAGTTCGTCGACACTCGTGCGGCGCATGAAGCTGCCGAGCTTCGTCACGCGCGAGTCGTTGCGGGTCGCCTGCGTGATCTGGCCGTGCTCTTCCTGGTGGACGGTCATCGAGCGGAACTTGTAGATGCCGAACGGCTGGCCGTCGACGCCCTTGCGGATCTGCCGGAAAAACACCGGCCCCGGCGAAGTGAGCTTGATGCCGATAGCGAGTACGACGAACACCGGCGCGAGCGCGACCAGCGCGAGCGCGGCGAACAGGCGGTCGAACATCAGCTTGGGCCACATTTGCGGCGGCGAGAACGGCGTCGCGCTCAGATTCAGCGTTGGCAAACCGACGACATCGACGATCGCATGATTGAACAGCGACAGACCGCGCACATCAGGAATGAAGCGCAGATTGATGAAGTCGTGTCTGAACGTGCGCGTGAAGCGGTAGATCGTGTGTTCCTCGGAAAGCGGCAACGCGAGCCACACTTCGTTCACGCGTTCATCGCGCACCTTCGTCGCGAACGCCTCCAGATCGGTCAGCACGGGTAGGCGGGTCAGGCGCGCGCCATACGCGTCGTGGCCTTGCACGCTGGTGTCGAACACGCACACCGGTTTGAAGCCGGCTTGCGGCGCATGCTCGAGATGCGCGAGCAGCGTGCGCGCAAAACCCGGTGCGCCGACGATCGCGACGGTGCGCGCGTTCATGCCGCGGCGACGCACGAAGCGCAGCACCACGTGGATGATGCAGCGGGTCGCGATGATCAGCGCCCCGGAGATCAGCGTCGAGTAACCGAGCCACAGGCGCGACACCGCATCCATCCGATGCAGCGTGAACGCGAGCAGGAGCGCGGTCGCGACCACCACGAGCCACGCCGCGGCGATTCTCGCGAGCACCGGCGCGAGCGCCTTGCCGCGCCAGGTCTCATAGACCCCGAAGCCCGGAAACAGCAACAGAACCAGTACACATTTGAACGCGATCAGAAGGCGCTCGGTATCGGCCAACGCGATTGGCGCAGAGAAGCGCATCCAGTGGGCGAGCAGACCGCCCGCAATCACGAAGAGTGCGTCGAGACATCGAGCAGTAATCCTGAACATTGGCAAATCGAACCCGGTCATCGAGCGCCGTGCCGCTTATTCGACGGTCTCGGCCTGGCGCAGTCGCGGCAGCAGACGATCGAATTCCCGCTTCACGAGACCGTAGCATTCGCACGCGCGGGCTTCGAGGCCCTTGCGGTCGAGCACCTTGATATGACCGCGGCTATGATGAATCAGGCCTTCGTCGTGCAGCTTGCCGGCCGCTTCGGTGATGCCTTCGCGGCGCACGCCGAGCATGTCGGCGATCAGCTGCTGCGTGACGGTCAGATCGTTCGATGCCACGCGGTCCACTTCGATCAGCAGCCAGCGGCACAGCTGCTTGTTGAGCGCGTGATGGCGATTGCACGCGGCGGTCTGTGCGACCTGGGTCAGAAGAGCGTGCATATACAGCAGCATCAGGCGGCGCAAAAAGTCGGAGCGTGCGAACTGTTGCTTGAGCGCCTGCGCGCTCATCCGGTAGGCGAAGCCGGCGCATTGCACCTGCACACGGTTGGGCATGGTTTCGCCGCCCGTGAGAACCGGCACGCCGGTCATGCCTTCGCGGCCGACCGCGGCGATCTCGACGGAACTGCCGTCTTCCATCGTCGAGAGCATCGAGACGATCGCGGTGGTGGGGAAGTACACGTGATGGATCCGTTGACCCGAGTCGCACAGCAGTTGCTCGGTGCGCAGATGAACCAGTTCGAGATGGGGTGCTAGCGCTTGCCATTCGTGCGACGGCAATGCGCCCAGCAGATGGTTACCGTGCAGATCGGATTGAAGTGTCAACATGATCGGTCCTCTCATGAAAGTCGCGCTTCGCGTGACTCTCTCCGTTTCTTTGATCCGATGCTGCATCCTCGGAACTGGTTGCCTCGCGACCAGTTGGGATGAACAGCGTCGGCCCCGTTTTAGGCCTGTCTGCCGCCGCCTCTGTTGTTGCGCTCGTGTGCGGTAGCACTCTGTTGCGCTTGGGTAATAGCGAGGACCGTGCCAACGTTAGGGAGAAGGCGTACTGGTGCGGCGCAGCGAAGAAACCCTTAGCGCGTCGCGAGGCGAAAAGCGGCTTTTTGTTTCAATTCTGTACACCGTCGCCGGATGGGGAGTGCATCGTATGAAAGCTTTGGCTTTCGGGGGAATCCCTTGATAGCTCGGGCCTCACGGGTAAAAACAGTCTGGCTGTCGAAGCTGTCGCAGATTTGAACCTGGCGCCGCATGCACGTTTTGAAGCACTCCTCGTGCAATGGCGAAAATGATTCAGAAGTGTTAAATGGAATACGTACGTTGTCGCACGCAACGCCTTTCAGATGCGCGAACAGTCGCGTTCGAGCCGACAGTGAGTGCTCCCGGCAGACAGTTCGAGACGTGCGAAGCGAGCTTTGACGGGCTTCGCGGGCATGCAACTAGTTCGGAATGACGACTAGCCGTAGAAGATGGCGGATAGCGCATTGATCGCGCGGACTTCGCCTTGGGGTGCCGCGCATGTTTCATCAACTATAAAGGCGACGTTTGATGCAGTTGCAACGACTTCTTGCGGCGTCGCCGCGAAAGCGGTCGGCCGCAGCGGTTCGAGCGCAAGAAGCGGCACGATGCAGCGCCGGTTGGGCGCGAGATGGAACCAGTCGCGCGCCGCGCGGTAGTGCGGATCAATGATATGAACGAAGCGCGCAAAGCGCTTCGCCTCGATCGCGAGTTGCCAGCCGTTGCCGTCGCCGCTACGTTCGACCTCGACCGTCATACCGAGGTCATCGCGCGCATGCACGCTACGCTCGGGCAGATGGAACGCTTCAGACACGATCTCGCCGCTCGCGGCATCGTATAGCGTTGCAATCGTGACATCGTGCGCGCGCGGACCGAAGCGGTACGCATGCGTGAAATCGAAGAACTGGCCCAGATGGGCGGCCGCGCTGATGCGTTGCAGGCTGCGCGGGGCAAGCGTCAGCGCGCGGCGCGCGGACGTCACCTTGACGCTGCCGTCGCGCAGACAGACCAGTTCGAGGTCGCCGCTAAACGTTTGCGCGCGCTCATTGATCAAATGAATGTCGAGGCCGTTCAGGCCTTCGTCGGTGAGCGTGACCTGCAATGGCTGCAGTGTCTGCGCGAAGCCGTGTAGCGCGCTTTTTGGCCGTCCAGTCACGTCGATCATGCCCCAGCCTGCGCCCGCGCGCAGATCCTGCAACTGCCACACGAGGCCGCCGCCGCACGCTGAGCCCGCGCGCCGCCATTCGGCGAAGACGTCGCCGATCAACTCGACGACCACCGCGCGCGACAGATCCAGATAACGCGCCGGGTCTTCATAGCGCAAGCGTGCCGGCTCGACGCCATAGAGCGTCTGCACATAATGGTCGCGCACGTCGTCGAAATCCCAGCCTGCGCCGGCGTCGCGCGGCACGGCGGCTTTCCAGCGCGGATCGTGCGTATGGATCGTGCCGAGCGCATCGTGCAGCGTCGCGTCGTCGGGGACGTTGGCGAACGCCAGACATTCGGCGGCGAAGCGGACCTGTGCGCGGCGCACGTCGGCGAGCGGGCGCTGATATGCGCCGACGCCGTAGTAATGCGTGACGCCCTCGTTAGTCGAAAATGGCCACGGTCCGCCCGATGGCGAATTGCTGACATAGGGGACGTCAGCGCGCTCGCGCGCGACGAGCGCGGGCAACAGCTCGGTAAACAACGGTTGCGCCCGCCGTGCCGCGGGCAGTCCGAACATCGCGGCCTGCTGGTCGACCTCGCTGCCGCCGCACAGCACCGCGAGCGACGCGAAGCGACGCGTGCGAGTCAGGAACTGGCTCGCTTCGCGTTCGATCAGTTCGCTGAACGCGGCATCGTTTGGATAGTCGAAATTCGCCAACGCGAAGTCCTGCCAGATCAGCAGGCCGTACTCGTCGGCGAGCGCATAGAACAGATCGGACTCATAGAGCATCGTGCCGCCAACGCGCAGCATGTTCATGCCCGCGGCGCGCGCAAGCTCGAACGTATGGCGCAATTGCGCCTCGGTGCCCGCGAGCGTGACGAGATCGGCGCTGGTCCAGCATGCGCCGCGGCAGAACACGGGCACTTCATTCACGCGCAGTGCGAAGTCCCCGCCATCGGCGCCACGGTCCACGTCGATCCGACGAAAGCCGATCGAGCCCAGAGAATGAGACATCGCGTCGCCGTCGGCGAGTTGCAACGTTAGAGGATATAAAGTGGGCTCTCCGTGCGTATGCGGCCACCAGCGTTTCGCGTGGGGCACGCGCACGTTGCCGGCGAGTGTATAGGCATCGCGCCATTGCAAGGACGAAACATGGTCGCCGCAAGACAGTGTCGCGCGGCTGACGGCGAGGTCGTGCGGGTGCACGAAACGTAACGTCAACGAAACAACCCCATCCTCGCGCTCGAGCCGGCTGCTCAGATCAATCGTGTCGAAGGCGTGCGGCGCGTCGCCGAGCATCTCGACCGGACGCCACGGCCCGACCGCCTGAATCGACGGACACCAACCGGGCATATGGCCGAGCAGCGTGGTGCGCACGTTGCGAAGCGTCGGTGGCGACACGAGCCGCGGCCGCCAGCGTGCGCGCGAGCGTTTGGCCGCCAACGCTGGCGTCAGCGAGCGAAAGTACAGCACGAGCGTTGCGCGGCCATCCAGCTCGATGTCCAGATCATGGGCGATGAACATCGATTCGGAATCGAGCCGCTTCGCATCGTCGAGCCACACTTGCGCGAGCGTCGCGAGTCCATGAAAACGCAAGCGGCGCCGCCCCGTGCCGATCAGCGTGACGCGATACCAGTGATCGTTGAACGCGAGCTGGGGCGGGTGATCGACGTCGAGCATTCCCGCGCCGCGCCGTGCGCTCGCGACGGTGCCGGGCACCTGCGCGGCGAGCCAGCCTTGCGCTGGCAGATCGGCTGGCGACTGATAGGCATGCGGCGGGGTGCTCAGACATGCCCAGCCGGTGTCGAGCCGTTGCGGCCATAGCGAGGGCGCGAAGATCGCAGTGCTTGCCTCGTGCGCTTGCGTGATCGCGCCAGCCGCGCGCGGACGGCCGGCGGCGCCCTCGTCAGCCGCCGGATCGAGTGTCGATACATCCACGGTCAATTCCCGGAAAAGCCGCGCGGCAGATGCGCGCGTATCAACGCATCAACGCTTTAGCGCACCAGAGCGGCTAGCGGCGGCAGCGTTTTTTCATAAGCGCTTTCGAGCACATCGAAGCAGTCTTCGCAGCTATCGCGACGGCCGCGCGCGATCGCGCGAATGAGCCGGAATTGCATCACCATCGACTCCGACGCGATGCGTTGCGCGGCGGCCGGTATCGTCGGCGGGATCTCGAAGCCCTGTGCGAACAGCCACTGCAGATACTTCGACAGGAACTCGAAGTTCGCGCCGAGCTGCCGCATCAGATTGAACGAGTACAGATGGAAGTACGCCTCGTCGCGATCGAACAGCGTGTCGAGATGCGCGGGAAACGCGGCACGCCATTGCGATATCGGATTGGTCAACGGGCGCCGTTCCAGGTGCGCGCACAGCAGTTCCGCCGACGCCTCCGCGAGCGCGGTGCCTTCAAGCGCGGGCCGCGCCTGCTTGGCGAACTCGACATAGGGAAACAGCAGATCGGGCTGCGCGGTGAAATGCGGCAGCTTGCGAAACACGCCATCGTAGTCGTCGCCCTCGAGCCGGTGATAGCCGGTGTTGTGGAAATAGCCGAGGCGGCGCGCGGCGGTGTCGACGAAGTCGATGCCGATCGTAGTCTTCGGATGCTCACTGCGATACGAGGTCGCGCGCGTATCGGGCAGGTAGTAGCCGTCCACTTCGACGAGTACGGTGTGTCCGCGCAGCGTCTGCGCGAGCACGCGTTGTTCGAGCGAGTCGTAGATCGCGAGCTCTTGCACCTGGATGCCATACAGGCGTCCGAGATCTTCGAGCGGAAACTTGAAGAACGTGAACTGATCGCCTTCGAAATCCTGCGTGACCGTAAACGCGAGCGCCGCGCGCGGATCGAGCCCGAAGCCGTGCAGCAGCTCGATCCACAGATCGACATAGCAGTTGGTCTCCTGCCACACGCGGTCGCCCTGATGCAGCGCGTGCGCTACATGCTCGCGCAACTGCGTGCCGGCGCGGGGCGCCGCGCCGGTCTGCTGGTCGATCGGCAGATCGCCCGCGCGTCGCGACAGGGACGGGTTGGCGAGCGCGCCGTCAAGCGCCGGGGTCGGCGATGGGGTCATGCGCGCTCCCCGGCGACGGCTGCCGTTGGCGTCGATTGCGCCGCCTGCAACGCATCCGCGACGCGGGTGTCGGTATCGCCCCACAGCAGCGCGCGCACGTCGTCGGGCCACGCGTTGACGTCGAGCCCATGATGACGGAACAGCGCGAGCGTGATGCGTTCCATGCCGAAGCCGACGCAGCCCGTATGCGCGGTCGCGCCGTCTTCGGAGGCGATCTTCCAGATCGCGCCGAAGTGGTCCATGTGATAGTTGAACGACAGGCAGGCCGTCTTGCCGCGCGGATCGGCGACCGCGATCAGCAACTCGAACTTGAGCGCCTGCGAGCGCTGGCTATCGGCGACGATCTTGCCGCCGCGGCCGAAGAACGGATCGTTCGCGAGATCGACTTCGACCGGCAAGCGCAGCAGCTTCACGAGCAGCGAGCCGCGCTCGATCCACATCTGGCGGAACGCCATCACCTGCTCGGGGCTGCCGAGGCGCACGTACTCCCGTTGGCGGAACATCTGCATGCGCCCCGGATCGAGCGACGGCTCATGGCGGAAACAGTACGACAGCACGTCGACCGTGCGGCCGCCGGCGGGCAGGGGGCCGCGCCGCGCCATCACCGGATAGATCGGATAGCAGGCGGCCGGCGTCAGCACGACGCGCGTCGGTTTCTGTTGCGCGAGCCATGCGTCGCTGCGATCGTCGTTGCTGTCGGCCATCGCATCGTCGAGCGCGCGCAGCAGACGGTGGTGGCCCATGTCGTTGCCGCAAAACGAATGGATGGTGCCCGCGAGATTTGGAAAGCTCTTCAGGTACTCGCTATCTTCGAAGTCGGTGCGGCGCATCGCGGGCGGAAAACGCAATACTTCGGGAAGCTGATCTTTTCCCAGCTGCGTAATCGCCGCGTTCAGACGGTCGATCACGTCCTCGAAAATCTGGCTGCGGCCATACAGCCCGTTTTCACCGGTATCGATCAGCAGGCCGGCGGCCAGCATCTCGTCGCGCAGCGTGAGCGACGGCCCCAAGTCAGCGGTGGCGGCCGCGGCGACAGCGGCGCGAGCGGCGGTATCGGTCATCAGCTTCATTCAGGGTCTCCCCGGCGCGGCAGGACGTTGTGCGAGCAGCAGACTCGCGATGTTCTGCGCGATCCGGTCGTTATTGATCATCAGCGGCGCCGAGTGCAGGTCGCGCAGATGGCGGCCGACGCTATAGGGCGTGCCGTTCTTGTAGCCCGCCATGCCGCAGATCATCAGCACCTGCTGAACGACCTGTAGCGCGGTGGCCGAGATGCTGGTCTTCAGCGTGTTCATGTCCGACGCGAAACCGAGCATCGCCGCGAGCGGGGCGTCCGCGGGCGTCGCGCCATTGCGTGCCTGATGCGCGGCGCGCGCGGCGTCTAGCGCGACCGACAGACGCGCCTGCATCATCTGCAGCAGGCCGACCGCTTCAGCGAGCCGCAGGCCCGCCGGCGGCATCGTGCCGGGCTTCGCGCGCGCCTGCGCGCGGAAGAACGCCTTGGCGCGATTGACCGCGTCGATCGCGATGCCGGTCCACACCGACGCCCACAGCGTGTGCGACACGGGCAGCATGGTCTGATCGGCGATGTCGGCGAACGGTGTCGCGAGGATCTGTTCGGCCAGTCCCGTCGCGACGAGCCGGAAACCCTCGCTGCAGGTGCCGCGCATGCCCATCGCGTCCCAGCCGCCGCGCCGCTCGAGCTGCGTATCGGCGCGCAGCGCGACGATCAGCAGCTGGTCGGACGCGGCCGCGTCGGCGGTGCGTCGCGCGGTCACGAGAATGCCGTCGGCGTGCGCGCCATACGAGATCGTCGGGGCCAGCTTTTCGATCCGGAAGCGCGCGCCATCGAGCTCGACTGAACACGCGCTCGTGCGCATATTGCCGCCGATCGTCTCTTCCGACGTCGCCGACGCGAGCAGCCATTGCTGCTCGGCCAGCTGCGCGAGCAGGCGCGCTTGCCAGGCCGAAGCGCCGCGATGCGAGTCGATGCACGCGACCTGGATCTGATGCATCGCATAGATCATTGCCGTCGATGCGCAGCCCTGCGCGAGCGTTTCGCAGATCGTGCCGATCTCGGCAAGCGACAGGCCTGCGCCACCGTAAGCGGTCGGCACCATCGCCGACAGCAAACGCTCGCCCTTGAGCGCGTCGAACGCCTCGACTGGGAAGCGCGCCTCGCGGTCCACGGCATCCGCATGCTGCGCGGCGATCGCCGCGCAACGATGCGCTGCAGCATGCCATTCGGGACCGGTCGCGAGCGCGGTCAGCGCCACGGTGGCAGCGGGCTGGCCATCGCCGGTCGGTGCGTCGGTAGTCGTATTCGCGGCCGCTCCGGAGGCCGCCGCGGCGGCCTGATCCAGCAGCGAAGCACTCATGCTGCCGCCTTGGCCTGCTGCAACTCGGTCATCGCGGCGGCCATCGAGTCGATGCTCGAGAACAGCCGGCGCGTCAACATACGGTCAGGTATTTCGACGTTGAATTCGTCTTCCATGGCAAGCATCAGATGCACGGTCGCGAGCGATGAGAGTCCGGCAGCATAGAGGTCGGCGTCGTCGGCAAGGCTATCCACCGGAACGTCCAGGCGTGCGGATTCGGAAAGGATGCGTCTCAAAGCAGTCTTCATGCAGTGTTCCCCCTTATGGTCAAAAGGTCTGCCGATGGGTGCCGCGATCGAACGATCGTCGGCGCCTGGTTTTCGTATGTAAGGTACTGGCGGTGAGATGACCGCGGCGCGCGCGTGCGCGATGTTGCAGTGCCGTGATGCAGGTGGATGTCTGTCAAGCCGTCTGCGATAACGGGCGCACTGGGTGAGTGATGCGCTTCATTGACTCGTATTTAAGAATTGTCAAGCCCGAGCGTCAGTGCGATGGCGCACGGAAGCACATCTTTCGCGCACGTACCGTGTAACCCATGATGAGGGACCGTGATGGATCGACCTGCCGTCACGCGCGGCAAGCATCGCCGGTTCCGTCGAAATCTTGTCCACCGGGGGCGTGATGAATTGGAAAACGCTGGAGTTCGATCAGCTATCCGCACGTGAGTTGTATGTCGTGCTGCGTGCGCGCAGCGCGGTATTCGTCGTCGAGCAGTCGCATGTGTGTCTCGACCCGGACGGCCGCGACGAGCAGGCCTTGCATGTTTTCGCGGTCGAGGACATGGCGCGGCCGATGCCGGTGCTCGCCTATGCGCGGGTGCAGCCCGGCGATTCCGAAGATCCGGAAGTCACGATCGACAAGGTGCTGACGAGCCCGCTGCGGCGCGGCGATGGTACCGCCGAAATGCTGATCGAGCGCGTGCTCGAAGCGGCCGTCGAACGCTGGCCGGGCCGCGCCACGCGCGTGAGCGCACCGCTTGACTTGCGCGGGTTCTACGAGCAGTTCGGTTTTCGTAAGACGGAGGGGCCGTACCTCGAACACGGCGTACCGTTCATCGGTCTCACGCGTCAGTTGCGCGGCGCTGCGGCGCGCTTCGGTTCACGGCGCCGCGAACGCGGCGACGCATCGTTCGTCGATACGTTCGAGCTGTTGTGATGCCGCGCGCGCCGCGGCTCAGCCTCGCGCCCGTCCGGACGACGGCACGACACGCAGCCAGAGCCTGTAAAGCGCGACGCGCAGCTCGCTCGATCCATGCAGCGACATGCCGAAGTTCGCTGCGCTCAACACGAGCGCGACGACGATCGCCGGCAGCAATGCGCTGATCGAGTCCGCTAGCGCAAGCGCGACCAGCAGAAACGTCAGATGCGCGAGCAGGTTGCGCACGATCGTCCACGCATGCAGCCGTGAAAACGCGAGCAACACTGAATAATCCAATAGCGCTTTCAGCACGACGACGACCGCCGCGCCCATGATCCCGAACCAGTGGATGCCGCACCACAACGCGCCGGTGAAGAACGGCAACTGCAGCCAGCTGACGCTCGCCACCGCCGCCGGATGAGTCTGCGCCTGCAACAGGCTGCCGAGGATGCTCGACTGGCCGCTCAGCCACACGCCGAGGATCAGCACGCTGGCGACCGGCGCCGAGGCAGCGAGCTGCGCTCCGAGCCACAGCAGCAGGAACGGCTTCAGCGCGAACAGCGCGACGATCACGCACGGTGTAAAAGCCCCGTTGAGAAACGCGAGCGCGTGGTGCGCGAGCGCGTCCGCATCCTCGCGCGACGCCGCCGACAGCCGCGGAAACAGGGTTCGCACGATCGCGAGCGGCAGCAGGTTCAATCGATTGATCAGGTTTTGCGGCGTCGCGTAGTAGGTGACGAAGCGCGCGCCGAGCAGCCCGCCGACGAACACGCGGTCGAGCGTCGACGCGATCATGTTGGCGCCGGAAAACATCAGCAGCCAGCGGCCGTAGCGGAACAGCCCGAGCATCAGGTGCCATTGCGGCATGCGCATCCGGCGAATGCCGAGCGCGCGAATCGCGGCCACGCCGAGCAACAGACCCGCGACGAGACGCGCGATCACGGCGGCCGGAATCACGATCGCGAGCGACGGCGAAAAGCAGAAGATCGCCGCGATCGGCAGCAACTGGAATAGCGCGGTGCCGAGCGTCTGGTTGATGTTGTAGCTCCGGAAGCACTCGACGCCGGTGATCGCGCCCGCGAACACCCAGGTGACGTTCGCGATCGGCACGGCGACCGCGATCCACGGCAGGCTCGCCATCACTTCATGCTGGAACGTCGGCTCGATTTTTACGCCGTAGGTGATGTAGACGATGGTGCCGGCATAAATCAGTGCGCCGCCGATGATGCCGGTGCCGAGATTCATAAACCACGCGCTCCAGAAAATCGGTTCGATCGAATCGTCGTTGGCCGCGCGAGCCTTGGCGATCTGGTTTTCCGTCGCGAGACTGGTGCCCAGATCGAGGACGCTGAAGTAGCCGATCAGCGCCCACACCAGATTGATCACCCCATAACGCTCGGCACCCAGCAGATGAATGTAGGTGGGCACGGTCACGAGGGAAACGAAGGTCGGCGCGACGGCTCCGGCAAAGTTGATAACGATGTTCCTGACGATGCTTCTTTCCATGTTCCATTGTCCGGCCGTTGAGGGGCGAGCCTATCGTGTGATTTTTTCGTCGGCGCTGTCGCTGGACAGCGGCCCCTTCGCGCGGACTCGGGCGGCGGCATCAATGCGTCGCAGGTCTTGCATCTTGCCCCCAGGTGCCGCGTGACTGTGTGGGTGGCCGTACAGATAGCCGCGATCAGGCGGGGGTTAAATGTCAAAGGTCATCGGGTAGCGCGGTGGTTGGCCGCGAGGAGTCCAGACCAACGTGGCGGGGCGCACATAATGGCTAGAGCGATTTTTGTTGTAATTGCCTGAAAGAAAGATCCCGTAAGGAGCGGACTGTGAGACCGATCGTCTTCGACGGCAAATTCGGCTGGTTGCATTCAGCCCACGGCCCGGATGGCGTTGTGATGTGTTCCCCGTTTGGCTACGACTCGCTGTGCACGTATCGCGGCATGCGCCGGCTCGCCGAGCACCTCGCCGCGCGCGGCATGCCGGTGTTGCGCTTCGACTACCCGGCGACCGGTGATTCAGCCGGCGATCCGAACGACCTCGGCCTGTGGCGCGCATGGATCGACAGCGTCAAACAGGCGGTCGCGCTACTGCGCGCAGCGACCGGCGTCGAGCGTGTCAGCCTGTGCGGTCTGCGTCTTGGCGGCATGCTGGCCGCGCTTGCCGCGCAGGAACTCGGCGATGTGCACGGTCTCGTGCTGATGTCGCCGGTGCTGTCGGGCAAGACTTACCAGCGCGAATTGCGCGCGCATTACCGGCAGTGGCTGAAGTTGCCCGAGGCGATGGATTGCGTCGCCGAGCCCGATACCGGGGAGTTCATCGAAGCCTATGGTTTCCGGATGTATCGCGACACGCTCGACAGCCTGCGCACGGTCGATTTATCGCGAGACACGACGCGGCCCGCGGCGCGCGTGCTGCTGCTGGATTCGCTCGACCCCGCGCGGGTCGATGCGCTCGCCGCGCATTACACGGAACATGGCGTCGACGTGGAGCGTCAGTCGTTCGACGAATACGGCCGCTTCATGATGGAGGCACTTCAGAGCGAGATACCACACGCCGCGTTCGAATCGATCGAGAACTGGCTCGTGGCGGGCGGTGCGCGGCCTCGAAGCACGGCGAGCGTGCCCCAGCGAGGCGAAGAGCCGGCGGGCGGCCATTATGTCTCGCCGGGCCTGCACGAAACGCCGGTGTGGCTGAACGACGGCAAGGTGTTCGGCATCTACTGCCTGCCCGACGGCGCCGCGGCGGCAAGCGCGCCGGCGGTGCTGCTGCTCAATACAGGCGCGGTATCGCGGATCGGCAATGGGCGCTTCGGCGTGCATTTCGCGCGGCGCCTCGCGCGCCTGGGCATCGCGTCGCTGCGCATCGACGTCGGCGGTGTCGGCGACAGCATGCCGTCGTGCGACACGCTGAGTCTCGACGCGCTGTACTCGCAGTCGAGCGCCGCCGATGCCGCGTGCGCATCGCGCTGGCTCGCCGCGCGCGGTCATGCGGGCGCGCTGCTGCTTGGCATCTGCTCGGGCGCGTACACCGGCCTGCATGCTGCGACGCGCGAACCGGCGGTGGTGGGCGCGGTGATCGTCAACGTGCAGAAGTTCAGATGGCATAACGTCTGCGACGAACACGGCAAGCCGATGATTCCGGTGTCCGCGTTCGGTTCGACGCGCAACTACATGCGCTCGATGAAGCGGCCGGGCAAATGGCTGCGCGTGCTCAAGGGCGATACGGGCGGCTGGGGCATCGTGCGCGAGCTGGTGGTGCGCCAGCTCGCACGGACCGGCGAAACGCTGGCGGACCGGATCGAGCAGCTGTGCGGCCTCGAGTTCGGCGCGCGTGACGAGCGGCACCTGTTCACCAACCTCGATGAGCGAGGCGTCGACACGCACCTGGTATTCGGTGTGCTCGACGAAGGCGTCGAGGAGCTCGAGCGCTACTTCGGCGCGCGCGGCGCGCGGCTCGCGCGCTTCATGCGCATTCACGTGGCCTTCTGCAAGCACACGGATCACGCGATCCTGTCGTCGGTGGCGCAGCAAAACATCATGTCCTACGTCGAGAACGTCTATCGCGACGGCTTCACGAAGCTGCGTCTGCCCGACAGCGCGACGCTCGACGTTGAGCTGCACAGGACGCACCCGGAGCATGAAGAACACCGCGGCGCGGGTGCGTTGCGTCCGTTCGGAGAAGCATAGGGAGCGCGCGCGAAATGAACCGCATCGTTGAGCCGGGTAATCCGCTCGCGCCGCAGGCCGGGACCGCCGCCGCGCTGCACGAACTGACCGTGCAACCGGTGATTCTCGCCGGCGGCTGCGGTACGACGCTGTGGCCGCTGTCGCGCGAACGCAATCGGAAGCAGCCGATCGGGCTGATGGGCGATCAATCGTTGCTCGAAGCGACGCTGCGCCGGCTCGACGACGCATTCGACCCGGCCGCGCATGACGCGGCGCGCGCCACGCCGCCCGCCGTGCCGCTGGTGGTTTGCACCGAGGAACTGCGGCTGCCGACGCTCGAGCGCGTCGAGCTGTACCGCAAGCCGGTGCGCATGCTGCTCGAACCGGTGGCGCGCAACACCGCGCCGGCGCTGAGCGTCGCGGCGCTCGCCGCGCGCGCGTCGGCCGCGGCCGGCGACGATCCGATCCTCGTCGCGCTTTCCGCCGATCATCTGGTCGCCGATCACGCAGCGTTCGGCGCGGCGCTCAACGAGGCGCTCACGCACGCGTCGCGCGGCGCGATCGTCACGCTCGGCGTGCCGCCGCAGCGCGCGGCGACCGGCTACGGCTATATCCGCACGGCCGCGGCGTTGGGCAAGCGGGGCGCGCGGGCGATCGAGCGCTTCGTCGAAAAGCCCGATGCCGAACTGGCCGAGCGTTACTTCGCGTCGGGCGAATACTGGTGGAACAGCGGCATGTTCGTGGTGCGCGCGTCGGTGTGGCTCGACGCGATCGGCCTGTGCCGTCCGCTGATCGCCGCGGCCTGCAAGGACGCATTCGCGGGCGCCAGCGTCGACGACACCGGCGCGTTGCATGTCGCGCGCGACGCGTTCGCCGCGTGTCCGTCCGACTCGGTCGATTCCGCGGTGATGCAGCACATCGGCACCGACGCGCGTCTCGTCGGCGTGACGGTGCCGCTCGACGCGGGCTGGTCGAACGTCGGCGCGTGGGACTCGGTGTGGGATGCGTCGACCAACCCGTCGACGTTCATTCCGCTCGGCGTCGCGCATCGGCTCGACAGTCCTGGCAAGACGCCGCTGTAAATCATCGAGGTGCAGTCGGGCGGTTATCCCGGCGAAGACGACACCGTGCGTTTCGACGATTTCGTTCGCTGGAACACGCAGGCGTCTGACCGCGTCCGCGCAAATCAGACAATTTCATCTCACCAACGTGCGAATGCGCACGAATTAAACCCCACAACGCAGGCACGCTTTGACGGGCGAGCTTTGTGCCTGGCGAAACAGATCGCGTTACACGAAAGAAACAAATCTTCAGAGGGATAACCCTGTCAGGAAGTGTCCCACTGGCGCATCGGTTTCGAAGCTAGCAACGTATCGGAAAACGATCCTATTTGCATAACAACGATACGTACGGGCCCTTCATTAACAGGCCACGCGGGGTCAACACCGCTTCGGGGATATGTCATGGAACACGCAAACAAGGATCGCTCGCTAGTGAGCAAAGTCATGGACGGGCTCGTCAGCGGCATCGTCGAGGAGAAGTACGGCGCGATACTGCCGCCGCAGGATGTGCTGTCGAAGGAATTCGACGTGAGCCGCACCGTGATGCGCGAGGCGCTGTCGATGCTGCTCGCGCGCGACATGCTCGACGTGCGGCCGAAGATCGGCACGCGCATCCGGCCGATGAGCGACTGGCGCATGATCGACGAGGACGTCGTCAACTGGCGTTTTCGCGCGAAGCCCGATCCGATGTTTCTGCGTGACGTCATCGAGTTTCGCATGCTGATCGAACCGCGCGCGTCGGCGCAGGCGGCGGCGCGCGGCAATGCCGCGGACGTCGCGGCGATTCGCGAGGCGTTCGAGGCGTTTCGCGTGATCCGTCCGGCCGAAGCCGGCTATCAGGAAGCCGACGAGCTGTTCCATACGCGTGTCGTGATCGCGAGCGGCAATCAGTTCTTCAAGCAGATGGCGGCGATCATTCGCGGCGCGCTGTCGACCGTCAATCCGATCGTGCACGACCGGGAAGGGCTGTGGGAGACTGCGATCGCATCACATCAGCGCGTCGTCGAGGCGATCGAGCGGCGTGATCCGAAAGAGGCCGAGATCGCTGCGCTCGCGATGATCGATTACTCCGCCGAGGACCTCGGCGGCCGGTTTTCCGCCGAGCCGCCTGCGCGGGTGTGAATGCGGGTGTAAGTGCGGCGGTGAGCACGGGCTGAGCGTATCGGTGAGCGTCATCGGCGACAATAGCGGCTGTTTCGAACCGCATGGACCCTTGCACACACGATGACAGATACCACAGCGGCAGCGCACGCTGCCACCGCCGGCCCGAGCCATCAGGCAGCGCAGCACCCCACTTCATCGCGCGAGATCCGCTGGGGGATCGTCGGCACCGGCCGGATTGCGCGCCGCTTCGCGCAAGGGCTCGCCTACGTGCCGCGGACGCGTCTCGCCGCGCTGTGGTCGCGTCGCGTGGAACCGGCGCGGGCGTTCGCCGACGAATTCGGCGGCGCCGTGTGCGGCAGTTTCGACGCGCTGCTCGCGAGCGGCATCGACGCGCTCTACATCGCGACGCTGCAGGACAGCCACGCCGACTACGCGATCGCCGCCATGCAAGCCGGGCTGCACGTGCTGTGCGAAAAGCCCGCGTGCATCAATGGTCCGCAGCTCGAGCGCGTGCTCGAAGCCGCGCGCGCTTCTCAACGGCTCTTCATGGAAGCGATGAAGCCGCCGTTCTATCCGCTCTATACCCGCTTGCGCGAGCACCTCGCGGCCGAGCCGATCGGCGAGGTCGGCCTCGTGCGCGCGGGCTGCTCGGTGCCGGGTGTGCCGGACGATCATCCGTCGCTGTCGTTCGAGCATGCGGGCGGCGCGTTGCTCGATATCGGCATCTACGAGATGTTTCTCGCGGTGGACTGGCTCGGCGCGCCGCGCGACGTGCAGACCTTCGGCCGGCTTGGCGCGACCGGCGTCGATACGTTCGCGAGTCTGAACAGCCAGCATGAGCGCGGCGGGATCGCGCAGCTATTCTGCGGGCTCGATCTGCATGGCAAGGGCGATGCGCTGCTGATGGCCAAAGGCGGCCACGTGACGCTGCATGAGCCGTGGTGGAATCCGTCGCGCGCGACGATCCGTTACGCGGATGGCCGCGTAGTCGAACTCGACGAGCCGTTCGAAGGCGGTGGTTTGAACTACGAGACCGCGCACTTTTGCGAGCTGATTCGCGCGGGTGTGCTGGAGAGTCCGCTGATGCCGCACGATACGTCGCGACAGATGATCGCGATGGCCGACGCGGCGCGCGCAGCGCTCGGACTCAGGTTCGCCGCAGAATGAGCCGCTGCGGTGAACCACAACGCGCGGGCGGCGCTCAGTGCCGCGTCGGCAGCGACAGACGCCGTTCGTACCAGCGCTGCGCCCACTCGAGCACCTGGCACAGCACCCAGTACACGGCCGCGGCAGCAAGATAAAGCGGCAGCGGCTGATAGGTCGACGCGATCATTTCCTGCGCGCTGCGCAGCAACTCGGTCACCGTGATCACGGACACGAGCGAGGTGTCCTTGATCAGGCTGATCAGGCTGTTTGACAGACTCGGCACCGCGATGCGCAGCGCCTGCGGCGCGATCACGTAGCGCAGCGTCTGACGCCGCGACAGCCCGAGGCTGTACGAGGCGAGCCACTGGCCCTGGTGGATGCCCAGAATCGCGCCGCGCATGCTCTCGGACAAATACGCGGCGACGTTCGCCGACAGCGCGATCACGCCGGCCGGTGTCGGATCGAGTGATATGCCGAAGCTCGGCAGACCGTAATAAATCACGAAGATCTGCACGAGCAGCGGCGTGCCGCGCATCACGCTCACATAGACTCGCGCAATCCAGTTCAGCGGACGGCTGTGGCTGATGCCCATCAGTGCGAGCACGGCGCCGCCGATCAGGCCGAAGATCATCGACAGGATCGCGAACTTGATCGTCAGCAGCGCGCCTTGTGCGAGCACCGGCAGCGATTGGAGCAGCAGGGATGTGATGGACATGGGCAGTGTTCTTATTGGCGCACAAAGCGCACATCATAAACTTTGGCGCGCATTAAGGCGCGGGTCGCTCGATGCGGCTTGGGGTATACGCGACGAGCGGTTCGGGTCCTGGGCCTCGCGCTGCGCCAAAAACGCGAAGGGCGGCATCGAGCACGATGCCGCCCTTCGTTTCACTCCACGCGCGTTACTTGATCGGCTTGCTGACGTCGATGCCGAACCACTTATCCGAGATCTTCGTGAAGGTGCCGTCCGCTTCGAGCTGGGTCATCGCGTCGTCGATCGCCTGCGCGAACTTAGGGTTGCCCTTCCTGAACGGAATGCCCGACGGGTTGCCCGGACCGACGTTCGCGCCGGTGCGCAGCGGCAGGTTCGAGTTCTTCAGCAGGTACGCGAGCATCAGCCGGTCGTTCAACGCCGCGTCGAGCCGGCCGGCGGCCAGATCACGCAAGTATTCGGGTGCGCCCGGGTAGGTCTTCACGTCGATGCCCGGCACTGCTTTCGCCATGTCCATGTAGTTCGTGCCGAGACCGACGCCGAGCTTCTTGCCCTTCAGGTCTTCGAGCGAGTTGAACTGGCGCGTGTCGTTCTTGCGCTGGATCAGCTGTGCGGCCGAGTACGTGTACGGCTGCGAGAAGTCGAGCGTTTGCTTGCGCGCGTCGGTGATGCCGACCTGGTTGACGATCACGTCGAACTTGCCCGCCTGCAGACCGGCGATGATGCCGCTCCACTCGGTCGTGACGAACTCCGGCTTCACGCCGAGTTTGGCCGCGACCGCCTTGGCGATGTCGACGTCATAGCCGATCAGCTCGCCCGACGGCGCTTTCGAGTTGAACGGCGGGAAGGTCCCTTCGAGACCGATGCGCAGCGTGTCGCGTTGCTTGACCTGGTCGAGCAGGTCTTCCGCGTGCGCGGCAACGGCGGTCAACGACGCGCCGATCAGCGCGGTGGCGAGGAGCTTTTTCAGCAGGCCAAATTTCATCGTGTTCCTTTTCGTACGTCTGACGTTTTGACGGTCGAGAGCATAGCAAGCGAGACTATCGCAATCTAAATACCGTTTGTTTATGTCTATATACGCCGGCGGCGCGGATACTTAGCGCAATGCCTGCGCGCATTCGGCGACGAGCGCCGGACCGCGGTAGATGAAACCAGTATAAAGCTGCACTAGCGACGCGCCGGCCGCGAGCTTCGCGCGCGCGTCGTCGCCCGAGAAAATGCCGCCGACGCCGATGATCGGCACCG
This sequence comes from Paraburkholderia podalyriae, assembly GCF_014397785.1. GTDB lineage: Bacteria > Pseudomonadota > Gammaproteobacteria > Burkholderiales > Burkholderiaceae > Paraburkholderia > Paraburkholderia podalyriae. The sequence continues at coordinate 103,071 of NZ_VZQQ01000019.1, forward strand.
CCTCGCCGACTTCGGTGCGCAGCTTGCGGATCACCGCGTTCGACGCGTCGAACACCGGCTTGCCCGACAGGCCCCCCGCTTCGTCGCCGTGCTGCATGCCGGTGACGGCGGTGCGCGACAGCGTCGTGTTGGTCGCGATCACGCCGTCGAATTGGTGGCGCAGCAAGGTGTCGGCGATCGACTTGATCTGCTCGTCGTCGAGATCCGGCGCGATCTTCAGCGTGAGCGGCACGAGCTTGCCGTGCAGATCGGCGAGCCGTTGCTGCTTGTCCTTCAGCGCGGCGAGCAGCGCGTCGAGTTCGTCGGCGCCTTGCAGCTGGCGCAGGTTTTTCGTGTTCGGCGACGAGATGTTGACCGTCACGTAGCTTGCGAACGGATACACGCGCTCCAGGCAGTACAGGTAGTCTTCAGCGGCGCGCTCGATCGGCGTGTCGGCGTTCTTGCCGATGTTCAGACCGAGAATGCCGCGATAGCGCGCGGCCTGGACGTTCTTCACGAACTGATCGACGCCGGCGTTATTGAAGCCCATCCGGTTGATCACCGCGTTCGCCTGCGGCAGCCGGAACATGCGCGGGCGCGGATTGCCCGGCTGCGCGCGAGGCGTCACAGTGCCCACTTCGATGAAGCCGAAACCGAGCGCCGCCAGACCGTCGATGCATGCGCCGTCCTTGTCGAGACCCGCGGCGAGTCCGACCGGGTTGCGGAACGTGAGGCCCATCACGGTACGCGGCGCATCCGGCACGCGCGCCGCGAGCGCGCCGGCGAGGCCGGTGCGGCCGGCGGCGCCGAGCATGCGCAAGGTCAGATGATGAGCGTCTTCCGCGTCCATGCGAAAGAGTTGGGCGCGAACGAGCGGATAAAGGGAACTGAGCACGGGATGAGGCCGGACGGCCGGAAAATGGTAACCCGCTATTTTACCGGCTTTGGGCTTTGATGAGACTGGTAGGGCGTTGCTGGCGATGACCGCGACTCGACGATGCGTCGACTACGGCCTGAGCGGCCCGCGTCGCCCATGCATCGCGAAATCGACCGGCGGCAGCTCGATGCTGGCCGGATCGAGCACGCGCCACGCGCCGTCGATCAAGCCTTCTAGCGGCCGGAAATTCGCCTTATAGGCCATTTTCGGGCTTTCGCGAATCCAGTAGCCGAGATACACGTACGGCAGGTTCAGGCTGCGCGCCTGCTCGATCTGCCAGCAGATGTTGTAGGTGCCGAAGCTCGCGTGCGGCAGGCTCGGCTCGAAGAACGTGTACACCGACGACAACCCGTCGCCGAGGATATCGATCATGCTGATCATGCGCAACGCGCCTTGCGCATCGGGGCGCCCATCTTCGGGCCGCAGCGTCGCCGGCTCGCGAAACTCGACGAGCCGCGAGTTGATCCGGCTTTGCAGCAGGAATTGCTCGTACTGGTCGCGGCTGTCGCGATCCATGCCGCCGCCCGCGTGGCGCGCCGACTGGTAGCGCATATACAGCGCGTAATGCTCCTCGTCGTAGTGCAGCGGCGCGACGGTCGCAATCAGGTCGCCGTGCTTTCTCCATACACGACGCTGCGTGCGGTTCGGCTGAAAACGCTCGACCGGCACGCGCACCGGCACGCACGCGCGGCAGCCGTCGCAATACGGGCGGTAAGTGAACACGCCCGAGCGCCGGAAGCCTGCCTTGACGAGCTCCGTGTAGACGTCCGAATTGATCAGGTGACTGGGCGTGGCGACCTGCGAGCGCGCGATGCGGCCGTCCAGGTAACTGCAGGGATAGGGCGCCGTTGCATAAAATTGCAGCGCGGAAAGCGGAGAAAGAGGCAGCTCATTGGGATGAGTCACGTTGGCAGCTCTCGAAGCGTCTCTGGTAATGCAAACCCGGCGCGCCCGGCGGTTGATGCCGCCATTCGATGGGCGGCGGACCGGATTCGGCCTGATTTTTCCTACGCCGCCCGCGCGAGGACGTCGAGCAGGGCGGTCTTGTCGAAGCGCCACGGGATGGCCGGTGCGCCGACAGACGCGCGAACATGCGCGACGAACGCCTTGCGCGCTATCTCGCGGCCGCCGAGCGACGCCAGATGCGACGTGTTCTGCTGGCAGTCTATCATTTCTATTTCGTGACGTCGCAAGTGGCCGACCAGCGCGGCCAGCGCCATTTTCGAGCCGTCGGTGACGTCGGTATACATTGATTCGCCGAAGAACATCCGGCCGAGCGACACGCCATACAAACCCCCGACACGCTTGTCCTCGAACCAGGTTTCGATGCTGTGCGCGTCGCCCAGGCGGTGCAGCGACGAATAGGCTTCGACGACCTCGGCGGTGATCCACGTGCCGCGTTGGCCGCGGCGCGGCGCCTGTGCGCACGCGCGCATCACGGCGGCGAAATCTTGATCGACGCGGATTTCCCACGCGTCTTCGCGCAACACGCGCTTGAGGGTCTTGCGCAGCGATGGTGACAGTTTGAACTCGGCGGGGCGCAGGATCATGCGCGGATCGGGGCTCCACCACAACACCGGCTGGCCGTCCGAATACCACGGGAAAATGCCGCGCCGGTAAGCGTCGATGAGGCGCGACGGCAGCAGATCGCCGCTCGCCGCGAGCAGACCGGGTGCGCCGCTCGCGGCGCCGAGCGCGCGCTCGACGGGCGGAAACGGATCGTCAGCTCCGAGCCAGGGAACCATGCGCGCCGCTCAACCTTCGCGCAGGGAGCGGAAGATGTCGCCGGTATGCAGGCCGAAACTGCCGGCCGCCCGGTCGGCGAAAAAAAAGCGCAGCGTCTGGCCAACGGTCGGAAACGCGATCTCGTCCCACGGAATCTCGTGCTCCTCGAAGAGCTTCACTTCGAGGCTTTCCTCGCCGGCGGCGACGTCGAGATCGAGCAGCCGCGCCATGTAGAACAGGTGCACCTGGTGCACGTGCGGCACGTTCAGCAGCGAAAACAGGTTCTGCACCTCGACGCGCGCGCCGGCTTCCTCGAGCGTTTCGCGCGAGGCGGCTTCGGCCGTCGTTTCTCCCATTTCCATGAAGCCGGCGGGCAGCGTCCAGTAACCGTAGCGCGGCTCGATGGCGCGACGGCACAGCAGCACTTTGTCGTCCCACACCGGAACGGTGCCGACCACGTTACGCGGATTCTGATAATGCACGGTGCCGCAACTGCCGCATACGAAGCGCTCGCGATTGTCGCCCGGCGGAATGCTCAGACTGACGCCGTGGCCGCAGACAGAACAGAATTTCATTGGAAAGGGGACGAGAAAGGGTGATAGGAGTTTATCACCGGGGCGGGGGATTACTGAGGCACCGGCGGCGCGACAAGACGAGGCCAGTTCGGATTGCCGGGTTGCGGCCGGGTTGCGGTATGCCAGGCCACAAAAACAAAAAAGGGTTACACGCCAATGCGTTGTAACCCTTCAATGATTTCGTTTTGGTTGCGGGGGTAGGATTTGAACCTACGACCTTCGGGTTATGAGCCCGACGAGCTGCCAGACTGCTCCACCCCGCGTCCGTCGAAGAAAAAATTATAGACCAGCCAGACAGCCAGCGCAATAGCCATGTAAGGATTGGCTTCATTGCGCTTTGCCCGCCCGCGCGACGTCACTTCTCGACAAAGCTTCGGAAAGCCGCGCGCGGACGCTGCGCTAGAAGACGCTGCGCTAGAATTCAAACCTCCGCGCGGCTCGCCCGATCGTCACGACGGCGGCCCCTTCGACTCTGATCCTCCGACCCGTTCTGAACCTCATGGATATCGCTCACGATCTGCAGATCATCGCCATTCAGGAAAAGACCCTCGTGTTTCCCCGCTTCGATGCCGACCGCGCGTGGCAAGTCGGCGCATATCTGCACGAGGTCGCGAAAGCGCGCGGCATTGCCGCCGCGATCGACGTGCGCACGTTCGGCCAGCCGCTGTTCTTCAGCCTGCTCGACGGCGCGACGCCCGACAACGTCGACTGGGCGCGCCGCAAGGGCAACACCGTCGCGCATTTTCGCCGCAGCTCGTACGCGATCGGTCTGAAAATGCAGCTCGCGGGCGCAACGCTCGTCGACAAGCACGGCCTGCCGGCCACCGAGTACGCATCGCACGGCGGCGCGTTCCCGCTGACGGTGGCAGGCGCGGGTGTGATCGGTTCGATCACGGTGTCCGGTTTGCCGCAGCGCGCCGATCATGAACTCGTGGTCGAAGCGCTGTGCGCGCATCTGGGTCACGACTACGGCAAGCTCGCGCTCGCGAAGAGCTGACGCGATGCGTGTGCTCCCCGTATGCGCTGCTCGTCATTGCCGGCAGCAAGGAAATCGGCTTACTTGCAGCGCACGATCATCGAGCGGTTTTTCACATTGGCGGACACCACGTTCGTGACGCTACCTCCGGCGGTGCCGCCTTCGTCGTTATCTTTCGACACGATGTCGTAGCCGGTTGCGCCGCAGGCCTTACCCGCTTGCACGTAGCACGAGGCCCAGCTCGAGCCGGCGTCGGCGCCGCTGCAGTTGACCGCGAAGCCGGTCTGGCCATTCGGCAGATTGATCAGCGTGGTCGTGTTCGACGACGCGCAGCCGCCCAGTCCCGCGGCGAGCAGCAGCGCGGCGGCCGACAGCGACGCGCGACGCACGAGGGCAAGCGCGGCGCTGGATCGAAGGCGGGGGAATCGGCCGGCGCGCCGCGGTTGCGTCGTGAATTGCATCGTGTTGTGTCCTTTCATTCAGATAGAGGGGTCTGCCGGGCTGGCGCGGCCGTGGTCGGCTGTTGCGGAACGCGATGGCGGGCCACGGGTCAGGTCGCTTCGACCTTGATGCCCGCCGCACTGACGAGCCGCCGGGCTTCCGCGCCTTCTTCAGTGGCCGCGTCCTCCCAGATGCTGATCGCTTTCGGGATGTCGATGCCGTGACTTTCGGCGTACTCAAACCAGTGGTTCGCCGCATCCGGCTCGGGCAGTTCGTGATTCTGCAGAAAATATTTTCCCATATTGTGCTCGCTGGGCTCGAAATGACGTCGTAACAGGTACCAATGCGACAGCATGGAGCATGCCGGTCTGGGCGCTTCGACCGGCGCGCGCGGCCGAACTGCGGCGCGGTTCCACAGCGGTGCGAGGGCGCGTCGCGCGGCAGAACTTATCGCGCCGGGACGCGCCTTATCGTAATGGGGCGGCCCGCTCGCACTCCCGGGACAGCGGCGCGCCGCATGCTGAAGCATCAAGGCGGCGCCGTTGCGACTGGCGCCAACTTCCCAACCGTAAAGTGGAGGACGAAGATGGCTGAACGGGTCAGTGGCCCTTATCGCGGCTATTACATCAGCGCCGCCGCGCGCCTCGTGCCAGGGGGCAGCACGTCGGGAACCTCGCGCGACGCGCACGCCAAAGCGGATGGTACTTACGTCGGCACGGTCAGCCTCGCCGAACTCGGCCCGGACGATCCGCATCGGATGGAAACGCTGCTGGAACTCGGCGACCGGCAACGGTTCGGCAGCGAAGAAGAGGCGCTCGCGTTCGTCGAACGGGCGGCGCGCGAGTATGTCGACCGATTGCTGGACGGGCAGTGAGCGCGTCGGCGAATCCCCCGCAAAGGGCCGGCCGAAGCGCTCGCGAGAGCAGCGCGCGTTGGCCGCGATCAGGCGTCCGCGCGCGCTGGACCGTGATCCGGCGGCGCGAGTACCATAGCGGGACCCGCGAGGATCGGTGGTACGCAGCGGCCTTTCGCGCGGATTACGTTCCCGCCGCCACCTTCTGACGAAGCGACCATGGAAATCCGTTTTCTCGCAGACGCGCCGGCTTACCGCGACTCGAACCTGACCGTCGTCTTTTCCGCCCTGGTGGACGGTGAACCGGTGCCGTGCGCGATCTCGGTGGAAGCGCTCGAGGATCATTTCGGCGCTTACAGCGAAGACCTCGAAGGCTGGCTGCGCGCGTTCGATGCGGGGCGCCCATGCATCGAGGCCGTCGCGCGCGAGCATTTGCAGATCAGCAACGGCACGCCCGTGCTGCTCAAGAGTGGCCACTTTCCGCCGGGGCGGGTGGCAGTGTGACTTCCTCTCACCCACGCATTGCCACAGCTTGCCGCTAATTCACCCCGCGTGCCGGCACTGTCTCGCGCGCCGCTTCGAAGCACCGCCGGATCCCTTCCTGATATGACGTTTTGCCGAGCGGCCCGATCAAATTCGCCAGCGCCGTATCATCGAGCACGACTGGCTCCGTCATCAGATAGTTCATCTCGACGAGTTCGCGCATCAGCGGATTGAACAGCCCGAGCACGCGCAGCATGCCCTTGCCGGCCACCATCAGCTTCGGCTTGCGGCCCGCGAGCGCGTGCGCCTCGCGCGCCACCTCGCGCTGCGTGATCGTGCCGGCGCCCGCGAGATGCCACCATCGTCCGTAGGCCTCGGGCGTGCGCATCAGTCGTTCGACCACTGGACCGAGATCCGGCAGATAGATGAATTCATGCGGTACGTCGATGGGACCCAGCACCTGCGCGCGCCTGGCCGTAGCGGCGCCGACGAAGACACCGTGCAACAGACTGCGCTCAACCCCCGGTCCGTAAAAATCGGGCAGTCGCAAGACCAGCGTTTGGAGACCTTTGTGGCCATGCGCGGCTAGTACCCGCTTTTCCTGTTCGAGCCGCATGCGGCCCTTGAACGTGTGCGGCTCGCGCGGATGGTCTTCGCGGATCGGGTTGCCGCGCGCGCGGCCATACGGGTACACGGTGCCGATCAGAATCAAGCGTTCGACGCCCGCCGCCGTCACGCCGGCCAGCGTTTTCTCCATCAACGGCGGGTGTTGCGCGAACTGGTGGTACGGCACGCCGACGAGGTAGATCACGGTCTGCAGACCGGCGGCCGCGGCGCAGACCGAGGCGGGGTCGTCGGGGTTCCAGGTGACGATTTCCGCGTGCGGGTCGTCACCGAAGGTGCGTTGCAGCGCCTCGCGCGAGCGGCCGACCACCCGATAGTCGCAGCCCGCCACGCCAAGCGCCGCCGCGATGCTTTGCCCCGCCGCGCCAGCGGCACCGAACAAACCGACCTTTCCCATGGCTTGCATGACGACTCCCTGACAGGGCGGCGCGACGCCGCCGCGTAATTTGGTGACTGCGGAATTTGACAGATGAAAACTTACTGAACATCGTTCATTAAACGGTGTTCAGTTTAATTTGACTTTTCAGTTTGTCAACCTGAAAATTGCGAATCATGGGAATCGCCGAACGAAAAAACCGCCAGAAACAGGCGCTGCGCGAACGCATCCTCGATGCCGCGCGGCGCATCGTCGTGCGCGAGGGTTTTGCCGCGCTGTCGATGCGCAAGATCGCCGACGCGATCGAATATTCGCCCGCCACGTTGTATCTGCATTTCGAGAGTCGCGATGACATCGCGCGGGCCATGTGCGCGGAAGGTTACGCGCAGTTGCTCGCGACGTTCGTGCCGCTCGTGCAAATCGCCGATCCCGTCGAGCGGCTGAAGGCGCTCGGGCGCGCGTACGTCGCGTTCGGCGTCGAGCATCCGGAAACGTATCGGCTGATTTTCATGGAGGATCCGAGCTATACGGGCGCGGCGCTGGGGCGCGCGCCTGGCGTTGGCAAAGACGACGACTCCGGCGACGCCGCGCTGCAGATCATGATCGCTGCGCTCGACGAGTTGCGAGTATCGGGGCGTGTATCGGCGTCGGTCGCATCGATGGACCCGACTGTCTGGGCCGAGGCGTTGTGGGCGAGTCTGCATGGCATTGTCGCGCTGAATCTCACGTGCCCGGTGTTTCCGAGTGCGCCGCTCGACACGCTGGTCGGCGTGACGCTCGACGCGTGGCTCGGCGAGCCGCAGGCCGTACGGGCTGGCGCTTCGACCAGCGCCGCCGTCCGCGGCAAAAAAACCGCCGCTCGGCACCATCGCTCCTCCGCCGGCTCCGCGGACACGGCCCCCGAGCCTGCCGCCAAACGCAAAGCGGCAGGGCCGTGATAACGTTCAGTTCCACGTCATCCAGCGCCGCCGCGCAGCTCTCCATGTCCACCTCCGCCTCGCCCGCCGTTAGCGACGAAATCGCGACCCACGTAGCCAACCGCATCGGTTTCATCGAACTGGAGCGGCCGAAAGCGCTGAACGCGCTGTCGACCGGCATGATCCGCGCGATCCATGCGGCGCTCGACCAGTGGCGCGAGGACCCCGAGGTGCTCGCCGTCGTGGTGCGCAGCCAGCACGCGCGCGCGTTCTGCGCGGGCGGCGACATCCGCTTCATGTACGAGGCGGCGCAACGCGGCGACCAGCAGGCGCGCGACACGTTTTTCAGCGAGGAATACCGCCTCAATCACGCGATCTTCGTGTACCCGAAGCCGTATATCGCGTTGATGAACGGCATTGTGATGGGCGGCGGCATGGGCATTTCGCAGGGCGCGCATCGCACCGGCGGCCTGCGCCTCGTCACCCAATCGACGAAGATGGCGATGCCTGAAACGCGCATCGGCCTGTTTCCCGACGTCGGCGCGAGCTGGTTTCTCGCGCGCACGCCGGGCGCGATCGGCCGCTATCTGGCGGTAACCGGCGACACGCTCGGCGCGGCCGACGCACTGTACGCGGGCCTCGCCGATGCCTACATCGACGACGCGGCGTTGCCCGCGCTCATCGATACGTTGCGCCGCGAACGGTTCGAGCGCGGCGCGGATGTGCTCGCGTGCGTCAAGCGCGAGACGCTCGCGTATGAGGTCGCGCCGCGTCCCGAGGACAGCGTGCTGGCGAAGGCGCGGACGTTGATCGACCGGCATTTCGCGCTGCCCGACGTGGTTCGGATACTCGCGTCGCTCGAACAGGAACGCGAGCGCGGCGGCGACGCCGCGGAGTGGGCCGAACAGACGATCGCGGTGCTGCGCGAGCGCTCGCCGCTGTCGATGGCGGTCTCGCTCGAAGTGGTCACGCGCGCGGAAGGGTCGATGGCCGACGTGCTGCGCGTCGATCTCGATCTGACGCGCTCGAGCTTCCTGCTCGGCGATACGGTGGAAGGCATACGCGCGCGCCTCATCGACAAGGACAATGCGCCGCGTTGGCGTTTCGCGCGCATCGAGGACGTCGAGCGCGCCTACGTGGAGAAGATGTTCGAGAGCCCGTGGCCGGCCAACGAGCATCCGCTGGCCGCTCTCTCGGGGGAGAACGCGCGCTGAACGCGCGGCCTGTCGATCCCGCGCGCGCGAATCTACGCGTTGCGCGAATTCCCGCGCGACGCGCTTACTCCTCTGCCTCGCTCGCCATGAACGCGCGCATGAATACGAGCGCGCCCCAGCCCCACATCGCATTCGCCGCGAAGCCGACGGCGAGGCGCGGCAGCATGTTGCCGCTCGGCCAGATGCCGCGCAGCGGATCGACGACGAACACGCTCGCCGCCGTCAGCACGATGCCGCCGAACACGAACGCCGGTACCCACGGCGCGTGCCGGTGCGGCGCGACGCGCAGCAGCCAGGCCATCAGCACGGCCCAGCACGCGCTCCAGATTGCGTTCGCGATGAACTCAGGCAGGCCGAGCGGCAGAAACGGCGCGGTCGAAAAACCGCTGGGATCCATCATGCCGGCGGCGTGCATCAGCGCCAGCGTCGATTCGCGAAAGAACAGGGAAGCCAGAAAACCGGCGACGAACGGCAGAATAATTTTTTGCATGCATTGCACCGGCAACGTACAGGGCGACGCGAATCGCAAGACCTGTACCGGGTGATTGGAAACGAGCGCCATTATATCGACCGGGGTAGGACCGGCCGGGGCCGCGTGTATAAAGCGCAACAACCGTATGCGGGAGCGCCGGGGCAAATCACGAAAGCGGAAATCCTAAGCTCAAAAAAATCGTTCAAAAGCCGTGGACCGCTCCATAGACTGTTCCCTCATACAGACGGCGCGGGTGTCGCCGTCATCCGTTGAATCGAGCGCATCACGCGCACGTTGATGGCCTGAGTCCATCGTCCGTTTTTCAATCCTTTGACACGTCGCAGCGCCTTGCCGGTTGCCGGCTCGATGCGCGTGGCCGGCGCTCGCGCGCACCGTTTTCATTCCGTCAAGCATAGGCAGGAGCAACCACATGAATGTGTTCTGGTTCATTCCGACTCACGGCGACAGCCGCTATCTCGGTACGTCCCAAGGCGCACGCGCAGCCGATTACGATTACTTCCGGCAGATCGCCGTCGCCGCCGATACGCTCGGCTACGAGGGCGTGCTGCTGCCGACCGGCCGCTCGTGCGAGGACGCCTGGGTCGTCGCGTCGAGCCTGATTGCCGCGACGCAGCGGCTGAAGTTCCTCGTCGCGATTCGCCCTGGGCTGTCGTCGCCGGGGCTCGCCGCGCGCATGGCGGCGACGTTCGACCGGCTGTCGAACGGGCGTCTGTTGATCAACGTGGTGACGGGCGGCGACGCGGCTGAATTGGCCGGCGACGGCGTGTTCGTCGATCACGACGCGCGCTACGAAATCACCGACGAATTCCTGCATATCTGGCGCAAGCTGCTCGCGGCGTCGCACAGCAACGAAGCGATCGATTTCGACGGCGAGCATCTGCAGTCGAAGGGCGGCAAGGCGCTGTATCCGCCGGTGCAGAACCCGCATCCGCCGCTGTGGTTCGGCGGCTCGTCAGCGGCCGCGCACGATATCGCGGCCGAGCACATCGACACCTATCTGACGTGGGGCGAGCCGCCCGAAGCGGTCGCGAAGAAAATCGCCGACATTCGCGCACGCGCCGCGGCGCGCGGCCGGCAGATCCGCTTCGGCATCCGTCTGCACGTGATCGTGCGCGAGACCGAGGACGAAGCGTGGGCCGCGGCCGACAAGCTGATCAGCAAGCTCGACGACGACACGGTCGCGCGTGCGCAGGCCTCGTTCGCGAAGATGGATTCGGAAGGGCAGCGCCGCATGGCCGCGCTGCACGGCGGCAAGCGCGGCGGGCGTGAGCAGCTCGAAGTCTATCCGAACCTGTGGGCGGGTGTCGGGCTCGTGCGCGGCGGCGCGGGCACCGCGCTGGTCGGCAGTCCGCAGCAGGTGGCCGCGCGCATGAAGGAGTACGCGGCGCTCGGCGTCGAGACCTTCATCCTGTCGGGCTATCCCCACCTGGAGGAATCCTATCGTTTCGCCGAACTCGTTTTTCCCGCTGCTGCCGCAACGAACGACCAGGCTCGCCAATGGGCCGCTGTCGGGGCCGTTCGGGGAAATCGTCGGAACCAGCTATCTGCCGACGGCGGCGAGCGCAAGCTGAGCGCACGCGCAGCATGGGTTGCGCGACACACGCGCGACGATCGACAGGCATGGAGAAAAGCCAACATGAGTGACACTACTTTGAGCGCGGCAACGGGGGCAACTCCGCAGCCCGCGCATGCGACGCGCGCTGCGGCGCTGCGCCGCTTCGGCGCGCACTTTCTGCCGTGGCTGGCGCCGATCGCGATCCTGCTCGCGTGGGAAATCGCCGCGCGCAGCGGCGCGCTGTCGACGCGCGTGCTGCCCGAGCCGCTCGCGGTCGTGAAGGCCGCATGGTCGCTGATCCAGTCCGGCGAAATGTGGGCCGACGTGAAGGTCAGCACATGGCGCGCGGTGTCGGGCTTCGCGATCGGCGGGGGCATCGGTCTCGTGCTCGGACTCGCGACGGGTCTCTTCAAACCTGCGGAAATCGTGCTCGACTCGACGGTGCAGATGATCCGCAACATCCCCGCGCTCGCGATGATCCCGCTCGTGATCCTGTGGTTCGGCATCGAGGAAGAAGCGAAGGTGTTCCTCGTCGCGCTCGGGGTGTTTTTCCCGGTCTACGTGAACACGTTCCACGGCATCCGGTCGGTCGATGCGAACCTGATCGAGATGGCGCGCAGCTATGGCGTCAACGGTTTCTCGCTGTACCGCCATGTGATTCTGCCGGGCGCGCTGCCGTCGATTCTGGTCGGCGTGCGCTTCGCGTTCGGTCTGATGTGGGTCACGCTGATCGTCGCCGAGACCATTTCCGCGCAATCGGGCATCGGCTACATGACGATGAACGCGCGCGAATTCCTGCAAACCGATGTGGTGGTGGTCGGCATTCTGCTGTACGCGGCGCTCGGCAAACTCGCGGACATGCTCGCGAAGAGCCTCGAGCGTGTGTCGCTGCGCTGGCATCCCGCCTATCAGCAAGGAGCAAAAGCATGAATGCAACGACGCTATCGACGACATTCGGCGGCATCGCCGGCAGCGATCTCGAGGCCGAACTCGCGCAGCCGCGGCGCGCGGATCGCGACACGACCGATGCTGCGGAGGTTGAACGGGACGGGACGGCCGCGACGCATCGCGGCTTGCATCGCGGCTTGCAACCCGGCTTGCAACCCGCTACCTCGCTGGCGCGCAGCGACGCAAGCCGCGCCAGCGACTACGCCGTGCAATTGCGCGGCGTCGGCAAACGCTATGGCGAGCGCGAGGTGCTGTCGGGCTTCGATCTGTCGATCGAGCGAGGCAGCTTCGTCGCGATCGTCGGCCGCAGCGGCTGCGGCAAGTCGACCTTGCTGCGGCTCGTCGCGGGCCTCGAAGAAGCCAGCTCGGGCGTGCTCGAAAAACGCGCCGGCAACGGCGGTCCGCTCGATACCCGCATCATGTTTCAGGACGCGCGTCTGCTGCCGTGGAAAAGCGTGCTGCAAAACGTAATGCTCGGCCTCGGGCGCGGCGCGCGCGACGATGCGCGCGCGGTGCTCGCCGAAGTCGGCCTCCTCGAACGTGCGAACGACTGGCCCGCGCAACTATCGGGTGGGCAGCGGCAGCGTGTCGCGCTCGCGCGGGCGCTCGTGCATCGTCCGCAATTGCTGTTGCTCGACGAGCCGCTCGGCGCGCTCGATGCGTTGACGCGCATCGAAATGCATACGCTGATCGAAAGACTGTGGCGCGAGCATCGCTTCACCGCGCTACTCGTCACGCACGACGTGCACGAAGCCGTCGCGCTGGGTGACCGGATTCTGCTGATCGAGGAGGGCAGCATCGCGCTCGATCAGCCGGTCGCGCTCGCGCGTCCGCGCGCGCGAGCGTCGGCGGGCTTCGCCGCGCTCGAAGACCACGTGCTGCAACGGGTGCTGAAAAACGCGCCGAACGACGACACGCGGGCGCATCGCGCGTATGAGCCGTTTGACCCGTACGGCTTGCCCGAACCCGGCCGTCTCACGCGACCGACCGACGTGCGCTGGGCCGTCTGAGTTTTCAACCGATCCGTTCCTTTACAACTGCTTCTGTGGAGTTTTCTGAAATGAGCATTTCCGCCATCAATGTGCGCAATCAGTTCAAAGGCAAGGTCAAGGAGATCATCCGCGGCTCGGTGGTGTCCGAAGTCGACGTGGAGACGCCGTTCGGCATCGTCACGTCGGTGATCACGACGCGCTCGGTCGACGAACTCGAACTGAAAGTCGGCTCGGAGGTGGTCGCGCTCGTGAAGTCGACGGAGGTGTCGATCGCGCGGCTCTGAAGACGCTCAACCGATGTGAGCAACGCGCACGCGGGTTACTTCGCGTTTGCGCCGCTCGCGGGCGGCTCGTGCGACATGCGGTCGTTGGTCGGCTTGGACGGCCGCTTGATCGGCATGTTGTCCGGGTTGCTCGAACCGCCGGCGCCTGATGCCGCCTCGGGCGGTTTGACCATCGGCGCATGACTGTCGGGCGGCGCGCTGGCCGCCGTTTGCGCGACGGCGCTCGCGCCGCTCGCGAGCAGCGCCGCCAGCGCGGTGCCAGTGGCCGTCCGCGTGGTCCATTTGCCTCGCTTCATGTCGTTCTCCTTCAATCTCGCGTGCCGTCGGTAGGCTCGCGGCTGTGTGCATAATCTACTGGTAGCAGGCCGTGTTCCGGGGCCGTTGCTGGCGCGCTGAATCGTGCTGCTGCCCGTGCGCTCACTCCGCACGCCGTCTGCAGACGCCAATTGCCAGGCTCGACGCTCGAGGCACCGGGCTCTTCAGGCGCGCACATCTGCATCCGCCGATGAAACTTGCTACGATGAATTGAGCATTCCGACGGAGACGGCCATGTCGAAGTCCTTGAGTCCCGAAGCGGTCGAAGCGTTGCGGCGTCTGAACGATGTCGGCGTCGGACAGACGGCGCCCGAAGTCGCGCAGTCCGTCGCGGCGGAGTTACTGGCGTGCGACCTCGTTGCCGAAGCGGGCAGCGGTGGGGTCGAAATCAACTGCAACGGCCGGCAGTATCTTTCCGGCGATTGCAACTGATCCGCCGAGCGGCGGCCGGCCGCATGGCCGGTCCGCAGAGCGGGACGGCGCGTCGCGGGTGAGTCGCGAGCTGGTGATTGGCCATCGCGACACCCGCTTGACGCGCGTGTTCGGTTGCCCGCGAACAGCGAAACCACGGAGGCGAGCATGGAGCCGAAAGGCGTCGATATGGGCGACTACCAGGCGCGCTATGGCGACTACGACATCGAGGTGGCTGTCGAACAGGTACTGACCGGCGTCAAGGCGCATTTCCGGGTGCTGCGCGGCGATTCGACGGTGGTCGACTGGCAGCTCGTGCATATCGATAGCCTATGGTCCACCGAGCATGCGGCCGCGGACGCTGGCTTTCGCGCGGCGCGCGAATTGATCGATGCGGGGCTGGCGAGTTAGAGGCGCGTAGGCGCGTCGCGACGGGAAGGGATGCCTGCGAGGCTGGCGCAACGACTCGGCGGGCGCGCGGTAGAAGCACTGCGAACCATTGGCTGCGCGCAAAGCGTGTCGGGTACGACAGCCGACGTAAACGCGACTGGGCGCCGGCATCGATACTGCGTGCGCGGCGCCCAGATTGATCGCGGCCCTTAGAGGCAGCGGATATGGCGGTACTGCTGGCGGCTTAGTGGCCGAAGAACACCGATTGCGGGCCCGAAGTGGGTTCGCTGCGCGTGCCCGATTGCGTCGACACGCTATTCACGCCACCGTATGCATTCGATTGCGAGTTGGCGCGTTCAGCGGCGACGGTCTGCTCGTTCTGGCCTTGTTGCGAAGCCGGCGCGCCAACCGACGGACGATAGTACGGTGCCGGACCGTAGCCGCTTGCGAAAGCGGGAGCGGCGATGGAGGCAGAAGCGGCAACCAGCAGAGCGGCGATGAACTTGGTCTTCATAGTAGGACTCCGATAACGTTTCGACTGCATTTCAGGAAGATGTTGCAGGAGCCGGTGAATCAGGTGTCTGCAACGTCGATGAGAGGCAGTGTATACCCCTACTATCGAAAATTTGTGCCGATAATCTGAATTTACTATTCCCGAAGAGGAAACAATCGTTCAGAGCTAGGCGCGGCAAGGCAGACCGATGATCCCGCCCTGTTGACCAAGCGGTTTTTGAATACGATCAGGAGAGCGGAAAAGGGTCGTCGGTGCAGTAAAGCGCCCGGAGATTATTGAAACGCAGAAGGCCGCCGCCAAAACAAAAACGGCGTTGTGATTGCTCACAACGCCGTTTGCTAGAATTCTCTGGGGTGGCTGATGGGACTCGAACCCACGACGACAGGAATCACAATCCTGGACTCTACCAACTGAGCTACAGCCACCACTAACATCTGCTCGACTTGCTCTAAAAAGCAGTCTCGCCGACGAAGAAACGAGATTATAGAGACTAGATTATCGCTTGCCTAGTCCTTTATTCAGAAATATCGGCGGGCTCGCGCAGATGCTGTCTTGCTTCGTCGAAGATCGTCAGATCGCGTGCCGCAAGCCGCTTGCTGTCGGACAAGACTCGACGCCAACCACGCGCACCCGCTTCGCCGCGGTACAGGCCGAGCGCATGACGCGTGATCGCGCCGAGATAGGTGCCGAGCGCCATTTCCCTCGCGCAATACTCGATCAGTTTCGCTTCGACCTCGTCGCGTGTCAGCGGCACCTGCGCAGACCCATAGAAGCGCGCGTCGACATCGGCGAGCACGTAGGGATTGTGATAGGCCTCGCGCCCGAGCATCACGCCGTCGACGTGCTGAAGATGGGTGTCGACTTCGTCGAGCGTCTTGATGCCGCCATTGATGATGATCTCCAACTGCGGAAAATCGCGCTTCAACTGATACGCGAAGTCGTACTTGAGCGGCGGAATCTCGCGGTTTTCCTTCGGGCTGAGGCCCTTCAGGATCGCGTTTCGCGCATGAACGATAAAGACCTCGCAGCCGGCTTCCGCGATCGTGCCGACGAAATCTCGGACGAAGCCGTACTCGTCGACCGCGTCGACGCCGATACGGTGCTTGACCGTGACCGGCACCGCTACGACGTCGCGCATCGCCTTCACGCAATCGGCGACGAGTTGCGACTCATTCATCAGGCACGCGCCGAACGCGCCGCGTTGCACGCGCTCGGACGGGCAGCCGCAATTCAGGTTGATTTCGTCATAGCCCCATCGTTCGCCGAGCTTGGCCGCACGCGCGAGATCGTCGGGCTCGCTGCCGCCGAGTTGCAGCGCGACCGGCGCTTCGTCGGGCGTGAACGCGAGGTGACGCGGCACGTCGCCGTGCAGCAGCGCACCGGTTGTCACCATTTCCGTGTAAAGCCACGTACGGCGCGAAATCATCCGATGCAACGAGCGGCAATGCCGATCCGTCCAGTCCATCATTGGCGCGACCGAGACGCGGCGGGGGCTGGGAGTGTGAGGTAAAGACATGGGACTGCCAGGCGGCTTGAATCAAAACACGAATTTTACCGCAAGGCCAGAAAGCGCCGCGCGCGCGAGCGGTATCACTGTCGTGACGGAGACGGGCACTGATTCGTCCACGCCTCAGTGTCCGTGGCCCCCCGTCCCGCCACCACTGCTCCACGAGCTGCCGCCGCCGTGCATGCCGCCGTATCCGCCGCCATGCCATCCGCCGTTCCCGCCGTGCCATCCGCCGTTCCCGCCGTGCCATCCGCCGTTCCCGCCGTGCCAACCACCGTTCCCGCCGTGCCAACCACCGCCATGCCATCCGCCGCGCCCGTGCCAATACCCGTGTCCGTAATAGCAGCAGGGCCCGCCGAAACCGCCGTAGATACCAACCGAGCCGTACACCGGTCCGTAGTAAGGCGGTCCATACGCGTACGGATAGTAGGGCTGGCCATACGCATAGTCGTATCCCGCTGGCGGCGCGACGACGCATCCAGTGATGCTCGCTGCCGCGGCCGCGAGCAGCGTCATCGATGCAATGAGCCTGGTCACGATCTTCTCCTTCACATAAATCTCAGAAAGACCGCGCGCAACGGAGTTCAGCCGCATTTGTGTCCGGGCGTTACCGGCATCGGCGCGGCTGCGCGCGCTTGACCCTTGCGCCAATCTTCCCGCGTATTACCAAACGGCGCTGCGGTAACAGTTCGTTAACGATCCGAAACGCTACTGAAGGGCACGGTTGCTAAGTTCCGTCGGACGATTCGTCCCGAGTGGGAAGCGATGCGCATGCCGGCGTGGAAATCCGCGCTTCAGGTCGACGAAAACAAGCAATCCCTTCGCCCGCGACGACGCGGCCCGCCCGCCGTTGCGTCAGTCTTTCGCCAATCCTGACCAGCGATCCACCGCCGTCAATGAAGCCCGACTCTCATCCGAACACCGCCGAGCAATGGCGCGCCGAAGGCGACGCCTGTATCGCGCGCGGCGATGTCGAAGCCGCACTGCGATGTTTCGAATCCGCGTGCACGCTCGAGCCCGCCGACCCGCGTGCCGCGGCAAGCGTCTCGGCATCCAACAGATCCGGCAAGCGCGCGAACAGTCCAAGCGATTCCGCCTCCTTGTAGCGCATGCCCTCGCGATAGAGACCGTTGCCTTTGAGCAGATGATCGAACGAGGCTTCGTCGCGGCCCACGCCCGGTATCGGCGATCCGTCGACGGCGCCGATTTTTATCGTAGGTATGCCGCGTTCCGGCTCGACCTTGATCGAGCAGATTCTCGCGAGTCATCCGCGCGTGTTCGGCGCGGGAGAACGCACCGAATTCGGTGAGGCACTGGTCCAATGCATTCGCCGTGACGTGAGCGATCCATTGCGGATCAACATCGAGTCGCTACAGCAAGCGGGCGCGGCGCAGTGGAGCGCGCTCGGCGCAGACTACCTGCGGCGCATGCAGCGCGTGGTCGCGCAAGCCGATGGACCGCTCGCGCACTCTACCGATCCCTTCAACTTCATCAACGTCGGTCTGATCCATCTCGCGCTGCCGAATGCCCGCATCATCCGTAGCCGCCGTTCGCCATTGCAGACCTGTCTGTCGATTTTCTCGCGCATTTTTCACGACGTGCCGTTCGGCTACGATCTCGGCGAGCTGGGCCGTTATTACTGCGCGTACGACGCGTTGATGGCGTACTGGCGGCGCATTCTTCCCGCGGGCGTGATGATCGAGATCGGGTACGAGGAGCTGGTAGACAATGTCGACGCGAACGTGCGTCGCATGCTCGCGCATTGCGGGCTCGAGTGGGACGAACGTTGCCTCGCGTTTCACGAGACGACGCGGCCTGTTAGCACCGCGAGTTCAGCGCAGGTGCGCCGACCGCTGTATCGAACCTCGTTGCGGCGCTGGCAACCGCGACGCGAATTGCTCGAACCGCTATGGGACGGTCTCGGACCGGAACTGGCGGCGGCCGACGCTCAGCGCGCGAGCCCCGACACGTGATGCAGCCATGGATACACGCCGGCGATGAACGCCGCGTAGAGCGCGGCCATCGAAACGCCGGCGGCCGTGCCCCAGATGTCGCGCGAGGCCGGGCCCTGGCGAAAGTGCACGGGCAGTCCGACCACGAGGTAGCCGATCACGAAGAACAGGATGACCGCGCGCACCGGCGACAGATCGTGGCCGACAAATTCGAGCAGCGCGGACAGATTGAATTGAGACATGGACCTGCGGGCGATCGCGAAGGCGGGGGATCGCACGGCGCCGGAACACATTGAAACGGTTCAACGAACGACGACTGCTCCGCTTCACTTTCAACGTTTCATAGCGCGACGATCTATGCCGATTAAAGGCCACGCAAACGCGATGCGCAAGAAAAATCCGGTATGAATTTGTACTGGCCGACATTGCTTGCAGCTTGCCTGCGGCGCGACTTTCAGCCGGTTTGGCAACGCTTTCACGACGTCGGTTTCAACGCTCCTCGGGCTTCGATTTGCGCAGCGGGTCGAGCAGCGGTTTCAAACCGTTGTGATCGATTTCGTGCATCAACGCCAGCAAACGGCCGATCTCGCCGGGTGGAAAGCCCTGGCTCGCGAACCAGTTCAGATAGTGGCCGGGCAGGTCGGCCATCACGCGGCCTTTATATTTCCCGTAGGGCATCACGCGCGTGACCAGCAATTCGAGGTGTACGTGATTCATGGCAACGAAGTCGAGATGAAGCGCGCATCCAGAGCGCGAAGCGCCACGCAGCGCAATGCAGCGCATGACCCCGCATTCTAGCCCTGCTGCAGGTATCGCGCCGGCGTGGTAACGTCTGCGCTTTCCGATCATCTCTTCAACAGGACAAGTTAGATGGAATACCGCAGACTCGGCGACTCCGACGTGCAGGTTAGCCTGATTGGTCTCGGCACGATGACGTGGGGCGAGCAGAACACCGAGCAGGAAGCGCACGCGCAGATCGACTACGCGCTCGATCACGGCGTGAACCTGATCGACACCGCTGAAATGTATCCGGTGCCGCCGCGCGCCGAAACGCAAGGGTCGACGGAGCGCTACATCGGCACCTGGCTCGCGCAGCACAAGAGCGCGCGCGAGAAGATCGTGCTCGCCACCAAGATCGCGGGACCCGCGCGTCAGCCGCACAATCCGCGTCATATTCGCGGCGAGGGCAATCAGTTCGACCGCAAGAATCTGACCGAGGCGCTCAACGACAGCCTCAAGCGTCTGCAAACCGACTACGTCGATCTGTATCAGCTGCACTGGCCGGATCGCAGCACGATGACGTTCGGCCGCCCATCGTATCCGTGGGTCGACGACGCGTACACGGTGCCGATCGAGGAAACGCTGACGGTGCTCGCCGAATTCGTGAAAGCGGGCAAGGTGCGCCATATCGGCGTGTCGAACGAAACGCCGTGGGGCGTCGCGCAGTTTCTGCGCGCGGCCGAAAAGCTCGGTTTGCCGCGTATCGTCAGCATCCAGAATCCGTACAGCCTGTTGAACCGCACGTACGAAGTCGGTTTGTCCGAGTACGCGCATCGCGACAACATCGGTTTGCTCGCCTACTCGCCGCTTGCGTTCGGCTGGCTGTCGGGCAAGTACGAAGGCGGCGCGCGTCCGGCCGGCGCGCGCATCACGCTGTTCGAGCGCTTCCAGCGCTACAGCAAGCCGCAAGCCGTGCAGGCGACCACGCGTTACGTCGAACTCGCGAAGCGCGACGGCCTGTCGCCCGCGCAATTCGCGCTCGCGTTCGTCAATAGCCGGCCGTTCGTGACCAGCAATCTGATCGGCGCGACGTCGCTCGAGCAGTTGAAGGAAAACATCGCCAGCGCGGACGTGAAGCTGTCGGCGCAAGTGCTCGCCGAAATCGACAGGCTGCACGAACTGCAGCCGAATCCGGCGCCGTGACGTCGATGTAACTGCGATGCTCGCTTGCCGTGGTGGCCCCGGTCGTTTAACGGTGCGGCCGCGGCAAGCGCATCGAATCAATCGGCTACAGCCGAACTCAACCCGCGGCCTTTGCGGTACCCACCCCGCGCTTCGCCGCAAGCGGCGAATTCTCGCCGAGATCCCAGAACAGTCCCGCCATCATCTGCAGGCCCTCGCGCACCACCGGGCTCAGAAGATGCTCGTTCGGCGCATGCTGCGAGCAGGCCGGATACGAATGCGGCACCCAGATCGTCGGCAGACCGAGCGTATCGGCGAATATCTCGTTCGGCAGCGTGCCGCCGAGATTCGGCAGCAGCGCGGTCTTCTTGCCGGTGGTTGCTTCGAGCGACGCGGTCGCCCACGTGACCCACGGATCGTCGGGATCGAGCCGCGTGGCCGGCGCGCCACGTTCGACGTCGATCTCGACCAGCTGAAAACCGTGCGCATCGAGATGCGCGCGCAGATGCTTGCCGAGGTTTTCCCAATCGGTGCCGACCACGAAGCGCAACTGGCAGACCGCGAACGCCGACGGCGGAATCGCGTTGACCGGGTTCTCCGGATTGCCCGCCTTGAGGGCCAGCACTTCGAAGCTGTTCCAGCCGAATACGCGCTCGGGCGCGGAAAGACCCGGCTCGCCCCAGTTGTCGTCGACGGTGGGGTCGCCCGGACCGCCGCCCACCGCAATATCGGCAAGCGCGTGACGTACGGCTTCGGGGATCGGCGGCGGACGCAGGCCCTCGACCGCGATAACCCCGCGCGCATTGACGAGACTCGCGAGCGCATTGGCAAGCACCGTCGCCGGATTGCGCAGCAGTCCGCCCCAGTTGCCTGAATGATGCGCGCCGTCGCGCAGGTTCAGCGACAGCCTGAAATTGACCGCGCCGCGCGAGCCGAGAAACACGGTCGGACGATGCGCGGCCAGACGCGGGCCGTCGGAGGCGATCAGCACGTCCGCGGCGAGTTCGTCGCGATGCGCATGGCAGATCGCGTCGAGCCCGGGAGAGCCGGTTTCCTCGCCCATCTCGATCAGCAGCTTCGTGTTGAAGCCGAGTTTGCCATCGCGCGCGGCGAGCGTGCTCGCGAGCGCGGCGAGGTTGATCGAGTGCTGGCCTTTGTTGTCGGCGGTGCCGCGACCGAACCAGCGCTCGCCTTCGACGCTCACCGCCCACGGCGTCAGCGGCGCGCGCCACTGGCTGTCGTAGCCGCGCACGACGTCGCCGTGGCCGTAGATCAGGACGGTCGGTAGCTGATCGCCTTCGTGACGGTTGGCGATCAGGAACGGCCCGAAGCCATCGACCGGGTTATCGACGATACGCGTGCCGAAGCCGAGGCGCTCTGCTTCGGGCGCGATTTCGTCGGTCAGATAGGACAGCAGCAGCGCGCCGCGATCGCGCTCCTGGCTTTCGGTGCGAAATCCGACGCGGCGGTTCAGATCGGCGAGAAAAGCGCCGGATTCGAAGTGCCGGGTGGCAAGCTCGATGGCCCGGTTGCGGCTCATGTCGATGTCTCCAATGCGGGGATGGGTGAGTAGGGCAGAGGACCGCGAGGCTCGGTGGCTCGACGCGCGGCGCGGCGTGCGAGGCAATCGCCCGCGATGTCATTGCGACCGATTCTAGAAGCGCGTCATTTTTGTCACAATGATCATGTTTCGAAGCTTGCATTGCCGGAAAAGCAAAGCGGCATGCCTCGGCTCGGACCGCGGCACTCACCCACGGCATCGTTGCAACTGACTCTATCGAGGCGTCCCGGATGGCACGTTCACTGCATGGCATTGCGTTGCGTTATTTCGTCGAGGTCGCGCGCAGCGGTTCGCTGAGCGACGCGTCCGAACGGCTGCACGTCGCGGTATCGGCGATCAGCCGGCAGATCGTGCGGCTCGAAGGCGAACTCGGCGCGACGCTGTTCGAGCGGCGCCCGCGCGGCATGGCGCTGTCCGAGGCCGGCGAGCGGCTCCTCGCGTACGCCCAACGCAGTCTGCTCGAAGCCGAGCACGTGATGAAGGAAATCGGCGGTCTCGCCACTCTGCACGGCAGCCGGATCAAGATCGCGACCGCCGAAGGCTTCGCTGCCGACTTCATGCCCGCAGCCATCGCGGATTTCCGCGCCGAGCATCCCGGCACCGATTTCACGCTGACCGTGATGTCACCGGCCGACGCGACCCGCCACGTGCGCGACGGTGACGTCGATATTGCATTGTCGTTCAGCCTCGCGCCGGAGAAGGGCGTCAAGGTCGAGCACACCGAACGCGCGCCCGTGTTCGTGCTGCTGCGCACCGATCATCCGCTCGCGGCGCGCGCGAGAGTGTCGCTCGCCGAGGTGAGCCGTTATCCGCTCGCGCTGTCGGAGGCCGGCACCACGATTCGTCAATTGATCGACATTACGTGCGCGCTCGAAGGCATCCTGCTCGAGCCGGATCTGATCTGCAACAACAGTGGCGCGATCTATCGCTATGCGCAGAAGTCCGGTGCGATCATGTTCACGGGGCTGCTGTCGGTGCGCGACCGCTATGCCGACGACGGCTTCCTCGTGATTCCGCTGACCGATCCGCAGATGCGCCAGCGCAGCATCCAGGTGCAGACGATGGCCGGACGCGAGTTGCCGCCGTCGGTGCGCGCGTTTCGCGATCATCTGATCGCGCGGATCGCTGACGCGCAGCCGGCCGGGGCGCAGGCGTCGAAACTGGCCCGGGGCCGCGGCAAGCGGACACCGCGGCCCCCGCGAACCGATGCATGAAATGCGACACATGCAACGCGCTAAGCGGCAAATGTTCTCCCGGAATCCGAATCACGACCTAAACTGTGGTGGACAGCAAGGACGGCCTTGAGATAACGAGCCTGATGTTTCCTGACGTTTCGCGCAGCAATCAGGCGCAACGTAGAACAATGACAGTCGAACCGCGGACATGCCGCGCAGGCGCGATGCTGCAACGCACACAAGCGGCACCAGATGGACCCAAAAATAAGCGCGGCGCGCCGTCCCAATGGCGGGTCGCCCACAACAGAGCGATAGGACCAATACATCCATGGCGCAACAGAAAACCAATCCAAAACTTGAGCAGGCGCTCACGCGCGGTGATCTGGCGATCCGTCAGGCAAATTCGGCGAGAGCGACCGCGTTGTTGCGGGCGCTCGCCAAGATGATCGTCGATGCGTCGGCAACCATCGGCGTGGAGGCTTTCACGCTGATTCACGACGGCGACAAGATCTACGATCCCGCCGATGGTCTGTGGCCGCAGGCGCTGCTGATCTCGCTCGACGGCCCGGTCGAGGACGCCGATCCCGACGAATTGCGCACGGTGCGGCTGATCGCGGATGATCCGGCCACCGTGTTCCGGGTCGAATGGCAGCGCGCCGACGGCAAGATCGGGCGTCACGAGGGCGGCCCGTTCGCGACGGTCGCGTTCATCTCCGACGTCGACATTCCGTGGACCGATGACGAGGACTAACCGCGCGCGCCGATAGCAGGCACGCATAGCGACGACTGACGCGGCACCGCCTCGCTCGGGTGCATGCACGATGTGCCGCCCCGCGCGTGAGTTTTTTACTTCATCATCCGGCGCCGAAACAGGATCGCCGACACGATGAACCCGCCGATCGCATAAGCGGCCAGCACGCTCAGATGCAGCGCGGCGTGCTCCATCGGCCGGCCGAGCATCGCGGGGCGCATCAGATCGACCGCATTGGCGAGCGGCAGAGCCGCGGTCACGGCTTGCGCGGCGCCAGGCAGTTGCGAGATCGGAAAGAACACGCCGGAGAGCAGCAGCATCGGCGTGAGGACGAGCGTCTGATAGAACATGAAAAAGTCGTATGACGGCGCGAGCGCCGTCACGATCATCGCGAGGCTCGCGAACGCGAGTCCGGCCAGCACGATGATCGGCAGCGCGAGCAGCATCGACGGAAAACTCGCGTAGCCGAGCGCGCCCGCCACCAGCATGATCGCCGCACCCGACAACACCGATTTGCTCGCGGCCCACACCACCTCGCCGAGCACGATATCGCCGAGCGAGAGCGGCGTATGCATGATCGCTTCCCACGTGCGCTGTACGTGCATGCGCGAAAAGCCCGAATACATCGACTCGAAACTCGCCGACATCATCACGCTCGACGGCACGGTGCCCGCCGCGAGGAACGAGATATACGACACGCCGTCGACGTGCCCGACCATCAGCCCGAGCCCGAGGCCGAGACCGAACAGATAGATCATCGGATCGGCGAGGTTGCCGAACATCGACGCGAGCGCGAGCTTCTTCCACACCAGATAGTTGCGGCGCCACACCGCGGCCCAGTTCGTGGCGTTGGCGGGGAACGCGCCGAACGGCTGCTGTGCCGATGGCGTGCCGTCGTGGGTTTCGTAAGTGCGTGCGTCCATCAGTTGTCTCGTTGCGTAATCAGTCCTGCATCTCGCGTCCCGTGAGCCGCAAAAATACGTCCTCGAGATTCGCTGGCCGATGCAGATAGCGCAAATCAGCGCGCTGCTTGAGCCGCATATGCACGGGCTGCGCGTCGTTCACGTAACAGAACAGTGTCTCACCGCTGATCTCGGTGCGCTCGGCGAGCGGCGCGAGTTCTTCGCGCAGCGCAAACGGATCGGGACCGTAGATCTCGATCACGTCGCAGCCGATCTCGGATTCGATCAACTCGCGCGGCGCGCCTTCGGCGATCTTGCGTCCTTCCTCGATCACGCACAGTCGATGACAAAGCCGTTCGGCTTCTTCCATGAAGTGCGTGGTCAGCAGGATGGTTTTGCCGCGCGCGAGCAGCGAGCGCAGCCGCTCCCAGATCAGATGGCGTGCTTGCGGATCGAGTCCGGTGGTCGGCTCGTCCATGATCAGCACGTCGGGATCGTTGATCAGCGCACGCGCGAGCGTGAGGCGCCGCTTCATGCCACCCGATAGTTCGCTCACGCGCGCGTCGGCCTTGTTCTCGAGGCGTGCGAATTCGAGCAGACCGGGCACCGCCGCGCGACACTGCGCAGCGGTGAGACCGAAGTAGCGGCCGAACACGAGCAGATTTTCGCGCACCGTGAAATCGGGATCGAGGTTGTCGAACTGCGGCACCACGCCGACGCGCGAGCGCGCGATGCGCGCGCGGCCCGGGATCGGCTCGCCGCATAGGCGGATCGCGCCGGCGTCGGGCGCCGCGATGCCGAGGAGCATGCGCAGTGTCGTGGTCTTGCCGGCACCATTGGGGCCGAGCAGCCCGAAGCATTCGCCGGCGTTCACATGAAACGACAAGCCGTCGACGACCGTTTTTTCGCCGTAGCTTTTCCTGACCTGATGGAATTCGATGGGGGCGGCGGGCATGGGTCGGGCGAGGCTCCTGAAGAAGACACAACGTACTCGCAAGACACACAACATACCTGCGACGCCCGCATTGTGCACGCGAAGCGGCTTATTCCAGGGTTTCGGTTCGCTATTGCGGGCGGGCCTCCGGGAACGGGTAATGCATGCGGCAGGTTGCGGTGTATTGAGCCGGCTGGCACCGCCCGGCGCCACTGTTTACCGTTTGTGACGCTACCGGCACGCGAAACGGCCGGCTGCGAGCGGCCGCAACGTTCGCGTACGAAGTTTTGCGTTGCGGCATCCGTGGGCAAACGCTGCATCGAATTGCCCAACGCTTGTGCGCACGTGCTCAGCATGCACCGACTATGCACTTAGCGTTTTCCATCCCTTGCAAGCCGATTTGCGGCGCACCATGATTGAATCAGACAGCGCTTTCCGCGCGAATGGAGAAACCTGATGGCGAGCTACCAGAAAATCCTGCTGTGCTACGACGGCTCGCGCGAAGGCCGCAAAGCCCTGCGTTGCGGTGCCGATCTGGCGCTGGAGCTGAAGGCGGAAACGCACCTACTGTCGGTCGTCGACATGCGTTCGAGCATTGCGCAAAGCGCGGGCTTGTTGACGGACGTAGCCTGCGGCAGCTTCGAAAAAACGGCCCGCGAGATTCTGCAGGAGGGGGTGAACTGGCTGACCGAGCGCGGCGTAAGCGCACAAGGGCATTTCGCGTTCGGTCATCCGATCGACGAGATCGCCAACCTTGCCAACGAATTGCAGGTCGATCTCGTGGTGGTCGGCCATCGCTGCCGGACCGGTCTGTCGCGTTGGTGGATGGGGGCGGGCAACACGCCGCTGCTCGACAGGGTGACGTGCAGCATCCTGGTGGCGTGCTCGTCCGGGCAGGACCAGCAGCAGGCGGCTGCGGCGTAATACGCTAGTTAGCGGCGCGAAGCCATTCGCGCCGTCTTGTAGCCCAGACGTGAACATCCCCGTCACGTGGCTGGCCTCGACGACCAGCCACGCATTCCTTCTGGCCAGGCTTCAACCTCACTCGTTCAGGTTGATCGCGGCGAGCTTCCATGTGACCAGACCTTCGCGACGGAAGATCGCCGAGTAGTTCGCATTGCCTTCGCCACGCCGGTACGTGATAACAAATTCGTTGAGACTACGATAGCCGGCCGTGCTTTGACGCCCCGGTGGCGGCGCACTTGCCTGATTGGTGGTGTTGCCCGCGGCTGGTGCGGCCGGCGCTTCGCCGCTCGCGGCTGGCGGCGCGGACGGTTGCTCGCCCGGCATGCCGCGTGGCGGCATGCCGTTCAGCAGCGCCGCGACGCCGTCGGGTGTTGCATAGGCATCGACGAGCGGGCCGATCAACGTCACGCCGATCACCGCGCCAATCGTGGCCAGCTTGTTGCCGGCGTCCGCTTCGAGCCGGCGTGTCAGCATGGCGCCCACCTGCTGCTTCAGGCTATCGCGTAGCGCGGGAAAGTCCACGTACTGATTGACGGTTTGCACGTCTCGCGCATCTGCCGCGCGTTTGAGATTGTTCACCGCGATATACGGTGACGCATAGATAAACCCCAGCGCGCCAATCACGATCACCACGATCAGCGTGATCAGCAGCGGCCGGGTGGCGCTGCCCTGTATGCGTTTCGGAATTGTCATCGATTGGGACTCCACGTTAGTGATCATCTAACGTCGACCGCGGCGAGGTCGAAACGATCCCATCCCACGCGAAACTCTGAACTTCAGAAGTGGGTATCGCATGCGTGCTCAGGATTCGCTCAGGCTTCGAACACCGCGCCGTGCACGTTGGCTTCGTCGGCTATGCAACGATCGATCATACGGCATACGGCGTCGACCGTGCCGACCATGATCAGTCGCGACGATCCATGGTAGACCCGCACCGGTGCGCGACGCGCGGGCTCGGCGATGTTCAGCGCCGAATTCAGCGACACGCGAGCGAACGCCGGCAACGACGACGGCAGACCGGAAGCATCGGCAGGCACGTCGAACAGCGACGGCGTGCGCGCCGCGGGCGCCTCGGTCAGCGCGCAGGGCGTGAGCTTGCGCAGATGGCGCAGACGGCCGAACTGGCGAAAAGGCAGCAGGCGGGCAAGGCGTTCCATGAGTCTCTCCTGGCGATACAGCGTAGATGCGGGCGTAAATGCGGGCGTAAATGCGGCTTGGGTTGGACAAGCCGGCGCAAGCGTTGCTGCGACAGCGAAAGATCAGAACTCGCTTGGGCGAATGAGCCCGACCGCGATCCCTTCGAGCGCGAAATCGGCGCTGCCGCTTTCCACGAAGATGTTGTCGTAATCGGGGTTTTCGGCGATCAGCTCGATGCCGTTCGGCCGGCGCTTCAGACGCTTGACCGTCACGTCGTCGCCGAGCCGCGCAATGATGATCTGGCCGTCCTTCGCTTCGCTGCGCTTTTGCACTGCGAGCAGGTCGCCGTCGAGAATGCCGGCGTCGCGCATAGACAGGCCGCGCACTTTCAGCAGGTAATCGGGTTTGCTCGAGAACAGCACCGGGTCGCACGCGTAGTGCTGCGAGATATGTTCCTGCGCGAGGATCGGGCTACCCGCCGCGACCCGGCCTATTAGCGGCAGCGACAACTGCATCAGGCCCGCATGCGGCAGCGTGAACTGGTGTGGCGCGTCCTCTTGCCCGGACAGCAGGCGGATGCCGCGCGACGCGCCAGCCGCGAGTTCGATCACCCCCTTGCGCGCCAGCGCGCGCAGATGCTCTTCCGCGGAATTGGCCGAGCTGAAACCGAGTTCGGCGGCGATTTCCGCGCGAGTGGGCGGAAAGCCGGTGCGTTCGATCGCGCGGCGGATCAGATCGAAAACCTGCTGCTGTCGTGCGGTGAGTTTTGTCATGGCCACTGTATGTATGAACAGGTGACTGTATTTTTATACAGTATCCGGCGCATTTCAAGCTTTACTTTAAGTTCGGCCGGAGGGGCGCGTTCGGACGTCGTTTATCGGCCACATCGCGTCGTTTCCGGTGCGTCAACAGCCGTCGCATCTGCCGTTACCACTTTTGAGTATTAAAAAATGAAGAAACATTATTTTTAATGATGAAAGCCCTTCGATAGACTGGCCTCCGGATTGGCGCTCATGTGCACGTGACCGCGACGCAGAACAACACCAGACGCTTGGCAGCGGACCATCACACGGAGAAAAATCGAGATGAACTATCGGCACACGGGGCTTGCGGCTCGAACCAGAAAACTGATCACGGCGCTCGCCGTCGGCGCGGCGGGCGCGCTGGGCATGGTGGGCGCAAGCGGCATCGCGCACGCCGACACGACACTGCTGAACGTGTCCTACGATCCGACGCGCGAGCTGTATCAGGACATCAACCAGGCATTCGGCAAGGAATGGAAGGCCAGCAGCGGCGAAGCCGTCACCTTCAGGCAGTCGCACGGCGGCTCGGGCGCGCAGGCTCGCTCGGTGCTCGATGGTCTGCAGGCCGACGTCGTGACGCTCGCGCTCGCTTATGACATCGACGCGCTCGCGAACAAGGGGCTCGTCGACAGGAACTGGCAGAAGCGTTTGCCGGACAACGCGTCGCCGTACACCTCGACGATCGTGTTTCTCGTGCGCAAGGGCAACCCGAAGCACATCAAGGATTGGGACGATCTGGTGAAGCCGGGCGTGTCGATCGTGACGCCGAATCCGAAGACCTCGGGCGGCGCGCGCTGGAACTATCTGGCGGCGTGGGCCTACGCCGAGCATCAACCGGGCGGCAACGATCGGAAGGCCAGGGAGTTCGTCGGCAAGCTGTACAGGAACGCCGGCGTGCTCGATTCGGGCGCGCGGGGCGCGACGACGAGCTTCGTGCAGCGCGGTATCGGCGACGTGCTGATCGCGTGGGAAAACGAGGCGTTCCTGTCGCTGAAGGAGTTCGGTCCGGACAAGTTCGAGATCGTCGTGCCGTCGGTGAGCATCCTCGCGGAGCCGCCGGTCGCGGTGGTCGACAAGGTCGTCGACAGGCACGGCACGCGCAAGCTCGCCGAGGCGTATCTGAACTTCCTGTATAGCGAGCAGGGCCAGGAGATCGCCGCGCGCAATTTCTATCGTCCGCGTTCGAACAAGGTGCCGGCCGATCTGACCGCGAAGTTCCCGAAGCTGAAGCTGTACACGATCGACGATTCGTTCGGCGGCTGGACCAACGCGCAGAAGACTCATTTCGCGGACGGCGGCGTGTTCGATTCGATTTATCAGCCGCAGTAAAAACCGCCGCCTGCATCAAAGGCAGAGGTGAAAGGGCGCGCCCAATGGGCGCGCTTTCGGCTAACCGGAGGCCGTGGCCAGCAATACCGCAGTTCGATAACGACACAACGAGACAGCAACACGACAACCGCGCGAGCATCAACCATGAACGAGTATCCAGCATGACCACGTTGACCTTCCGCAAGCCGAGCGCCTTGCCCGGCTTTGGCCTGACACTCGGCATCACGGTGGCTTATCTGAGCCTCGTGGTGCTGATTCCGTTGGCGGCGACCTTTCTGAAAACCGCGACGCTCGACTGGGATCAGTTCGTGCGCGCAGTCACGTCGCCGCGCGTGCTCGCGTCGTATCGGCTGACGTTTTTCTCGGCACTCGGCGGCGCGTTGATCAACGCGGTGTTCGGCTTTCTCGTCGCGTGGGTGCTGGTGCGCTACAAGTTTGCGTTCAAGCGCATCGTCGATGCGGTCGTCGATCTGCCGTTCGCGCTGCCCACCTCGGTCGCGGGCATAGCGCTCGCGGCCGTGTATGCGGGCAACGGCTGGGTCGGCCAGTTGCTCGCGCCGCTCGGTATCAAGATCGCGTTCACGCCGGTCGGCGTGCTGGTCGCGCTGACGTTCATCGGCCTGCCGTTCGTCGTGCGCACGGTGCAGCCGGTGCTCGAGGAGTTCGAGCGCGAGCAGGAGGAAGCGGCCGCGTGCCTCGGCGCGTCGCGCTGGCTCACGTTTCGCCGCGTCGTGCTGCCGGCCGTGTTCCCGGCGTTGCTGACCGGCTTCGCGCTCGCGTTCGCGCGCGCGCTCGGCGAATACGGCTCGGTGATCTTCATCGCCGGCAACGTGCCGATGAAGTCGGAGATCACGTCGCTGCTGATCATCACGAAGCTCGAGCAATACGACTATGCGGGCGCGACGGCACTCGCGGTCGTGATGCTGGTCGTCTCGTTCCTGATGCTGCTGTTCATCAACACGCTGCAGTGGTATCTGCAGCGGCGCACGAGCCGCGGCAACGCGGCCCCGGCGCCGGTGGCCACGAACGTCGCCGCAATCGGTGGAGGTGTGCAATGAGCCGCGTTCCGACGAATCCGGCGAGCGCCGAGCGCCGCCCCGATCCGGTCAGCGAGCCGCCCGTCGTGCGCTGGCTGCTGATCGGCCTGGCGCTGCTGTTTCTCGCGCTGTTTCTGGTCGTGCCGCTCGTCGCGGTGTTCTATCAGGCGCTGAGCAAGGGGCTGCGTTTTTACTTCGAATCGCTTGTCGATCCGGACGCGCTGTCGGCCATCAGGTTGACGCTGATCACCGCGGCGATCGCGGTGCCGCTGAACCTCGGGTTCGGCCTCGCGGCGTCGTGGTGTATCGCGAAGTTCGAATTCCGCAGCAAGGCACTCCTGACCACGCTGATCGATCTGCCGTTTTCGGTGTCGCCGGTGATCTCCGGTCTGATCTACGTGCTGATGTTCGGCGCGCAGGGCTGGTTCGGCCCGTGGCTCGAAGATCACAACGTGCAGATCATCTTCGCGGTACCGGGCATCGTGCTCGCGACGATCTTCGTTACGTTCCCGTTCGTCGCGCGCGAGCTGATTCCGCTGATGCAGGCGCAGGGCAACGACGAGGAAGAAGCCGCCCACGTGCTCGGCGCATCGGGCTGGCAGACGTTTCGCCGCGTCACGCTGCCGAACGTCAAATGGGGTCTGCTGTACGGCGTGATCCTTTGCAATGCGCGCGCGATGGGCGAGTTCGGCGCGGTGTCGGTCGTGTCGGGCCACATTCGCGGACAGACCGACACGATGCCACTGCACGTCGAGATTCTCTACAACGAATACAACTTCTCGGCCGCGTTCGCCGTTGCCTCGGTGCTCGCGCTGCTGGCGCTGGTCACGTTGGGGCTGAAGCTGTTGGCCGAGCGTCATATGTCGGCGGAACTGTCGGCGGCGCGCGAAGTGCCTGCGTATGCGGGGCTCGTGTCGCCGTCCGGCGCTTCGCAGGCCAATAGCGCGCAGTCCGCTTCGCATTCGTTTTTCGTCTACGCCACGCCTGCGTCGCAGCGACATCCGCTCAAGCAAGGAGAGCTGTAAATGGGTATCACCGTTCGTAACCTGCAAAAGCGCTTCGGCGATTTCGTCGCGCTCGACAACGTGTCGCTCGACTTTCCACCGGGCGAACTCGTCGCGCTGCTCGGGCCGTCGGGTTGCGGCAAGACGACACTGTTGCGCGTGATCGCCGGCCTCGAATACGCGGACGGCGGCCAGGTCGAGCTGCAAGGTCAGGACGTCGCGGCGGTCGGCGCGCGCGAGCGCGAGGTAGGCTTCGTGTTCCAGCATTACGCGCTGTTCCGTCATATGACGGTGTTCGAGAACGTTGCGTTCGGTCTGCGCGTGAAGCCGCGCAAGGAACGTCCGTCGGAGAAGGTGATTCGCGAGAAGGTGCATGAGCTGCTGAAGCTCGTGCAGCTCGACTGGCTCGCGCAACGCTATCCGTCGGAGCTGTCCGGCGGCCAGCGACAGCGCATCGCGCTCGCGCGTGCGTTGGCTGTGGAGCCGAAAGTGCTGTTGCTCGACGAGCCGTTCGGCGCACTCGACGCGAAGGTGCGCAAGGAACTGCGCAGCTGGTTGCGTCGCCTGCACGACGATCTGCATATCTCGACTATCTTCGTCACTCACGATCAGGAAGAAGCGCTCGAAGTGGCCGATCGCATCGTCGTGCTCAATCGGGGGCATGTCGAGCAGGTGGGGAGCCCGCAGGACGTGTACGACCATCCGCAGACACCGTTCGTCTATGAGTTTCTCGGCGCGGCGAACCGTTTGCACGGCAGCGTCGATGCGCAAGGCTTCGTCGTCGATGGCGCTGCGCTGCCGGTCGCGATTGCCGCCGGTTTCAGCGGTCCTGCGTTCGCCTATGTGCGGCCGCACGATCTGCAGTTGTATCCGCAGGCAGCCGGGCATCGCGAGGGCATCGTCGTCGACGTGCGGCGCGTGGTGACGCTCGGCGGCTCGGTGCGCGTCGAGCTCGGGGGCCGTGAGGGCAACCTGCTCGAAGCCGAACTCGATCGCGAAACGTGGCGTGATCTGCAACTGACAATAGGCGATGGCGTGACGGCAGTGCCGCGCGCATTGCGCGTTTTTCCGGAGACAAATCGATGAATTTCCAGCAGTTGCGCTTCGTGCGCGAGGCCGTGCGCCAGAACATGAATCTGACCGAGGTGGCGAACGTGCTGTACACGTCGCAATCGGGCGTATCGAAGCAGATCAAGGACCTCGAGGACGAACTCGGGGTCGATATTTTCATCCGCCGCGGCAAGCGTCTGACGGGCCTCACCGAGCCGGGCAAGGCGGTGCATCAGCTGATCGAGCGGATGCTGCTCGATGCGGAGAATCTGCGCCGCGTCGCGCGTCAGTACGCGGATCAGGACAGCGGTCATCTCGTCGTCGCGACCACCCACACGCAGGCGCGCTACGCGCTGCCGAAGGTGGTCCGGCAATTCACGAAGGTGTTCCCGAAAGTGCATCTGGCGCTGCGCCAGGGCAGCCCGCAGCAGATCGCGCAGATGATCATCAACGGCGAGGCGGATATCGGCATCTCGACCGAAGCGCTCGACCGTTTTCCCGACATCGTCACGTTCCCGTGCTATTCGTGGCATCACGTCGTGGTGGTGCCGAAGGATCATCCGCTCGTCGGCCGAGCGAATCTGACGCTCGACGAGATCGCCGAATTCCCGATCGTCACCTACGACCAGGACTTCACCGGCCGCTCGCATATCGATCAGGCGTTCGCAAAAGCGGGCGCATTGCCCGACGTCGTGCTGACCGCGATCGACGCCGACGTGATCAAGACCTACGTCGAACTCGGCATGGGCATCGGCGTGGTCGCTGCGATGGCCTACGATCCGAAGCGCGACACCGAACTCGTCGCGCTCGACACGCAGCATCTCTTCGAGGCGAGCACGACCCGCGTCGGCCTGCGCAAGGGGGCATTCCTGCGCGCGTACGCGTATCGGTTGATCGAGATGTTCGCGCCGCAGTTGAGCGAGGCGGACATTGCGGCGCAGTTGCGTGAGGCGGCTTAGAGCCGCGAGCAGCTTAGGGTAGGACTTGCACCCGCAGGATGGGCGCAAAAAAAAGAGTCCTGCTGTGCCCGGCAAGACTCTCTCTAAACACCCGCTATACAGCTATTGGACTAACGGACCTTCCGCTTTTTACGTGACATGGCTATTAGAACTCGTAGCCAACCTGCGCACGTGCGCCAGCGTCACCAGTCGACGTGACCGACACCGCAGCGTTGACGAGCCACTTATTATTCCGTGAGCGGTACGTAGCTCCTACTGCTGCGGCGCTGCCGCCCTTATAGGTCGCCCCACCCGCAGCGACGATCGTCTTGCCCGGGCCCGACGGCGTCATGTTCGGCATTGCCATCGCTGCTGCGATCCCTGCGTAGGCGTTCTTCGCGACGTCGTTGATCGCCTGGTTGGTCGCGTTGATACGCTGATCGGTGTAGTTGTTGGCCTGCTGAACGCCTTGTGCGACCGAGCTGTTCATCTGACCGACATTGACTGCATCCGTGTCCACCGTACCCGCTGCGACGTTGGTGATCTGGCGTTCGTGACCCACTGAACCCACCGACACCGAGTTATCGCGATCCGTCACCGAGCCCTGACCCAACGCCACCGAGTTCGCATTGCCAGCCTGCGAGCCGGTGCCGATCGCCGTCGAGTTGCCGCCGGTTGCCGCCGCATTTGAGCCCACTGCCACCGCGTTGTCTGCTGTTGCACTGGCGTTTGCCCCGGCCACGGTGCTGCCCACACCGGTACCCGGCGTCGCCGCATTGGCCACTGCGTCATTGTT
>NZ_VZQQ01000001.1 GCF_014397785.1 Paraburkholderia podalyriae
AACAGGCCTCAAACTGTCGAAAAATAAGCTGGATTCACGTTGAAATTTCGTAATGCAGAAAATTGCGCGGCGGTAGCCGCGCAGAGCGATGGACGTTGCTTTTGGAGGGGTGTATTTCCGCAGCCTGCTAATCGTATTCAGGCTACTCGAAGTCCGCGAGATGAGTGAGGACGCGCTGCTGCGCATGCTCGACGACGCGACCGTGATGCGCGCGGCCGCGTCGATGCTGAAGCCGCGCGGCGAATGGCCCGCGTTGCTGAAGGGAATGATCGGGGAACTCGCGGCGAACGATGGGCCGCTCGAAGTGGACGGCACGCGCATTCTCGCGCGGCGTTGAACCATGATGTGACCGGTTCGGCCGGCGCGGCGGAACAGCGCACCGGAACGCAAAACCGTGCGCCCAAAAAGAAAACCGCTCGACGAAGCGAGCGGCGGAACATCTGTTGGACGTGATCAGCGTCGCTATCAATGATACGCGTGTGGGTTTTTGCATCGCATCGGTGATTTCCCTACGGAAATTTGACGCCACGTTTTACCAATGCACACACGATCTGTCATCGAACGGCGTTAGGCGCTCGAATGTGTACACGTTATTCCGGAATCCGTAGCAATATACGATCGAATGTCGAATCGGCATCACGTGGATGGCAAACGCTTTTTCTGCGGCACGATCCGCCACCCGAGATTGACGCCCGCCGCCGCCAGCAGAATCAGCGCCGCGCCGAGCACCTGAATCCATGCAAGCGTCTGTCCGAACGCAAGCCGGTCGACAATGATCGCGACCACCGGATAGATGAACGACAACGCGCCCGTCATCGACGTCGGCAGCTTCTGAATCGCGCCATACAGCAGCACGTACATGAGCCCGGTGTGGACGACGCCGAGCACGGCGAGTTCGAGCCACTGCGCGCCGCTTGCCGGCAACGCATCGAAGCGCACGAACGGCGCGAGCAACAGCACGCCGAGCGAGACCTGGATCAGCGCGAGCAGATGCGGCGGCGTGCCCTTCAGCCGCTTCGTGATGATCGACGACACCGCGTACATCGCCGCCGCACCGACCGCGTAGGCCACGCCGACCAGATACTGCCCCGGCACCGCGAGCACGGCCGGCTCGACCTTCACGACGAACACGAGCCCGACGAACGCGACCACGAGCCACGCGATCGTCGATGCGCTGATGCGCTCGCGAAACACCAGCGCGCCGAGCCCGACCAGCATGAACGGCTGCGTGTTGTAGACGGCCGTCGCCATCGAAATCGACGCGCGTGAATACGCGGCGAACAGCAACACCCAATTCACGATGATCGCCGCGCCGCCGAGTAAGGCGAGGCCGAGCGTCTTCCACGAGAACAGCTCGCGGCGAAATAGTCCGAGCACCGCGCACACGAGCGCAAGCGTCGCGCCACCGAAGATGCAGCGGAAAAACACCACGTTGAAAGGGCTTTGCTGTGACGACACGACGAGCCAGCCGATCGTGCCCGACATCAGCATCGCGATGCTCATCTCCGCCGCGCCGCGGCGGATGTCGCTGGACGTACCGTTCGCGGTGGGCGCGGAAGCCTTGTTCGAAGCCATGATTCGATCCGGGATTGATGCCTGCATGACTGGCAGTGTAATTAATCCGCCCGCGCGAATACATGGCTAAACTTAAGCGTTTCCGCGTTTTCACCTGATAAACGAAGGCCATCATGAGCAAACGCCTTGCGTCGACCGCACCGATCGCCCTCGACGACACCGACCGCGCGCTGCTCGCCGCGCTCGCGCAGGACGCGCGCCAACCGGTCAGCGAACTCGCGCGCATCGTCGGCTTATCGGCGCCCAGCACGGCCGAACGCGTGCGACGGCTCGAAGCGCAAGGCGTGATCGAGCGCTTCACCGTGCAAATCGATGCGCGCGCGCTCGGCTTCGCGCTGCAGGCGATCGTGCGTGTGAAGCCGCTGCCCGGCCAGTTGCATCTGGTGGAGGAGGTGATCCGGCGCATTCCGGAGTTCGTCGAATGCGACAAGGTGACCGGTGACGACTGTTTCATCTGCCGCCTGTACCTGCATTCGATCGAGCAGCTCGACGAGATCCTGTCGAAAGTGACCGAGCGCGCGGAGACCAGCACCGCGATCGTCAAGTCGACGCCGGTTGCGCGGCGGCTGCCGCCGCTCGGCTAGCGAAGATCCATCGAAGGTCCAACGAAGGCCGAGCGAAGCGGCCCGTCGCTTATCGTTCGACCGCTTCGAAAAACGACAGCATCTCGGCGACCAGTTCGTCCGGCGCTTCCTCGGGCAGATAGTGCCCGCACGACAGCGCGCGGCCACTCACGTCGCGCGCGACATGTCGCCATTCGTCGAGCGCATCGAAGCATTTTTCGATCACACCCTTGTCCCCCCACAGCACCCGCAGCGGACAGCCGATCTTGTTGCCGCGCTCGATATCGGCGCGATCATGTTCGAGGTCGATGCCCGCCGACGCACGATAGTCCTCGCACATCGCATGCACCGCGCCCGGTTGTGCGAGCGCCGCCCGGTAGGCGTCGAGCGCGCCGGGATCGAACGGTGCGAGGCCCGCGTGACGGCCGCCCATCACCGCGTCGACATAGGCGGCCGGATTGGCGCCGATCAACGTTTCGGGCAGCGGTTCAGGTTGAATCAGGAAGAACCAGTGGAAGTAATGCGTCGCGAACGTGCGATCGGTGGCCTCGTACATCGCGAGCGTCGGCGCGATATCGAGCAGCATCAGACGCTCGACCGCGTCGGCGTGATCGATCGCCATTCGGTGCGCGACCCGCGCGCCGCGATCGTGCGCGCAGACGAGGAAGCGCTCGAAGCCAAAGTGGCGCATCACCGCGACCTGGTCGGCGGCCATCGCGCGTTTCGAATACGGCGTGTGCGCCGCATCGCTCGGCGGCTTGCCGGACGCGCCGTAGCCGCGCAGATCCGTCGCGATCACGGTGAAGTGCCGAGCGAGCCGCGCGGCGCAGCGCTCCCAGATCAGATGCGATTGCGGATGGCCGTGCAGCAGCAGCAGAGGCGGCCCGGCGCCGCCCTTCACTCCGAAAATATCGACATCGCCCACGGCGACGCGAAAAGGCGTGAAATTCTCGAAGGCCATGACATCTCGTTGGTCGTTTGAGGGTTCGTGCATTGTAGGAGGCCGACAAGTCCACGCGAGGTGGGATAACCCACGCAAACGTGGAACCTGAATACTTCTTCGAACCGTTTCAAACGGGCCTGCCGCTCGCGAGCCTCACGCTTCGCCTATAATCGAACGATCGTTCTTAAATATTCGCGGGGCTTCGGCATGCCGGTTTCGTGCGATTGCATGATGCAGTCGTCGGTCCACATTCCGCAAGCCGCGTGCCGCTAAACTCACCTCAGGCCGGGCGCGCGTCGCACCGGCAAGTTGAAAATTCATGGGACCCGAGTCAGCGTTAAGGCGCTGACTCGGGTCGACACAGGAGACCCGCACCATGGCATTGCCCGCCGCTCTGCAAAACCTCGCGCTGCCCGTCGTCGCCTCGCCGATGTTCATCGTCAGCTATCCCGAACTCGTACTGGCACAGTGCAAGGCCGGTATCGTCGGCTCGTTTCCGGCCCTCAACGCGCGCCCGGCAGAGCTACTCGGCGAGTGGCTGACGCAGATCCAGACGCAACTCGCAGAGCACAAGACCGCGAACCCCGATACGGTCATCGGGCCGATCGCGGTCAATCAGATCGTCCATCAGTCGAATGCGCGGCTCGAACACGACGTGCGCGTCTGCGTCGAGCACAAGGTGCCGATCTTCATCACGAGCCTGCGCGCGCCGGCACGCGAAATCGTCGATGCGGTGCATAGCTATGGCGGCATCGTGCTGCACGACGTGATCAATCTGCGCCATGCGCAGAAGGCGCTGGAAGCCGGCGTAGACGGGCTGATTCTCGTCGCGTCGGGCGCGGGCGGCCATGCGGGCACGACCTCGCCGTTCGCGCTGGTCGGTGAGGTGCGGCGCATTTTCGACGGCCCGATCGTGCTGTCGGGCTCGATCGCGAACGGCGGCTCGATTCTCGCCGCGCAGGCGATGGGCGCGGACCTCGCGTACATGGGCACACGCTTCATCGCCACCAAAGAAGCGCACGCGGTCGACAGCTACAAGCAGGCGATCATCAACGCGAAGGCGTCGGACATCATCTACACGAATCTGTTCACGGGCGTGCACGGCAACTACATCCGCGAGAGCATTACGAACGCAGGGCTCGATCCCGATGCGCTGCCCGAATCGGACAAGACCAGGATGAACTTCGGCGGCGATAAGGCCAAGGCGTGGAAGGACATCTGGGGCGCGGGCCAGGGCGTCGGCCTGATGGACGACGTGCCGGACGTCGCGGAACTCGTGCGGCGTCTGAAGCAGGAATACAACGACGCGAAGGCGCGGCTCGGCATCGCGCGCTGAGGTGAAGAACGGGGCGGGCCGGGCCGCCCGCTCGCGGCCTACATATTGCGCCGATACTGCCCGCCCACCTCAAATAGCGCGTGGGTGATCTGCCCGAGCGAACACACACGCACCACGTCCATCAGCACCGCGAACACGTTGCCGTCGTCGATCACCGCGCGCTTGAGGCGTTCGAGCGCCTCGGGCGCGGCGTCGCGGTGGCGCGTCTGGAAGTCACGCAACCGCCGCAGCTGACTCTGCTTTTCCGTGTCGGTGGAACGCGCGAGCACCAACGGCCGCGGCGCTTCACGCGGATGCGCGCTCAGGAACGTATTGACGCCGACGATCGGATACGAGCCGTCATGCTTGCGATGCTCGTACAGCATCGACTCGTCCTGAATCCGCCCGCGCTGATAGCCGGTTTCCATCGCCCCTAGCACGCCGCCGCGCTCGGTGAGCCGCTCGAACTCGGCGAGCACCGCTTGCTCGACCAGATCGGTCAGTTCGTCGATCACGAAGCTGCCCTGATTCGGATTCTGGTTCTTCGCGAGCCCCCATTCGCGATTGATGATCAGCTGGATCGCGACCGCGCGGCGCACCGATTCCTCGGTCGGCGTCGTAATCGCTTCGTCGAACGCGTTGGTGTGCAGCGAGTTGCAGTTGTCGTAGATCGCGATCAGTGCCTGCAGCGTCGTGCGAATGTCGTTGAAATCGATCTCCTGCGCGTGCAGGCTGCGGCCCGACGTCTGCACGTGATACTTGAGCTTCTGGCTGCGCTCGTTCGCGCCATAGCGCTCACGCATCGCGATCGCCCAGATGCGTCGCGCGACGCGGCCGAGCACCGTGTACTCCGGGTCCATGCCGTTCGAAAAGAAAAACGACAGATTCGGCGCGAAGTCGTCGATCGACATGCCGCGAGCGAGATACGCCTCGACGTACGTGAAGCCGTTCGCGAGCGTGTACGCGAGCTGCGAGATCGGGTTCGC
Organism: Paraburkholderia podalyriae; assembly: GCF_014397785.1. Taxonomy (GTDB): domain Bacteria; phylum Pseudomonadota; class Gammaproteobacteria; order Burkholderiales; family Burkholderiaceae; genus Paraburkholderia; species Paraburkholderia podalyriae. The sequence continues at coordinate 5,383 of NZ_VZQQ01000001.1, forward strand.
GCCCGCCTCGGCGATGTGATAGCCGGAAATCGACACCGAATAGAAATTGCGCACGCCATGCTCGACGAAATACGCCTGGATGTCGCCCATCACCTTCAGGCTGAATTCGGTCGAGAAGATGCAGGTGTTCTGCCCCTGGTCTTCCTTCAGGATGTCGGCCTGCACGGTGCCGCGCACGTTTTCGAGCGCGGCGCGGCGGGTTGCGGCGAGTTCGCCTGCGTTCAGCGCTCGGCCTTGCTCCGCTTCCTTTCGCGCAATCTGCTGGTCGATCGCGACGTTGAAGAACATCGCGAGGATCGTCGGCGCGGGGCCGTTGATCGTCATCGAGACCGACGTGTTCGGCGAGCACAGGTCGAAGCCGTCGTACAGCGCCTTCATGTCGTCGAGCGTCGCGACCGACACACCCGAATTGCCGACCTTGCCGTAGATGTCCGGGCGCTCATGCGGCTCCTCGCCGTATAGCGTCACCGAGTCGAACGCGGTGGATAGCCGCTTGGCCGGCATTCCCTCCGACAGCAGCCTGAAGCGGCGATTCGTCCGCTGCGGGTCGCCCTCGCCCGCGAACATGCGCGTCGGGTCTTCGGTCTCGCGGCGAAACGGAAACACGCCAGCGGTGAACGGGAAATAGCCGGGCAGATTGTCGAGCATCAGCCAGCGCAGAATCTCGCCTTGATCGACGAATTTCGGCAGCGACACTTTGCGGACTGCGGAGCCGGACAGCGTCGTGACCGTTAGCGCGGTGCGGATTTCACGTTCGCGGATGCGCACCACATGTTCGTCGCCGGAATACGCGGCCACCGTTTGCGGCCACGCGTCGAGCAGCTTGCGTTCGCGCTCGCCGAGCGCGGCGCTGCGCTGATCGATCAGCGCATCGAGCGAGGCCGCGCCGTTGCCCGCTTCGCCGAGCATGCGGCGCGTCTCGACGAGCTGCCAGCGCTCGCGCGCGATTTGCGCCTGCGCGTCGGCCCGCTCGCGATAGCCGCGCACCGTCTGCGCAATGTCGGCCAGATAGCGCACACGCGCGGGTGGCACGATCGCGTGCAGGTTGCTCGAAAAGCGCAGACCTTCGGTCGCGCCGAGCCGTGCGCCACCCTCGCGCAGGCCGTGCGCACGCAGCGCATTAGCGATGCACCGGTACAGCGCGCTCACGCCGTCGTCGTTGAAGCGCGACGCGATCGTGCCGAACACCGGCATTGCGTCGGGCGATGTCGCGAAGTCCCCGCGATTGCGCTGCACCTGCTTCGCCACGTCGCGCAGCGCATCCTGCGCACCCTTGCGATCGTACTTGTTGATCGCAACGAAGCTCGCAAAGTCGAGCATGTCGATCTTCTCGAGCTGACTCGCGGCGCCGAACTCGGGCGTCATCACGTACAGCGACTCGTCGACGAACGGCACGATCGCCGCATCGCCCTGGCCGATCCCCGATGTCTCTACGACAATCAGATCGAAGCCCGCGGCCTTGCACAGCATTAGCGCGGCGGGCAGCGAGTCGGAAATTTCGTTCGATGCCTCGCGCGTCGCCATCGAGCGCATATAGATGCGGGCGCCGTCTCTCCAATCGCCGATCGCGTTCATGCGGATGCGGTCGCCGAGCAGCGCGCCGCCAGATTTGCGGCGCGACGGATCGATCGCGAGCACGGCGATGGTCAGCGTGTCGCGGTAGTCGAGCCGGAAGCGGCGGATCAGCTCGTCGGTCAGCGACGACTTGCCCGCGCCGCCGGTGCCGGTAATGCCGAGCACGGGGACCCGCGACGCTTCTGCGAGCGTCGATAGCTGGTCGCGCGCGGCGGCGTCGACGGTGTTCGTTTCGAACGCGCTGATCAGTTGCGCGAGGCGGCGGAAGATCGGCGCGACAGGATCGGCGGCGTGCGAACCAGGCGCCGTGCCGGCGCGCGCAGCATTGGCCTCATCGCAACGCGGCAACGGCCGCGCGGCCAGTTCGGCGAGCCATTCGCGCACCGGCGTCGGCCGCGCCGCGTCGGCCGCACGCGTGGCTTCGACGCAGCGCGCAATCATGTCGTCGATCATGCCTTGCAGACCGAGCCGCTGGCCGTCGTGAGGCGAGTAGATTTTTTCGACGCCGTCGCGTTCGAGCGCGGCAATTTCCTCGGGGACGATCACGCCGCCGCCGCCGCCGAACACCTTGATGCGCTCGCCGCCGCGCGCGCGCAGCAGCTCGACGAGGTAGCGGAAGTATTCGTTGTGGCCGCCTTGGTAGCTCGACACGGCGACGCCGTCGGCGTCCTCGTTCAGCGCGGCGGTCGCGACTTCAGCGACGGAGCGGTTGTGGCCGAGGTGGATCACCTCGACGCCGCTTGCCTGGAGGATGCGCCGCATGATGTTGATCGACGCGTCGTGGCCGTCGAACAGCGCGGCGGCGGTGACGAAGCGCAGGCGCCGGCCCGCGGGCAGTTCGTGGCTGCCGGCACGCTGCGGCGTGGACAGATCGGTCATGTCTCCCCCAGATCATTTAACTGACGGGTGTGACAGTCAGTATATAGAAACGGGGTAAGACGGCAGCGCCGCGCGGGGCGGGCGATTGGCGGCGTTTGTTCGGTGCTCCGCGAAACCCTAGCGCACCGCCAACGCCTTGATCTGGTCGAGCGACGGCCACAGCGACTCGTTCGCGAACCGCGCCGCCAGAAAATCGACGAACGAGCGCACCTTGGCCGACAGATGCCGCCGGCTCGTGTAGACCACGTGGATCGGCAGTTCGCGCGGCGGCACTTCGTCGACGAGCAGCGGCACGAGCCGCCCGTCGGCGAGATCGCTGCCGATCACCTCGGTGCCCAGCATCGCGATGCCCGCGCCGTGCAGCACGACCACGCGCTGCGCCTCAAGCTGATTGACGATCAGGTTGCCCGACAGACGCACGCGCGAGCCCGCGTCGCCGGTCGCGACTTCGAGCGCGGACACGCCCGCGTACTGCAGATAGTTGTGGCGGGCGAGATCGGCGACGCGCTTCGGCGTGCCATGCTTGCGCAGATAGGCGGGCGACGCGCACAGCACCAGATGCGCGGTCGCGATCTGCCGCGCGATCAGCGACGACGACTTGAGGCCGCCCGGCGACGCGCGGATCGCAACGTCGAAGCCCTCGTCGATCAGCTCGACAACGCGGTCGGACAGCGTCATGTCGACTGTTACTTGCGGATACTGCGCTGCGTAGTCCGCGACCGCGGCCATCACGTGATTCAGGCCGAACGCCGATAGCGACGACACCCGCAGCCGCCCGTGCGGCACGACGCTCGCCGCGCCGACCGCCTGGCCGGCTTCGTCGAGTTCGGTCAGCGCCTGGCTCAGCCGCTCGTAGTATTCACGGCCCGCCTCGGTCGGCGCGACGCGGCGCGTGGTGCGGTTCAGGAGCCGCGCGCCGAGCTGTTGCTCCAGATGCATCACGTGCTTGCTCGCCATCGCCGCCGACATCTCCATCTTTTCCGACGCGCCGACGAAACTGCCGGCTTCGACCACGTGGCGAAACACTTTCATGCTGACGAGGGTGTCCATCTCGATCGCTCGCTTCGGGAATCAATCGACGCCATTTTGCCGGGTTTATCAAAAACACGGCAACAAACGCGCGTTTTCGACGGCACCCGAAAACAACAAAGCCCGCGTTCCGGGCGGAACGCGGGCTTTGCGGTGACACCGTGGGCCGAGCTCAGAACTTCGCGCGCAACCCCGCGCCATAGGTGTTGCCGCTCGACTGACCGGTGATGTGGTCATACAGGTACGCGGCATAGACATCGGTGCGCTTGGACAGCGGATAGTCGTAGCCGAGCGCCGCCGTCTGGCGCGTCTGGTTCGAACCGCCGCCGTTACGCGAATACGCATACGACGCCATCACCGTGCCCGGCCCGAACGGCACCGTGACGCCGCCCTGTCCCGTGTTTACGTGCCAGCTCGTGACTTGCTGGTCGTTGTACGTGTACATATACTGGCCGTACAGCTTGACGAACTTCAGGTCGTACGACACGCCCGCCTGCGCGACGCTCTGGCTGCGCAGGCCCGGCACGCCCGACGTTTCGAAGCTGCCGAGGTCGCCCGGCACATTGTTGAAGTTCACGTACTGGTACACGGCTGTCGCCGCGAACGGGCCGTGGAAGTACAGCACCTGGCCGCTCCACTTCTTCGCGCCGTTCTGGGTCGTGTTGCCGAGCGCGTACATCGCGGTCGCCGACAGACCGTTGAAGTTCGGCGACGCATACGACACCGCGTTGTTCCAGCCCGAGTCGCCGGTCACGCCCTGGTCGGTCGTGTAGGTCGGGAACGTGCCGAGGCCGAGGTACACGTGATAGACCATCGGCGAGAACCAGTACGAATCGACGAACGGGTTGAACAGGATCGTCGACACGAACAGCGGCGTCGTCAGACGGCCGGCGGTCACCGTGCCGTACGGCGATTCGATGCCGACGTACGCGTTGCGTGAAAACGTCGTGTCGCCGGTGAAGCGGCCGTACTCGCCGGTTTGCGCACGGAAGAAGCCTTCGATCGTGAAGATCGCCTTGTAGCCGTTGCCCAGATCCTCTGTGCCCTTGAAGCCCCAGTACGACGTCGACATGCCGCCGCCCGACACCACCACCGCGGTCTTGCCGCCAGGAAACTTTTGCGAGCCGACCCATTCGTCGACCTGGCCGTAGAGTTGCACGCTCGATTGCGCGAGCGCCGACGATGCACCCGCCAGCGCGGCGACGCATGCGGTGACCTTCAGAGTAGTCTTCAGCGCGCTGCTGAGGCTTTTGTTCATGGGTTCTCCAATCTTTGTCAAAAGGGTGTGGCTGTGCGAAAGGGGGCGCTCGCGCGAAACGTTGTTGTTATCCGTTCGACCGTCGAGTCAATCTGGGGCTGGTCTATCTTTGCGGACCATTTTTATAAACAAAAATATCGCTGCTTATTGCCGGTATATCGGTCTGATTAGTTTGGTCGGTTATCGGCCTGATACGGCGCTATTGGCCGGACTGCCGCCGGCCCCTCGAACGCAATGCGGGATATGGCGAACGGCGCGCCGCAGCGCGCATGAACGCCTCAAATGACAGGCCGATGACGCGACGCGGCGGAATGCCAAGATTTGACGCTGACCGACACTTCGATGCCGAGCGTTTTCAAAAAAGTGTGGCGTCGAAACGTCAGATTCGGGATTCGGCTATAGCGGAAGGCGTAGGGAGCCGTGCGGGAATCGCGGGAGGGGAACTGGAGAAGGGATCGTTCAGCTGGCGGCGAACCTGCCCCACGTGACGCAGAACGATCAGGTAAATCGCGCTCAGCTAATTCCGGTACGGCGAGCCTTCCGGCTGCCGCGGATCATCCGCTGGGCGTTGCATCGGACGCGCGGCGCCGCGCTCTTCGTTGTAGCGGGCCACGTCGGCGCGGATCGAGCCGTTGCGCATCGGCATATTGGCCGGGGGATGCGGCACCGGACGCGACTCCGCACTGACCCGTGTGATCGCGCCGGCGTAGGCGGATGGATTGCCGATACGGCGCACGCCGGACTTGGAGTTGCCGAAGCCATACCTGAAGTTGGCATCCGCGAGATTCGGGTTGCCGCGCTGCACGCGCGCATCACGAGAAGCCATCTCATTGCGCGAGGCGCGATGATCAGGCGCGCCGCCCGCACCGAGCCCCTTCGCATAGGCGAACGAGCACAGCACGGCGATGACCGCGCCCCACGCCCAGTGCTTCGTTCTCGACAACCCGTCCACCTTGTGACTCTCATGCCCGAAGACTTGCCTGAAATCCACCGTTCGAGCTGCGATGGACCTGTTGCGGGAGGACGAAAAACACCGCGTTCCTGTCGCGGCGCAGGAAATCCCTACGGCCTTTGAAGAGGTAATTTATGGTCGCCGGCAGAGGGTGTCGAGCCAAAAAGTGTTAGGTCTCGTCGGCGGATGTAACACCTTGTTACTGCGGCGTTTTTCGACGCCGGAGCCGCTCCGCGGGCGCGCCGCGGCGGACTGCTGGCGGGCGTTTTCCCCTATACCGCGCAAGCGCGGTTTGTTGCAGATAAACGCCGCTTGCACCGTCAACGGTTAAACGGTTTGTCGCGGCGAATTGCGTCACCAATACTGAAACCTGGGTGTCGCGTGGATGGACGTCGCACGACCTGGCAAGTCAATGCGCAAACATCATTAATCGATTCGGTAAATGAATTTGCCTTTTCAATCGACTTTTGACAACAATAGCCGTTTTCCATTGCCGCAGACCGCGCCCAACAGACGCGTCTCGTGCTTACACAGCGTCATTGAATTCGAGATTCCGACATGGCTCGCCCGAAATTCCTGCCCGATAACTTCACCCTTTCCCTAGTGGGCACCGTAATCCTCGCCAGCTTCCTGCCCGTTCACGGGCAAGCCGCCGTCGGGTTCAACTGGGTGACGAACATCGCGGTCGGCCTGCTGTTCTTCCTGCACGGCGCCAAGCTGTCACGCGAAGCGATCATTGCGGGCGCGACGCACTGGCGCCTTCACGTTGTAGTGCTGCTCAGCACGTTCGCGCTGTTTCCGCTGCTCGGCCTCGCGCTTAAACCGGTCCTTTCGCCGCTGGTCACGCCGTCGCTCTACGCCGGCGTCCTGTTCCTCTGCACGCTGCCATCGACGGTCCAGTCGTCGATTGCGTTCACGTCCATTGCCAAGGGCAACGTGCCGGCCGCGGTATGCAGCGCGTCCGCCTCGAGCCTGCTCGGCATCTTCATCACCCCAGCACTCGTCAGCGTCGCCGTCACGAATCAGGCCGCGAGCGGCGGCGCGTCGCCGTGGCATACGGTCGGCAACATCGTGCTGCAGTTGCTGGTGCCGTTCGTCGCCGGCCAGTTGCTGCGCCCGCTGATCGGCAAGTGGATCGAGCGCAATCGCGGCGTGCTGAAGTTCGTCGACCAAGGCTCGATCCTGCTCGTCGTGTACGGCGCCTTCAGCGAGGCCGTCACCGAAGGCCTGTGGCACACGATTCCGCTGTCGGCGCTCGGCGGCCTCGTCGTGGTGAGCGCGGTGCTGCTCGCGCTCGCGCTGGCCGCGACGATCTTCGCGAGCAAGCGGCTCGGCTTCAGCCGCGCGGACCAGATCACGATCATCTTCTGCGGCTCGAAGAAGAGCCTTGCCGCCGGCGTGCCGATGGCCAAGGTGATCTTCGCGTCGCACGCGGTCGGCGCCGTGGTGCTGCCGCTGATGCTGTTCCACCAGATCCAGCTGATGGTCTGCGCCGCGCTCGCGCAACGCTGGGGCGCCCGCGACCTCAGCGGCGAGAGCGACACCGCGGCACGGCGACCCCCCGCCGCCGTCGCGCGCCGTTGACAACACGCGCAATGCAAACAGGACATTCATAAGCGCCCTCCCTGAGCGTCGTTTTGATCGAGTGGAGCAAGCCGCCTTGGGGCGGCTTGTTTCATTCGGCTCGTGATTGGCCTTGTCGTTATTTCACGCGCAAACGCTCGCGCTGTCGCCTCGGCCGGATGGCATAGGAAGATTCCGGAAATGTCTCGAAAACGACGTCCCGCCTACTGTTTAGTGATTTTTACTAAACAATTAGATTGCCAATAATCCCATAAAATACGGGTATTTACCGGTGTCACATAGGCGTTTTCCGGGCTGTTTTAGCTGCGTTTTACTATACAATCGCCCGACCTGAACCGTGCTGCTCCGCCTCGCGCGGCAGCTTTATTCGATGGCCACAACCATCCGCGACGTCGCCCGCGCGGCCAGCGTTTCGATCGGCACCGTATCGCGCGCGCTCAAAAATCAGCCGGGCCTTTCCGAGGCCACGCGCGAACGCGTCGTCGAAGCGGCGCGCCAGCTCGGCTACGACTCGGCGCAGCTGCGTCCGCGCATCCGCCGGCTAACTTTCCTGCTGCATCGTCAGCACAACAACTTCGCCGCGAGCCCGTTCTTCTCGCATGTGCTGCACGGTGTCGAAGACGCCTGCCGCGAGCGCGGCATCGTGCCGTCGGTGCTGACCGCCGGGCCGACCGAGGACGTAATTCATCAGATGCGCCTGCACGCGCCCGACGCCGTGGCGATCGCCGGCTTCGTCGAGCCCGAAACGCTCGCCACGCTGGTCGCGATGCAGCGCCCGCTGGTGCTGATCGATCTGTGGTCGCCGGGCCTGCGCTCGGTCAATCTCGACAACGCCGCCGGCGCCACGCTCGCGATGCGCCATCTGTTCGAGCAGCAGCGCAAGCGGGTCGCGTTCATTGGCGGCTCGCTCGCGCATTTCAGCATTGCCGAGCGCGCGCTCGGCTACCGGCGCGCGTTCTTCGAAGCGGGGCTGCTGTTCGATCCGTCGCTCGAAGTGAACATCGGCGCCGGGCTCGATCCCGACACCGGCGCCGCGCGCGCGATGCAGCGCCTGCTCGACGCGCCGGGTCCGCACCCCGACGCCGTGTTCGCGTTCAACGACGCCGCCGCGCTCGCCGCGCTGCGCGTGTGCCTCGCGCGCGGCCTCAGCGTGCCCGACGACATCGCGATCATCGGTTTCGACGACATCCCCGCCGCCGCCCACGCCACCCCGCCGCTATCGACGATCGCGGTCGACAAGGAAGCGCTCGGCCGACGCGGCGTGGAACTGCTGCTGGAAGACTCCCCCGCCGAGCTCGAAGTCCGCTTGCCCGTTCAACTTGTTGCCCGTGCCAGTACTTTGGTGAAAACGCCATGACGCTAACCGATCCGCTCAACTCTTCCGTCGACGCCGTGAAGGCGCCGCCTGTCGCCAGTTTCCGCAATCGCGAGTTCCTGCTCTCGCACATCGAGGACACGCTGCGCTTCTACGCGCCGAACGTGCTCGACCCGAGCGGCGGCTTCTACCATTTCTTCCGCGACGACGGTTCGATCTACGACCGCACCACCCGCCACCTGGTCAGCACCTGCCGCTACGTGTTCAACTACGCGATGGCATACCGGCAGTTCGGCGACCCGAAGCACCTCGAATACGCGCGCCACGGCCTGCGCTTTCTGCGCGACGCGCACTGGGACTCGCAGCAAGAGGGCTACGACTGGGAAATCGAATGGCGCGACGGCAGAAAGCGCACGCTCGACGCGACGCGCCACTGCTACGGCCTCGCCTTCGTGCTGCTCGCGTACTCGCACGCGGCGATGGCCGGCATCGAGGAAGCGAAGCCGATGATCGGCGCGACTTTCGAGCTGATGGAGCGCCGCTTCTGGGACGCCGCCGCCGGCCTCTATGCCGACGACGCGTCGCCCGAATGGCGCGTCAGCACCTATCGCGGGCAGAACGCGAATATGCATACCACCGAGGCGCTGCTCGCCGCGCACGAGGCGACCAGTCATCTGGTGTATCTCGACCGCGCCGAGCGCGTCGCGTCGAACATCACGCTGCGCCAGGCGAAGCTGTCGCAAGGGCTCGTGTGGGAGCACTTTCACGCGGACTGGTCGGTCGACTGGCACTACAACGAGGAGGACAGCTCGAACATCTTCCGTCCGTGGGGCTTCCAGCCGGGCCATCAGACCGAATGGGCGAAGCTGCTGCTGATTCTCGAACGCTTCCGGCCGCTGCCGTGGCTGCTGCCGCGCGCGATCGAACTGTTCGACGCCGCGATGACGCACGCGTGGGACGAAGACCACGGCGGCCTCTATTACGGCTTCGGCCCCGACGGCACCGTGTGCGATCACGACAAGTACTTCTGGGTGCAGGCCGAGACGTTCGCCGCGGCCGCGCTGCTCGGCAAGCGCACCGGCAACGAGCGCTTCTGGGACTGGTACGACGAGATCTGGCGCTATAGCTGGACGCATTTCGTCGACCACAAGTTCGGCGCCTGGTATCGCATCCTCACCTGCGACAATCGCAAGTACAGCGACGAAAAGAGCCCGGCCGGCAAGACCGACTATCACACGATGGGCGCGTGCTACGAAGTGCTCGCCCATGCGCTCGGCGAAAAAGCGGCGGTAGAACCGGCCGCTCCCGCCGCAGCGGCCTCCGCGGAGAAAACACAATGAACGCGACGACCGACCTCCCCGTTTTCGTATCCGCCGGCGACATCCTCACCGATCTCGTGCGCACCGGCGCATCGCACTGGCTGTCGCGCCCGGGTGGCGCGGGCTGGAACGTCGCGCGCTGCGTCGCGCGGCTCGGCCTGCCGACCGCGTGCGCGGGCTCGCTCGGCGTCGACAACTTCTCCGACGAACTGTGGGATGCGAGCGTCGCCGCCGGTCTCGACATGCGCTTCCTGCAGCGCGTCGCGCGCCCGCCGCTGCTTGCGATCGTGCATCAGACGCATCCACCCGCGTACTTCTTCATGGGTGAGAACAGCGCCGATCTCGCGTTCGATCCGACCAGGCTGCCGGCCGGCTGGATGAAAGCGGTGAAGTGGGCGCACTTCGGCTGCATCAGCCTCGTGCGTCAGCCGCTCGGCGATACGCTCGCGACGCTCGCCGCCGAATTGCGTTCGCACGGCGTGAAGATCAGCTTCGATCCGAACTATCGCAACCTGATGGAGCACGGCTACGAGTCGACGCTGCGCAAGATGGCCGCGCTTGCGGATCTGATCAAGGTCTCGGACGAAGACTTGCGCATGATCTTCAAGACCAGCGACGAAGCCGCCGCGCTCGCGCAATTGCGCACGATGAACCCGGCCGCCACCGTGTTCGTCACGCGCGGCCCCGCATCGGCGATGCTGCTCGAGGGCGACGCGGTAATCGAGGCGAAGCCGCCGCGCGTCGAAGTGGTCGATACGGTCGGCGCGGGCGATGCGTCGATCGGCGGTCTGCTGTTCAGCCTGATGAGCGCGCCGCAGCGCGCGTGGCCCGAGCATCTCGCGTTCGCACTCGCGGCCGGCGCGGCGGCGTGCGGCCACGCCGGCGCGCACGCGCCGACGCTCGACGAAGTGGTCGCGCTGCTGTAAACCGCGTCGCTGTAATTCTGCTGCCTTGGGGCGCGCGTAGCGTGACGGATATCTGGCACATGGCGTCGCGCGAAACTGCCCCATCGGGCAACCGATCTCGCCACGCCGTGCTAGGATGAAAATCATCGAAACCTTTGCGAAAAGGAGCGAGGCCATGGAGGACGTCACCTACACCAAAGGGCTTTACACGGCTACTGCGTCGATAAGGGAAGTCGGACAGGACGCCTGGCAGGGTGTCGTCACTCTCGCGCGCGACGAAGGCGAAGCCCGCGACGAACAGGAAACCACGGTCTATGAAGTCGACTCGACGTCGTCGACGCCGCTAGAAGCGCTCGAAGAAGCCAAAGCGCTCGCACATCGTATCCTCGGGGAAATCGAACTGTAGGCCGAAGCTGGGGCAGCGCGTCGCGCGCGCTCGCGCATCGGCGCGCCGCTGCCGGCTCGACCGGCTGGAGGCGATCATGGCTGAACAGCTGTTCCAATACGGCGTGTATTCGATTCACGTTCGTCCGCTCGAACTCAGCGGCGCGCGCTGGGACGCGGAGTACGAAATCCGTCATCGCGAGAAAGCCGTCAAGGCGTGGACCACGGTCGGCGGCGACGCGGGCTATGCCGATCAGGCCGAAGCGGTGGATAGCGCGCACCGCCAGGCAGTCGACGATATCGAGCACGGCGCGGGAATTCCGAAGCCACACGCGTTTCCGTGAGCGATTGGCGACGGGCTTTTTCGGGCGCAGCGGGATTCGGTGCGACGCGGCGCGGCGCGGCGCGGTTCAGCTTTGCGCGCCGCCAGGCGAGGCAAAGTATGAGTAGCTACCGATAGTCGAGTGTATCCACGACCTTAGTGATCTTCCAGATGCCATTTTCCTGGCGCAAAAACACGATATTGGTCTGTTTGTCTTTCGAGCCGAAGGTAACGGGCACGAGCGCCACGCTACCGAGCATGACGGCTGGATGCACTTCAATGTGCGCGCCCCAATCTTTCTCGTCGAAGTCTTGCACTTTCGTGAAGTACTCCGCATCTTCCGGTAATTTGTTGGCCTGATATTGGCTTCTTAAAAAATTAACTGTTTCTTTTGCAACGTGCCTGTATATTTCCTTGTCCGTGATTGGATAGGCTTCATCTGCGGCCAGGCGCGGAATAAACCAGGTATAGAAATCTTTTACGCGGGTCTCGGGAGTTGCCTGTTGGGCGTGCGTCGCGTTGCCCGCATATGACACGCCGTTGAAAGTCAGCAACAGCATGGCAACGAAAACCGCCAGATATTTGCGCATGGATGCAACCCTCAGTCGTGGCGATAGATTTTGTAATTCGGTCGCGCAGACCGATAATCCGGACCGGGATAGAAGTTTGGCATGTGATTGCAGATGCATTAGGCAGCGTTCTGATCCCACGACATATTAAATTATCTCAATCATGTTTTGATTTTGGCATGATACAACAGAAAAAAGTAAATTAAACAAAAGACCTAATTTCTAACTAATCCGAATATCATCTAAAATGAGATAGTTATTTTGAATAAAAAGACAGTCCGCGTCGCACTAATTTTTAAGACAAAAAATTCAAGGTAATCAGCACGCGCCAGTCAATTGCACGAGCGTTGTCATAACACGTCAAAAGGCCAATGCCCCCCGCCCTGCCACGCCGCTCCGAACCCTCTGCGCGCGCAACGCGCCATGCTACGCTGTACGCGTTTTCATCCACACGAGCGCGTGATGGCAAGCGAACCGTCAGACCGTTTTTCCACGCTCGACGATGCCGACACCGGCACGAGCGCGCGGAAGCGCCGCGCGCGCGGAAGCGCCGCGCGCGCGGCAGCCGCGAGATGCGTCTCGACGATCGCGTGGTGATCGCGCACGGCATACCGACGCCGCTGTGGCAGGACCTGTATCACCGCGCGCTCGGCGTGCGCTGGCCGGTGTTCTTCGTGTCGCTCGCGCTGCTGTTCCTGCTGCTCAACATCGTGTTCGCCACGCTCTACGTGCTCGGCGACGCACCGATCGCGAATCAGTTTCCGAAGGGCTTCGGCGGCGCGTTCTTCTTCAGCGTCGAAACCCTCGCGACGGTCGGCTACGGCGACATGCATCCGCAAACCGTGTACGCGCACTGGATCGCGACGCTCGAAATCTTCGTCGGGATGTCGAGCATCGCGTTGGCGACCGGGCTGATCTTCGCGCGCTTTTCGCGGCCGCACGCGAAGATCATGTTCGCGCGCTATGCGGTGATCCGGCCGATCGACGGCCGCATGACGCTGATGGTGCGCTCGGCCAACGCGCGTCAGAACGTGATCGCCGAGGCGCGCGCGCGGCTGCGCATCATGCGTCAGGAGACGTCGATCGAAGGCTACACGCTGCGCAAGCTCTACGACCTCGCGCTGGTGCGCGACCAGCATCCGGTGTTCAAGCTCGGCTGGACGCTGATGCACATCATCGACGAAGCGAGTCCGCTGTTCGGCGAAACCGCCGAATCGTTGAAGGGCCGCGACGTGTCGCTGCTGCTGACGCTCGAAGGCATCGACGAATCGACGTCGCAGACCATGCAGGCGCGCCACATGTGGACCTGCGACCAGATCGTCTGGCAGCACCGGTTCGTCGACATCATGAGCGAGCGCGACGGCGTGAGCCACATCGACTACGCGCACTTCGACGAAATCGCGCCGCTCGATGCGGCACCGCTCGCACCGGACATCGCGGCGAACACGGCGCAATAGCAATCGCCACAGTCCATTTGCCGCCCCATCTGTCTCGTCGACACCCCAGGGCATACCCGAAGCGCGCCGCCGCACGGCAAATCCGGCTCAAAAGCGGGCCAAAAGGCGCGACTCTTCGCGCCCATTCGCGCACGCCCGATTAAAGAAGAAATAAATCACTCTCACGAGCGCTAAAAAATAGAGTCTCTTTCGCTGCGTGGTCTCGGTGAGCCCATCACCCGCGCGCGAAGCCAGAACATTGGAGACTCGCCCATGACCGCCCGCCTGCCCATCGACGGCACGCCCGCTCTCGCCGGCTACAAGCTGTCCGACAATCTCACCGCGACGCGCGGCCGGATCTTTCTGACCGGCACCCAGGCGCTGGTGCGCCTCGCGCTGATGCAACGCGCACTCGATAAGACCCGCGGCCTGAACACCGCCGGCTTCATCAGCGGCTACCGCGGCTCGCCGCTCGGCATGGTCGACCTGCAGTTGTGGAAAGCGAACAAACTGCTCGACGCGAGTGACATCCGCTTCCTGCCCGCGATCAACGAAGAACTCGGCGGCACGGCCGTGCTCGGCACCCAGCGCGTCGAAGCCGATCCCGAGCGCACCGTCGATGGTGTATTCGCCATGTGGTACGGCAAAGGCCCGGGCGTCGACCGCGCGGGCGATGCGCTGAAGCACGGCAACGCCTACGGCTCGTCGCCGCACGGCGGCGTATTGGTCGTCGCGGGCGACGATCACGGCTGCGTGTCGTCGTCGATGCCGCATCAGAGCGACTTCGCGATGATCGGGTGGCATATGCCGGTCGTAAATCCGTCGAACATCGCAGACATGCTCGAATTCGGCCTGTACGGCTGGGCGTTGTCGCGCTTCTCAGGCGCGTGGGTCGGCTACAAGGCCATTTCGGAGACCGTCGAATCGGGCTCGACCGTCGATCTCGACGCGCTGCAAACCGAATGGACCATCCCTCAGGCGTTCGATGCACCGGCCGGCGGTCTGCATAACCGCTGGCCCGATCTGCCAAGCCTGACCATCGAAGCGCGTCTGCATGCGAAGCTCGACGCGGTGCGTCACTTCGCGCGCACGAACAGCATCGACAAATGGATCGCGCCGAGCCCGCACGCGAACGTCGGCATCGTCACGTGCGGCAAAGCACATCTCGATCTGATGGAAGCGCTGCGCCGGCTCGACCTGACGCTCGCCGATCTCGACGCGTCCGGCGTGCGCATCTACAAGGTCGGGCTGTCGTTTCCGTTGGAGATGACGCGCATCGATGCGTTCGTGTCGGGTCTGTCCGAAGTACTCGTGATCGAAGAGAAGGGCCCCGTCATCGAGCAACAGATCAAGGACTATCTGTACAACCGCACGCAAGGCACCCGGCCGGTCGTGATCGGCAAGCACGCCGAAGATGGCACGTTGCTGCTGTCGTCGCTCGGCGAATTGCGGCCGTCGCGCATCCTGCCCGTGTTCGCGAACTGGCTCGCGAAGCACAAGCCGGCGCTCGATCGCCGCGAACGCGTCGTCGATCTGGTCGCGCCGCAGATCCTGTCGAACGCGGCGGACAGCGTGAAGCGCACGCCGTACTTCTGCTCCGGCTGTCCGCACAACACGTCGACGAAAGTGCCGGACGGCTCGATCGCGCAGGCGGGCATCGGCTGTCATTTCATGGCATCGTGGATGGAGCGCGATACGACCGGACTGATCCAGATGGGTGGCGAAGGCGTCGACTGGGCCGCGCATTCGATGTTCACCAGGACGCGCCACGTGTTTCAGAATCTCGGCGACGGCACCTACTTTCACTCCGGCATTCTCGCGATCCGCCAGGCGGTCGCCGCGAAAGCGACGATCACCTACAAGATCCTCTATAACGACGCGGTCGCGATGACCGGCGGCCAGCCCGTCGACGGCAGCATCTCGGTGCCGCAGATCGCGCGTCAGGTCGAAGCCGAAGGCGTGTCGCGCTTCGTCGTGGTCAGCGACGAGCCCGAGAAATACGACGGCAATCATAGCCAGTTTCCGCCGGGCACGACGTTTCACCATCGCAGCGAGATGGACACCGTGCAGCGCGAGTTGCGCGATACCGACGGCGTGACCGTGCTGATCTACGACCAGACCTGCGCGGCCGAAAAACGCCGGCGCCGCAAGAAAGGCGAATTCCCCGATCCGAACAAGCGGCTCTTCATCAACGAGGAGGTCTGCGAAGGCTGCGGCGATTGCGGCGTGCAGTCGAACTGTTTGTCGGTTGAACCGGTGGAAACCGCGCTCGGTCGCAAGCGCCGCATCGATCAGTCGTCGTGCAACAAGGACTACTCGTGCGTGAACGGCTTTTGCCCGAGCTTCGTCACCGTGGAAGGCGGCACGCTGAAAAAGGCCGCGGGCGCCGCGTTCGATCCGCAGGCGCTCGCCACGTACGTCAATGCGTTGCCGATTCCCGCGACCCATCTCGATGCCGCGCCGTACGACATCCTCGTCACCGGCGTGGGCGGTACCGGCGTCGTGACGGTCGGCGCTTTGATCAGCATGGCCGCGCATCTCGAAGGCAAGAGCGCGTCGGTGCTCGACTTCATGGGTTTCGCGCAAAAGGGCGGCGCGGTGCTGTCGTTCGTGCGCTTTGCCGCGCGTGACGAATGGCTGAACCAGGTACGCATCGACACGCAGCAGGCCGACGTGCTGCTCGCCTGCGACATGGTGGTCGGCGCGAGCGCCGATGCGCTGCAAACGGTCCGCCACGGCCGTACCCGCATCGTCGTCAACACACATGCGATTCCGAACGCGAGCTTCGTGCAGAACCCGGACGCGACGCTGCATGCCGATGCGCTGATCGACAAGATGCGTCACGCGGCGGGCGCCGAGCGCATGTCGACGTGCGACGCGCAAGCGCTCGCGACGCGTTTTCTCGGCGATACGATCGGCGCGAACATTCTGATGCTCGGTTTCGCGTGGCAGCTCGGTCTCGTGCCGGTGTCGTTCGCCGCGATGATGCGCGCGATCGAACTGAACAACGTCGCCGTGCAGATGAACCAGCTCGCGTTCTCGATCGGCCGCATGGCCGCGGCCGATCCCACCGCGCTCGAATCGCTGTGGCAGGCGCGTCATGCGCCGAAGCCGGGCGTGCGCGTCGATACGCTGGATGAGTTGATCGCCCATCGCGAAGAACGCTTGCTCGGGTATGGCGGCGCGGCTTATGTGAAGCGCTATCGCGCGCTCGTCGATGCGGCGCGGCGCGCGGAAACCGCCGTCGACGCGACGAGCGAGCGCGTGACGCGCGCGGTCGCCACGACGTTCTATCGGCTGCTCGCGGTGAAGGACGAATACGAGGTCGCGCGTCTGCATACGGATGCCGCGTTTCGTGAAGCGCTCGAAGCGCAGTTCGAGGGCGTCGCGGGCAAGGACTTCACGATTCGCTTCAACCTCGCGCCGCCGACGCTCACGCGCGCGCAAGCCGGCGCCGTACCCACGAAGAAAACTTATGGTCAGTGGATGTGGTCGGTGCTCGGCCTGCTCGCGAAGTGGCGCGGTCTGCGCGGCTCGGCGCTCGATCCGTTCGGCCGCACGCTCGAGCGCAAGATGGAGCGCGAGCTCGCGAGCGATTACGAAACCACGCTGCAACGCGCGCTAGCGAAGCTCGACGCGAGCCATCTCGACGACGCCGCGAAACTCGCCGAACTGCATGCGCGCGTGCGCGGTTATGGACACGTGAAGCTGGCGAACCTGGCGGGGGTCAAGCGTGGTGAGCGTGAGCTCGCAGCGCGTCTCGGCATCGATGCGGCGACGGGTACGGCGGTGAAGAAGTCGCTGGAAGAGATGAAGGGCGCCGGGCAGTTGCGCGGCATTCCGGTGGTGGTCGCGAAGTAAGTCGTTCGCTGCGCTGCCCGGCGTTACGTCGCATCGAGCAGCGCCCTCACCTGCGCGACCTTCGCGGGATCGACTGGCGCAAGACCGTTGCCGTTCACACGCACGCCCGAGCCGAAATGCACCGCCTCGACGTGCGTTTGGATGACGAAGTTCGCGACCGCTTCGACCGTCAAACCGGCACCCGCCAGCACCGTGCAATGCGATCCCGACGCTTGCTGCACCAGTTCGCTGACCACGGCTCGCGCCTCCAGCACCGACGGCTTTCCGCCCGACGTCAGCACATTCGTCACCGCCTCGAAACCGAGCAATACATCGAGCGCTTCGCGCAGATCGCGCGCCTCGTCGAACGCGCGATGGAAGGTGATCGCGAGTCCATCGGCGGCCTCGCACACGCGCGCGAGACCTTCGCGGTCGATCGCGCGCTCGGCATCGAGCATGCCGATCACGATGCCGTTCGCGCCGGCCGCCTTCACCGCACGGATGTCGCGCAGCATCACCGCATAGTCGTCGGCGTCGTAGACGAACGTGCGGCTATGCGGTCGAACGATCACGTTGACCGGCACGCCGGCCGCAGAAACCACCGCCTCGATCAATCCCACACTCGGCGTCAGACCGCCCTCGCCCATCGCGGTCACGAGTTCCAGACGATCCGCACCTGCCTGCGCGGCGGCGCGCGCATCCGCGACGGTCGTGGCAATCACTTCGAGTAGCACGGACATGAGCGCAACCTGGTGTCATTGAAAACGGCATCATGTCAGATGCGCGCGTCGCGTTCGTCCTCGACCCAATCGATATCGCCGCACAGCACGCAGGTTTCGCTGCCGACGCGCGTCGCCACCGACAGCGTCACGCACGGCAACGCTTCGTTGATCGACAGATACGGCCGCGTTACATGCACACGCTCCGGCGCATGGATTGCGACGCTGAAGTACGGCCGACGCAACCAGTTCGCGCCCTGCGCGTCGGCAAGCGGCAAGAAGCGGGTTTCGCGCGCCGCGCGATCGGCGCGCAGCACGATGTTGCGGCCCGCCTGGCGGCCCTTCGCATCGAGCAGAAAACAGCGCGCCACGTGATCGAGCGCGAGGAAATTCCAGCACACCTCGTCGAGCGGCTCACCGGCGGCGAGGCGCTCCGCGGCGCGCTCGAACGCGCGCAGATACGGCGCGAGCCGGCTCGCGTTGCGCCGCTCGCGCGCCTCGGCCTGCTCGCGATAACGTTCGATGACTTCGCCGATGCAAGCCGCCGCGTGGATCGCATCGACGACACCCGGATTCGGCCGGCCGAAGAAAAAGCCCTGCACGAAATCGGCATTGCAGGCGAGCGCCATCTGCGCTTCGTGCTCGGTTTCGACGCCTTCGATCAGCACGAGCTTGCCCGCCTCATGCAGCAGCGCCACGAGCCCCGGCAGGATGGTCGCCATGTCGGCGCGATGCGCGGCGTGCGACAGCATGATGCGGTCGAGCTTCACGATGTCGGGATTCAGCTGCCAGATGCGCTCGATGTTCGAATGACCGGCGCCGAAGTCGTCGAGCGCGATCAGGAAGCCGCGCTCGCGGAACTCGCGCACCGCGTCGGCGAGTCGGTCGAGATCGCCGGCGCTCTGCTCGAGCACTTCGAGCACGACGCGTCGCGGCGACAGATCGAGCCGCCGCAGATTCGCGAGCAGCGCCGCCGCGAGATACGGGTCGGTCAGCACGCCTGGATGCACGTTCAGGAACAGCCATTCGTGCTCGGCGCCGAGCATCTTGAAGTTCTCCAGATGCAACGTCTGCGCGAGCCGGTCGATCTGCAGCGCGTCGCCGAGGCGCGCGGCCTCGCCGAACACGTCGAGCGGCGACACCGCGCGATCGAGCGCGTCGTGCGCGCGCAGCAAGCCCTCATAGCCGACCGCGCGCAGGTGCGACAGACTGAAAATCGGCTGGAACACGCTCGTCAGCGTCACCTCGCCATGCTGCACCGAATAGCGTTGAAGGCCCGAGGTCACCTCGACCTCGAAGCCGTGCGGCAC
Organism: Paraburkholderia podalyriae; assembly: GCF_014397785.1. GTDB lineage: Bacteria > Pseudomonadota > Gammaproteobacteria > Burkholderiales > Burkholderiaceae > Paraburkholderia > Paraburkholderia podalyriae. The sequence goes on from NZ_VZQQ01000001.1 coordinate 24,779, forward strand.
GCTCGCCGACCTGTCCTGTTGTTGCGCAATCCTCATCCAGTCCTCTCACGCGAGAGCCAGCCGTTCCGAACGCGAAAAGCGCCGAAACCGACGCTGGTCCTCAAAATGTGCGTCATCGTTACCGGTTAAGCAAGGTCCATGCGCACGCTGGCGCACACTGCGCTGTAACTCGCCCGAAAGATTGCACCGGAGACAGCGCTGATGCGCCGTCAGAGGGCATGGCGCGCACCGTTGCGGTGCGTCGCTTCAGTGATGTTCGCCGTGAGCCTCGCTGCGAAGCGCGCCGCAAGTGCGCGCGACGCCGGGCTACACTCGACGCTGCGCATCGCGCCCCTTCCCAGGACACCCCTTCATCCACCCGGAACACACGATGGAAATTGTCTTCACCGTCCTGATCCTGCTGCTCGCCGTCGCCGCGTCCGGCATGCTGACCCGCGCGTTGCCGTTCAAGCTGCCACTGCCGCTCGTGCAGATCGCGATCGGCGCGATGCTCGCGTGGCCGCGCCTCGAATTGCACGTCGCGTTCGATCCGGAAATCTTCATGCTGCTGTTCATTCCGCCGCTGCTGTTCGCGGATGGCTGGCGCATGCCGAAGCGCGAGTTCTTCATGGCGCGCCGCGCGATCCTGATGCTCGCGCTCGGCCTCGTGTTCATGACTGTGCTGGTGGTCGGTCACTTCGTGCACGCGCTGGTGCCGCAGATCTCGTTGCCGGTCGCGTTCGCGCTCGCCGCGGTGCTGTCGCCGACCGACGCAGTCGCACTGTCCGGCATCGCCGGCAAGGGCAAGATTCCGGGGCAGCTGATGCATATCCTCGAAGGCGAGGCGCTGATGAACGACGCGTCGGGCCTCGTCGCGCTGAAGTTTGCGATCGCCGCGGCGCTGACCGGCGCCTTTTCGCTGCGTCAAGCGTCGGTGAGCTTCGTGATCATCGCGGTGGGCGGCCTCGCGGTCGGCGCGGCGGTGAGCGCGGTGTTCAGCTTCGTGTCCGCGCGGTTTCTCAATCTCACCGAGGAAGGCGATCCCGCGCCCGGCGTCGTGATGACGCTACTGATTCCGTTCGCCGCCTATCTGAGCGCCGAGCGCTTCGAACTGTCGGGCATTCTCGCCGCGGTCTCCGCCGGCATGATGATGAACTACGCGAGCATCGCGGAAAAGTGGCAGGTCGCCTCGCGCGTGCGGGCCACCAGCACGTGGACGATGATCGAGTTCGTGTTCAACGGCATGGTGTTCATCATGCTCGGGCTGCAGTTTCCGCACATCCTCGGCCGCGCGCTGCTCGACGCGCACCAAACCAACGACGCACAGGTTGCGCTGTTGATCGGCTATATCGTCGCGGTGGCGATTGCGCTATACGCAATGCGCTTCGTGTGGGTGTGGCTGCTGCGCTGGTTCGCGAGCCGTGGCGCGGCGAAGCACGGCGTCGCGAACGCGGTGCCGGGGCTGCGCATGGTGTCGGTGACGACGGTGGCCGGCGTGCGCGGCGCGGTGACGCTCGCGGGCGTGCTGTCGCTGCCGGAGTTGCTGCCCAACGGCACGCCGCTGCCGGGACGTGATCTCGCGATCTTCATCGCATCGGGCGTGATCCTGCTGTCGCTGCTGGTGGCGGTGGCCGCGTTGCCGCTGCTGCTGCGCGGCTGGCGGCGCGGCAAGGACCCGCACGCGGCCGAGGAAGCACTTGCGCGTACGCTCGCCGCGCAGTCGGCGATTCGCGCGGTCGATCATCTGCACGACATCGAGTGCGCGGACCTCGATGAATCGGCTCAGGCGTACGCGACCGATGTGACCGCGCGCGTGATGGATGTGTACCGCCGCCGCCTCGCGACGCTCGACGACGAGCAGGCGCCGCGCGAACTCGCGCGCCGTGCCGATGCGATCGAATTCCGCATGAAGCTCGCGGCGATGCGTGCCGAGCGCAAGACGCTGCTCGATTTGCGCGACACGCAGCGGATCAACGACGAGACGTTGAACAAGCTGATGCGTGAGGTGGATCTGTCGGAGACGGCGCTGACTGCGCGCAAAGGGTAGGAGTTGGCTGCTGCATCGACATCGGCACCGGCGCCTGAAACGCCGATGCCGATCGACGCTCAGGCCACCGGCCCTTGCGTCGGCTTTCTTCTCAACAGCGCGTACAGGATGATCGCGCCGAACGTCGCGGTGCCGATGCCGCCGAGCCCGAAGCCGCCGAGCTTCAGCGAGAAGTCGCCGGCGCCGAGCACGAGCGTGACGGCCGAGACGATCAGGTTGCGGTTGTCGGAGAAGTCGACCTTGTTGACGACCCAGATGCGCGCGCCCGTCACCGCGATCAGCCCGAATACGACGATCGACACGCCGCCCAGCACCGGTCCCGGAATCGTCTGGATCACCGCGCCGAACTTCGGCGAGAAGCCGAGCACGAGGGCGATCAACGCGGCGATCACGAACACCAGCGTCGAATAGATTTTCGTGACCGCCATCACGCCGATGTTCTCCGCGTAGGTCGTCACGCCGGTGCCGCCCGCGAAGCCGGACACGATCGTCGCGAGCGCGTCGCCGAGAAACGCGCGGCCGATGTAACGGTCGAGGTTCTGGCCCGTCATCGCGCTGACGGCCTTGATGTGGCCGAGGTTTTCGGCGACGAGAATCACCGCGATCGGCGCGAGCAGCGTCATCGCGTGCGGCTCGAACACCGGCGACATGAAGTGCGGCATGCCGAACCACGCGGCGTTCGCGACGATCGAGAAATCGATCGGCTTGCCCATGCCGAGGCCGTTCGTGACGATCGCGTAGATGACGTAGGCGAGCAGCAAGCCGACCAGGATCAGCAGACGCTGCAGCATGCCGCGCGTGAACACCGCGACCGCGCCGACGCACAGCACTGTGACCAGCGCCATCCACGACTCAAAATTGCTGCCACTCACGCCATGCACGGCAATCGGCGCGAGGTTCAGGCCGATCACGCAAACGACCGCGCCGGTCACGACCGGCGGCATCAGCGTTTCGATCCAGCCCGTGCCGACCGCCGACACGATCAGGCCAATCACCCCATACGCGACGCCGCACGCGATGATGCCGCCCAACGCGACCGGAATGTTCGGATTCGCGCCGTGTCCGCCGTAGCCGGTCACCGCGATGACGAGGCCGATGAACGCGAAGCTCGACCCGAGATAGCTCGGCACGCGGCCGCCGACGAGCACGAAGAACAGCAGCGTGCCGATCCCCGACATGAAGATGCACAGGTTCGGGTCGAAGCCCATCAGCAGCGGCGCGAGCACGGTCGCGCCGAACATCGCGACCACGTGCTGGATGCCCATCGCGAACATCGGCGGCCACGCGAGCCGTTCGTCGATGCCGACGATGCCGCCCTCGGCGGCGGCAGGCTGGCGGCGCCAGCGGGGGAAATAGGATGCGGCCATCGCGGGGATTCTCCTCAGGGTCGGCGTGGTGTATGCGGCGAGGTGTGCCGATCCCGCGCTGCGGCGTGGGTCCGGCAAAGTCACGCGCGAGTCTACGGAGAGCAATAAGGGCTGGCAAGCGGGTCAATTCGCGCCGCGCGAGTCCGTGTCCGGCGTCAGCGCGGCGCCGTCCCGCGAGGTGGTGTCCGTCGTCGCGCCATACGCGATCACCCGATTGCGGCCGGCATCCTTCGCGCGATACAGCGCCTGGTCGGCGGCGTCGACCAGCGCGCGGCTCGTCGCGATCGCCGCGCCCTGCGCGGTCGCCACGCCGGCGCTCACCGTCAGCACGTGATGCGCGCTTGCCACATGGCGGCATTGCAGCGCCTGCACAGCCGCGCGGATCTGCTCGGCGATCCGCCGCGCGCCCGTCGCATCGGTATCCGGCAGCAGCACCGCGAACTCCTCGCCGCCGAAGCGCGCGGCCGTGTCGCCCGGACGCCGGACGTTCTGCGCGATGCAGCGCGCGACGCCGATCAGCGCTTCGTCGCCGGCCGAATGGCCGTACAGGTCGTTGAAGCCCTTGAAGTTGTCGACGTCGATCAGGAGCAGCGACAGCGGCCGGCCGTTGCGCTGCGCGCGCCGCCATGCGTCGTTCGCGTGCTCCTCGAACGCGCGACGGTTGTACAGGCCGGTCAGCCCGTCCGTGCGCGCCAGTTCGCGCAGTTCTTCCTCGGCCGCGCGGCGCAGGCGCAACTGATATGAGAACAGAAACGCCAGCGCGATGATCGTCACGTCGAGCGCGCCGATCAGCGTGCCGATGATCCATGCGCGCCGCCGCCATTCGACGTAGATGTCGTGCGTCGACAGCGCGACGTCGAGGATCAGCGGATAGTCGTCGATATGGCGGAACGCGTACCAGCGCAAGACGCCGTCGATTGCCGCGGTGCCGAAAAACTCGCCGCTCGGCTGCGTGATGAAGCGCGAGTAGTTGGCGGTGCCGGTCAGGTTGATGCCGATCGTTTTCGGATCGTACGGACGACGCATCAACATCGTGCCGTCGCTAAGCATCAACGCCATCGAGCCGCTCGGCCCGAGTTTCATGCCGTCGAACAGCCGATGGAAATACGTGAGGCGCAGTGTGCCGACCACCACGCCGCCGAAGCTGCCGTCTGGCCTCGAAATGCGCCGGCTCAGCGCGATGCGCAAGTCTTCGTCGGTGCCGCTCGGGCTGAAAGGATGGCTGATGAAGAGGCCGACGTCGGGCGAAGCGCGCTGCACCTTGAAGTAATCGCGCCCGGCATGGCTATTCGCGCGCGGCGGCCACGCGCGTGAATCGAAACGCACGTTGCCGTTTTCGTCGAGCACGAACACCGAGCCCATGTCCTTTGCGCTGACCGAGCCGTCGAACAGCACCATCTGGCGGATCTGCGGCGGCAGATCGAGCACGCCCGGCTGCTTCAGTCCGTCGATCACCGCGCGCAGCGACAGGTCGTAGATCTCGAGATTGCGCGACACGTCGCGCTCGACCAGCAGCGAGATGTTGCCCACAGAGTCCTGCGCGCGCCGCAACGCGTCCTCGCGCATCTGTGCGAGCAGCGCCACGGCGATCGCGAGGATCGCGCCAGCCAGCACGATGCTGATCGCAATCACGGTATTCGGTCGGCGCGTCACCATGCGTTTTTCGTTTGACGTGCGCTGAATGTCGCGCGTGAAAAGCGGCCACGCCTCGGTAATAACCGTCAAAAACGCGACCTACGAAACGCTAGGGTAGCAGACCCGGTGCCTCAGCCGCCGCCCAATTATTCGGATAGCGAATGCAAATTGGCTGGATAGTTCGCGTCGCCACTTGGGTATTCAATCGAACCTGTCACGTTCAAACGATTGGATACAAGGAGAGACACAACATGAGCGAGAAGCGCAGCGCCGCCGAATGGCGCGAATTCGTTAGCGGCTGTCTGGACTTCCGCCCCGCGGAAGGCGTGTACCGGATCGCCCGCGAAATGTTCACGGAGCCCGAGCTGTTCTCGCTCGAGATGGAGCACATCTTCGAGAAGGCCTGGATCTACGCGTGCCACGAAAGCGAAATCCCCGACAACAACGATTTCCTGACGATGCGCGCGGGCCGCCAGCCGCTGATCATCTCGCGCGACAGCGCCGGCAACCTGAACGCGATGATCAACGCGTGCCAGCACCGCGGCGCGACGCTCACACGTATGACCAAGGGCAACCAGTCGACCTTCACGTGCCCGTTCCACGCATGGTGCTACAAGAACGACGGTCGCCTCGTGAAGGTGAAGGCGCCCGGCGAATACCGCGACGACTTCGACAAGTCGGTGCGCGGCCTGAAGAAAGCGCGCATCGCGAGCTACAAGGGCTTCGTGTTCGTGAGCCTCGACGTCGACGGCTCGGATACGCTCGAAGACTACCTCGGCGACGCGCGCATCTTCTTCGACATGATGGTGGCCCAGTCGCCGACCGGCGAGCTCGAAGTGCTGCCCGGCAAGTCGACCTACACGTTCGACGGCAACTGGAAGCTGCAGAACGAAAACGGTCTCGACGGCTATCACGTGAGCACCGTGCATTACAACTACGTGGCGACCGTGCAGCACCGCCACGAGTCGAACGCGAAAAAGGGTGATAGCCCGAGCGGCACGCTCGACTACAGCAAGCTCGGCGCCGGCGACGGCGAAACCGACGACGGCTGGTTCGCATTCAGGAACGGCCACAGCGTGCTGTTCAGCGACATGCCGAATCCGCAAGTGCGTCCCGGCTACGAAAGCGTGATGCCGCGGCTCGTCGAGGCCTATGGTCAGGACAAGGCTGAATGGATGATGCACCGGCTGCGCAACCTGAATGTCTACCCGAGCCTGTTCTTCATGGACCAGATCAGCTCGCAGTTGCGCATCGTGCGTCCTGTCGCGTGGAACAAGACCGAGATCATCAGCCAGTGCATTGGCGTGAAGGGCGAGGCGGCGAAGGACCGCGAGAACCGTATCCGTCAGTTCGAAGACTTCTTCAACGTGTCCGGCATGGGCACCCCCGACGACCTCGTCGAATTCCGCGAGCAGCAGCGCGGCTTCCAGGCGCGCCTCGAACGCTGGAGCGACATCTCGCGCGGGCATCACAAGTGGGCCAGTGGCGCGACCGCGAACACCACGCTGCTCGGCATCGCGCCGAATCTGACCGGTACCGAGCTGACCCACGAAGGGCTTTACGTGAACCAGCACGGCACTTGGCGCGACACGATCCTCAAGGGACTGGATAAATCCATCGAATCGCAGGGAGAGCAGGCATGAGCCAACTCCAACACTCCGTCGAGCAGTTTCTGTATCTGAAGGCCGATCTGTGCGACCAGCAGCAATGGGACGAATATCTCGACCTGTTCGATCCGCAGAGCGTGTTCCATGTGCCGCAGTGGGATTCGGAGCACGTGTACACGACCGATCCGAAGCAGGGCATGTCGCTGATTTACTACCCGGATCGCGCCGGTCTCGAAGACCGCGTGTTCCGGCTGCGTACTGGCAAATCGGCCGCGTCGACACCGCTGCCGCGCACGATGCATCAGATCAGCAACGTGCGCCTGAGCGAGCGCGAAGATTCGAGCGTCGAAGCGAGCGTGAACTGGTCGACGCTCTACACGCGTCACGGCTCGACCGACTACTTCTATGGACGCGCGGTGTACGACCTGCAACCGTCGGGCGATAGCTGGAAGATCAGGCGCAAGCACGTGCTGCTGCTGAACGACCACATCAACGCGGTGCTGGATTTCTACCATCTGTGAGCCGGGAGCACGGCGATGAAACATAAAGTCGCGTTGAGCTTTGCCGATGGCAAAACCGCGTTTGTCGATGTGAGCCCGAACGAGCTGCTGCTCGATGCGGCACTGCGCAACGGCGTCAACATTCCGCTCGACTGCCGGGAAGGCGTGTGCGGCACCTGCCAAGGGCGCTGCGAATCGGGCGACTACACGCTCGATTACGTCGACGAGGAAACGCTCAGCGAAGAAGACCTCGCGCAGCGCAAGATCCTGTCGTGCCAGACCCGCGTGAAGTCGGACGCGTCGTTCTATTTCGACTTCGACTCGACGCTGTGTGAAGGTGCCGGCACGAACACCGTGTCCGCGAGCGTGGCCGGCGTCGAGCTGGTGTCGGCGACGACCGCGATCCTGCGTATCGATGCGAGCGCGCATGCCCGTCAGCTCGATTTTCTGCCGGGCCAGTATGCGCGCGTGAAAGTGCCGGGCACCGAAGAATGGCGATCGTATTCGTTCGCGAATCATCCGAACGCGCGCAACGCGCTGCAATTCCTGATCCGCCTGCTGCCCGACGGCGTGATGAGCAACTATCTGCGCGAGCGTTGCAAGGTCGGCGACACGGTCGAGTTCGAGGCGCCACTCGGCGCGTTCTATCTGCGCCAGGTCGAACGACCGGTCGTGATGGTCGCGGGCGGCACGGGACTCTCCGCCTTCCTCGGCATGCTCGACGACATCTCGGCGAAACGCAATGTCGCGCATCCGGTGCATCTGTACTACGGCGTCACGAACGCGGCGGATCTATGCGAGACCGAGCGCATCAACGGCTACAAGGCGAGCATCGAAGAATTCGCGGTCGAGACGGTCGTGATGAATCCGGCGCCGCAATGGTCCGGCAAGACCGGACTGATTCCCGAGCATTTCGACCGCTTGTTGCTCGAATCGAACGGCTTTGACATGTACGCGTGCGGACCGCCGCCGATGGTCGAAGCAATCAAGACCTGGCTCACCGAGCAAGGTATTCAGGACTACCGGTTGTTTTACGAGAAGTTCGGCGAAAGCAACGCTCGATAGGACGTTCTAACGCCGCGCCGTGCGCTTCAGCGTCTCGGATGGCGACTCGCCGAACAACGCCTTGTACTCGGTCGAGAAACGGCCGAGATGCGACACTCCCCAGCCCAGCGCCACCGACGAAATATTGCGCACCGAGCGGTCTTCGAGAATATCGCGCCGCACCGATTCGAGCCGATAGCGTTTCAGATACGCGATGGGCGCACAGCCGAAGTACTGCCGGAATCCATCGAACAGCTTGAAGCGCGACACACCTGAGGCGCGCTCGATGTCTTCGAGCGTGATGGGCTCGCGCGCGTTGTCGTGAATGAACTGGCGCGCGCGGGTCAGATAATGCGGTGGCGTCGGCGCGGACGCGTTGGCCAGCAGCTCCGAGTAGTTGTGCGGCTGCGACAGCAGCAATCCTTTGAGCAACGTCAGTTCGAGTTCGCTGGACATGTAGAGCTGCCCCAGCGACGGTCCCGAGCGTTCCATTTCGCCGGCCAGGAACTTGACCATGCGCCACCACGAGGCCTGGTCGCCGGCGGCCGCATCCATGTCGGGCTGGAACACGAGCGGCGCTTCGAGCTGGCGTTGCAGCATCGTCTGCAGCACCTGTTGAAGCGCGGAGCGCGGAATCGCGACGTGCAGCTTGCGGCAATTGCCGGTGATCGCGAGATCCTGCGATTGCTGCGGACTCACGATCAAACCGCGATCCTGATCCGATAACCACCTCTTGCCATGCACGGCGAGTTCCTGCTGACCGACCATCGGCAGGCTCACGCTGTAGCAGTTCAGCGGGCTGTTCTCGCTCACCGCGACCGTCACGTCGGTGCCGTACTCGACGTAGCCGATCGTCGTCGCCATCGAACGCAGCACCGTGCCGGACTGATGAAACCGCAGCCGCTCCGGATGACTGACCTGCAGCCCGTGCGGGCCGCAGATGGAGGCCATCCAGTCGCGCGCGCCGTCGAGGTCGCTTAATGCGGCGCGGAGATCGCGATTGCCGGGGTCCGAAGTTGATCGCATACGTAGAAAGCGAAGTACCGAGGATGCGCGCCCCAAGGCCGTTCATCGGGGCGCAAAACGGGGACATTTGTGGGGTTCGCTAAGACTACATCAACCGTGGGCGCTGCGGGCGGATGAATGAAATGTTGTCCTCCGACAAGTCGCTGTTGCGCTCGCATTGAGAAGGGCTTCCGCCGCGTACTGGTTGCGCATTCCCCGCTAGACTTTCCCCGCCAGATGAAAACGCGACGCCGGATGCCACAACTGCACGGACGTCGCGACGTCGTCGCCCACCCAGGTACGGCGCCATAGTTGCAAGCACGGCTCGCCGATTTCCATCGACAGATGACGCCGCACATACGCATCCGGCTTTTGAGCGTAGATGCGGAACTCCGCGCGTTGAATCGGCGCGAGACGCACCATGTAGTGATTCGGCGTCTCGACGGTGAAGTCTTGTTGCAGATACTCGCGGAACACCTTGGGATTGACGTATCGGTCCTCGTACTGAATCGGCTCGCCCTCCTCGCTATGCACGATGCACGAGTGAAAGGCCGGACCGCTCGAGAGACCGAGCGCTTCGAGCGCCTGCGGATCGCCGCTCGGTTCGAGCGTCAACACGCGCGCCGAATGACGATGACCGCGCGCGGCGATTTCATCGGCGATATTGCGGATTTCGAGCACGGTGGATTCGTACCGCTGCGGCGCGACAAACGTACCGGAACCCTGCACTCGCGCCAGCACGCGTTCAGCGGTCAATTCGCGCAGCGCGCGTGAGACCGTCATGCGCGCGACGCCGAACTCTTTCACCAGTTCTGCTTCTGATGGGATCAGACCGCCCGGCTTCCAATCGCCCTCGCTGATGCGCCGGATCACGTAGCGCTTGATCTGCTCGTAAGCGGGCATTGCTCTCGCCGGGGTCTCCTTGCAAGCGGCGCGCTCCGCGGTGCCGGCGCTTTGCGCGCCGGGTTGCGCCTGCATTTGCCCTTGTTTTTGATTATCTGTAATTGTGTTCATTCCGACCTCGTGGGTGGGTTGCGGCCCGCGCACCGGCTATGTCTGCCTCAGGCCACGCGCGCTGCGCCCAGTGTGTTGCTCGCGCTGTTCGCGGCTGCAGGAAATTTGTCCGCAGCCGCCAGGCTCGCAGTGGATGCACCCGCACCAAACTCCGCGCCGCTGCCCGGCGTCGCGTCGCGCGGCCTCATCTTACCGGGGCGCGGCAACAGCGGCGGCGCCTCGCCCGCGATCATCCGGAAGGCGACGCTCATGTCGTCGGCGAGCGGACGGTCGTCGCGATAAGTCGGCACGATCTGCCGCACGCGTTGCCACAGTGCCTGCGTATGCGGCGCGCGCGGCGCGTCCGTGGCTTGCAGATCGTAGGCCTGCGCCGCGGCCAACAGTTCGATCGCGACGATGCGCCCCGCGTTGTCGACGATCTCCAGCGCCTTCAGCGCGGCGGGGGTCGCGTGGCACAGGTGGTCCTCCTGCAAGCCCGACGTGATGCCGCCATCCAGACTGGCGGGCAGCGCGAGGCGCCGGTTCTGCGCGACGAGCGAGGCGGCCGTGTACTGCGCGATCATGAAGCCGGAACACGTGCCGCCCGGCTCCGCGAGAAACGCGGGCAAGCCGCTCACGAGCGGATTGACGAGACGGTCGAGCCGCCGCTCGGCCATCGCGGCCACCTGGGCGATCGCGGTGGCGAGGCTGTCCATGGCCAGCGCGATGGATGCGCCCACCGCATGCGCCTGGGAATAGACGCGCGGATCTTCCGGCGTGCCGGCGACGATCGGGTTATCGGTAATCGACGCCAGTTCGCGGTTGACCACGTCTGCGGTCGCGGCGAGCACATCGCGCGCGGCGCCGTGTACATGCGGGATGGTGCGCATGGAGAGCGGGTCCTGCGTGCGCTGGCCGACCACTGCCGCGAGAATGCCGCTGTCGGCGAGCGCGGTGCGCATGCGTTCACCGACCAGGTTGAGGCCCGGTGAAATGCGCAACGCGAGCGAGTCTTCGTCGAATGCGGCGAGTTGGCCGCGCAGATTCTCGAAGCTCATCGCCGCGACCACATCGGTCCAATCGAGCAGACGCACCGCGCGCGCCAGCGCCAACGCGGCAAGTCCGGTCACGCATGGCGTGCCGTTGATGAGGCTGAGCCCTTCCTTCGCTTCAAGCACGAGCGGTTCGCGGCCAAGCATGCGCAGTGCTTCGCGACCCTTCAGACGCTCGCCGCGATACCGCACATATCCTTCGCCGATGCACACCAGCGCGATATGCGCCATATGGCTCAGATAACCGACCGAGCCGAACGCCGGCACTTCGGGCAAGCAATCGGCGTTAAGTAAGTCTACGAGTTGATCCGCGACTTCGAGACGGATGCCCGAATGCCCATGCGCGAAATTGTTCACTGCAGCGGCCATGATCGCGCGCGTCTCGGCGACACCGAGCGGTGCGCCGACGCCGACCGCATGACTCATCAGAATGTTGCGCGACAGCGTGCGCTGCTCGGTCGGCGACACGATCACGTCGCACAATGCGCCGACTCCGGTATTCACGCCATACGCGCGAATGCGGCGCTCGACGATCTGTTCGACGAGCACGCGTGCCGCTGCGATGCGCGCGCGGGCGTCGGCGGAAAGTTCGAGCGGCTCGCCGGCGGCGACCGCCGCCACCTGTGCCCAGTTGAGAGGACGATCGGAACGGATCACGGCCATGATAGTGCTCTGCGCGGTAAGTAACGTGATGTGAGGTGGCGACGCAGCGTCTTTGCGCGCGTCAGTTCGTCGTGCGGTCCTGGTGACTCGACACGAATTGCCGGAAGCGCTCCGACTTGCACTCGACGAAGACTTCGTCGGGCGTACCATCCGCTTCCACCTGGCCCTGATGCAGGAACATCACGCGATTCGACACGTGACGCGCAAAACCCATTTCGTGCGTGACGACCAGCATCGTGCGGCCTTCCTCCGCAAGCGAGCGCATCACGCGCAGCACTTCGCCGACCAGTTCGGGATCGAGCGCCGAAGTCGGTTCGTCGAACAGCATCACTTTCGGATGCATGGCCAGCGCGCGCGCAATCGCCACGCGCTGTTGCTGGCCACCTGACAGGTGCGCCGGATAGTGGCCGCGCTTTTCCGCGAGACCGACTTTCGCGAGCAGCGCCTCGGCTTCTTCAACCGACTCCGCGCGGCTGCGTTTCTGCACGCGCATCGGCCCTTCGATCAGGTTTTCGAGCACCGTCATATGCGACCAGAGGTTGAAGTTCTGGAACACCATGCCGAGTTGCGAGCGAATGCGGTCCACCTGGCGGCGGTCGCTCGGTTGCAGCTTGCCGTCTCCGCGACGTTTCATTTTCAGCTCTTCGCCGGCGAGCGCGACCGAACCGTCGTCCGGCGTTTCGAGCAGATTCAGGCAGCGCAGGAACGTGCTCTTGCCCGAGCCGCTCGCGCCGAGAACCGAGATCACGTCGCCTTGATGGGCGTCGAGCGAAATGCCTTTGAGCACGTGATGATCGCCGAACGATTTATGAATGTTCTTGACCGACAGTGCAACGGGTGCCGTAGCGTTCATGGAATTCTCCAGTTCATCCGAAATGGCCGGCGCTCAGGGCGCGGCGCGGCGTGCTTCGGTAGTGGCGGACGCCCGGCGGCTCTGCGCGGACGACTTCGGCGCCGCGCGCAGATGCCGCGACAGACGCGTCTCTAGCAGGCCCAGGGCGCGCACGATAATGAAGTTCAGAAACAGATAGATCAGCGCGGCGCAGATAAACACTTCCGTCGTGCGATATGTTTGCTGAATGATCTGCTGCGCGACGCCGGTCACTTCCCACACGGTAACGAGACTCGCGAGCGCCGTCGACTTGACGAGCAGCACGGCTTCCGTCGAATAAGCGGGCAGGCACTGACGCACTGCAATCGGGCCGATCACGCGGCGCAGGAGCGCGAAACCCGACAGGCCGATCGAATAGCCGGCCTCGATCTGCCCGACGGGCACCGCCATCAAGCCGCCGCGAATAATCTCCGCGGTGTAGCCGGCGGTGCACAGCGCAAGCGATAAGACGGCGCACATATAAGGCTCGCGCAGTACCGGCCACAGAAAGCTCTCGCGAATCACGCCGAACTGGCCCATGCCGTAGTACACGAGGAACATCTGGATCAACAGCGGCGAGCCGCGAAATACGAGGATATACGCGCGTGCGAAGCGGTTCGGCAGCCAGTGCGGCGACACGCGCATCGTGACGATCACGAGCGAGAGCAGACCGCCGAGAATCAGCGAACAAAAGAAGAGGCCAAGCGTGGTCGGCACGGCGGCGAGCAGCTGCTTGACCGTATCGAACAGAAAGTCGAAGTCGAAGTTCATGATGCCGTCGCCGTCAGTTGCGCGCGAAGTTGCGCTTGAAGGACCTGCCCACGCGCGCCTCGGCGTGGTTGAAAACGCGGTTCGAGATGCTGGTCATCAGCAGATACAGCGCGCCGCCGACCACGAAGAACGTGAAGTACTGATGCGTAGAGCTCGCCGCCACCTGGCTCGTGCGCAAAAGTTCGGCGAGACCCGTGACCGAAATCAGCGCGGAGTCCTTCAGGCTCAATTGCCATACGTTGCCGATGCCGGGCAGCGCGAAACGCAGCACTTGCGGAATGAGGATGCGACGCGCCATGGTCAAGGTCGGCATGCCGATGGAACGGGCTGCTTCCAGTTCCCCGCGCGACACCGCGAGCACCGCCGAGCGATACACCTCAGCCTGATACGCACCGGAAATCATACCGACCGCGAGCGCGCCGATCACGAATGGCGGCACGCCGACGAAACCCTCGGCGCCGAACCACTGGCCGACCGTGGTCACGAGCGTCGAGCCACCGAAGTAGAAGAGATAGATGACGAGCAGTTCGGGCACGCCGCGAAACACCGTCGTATAGATATCGCCGATCACGCGCAGCGTGCGCAGGCGCGACAGTTTGGCCGCCGCGACCAGCGCGCCGAACACCGCGCCGAGCGCGAGCGCGGCCAGCGTGAGCGCGACGGTCATCAACGCCGCGAGCAGCACTACGCCGCCCCAGCCTTCCCGCCCGAAGCCGAGCATCTGTATCAGAGCCATTCCTTACCTCTCATTCATCACGGCCGATGAAACGGCTGCACGCGCGAACTCGCCCCGCACGTGCCGCATTCGTTCAACGCCTCGCGAATCAAGGCGTCACGTCGGTCTTGAACCACTTGGCGGACAGCTTCTTGACGGTGCCGTCGGCGAGCGCCGCGCTGATCGCCGCGTCGAACTTGGCCTTCAGGTCGGCGTCCTGCTTGCGGAACGCGAGGCCTTCGCCCGGGCCCCAGATCGGGCCGCCGATCTTCGGACCCGCCATCGCGATCGACGCGGTTTCCTTCTTGTCGATGTTCGCGGCGTAGTACGTGACATCGTCGAACGAAGCGTCGATGCGGCCGTTCGCCAGATCGAGATCGCGCTCCGGCGAGGTCTTGTAGACGCGGATCGTGGCAACGTCCTTGAAGCCGTCGTTGATGAACTTCGTATAGACGGTGCCCGACTGAATGCCGATGGTCTTGCCCTTCAACTGCTTGCGCAACGCGTCGACAGTCGGCTGATCGGCCTTCGGGTCGCCCGAGAGTCTGACGACGGCGGCGCCGGACGCCGCCTTGGGCAGCACTTTCGCGTCGGAAACGGCGAACGTGGCCGGCGTGGCCGCATACGGCTTCGAAAACGCGATGATCTTTTCGCGCTCCGGCGTGATCGAGATCGCGTCCATCAGCACGTCGAACTTGCCCGCTTGCAGGCCCGGAATCATGCCGTCCCAGTCTTGCGCAACCAGATTGCATTGCAGCTTGATGCGCTCGCAGAGGTTGGCGACCAGTTCCGGTTCGAAGCCGCCGAGCTTGCCGCCCGGCAAAGTCAGGTTCCACGGTGCGTAGCCGCCTTCGAGCGCGATCGTCACCGTCTTCCAGTCCCTTGCCTGCGCCGGTGCCGGTGCCGCGAAAATCGCCGCGGCGCCAAGCAGGGCGCCGATCAATGCTGTTGCTGCCGTGGTGCATTTCATTTTCACGTCGAAACTCCTTAATTGAGGAAACCGTCGAGTCGAATGTTTAACCGTCGCCAATTTGTATAGACAAGACTGCATGAGTCAAAAAGCTGTCGCAAGCGGATTCGCGAAAAATTGCATCGATTATCGGGTAAGCCCCTAGATGTGGCTGTACGACGCGGCTCGTGGAGATGGTTGCGCACGACTGTGCGCATTCCGGCAGCGAGGCGGGATGCTTCGAACGGCGCGTTATGTCTAGACAGGTTGATGCAGGCCCCGCAAAGTGCAGGGCTGTTGCGTCTACCAGACGAAAGGAACGAAGCGAAAGCGCACGCGCGCCATGTAGCCGGTATAGCTGTGGAGTTGTTCGGCGAGCACGCGCTCCTCGCGCACCGCGCGCCAGCGCAGTAGTTCTGGCGCTTTTAAATCCGCGATCGCCCGGCCCCCAAGCCACGGGAACACGTCGTTCTCAAGGCGGCACATGATGTTGTCGGCGTGGCTGGCTGCCCAGTCCGGCGCTTGCCGCGTAAACCACTCCCTCGCCACCGCCTCAAAACTGTTAGCGGCGCGCTCGATGGTCCCGTCCCGCCGGATTCGCGCCTGTTTCAGGCCAATCTCCGGGTAGACGCCGAGCGGCAGGAGCTTCTCCTTACCCGCAAACCGAAATTTGAGCCGCCAGTATTTCTGGCCGGCCGGGGTCACGAGCATGAACATGCCGCGGCCGTCGAATAGCTTCAACTGCTTGCCGGTGGGCTTTGCATTTCTGACAGCAATCTCAGTAAGCGCCATGGGGTATCACATATGGGGTAAGCAAGATACCCCGAAGCGCGCCCCCACTTTTAGTTGTTGTCACCGGGGAAATCTGGGCATTGACAGCAACAAAAAAACCCACGGAGCCAAGCTCGGCGGGGTTTCTGGTAAAACTTTGATGTTGCTAGAAACCTTGTTGGTGAGGAGGGCTACAAAACAATTCCTGAAAAACCATGCCCAGTAAGGCTTCTTCGATTGCGTATTGGCAACATACCCCCAAAGTTACCCCCAAAAGTTAGTTGCTGAAGTTAGCAGAAGGTGGTAAAAAATTTCCCCGACATCACACTGAACGCATGCCGCCCGCTGCCACTTAATCTGCAGTCCTGCGGAAAACACGCTCACGATGCCACTTAAGGAACACGCGGTGCCTGTCGTCGAGCCGGCTCACCCGCAATGGTGCTTGGAGATTCAGCGCGGATCGAGCGGCGGCGCCGAGGTTGTCCGACACGACGACCTGGCCGGCGTCACCGATGCTGATGAAACCTCGATCGAACGCTGCGTCGAGATGCGGCGCGAGCAGGAAGCCATTGAACACGTCCAGTCGCTCGGCATCGGTCTCGCAGTCGGCCCAAGGCTTAATGTGGCTCGCCCGTAAGAGCTCCGCAAGCGCGAGGCCGGTCACCGCGCAGGTGCCTTGCCAGTAGTCCATCAGACCGTTACGAAAGACGTCCTGCCCAACCCGCTGCACGATTAGTCGCTCCGCCTCTGTCGTTCTCGGTAGGGATGCAACCTGCTTAAGAAAGACCCTTAATGGCTCATCAGGGAGTGCCCGCGATAGCTGAAAGGCACGGCGGATGAGTCGGTGGAGCGATGCGACGTCGCCGACATTCCGCGCCGCAACAGAATCCGGTGGTGGCGGGTTTTCCCATGGAACGCCCAGATCGGCCAGGGACTCGAAGACGTCCCATCGAGAGAACGCGACAATGTAGAGCGATTCACTTGGGGAGTTCAACCACAAGCGGAGGTTGGTCTGGCTGCTCGCGAAAGTTCGCCATTCATCTATTTGCGCGCCTTCGAGGTCGAAGCCGTTGTCAACGGCCGCCTTCTCGAGGCGCGTCCAAACGGTCGGCAACTGCATCATCTTGCCTTTCCAAGGGATTGTGTAAGCCAGCGAACCCGGATACTCACGAACTCCTTCAGTGGCCTCTCTCTGAGCAACTGCTCGGAGCGATCGTCCCGATCTGCTTGGCTAGCTCTTGCGTCTTTATAGTCACGCCTCAAGCGGCTACGCTCGCTGTCCACGGCGGCCGCACGCGCAGCCACGATTGCCGGGTGGTTCAGGTTGAGGGTGCCATTGTCGTTCGTCTCTTTGTCGTGCGGGACGCCGACGGCAACCTTAAGCGCTTGGCGCTGCGCGTCGTCGAGGGGCGCATCCGACCGGACATAGATCTCGCCCAGACTCGTGAAGCCCACGCACCGCTCGTAAGGGTGTTCGACCGGCCACGGAAGATCGGGATCTCGGTCGTCAGCTCGGAAAGGGCTATCGTGTTTACGGCAGTCGCACGTTGTTTCGCTCGCGCAGGACAGATAGAGATTGCGCCAATGCAGCGCGAGATCTGGATTCGCAGCGAGCGGCCGCCAATGGTCGATGCGTGGGGATGGATGTCCCTCGGCGACGCGACGCTCGCAGTATACACAGAGCGCCCCCTGTTCGTCGTAAAGCGTTGCTCGCAGCTTTCGCTTATCCAGACAATCGAAGGCCAGGCGGGCGAATGCAGCAGCTTTGTCCGCCGCAGGGGGCAGGGCTGCGAGGAGGTCAGTCTCGGCCTTTTGCATGGTCCGTGGCTGCTGGTCGTCCGGCGATACGTTGCTGGGTGGCCACGGCTTTCTCAGGCCCCGCATTAGTCGTCCCACTCCATCAGCCCACGCGCACGAATGAGGGCGGGGTCGAGGTCTCCCCATAGGGCGAGGAGCTCGGCATATAGCGCTTCGGCCTGCTCCTTCGCGCCCTGGTCGATGGCGTCGTGGAGTGCGCGCAACTTCGCTTGGCCTTCGGCGTCGCGGTCGTTGGTGCCCATCAGCTCTCGGAGGATGGCGTTGCTGTCGCGGCCCTCGACGAACAGGCCTTGCTCCTGCAACTTGCCCATGACCAAGCGCCGGACCTGTCGGTTCTCGACACTGCTCAGCACCTGCGGCGAGTGCGTCGTTACGATGAATTGAAGTCGCGGGAAGGTCTCGCGGAGGCAGTCCAGCACGACGCGCTGCCAACGCGGGTGCAGGTGCAGGTCGATCTCGTCGATCATCACGACGCCTTCAACAAGCGCCGGTGCTTCGCCACCGTCCTGCTCGTTGAGCATTACCGCTCGACGCGCTATGTCAGCGACCAGCGCGAGGTAGACATGGAAGCCATCGGATAGCTCTTGCCAGGGCGCGACATGGCCGGTCTCGAAGCGCACTACCGGGCTTCGTTCCCGCGGATCGTACCACGCCCGCGAAACGCCCGGGGTAGCCTTGGCGACAGTGTCCATGACGGCTGTTGCAAGGAAACTTTCAACCTCACCTTCCTGTCGGCGCACCGTGTCTGCGAGGATTTCCTCCAATAGCCAGGTAAGGAGCGCCGAGTCGTCCTGCGACGGATTGAGCGAGCCCGCGTAACCCTCCCAGCGGTCGGGCCGGATTGGCGCGGGCTTCGTCGATGCCTTGGCGCGCCCCATGCGGTCTGCGCCGTAGAACGCGAACAAAGGCCAGCGCGCGCCAGGCACGCGCACTTGCTCCATCGCGTCGAGTACTTGTCGATGATCGGCCGACTTGCGATTCGAGGCGGGATTCGCAGTGCTGGACCAGCAAACGGGCGACAGGGCCCCGATTTGAGCTGTCCATTTCACGGTACACGTTCCCGCCGGCTCGCGGCGCCCGCGCTCATCGAGGGAGACCTTGCGCGCATCACGCTGCGGGTCGAGCCTCAAGCCTCGGGGTACCCCCGACTGAAACGCGGTCAGTCCCATGGCGAGCGCATTCAGCACCCCGGACTTGCCGCCGCCGTTCTCGGCGAACAGCACGGTGAGATTAGGCTCGAGATCGAGGTCCAGCGCTTCGAAGCACCGGTACTGCTCGAGGTGGAGGTGTCTTAACCAAAATTCTGACATTCGGCCCTCTTCGGCGGTGCTAGGGGTGAGATGTAGGGCTGGCCGGTCGCGGCGGCATATGCCAACGCGTCGTAGCACTCCAGCACTACGCGACGCGTCCGGAACTCTTTGTGGACGCGCAGGTCGGCCCGCTCCAGCACGTCGAAGGTGCCGAGGATGTACTCGGCATCGTCCCGCGAAATGCCATACAGGTGAAAAAAGGCGGCGTCGAGCTCGCACTGGAGCTGAAAACGGCGGATGGGGTCCCAGATGTAAGGCGCCCCGTTGTAGCCGCAGTCGCGGGCGAAGGGTTGGAGGTCCCAAGCGGTGTAGGCGAGCTCAACGAACCGGAGCGCGATCCAATCCTGGAGTGACTGGGATCTGTCCCAGTTTGCCGGATCGGCGTACTCACCCGCTTTTAGGACTGGAAACTGCCGGAGGTAGCTATAGGTGAGATGCAATCCACCAATCTTCTGACGAGCCGCGAAATCTAGCGGAATAGACGAAAGGTTTGCAAGAAATGTTGCACAAAGCCGAGGTGAGTGGCTTGGCAAGAAAAGCGGGGTTGTATGCCCAACGGCCGTTTTCGGCAAGACGAAGGCAATTACCGCACGAACGCTAGCACGAGCATCGGTGACGTCACGCCAGCCGAGCAGCCATTCGCGATCCCAGTTAGCGTCCAGCCGAGTTTTTACATCCGCGTCACGCACCCAGTAGAACGGCAGTGGCGCATAGTACGGATCCTCAAGCTGCGCATCAGACGGGACTGGAAGTCGATGCGGCCGTTCGCCTGGCGCAGCGGCCTCGAACGTCCCGCTACGATGCGTGTGGAGATATGCCATTTTTGCTTCGTACAGCGGCAGCATAACCTGCCCGTCCTTCATGAAGCGGTTGCCCTCTAGATCCCAACCCGCCTGCGCCAGCTCCCCGCGGGTGCGAAACAATCCGGAGTCGTTGGCCATGTGGAACATGGTCATGAAGCGTAGGCCCCACGGGTTGCCGTCCGGATCGCCCTCTCGCCAAAGCACCCCGGCCCGACGATACATGGACAGCGAGAGGTGTGCATCGCGCTGGGTGCGGAAGATCGGGCAAGTGCCAGTGTTTGGGTTGATGGTCTCGATGTCCTCGGCACTCAACGCGAAGTGGCGCAGCGGGTCGTCGAGGTCGTCCACCGACTGCCCTTGGAACATGAAGTCAGCCACCTCCGAGGGCTCCTCCCGCCCCGAAAGCGTGGTCAGGGCGAAGCGCAACATGTGGCCCTTGCCCGCGGTGAAAAAGCCCTCATTCTCGAACTCCCACATCGCGTGCAGTGCACGGGTGCGCACGACCGCCTGGAAGTAGTCCTTGGTCGTATCGTCGGTTGCGATGCCGCTCGGCACGATAAAGCCTGCCCGGCCTCGTGGCCCGAGCAGGTGCCAGTTGTGCTCCGCGAACAGCGCGTAAGTGTTCACGTCACCCTTACCACAAAGTGGGTAACGTCCGGACTGCCGCACGAAATGGCTGGTGCCTTGGGCTACGCGGCTTGCGCGGCTCCACTCCTCCCAGAGATCGGGGTCGCGTACCGGCAGCTCGGCGATGACCTTCTTGCGCTCGGCCGCGTTGAGTGCGCCCGCGATAGCGTCATCGCGGGAGGCGAAAAATTCCAGCTCCTGCAGCTTGACCCGCTCCCAAGGTGGATTACCAAGAACGACGTCGAAGCCGCCGCGCTCGAAGACTCCAGGAAACGCCAACTCCCAATGAAAGAACGCATAGTCGCGCGCAAGGAAGTCGATGGTTTCGACTAGCGGCTTCGAAGGGCGTTCACCGTCGGCAAGTGTCCGCCACGTAGCGGCGGTAGGTGCAGCTTCAGTGAAAGAACCGGCCTCGGTCTTCGGCCATAGGAAGGCAGCGCACCACGCGTCGTAAACCAGCTTCGTATGACGCCATGGCTCGGACTCAAGGAGCTGCTTCCAACGAGCCTCCTTCTGAGCGAGCCACGCCGTGTCAGTGTCGGGTGTCGATTCGAGCTCATTGACCGCCTCCCGGACGCTGCCTTCCTCCGTTCCGGTGCCGAGCGGTAGGAGGCGTTGTCCACCTCGTTCCGCCCTGTTTCTCCTCTTCAGGGAGTTAGCGACCTTTAGCTCATCCCCTTCCAGCGCCACCCACGCCTCATCGGGGACGCCGTCACTCATGAGTGCGTGGCTGGTGCCGAGTAGGGCGTTGCCCTGGCGGATGTGCGAATCGAGGAACGTCAGTGGCAAACCCGGATCCACCGCTTCCATCCAAAGGGCGACCTTACAGAGCTCCACCGCGAGAGGGTTAAGGTCGACGCCGTAGATGCACCGTCCGACGACTTGCCGCAGGGCGTGTCGATAGTCTTCGGGCGTCGGCGTGCCGTTGGATTTCAAACGGGCGACACGTTCTGCAAGGCGGCGAGCAGCGGCGAGCAGGAAGTGGCCCGACCCGCAGGCAGGGTCGACAATCGCAAGGGACAGCAACGCCTCGATCGGCCGATCAGGATTACGTGCTACCGTCGCGGCGATGACGGGGTCGAGCGCGCTGTCGAGAAGGATATCGACCAAGCTGTCAGGCGTGTAGTAGCTGCCCGTGGTTTTTCGGTTGTTGCCGCGACTCTCGTCTCGGCCTGCGAAGCTGAAGGTACGGCCGTCCTGTGTGATCTGCGGGACGAGCTCGAGCAGCCCTTCATAGACATACCCGAGCTCGTCGGAACCCATGTCGCGCCAATTGACGCGAGCGAGACCTGTCGGCTCGCGCAACCAGCACAACCGGAACAGTGCTCCGAGCAGAGCCCGGTTTTCGAGTCGAGCCGCGTCTAGGTCGGGGCACTGGGAGGGCACGAACAGGCCCGCGAGGGCGGGCAATCCAAGGCCCGGCTCGCCCGTTGCGAGTCCGCCAAACACAATTTTGACCGCCGTCCACACGTCG
Source organism: Paraburkholderia podalyriae (assembly GCF_014397785.1). Taxonomy (GTDB): domain Bacteria; phylum Pseudomonadota; class Gammaproteobacteria; order Burkholderiales; family Burkholderiaceae; genus Paraburkholderia; species Paraburkholderia podalyriae. Next base: position 46,780 of record NZ_VZQQ01000001.1, read on the forward strand.
CTGTGGCGGTCGTGGGCTGCTCGTCGCGCGGACCGGTCCCGCAAACGCTGCAGGCTGTATCCAATAGCGTAACGCTCCTTGACATCCTTAGATGCGTCCTTCGAATGCAGTAAGCCGCGCTCCTCAACCGCAAGCAGGAAGATCAGTCTGTAAACCAGCCGAAGCAGTTGGCCGAAATAGTCTTGTTTCTTTAGCGTGCCATCGTGGAGCGCCTTGCGGAGCGCTTGGTTTGCCGAGTGTGCGAGAAAGCCCTGACCGAGCAGGAGTAAAGCCTCCTCGAACCCTTCTCGGAGACGAGCGCGCGCGAGGGTACCCTCTTCTCGAGCGGCCGAGCGCCACACTTCGAGCGGGCATGATTCGGGCTCGTCCGCCGCACGCCCGAAGCGTGAACGGTGGAGGAGCAGCCAAGCGGCTGCGAAGTCGGGATAGAGATCCTCGGTGAAGATCCGTCCGAGATCGAACTCCACCCACGCAGGTCGGGTGAGGCTCGCATTATCACGCACGAGCCGCAGCGTGAGTCCGTCAGCACAGACGCCCCACAACGCATCATCGGAGGTGTTCAGGAACTCCTGGACGAGCCCAAATGCACTCCGCTTCCGGTGTCCGTCACCGAAGGCGTGGTGGGGCGTGTCGAGGCCGGCCCCGGCCGGCGCACAGACCAGCGGCACCCTGCCCGCCGAGTCGATCCCAGCCAGCGGCCATATGTGGCCACCGAGCAGCACGGCTTCTCGGGCTCTGACGTCGGCGACACCGGGCACCAACGCGACTTCCAACGATGGTGCCAGTTCCGCGAGATCCGTGAAGCCAAAGGCATCACGAAGCAGCGCCACGGTGAAGCGCCGCGCCACCGCGAAGGGCTCGGCTTTCGCTTCTCGTCCGGCGATAAAGTCCGACCAGTGTGCCTGAGCGATGCGCCAATAGCGCCCGATCTCGTCGCGCAGTTCGAGGCCCTTGTGGATGCCGTAGTCACTCGGGTCCTGATGGGATGCGCGGAGCTGGGCCACGCGGGTAAGCCAGTCAGCGGCGAGCAACCCACCTTCGATGGAGATGGCGTCGAAGGCGAGTTCGGCGCCGCGGATGTTGCGTAGCGTACTGATCGCCATCGTCAGCTCACCTTCGGTAACAGCACGAAGACGCCGATGACGTCCGGCCGTAGAAACGCATCTACGCGGGTACTACGCTCGCGCGTATCGGATTTCTCGTCGCGAAAGGCTGCGGCCCGCACCCGAATGTGGTCGTCGAGCAAAGCGTTCGCGCGCTCGGCCGCGAACTGCTCGAGCTGGCTCTCCTGGTCTGCTAGCCAAGTCAGTGCCCGAGTCACCTCGCGCTCCCTCACGTGAGGTGGGACGTCGTCGATCGGCGGGGAAGCGAGCAACGCCAAGGCTTCTGGGCTGGACATGCGCTCACCGATCTGGCCGACCCAAGCAATGCCGGTCGCCTCTTCAACCAGGAGGGTGTTTTCACGGCGTCCCTGCCGTGTCACGAGTTGGTGGCGGAGCCGCACAAGCGCGAGTGTCGTCCTCGCGCGCACGGCAGCCGAGACCCAGCATCCCACGCGTCCAAGGACGGATGGGTCGCCGGTGTCGGCGACAGCACTGGTCAAGCTCCGCTCCAAGAGCGTCTCGGCGAGGACAGTCACAAGGGGATGGCTGCGCTGCACCGGCCGGCAAGGCGGAGGGGCCGGGTAACGGAAGTCAATCCGGAGGGTACCGGTAAGACCCACGGATTCGAGTCGTTCCCGGAGATCCTCCGGCAGCGACGCAGTGGCCGCCTTGAATCCGCGGCGCATGGGCTCGAGCCCCGATCCCAGTCGAGTCAGAGCGCGGTCTGTGAAACGGCGAACATCCTCTTGACTACCGATGGCAGCGAGACTTTTGTGCCACTCGGGCAGCACATCGTCGGGTTTCAGACGCCGCTGAGCGAACATGGTGCGGTTGGCTTTGGCCTTCTCCTCAGCGCTATTCCACTCGGCTTCGAACAAGTCGAGCTGCTTGCCCTCGGCGTTCGCAGGCGCACCCCGACGACGGAGTAAGACGGCCTTGAGCAGTGCCTGCGTCAACGTGTGGCCCTGGTCGGGTACCGGGACCGGCACGCCCAGTTCTTTTCGAATGCGCTCCGCCTTTCGGAGGATCACTTCGAGCACCGCTCCATCGACCGGGTTATTGACGCCGTACATCAGCGTTGCCCGCACGACGCTCCTCGACTGGCCGAAGCGGTCTACGCGCCCTTCCCGTTGTTCATGCCGCGTCGGGTTCCACGAGAGATCATAGTGCACGACGGCATCGAGGTGCTCCTGAAGGTTGATGCCCTCAGACAAGCAGTCGGTAGCGATAAGAACGCGCGGCCCCTCCACGTCACCGAGCCGTGCCACGCAAGCCTCCCGCTCTTCAGGTGGAAGCTCGCCTGTGATGACTTCGACCGCGGCGGTAGGCAGCCTCTTCGCGAGGTGGCGGGCGAGGTAATGCGCGGTGGCGATGTAGCGGCAGAACACCACGGGATGGAAGTCGTCCCTCAGCAGATCGGCCACGTGGTCAGATACAACCTTTAGCTTCGGGTCCCCTGCCTGGCCGGCGAGACGCTCAGCCTGGGTAACGAGTGCGGCGAGCGCAGAATCACCGGTCGCCACGGGCGGCTCGACATCGTCGTCGACTAAGCCATCCGCGTCGCCATCGAAAAGGCGGTCGAGGATCTGGGTCCGCTCGTCGGGTCCGAGCTCCTCGCCTGCTCGCGTGCGCAGCGCCAAAACGGCCGCCATTGGACTCGATGCTGCACACCGTAGCAGAGCAAGCGTGCCCCAGAAGTTCAACCTCTGCCGTTCAGCATCCCCCTCGCCGCTTGCCACAATCTGAGCGCAGTAGTCGAGCACCGAGTTGAAGAACACCTCCCAGTCGCCGGTGAGCAAGTACGTTAGCTCCTTCGTTTCGCGCCTCGGGAATAGATCAGACTCCTGCCACTCGGAGATATCGGGTCGGCGACGCTGGACGAAGTGGTTTCCGAGCCGGTTTCTCAACCGATCGCGATCAGCGCCCGCCGCGTCCTCTAATCGTTCGAAGTCGCGGTCAAGAAGGCCGAGAAGTCGGTAAAACGACGCGTCATCGCCACTGTGCGGTGTGGCGGTCAGCATCACAAGGTGTCGATTCGGCTCGTCGGCAAGTGCACGAAGCAGCTCATAGCGCTGATGACGGCCCTGTCCGTTGCCGGCACAGGTATGCGCCTCGTCCACGATAATGAAGTTAGGACAATGATGAAGAAAATGTGCTCGGCGATCTTGGCTCTTAATGTAGTCGAGGCTCACCACGGTGTGTGCGTAGACTTGGAAGAGACTCATGCCTGGCGGAATGCCCCGCTCGAGCCGCTTCGCGCTCGAGGCCGTCACAGCAACTGCCTGGAGGTTGAAGCGCGCCTCCAGCTCGGTCACCCACTGAGCAACGAGGTGCGGTGGGCACAAAACAACGCTCCGATCGACGTCGCCGCGGTCGAGCAACTCACGCAAGATGAGAGCTGCCTCGATTGTCTTGCCGACGCCAACGTCATCCGCAATGAGCAACCGCACTGGGTCGAGCTTGAGTGCCATGAGCAGCGGCACGAGTTGATAGGCGCGAGGTTCTACGGCGATCTGGCCGAAGCTGCGGAAAGGGCCGGCACCGCGACGAAGGGAGAGCAGCAGCGCGTCGCGGAGAAGTAACGCCGCGTCGTGTCCGCCGAGCTGTCGGGGATCAGGGGCCGGGAAATAGTCCGGGCGGACAGGTTCAGGCTCGAGCGGCAGGTAGAGGAGTGTTTGGTCCTCTTCAGAGCCAGAGATAGGCCTAACCCGTAACGTGTCGTCCGTGCTGCCTGCGAGCACAATCCACCCTCGGCCTCGTGCCGACACTAGGGTCCCGGGGCTAAACTTTGCTTCGCTCACGATGCCCTCCCGAGCATTGCGGCGAGCCGCCGGAAGCCGACGTCCCAGACTGCTGCATCGTCAAAGCGAACAACTTCGAAACCGAGGTCCCCAAGTGCATCGGTCGCGGCGTCGCTATCCCCCGTCAACACAGCGACGACGTAGTACTTCCGCCAAACAAGCGGTACGCTCCGGTCGGCAACCACTAATGGCTCTCCGTCCGGCGGCGGGATCCCCTGGCGCATCGCCTCGGTCAACCACATTTCGTGAGGCCGCGCTCCAATTGAGTCGATCCGATCTTCGGGCGGTGCGATCTGTTGAACATCCGTGCGGGCGCCCGCAAGTCGCAGCAGTGCCCACCGGGCACCTTCGTCCCGTCGGTCAATGAGCTCATGGTCCGGTTGGTTGTAGTACGACATGATGCATCGGTAGCAGGCGGCGACACAAGCGGTGCCAGGCTGATCTGCAAGCGACGCCGGATCTTGAGGTAGTGGTTGATCGTCAGGGATGTTGAAATGCATGACCTGCAGTGCCTTTCGTGCGACGGAAGCGAGGCTGTCGGGCTCGGCGACCAGGCGGACAAGCACGCCCGCGCCGCCCTCTGTTGCCTCGTAAAGCAAAAAGCCATTGCGAACCTCTCGGGTAGGCATCGGTTCGGCGAGGATTTCTCCCTCCTCGAGCTGGAACACAGCCTCTATTCCGCGAAGCAGCGCATGCTGAATTGTCGTGACTCCAGCCTGCGTAAGCGTCGAGTCGGTGAGCGTGAACAGCAGCGCATTCTTCCGGTCCTGGACGCATGGCACGATCCATTGGCGCGGAGACGCCGTTGGGTCGAAGTTGTCGTCCTCGTTCTCATTCTTCGCCCAGTAGCCAGACACCGGGTCGATGAGGAAACCGAGCGTCTTCTTGTCGGCGCGACGCCGCAGTCCCTTGTTCAATCGGGTGATGTTGGCTCCCGGTCCATAGGCGAGACGTGCCACGTTGCCCCCAGCGTCGGACGCAGTGGCACGCCGCACGTCGAGGTCGTGCTCGCGGATCGCCCACTCGAAGGTCGTCTGCAGCTCAAAGCCCTGTCGCTGACGCTCTTCGTCGTTCGCGGTAATACGCTCCGCAGGTTGCGTGGCCACGTTCTCGATGCGGTAGACGTGGTTCACGATCTCGGCGGTGCCAAGCGAAGCGCCGCAAGCATGGCAGACGGACGTTTGGTCCTCGAAGTGACCCGCCCCACAGTGTGCGCAGATGCGAACGGACTTGGTAGGGAGCTGGACGTCGGGCGTCGCGGCGTCGCGCTGGCCCAGCGAGAGCAACGCGCGAACGACCCGATAGGCGCGGCCCTCGTGGTAAACGAGGCTGCGTGGCCCGAACTCCGATAGCGCGAGAAAGCGCGGTCGCTGGAGATAGGTTTGCTTCCCGCGCCCATCAGATGTGGCTGGGACGTAGGCCATTAGCGGTAGCCGCGGAAAGTTGTATCCGGGCAGGAAGCCCTCGGTTGCTAGGTAGCGGTACGTGTAGAAGTCGCTCGACATGCTACTTGTACCGCGCTGAAGGAGGTTGAGTTGATCGATCGCCTGCGCGTGCCGGACCTGCGCGGCCCGCTTCTCTTGGTAGGGCGCCGAGTAGTCGTCCATCGTTCGCCGCGCGGCGTCGCGCTGCTCTTCGCCTGCGGCAAAAAGGTCGCGCCAACGGTCGAATGCTTTGCTGAAACGGTCGATTGCCGCCGCTACGATTTCGTCCGCGTAAGCTTCGCGGCTGGTGTACCAAGGTGCGAGTTCGGGTGTCAGATCGTCGGCCACCAAGTCGAGCACGCGGCGGATATGCTCGGTAGACGCCCGAGCGACCTGCTCCTCTCGCATCGCGGTGATGAGGTGGTCCACCAGCGGACGCTGCGGGTCGGCGAGCACAAGCATCTCGGCGATACTCGGATCAAGAGCCTCCTCAACGCAGGAGAGCCAAACCGCTTGGAGGTGGCTGTCGACAAGATCTCGATTGGCGAGGTCGAGCAGAGGCGCTTTCACCTCGCCATGCACCATTGCGCGTGGATCGCGAAAGAAGTATTGGTCATGCGGGCTCTGGGACGACGCGTAAGTGACGACGAGCGCCGCCTGCCCGCTCCGGCCAGCACGACCACTCCGCTGGGCGTAGTTCGCTGGCGTCGGGGGCACGTTACGCATGTGTACGACATTGAGCGCAGAGATATCAACTCCGAGCTCCATCGTGGGCGAACAAAAGAGTACCGGGAGGAAGCGGTTGGCCTCACCGATCTCGCGGAGGCGTTTTTCCTCTCTCGCAAGATTCTCCCGTTCCTTCTCGCCGTAGCGGAAGCGCTTTTCGCGCACCTCCCGGCGCTCGCCGTCCACCTGGGCAGTGTGCTCGCGAGCTTCGAAGCCGAACAGCGGGTGGATGGGCGCGGTGAGCATAGCCGCGAGATTGGCGTAGAGGTCACGAAAGAAAGCGTTCTCGGTGGTGCGATGTGCAGCGCTGCGCGATTGACCCAAGCGAAACAGCACGCAGGCGTCGCTGAGTCGCCAGCCCGGCTGATCAAAGGGTGTGTTTTCCTCCGAGACGAGGCCGTGCACCGACGCCGCGCGTAGCAGGTCATTGATGAGGCTGTCGAACTCCTTCGACTTCAGATTTCGCGCGGCACCGTCCCCATTCCAAAGCTTCCTTTGCCGGAGTGCCTTGCCGAGCGCGCTACGAGAGCCGCCACGCACGACGAGATCCATGTCGCGCAGAGAACTCTCCCGGCGCCTTGGTGCCGCTACCATCAGCCACCTTGCGCCGTGTGGCTTCTCGTCGTTACCGAAGCCCCAAGGGGAGCGGATGCGGCTGTGCGATCGAGCGACCATTTGCTCGATGACGGTCGGATCGAGTACCTGGCTCTTGATTGCCATCCACTTCCGCAGATGGTCGAGGAGTTCCCTGTACAGATTAGCGCGGACCTCGGCGCTCGCACTCTTCAGCAGCGGGTGAGCGTCGGCGAACTCCTCGTCATCGGCCGCCAAGGCGTCGATGCCTTGATACTCGACTGCCACCAAGCCGAGCTGCTCGAGATTGGGGTTCGTGTAACGCCAGCCACGGCGTTGGTCGAACCAGACCCGGTACGTCAAAACTTGACGCAGCGTCGCCTCTGCTTCCTGCAGGTTGAAGCCTTTCAAGCTTGGCTCTTGGAGCCACTCCGCGCGAATCGCGGCATTCGGGCGGTCGAAGCCGAGCACCTTCTGCTGAGCGGCGCCCAGTTCCTCGCTGCGGAGCCCTTTGTCGCCGGCTGCCCGCAACGCCCCGAGGAACCCCGCCCGAATGAGGCTTACGAACAGAAAGTCGTTGAAGTGACCCGCCTGGAGGGCGGCGTCCTGTCGGTTGTCGGTAAACCCGAGTAGCTTTCGGGTGAACGGTTGCACGCCGGACTGCTCGCCGTGCATCCAGCGCAGGACGCTCGCGACAAGCACCGTGGTCGCTGAGCTTCGTCCCTCTGCGGACAGCGAAGCGAGTCGCGTGCGGTCGCGCGAAGCGCCGCCCTGGGTGTTACCGCAGCGGAGGCAAAAGCGGAACTTACCTGGCAGGAACCAAGCGCGTGCGCCCGAGCCGATCTTACCGTCCGAGGTAACACTGAACTTCCGCGCGCGCGCGCCGCGGTAATACGGCTTGAGCCTTGGGTTACCCGCTGCGTCGTGCTCCAGCCACGTCTCAGGGTAGTCCTCCTCGCGGTCGTCGAAGGTAAAATCCGTGTCGGGCGGGTTTAGGGTGACGAAACCGAACTGCTCGCCGTCGACCGAGTCTCCGTCGGAGGCTTTCTCGTCGTCTAGTGAGGGCGGGGCGTCGTCGATGCTGCGGGGCAGCACGAGGGGCTGCCCGTCCTCGTCGACGAGCCGAACTGGATGGTATTCCTGTCCACATTCGCGGCAGAAGTGCACAGGGTACAAGCGCTTGTCGGGTTGGCCCGGCAGGAACTGCTGCCCCTCCACCGTGACGGTTCGCCGACCCGCAGGCTCGAGCGTCGAATAGGCATGGCCGGCGCCGGAGATGAACTGATGTAGCTTGAACGCGAAGAAGCTTCGCCCGCTATCGGTCCCGCGTCCGGTCCGGTCACGCTCTGGGACACTGGATACAAGGAGGAGATCGCGGAGGGCTGTGAGACAGGCCTCCTCAGAACGTAACGCGTCCGCCGAAAGCGCCCGCACTGCTTCGGTTACGGTCATCGGACGCGCGCGTATCCAGCGCTGATCCACCTCGGAAAAGGATACGCCGAGACGCGTCTCCACCCACACGGACAGCGGATGATAAGCGAGTTCGGCATTGGTGATCGTTGACGAGATGCCAGTATCGATCGCAGGTCCTAGCACGGGGCCAACCGAGGTCGCGCTCCCCGACGGATCGGTGATCCGCTCCAAGGTCTCGACGATGACGTTGCTTTCCGGGATCGGCACTGAGAACAGCTTTGAGGCAGCTCGCGCCACCACTCGGCTCTTATCCTCGAGCGACCCCTCACTAGCCATTGTGGCCGAAGTTCCCACGCATTGAAGGTTTTCGGGACGGAGTCGTTCTCGCACACGGCGAACAAGTAGAGCGACGTCCGCCCCTTGGCGCCCGCGGTATGTATGTAGCTCGTCAAGCACCAGGAAGCGAAGCCCTGCGCAGTTATCCATGACGCGCCGGTCAACCTTTTCCTGCCGAGTCATGAGCAGTTCGAGCATCATGAAGTTGGTCAGGAGTACGTCGGGCGGATTGTCAGCGATTCGCTCCCGCTCTTCGGCGTCTTCTTGGCCCGTGTAGCGTGCGAAGGAAATCGGTGGCGTCCCTGCGACGTTGCTGACGAACTTGCTGAATTCCTCGAGTTGCGAGTTCGCTAAGGCATTCATTGGGTAAATGATGATCGCGCGAGTGCGTGCTCGAGACTTATTACGCTTCTCTGCCAGAACGTGGTGGACGATGGGGATAAAGAAACACAACGACTTGCCGGAGCCAGTTCCCGTTGTAACGACGTAGCTCTCGCCTGCTGCAGCCACGGCAATTGCCTGTTCCTGGTGCTTGTAGAGCGTTAGCGGTTCGCCCTTGACCTGAAAAATGTCAGCGCAGGCAGGTTCAAGCACGCCTGCTTCAACCAAGCAGCGGACGTCGGTGGAGCGCTTGTAGCTAGGATTGATCTGGATAAGCGGTTCGGGCCAGTATCGATTCTTCGCGTAGATGGCTTCGACCTGCTCCTTGATGTCCTGAGCATGGATGGCGGTAAACGAAGTGGCGAAGTGCTTGTACTCGTCGACCACTGAGTCTCGGAGGGAAAAGATATCAAGTGTCGGCGTTGTAATCACTGCTGCCCCTCCTCACCGGCTCCGGTGCTTACGCTAGCTGCTCCGCCTGCTCGGACCCACTCGTCTATCTCTTCCTTCTTGAACTTCCATAGGCGCCCGACGCGGTGGCCCGGCATGCACTTGGAGGAGACCCAAGTGTAGATGGTGTCCTTGCTGACTCCGAGATGTTCTGCGATCTCTTCTACTGAAAGCCACCGGTCGTCCATTCAGGACCTCTCCAAACGATGAGGGGGTGCCTGCGTATAATGCCCCCGAGTGTACGGGCCGCTGGTTTATATCAGCGGATCCGGTGCCATGTCAAACGGTTTGAGTTGGGTTTAGTCGGGTTTCATCTAGTTGGGCTCGGGGCGGTCTGAGCTCGTTGGCACCCTTGGGAGTCTTGCGCCCACCCCATGGCGCCCTCCAGCGCCCTACAGCTCCCGCGGACACTTCCAAATGAGGTTTTCGAAAGGTCTCCCAAGGTTCGCTCGGTTATGTGCTCGCGGCGGACAGGCGCCTGAAATCGAAAATGTGATCGCAGCTCGGCGACTGTCATCTCCTGACGCCGAATCCGCGCTCGGTCAAATACATTCGACCGTGATCGTCACAGGGCAAAAGGATGGCAGCGGCGAAGCGATGGATAAGTATGTGCCTAGAGTTTGAGCCACGGCGCCCCAAAGCGTCGACTCGACGTTTTCGGAAGTTATAATTCCCTACGCGCCGCCCCAGCGCGCCGTCCTCAACCCTAACGAAAGGGTCTGGTGAAACGGGGCAAGCTTTCTGTGTCCGCCAACTTACTTCCCAACTGAGCGCGAGGACCAAGCGTGCAATGAGGACAGCATGGCTTTCCGCCTTGCGCAAAGACAAGGAGTGGGAAATGAAGGTTGTCCGACCTGCACCGAGCCAAGCCGCCGTGGTTCTCCGCAAATATCTCGACTCAATGGGGATGAACGTCCGACTGTCGGTAGCACAAGAAGGCGTTGCAAGAATGTTCGGCTACGCGGACTGGAATGCGCTTGCCGCCGACATGAACACACGCGACAGAGCCGGTGCCCTCCCGACCTCACGCGGTTCGCATGCCGAAGACGAGTCCAACGGCTATCCGATGGAACTCGCTCATCTTCCGGCTTTGGATTGGATGCGGGCGTATGAAGCCTGTTTTCCGCAGGCCCTGTTTCGTCGCGATCCGAACGAGACATACAACAGTCGGGTCACAGAACAGGACTTGAACGAGGCGCACCAAGCCGAGAGCCGTCTCAAATCGGACCTCTATCTTGCAGTATCGGCTCGAGAGCTACCATCCGAATATCGATACGTCCCAGGTGCAATTGACGTAGTCATCGCACACCACCACCAGTTATCTCTAGTTTTCGAGCGCCGAGTGGAAAATAGATTGGCAATACGGTTTTGTCCCACGCTCAATTGGGATACGCTCGAAGTGAACATCGGCAGGTACGAATTCAATGATGTATTGGGCGAGGAAATTGTCGACGAAGTGTGGCACTCCCCGATTGTCGCTGCGGATGACGAGTCGTTGGCGTCTGTAATTGATCGCGGCATGTGCGCCGCGCAAGAGTTGGCTCGCGACCTCAAGGGCTGGATTGTGGGGACTCGGTTCATGACTGCGGCTCAGCATGCAGAAAAAAGCAATCGCGGTTAGCGGCAAAGTGAAGCGTGCGTGCCGGCGGTCTTTCTTCGAGTTCGGTTTTTAACGCGGGAGAGACTGGTCCGGTGGCTTGCATACGGCTGCGCTCGAGGTCGACTGCAGGTATGACGCACTCTCAATCGCGCCGATGCTAGTTGGAGTGTGTTTCATGATGCTTGATGCCCAGAAAGAATCTCGCCAAGTCGTGCGCAGCCGCAACTGCGGGGTCGGATTCGATTAGGACAATTGATCCCCACGTGGCCGTGAATTTGCGGCCCCGGCGAGCGACACGCGCGTCGTTGTGGAGAGCGTTCAGTGCGTCGATTGTCTGGCGATAGGTCAATCCGGTGTCACTCGCGATTTGCTGGGCGGACTGCCACACGTTCGAGCGGTTGACTGCTGCTAGGGCGCGAGCTCGGAGAGATATGCGCCGCTTCTCGCAAAGCTGTCCGCGCACTGCGCATCTGTTCGAATCGTGACTCCCAATGTTGAACGTGCCATAACAGTCCTGAGCCAGTGCCATAACTTTGATCCGGGAACGGAAATGGGAATTGATGTCGCTGGCGGCGCGTTTGTCTTCGTCAGCGACGAATGTCCCGATTATGGAATTGACACTAGTATTCGATCCGACTACGCAAGTCGTGATTGGCGCAACTAGGAACTGGGCAATTTCGTGACCCGCTAGCCGAGCACGCGCGTGCTCGCCGGACGGCAGTACCACAGGCGGCCGCAATCATCGATCATGGGGATCACATCGCCACGTTTGATCGCCTTCTCAGCCAGCATGCGGACATCCGTGTGGTGCGCTTTAAAGATTGCTTCGAAATAGGCCGGGCAATAGAGCCGCCCCACCTCCATCTCGCCGAGCAAATTGCTGTATGAAAGCGGCTTGCCCACCGGACGCAGTCTGTCATACCGGCTCGTCCACTTCGTCCGTTCCGCCTCGCTTTGCGGATGCCTCTCGGCGGATGTTCTGGCAACCGCGGGTGATTCACGGGCAGTGCTTCCGCGCCTCAAGTGCGTTGGCAGACGGTCGTTGCTCTTGCCGTGCCAGCCGCGCGTGAAGAGGGGGGTTTCGTAAATCAGTTCGCCCTTTTGATCAAAGGAGACAGAGATGTCGCTGCGATTGGCCAGATGTTGGAGACTGAGAAACAGGCAGTTCAAAGTCTCAATGTCCGTCGTGCCTCCAAAAACCGCGTCTTCGATCTCGCTAATATCAAGGCCCCATCCCGGGACCATCGCGGCCAAGACACAATCATGAGTGAACTCTTTGTGCATCAGAAAATCCCGTGGTTTGACGTAAGGAAAAATTGAAATTTCATTCAGACGCTTACTTTGGCGCACCGTCACGCACACGCAACACCACCCCTAAAGGGTGGTGTGTGTGCTGTGCGCACTGTCCGCACGATGTGCGCACATGTGCGGTTTGCGCGCTGGTTAGTTAGCCCAAAGCCAACCATCGTTTACCTGGTAGATTTTTTTATCTCCCGTCATCGCCGTAATGGCCCGGCGCACCTGGTACTGACGTTGATCAGGACGGCAGGGCAGGCAACCTGCGATGACCTGCACGATCGCTTCGATCTCCACGCACGGTCTGCCAGTCGGGGCTCCGGCCTTTCCGAAGTCCTTCGATTCCCGCAGAAGCGCTCCGAGCGCCTCGTACACGATCTCCTGTGTCGCTCCGCGCGGCCTGGGACGCGCCGCCGTAAGCTTGCTCTCCGAGCGCTCCAGAACGCACGACGTGACCGGATCGCCGTATTCGTCCTCGTCCAGATCGACGAGATGCAGCCGGAAGGGAGTTGCTTCCCCGTCGTCTCCGTCCTTGTTCTTGGCTACGACCCACTCGCGTCGGTCGCCATCGCGTTTCACCTCGATTTCGGCGTCGAGTGCGCCGTGTAGCGAGCTATGGCCGCGAAGGCCCGTCGAGAGTTTTGTGGTGTGGTGAACGATCAGAACAACGCCGCCGATGCGTCGCTGGATCTCCTGACAGGCACCGATCAGATTTCCCATGTCCTGGCTGCTGTTCTCGTCGGCCCCAGGCGCGGCCCGGTTGAGCGTGTCGATTACGGTCATGGCCCCTTGGCCGCCAGCTGCGAGCACCGCCGTACACAGATCGTCCAAGTCTTCGAGGTTGCGCAGATTGAATGGTTGCGTGATGAACTCCAACCGTCCAGGCAATGCTTGTTCATGATGCATGCTCCACGCTTTCAACCGCTTGCCGATTCCGCCATCTCCTTCGAGGCACAGATACGTTACGGGTGCGGCCATAACGCGCCGCCCGAACCATTCGGAACCGCTGGCAACAGCAATGCAGAGATCGAGGACGAGGAACGACTTGCCGGAACCGGGCTGGCCGTACACTGCGGCAAAGCCTGTCTCGGGGATGACGCCGCGCACGAGCCAGCGCTGCGGCGGCGCGTTCATCAGATCGTGGGCGGAGCGCAACTGATAGCGCAGCGGCGTGGGAACGACGGCGTGTAGAAGCGCAGCCAGCGCCTCAATACCGTGGTCGGCCTCGTAGTCGTTGGCATCGTAGTTTTTTGGCTTGTCGGCCGGCATCATCACCATCGTGCCACCTACCGCCTGTGCGATCGTCTCACCCTTTTCCTCCTGCCCGCGGTCGGCCACGATCACGATGAACCCGGCCGCGTAACGTGCGCGCAGCAGCTCCGCCACCTTTTCGGTTCGACCGGCACCGAAAGTAACCACCGCGGCGGAGTCAGGGTCGGCCTTATTGCAGGACCATGCCTGCCCGAGACCCTCGCAAACGTAAATCTTTATGACGTTCCCGATATCGCCTATTACAAACAGTCCATCGCCGAACGAAGCACCCGGAGTGTTCATCTTCTGGCCGACGCCGGGCTCCGGAATGTACTGGACCGTCTGCAGCTCGCCGCCCATCGAGCGGACGGGCACGGCCAAGGAGCCGGCCACGCGCACACCGTGGATCGTCTGCTCGTCATCTGCGGGGACAACGCGCAAACCATCGGGACTGCCACGCTTGGCCACGATATATGGGTGGTCGCTGCTGGCGGGTGCGTAGCGCGCGAACTTCTCGGCAATGCTCGGGGTAGGTGGCGGCGTCCAGCCCGCCTTCGGCTTCGGTTGCGGCAGACAGGTAGATTGGCTCGAGCGAGATTGGCCGCCATCACGCAGGTGACTCGCGCGGGTGTGCTGTGCATCGTACCAGCCAGCCGCGCGAGCCATGTGAAAAAGGGTGGCGGCGCTGACACCGCGACCATTCTCGAAGCTGCGCCACGCGTCGCGCACGTCACGCTCGCTCTTGAAATTGCCGGCGGGCTCGGACCACGCGAGGAACTCCTCTTCGGTCAGGCGAGCCGCTTTCGCGGCCATGCCTACGCGCACCCATTCTTCACGGGGGCAACCGGAATCAAGCGATTGCAGCGCCGACAGCGCGCGCTCGCGCTCGGCGTCTGCGTCCAGCCGGCGCGGTCCGGCTGGTAGCAGTTTGTCGCGCCAGAGCCCCGAGAGATTGCCGCATCCCGGCTGCGGCGCCTCATTCATGACGCGCTCCCACGGTTGGAGATTTACGTTCATGCCCCCTCCACGACCGGGCTCAGGAAATAGACGCCAGCCCGGTTAGTAGCCCGTTCGGCGGTCGTCGTCGAGTTGTGTCGGTCTCTTTCGGGGTGCGAGGCAGCCCTACTGTTTTGGTCCATCACTCGGCCTCGGCGCGATAGTTTACCGGGTCGACAAACCACCGATGCAACTCACGGTTTGACCACACAGCGCAGCGTTGCGAGAGATGCCGGCGGCGCGGAAACCGGCCCTCCAGTTCGCGCTTGCGCAAGGTTTCGCGGCTGAACGGTACAAAGGACCGTAGGTCGTTCCAGCGGGAAAAGCCGTCCGCCGGCAATACTTCCGGTGTGGGGAGAGACGCGCTGCTGGTTGGGTCTGTGCTTGTAGCTGCCATGCTGTGAACCTCGCTAAAGGTTGTTGAACATGGCTTCTTATTATTGTGATCCGCGAAATTGCGATAAGCCCGTCAGCTCGCACGCTGTACGGCCCGCATGCAGGAACTATGCTGTGCGAGCAGACTGCATTGATTTCCGATATTCCGAAATGTATTTACGCGCCGTGGTGAATTTAATTGGGAAGTGCTTGCCCGCGATCGCTTCTGCTGCACTATCAATAGACTTACCGCCAAGATTCTCCTCGCACCATGCAAACACATCAGCTTTTATTGCACGAGTTTCCGTGTGACGAGAATCAGCCGCTTTGCGCGCTGTCGCCCTTCTCGCTTCAGTTTGGGCATCTCGGAGACGTTCAGTAGCTTTCAGCGCCTCGATTGCTATCCTGCTGAGCATAGTGCCGTTCGCCTCGATCGCCTCGTCGTGCTCTTGACCGGCAAGGCGCAGTGCGTCCCTTAGAACTGTCACTTTGTGCACCGCGTCGCCCGCCACTCTTTCCAATTCATCCATTAACACGCTCAAACCCGCGCACATGTCCAACAGTTCATCGAGCGACAGCTGCTCTGCTTCGATCTCGGCACGGCGGGCGGAAAGCGCGCCATTGAGCCTGTCATCTTTCATGTCTAGTCCATCAAGTCAGTGGCATAGAAAAAGAATTCGTTCTATGCCGTTGAAGATATTCGGCTTTTCGTGCCATCGTACGAGTCGGGGCAAAATGATCGGCGCCCCTGGCAATCAACGCCCGCCTAGTTCAATGCTGGGTCTGTGCCGCCCCTGATCGGAATAATGTGCGCACCTGCTTTCAGCTTATCCAGACAGTCCGCCCACGCCTGCATCATCCGGACACGGTCATCAATAAACTTCGTCCGGTTGTAGGCAGCTCCGAGCGCGTCCGGAACCTTGTGTGCGAGCTGGTGCTCGATGACTTCGCCCGGAAACCGCAGATGCTCATGCAAGATTGTGCGCGCCATCGCCCGGAACCCGTGGCCCGTGATCTCGGTCTTCGTGTCGAATCCCATTCGCCGCAACGCCGCGTTCACCGCGGCACCACTCATCGGCTTTTTGACGTCCCTCCCCGGGAAAACGTACGTGCGTTGACCTGTAAGCGCGTGCAGCTCGCGCAGGATTGCGACCACCTGCGAGGCGAGCGGTACGAGATGCTCTGTCTTGGTCTTAGAGACCGTATAGCGCCACTGCGCCTTGTCGAGGTCAAACTGCGACCACTGTGCCGTGCGCAGTTCTCCGGGCCGGACGAACAAGAGCGGCGCGAGACGCAACGCACACTGAACGACGAACGTACCCTGAAAAGCATCGAGCGCGCGCAGTAGCCCTGCCACCTCGGACGGCTGGGTAACGGACGGGAAGTGGGTATGACGCGCCGCTGGCAGCGCACCGCGTAGATCCGCGCTGACGTCGCGCTCGGCCCGCCCGGTAGCAATGGCGTATCGGAAAACTTGGCCGCAATTCTGGTGAACTCGGTGTGCGGTATCGAGCGCCCCGCGGGCTTCGACCCGGCGCAGTACCGCCAGCACTTCTGGGGCGGTGATCTCCGCTATGGGCCGACCCCCGAGCCACGGAAACGCGTCCTTTTCGAGACGCCCCATGATCTTGTCGGCGTGAGTCGCTGCCCATCCCGGTGCCTGCTTCGCAAACCATTCACGGGCAACGGATTCAAAGCTGTTGGCTGCGCGTTCCGCCGCTCCAGCTCGTTGCACCTTGCGCTCGATGCCCGGATCGACCCCGTTGGCGAGCAGCTTGCGGGCAGCGTCGCGGCGTTCGCGCGCTTGCTTCAGAGTGACGTCAGGAAACACGCCCATGGATAAACTCTTCTCCTTACCCCCAAACCTGTACTTGAGTCGCCACCACTTACCCCCGGCGGGAGTAACGAGCAGATACAGCCCACGCTCGTCAAACAGCTTCTGCTGCTTGTCGGTGGGCTTTGCGTTGCGGATCTTCAGATCAGTAAGCGCCATGATTAACCTTTGGGAATGACGGCACGCGTCGCATCCAGAAAGACACGAAGCTCAACTGTTTCTGCGGCAGTCAGGTTCAGACAGCGCTTGCCCAGCCTGAACGACAGGGCTCCGTCGCTATCCAGCATGTAGCGCATCGCCGCCTCGCGCCGGTCCTGTTCCTCACGCTGTGTGATGCGCTCTTCCTTGCGTACCTCGCCCGGATCGATCCCGGCGGCCAGCAACTGACGGGCCTCGTCGCGGAGCTTGCGCGCGTCGCGCACATTTACGTCGGGAAACACGCCCAGCGCGAGACGCTTTTCCCTGCCCGCGAACCGGTACTTGAACCGCCAGTACTTACCGCCTGACGGATGGATTTCGATGAGCAGCCCCAAGCTGTCGTACATCTTCCGGATCTTCTCGAGCGGGGCGGCGGCGCGCACCGCCGCGTCTGACAAGGGAGTCCGGTCGGTTTTGGCCATAGTTGGGGTAACAGGTCTGCGACGCCTCGGAGCGACCACCAAAATTACCCCAGTATGGGGGTTGTAGCGGTTGGTGGAACCTTGAAGAAGTTTGCAACAAAAAACCCCGTGAGGCTAGGCCTGACGGGGTTTTCTGGTGAAACTTTGGTGTTGCTTGGAATCTGGTTGGTGGAGAGGAGGAGGATCGAACTCCCGACCTTCGCATTGCGAACGCGACGCTCTCCCAGCTGAGCTACCCCCCCCAACACGAAAATAATTCTAGCACAGCCATTTTCCGTTTTGCCAAGCGTCCAGCCTCGGGAAAACCTCATCTGGACGGCGCGCCCGCGAGCACCCAGTCGACCACCGCGCGAATGTCCGCATCGCTCATCGATTGATGGGCCGGCATCGGAATCATGCCCCATACGCCGGAGCCGCCGTCCTTCACCTTGCGCGCGAGTCTGGCCGGCGCCTGCGCGTCGCCCTTGTACTTCGCGGCGATCTGCTGGAACGACGGACCGACCAGTTTGCGATCCACCGCGTGACAGCCCATGCACGCATTCGCGGTGGCGACCTGCTGGCCGCGCGGCGCCTCGGCCGCGTGAGCAACCGACGTCAGCGTGCAGGCCAGCGTGCCAACCACCAACGCGAACACAACACCCCCGCGCGTCATACCGCGTATCAAGGCACCGCCTTGGGATTGCCAGGCCGCACCGAGGTCGACGAGCTGACCGGCGCGGGCGCCTGTTGATCGAGCGGCCGCGCGCTCACCGACGAATCGGGGATCGCGCCGACCGTCGGCTCACCAACCTCGGGCTGCGAGGCGGCCACTGGCGCCGTCGCAGCAGCGGCAGCAGCAACCTCCGCTTCCTGCGGCTGAATATACTGGAACACCTTGACGACCTTCACGACGCCCGGCACGCGGCTCGTGACGTCGGCGCCGCGATTGCCTTCGTCCATCGTGACGAGGCCCATCAGATAGACGTTGCCGCGCTCAGCCACGACCTTGAAGTTGTTCGCCGAAATGTTCTTCTCGGCGATCAGCGCGGTCTTCACGCGCGTTTCGAGGTAGGTGTCGTTGGTGCGCGACGAGAACGAGCTCGCCGGCGTGATCACCAGTTCATTGACGATCGTATTCACGTTGTTCATGTTCCGCACGATGCTCTCGGCGCGCTGCCTGGACGCATCGCCCGCGACCTCGCCGGTCAGCAGCACGCGGCGGTTGAACACCGTGACGTTGACGTGCGCGGAGTCCGGCAGATTCTGGCTGATCTGCGACAGCGCCTTCACCTGGATCTCGCGGTCTTCGGTCTGCGCGCCGAGCGTGCGGCGGTCCGTCGCCATCAGCGCGCCGCCGCCCGCAGCGGCCCCGACCGCGAGAAAGCAGCCTTGCAGCGTGGCCGACAGCCCCGCCGCGAAGCCGACCACGAGCACGGTTCTCACCAGTGTCTTCTTGATGCGGAAAACGCTCATCAACTAGCTCTCCTTCGAAATCAGTGTCAGTCTTCGCCGAGCAACATGGCATCGATGCCGTCGCACAGGCAATGGATGGTCAGCAGGTGCACTTCCTGGATGCGCGCCGTGCGGTCGGACGGCACGCATACCTGGATGTCGGTGTCGCTCAGCACTTGCTGCGCGCGTCCACCGCCCTTGCCAGTCAGCGCGACGACGATCATTTCGCGCTCGTGCGCCGCTTCGATCGCAGCGAGCACGTTCGCGGAATTGCCGGATGTCGTGATTGCGAGCAGCACGTCGCCGGGCTGGCCGAGCGCCCAGACCTGCTTCGCGTAAATCTGTTCGAACGAATAGTCGTTGGCGATCGCGGTGAGCACGGAGGTGTCGGTGCTGAGCGCAATGGCCGGCAGACCTGGCCGCTCGCGCTCGAAGCGGCCGATCAGCTCGGCCGCGAAATGCTGCGCGTCGGCGGCCGAACCGCCGTTGCCGCACGCGAGGATGCGATTGCCATTGGCGAGCGCGGCGAACATCGTGTCGATCGCGACGGCGATCGGCATCGACAGGGTTTCGAGGGCTTCGAGTTTGACTGCCGCGCTGTCGCGGAAGTGTTGTTGGATGCGTTCGACTGACATCGAGTCTCTATCTTCTACCGCGAATGGACCGCACTACGCGGCCGTGTTGTGAAGTCATATTGCCAGGCCGTGCTCGCCGATGAGCTCGCGCGGCACGCGAGCGCAAGTTTATCGCACTCACGCGCGTTGTCCGCGCGGTCCGTCAGACTTCGTCGGCGCGAAACGCATCGCGCAGCCACATGAGCCTGCCGCTCTCGAATGCGACTACGTCGAAACGGCACGTGGGCTCGTCGCGCGGGTGGCGGTTCGTCGCGGCGTGCGTCGCGAGATAGTGCCGCGCCGCTCGCACGATGCGCTGCCTCTTCTGCCAACCGATGCTCGCGGCGGCACCGCCGTAATGCCGCTGCGCACGCGCGCGCACTTCGACGAACACCAGCGCGCCATCGCGATCGCTCATCACGAGATCGATCTCCCCGCCCCGACAGCACACGTTGCGCGCGACGAAGCGCAGACGTTGGCGCTGCAAAAATTCTTGTGCGCGTGCCTCGAAGGCCGCGCCGACGGATTTGGACTGGTGAGCGGCGGAAAAGTTGTGGGCGGTTTTCGGGCTGGCGTGTCGGGGCATCTTTTGCGCAGTCTTCGGCACGGCCTGCTCGCGCAAGCCCACATGGCACAATGTCGGCCTCGTTCCGTCTGTTTGTGTCTTCCGTGTCATGACTCCTCTCTCCGAACTCGCGCAAGGGCAGCAGTACCCCGCCGCCGCGCTGTATGTGGTGGCAACGCCGATCGGCAACATCGCCGACATCACGCTGCGCGCGCTGCACGTGCTCGGACTTGCGGACCGCATCGCCGCCGAGGACACCCGCAACACCGGTCAGCTGCTCGCGCGCTACGGCATCTCGAAGCCGCTCGTCGCCGTGCATCAACACAACGAGCGCGCCGCGGCGCAGCGCGTGGTCGAGTATCTGCGGGCCGGCGAGCGCGTGGCCTACGTGTCCGACGCGGGTACGCCGGGTATCTCGGACCCCGGCGCCAAGCTCGTCGATGCCGTGCGCGAGGCCGGCTTCGTGGTGGTCCCGCTGCCCGGTGCGAGCGCGCTCGCAACCGCGCTCAGCGCGACCGGCGACTGGGTCGCGACTTTCTCGTTCCTCGGCTTCCTTCCGCCGAAACCGAAGGCGCGCGCCGCCGCTTTGCAGGCGCTCGCGCAACATCCTCACGCGATGGTGTTCTACGAGGCGCCGCACCGAATCGTCGAGACCGTGCAGGCGCTCGCCGATGCGTTTGGCGGCATCCGCCGTCTGCTGATCGCGCGGGAACTGACGAAGTTACACGAAGCGCTGCATCAGGGCACCCTGGCCGAAGGGCCAACGTGGCTCGCTGCCGACGCGAACCGGCAGCGTGGCGAATTCGTGCTGGTGGTCGAAGGCGCGGCGCCCGAAGCGGCCGACGAGCAAGATCACGACGCGCTGCTCGGCATCCTGCTGGAAGAATTGACGGTGAGCAGCGCGGCTAAGGTCGCGGCGGCGCTCACGGGCGCATCGCGCAACGTGTTGTATGCGCGCGCGCTGGCACTGAAGGAAGACAAGCCTGAAACGTGAGGGTCGAGCCCGGCGGATAAAAGGCTGACGGCAATAGAAAAGGGCCGCATGTCGCGGCCCTCCGATTTTCTGCAGACAGTTGGTTCAGCCTACGCGGCATCGCCGCCACGTAACGTCACATCACTTGTTCGAATCCGAGTTCGACGCGAGCGTCTCGTTCAGCTCGGCGCGCGCCTCCTGCTGCGTGAGCCCTTCGATCTTGACCCGCGCGGTGCCGGTGTGGCGCATGTCGAGCATGGCGGCGGCCGCCATCGACAGGTCGATCACGCGGCCGCGGGCGTACGGGCCGCGGTCGTTGATCCGTACGATCACCGAGCGCGAATTGGCCGGATTGGTCACGCGCACGTACGAGCCGAGCGGCAGCGTGCGATGCGCGGCGGTCAGGGCATGCATGTCGTAACGCTCGCCATTGGCGGTGCGGCGGCCGTGAAAGAAGCGTCCGTACCACGACGCGCGTCCGATCTGATGGAAGTCCGCGACGTCGACGCCGTCGTCGGTAAGCGGCTGCGCGTCAGCCAGCGGCGACGCGGGCGCGTTCGACGCGCTCGGGCTCGAGGCCGGCGCGCTACCGAACGATTGCGGTCCGAAAGAGCTCAGGTGCGTGTTCTTTGTACTTTGCGGCGTGTCGTTCGCGGACGTATCGCGCGCGCCCGGAGGCGTGGCACAGCCGGCCAGTACAAAAAAGGCAAAAAGAGTCCCTAGACCACGGGTTAGCCGAGTTTTCATAAGACGTGCAATCACATTGTCGAGCCGCGTCACCCGCAAAACTGCTGGATATGTTGCTTGCGGCTCCGGCGGCAGGGACGACAACGCGCCGCGCGAAAAAGCGCAGTACGTCAAAGCCCGGATACGGCTCACTCAGCCGCTACCGCACGGTTAATTTTCACGTCTGGCGCAACCTGTCCCCGGCAGCCTGACCAGACCCCACATGCCGCCAACTGAACGTGGCAATGACACGTTCTTGCGCGCGCAACTCAGCGCGCAGGAACGGCGGCGTAGGCCCCACCCAGCGTCCCGGAGGTTAATCCGTAGCAGGCGCGCGGCGCCTGGCTGGGCAAGACGTGTGCATCGAACGCATCGATACTGGATGGCCGTCGGCATTCCGACAGCCCTTACTTGAACGGCGAGCGGCATTCCCTTTTTGTGGGAACGCATCGCCTTGTGGCAGCACAATTCCTAGTGCTTGGAGTCCATTATACCCAAAACTTTTTTTTAGGATGGCAAGCTGCTCAAAAACTTGACCAATCTTCACATTTATCGCAAAAATGGGCATACGAAAAGACTGAGACGGGCTGTGAGCCGACCCCGTCGCACGGCCGGCGGAGACGGTCGCGAGGCCCGGTACAATCAACGTTTTCCCAGCGTGTCGTCCAGCCATGAAAGTCACCCTGATCCCCGTCACGCCGTTCCAGCAGAACTGCTCGCTGCTCGTTTGCGAGGCCACCGGGCGCGCGGCCGTCGTCGATCCGGGCGGCGACCTCGACATGATCCAGCGCGAGATCGCACGGCAGAACGTGACCGTCGAGAAGGTCTTGTTGACTCACGGCCATATCGATCATTGCGCCGGCGCGAAGACACTCGCCACCCACTACGGCGTGCCGATCGAAGGTCCGCATCCGGACGAACGCTTCTGGCTCGACAAGCTGCCGGACCAGAGCACGCGCTTCGGCTTCCCGGCCGCCGACGCCTTCGAGCCGGACCGCTGGCTACAAGACGGCGATACCGCGCAATTCGGCGACGAAACCTTCGAGGTCTACCACTGCCCCGGTCACACACCGGGCCACGTGGTTTTCTTCAGCCGCGCGCACCGGCTTGCGCTGGTTGGCGACGTGCTGTTCGCCGGCTCGATCGGCCGCACGGATTTCCCGCGCGGCAACCATGCGGACCTGATCCGCTCGATCCGCGACAAGCTCTGGCCGCTCGGCGA
The DNA here is from genome assembly GCF_014397785.1 of Paraburkholderia podalyriae. Classification (GTDB taxonomy): domain Bacteria; phylum Pseudomonadota; class Gammaproteobacteria; order Burkholderiales; family Burkholderiaceae; genus Paraburkholderia; species Paraburkholderia podalyriae. The sequence continues at coordinate 69,490 of NZ_VZQQ01000001.1, forward strand.
CGACGTCACGTTCGTGCCGGGCCACGGCCCGACCTCGACGTTCGGCGCCGAGCGCCGCACGAATCCCTACGTCGCAGACGGAGTGGGCGCATGAGCAGCGAAATCTATGTGAGTACCGACGTCGAAGCGGATGGCCCGATCCCCGGCCCGCATTCGATGCTGAGCTTTGCATCCGCCGCATACACCGAAGACAAGCAGCTGATCGCGACGTTCTCGGCGAATCTCGAACTACTCGAAGGCGCGGCGCCGCATCCGGTGCAGGCGGCGTGGTGGAAGACCCAGCCGCAAGCGTGGGCGGCCTGCCGCCAGGACTTGCAGAAGCCCGAAGCCGCAATGACCGCCTATGTCGAATGGGTCGAGGCGCTGCCGGGCAAGCCGGTGTTCGTCGCGATGCCGGCCGGCTTCGATTTCACCTACATGTTCTGGTACATGATGCGCTTCGTCGACCGCTGCCCGTTCTCGTGGTCGGCGCTCGACATCAAGACGCTCGCGTTCGCGATGACCGGCCTGCCGTACCGCAAGAACATCAAGCCGCGCTTTCCGAAGCACTGGTTCGACGATCATCCGCATACGCACGTCGCGCTCGACGACGCGATCGAGCAGGGCGCCCTCTTTTGCAACATGCTGAAGGACTTGCGCGCGCGTCAGCCCGAGCTGCCGGCCGACGGCAAGGATGATGGGGACGGCTCAGGGCAAAACGCCGCTCCCGACCCGGTAAATTAGGCAATCTCGCTCGCGGGAGCCGTTTTACATTGCGTTTCGTTTTCGCGCCCTCTACCATGCGTTGATACGGCGACGCTAACGGAGGCGCAGTTGACACTCGATACGTTCTCACAGAAGATCCTGCGCCTGCTGCAGCTCGACGCACGCCGTTCCGTGCAGGAAATTTCCGACCAGGTCGGGTTGTCGAGCACGCCGTGCTGGCGGCGCATCAAGGACATGGAACAGTCGGGGGTGATCCAGCGCTACACGGCGCTGCTCGATCGCGAAAAGCTCGGCTTGCACGTGTGCGCCCTCGCGCATATCCATCTGACGCGTCACACCGAAGGCGGCGTCGAGCAGTTCGAGCGGGAAATCGCCACCTGTCCCGAAGTGACCGAGTGCTACAGCACGACCGGTGAATCCGATTACATCCTGAAGATCGTCGCGCCGGATATCAAGGCGTATGACAGCTTCCTGCATGAACGCATTTTCAAGATTCCAGCCGTCGCGCAGGTGCGCACGAGTGTGGTGCTGCGCGAAATCAAGTTCGATACGCAGTTGCCGTTGTGACGGGTGCTGCCGCCGCGGCCTGCATGGAGGTTCGCGACGTCGGGTGTCCGAAACTCATCGAACTCAGGCGGCGCTGTGAGGCTCCGTGGCGGTCGACCGACCGGGGCGCGCGACGCCGGTCGCGGGATCCGCCGCCGAACCGCCTTGCGCGGCCGAAATATCCCGTTGCAGCAGCACGTCGAGCTTGCGCGCGCCGAGACGACGCTTGAGCGCCGCCAGATCGACGCGGCCGAGCGACTGCGCCTCGCTTTCCAGCAGACGCGCGGCCTCGGCGCCGCCCGCAGCCCCCCCTTCACCGGATGCCGCCGCCGGCAACACCACCTCCACGTCGAGCCCGGTGCTCAGGTAATGCAGATTCACCGCTGCGGCCCGCAAGCCGCCTGCCGCCAGCGCCGCGTCGACTTCGGCGGTCACCCGCTCGCGCGGCGGCAGATCGACGGGTGGATGCGCGAGCGCATCGTTTTCCGGATCGACGTGGATCAGCGCGTCGAGCACGCGCTTGTCGCGGAGCACGCGCAGACGCGCCGACTCCGCGATGTAATGCCCTTCCGACACAGAGATCATCGGATCGACCAGGATGTGGGCGTCGACGAGCGCGAAATCGCCCATCTTGCGCGTACGCATTTCGTGCACGTCACGCACGCCGGGGGTGGACATCAGCAGCGCGCGCATGTCGGCGGCGGCGGCTTCGTCCAGCGCGCGATCCGACAGGTCCTGCAGCGCGTCCCAGCCGAAGGTCCAGCCCATGCGCGCGACCATGAAGCCGACGATGGCCGCCGCGATCGGGTCGAGCAGTCGCAAGCCGGCGAGACTGCCGATCACGCCGATCCCCACCACCAACGAAGACGCCGCGTCCGAGCGCGCGTGCCATGCGTTCGCGATCAGCATCGCGGAACGCACACGCTTCGCCTCGCGCAGCATGTAGCGAAACAGCGCTTCCTTGCAAACGAGCACGAGCGCCGCGACCGCGAGCGCGCTTAGGTGCACGGCCGGAATATTTTGCAGATCGGCGAGCCGCGTACCGGCGCGCCACAACATGCCGACGCCGACCGAGATCAGCAGCGCGCCGAGAAATAACGACACCACCGTCTCGTAACGGCTATGCCCGTAATTGTGATCCGCGTCGGGCTTTGCCCCGCTATGCCGATTGGCAATCAGCACGACGAAATCGGAAATAAGATCCGCAAGGGAATGGACACCATCGGCAACTAACGCCTGTGAGTGCGCGATCGTGCCGATGACGATTTGCAGCGTCATCAACACGGTATTGAGCGCAATACTCGCAAGGGTACTTTTGCGCGCAACGCGCTGCTTCTCTGTGGTTTGGGCGATCGAGGCGGACTGCATGCTGAAATGGCGGAAAGGTCGATTGATGCTATTGTAGCCGCCGCGAATCGAACGCGCAGGTGAGGCGCAAAAAAACGTTTTAAATCAGTCGCTTATCTAAACGAAAAGCATTCGCGTTCCAGCTATCTGAGTGCTTGCGACAAAAACCCGGCGTCGCAAATGACAAAAACCGCGCCCTGAACGGTGCGCGGTTTTTTGAGATTCTGCAGCAGGCTATAAACGCGGCGGATTGCCCGTATTCGTATTACGCGCAGGCAACGCTTACCACCCGCCGGATGGTCATTACTTCTGGATCAGAAACTTTTCGCGATCAAGACCCGCGATCCACCGCGGCGGCTTGCCGCGCCCGGACCACGTGCTGCCGCTTTCCGGGTCGCGGTATTTAGGCGCGACGCCTGCGCGCGGGCGGCTCGCCTTAGCGCCCTTCGATGCACGACCGCCGCCGAGTTCGCTCAGCGAAATGCCGTAGTCCGCCATTTTCTGCTTGATTTCATTCAAGACTTCCGCGTATTCGCGCGACTTCGCTTCTTCAATCTGCTTTTCGAGCTTCTCGCGCTGCGCGAGCAGTTCCTTGTAAGAAGACATAGGTTCCCTTGTGGTATGGATAAAATGAACGCCAGTCTTATGCCGACTTGCCTTTGAAGGTTTCATGCCTCGGAATTTGATGGCGAGATTAACACAAAATAGAAAGCTTGGAAAAGCACCGGGGAAAATTTAGTTTAAATTCGTTTCAAAAAATTTCCAGAGCTGCTTCTGTGTCGGGGCTGCGGCCTTCCAATTAGCTGATTCGCATGTAGCTGAAAAAAATCCATCTGCATGCATATTTATACGATTTAACTATCAGAAAATGAGACTTCGGACGTCTATTGCTCAACAAACATTTCACCGCATGAAAGCTTCGTCCACGATAAGCGCACTATTGAGACAGGAGCCCGCGCATTGCGACTGGCCCATGCGCGTTTCCCGATAAACGATAAATGCTTAATTCGTATGCCGCTCGATGCAGACTTCGAGCGCGGCGTGCAATGTCCCGGTATCGGACCGCGCGCCATCGAATGCGAAACGGTGGCGCGCGCCGTTGCGTTTCAGATCAGCGCCGTAGCGGTCGACGCCCAGCAATTCGACGCCCCCCGCGCCACTTAGCCGGCGACCGAACTCCGCGATCAGCGCGTCCTCCTCGCTGGCTGCAAGCGGCGGCAATCGATCGAGTTCGGCGCCGTCGAGCCAGCCCATCGCGCCAAAGCCGCCGATGTAGCGCAGCCGCTCCAGATTCATGATCCAGAAGGTGAAATCGCCCAGCACCAGGTAGCGCTCCGCGTCCGGGTGATAGCGCAGATAGCGCCGCACCAGGTCCGGACTCGAATCGACCGGCTCGAAGCGGCCGAGCAGCGTGACGCGCTGGCCACCCAGCACGTCGCCGTCGGGCGCGTCGACGGCCAGAAAGCCGGCGCGCGGATCGGCTTGCAGGTTGTGCGTGTGCTCCGCGAGCCGGCTGACAAGGATCGTCGGACGATGCCGCGCGTCCGGCGCGAATGGCAACACCGACGGATACGGAAAGCCCTCGGGCCGGCGCGCGTGCGTGGCGAGCGTGCCGACCGCGGCCGTGTGCAGCAGATGAAGCGGAGCGTGAGCGGGAATGTTCAACTGAGCGTTCCTCGGTGATTAGCGATGAGTCGTGAGTGGCAGAACGGCCGCCGCACGCGGCAGTGCAAAAGCCAACGCCGCCGCCCCGACGCATGCGTTCGGCAACGCTGCCTGGTCGCAGCCGCATCCATTCGATCGTATGCGCCGGAGCCCGCGGCTCCAAGCATAAGCCTCCACGCTTCGATAGAATCGAAGATCCGCTTTCAATGCGCTTTCTCGCGCACTCCGCCTCGAGACCTCCGTGCCCGATCACCAAGCCTCCGAATTCGCCGTTCTGCCCGCCGCGCATCGCAATCTGTCCGTCACTGCACGGCAACGCGCACGCATCGCCACGATGGCGCTGTTCTTCATCGCCGGCATGATGTACGCGTCGTGGGGCGTGCACGTGCCGACCGTGCGCGACCGCTTTCATCTGAATCCGGCGATGCTGTCGTTCGCGTTGTTCGCGGTGGCGGGCGGATCGATCGGCGCGATGGTGACCAATGCGTCGTGGATCGCGCGGGTCGGCACCCGCCGCGCCTGCCTGAGTGGCGGCCTCGCGATGGCCGCCTGTGCCGCGCTGATTCTCGTCGTGCCGGCGTACTGGATCCTGCTGGTCGTACTGGCCGTCTTCGGCGCGGGCATGGCCACGCTCGACGTCGCGATGAACGCCGAAGCGAGCGCCGTCCAAAAGGCCCTCGGCAAGCCGATCATGTCGTCGCTGCACGGGATGTTCAGCCTTGGCGGCATGTTCGGCGCGGCGGTCGGCGGAGCGCTGCTGTCGCGCGGCATGGCGCCGGCGCTGCATCTCGCGCTCGCCGCGGCGGTCAGCGCGCTCGTGCTGATGCTCGCGTGCCCGTCGGTGCTGCCGCACGTGCCGCATGCCGAGCATCCCGATGCCGCGACGCCGCGCGCGAGCCGCTGGCGCTCACCGGCGCTGTGGGCGCTCGGCACGATGGCACTGGTCGCGCTGATCGCCGAAGGTGCGATGTACGACTGGGCCACTGTTTATATGCGCGATGTCGTGCTGGCGACGCCCGCGCTCTCGAGTGCCGCCTACGCGGCGTTTTCGGGCGGCATGGCGGCCGCGCGTTTTGCCGGCGACGCGGTGCGCGCCCGCTTCGGCGCGCCGCAGCTCGTGATGATCAGCGCCGCGCTGGCCTGCGCGGGGATGGTCGATGCGCTGCTGCTGCCGAATCCGGTGGCCGCGCTCGCCGGCTTCGCGCTGATCGGCCTGGGCCTCGCGAACATGATGCCGGTGCTGTTCGCGGCGGCGGCGAGCGTGAAGGGCATTCACGCGGCCGAGGGGCTCGCGCACGTCGCGGGGCTCGCCTACTTCGGGTTGCTGCTCGGTCCAGTAATCATCGGCGCGGTAGCGCAGGTGACCAATCTGACGATCGGACTGTCTGTCGTCGCCGTCTGCGCCGCGATGATCGCGCTCGTCGGACCGAGGGTGCTGCGGCGTTTGAAGATCTGACGCAAACGCAACGCCCAAAAGAAAAGGCACGCAAGCCTCACGGCCTACGTGCCTCTTTAGCGGCAAATCGAAGTACGGCGCCACGCCGCCTTCGACCACAACGAATTTACATCTTCACGACGTCGAGCAGCGTCTTCTTGCCTTGCTTGTAGCTGTACAGCGAGATCACGCCGTGCTGCAGGTCGCCCTTCGAATCGAACGTCGTTTCGCCGATCACGCCCTTGTAGTCGGTCGTCGGCATCGCTGCCAGGATCTTGGCCGGATCGGTCGAGTTAGCGCGCTTCATTGCGTCGACGACGATGTACACCGCGTCATACGTGAACGGCGCGTAGATCTGGATCGGCTGACCGAAACGCTTCTCGTACTTCGTTTCGAACGCCTTGCCGCCCGCCATCTTTTCGAGCGCCATGCCGGCTTCCGAGCAGACGATGTTGTCGGTTGCGTCGCCGGCCAGATCCGACAGCTTGTCGGTACACACGCCGTCGCCTGCCAGCACCTTCGCGCGCAGGCCGAGCTGCTTCGCCTGCTTCGCGAACGGGCCGCCGGTTGCGTCCATGCCGCCGTACATGATCGCGTCAGGGTTTTCGCCCTTGATCTTCGTCAGAATCGCGCGGAAGTCGACGGCCTTGTCGTTCGTCGCGTCATGCGATACGACCTTCAGACCGAGCGCCTTCGCCGTCTTCTCGAACTCGTTCGCGAGACCCTGGCCGTAAGCGGTCGAATCGTCGACGATCGCGACGCTCTTCACCTTCATACCCTTCGCCGCGTAGTTCGCGAGTGCCGGGCCTTGCTGCGCGTCGGTCGCGACCACGCGATAGGTCGTCTTGAAGCCCTGCTGCGTGTAGGCCGGATTCGTTGCCGACGGCGAGATCTGCACGATGCCCGCATCGCTATAAATCTTCGATGCCGGGATCGAGGTGCCCGAGTTCAGGTGGCCGACCACGGCGACGACCTTGTCGTCGACGAGCTTCTGCGCAACCTGCGTAGCCGTGCGGGGGTCGGCCGCGTCGTCCTGCGCGTCGAGTTGCAGCGTGACCTTCTCGCCGCCGATCGTGAGACCCTTCGCGTTGATTTCCTCGACGGCGAGGCGCGCGCCGTTTTCGTTGTCCTTACCCAGGTGAGCGATACCGCCAGTCAACGGCGCGACGTGACCGATCTTGACGACCGTGTCGGCCGCGGCCGATGTTGCCAACGTCGCGAACAGCAACGCCGCAGCGCTGATCGGCAACAGCTTTTGAATTTTGATGTTCATGTGAGTCTCCAGTTTCGGTCAAAACAACGTAATCGCCCTGTGCCCCGCTTCCCCTACACGTGTCGCTCAGTCCCGTGGACGACCACGCCGGTTGCATCGTTCATGCACTTGGCCAGTACGTTTACCGGACTGTTTGTGGCAGTTGGCAAACCGTACTTGCGCGCAAGTGTAGGCCATCAAATTAATTTGGGGGAATTTTTTGAGAAAGTGGGAACAACACTAATAGCGCAGTTTCCGCGCGAGCCACTCGCGGCTTGGCGGATCGGGCCGCAAAGCCCCGTCCCATGCGGGTTTCCGCTAATCAGGAAGTATCTCCGCAGACGCGGATTCAGCCTTTTTCCGACTTATGTCCCGTGTGATTCGAAGGGTTTTTCAACTCGAAAAGGTGGCGTACCGCACAGGATTGTGAGTACGCCAAAAACTTCTGAATCGAGTTTAAATCGGCCCGGCAATCAACGCTTGAACGCGGCGCTCCGCACGGTGGCCGGCCGCGTGCAAACGCGGGACGCGATGCGCTCGCCAACGTGGTCGCGAGATGCGCCGACATGCGCGAATCATCACACGCTGACTGTATCCATACGCCCATCACGGAGAAATGAATCGTCGAGATCGTTTCAATCGCCTTACGGGAATCGAACCGCGCCGCATCAACCGCGAGGCCCCGTCCCGCCTCGCTGCAAGCCGTTTCTTTTGATGGCAAACTAACCGCCCGTTGCAGGGCCTGGCGGCCTTGGGCGTTTCGTACACACCGACCTCGCGCGGGGTTCGCGCAAGTCAATGGAGAACAGCATGAGCACGACTTCCCGATGGATCGACATCCCCGCCGGCAACGACAGTTTCGGCGGCTACCTCGCGCTGCCGAAGGGCGGCAAGGGACCGGCCGTCATCATCATTCAGGAAATCTTCGGCGTGAACAGCCATATCCGCTCGGTCGCGGACCAGTACGCGCAGGACGGCTATGTCGCGCTCGCCCCGGACGTGTTCTGGCGCGTGCAGCCGCGCGTCGAATTGACGTATGACGGCAAGGATCGCGAAAAGGGCATCGAGCTGATGCAGAAGACCAGGCTCGACGACGCGGTCGCCGACATCGGCGCCGCCGCGGCCGCCTTGCGCGCGCTGCCGGAAGTCACCGGCAAGATCGCGGCGATCGGCTACTGCTTCGGCGGCCGTCTCGCCTACCTGACCGCGGCGGCCGGTTCGGTCGACGCCGCTGTCGCCTATTACGGCGGCGGCATCCACAATCATCTCGACCAAGCCGCGAACGTCAAGGTACCGATGCAGTTCCATTACGGCGAGCTCGACGCGCATATCCCGCCGTCGGACATCGGCCAGATTCAGGAGCGCTTCGCGGGTCGCGCCGACGTGCAGTTCAACATCTACCCGAACGCGGAACACGGCTTCAACTGCTCGGAGCGTGCGTCGTACAACCAGCGCGCGTCCGCGTTGGCGCATGGCCGTACGCTGACGTTCCTCGGCGAGCGGATGTAATTCGCGGGTCCGGCACCCAGCCGGACCCGCCGCGTTGCTCATGTGATCGCACCACGAGTTCGACGCAGCATGCCAACCGACCGCGAGGGCTCAACCGACGTGCAATCCGACTATCTCGCTCATGACGCCATCGGCCTGGCCGAACTCGTGCGCACGCGCCAGGTCAGCGCGCGCGAACTGATCGACGTCGCGATCTCGCGCACCGAGGCCGTCAATCCCGCGATCAACGCGGTCGTTCTGAAGGACTACGATGCGGCACGCCAGCGCGCGTCGCGCGACGACGCGAATCGCGCGAATACCGTCAACGGCGTGAACGGAACGGACGGCTCCGCCGCCCATGCGGCGCTCACCGGCGTGCCCTTCCTGATCAAGGATCTCGGCGCTCCCGTTGCGGGACTGCGCATGGCGATGGGCAGCCGCCACTACCGCCACTTCATTCCGACGCAGGACGCGCCGGTCGTCGCGCTCGCGAAAGCGGCGGGTCTGAATATCTTCGCGAAGACCAGCACGTCCGAACTCGGCCAGATGCCTTATACGGAGCCCGAACTATTTGGCGCGTGCCGCAATCCGTGGAACCTCGATCACACGCCGGGCGGATCGAGCGGCGGTGCGGCGGCGGCAGTCGCGGCGGGCATCGTGCCGCTCGCGCATGCATCGGATGGCGGCGGCTCGATCCGCATTCCGGCATCGTGCTGCGGACTGTTCGGTCTGAAGCCCTCGCGCGGTCGTGTGCCGCGCGCGGCGCCACCCGGCGCCGGTGAGCTCGGCATCGATCACGCCGTGTCGCGCAGCGTGCGCGACAGCGCGTTGCTGCTCGATCTGCTGGCCGGCAACGCCGAGCGGCCAGCCGGCGCGCCCGGCACCTTTCTCGGCGCGACGCGCGAGCCGTGCAAGCCGCTGAACATCGCATACGTGACCGAGCCGATGCTCGCGCCCTCGCTATCGGCCGATGCGCGCGCCGCGCTCGACGACGCCGCGCAACTCGCGAGCTCGCTCGGCCATCGTCTGGAGCCGGTGTCGCTCGGCGTCGATTTCGCGGCGGTCCGTCACGCGTTCCTGACGCTGTGGTCGGTGACCGCCGAAGACCTCGTGCTGAACGCGGAACGCATCACCGGCCACAAGCCCACACGCAGCGAGTTCGAGATTTCGACGTGGGCGATGGCGCATGTCGGCCGCAAGATCGGCGAGCAGGGCTTACCGGCCGCACTCGACGAACAGCGCCGCATCACCGAACGTCTGACCGATCTGCTGAACCGCTACGACGTGCTGTTGTGCGCGACCCTCGCGTCCGCGCCGATCAAGATCGGCGAGATGCGGCCGAGCTCCGTCGAGCGCATGCAAATGCGCGCGGTGACGACGATGCCGCTAGAACCGTTGATGAAGAAATTGCTGTTCGAAGCGTCGAATAAGGCGTTCGCGTGGGCCGGCTGCACGGAGCTGTTCAACCTGAGCGGCCAGCCAGCGATGTCGGTGCCCTTGTACTGGAACGCGCGCGGGCTGCCGATCGGCGTGCAGTTTGCGGCGCGTAGCGGCGGCGAGGCGACGCTATTCAGACTCGCCGCGCAACTCGAGGCGGCACGGCCGTGGTTCAACAAGCGTCCACCGTTGATGAATGCGCGGCGCTAACAATCCAGCGGCCCGCTGCAATGAAGTGTTGAAAATCCAGCCCGGCTTGCGCTTCGCGACGTGCGCCGCATGCGGCGCAGAACGCCACGATGCGCGCCGTCACGGGATGCGCCGCGATGTCACCGCGCATCCCGCGGAGAGCCTGCCAGCACGACTCAGGCAGGTTTGATCAGGCCTTCTTGTTATAGGCGCTGCACCACCCCGCGGCCGCGACCTGCTTGCCCGCGAACATCGGGCAGGGGCCGTAGGCGTCGCCCGCCTTGCCCTGAAAGAAGCTGCAGTTGCTGCATTGCTCGCCAGGCGTGTATTTGGCGAATTTCGCCTTATCGACCTTGCTCGCGTCCGACTTGTAGCCAAGCGCCTGCGCGGTCGGATCGGTTTCGGAGAGTTTCGGCGCGTCGGCGAACGCCTGGCGCGACAGCGCGAACGTCGATGCCACACCGATGCTGGTGATCAAAAACGTACGACGGGACGATCTCATGGGGACTCACTCCATTTATATTGAAATCAACGCCGTTCTGACGACAGCGTTCGCCAAGCATAGCAACGAAGCCGTCCCCCGTGAGCATCGAAATGGTAGAGATAAGCGCATTGGCACGATGCAACCGCGACCTCACGCGCGCCCGGCCAGTTCGCAGACCCGCTGCGCGATCGCAAGCGATGCCGTCAGCCCCGGCGACTCGATGCCAAACAGATTGACGAGCCCGCGCACGCCATGCGCGGCCGGCCCCTGAATCACGAAGTCCGCGGCGGGCTCGCCGGGACCCGACAGCTTCGGACGAATGCCGGCGTACGCGGGCTGCAATGCGTCATCCGGCAACGCCGGCCAGTACGCGCGAATCGCCGCATAAAACGACTCCGCGCGACGCGGATCGACGTCGTAATTGATCGTGTCGACCCACTCGACGTCGGGACCGAAGCGCGCCTGACCGCCCAGATCGATCGTCAGATGCACGCCGAGGCCGGCTTCGTTCGGCATCGGATAGATCAGGCGGCTAAACGGCGCGCGTCCTGAGATGCTGAAGTAATTGCCGCGCGCGAAGTAAAGCGGCGGCACGTGGCGGGCGTCGAGTCCGCGAATCTTGCGCGCGAGCGCGTTCGCATGCAGACCGGCGCTGTTGATCACGCAGGCGGCGCTGATCGTGCTCGGCGCCGCGCCGCCGACTGTGACGGCGAAGCGGCCGTTGCGCGCCTCGATCGCCTCGACCGGTGCATGGAATGCGCACACGGCGCCGTCGCGCTCGGCATCGCCTTGAAGCGCGAGCATGTACTGATGACTATCGACGATCCCGGTCTGCGGCGAAAACACCGCCTCCACGCATTCGAGCGCCGGTTCGAGCGCCTGCGCCTGATCGCCGGTGACGCGCATCAGGTCGAGCACGCCGTTGTCGCGTCCTTTGGTCATGATGCTTTCGAGCTGCGGAATCTGATTGCGCGACGTCGCGACAAGCAGTTTGCCGCAGCGCGAATGCGGCACGTTGCGCTCGGCGCAGTAGTCATACAGCATTTCGCGACCGCGCACGCACAGCGCGGCCTTCAGCGATCCGCGCGGATAATAGATGCCCGCGTGGATCACTTCGCTGTTGCGTGAACTCGTGCCCACGCCGATCGCGTCGGCGGCCTCCAGCACGATCACCTCGCGCCCGCGCGCCGCCAGTGCCCGCGCCGTCGCGAGGCCGATCACGCCGGCGCCGATCACTACACATTCGATCTGATCCATATCCGTTGACGCGGCCCATTGCGCCGCGCGCTGCCTCGTTCAGCCGATGGAAGGAAGATTGTACGACCCGGTACAGGCGGAGGTGACAAACAGTCGTTCGCGCCGGCCAGGCGATGGCGATGCAAGCTCGCTCGATTTCGCGATCCCCTGCCGAAAACAGAAACAATTGCCCCGGCATTCACCGTACGCACGATACGAATTGCCGATCCGAACCGTCTAAATCGCAGAAAAGCGGGGTTTGACGCAAAAAAATGGCCAAAAACCTTAGAAACCGATCGCTTTTCGCCGATTTCCGTAATCGACGCGGATGTCGGCCGGTTCGATCCGGTCGCGTCCCGCGATGCGTGCCGCGCCGAAACCGTTCAGGATCGCGCGGCGCATCTGGCGCGGCGACGCACGCTTGAGCGCATCGAGCGTCGCATCGCCGAGCGTCTCGGGAAAGCGCAGACCCCAGTTGTGCGCGCCGCGAATCTCATCGTAGATACACTGCGCGATGCGACGCGCGCCTGCGTGGTCCGGCGGCGGGATCTCGTAGACGTTCATGCGGTTGAGGATCGGCTCGGGGATCGCGCATTCGTCGTTGGCGGTCGCGATCCAGATCACGTTGCCCGCGTTGATCGGAATCTCGGCGAACTCGTCGATGAAGCTCTCGGCGGTGTCGTGTTCGAGCAGCGAATAGAGCGCGCCGAGCGGATCGTATTGCGAATCGCCGCTCGCCTTGTCGATTTCGTCGACGGCGATCACCGGGTTCGCGTAGCTGCCGTTCACCAGCGCATCGAACACCTTGCCCGGTTTCGCGTTCTTCCATTGCGACGACGCGCCCGACAGAATCCAGCCCGCCGTCAGCGAACTCATCGCGACGTATTGGTACGCGGTGCCGAGCAGGCGCGCCAACTGCTTCGCGAAATGCGTCTTGCCGATGCCGGGCTCGCCGAGCAGCAGGATCGGCATCAACTCGAGTCGGTCCTCGGTTTCGAGGCAAAGGGCGACCTGCTTGCGGATGTCGTCGAGCGGTGCTGAAAAATTGGGCAGCGCGTCGATCAGATCGTCGATCGACGGCATCCGGTTCGGCTTCACGCAGAAGCGCAGATTGCCGGTTTTCAGCATCTTTTCGTAAGTCGCGCGCAACGCGTCGTTGGCGCCCTCGCCGAGACCGTTCAGCGCGGTTTCGACCTCGTCGAGGTCATACACCCGGCTGAACGAGGCCACCGCGATTTCCTGTTTGACCATTGCTGTCGTCATCGCTCACCCCGTCTGGCTGACCTGCGGCGGCGCCTTGTGGGCACCGGTTCGAGTCCAGTGTAGCGAGGACGTCAACGCGTGCAAGCCAGCAGTCGTGCGGCTCTGCTGCTAACAACCGCTGGCATTCCCGTCCTTTTCTGGAATGTATTGTTGCTGAACCGGCGCGCGCTGACCGTGTCAGAAATCGTTGCGGCCATCGGGGGTAAGATGGCTCTCTAATTGTTACGCCGGGGCAACCACGCAACCGACGCGTAAGCGGAGATCCTTCCATGTGGAAAACCAGTATCGTGGCCATGCTGCTTGGCGCTTCGTTGCTCGCCCACGCGCAACAACGGCCAGCGCAGCAGGTCGTGCAATGGCAGTTGCAGGTAGTGAAAGATGGTCAGCAGATCGATTCGTTCGACGCCACCACCACCGTCGGCCAGACGCGCACGGATACCCATCACCAGGTCGTGCAACACGACGTCGGCTGCAAGGACCAGCCGGCCGGCAGCATCGATCTGTCGCGCACGATCACGGTGTCGCCACTGCGCGTCGATTCCGAGGGCGTGATGTTTTCCATCGACACGCAGGAAACGCTCGAGGACGACAACGCGCGGCGCACCGACATCGGCTGCAAGCTGCCGCCGCAGCCGCGCCAGGTGAGCGCGAGCCACCCGGGTCTCGTCGTGCCGCCCGATCAATGGGCGAACTGGACGATCGTCGATCACAATCCGAACCTCGTGTACCGCGTGCATGCGACCGTGGTGAGCAACGGTGCGAACAGCAACGGCACGACTGGCGGTATCAGCGGCAATGGCGCCGCGACCGGCAGCAGCAATCCGAACTAGCAGGAACAACGCGCCCTACCGACGCGCTCAAACAGAACACGGGGATACCGCGGCATGCGAAACCCAGAAGAATTGATCCGCGAGAACCTCGCACCAAACGATTTCGTCGCGGTGAGCTGGAACCTGCACAAGGGCCGCACGCCGCTCGGCTTTCAGGCCTGGCAGGCAATGCAGCGCTGGGTTCAATCGACCCACGCGGACGCGTACTTTCTGCAGGAAGCAATGGCGCGGCGCATGCCGGCCCCGGTATTGGCGAGCAGTTTCGGCGCGCCGATCGATGATCCGCTGACCGACGTGTGGCATTGTCAGGCGACCGAGATCGCGCGCTCGCTCGAGCTCGAAGTCGCGCTCGGCCCGAACGTGTTCAAGCCGTCGTGGCGGCACGGCAACGCGATCCTGTCGCCGCATCCGCTCGATCTCGGCGGCCGCTGGGACATCTCCGCGCATCGCTTCGAAAAGCGCGGCCTGCTGGTCGCGCGTGCGACGTTCGGCGGACGGCTCGTCACGCTGCTGTGCGCGCATCTTGCGCTGACGCGCCCGGCGCGGTTGCGGCAGATGAACTGGATCGCGCACTGGATCGCGAAGGAAGCGCCCGACGGTCCGCTGGTGCTAGCCGGCGATTTCAACGATTGGCGCAACGACTCGGTGCCGCTCTTTCGCGAGCACGGCTTGCAGGAAGTCGCGACGCTGCTCGGCGAACCGGCGCGCACGTTTCCGGCGTTCTCGCCGGCGCTGTCGCTCGACAAGATGTTCGTGCGCGGCATGCAGCCCGTCGAGTGGATTCAGCCGACCCAGGAGACCGCGTGGCTGTCCGATCATTTGCCGTACATGGCGAAGTTGCGGGTGGAATGAGCGCTTCTGCTTCTGTTCGTGCGCTGTCCCCAGCGCAAGGTGCGTGCGCGCTCTCACGCTAACTACGCCGTCACTGTCGATGCGGCGTCCAGCTCGACGCCGCTTCGATCTGTTCCCCCGGCTGCAACACGCAACCACCGGCCTGCTCCCGCAGACCGACCGCGCTGAAGCAATCCGTCGTATTCGTGACCGGCTCCACGCAGAGCTGCGGATCGTTGGCCGGCGCGAACACGACCATGTGGTCGAACGGCGCGTCGGCGCGCATCGTAATCGGCATACGTCGGTTGGAAAGACAGCCCGCCGCACGCTCGCGAGCGAAAACCGTGACGCGTCGCAGCGAGCGTCACGGCGTTCCCGATCTTCGTCCTGTTTTCGCTTATTGACTGTCTTCGCGCAACGTCCAGACTGTCGCCGTATTCGTGTTGTCGTCTACCGCGGTGAACTGCAAGCGACGCTTGCTATCGAGGCCGAAAGCGAGGCCAAATGCGGAGCCCGGCGCAGCGTCGACTGACATTTGGGCGACGAATTGGCCGTCAACGGTGAACTCGACGAGTTCGCTGGGATGTTCCGGGTCGGGGTTGACCGCGTCGCCGTTCGCGGTAACGAGATGCCCGTTGGGTGCGAGCGCCAGCGCAAGTGGACCGTGGAGGTGCTTGTTGTCCTGGTAAATCATCCGGCCGATGCCGCCGTCGTGTTTCGCGGCCGCAGCGCCGTAAATGGCGAACACCGCGTTGTCACCGGTCGAGGCGACGTAAAGCACGTCATGCGATGGGTCGTAAGCCAACCCTGTCGGGCCGACCACGAGCGCCGCCGGATCGGTGCGGTGCACATAGCCTGACGCGATGATGGTCGAACCAGGCAGCATCTGAACGCCATCCTCGCCGATGGCAAGATCGATCCGCGCGACCTTTCCGTTCAACACATCCGAGACGAAGACCCGGACGAATCGCCCCCCGTCGATCACGGTGAGATCCCAGGGGCCGTCCAGCAGGTTGGGATCTTTCAGCTCCTTGACGAGCCCGCCCTGAGGGTTGATGACGAGCAACGAGCCCGGCGCGACGACGTGCTTGCCATCCGTGGTTGGCACATTGCCCACTAGCACGAAGCCGCTTCTTAGCACGGCGAGCGCCGTCGTGAGACCGAGATTGTGTCCCTGGAAGAAAGTCACCGGATCGCTATTGGACACGAGCTTGACGATCGTCGTACCGGTTCCCTGCAGATTCAACTTCGCATTGAAATTCGACACCACCACATCGCCCGGTTTGAGCGTGCTCCAGGACGGCACGCCGGTCGGCACGAACGCCATGCCGTACGGATTGACATCGCCGTTGGCGGGAACGGTCGATGAGGTTACCGACTGCGGCGGCAGAATCGCCTCCTGAGCCTCGGCCCCGACAGTCCCCAACGATAAAGCCAGCAGACCGGCTCGACACACCGCACGACGCACGCAGCGCGATGCGCGTGCCCGTATCACCAACCCGTCGACGCCAGTGTATGAACCGAATGCAGATATCGCACGAGAAGCTTCCATTTGACACCCCCTACTCGCATGGGCGGCCGTAGCCGCCAGGACGAGTCGCGCAGCCACCGCACTGCCTGGTTTCGCGCGACTCGCGTCCTGCGTAAACGAGGCAACGTCTGGCGTATTCCCAAAAAAATCGCGCGGTGTGAACGATGTCGAACCAATGTCGCACGCGAACTATCCCAATGGCGCCGGCCAGGTTGCGCCCCATTTGCCAGTTTTCTCTGCAGGGTCAATGCTGCAGCGCACGCCGCCTTTCGGTATCATCCTGAAATTGTTGCCCGCGCGGCGCGTCGCTTTCGCGCCTGCCGGACAGTCAATGGCAGCCACTCTGCGCGGCGTTCGCCGAATCGCCGTACCCCGCTGAAACACGGCCGCACTCACGCCAACGTACTGCGCGGCGCCAGCAAGCCGGTGCCGCCGCTGCCGGTCCGGCGACCCGCTTGACCAGGCTCGACCGCCGCGCTGCGGCCCCGCTCCGGCGGACACGCTAAAATAGCGGATTGCGCGGAAGTCCCGACCACGGATCACCGCAGCATCGCCCTTGCCGTGCCGGCCGGCTCAGACGACTGGCCGCCTTTGTTTTCGCACTATCCAAGAAGCCATGAGCAACCTGAATTCACAAACCGTCCTGAGCGTCCATCACTGGACCGATACGCTTTTCAGCTTCACCTGCACGCGCGATCCGTCGTTCCGCTTCGAAAACGGCCAGTTCACGATGGTGGGCCTGCAGGTCGAGGGCAAGCCGCTGCTGCGCGCATACAGCCTCGCCAGT
This sequence comes from Paraburkholderia podalyriae, assembly GCF_014397785.1. Taxonomy (GTDB): domain Bacteria; phylum Pseudomonadota; class Gammaproteobacteria; order Burkholderiales; family Burkholderiaceae; genus Paraburkholderia; species Paraburkholderia podalyriae. The sequence continues at coordinate 86,516 of NZ_VZQQ01000001.1, forward strand.
GCGAACTACGAAGAGCATCTCGAATTCCTGAGCATCAAGGTGCAGGACGGCCCGCTCACGTCGCGTCTGCAGCACCTGAAGGTCGGCGACGAAGTGCTGATCGGCAAGAAGCCGGTGGGCACGCTGGTGGCCGACAACCTGCTGCCGGGCAAGACGCTGTGGCTGCTGTCCACTGGCACGGGTCTCGCGCCGTTCATGTCGATCATCAAGGATCCGGAGGTCTACGACCGCTACGAGCGTGTGGTCCTCACGCACACCTGCCGCTTCGTCGACGAACTCGCGTACAAGGAATACATCACCGACCACCTGCCGGCGCATGAACACCTCGGCGAGTTGGTGCAGGAAAAGCTGCTGTACTACCCGACCGTCACGCGCGAAGCGTTCCAGAACCGTGGCCGCATCACCGAGTTGATCGAAACCGAAAAGCTGTTCGCCGACCTCGGCGTGCCGGGTTTCTCGCTCGAGGACGACCGGGTCATGCTGTGCGGCAGCCCGCACATGCTGCGCGACACGCGCAAGCTGCTCGAAGACGCGGGTTTCAAGGAAGGCAGCAACAACGAGCCGGGTCATTACGTGGTCGAAAAGGCCTTCGTCGGCTAAGCCGGCATTCCCGCTTCGCGGCCCTCACGCCGCGAATTCCAAAAAGGAGCCTCCGGGCTCCTTTTTTGTTGCTTCGTTACAAATCGGAGCCGGTTACAGGACTCCCGCTGTCAGGATTCTTCTGACAGAACGATCTGATGTAAATATCATGTAATCTCTGAGCATCCTGCGCTAACCCTTGGTGCAACTGCTTTTTTTGTCTTTTTGAGATATGATCGCGCGGCGAGATCAGACGAATCAGTGCATCAATCGTCATCAAGCGGACTTGTTACTGAATGTAAATTTCGTTACCTTGGGCCATCGTGTTTTCGCCCGTCGCCCCGCGCGCTCGACGGCGAGGCGCAAAACCTCGTGATTCGCAGGTTTTCGTGCCGCCTGTGTGCGCCCGCTTCGCTTTCCGCTCCGCTTCCTGAGAGGGAAATTCATGGATACGTCGACTGCCGTCCCGTTCAACGCTGCGCTGGCCTCGTCAGCGCAGCGTGATGGCTTCGACATGCCGTTGCACGCCGCACGCGAGATCGAGCGGCTGCGCGCGCGGGTGCGCGAGCTGTCGGCCGAGCTGGTCGACGCGCAGGAGAGCGTGCGCCGTCACGTCGCGCGCGAGTTGCACGACGGCGTCGGCGCCGAGCTGACCGCGACGCGCTTCGCGCTCGCCGGCATCGAAACCTGGCTGCCCGCCGACGCGCCGTCGCAATGCGCGGCGGCGCTCGCGCTCGCGAACCGTTCGCTCGACGCCGTGTGCGCGGCGAGCCGCGAGGCCGTCGCGCAACTGCACGCGCCGTCGTTCGAGACGGGCGTCGCGGGCGCGCTGAAGTGCTGGGTGCGCGACTTCTCCGCGCGCACCGGCTTGCGCACCACCGTCACATGCAGCGACGACGCGCGGCTCGCGCGCCTGCCCGCCGACGCGGCGCTCGCCGTATTCCGCGTTGCGCAGGAAGCGCTGAATAACGTCGCCAAGCACGCACGCGCGACGTGCGCCGACGTACGCATCGAAACGGGCGCGCGTCATCTCACACTATTGATCGGCGACGATGGCATCGGCCTGCCGCGCGGCACGCGCGAACGCGGTGGCCAGAAAAAATCAGGCGGCCATTTCGGCCTCGCCGGCATGCACGCGCGCTGCGTCGCATTCGAAGGCACGCTGCGAGTCAGCGCCAGGCGCGCGAGCGTTGGTGCTGTCGAGGCCAGCGGCAGTGGCAGCCAAGGCGCCACCGCCTGGCGCGGCACGCTGATCCAGGCTCGCTTTACGTGGCATGCGCTGCTGGCGGCCACCGCCGCGCCGCGCGCCGCCCGGCGCGCACTGCAATCGTGAGCCCGCGACCATGAGCCTGCGCATCCTGATCGTCGAAGATCACGCGGTGGTCCGCCAGGGCGTTCGCCAGTTGCTGCTCGATCGCGGCGTCGCGCGCGAGGTCGCCGAGGCGCAAAACGGCTCCGAAGCGCTCGATTCGGTCGTCCATCAGAACTTCGACGTCGTGCTGCTCGACATCTCGCTGCCCGACATGAATGGTGTCGAGGTGCTCAAGCGCCTGAAGCGCAAGGCGCCGCGTGCGGCGGTGCTGATGTTCTCGATGTTCCGCGAGGACCAGTACGCGGTGCGCGCGCTGAAAGCCGGCGCGTCCGGCTATCTGTCGAAGACGGTCGACGCCGCGCAGATGATCGGCGCGATCCAGCAGGTCGCCGCTGGCCGCAAGTACGTCAGCCCCGAGATGGCCGAGGCGCTCGCCGACTATGTGTCGTTCGACGGCGAGCAGTTGCCGCACGAAAAGCTGTCCGATCGCGAATACCAGACGCTGTGCATGCTCGCGTCGGGCAAACGGCTCACCGATATCGCGGCCGCGCTGTCGCTGTCGGTGAAGACGGTCAGCGTGTACCGCACGCGGCTGCTCGACAAGATGAAGCTGCGCAACAACGCCGAGCTGACGTTTTATGTGATGAGCAACCGCCTCGTCGATCTGAATCCCGCGATGGCGGGCTAGGCCAGCAAACCTCGAACCGTGGCGCACGCGAACGGAGAGAGTCCGTCCCCGTTTGTCGCTCATCCGGTAAAAGCTTGACTTCCGCACCGCCCCCGGCACCGCAAGACCACCAGGAAGCCCCGTCCGGGCGGGAGTTTCCGGCCATCGCCTTGGCCCGCGAAGCGCCGCCGCGAACCAGCCCGGTGGCACGCATCCGCTAGAATTGCGGGTTTTCCCGACATTCGGCGCGCAACACGCGTGCACCACTGGAGACCCACGCCAATGTCCCTGTTTCGCAAAAAGAGCGTCGAGCACATGCTCGCGGCGAGCGCTCAGACCGCCGACCTGAAAAAGGCGCTCGGCGCGCTCGACCTGACCTTCCTCGGCGTCGGCGCCATCATCGGCACCGGTATCTTCGTGCTGACCGGCACGGGCGCCGTGCAGGCCGGCCCCGCGTTGATGATCTCGTTCGTGATCGCGGCGATCGCCTGCGGCTTCGCCGCGCTCGCTTACGCCGAATTCGCGTCGACGATTCCGGTCGCCGGTTCGATCTACACGTACTCGTACGCGACGCTCGGCGAGCTGGCCGCGTGGATCATCGGCTGGGACCTGATGCTCGAGTACGGGCTCGCGACCTCGGCGGTGTCGGTCGGCTGGTCCGGGTATCTGCAGTCGCTGCTGTCGGGCTTCGGCGTGTCGCTGCCGATGGCGCTGAGCGCGGCCCCCGGCGCCATCCCGGGACACGAAACGCTGTTCAACCTGCCCGCCTTCCTGGTCATGATGGCCATCACCATGCTGCTGTCGCTCGGCGTGCGCGAGTCCGCGCGGATCAACAACATCATGGTCGCGATCAAGGTGGTCGTCGTGCTGCTCGTGATCGTCGTCGGCGTGTTTCACGTCACGCCGGCCAACTGGCACCCGTTCATGCCTCACGGCTGGAGCGGCGTGTTCGGCGCCGCCGCGGTGATGTTCTTCGCGTTCATCGGCTTCGACTCGGTGTCGTCGGCGGCGGAAGAAGTGAAAAACCCGAAGCGCGATCTGCCGATCGGCATCATCGCGTCGCTCGGCGTGTGCGGGGTGCTGTATGTGGCAGTGGCCGCTGTCGTCACCGGCATCGTGCCGTCGGAGAAGTTCATGGGCATTTCGCATCCGGTGTCGTACGCGCTGCAGCTCGCGGGGCAGAACTGGGTCGCGGGCTTCATCGATCTCGGCGCCGTACTCGGCATGCTGACCGTGATTCTCGTGATGGCCTATGGTCAGACGCGCGTGATCTTCGCGATGTCGCGCGACGGCCTGCTGCCCGCGAAGCTGTCGAAAGTCCATCCGCGTTTCGCGACGCCGTTTTTCACGACGTGGCTCGTCGGTCTCTTCTTCGGCCTGATCGGCGCGCTGGTGCCGCTCAATGTGTTGGCTGAACTGATCAATATCGGCACGCTCGCGGCGTTCTCGATGGTGTCGATCGCGGTGCTCGTGCTGCGCAAGACGCACCCCGAGCTGCCGCGCGCGTTCCGTTGCCCGGGCGTGCCAGTCGTGCCGGTGCTCGCGGTCGCATCGTGCCTGTTCCTGATGCTGAACCTGCAAGGCATCACGTGGGCCGCGTTCGTGATCTGGCTGCTGATCGGCATGGTCGTCTATTTCGGCTACTCGCGCCGTCACTCGAAACTGGCAAAGTAATGCGCCGTTTCGACGAGGCCACGCCAACGCGCTGAATGCTCGCGAGCACGGCCTCGCTTTCCGCTGATCTATCGATGCGCCCCGTCATGCTCTGCAGACGGGGCGCATGTCGTTGCGGCGGCCCATTGCGTGGCCGCGAGTTTTGTCTTCGTGCGTTCGCGCGCGCCGGACACACTTCCCCTCATAGCGCGCTCACGCGATTTGTGCTTTACTTTTCGGCAGACCTATAAGACCCGCAGCACCCTCGTCGGACCTCGCGAATCGCAGTCAGCACGCAGTCGAAGCAAAGCAGGGGCAACATCAATCACAGGTCCGGTCTCACCCACAGCAACTATCTTGCATGGGATCGTGGTCTGCGCCGAGGCGGGGATCGATACGCCGAAGCGCCCGCTCCGATCAATTAAGGAGACAGCTTCATGGCGATCAGCATCAGTCTGACGGTCAATGGCGCGCCCGTGAGCGCCTCAGTCGACCCTGGCACCTTGCTTGTCCAGTTCCTGCGCGACCAACTCCGTCTGACCGGCACCCACGTCGGCTGCGATACGGCGCAATGCGGCGCCTGCACCGTGCATCTGAACGGCCGCGCGATCAAGTCCTGCAACATCCTCGCCGCGCAAGCCGACGGCGCCGAAGTCACGACCATCGAAGGGCTCGCGCACAACGGCGCGCTGCATCCGATGCAGGCCGCGTTCAAGCACTGCCACGGTCTGCAATGCGGCTTCTGCACGCCTGGCATGGTGATGAGCGCGGTGTCGTTGGTGCAGCGTCAACCCGATCTGACCGGCGACGACGTGCGCGAGCAGCTCGACGGCAATCTGTGCCGCTGTACGGGCTATCACAACATCGTCAAGGCCGTGCTCGAAGGCGCCGCGGGTATGAAGTCCGCCGCATCGAACGCATCTGCCGGCGCGAATGCCGCCGGCGCCACCGCCGCCTGAGGAGCCGACGATGAACGCACCCGATACCCCGAGCCTGATCGGCGCCGCCGTCGAACGCAAGGAAGACTATCGCTTCCTGACCGGCAAAGGCCAGTACACCGACGACATCGTGCTGCCGCAGCAAACCTACGCCGTGTTCCTGCGCTCGCCGCACGCGCACGCGAAGATCAGAAGCATCGACACGAGCGCGGCCAAACAGTCGCCGGGCGTGGTCGCGATCTTCACCGGCGCGGATCTCGCCGCCGACAACGTCGGCGGACTGCCGTGCGGCTGGCTGATCCACAGCACTGATGGCAAGCCGATGAACGAGCCGCCGCATCCGGTGATCGCGCATACGAAAGCGCGGCACGTGGGCGATCAGGTCGCGCTCGTGATCGCCGACTCGATCAAGGCCGCGAAAGATGCGGCCGAGTTGATCGACGTCGACTACGACGTGCTGCCGGCCGTCGTCGATACCGCGCATGCGGCCGACCCAGGTCAAGCGGCGGTGCACGACGAAGTGCCCGACAACGTCTGCTACAACTGGGGCCACGGCGACAAGGCCGCGACCGATGCCGCGTTCGCGAAAGCCGCGCACGTGACCACGCTCGACATCGTCAACAACCGCCTCGTGCCGAACGCGATCGAACCGCGCGCGGTCAACGCGAACTATTCGGCGCAGGACGACAGCTACACGCTGTATGTCGCCAATCAGAATCCGCACGTCGAGCGGCTGCTGATGGCCGCGTTCGTGCTGTCGCTGCCGGAATCGAAGCTGCGCGTGATTGCGCCGGACGTCGGTGGCGGCTTCGGCTCGAAGATCTTTCTATACGCGGAAGACGTCGCGCTCACGTGGGCATCGAAGAAGATCGGCCGGCCGGTCAAATGGACCGCCGAGCGCTCCGAGGCCTTCCTCTCCGACGCGCACGGCCGCGATCACGTGACCAAAGCCGAGCTTGCGCTGGACGCCGACGGCAAGTTCCTCGCCATGCGCGTGCATACAATCGCGAACATGGGCGCGTATCTGTCGACGTTCGCGTCGAGCGTGCCGACGATCCTGTACGCGACGCTGCTCGCCGGGCAATACGCAACGCCCGCGATCTACGCGGAAGTGAAGGCGGTCTTCACCAACACCGTTCCCGTCGATGCGTATCGCGGCGCGGGCCGGCCGGAAGCGACGTTCGTCGTCGAGCGTCTGGTCGAAGCCGCGGCGCGCGAGATGAAACTAGACCCCGCGGAAATCCGCCGCCGCAATTTCATCACGCAATTCCCGTACGCGACGCCGGTCGGCCTCACCTACGACACCGGCGACTACAACGCGATCCTGTCGCGCGCGCTCACGCTCGCCGACGTCGAGGGCTTCGCCGCACGCCGGCAGGAATCCGAAAAGAACGGCAAGCGACGCGGCCTCGGCTACTCGTGCTACATCGAGGCATGCGGTCTCGCGCCGTCGAACATCGCGGGCGCGCTCGGCGCGCGCGCGGGCCTGTTCGAAGTCGGCCAGATTCGCGTGCACCCGACCGGTTCGGTCACCGTGTTCACGGGCTCGCATAGCCACGGCCAGGGCCATGAGACGACCTTCGCGCAGGTGGTCGCGGATCGCCTCGGCATTCCGCTCGAAAGCGTCGAGATCGTGCACGGCGACACCGGCCGCATCGCGTTCGGCATGGGCACGTATGGTTCGCGTTCGATCGCGGTCGGCGGCTCGGCCATCTCGAAGGCTCTCGACAAGATCGAAGCAAAGGCGAAGAAGATCGCCGCGCATCTGCTCGAAGCGTCGGCTGAAGACATCGAGTTCAAGAACGGCGTGTTCCGCGTCACAGGCACCGACCGCACGAAGGCGTTCGCGGAAATCTCGCTCGCGGCGTACGTGCCGCACAACTATCCGCTCGACGTGCTCGAACCGGGGCTCGAGGAAAGCGCCTTTTACGATCCGACCAACTTCACGTATCCGTCGGGTGCGTATATCTGCGAGATCGAGGTCGATCCGGACACCGGCGTCTCCCGCATCCAGCAGTTCACCGCGGTCGACGATTTCGGCAACGTGATCAATCCGATGATCGTCGAAGGCCAGGTGCATGGCGGGCTCGCGCAAGGCATCGGCCAGGCGATGCTCGAACGCTGCGTGTACGACAACGACAGCGGCCAGCTGCTGTCCGGCTCGTACATGGACTACGCGATGCCGTATGCGTCCGACCTGCCCGACTTCACGGTGGAGACTTCGAAGGGTACGCCGTGCACGCACAATCCGCTCGGCGTCAAAGGCTGCGGCGAAGCGGGCGCGATCGGCTCGCCGCCGGCCGTGATCAACGCGATCATCGACGCGCTCGCGCCGCTCGGTGTGACCGCTCTGCAGATGCCGGCCACGCCGCATCGCGTGTGGTCCGCGATTCAAGCGGCGAAGCAAGTCTGACCCAACGATCCTGAGCGGAGCATTCGACATGTATTCATTCGAGTATCAACGCGCGACGGATCCGCAAGCGGCCGCCGCAGCCCTCACCGCCGACAGCGAAGCGAAGTTCCTTGCCGGCGGCCAGAGCCTTCTGCCGACGATGCGCCTGCGTCTCGCGCAGCCGTCGCAACTGATCGACGTGACGCGCATTCCTGCGCTCAAGACCGTCACCGTCGACGCCAACACGGTGACGATCGGCGCGGCCGTCTGTCACGCGGACGTCGCCGAGCACGCGCAAGTGCGACGCGTGTTGCCCGTGCTCGCGGAGCTGGCCGCGAATATCGGCGATCGCCAGGTGCGCGCGCTCGGCACGATCGGCGGCTCGCTCGCGAACAACGACCCGGCCGCGTGCTACCCGGCCGCGGCGATGGGCCTCGATGCGACGATCGTCACGGACCGGCGGCGCATCCCTTCGGCCGATTTCTTCGTCGGCATGTACGAGACCGCGCTCGCGCCCGACGAACTGATCGTCGCCGTCGAGTTTCCAGTGCCCGAGCGCGCCGCGTACGAGAAATTCCGCAATCCGGCTTCGCACTTTGCGCTGGTCGGCGTGTTCGTCGCGAAGGTCGCGAGCGGCGTGCGCGTCGCGGTAACGGGGGCGGCGTCATCGGTATTTCGCGTTCCCGAGCTCGAAAGCGCGCTGTCGGCGAACTTCACCCCCGACGCGGCACGCGCGGTCAGCGTGTCGCCCGACCAGCTGAACGACGACATGCACGCGAGCGCCGCGTATCGCGCGCATCTGATTCCAGTGCTGGCCGCGCGCGCGGTCACGAAGGCAAATGCCTAGCGATTCGCGCTGAGCCGCCCGGCTTGCCGCGCGCACACCACGGCGCGCGCAAGCCGGCTTCGCTCACTTCGCGAGCCGGCGCGAGCGTTTGACGTCAGCCTCGCGTCCGATCCGTTCTTCACTCGCGCTACGCTTTCGCCACGGCCTGTCGCGCAGATTCAGGAGCACCATGCAACCGGCTTCGATCGACGACACCCTCGCCCAACTCGCCGCCCAACGCTATTTCGCGAGCCGCGAGCTCGCGACCGCGCTGTATCTCGCGCTACGCATGGAGCGGCCGCTGTTCGTCGAAGGCGAGCCGGGCGTCGGCAAAACCGAGCTCGCGAAAGCGGCGGCGGGCATGCTCGGCACCACGCTGTTGCGCCTGCAATGCTATGAAGGCCTCGACACCGCGAGCGCGCTTTACGAATGGGACTACCCGCGCCAGATCATGGCGCTGCGGCTTGCCGAAGCGAGCGGCGAGCGCCCCGACAACGACACGCTATATCGTGGCGAATTCCTGCTGAAGCGTCCGCTTCTGCAGGCGCTGATGCCCGACGAAAACCATCCCGGCGCGCGGCGCGTGCTACTGATCGACGAAATCGACCGCGCCGACGAACCGTTCGAGGCGTTCCTGCTCGAACTCCTGTCCGACTTTCAGGTATCGATTCCCGAATACGGCACCGTGCATGCGACGCAGCCGCCGCTCGTCATCATGACGTCGAACCGCACGCGCGAAGTGCATGACGCGTTGAAGCGCCGCTGTCTGTATCAATGGATCGGCTATCCGGACCGCGAGCGCGAACTGGAGATCGTCGCCGCCCGCGCGCCGCATACGTCGGCGCAATTGCAGCGGCGCGCGGTCGACTTCGTGCATCGGCTGCGCGGCATGGATCTGTTCAAGGCGCCCGGCATCGCCGAGACGATCGACTGGTGCCGCGCGCTCGAAGCGTTGTCGGTCACGGAACTCGATCCGCAATCGGTGCGGAACACGCTCGGCGTGCTGCTCAAGTATCAGGACGATCTGGCGCGCGTGGATGCCGCGCAGATCGCGCAGTGTCTGTCCGTGTGAGGTTCGTTGACGTGACGAACGAAACCGGCTCAGGCACGCACGACGACACGAACCGACACGCTGCGCCCGTGCTCGCGCGCAACGTCGTTCATTTCGTGCGCGTGCTGCGCGGCGCTGGCCTGCCGATGTCGCCCGCGCAGGCAGTCGACGCGCTCGCCGCGTTGCAGTGGATCGACCTCGGCCGCCGCGACGATGTGCGCGCCGCGCTTGCCGCGCTGCTCGTCACCGCGCCCGACGAACGCGAGCTCTTCGATGCCGCATTCGATCTGTTCTGGCGCGACCCCGATTGGGAAGGCAAGCTGCGTGCGCTCATGCTGCCGAAAGTGCGCGACGGGCTGCCACCGCCGAAGCGCAACAACCGTCTCGCCGATGCGCTCGCGGTGCGCATGCCGGCGTCGCCGCATCTGAATACGCCGCAGGAAACCGAGCAGCACGAGCTGCACGCGCAACTGACGTTCAGCGCGGAGGAGCGGCTACGTCATCGCGATTTCGATACACTGAGCGCCGACGAATGGCGCACGCTGCGGCATCTGATTCGCGGCCAGCGGCTGCCGCTCGCAACCGAATCGACGCGGCGCCTGAAGGCGGCATCGCACGGCACGCATGCGGACTTGCGCGCGAGCGCGCGGCATGCGGTGCGCGCCGGTGGCGACTGGACCGTGTGGAAGTATCGCGCGAGGGTGGAGCGCAAGCCGCCGCTCGTGCTGCTGCTCGACATTTCCGGCTCGATGAGCAACTACTCGCGCGCGGTGCTCTACTTTTGCCACGCGTTGTTGCAGTCGCGCGAACGTCTGCAGGTGTTTCTGTTCGGCACGCGGCTCACGAACGCGACGCGCGCACTGCGCGAACGCGACCCGGACGTCGCGATCGCGACGCTCAGCGATCAGGTGGCCGACTGGTCGGGCGGCACGCGCATCGGCGCGGCGCTCGCCGAGTTCAACCGACGCTGGGCGCGTCGCGTGCTCACCGGTCGTGCGACGGTGCTGCTCGTCACCGACGGTCTCGATCACGAAGCGATCGACGTGCTCGAAACCGAAATGGCGCGGCTCGCACGCTTCGCGCATCGCATCGTGTGGCTCAACCCGCTGCTGCGGTTCAGCGGCTTCACTCCGAAAGCGCGCGGCGTGCAGGCGATCCTGCCGTATGTCGACGCGCACCGTCCGGTTCATAATCTAGACAGTCTCGCAGCGTTCGGCCGAGATCTCGCGCAGCTGACGCGCGCGCCTCGCCGCACCATCACCGCGACGACACTCGCAGGAGCAACCTCATGGAATTGAGCGAAATTCATACGCTGCCGGTCGCGCAGCAGCAAACGTGGGACGCGTTGAACGACACCGAGATTCTGCGCGCCTGCATCCCCGGTTGCGAAAGCATCGACCCCGACGGCGAAAACGCGTACCTGGTCACGCTGAGCGCGGCGGTCGGACCGGTCAAGGCACGCTTCAAGGGGCGTATGCAACTGACCGATATCGACGCGCCCAACACCTACACGATCGTGTTCGAAGGCCAGGGCGGCGCCGCGGGTTTTGCCAAGGGCAATACGCAGGTCACGCTCGAAGCCGACGGCGACGCCGCGACGAAGCTCTCCTATACCGCCAACGCGCTGGTCGGCGGCAAGCTCGCGCAGATCGGCTCGCGGCTCGTCGACGGTGCGGCGCGCAAGATTGCCGGGGAATTTTTCAGGCGCTTGAGCGCCCAGCTCTCGGGCGACAATAGCGTCGATCAAGCGGCGGACGGCGACGCCTCGGCCGAAACCGCAGCCGCAGCCGAAGCCGAAGCCGCGTCCGCGTCTACGCAAACAGAATCGAACGAGGCCGCGGACGCAGAGTCCGGCGGCGAAGCAAAGAAAGGGAAGAAATCATGGAAAGCGTGGATCTCGAAGTTCTGAAAACCAGCGCCCGCTGGCTGGAGGACGGACATCGCGCGCTCCTCGTGACGGTCGTGAAGACGTGGGGCTCGTCGCCGCGTCCCGAGGGCGCGATGCTCGCGGTGCGCGATGACGGCCTCGTGGTGGGCTCGGTGTCGGGCGGCTGCATCGAGGACGATCTGATCGATCGCGTACGGCAACGGGGTATCGAGCAGACGCACCCGGAAGCGGTGAAGTACGGCATCACCGCCGAGGAAGCGCATCGCTTCGGGTTGCCGTGCGGCGGTACGATCCAGCTCGTGCTCGAACCGTTGACGCGGCAAAGCGGCATCGCCGAGCTGTGTCACGCGGTCGAAACTGGCCGGCTCGTCGCGCGCGAACTCGACATGACGACGGGCGAAGCACGGCTCGACAACGCGGAGGCGACCGACGGCGTGCATTTCGACGATGAGCGTCTGTTGACGATCCACGGTCCGCGCTACCGGATGCTGGTGATCGGCGCCGGGCAGTTGTCGCGCTACCTGTGCCATATCGCGGTGGGGCTCGATTATCAGGTGACGGTCTGCGATCCGCGTGAGGAATATACAGAGGAATGGGATGTGCCCGGCACGAAGATCGTCCGCACGATGCCGGACGACACCGTGATCGACATGAAGCTCGACGAGCGCTGCGCGGTCATCGCGCTGACGCACGATCCGAAGCTCGACGATCTCGCGCTGATGGAAGCCTTGAAGACGCCGGCGTTCTATGTCGGCGCGCTCGGCTCGCGCCGGAACAATCAGGCGCGGCGCGAGCGCTTGAAGGAGTTCGATCTGAACGAAGCCGAACTGGCCCGTTTGCATGGACCTGTCGGCATCTATATCGGCAGCAGGACGCCGCCTGAAATCGCGGTGTCGATTCTGGCCGAGGTGACGGCGGCGAAAAATGGCGTGTCGCTGCCGACGCTATTGCAGGTCGAAGGCGCGAAGGCTGCGCGGGAAATTGCGGCGTCGGGTGGCGCCGCTTGCAGCGCGTAGCCTGGCGCCGGCGCGCCGCGCAAACCCATCCGGCAATCCGGGGAGCGCTTCTCAATGCGCGCCAGCCGCTTGACATCCGCCCGGCGGGAAACGACGCTAGCGGGCGATGCCGTCAACGTCGTCGTCCGGATACCGCCCGTCATGCGCCTCTCCGTCGTGGTCCTAGCCTCCGCCTGCTGGCTGGCCGCCATTCACGCCGCAAGCGCGAGCGCGCCGGTCAGACTGGACGACCCATACACCAACGAAGGTGAAACGCAGACCTTCACCGTCAACGCGGACGGCTCGTATGTGAAGCTCGATTCGATGACGCTGCGCGTCAACAACGAAGCCGGCGTCGAGCGGGTCGCGCAGCAGTACGTCTGGTTCAACCGCGACATGGCCGACGTGCAGATCCTCGAGGCCTATACCCTCACCGTCGACGGCAAGCGTCACGACGTAGCGGCAGAGCAGATCCGCGACGTGCAGGAAGCCCGCTCATTCGACGCACCAATGTTCCAGGACATCGAGGAGAAGGTGATCGTGTTCCCCGCAGTCGAACCGGGCGCGCGCGTGCATCTGACGTACCGCAAGACGCAGCGTCAACCGATCGTGCCGGGCGAATTCAGCGACTTCACGCCGCCCGATCTCGCACCGACGCGCAACTTCCGCGTGATCTACGACCTGCCCGCCGACAAGCCGCTGTACACGGACGCGCGCGGCTTCAGCGCGGTCACGCCGGTGACGCGCGACGGCCGCACGCGCTACGAATTCCGCTACGACAAGGCGCATTTCGAGCGGCTCGAACGCGGCTCGGTCGCGTACGTGTCGTACGGTGATCGGCTGATGGTGTCGACCTTCGCGAGCTATGCCGCGTTCGCCGCGTCCTATCGCGGCTCCGCGGCGGACCCGGGCACCCACGACGCCGCGATCGCCCAGCTCGCGCAACAGCTGACCGCGCACGATCGCACACCGCACGACAAAGCCAAAACGCTGTACGACTGGGTTCGCCGCACTATCCGCTATGTCGCGATCTACGTCGGACGCGGCTCCGTCGTGCCGCACAGCACCAGCGCGATCCTCGCGAACCGCTATGGCGATTGCAAGGACCATGTCGCGCTCTACGGCGCGCTGCTCGACGCGGTCGGCGTGCGCAGCGAGCCGGCGTTGATCAGCAGCGGCACGATCTACACGCTGCCGAGTGTGCCCGGCTACGGCGTCATCAATCATGCGATCACGTGGCTGCCCGATTTGCAGATGTACGCGGATTCGACCGCATCGAACGTCGAATTCGGTTTTCTGCCATCGTCCGACATGGACCGTCCGACCGTGCTGATCGGCGACGGCATGCTCGCGCAAACTCCCGCCACCGCGCAGATGTCACGCAGCACCGACCTCGCGATCAAGATCGAACCGGATGGCTCGGCCAGCTTCACGTATCGGCTGCAGGATGCGGGACCGCACGCCGAGCAGGCCCGCGCGCGGCTGCGCAGGCAAACGCCCGCGCAGCGCGAGGAATCGATCCAGGCCGAGCTGCGCAACGCGAATCTGCGCGGCACCGCGACGCTGACGACGAGCGACCTCAACGCGGCCGACGGCCCGCTCACGCTGACGATGAAAGGCACGCTCGAAAGTCTCGTGGTGACCGGCATGACGGCGTCGATTCCGGCGCTGACGAGCCTCGGCGGCGGCGTCGAGGCCGACACGCGCTACTGGCTCGGCGAACGCAAGCGCACGCAGCCGTTCGTGTGCCACAACCTCGCGATCCACGAACACGCGCGCATCGAGCTGCCCGCCAATTTCCGCCTGCTCGACATGCCGGAGGCGCAGCGCACCCAGGACCGCTTCGTCGATTTCACGTCGCAATACGCGTTCGATCCGCACAGCAACGTGGTCACGATGACGCGCGACGGCGCCACCCATTTCGACAGCGACGTGTGCACGCCCGATGACTTCACGCGCATGCGTCCCGCGATCGAAGCAATCGGGCGGGACGTGCGCGCGGAGGTCATCGTCAGATCGACGTTGGTGGAGTCGTCGAATATGGCGTCGCAGGCGCCTTGAACGTCAAACCGGCCACAGCGGCCCTTCCTGCATCGCGCCGATCTGCTCGCGCATCTCGAGGATGCGCTCCTCCCAGTAGCGCTGCGTGTTGAACCACGGAAACGCGGCCGGAAACGCCGGGTCGCTCCAGCGGCGCGCGAGCCATGCCTGATAGTGAATCAGCCGCAACGTGCGCAGCGCTTCGACCAGATACAGCTCACGCGGCTCGAAGTCGCAGAAATCCTCGTAACCGGCGAGCAGATCGGCCAGCGCGCGCGACGCCTCCGCGCGCTCGCCCGGCAGCAGCAGCCACAGATCCTGAATCGCGGGAGCCATGCGGCTGTCGTCGAAATCGACGAAATGCGGGCCCGCGTCGGTCCACAGCACGTTGCTCGGATGACAGTCGCCGTGCACACGAAGCGTGCGAATCTCGCCGGCCCGCTCGAACGCGCGCGCGACGCCTTCGAGCGCGAGATTCATCACGGTTTCCCACGCGGTGCGCACGTCGTCTGGCACGAAACGGTGCGCGAGCAGGAAGTCGCGCGGCTCGTAGCCGAACGTGTCGATGTCAAGCGTGGGACGTTCCGCGTAGTCCTGCGTCTGCCCGATCGCATGAATGCGTCCGATGAAACGCCCCAGCCATTCGAGCGTGTCGCGCCGGTCGAGATCCGGCGCGCGACCGCCGCGCCGCTCGAAGACCGAGAAGCGGAAACCGTCGAACGTATGCAGTGTGCGGCCGTCGAGCAAGCGCGCGGGCACGGCCGGAATCTCGCGCGCGGCAAGCTCGGCGACGAACGCGTGCTCTTCGAGAATCGCGGCATCGCTCCAGCGCTCGGGACGATAGAACTTCGCGACCACGGGCGGACCGTCTTCGACGCCGACCTGATACACGCGGTTTTCGTAGCTGTTGAGCGGCAGCAGGCGGCCGTCGGTGCGCACGCCGGTCGTCGCGAGCACGCCGTCGAGCGCATCCAGCACGGTTTCCGGCGTAAGCCGCGCAAACGGCACGGCGCCATCGGCGCCAGCCTCGGGATCGAAATTGTCGGGAATGGTGTCGTTCATGCCCCGCATTGTGCGCCGCGCCGCGGGTAAAGACGAGGGCGACGACTCGCAATGCGTGGTTGCATCGTTAGAAACGTGCACTGATTGGCGACGCGCGCAGTGGATCGACGCGCGCATCGACCGGCACGATGCTGGCGAGTCGGCCTTACCTCACAGCATCGCTACAGCCCGCACTTGCGTGTCAAACAACGGGAATGAGCAACCAGTCGGCCTGTCGCTCAATGCGTCTGCGCGCCGGCCGGACGTATCAGGTCGCCGGTATCGATCAGATCTTCGAGGAAAAAGGGTTCAGTGTTGAGCTGCGGCGATGCGCCGGGCTCGCCGGCGTACCACGCCACCATCGCCATGTCGCCAAGGATGCGCATGACGATTCCGCGCGCGCCTTGCGGCACGGCGATATGTACCGATCGGACGATGGAACCGACTTCCATGATATTTCCCCGCTTCCCTTAGCCGGCTTTATGACTTCACGCCGGTCGAGGTGATGATAAAAACGCCGCTTCGCTTGGCGTTGCGTGCGCACCTGATCTGCCGCGCGCGTGGCGCATGAGAGGTTCGAGTCATTGTTCCCGCATTGCGGGGCTTTGGGAAGCGCGCACGAAAAGCTTTCACCAGTCGTTTGGCGCTATCCCCATTACGTTGCGCATGGCCGATGATCTCGGCGTCAGACGCCGTAATGAAGATCATCATAAACCCTGCGGGGGGAGACATCAAAAACGTGCATTGCCAGAACGATCTGCCGGATCCGGGCGCCGCGCAGCAAAAAGCGGCAACGCGTTCACGCTCGATATCGTCGATCGCATCAAAACGATGATGTGCGCGCATCGGTGTAGGGCGTATTGCGTGAAGCGCTGATCGCCGCGTGCCCGACGGGCCTGAAGAACCCGCTGTTCCTGCTGTCCCTCGGCAACTGGCGCGCGACGCTGATCATCGCGGTATCGATTCCGTTGTCGATGATCACGTCGATCATCGCGTTGTCCGCGCTAGGCCAGACGATCAACATCATGACGCTCGGCGGGCTCGTGCTCGCGGTCGGGATTCTTGTCGACGATGCGACCGTCGCCATCGAAAACATCAGCCATTAGCTCGAGCACGCGATTCACGACGGCGCGCGTCAGATCGCGATTCCGACGCTCGTGTCGACGCTGGCGATCTGTATCGTGTTCGTGCCGATGTTTCTGCGATGCGCTCTCGCATCCGTCGACGTCGACTTCGGGCTCCGCGCCGGCGCCGATCAGCGAAGGCGCGGTTCGCGGCTAGCGCGAGAAGGGCGCGCGGCATGCTGCTGCGCGTGACGCGCCGGGTTTTCAGCGTATTCTTAACACTTTGAGCGTTTCCATCACCGCCGTGTCGGACATCCCCTATCTCGAACGCGGCTCGCGCGCGTACTGGCGTGCGAGCGTCGCGCTGCTGTTCGCCGGCTACGCGACATTCTCGTTGCTCTATTGCGTGCAGCCGCTGCTGCCGTCGTTCTCCGAAGCGTTCAACGTGACACCGGCACAAAGCAGTCTGTCGCTGTCGCTGTCGACCGCCGCGCTCGCGCTCGCGATCTTCGTCGCCGGGTTCGTCTCCGAGGGTTGGAGCCGGCACAAGCTGATGACGCTGTCGCTGACGGTGTCGGCGGTGCTGACGATCGGCGTATCGGTCGCGCCGCACTGGCATCAGCTGCTCGTGTTGCGCACGCTCGAAGGGCTCGCGCTCGGCGGCGTGCCGGCCGTCGCGATGGCTTATCTCGCCGAGGAAGTGCATCCCGACGGCCTCGGCCTCGCGATGGGCCTCTACGTGGGCGGCACGGCGATCGGCGGCATGGCCGGGCGGGTGATCACCGGCGTGGTCGCGGATCTGTTTTCGTGGCGTGTCGCGATCGGCACGATCGGCGTGCTCGGCCTGCTGTCGATGCTCGCATTCCGCGGGCTGCTGCCGCCGTCGCGCCATTTCGTGCCGCGTCGCGGGCTCGGCTTCGTGCATCACCGCACGTTGCTGCTGCGGCAATTTACCCGACCGGGCCTGCCGTTGCTGTTCCTGCTCGGCTTCGTGCTGATGGGCAGCTTCGTCACGCTGTACAACTACATCGGCTACCGGCTGCTCGCGCCGCCGTATCGGCTGAATCAGACCGAGGTCGGCGCGATTTTCATCGTCTATCTGACTGGCGTGGTCGCGTCGCCGTGGTCCGGCCGCATGGCCGACACGTTCGGCCGCGCGCGCGTGCTGATCGCGAGCCTGCTGTTGATGGTGTTCGGCCTCGCGCTGACGATGCTGCATCCGCTCGCGGCCATTGCGACCGGGATCGCATGCGTGACGTTCGGATTCTTTGCCGGGCACTCGGTCGCGAGCGGCTGGGTCGGGCGTCTGGCAAAAGACGCGAAAGGCCAAGCCGCGGCGCTGTATCTGCTTGCGTACTACATCGGCTCGAGCCTGGTCGGCTCGTATGGCGGCCACGCGTGGGCCGCTCATGGCTGGAACGGGGTCGTCGGGTTGGTCGCTGCGTTGCTCGTGATCGGGCTGTTCGCGGCGACACGCCTGCGCGGACGCGAATAGCGAAAGGGGTCTGTCGCGCTGCGCGGTTCAATGACGGGGAGCCGCACGCAATCACCCGCTGCGCATGGATCGGCGGCAAAACGAAAGGCGTGCGTAAGCGATCGTTTCATCTATTTCGCCATGTTTTGTTGCGCCGCGCCAACCGCCGCACGGCCCGCGGCGCGGGGGTTCAGCAGCTTGCGAATAAGCGCCGACGCGCAAGCTCGCGGCGTCGCGCTCCGTCATCGGTCTCCTATACTCGATTGGCGCACGGACGCCGCATTATTTGAAGGCGCGGCCTCTGCTGGAACGACATAGCAACCATCCTGCATGGGAGGAGACAAAAAATGACGTACTTTACGATCGGCGATTTCATTCTGATCATTCCGATGGCGCTGGCGGGCGCGCTATTCGTCGGCGCGCTGCCCTGCAAGACCGAGTTGCGACATAACGGGCTGCGTGTGCTGGGCGCGCTGATCGGTGTGATGTGCGCGGTGGCGCTGGTCGAGGGTCTGCCGGCGCTCGTGTAGCGGCGCGGCGAAGCACCAATTGAAAAGCCGCACGCGACGCGTGCGGCTTCGTTTTGCCTTTTTCCGTCCGCCTGTTGCGCGGACGCTCCGTCACGCGATCAGATCGCCTGATCCGTCGACGGCTTCTCCCACAGGTTGATCCCGCCTTCGGTCGCATAACGATCGATCTCGGCGAGTTCGTCGGCCGGGAAAGCGAGATTCTTCAGCGCGCCGACGTTCTCACGCACCTGCTCCGCGCGGCTCGCGCCGATCAGCACCGAAGTCACTCGCGCATCGCGCAACGCCCACGCGAGCGCCATCTGCGCGAGACTCTGACCACGCCGCTGCGCGATGTCGTTGAGCTTCCTCACGTGCTCGATGTTCTGCGGGTTCAGATGCTCGTCTTTCAGCGAACCGCCGCCCGGCTTGTTGACGCGCGCATCGGCCGGCACGCCGTTCAGGTACTTGCCGGTCAACAGCCCCTGCGCGAGCGGCGTAAATGCGATCGCGCCCGCGCCGAGTTCGTCGAGCGTACCGAGCAGGTCGTGTTCGATCCAGCGGTTCAGCATGTTGTACGACGGTTGGTGGATCAGGAGCGGCACCTTGTATTCGGCGAGCAGCTTCGTCATTTCGCGCGTCTTCGCCGACGAGTACGACGAGATGCCGATATACAGCGCCTTGCCCTGCTGCACCGCGCTCGCGAGCGCGCCCGCGGTTTCCTCGAGCGGCGTGTGCGCGTCGAAGCGATGCGAATAAAAGATGTCGACGTAATCGAGGCCCATGCGCTTCAGGCTCTGATCGAGACTCGCCAGCACGTACTTGCGCGAGCCGCCGCCCTGTCCGTACGGACCCGGCCACATGTCCCAGCCCGCCTTCGACGAAATCAGCAGTTCGTCGCGATACGGTTTGAAATCGTCCTTGAACAGACGGCCGAAATTGGTTTCCGCGCTGCCATACGGCGGCCCGTAGTTGTTGGCCAGATCGAAGTGGGTGATGCCGAGGTCGAACGCGGTGCGCAGGATGTCGCGCTGCGTCGAGATCGGCGTGGTGTCGCCGAAGTTGTGCCATAGGCCTAGCGACAGCGCCGGCAGTTTGAGACCCGATTTGCCGCAGACGCGGTATTGCATGTCCGAATAGCGTTCTGAAGCTGCTTCGTAAGCCATTGCTAGTGTCCTTGTCGATGAGATCGCCCGACGATTGCGGGCGTGAGGATTCGCGCGTTGTGAGAGGCGTACTGCTTGGGAGATGGATTGTCGTAGTGTCGTTGCGGTGCGGCCAGACCGCTATGTTAGCCAAACGACGCGGCGCTTGCAGGCACCCAGTATGCAGGATGGACGAGCGCGCACGGCTCACCTACACTCTGGCCGGTCAAGTTGATGGGAGGTGCAGATGACGAAAGCGATTTCGATCGCGCTGATTGTCGGCGGTATCGTGCTGCTGTATTTCGGCGGGCAGGCGTTCAATTCGGTGAGCAGCGACGTGTCGCGCTTCTTTACCGGTTCGCCGAGCAACAAGGCGATCATGCTGATCGTCGCGGGTGTGGTGGCGACGCTCGCCGGACTGACGGGAATCGCATTGTCGGGGCGCAAGCGCTGAGCGTTAGCGCGAGGCCCGCGACGAAAGAACCTAGAACGCGATCTCGGGCTTCGCCGCCGAGCGCGTGCCGGGCAGCGGCACATTGCTGACGCCGTGATAGGTGAACACCAGAGAGAACTTCACCTGGTCGCTCAGATTCTTGCCGGCCGAGTGCAGCGTGTTGCAATGGAAGAACACGACGTCGCCGGCCTTCAACTCGGGCGACACCGCGGTGCGGATCGCGGCCTCGTTCTCCGAGAGATCCGTGCGGAAAAATTTCGCTTCGTCGAAACGCTCGGACGTGAAGGCGGCGCTGTGCGATTGCGGCACGAACCATAGCGCGCCGTTATCGACGGTTTCAGGGCCGACCGCGAGCCACACCGACACCAGATCGTCGCGCTCGAACGACCAGTAGCGCGCGTCGCGATGCCAGCCGGTCAGGCTGCCGTACGCGGGGTGCTTGGTCATCATGCAGTTGTGATGCGCGCGCGACAGTCGCGGCTCCTCGCCGAAATACAGCTCCATCCAGCCGCGGATTTCCGGCGCGGTCGCCCATTGCGCGAATGCCGGGTGACGACCGTACGCGTCGAGGAGACGCCGCACCGTGTGTCCACCCGGCGCATCCTTCGATGACGGCGCGCCCGGATACTGCAGATCCGCTTCGAATTCGATCGGTGCCGCCGTTTCCTGCAGCTGCTGCTGCGCGATTTGCTTAAACTCGTCGCAACGCTCGGGCGACACGAGTCCTGGCACGACGACAAAACCCTGCTCCCGCAACGCTTGAATCTGCTCTTTCTTCGAATGGAGTGACATGGTGCTCCGTTACTGTCGACTAACTGATGTTCGATTGTAAAACGGGCGCGATCGGGGTGCGTTGTTTCGCGGAGCGCGCGGGATGGCATCCGCGACGATGCGACCGAGGGAAAACCCAGTTCGCAGGGTAATAACGGACTTTCTGACGTCACGATTCCCCTGTAGCCTTCACGCATGTCGATCGTCGCTGATGCACTTTTCTTCAGGGCGCGGGCCGAGAGAGCCCATTCCCAACGATTCTCCACGTTGTACGTTCGCTGCGTTGTGCGCCGTGTTTCGCGTCGCGATCCGCCGCGCCATGATCCGCGCCGAACTGCCGGCTTTCAGGCCGTTCATTGCAACCCCGTCATTGGCACATATGGTGCTTTTTGTCCGTGCCCATCCGGTGCACGCGCCGACGTGCGGTACATTGCCTAATTGTGAAGCCATGCATACTCTTTTGAGCACCCGTCTTACCCGCGCCGCGCTGAAAGCGGCGCGTCCCGCGCGCCGCCATATGATGCGAGCGCTGCGCCACCATGCCGCGCGCACTCGCGCGCTCGGCGAGCAGTGGCGCGACGCGAAGGCCGTCGAAGGCTTCCGCACCTGGTTCCATACGTTCTTCTCGGCGCTGCGCCAGCAGAGCGGCACGCGCCGTCTGTCGCTGCGTACGCTGCTGCGCAAACCGACACCGTTGCACCTCGCGGTCGCGAAACGCGCGCCGGCGGTGCGCACGCCCACGAGCCGTCGGCCGCGTCGGCTGTCGACGAGCAGTAGCGGATGGTTCGCGTTTGTGTTCGCGAGCCGGTGAAGTCGCTGAACGTGAGTTGCGCGGGGAGCGGCCAAGCCGCTGAACTGCTGCCGGCTGGCGGTTTACCGCACGGCCGAGTTCGCGAACCGTAAGTCCTCGCGCACACCGCCTCCCTCGAAGGTGCGCGCGCAGCGCGCGTCGTTGCGCCTTCAGACAAAGAAAAAACCCCGCCCGGCTCACGCCGGCGGGGTTTTTTGCAATCAGGCAGCAATCAGCTCGCGCTTATTCGGCGAGCGCCGCGACCGGCTCCGTGCCTGCCGCTTCGGCGAGTGCGAGCGCCTTGTCGGTGGCTTCCCACGTGAATTCCGGCTCTTCGCGGCCGAAGTGACCATACGCGGCGCTCTTCTCGTAGACCGGGCGCAGCAGGTCGAGCATCTGGATGATGCCCTTCGGACGCAGGTCGAAGTGCTGACGCACGAGTTCCGTGATCGTCGCATCGGACACGCGGCCCGTGCCGAACGTGTTGACCATCACCGAGGTCGGCTGGGCGACGCCGATCGCGTACGACACCTGGATCAGGCAGCGCGACGCGAGACCCGCGGCCACGACGTTCTTGGCGACGTAACGGCCAGCGTAAGCCGCCGAGCGGTCGACCTTCGACGGGTCCTTGCCCGAGAACGCGCCACCGCCGTGCGGTGCCGCGCCGCCGTACGTATCGACGATGATCTTGCGGCCCGTCAGACCGCAATCGCCCTGCGGACCGCCGATCACGAAGCGACCGGTCGGGTTGACGAGGAACTTGATGTCACCCTTGATCAGCTCGGCCGGCAGCGTCGGCTTGATCACTTCCTCGATCACCGCTTCGCGCAGCGTGTCGAGCTCGATGTCCGGCGAATGCTGGGTGGACAGCACGACGGTGTCGATCGAATGCGGCTTGCCGTCGACGTAGCGCACGGTGACCTGCGATTTCGCATCCGGACGCAGCCAGGGAAGGCGACCGTCGCGGCGCAGATTTGCCTGACGCTCGACCAGACGGTGCGACAGGTGGATCGGCAGCGGCATCAGTTCCGGCGTTTCCTCGCACGCGTAACCGAACATCAGGCCCTGGTCGCCCGCGCCTTGATCGAGGTTGTTGTCGTGCGCGCGGTCCACGCCCTGGGCGATGTCCGGCGACTGCTTGTCATAGGCGACGAGCACCGCGCAGCCGCGGTAGTCGATGCCGTAGTCGGTGTTGTCGTAGCCGATGCGCTTGATCGTGTTGCGCGCGATCTGGATGTAGTCGACGTTCGCGGTGGTGGTGATTTCACCGGCCAGCACGACGAGACCCGTGTTGCACAGCGTTTCGGCCGCGACACGCGAGTACTTGTCTTGAGCGAGGATGGCGTCGAGGATCGCGTCCGAGATCTGGTCCGCGACCTTGTCGGGATGGCCTTCGGAAACGGATTCGGAAGTGAAGAGATAGTCGTTTGCCACGTTGCAGACTCCTATTTAGTGGTTACGGTTGCGTTCCACGTAGCCGACTTCGGGAGTCTGAAGCGGCGACGCTTTAGCGGATTACCTGACCGATGGACGCATCACCATGGAAACCATGGACAGCACCCGCCGGCTTCGCCCCGCAAGTTGTCTATTAACTCGGCGAAGCACTTATTATAGCGACTTCCCTTGAATGTCACAGAGTTCAACGCGTGCGGCATCACGTCAATTTTTCCGTTGTCCACCATTTCGCCCCCTGCAGCGCCGCCCACGTGGAGGTTGCATGCTGAGCCGCTACGGCGCGAAGCTCGCGATCGGGCTGCTCAAACTCTTTGCGCTGTTGCCGTATGGATCCGTCGCCCGTCTCGGCGACGGGCTCGGCTGGTTGCTCTACCAGATCCCGAGCCGCCGCAGGCGCATCGTTCATACGAATCTGAAGCTGTGCTTCCCCGACTGGAGCGACGAGCGCCGCGAGGACGTCGCGCAGAAGCACTTCCGTCACGCGATCCGCAGCTATCTCGAGCGCAGCGTGCAGTGGTTCGGCTCGGCGAAGAAGCTCGAGAAGCTGATCCAGCTCGACAGCGCGATCGACCTGACCGACCCGAATCTGCCGCCCACATTGTTTCTCGGCTTTCATTTTGTCGGCATCGAGGCCGGTTCGATCTTTCTGAACTACTCGCTCAAGCGCCAGTGCGGCTCGCTCTATCAGCCGATGTCGAACCAGCAGTTCGAGCAAGTCGCGAAAGCGGCGCGCGCGCGTTTCGGCGCGGACATGGCGAGCCGCGCCGACAGCGCGCGCATCGTGCTGCGCTGGCTGCGTGAACGCAAACCGGTGATGCTCGGCGCGGACATGGACTACGGCGCGCGCAATTCGACGTTCGTGCCGTTCTTCGGCGTGCCGACCTGCACGCTGACTGCCGTCGGCCGTCTTGCGAAGGTCGGGCACGCACAGGTCGTGCCGTTCATCGGCGAAGTGCTGCCGAATTACAAGGGCTACCGGCTCAAGGTCTTCAAACCGTGGGACAACTATCCAACCGGCGACGATGACATCGATGCACGACGCATGAATGAGTTTCTCGAACAGCAGATTCCGCTAATGCCCGAGCAGTATTACTGGGTACACAAGCGGTTCAAGACGCGGCCGCCGGGGGTGCCGGGCGTGTATTGACGGTGGCGCTGAGACCCTTGCCCGCCATACCGTTTCGGATGTGCCAACGTGTATCATCTGCTATTGGTCCAGCACGGCTCGAACGGGTGACTCGCCCGAGAGCCGGTGAGGCCGGATTTTCGGCTTCGCCCGCACGCGCGAAGCCCTACGCAGCAACGGATACACGGAAAACGTGAAGCTCAAATTCACCAAAATGCAGGGCGCGGGCAACGACTTCGTCGTGCTCGACGGCTACACCCACCCGGTCAACCTGACCACGGCTCAGGTTCGCGCGCTCGCGAACCGCCATTTCGGCGTCGGCGCCGACCAGTTGCTGCTGGTCGAAAAGCCGACCGTCGAAGGCGTCGATTTCAGATATCGCATCTTCAATTGCGACGGCGGCGAGGTCGAGCACTGCGGCAACGGCGCGCGCTGCTTCGTCAAGTTCGTGCGCGAGCGCGGCCTCACCGACCAGCGCAGCGTGCGCGTGCAAGTCCAGAAAGGCACGATCACGCTGACGATGCAGGACAACGGTGAAGTGATCGTCGACATGGGCACGCCCGTTTTCGATCCCGAACTCGTCCCTTTTGCGACCAAGGGCCTGCAAGGCCGCCGCGAAGGCGCGGACACGCCCTGGCCGCTCGACGTGAACGGCACGACGCGCTGGATGTCGGTGGTGTCAATGGGCAATCCTCACGCGGTGCAGGTCGTCGACGATGCCGAGGCGTTCCCGGTGCTCGTCGAAGGTCAGGCTATCGAGCGGCACACGCGCTTTCCGCAGCGGGTCAACGCGGGCTTCATGCAGATCGTCAACCGCAACGAGATCAGACTGCGCGTGTATGAACGCGGCGCGGGCGAAACGCTCGCGTGCGGCACCGGCGCGTGCGCGGCGGTCGCGGCCGGGATCCGGCGCGGGCTGCTGGATTCGCCGGTGCTCGTGCACACCCACGGCGGCGACCTGACCATCACGTGGGACAGCGCGCAGCCAGGCGCGCCGCTGCTGATGGCCGGCCCCGCCGCCACCGTCTTCGAAGGGGAGATCGAGTTGGCCGACGAAGCGTCGAGCGCATCCCCAGACTCGTCGCATCGCAATCCGTCCAGCCCGGCCGCCGTGGCGCCCTCCGTTTAACTCATTGACCGACGCGCCGCCGTGAGGCGGTCGTCCCGTCGTCCTCTAGCCGAAACCATGAACGATCGCGAAGTCGCCGAATACCTGCTCGCCAATCCCGAATTCTTCGTCGAACACGCGGAAACGCTCGCGACGATCCGGCTCGCGAACCCGCACGGCAAAGCCGCCGTGTCGCTGCAGGAGCGGCAGATGGAGATGCTACGCGACAAGAACAAGCATCTCGAACGGCGTCTCGCCGAGCTGCTGCGCTACGGCCACGAGAACGACAGCATCGCGTCGAAATTCAACCGCTGGACCATCCGCGTGATGGCCGGGCGCGATCCGCACGCGCTGCCTCGCACGATCGCCGGCGGTCTGCGCGACATCTTCGATGTGCCGCAAGCGGCGCTGCGCGTGTGGGACGTCGCTGAGCCGTATGCACAAGCGGACTTCGCGCGCCACGTGAGCGAGGAAGTGCGGATTTTCGCGGGCAGCCTGAGCACGCCATACTGCGGCGCGAACACCGGCTTCGAGGCCGCGCAGTGGCTCGCGCATGCGGCGGGCGCGTCCAACGGGGCGGCTAACCCGGCGACCAGCGCGGCAACGAGCGCGACCGGCGACGCCGCGTCGAGCGAGACGGTGCAAACCACCGAATCGATCGCGCTGCTCGCGCTGCGCGACCCCGAAGGTGGCGAAGACGCGCCGACGTTCGGCCTGCTCGTGATGGGCTCATCCGACCCGCGACGCTTCCACGAAGGCATGGCCACCGATTTCCTGACGCAGATCGGCGCGCTCGCGAGCGCCGCGCTGAGCCGCCTGCTGCCGCGCTAAGCCTCGCCACGCAACCTCACCGCCTCCGTGACCGCCGCCGACCCGATCGCCGCCTACCTGTCGCATCTCGAGCATGAGCGGCGGCTGTCGGCGCACACGCTGCGCGGTTACACGCATGAGCTGGCGGAGCTCAAGCAGCTCGCCAAAGGTCGATCGCTCGAAAGTCTCACCGCCGTCGACATTCGCGGCGCCGTCGCGCGCGCGCATGCGGGCGGCCTCACCGCGCGGTCGATCGGCCATCGGCTATCGGCATGGCGCGCGTTTTATCGCTGGCTCGCGGGCCACGTCGAGCTGCTGGCCAATCCGGTCGCCGCGGTGCGCGCGCCAAAGCAGGCGAAAACGCTGCCGAAGGCGCTTTCTGTCGACGACACCGCGCGCCTGATGGACAACCCGCCCGCCGACTCGCCCGAAGCTCTGCGCGATCACGCGATACTCGAGCTGTTCTACTCGTCGGGCCTGCGCCTCGCCGAGCTGGTCGGCCTCGACGTGCGTTTCGCCGACGTCGACGGCTATCGCTCGGCCGGCTGGCTGAAGCTCGATTCCGGCGAAGTCGAGGTGCTCGGCAAAGGCAACCGGCGCCGCGTCGTGCCGGTGGGCAGCAAGGCGGTCGCTGCGCTGAACGCATGGCTCCCGGTGCGCGAACGGATGGTCCGCCACGATCCGCATCCGCTGTTCCTGTCGACGCGCGGCAACCGCTTGTCGCCGAACGTCGTGCGCGAGCGCGTGAAGCGCGCGGCGCTCGCGGCCGGCATTCCGGCCAACGTGCATCCGCACGTGCTGCGCCATTCGTTCGCGACGCACGTGCTGCAGTCGAGCGGCGATCTGCGCGCCGTGCAGGAACTGCTCGGCCACGCGAGCATCACCGCGACGCAGGTTTATACGGGCCTCGATTTCCAGCACCTCGCCCACGTCTACGACAGCGCGCATCCGCGCGCCAAGAAACGCAACGGCTCACGCGACTGACGCCGCGCGTCACCACGCGCCGCTTTCGCTTGCACTTTACCGACATCTGATGAATACCGTTACGCTCAAACCATCGAAGGAAAAATCGCTGCTGCGCCGCCATCCGTGGGTCTATGCCAACGCGATCGAGCACGTCGACGGCCGCCCCGCGCCCGGCGCGACCGTGCTCGTGCGCGCGCACGACGGCCGTTTTCTCGCGCGCGCCGCCTACAGCCCGCACTCGCAGATCCGCGCACGCGTATGGAGCTTCGACGAAGCCGAGCCGATCGATCACGCGTTCTTCAAGCGCCGCGTGCAGCGCGCGTTCGCGCATCGTCAGGCGATGGTGCGCGACACCGGCGCCGTGCGGCTGATCTTCGGCGAGGCGGACGGTCTGCCGGGCCTGATCGTCGATTACTACGTCGCCGAGGACGCGGATCAGCGCAGCCAGATCGTCTGTCAGTTCATGGCGGCTGGCGTCGAGGCGTGGAAGGATGCGATCGTCGCCGCGCTGGTCGGCGCGACCGGCTGCCCGAACGTGTACGAGCGCTCCGACGTGTCGATCCGTCAGAAAGAAGGGCTCGAGCAGATCACCGGCGTGCTTGCGGGCGAGCCGCCGTCGGAGAAGCTGGTCGCGAGCGAAAACGGCGTGCGCTATCACGTCGACGTGCGCAATGGCCACAAGACCGGCTTCTATGTCGATCAGCGCGATAACCGACTGCTCGTGCAGCAGTTCGCGAAAGATCGCGACGTGCTGAACTGTTTCTGCTACACCGGCGGCTTTTCGCTCGCGGCGCTCAAGGGTGGCGCGGAGCGCGTGGTGTCGGTCGATTCGTCGGGTGAAGCGCTCGCGCTCGCGCAGCAGAACGTCGCGGCCAACGGCTTCGATGCGGACCGCGCGAGCTGGCTCGACGCCGACGCGTTCAAGACACTGCGGCGCCTCCACGACGAAGGCGAGCGCTTCGACCTGATCGTGCTCGATCCGCCGAAATTCGCACCGTCGCGCGAGCACGTGGACCGCGCCTCACGCGCGTACAAGGACATCAATCTGACGGGCCTGAAGCTGCTGCGCCCGGGCGGCTTGCTATTCACCTACTCGTGTTCGGGCGCGATCGATCCCGAGCTGTTCCAGAAGATCGTGTCGGGCGCCGCCGCCGACGCGCGCGTCGATGCCCGCATCCTGAAGCGGCTTGGCGCGGGCGTCGATCATCCGCTGCTCACTGCGTTCCCCGAAGGGGAGTATCTGAAGGGGCTGCTGTTGCAAATCGCCTGATCGCCCTTATTTTGTCGGTGATTGCGCGTGCCGGCCGCGGCAGCGGTCATCGTCGGCGCACGCGGCCATGACCCGGCCGCAGCCCAAGCGCCCCTGCGCCCGCCTGGCAAATATGTTTCAATAACCGGCTAGACACGGCCGCGCCATCCGGCTGCGGCGGCCGGCCCAACGCATCTGGCTAGCATTGCTCTAGCGTTCGATCACGCACCGTTTCACGACTTACAGGCGACCCACATGATTCCAGTCACCATCCTGACCGGCTTTCTCGGCAGCGGCAAAACCACTCTGCTCAAGCGCATCCTGAACGAAAAGCACGGCATGAAGATCGCCGTCATCGAGAACGAGTTCGGCGAAGAGAACATCGACAACGAGATCCTCGTGCAGGACACGAGCGAGCAGATCATCCAGATGAGCAACGGCTGCATCTGCTGCACGATTCGCGGCGACCTGTCGCGCGTGCTCAACGATCTGGCCGCGAAGAAGCAGGCGGGCGAAGTGGACTTCGACCGCGTCGTGATCGAAACCACCGGCCTCGCGAATCCGGGCCCGGTCGCGCAAACCTTCTTCATGGACGACCAGATCGCGAGCGAATTCCTGCTCGACGCGATCATCACGCTGGTCGACGCGAAGCACGCGAACCATCAGCTCGACGAGCACGAAGTGGTGCAGCGCCAGGTCGGTTTCGCGGACCGGATGTTCATCACGAAGGCCGATCTCGTCGACGAGCAGCACGTGGGCGATTTGCGCCACCGTCTGCTGCACATGAACCCGAAGGCTGCGATCAAGGTCGTCAATTTCGGCGCAGCGGACATCAAGGAAATTTTCGATCTGCGCGGCTTCAACCTGAACTCGAAGCTCGAAATCGATCCAGACTTCCTGAGCGAAGACGAACACGCGCACAGCCACGCGCACGCGCACGACGAGCACGGCCACACGCACACGCACGGCGATCATGACCACGATCACGCCAACTGCGATCACGACCACGGCCATTGCGATCACGAAGGCCACGATCATGGGCATCACCACCGTGCGTATCACGACGACAAGATCAAGTCGTTCGTATACCGCAGCGACCGTCCGTTCGATCCGAACAAGCTCGAAGACTTCCTCGGCGGCATCCTGCAGATCTACGGCGAGCACTTGCTGCGCTACAAGGGTGTGCTGTACATGAAGGGTGTCGATCGCAAGGTCGTGTTCCAGGGCGTGCATCAGATGATGGGCAGCGACCTCGCCGCGAAATGGCAGCCGGCCGAGAAGAAGACCAACAAGATGGTGTTCATCGGCATCGAACTGCCGCGCGACCTGATCACCGACGGTCTCGACGCCTGCCTCGCCTGAAGCGAGCGCAGCGCTGCGGCGCAAGCCCGCGGGAAAGCTCATGGCATGCCGCGCGCTTCGCGGCATGCGCCGTGCTGCTGCATTGTGCCGAGACGCCCGCCGCCAGGTGCGCGGGGCGTGAATCCTCTGCTGAAACAGCGACGCCGCGGCGGGCGACCGTTCGACAGCAGGCCATATGAAAAACGCGTGAAAACCCTGCTGTATTAAAGCGTGCACGACCATCGCTTTTTGGCTTGGTGCGCGTTATATTTTCGGGATATCGCAGCGCCGCAGGCCGGCTTTCAGCAGATGCGGCGCCGGATTGTGATTCAGTTACAATACGTGCCCACTGGGAGAATGACAACGAATTGCCCGGTCGCGCGTATCCCGCGACGGGCCTGAAACGGCGCCGGAAAATCTTGTCCGGAGACGCGCCGAAAACGCCGGCGGGCACGGCCTGAAAGGGCACGCGCTAGTCGGCGAGCGATGCCTCAGGAGCATTTGAGAATCGGTTTCCAGAGGAGTTCGGCCCCGCAGCGGCGTAGCTAGCAACGTCCGGCGTGTGGGCGCCAGGCGCTTCGGCGTCACGACAGCCCAACGTTCGTGGCCACCCTGCGCTGCGCGTCCGCGCGACGCGTTTGCAGGCAATACGAAAGTGCGGGCCCTATGAGTTTTGCCTCACATTGAAGAAGTAAGCCAGATGACGACGAAACGACTCTTGACCGAAGCCGAAATCCTGAAGATGAGCGACAAGGATTACATGAATGAGGATCAGCTCGCCTTCTTCAAGAACAGGCTCGAACAGTTGCAGGCGGACATTCTCCGCAATGCCGGCCAGACGACCGAGAATCTGCGCGAAACGGTCATCGTGCCGGACCCGGCCGATCGCGCAACGATCGAGGAAGAGCATGCGCTGGAGCTGCGCACGCGCGACCGCGAGCGCAAGCTGCTGAAGAAGGTTCAGCAATCGATCGCGCGAATCGAGGCGGGCGACTACGGCTGGTGCGAGGAAACTGGCGAGCCGATCGGCATTCCGCGTCTGCTCGCGCGGCCCACGGCCACGCTGTCGCTCGAAGCTCAAGAGCGCCGTGAATTGCGCCAGAAGCTGTTCGGCGACTGATTAGTTGCGGCGCGGCTTCGGCTCAGCGCCTTGAAAACGCTGCTTCGTCGAGAGGCGCACGGTGAACCGTGCGCCTTTTCTTTTTGCGCGACATCCGCGCATGCTCCGCCATCCGTCCCGCCCCGCCGTCGCTTTCCGCGTCTGTTCCAGGCCCCCTGAGCGGATTTTCAGTTTTTCGTCCTATGCCTTCCGGCGGATCTTGATATGACCGCGCGCGCCCTAAAATAGACCGGAGATGCGCTCACGAGCGCGCCAGCGTGCGCGCCGTCCGCTGACTGGATTCATGCGGTAGCGCGCAGCGCTACCGCGTCCTACCCGTTTTGCAAAGAGGAACGCATATGGAGCAATTTCACGGCACGACGAT
This sequence comes from Paraburkholderia podalyriae, assembly GCF_014397785.1. Taxonomy (GTDB): domain Bacteria; phylum Pseudomonadota; class Gammaproteobacteria; order Burkholderiales; family Burkholderiaceae; genus Paraburkholderia; species Paraburkholderia podalyriae. The sequence continues at coordinate 117,641 of NZ_VZQQ01000001.1, forward strand.
CGTTTCCGTGCGCCGCGGCAACAAGGTCGCGCTCGGCGGCGACGGCCAGGTGACGCTAGGCAACATCGTCATGAAAGGCGGCGCGAAGAAGGTCCGGCGCATCTACAACGGCAACGTGCTGGTCGGCTTCGCCGGCGGCACGGCGGATGCGTTCTCCCTGCTCGACCGCTTCGAGGCGAAGCTCGAGAAACATCAAGGCAATCTGACGCGCGCGGCCGTCGAGCTCGCGAAAGACTGGCGCACCGACCGCATGCTGCGTCGTCTCGAAGCGATGCTGATCGCCGCGGACGCAACCACCACACTCGTCATCACCGGCAATGGCGACGTGCTCGATCCCGAAGGCGGCATCTGCGCGATCGGCTCTGGCGGTGCGTACGCGCAGGCGGCCGCGAAGGCGCTCGCCGACAACACCGAACTGTCGCCGCGCGACATCGTGGAGAAGTCGCTGGAAATCGCCGGCGACATGTGCATCTACACGAACCATAACCGCGTCGTTGAGACGATCGAGTAAGGACCCATCGATGAGCACCATGACCCCCGCCGAGATCGTCTCCGAACTCGACAAACACATCATCGGCCAAGGCCGCGCGAAGAAAGCCGTGGCCGTCGCGCTGCGCAACCGCTGGCGCCGTCAGCAGGTCGACGAACCGCTGCGCCAGGAAATCACGCCGAAGAACATCCTGATGATCGGACCGACCGGCGTCGGCAAGACCGAAATCGCGCGGCGTCTCGCGAAGCTCGCGGACGCGCCGTTCATCAAGATCGAAGCGACCAAATTCACCGAAGTCGGCTACGTGGGCCGCGACGTCGACAGCATCGTGCGTGACCTGATCGAGATTTCGGTTAAGCAGACTCGCGAAACCGAAATGCGCAAGGTGCGGACCAAGGCGGGCGACCAGGCCGAAGATCGCATTCTCGACATCCTGCTGCCGACCGCACGGCCGGTCGGCTTCGGTTCGAGTACGAGCTCGACCGACACCGCCGATGAAGGCAGCACGACGCGTCAGACGTTCCGCAAGCGCCTGCGCGAAGGTCAGCTCGACGACAAGGAAATCGAGCTCGACGTCGAGCAGCCGCAGGTCGGCATGGACATCATGGGGCCGCCGGGCATGGAAGACATGACCGAGCAGATCCGCTCGATGTTCGCCAACATCGGCGGCGGCAAGAAGACGCGCCGCAAGATGAAGGTCAAGGAAGCGCTGAAGGTCCTCACCGACGAAGAAGCCGGCAAGATGCTGAACGACGAGGAGGTGAAGAGCAAGGCGGTGCAGAACGTCGAGCAGAACGGCATCGTGTTCCTCGACGAAATCGACAAGATCGCGTCGCGCAACGAGGCGGGCGGCGGCGAAGTGTCCCGTCAGGGCGTGCAGCGCGACCTGCTGCCACTGGTCGAAGGCACGACGATCAACACCAAGTACGGCATGGTGAAGACCGATCACATCCTGTTCATCGCGAGCGGCGCGTTCCATCTCGCGAAGCCGAGCGATCTGATCCCGGAACTGCAGGGGCGCTTCCCGATTCGCGTCGAACTCGATTCGCTGTCGGTCAAAGACTTCGAATCGATCCTTGTGTCGACGGATGCGAGCCTCGTCAAGCAATACCAGGCCCTGCTCGCGACGGAAGACGTGCACCTCGAATTCGCCGACGATGGCATCCGCCGTCTCGCCGAGATCGCGTACTCGGTCAACGAGAAGACCGAGAACATCGGCGCGCGGCGTCTTTATACGGTCATCGAAAAGCTGCTCGAGGAGGTGTCGTTCTCGGCCGGCAATCATTCGGGCCGTGCTGTGCAAATCGACGCGGCGTATGTCGATCGCGCGTTGAACGAAGTCGCGCAAGACGAGGATCTGTCGCGCTACGTGCTGTGATCTGTGCGGTGATGTCACCAGCCACTGAGGTCTGAAAAACGGGCTGCCTTTTCAAAGGCAGCCTGTTTTGTTTTGTGCCGCTCGAGCCACGCCGGCGTTGCCTCGAACAGCCGACGCCGCGCCACGATCGCCGCCTACTGCTTCACCGGACGCTTCCCCAACTTGCGCTGCAACGTGCGCCGATGCATGTTCAACGCGCGCGCGGTCGCCGAGATATTGCCGCCGTGTTCGGCGAGCACACGCTGAATGTGCTCCCATTCGAGCCGCGCCACCGACAGCGGCTGCGGATGCTCGATCGCCTCCTCGGCCTGCAACGCGCTCGCCTCGCTTTGCAGCGCCGCCAGGATCGTCTCGACGTTGGCGGGCTTCGCGAGATAGTTGTCGGCGCCGTCCTTGACCGCCTGCACCGCGGTGGCGATGCTCGCGTAGCCGGTCAGCACGAGCATGCGCGCATCGGGCTGTAGATCACGTAACGGCGCGACGAGCGTAAGGCCGGAGTCGTTGCCCAGATGCAGGTCCACGGTGATCTCGCTGAACTTCTGCTGATTCGCGAGCCGGATCGCCTCGTCCGCGTTGTGCGCTTCGCTCACCGTGTAGCCGCGCCGCGTCAAGCCGCGCGCGAGGATGCCGGAGAACACTTCGTCGTCGTCGATCACCAGAAAATTCTTTTCGCTCATGCCTGTTTCTCCGTGTTGGATGGCGCGGCGCCTTGCGGGCTCGCTCCGGAAATCGTGCGCGTCGCGAGCGGCAGTCGCAGCACCGCACGCGTGCCGCGCGGCCTCCCGCCGTTGGCGTCGGTCAGCTCGATCGATCCCTTCAGACGCGTCGCCGCCGAAAACGCCAGATACAGGCCGACGCCGTGGCCGCCCTGCGTGCTGTCCACCGGCATCGCGCCGAGCGATCCGCGCAGCGCGTTCGGTATGCCCGGGCCGTGGTCACACACTTCGAACACGATCTGGCCGCCGCGTGGCGCGAGCGCGCAGGACAGCGTCACGTGATCGCGGCTCGCGCGCGCGGCGTTGTCGAGCAGGATCGTGAGTATCTGGCTGACGGCCACCGTGTCGTTGAGACTGACATCGGCGGGAGGCGTGCCGAGTCGCTCGAACGTCACGTGCGGATGGCGCAGGCGCCATTGCTCGGCAAACGACTCGAGCCATTCGTCGACCGGCTGGCGGTCCGTCGTGGTCGTTGCGCGGCTGCGCAACCGCGCGAGCGCCGACGTGCACAACGTCATCTGCTGCTCGAGTAACTCGAGATCGGCGCGATAGGGTGCGAGTCCCGCATCGGTGCGCGCCGCGTCGCGCAATTCTTCGGACAACATCGCGATTGTAGACAGAGGCGTGCCGATTTCGTGGGCCACGGTGGCCGCCTGCACGCCGAGCGCGACCGCCCGTTCGTCGTGAAGCAAGCGCTGCTGCGCTTCTCCAAGCGCTGCGTCACGTAGCCGCAGTGCTCGCGACATGCGCGCGACGAACCACGCGATCAGCCCCACGCTGACCATGAAGTTGACCCACATGCCCGAGCGGTAGTACTCGAACAGGTTGGCCGGATTCTCGAGATTGAGCGGGACGGAATCGAAGCTGAGCGTCGCGTAGCAGGCGACCGCGAACGCCGCGAGCCACGCCATCAGATACCACGGCAGCACGGCCGCCGCGATCGCGAGCGACGGCAGGTACAGCGACACAAACGGATTGGTAGTGCCACCGGACAGGAACAGCAGCGCCGACAACGCGCCGAGATCGACCCAGATCTGCCCGAACAGCTCGAGGTTGGACTCGGGACGCTGCTGCGACACGCGCCACCACGTGAGCGCGTTGAACAGCACTTCGAGCCCGATCACGAGCAGCATCGCGGGCAACGGCAGATTCACGCCGATGAAGATCTGCACGAACGCGATCGTCAGCAACTGCCCGATGATCGCGAGGCTGCGCAGCCAGAACAGATGACCGAGATTGACCCGGCCGGTGTTGGTTATACGGTGCATCACCCTAGTCTACCCGTTCGGATACGCCCCGCTGGCCAGGCGGCCGGCCTGCGCATGATCGATCACACCGCGAGCCTCGCGACCTTCGGCGACACCGCCGCGTTCGTTAGCGCGCTCGACCTCGCAATCACCGCATGCCAATCGGTCTCGCATCTGAGCGGCGCGTAGGCGGTTTCACATCGGCCCTTGGGCAAACCCGGCCATCACGGCCGCTCGTCCTCACTCGCCTCGCGTGTGGCCTGTGCGATCTCCGCGGCCAGACACTCCGGGCACAGACACTGGCCGCCTGGTTCCAACCGCTCGGCCGGTAGCGGCGGCAGCGCGCGGCACCAGCAGTTCGACGGCTCGGTCTGCATGCCGCAGTCGAAGGCATTGCCGCAGCGCGGACAGCGCGCGCTGCGTCCGGAGCGGGCGGAAGACGATTTCATTGCAGGTCGGCGTAGCGGGGCGGAGACATCGATCAAGCCATGATGCCATGACTAATACGCCAGGTGCAGTCGTCCGTTCGGCCAATGCACAGCCGTCACGCAAGTGCGTTACGCTTGCCGTTCGCCCCGCCCCGTGGCCGCCATGGTGCGGTACGCCAAGCCCGCACCGCCCGTCGCTCGCGCCGCTGCCGAAAACCCTGTTGCAGCGCGCCAGTCCTGTACAATTCGCGCTGTTTTAACTGTTCCGTGCCCGAGCCTGCCGCCATGTCCGAGCTTCCCGACCTCTCGCAGATTGCGCCCACCCTGAAAGCCGAAATTCTGGCCGAGGCGCTGCCTTACATTCGCCAGTATCACGGTAAGACCGTGGTCATCAAATACGGCGGCAACGCCATGACCGAAGAGCGTCTGAAGCAGGGCTTCGCGCGCGACGTGATTCTGCTGAAACTGGTCGGCATCAACCCGGTCATCGTGCACGGCGGCGGCCCGCAAATCGACCAGGCACTTAAGAAAATCGGCAAACAGGGCACGTTCATCCAGGGCATGCGCGTCACCGACGAAGAGACGATGGAAGTCGTCGAATGGGTGCTCGGCGGCGAGGTGCAGCAGGACATCGTGATGCTGATCAATCACTTCGGCGGCCACGCGGTCGGCCTGACCGGCAAGGACGGCGGCCTGATCCACGCGCGCAAGATGCTGATGCCCGATCGCGACAATCCGGGCCAGTACCTCGACATCGGCCAGGTCGGCGAAGTCGAGTCGATCAACCCGGCGGTCGTGAAGGCACTGCAGGACGACGCGTTCATTCCGGTGATCTCGCCGATTGGCACTGGCGAAGACGGCCTGTCGTACAACATCAACGCGGACCTCGTCGCGGGCAAGCTGGCGGTCGTGCTGAACGCCGAAAAGCTCGTGATGATGACCAACATCCCCGGCGTGATGGACAAGGAAGGCAATCTACTGACCGACCTGTCCGCGCGCGAAATCGACGGCTTGTTCGAAGACGGCACGATCTCCGGCGGCATGCTGCCGAAAATCTCGTCCGCGCTCGATGCCGCGAAGAGCGGCGTGCGCTCGGTGCACATCATCGACGGTCGCATCGAACACTCGGTGCTGCTCGAAATCCTGACCGAGCAGCCGTTCGGCACGATGATCCGCTCGCATTGATCGCGGCGGAATCCCCTGCACGGGCGTTGCATCCCAGCGGCGCGACGCCTGCACCCTCCCTCGCGGCTGGCAGGCTCTGCACCCACCCGAGCGTTGATGCGGCAAACTCTGTTCATCCGCAGCATCAAGCGCCCGTCAGCGGCTGAAGATCTCCACCATGCGCACCCCCACTTCGCGGCGCCGCCGTCCCGACATCGCGTGCGGCAAACCAGTCTGGCTGTTCGATCTCGATAACACGCTGCACCGCGCGTCGCATGCCATTTTCCCTGCGATCAATCGCGGGATGACCCAGTACATCATCGACGCGCTGCACGTCGACATCGACGAGGCCAACCGTCTGCGCACCGGCTACACGCTGCGTTACGGCGCAGCGCTGCTCGGCCTCACGCGCCACCATCCGCTCGACGCGCACGACTTCCTGCAAGTCGTGCACACGTTCCCCGACCTCGGCTCGATGATCCGTCATGAGCGCGGTATCGCGCGTCTGGTCGCGGCGCTGCCGGGCCGCAAGATCGTGCTCACCAACGCGCCCGAAACCTACGCGCGCGCGGTACTCGCCGAGTTGCGCATCGAGCGGCTATTCGAGCGCGTGATCGCGATCGAGCACATGCGCGATCGCCGCCAATGGCGTGCGAAGCCCGATCACGCGATGCTGCGCCGCGCGATGCGCGACGCGCACGTGTCGCTGAAAGACGCGATCCTCGTCGAGGACACGCGTTCGCACCTGAAAAACTATCGGCGGCTCGGCATCCGCACCGTGTGGATCACCGGTCATCTGCCGCGCAAACCGCACGTGGACGGCGTACCGACACGCCTGCCGGGCACCGGCCGGCCGCATTATGTCGACTGCAGTATTCGTTCGCTAAAATCGCTACGATTGGGCACGCGCCCGGTTCGATGGAAGGGACGCAAGCCGGGACAGTAGGGACCAAAGCCGACAAAGACATCAGCCGGGGGACGACAGCCATGCAGCCGATCGACAAGCCTGACGAAGCCTTAGCCGCAGCCTCCCCCGCGGCGCCCGCGGCCACGCGCCCAGCGCGTCCGAAGCCGGGCGAGCGTCGCGTGCACATCCTGCAGACGCTCGCCAGCATGCTCGAGGCGCCGAAGAGCGAAAAGGTCACCACGGCCGCGCTCGCCGCCCGGCTCGGTGTGTCCGAAGCCGCGCTGTACCGCCACTTCGCTAGCAAGGCGCAGATGTTCGAAGGGCTGATCGAGTTCATCGAGCAGACGCTGTTCGGGCTCATCAACCAGATCACCGGTCAGCAAAGCAACGGCGTGTTGCAGGCGCGCGCGATCTCGCTGATGCTGCTCAACTTTCCGGCGAAAAATCCCGGCATGACGCGCGTGCTGACCTGCGAGGCGCTGGTCGGCGAGCACGAGCGGCTGACCGAGCGCGTGAACCAGATGCTCGAGCGCGTCGAAGCATCGCTGAAGCAGTGCTTGCGGCTTGCACAGGTCGAAGCGCTTCAACATGCTGATGACGACACCAACGGCAATGCCGCGCTGCCCGCCGGCTACGATCCCGCGATTCGCGCGAGCCTGCTAGTCAGCTACGTGATCGGCCGCTGGCATCGCTATGTGCGCAGCGGTTTCGCGCGGCCGCCCGCCGAACACGCGGACGAGCAACTGCTGCTGATTCTTCAGTAGTCCGCGAGGAGTCGAGCCCTTCGCGCGGCACCTCCCGCGCCGCTGCCGCGCGGAATTTTCCGCTATACTTTGCGCCTGACGCCGCCGCGGTCTTCCGATACACAACGGACCGCGCCAAGGCATCCCGAACACGTTGCACCCGGTTTCACCCCCTTTCACGCGCCGATTTGCTGACTCGATTGCGGGCGCGCGAACCCTTGGCCCCAGGCCCGCGGTTCACTATAAATGCGGCTAAAGAGGTCGTCAGCTGCGCACAGCCCTTCTCTTCGTGCATCGCCGACGCCGTTTAGCCGCCCTGTTGACTCAATGGCGGAATGAATGGAATCCATCGGCATCGTCGCTCCCCAAAAAATGCATTTCACCGAGCCGCTGCCATTGCGCAACGGCAGTTCGCTCGCAGGCTACGACCTGATGGTCGAAACCTACGGCACGCTCAATGCCGCGCGCAGCAACGCGGTGCTCGTGTGCCACGCGCTGAACGCATCGCATCACGTGGCGGGCGTGTACGCCGACAATCCGAAGGACATCGGTTGGTGGGACAACATGGTCGGCCCGGGCAAGCCGCTCGATACCGACAAGTTTTTCGTGATCGGCGTGAATAACCTCGGCTCGTGCTTCGGCTCGACCGGGCCGATGAGCATCGACCCCGCGACCGGCAAGCCGTATGGCGCGACCTTTCCGGTCGTCACCGTCGAAGACTGGGTCAACGCGCAGGCGCGCGTCGCCGACGCGTTCGGCATCACGCGCTTCGCCGCCGTGATGGGCGGCAGTCTCGGCGGCATGCAGGCGCTCGCTTGGAGCATGATGTATCCGCAGCGGATCGCCCATTGCATCGTGGTCGCATCGACGCCGAAACTGTCCGCGCAGAACATCGCGTTCAACGAGGTCGCACGCTCGGCGATCCTGTCGGACCCCGACTTCCACGGCGGCAACTACTACGCGCACGGCGTGAAACCGAAGCGCGGCCTGCGCGTCGCGCGGATGATCGGCCACATCACGTATTTGTCGGACGATGACATGGCCGAGAAATTCGGCCGCTCGCTGCGTCGCGCGGAAGGCGCGCTCGATGACTACAACTTCAGCTTCGACGTCGAGTTCGAAGTGGAATCGTATCTGCGCTATCAGGGCGACAAGTTCGCCGACTACTTCGACGCGAACACCTACCTGCTGATCACGCGCGCGCTCGACTACTTCGATCCGGCCAAGGCTTTCGACGGCGATCTGACCGCCGCGCTCGCGCACACCACCGCGAAGTATCTGATTGCGAGCTTCACGACTGACTGGCGTTTCGCGCCGGCACGCTCGCGCGAACTGGCGAAGGCGCTGCTCGACCACAAGCGCACGGTCACCTACGCGGAGATCGACGCGCCGCACGGCCACGACGCCTTCCTGCTCGACGACGCGCGCTATCACAACCTGCTGCGGGCCTACTACGAACGCATTGCAAACGAGGTCAACGCATGAACCAGCGAGCACTTGATTACCTGGCATTGCGCCCGGACTTCCGCGCGATCGCCCGCTGGGTCGAACCGCGCGCGACGGTGCTCGATCTCGGCTGCGGCGACGGCTCGCTGCTGTCGCTGCTGAACGAGGAATTGGACGTGCAGGGCTACGGCATCGAGATCAACGACGCCGGCGTGCTCGCCGCGACGCAGAAGGGCGTCAACGTGATCCAGCAAAATCTCGAAGACGGCCTGCGCCTGTTCGAAGACGGCAGCTTCGATTTCGCGGTGCTGTCACAAACGCTGCAGACCATTCATCAGACCGCGGCGATCCTGCGCGAGACGGTGCGCGTCGGCAAGCAATGCATCGTGTCGTTTCCGAATTTCGGCTACTGGGCGCATCGGCTGTCGGTGTTGCAGGGGCGCATGCCGGTGTCGAAGTCGCTGCCTTATCAGTGGCACAACACCCCGAACGTTCGCGTGCTGACGATCAAGGACTTCGAAGCGCTCGCGCCCGAAGTCGGCATCGAGATTCTCGATCGCGTCGTGCTGCACGACGGACAAGTGGTGCGTTGGGGCGTGAACTGGCGTGGTAGTCTTGCGGTCTATCGCGTCAAGAAAAGCTAACCTCACTTATCCACATGTCGAACCCGCCGCACGAGGCGCCCGCACTTACCGCTCACGAAGAACATCCCGGCTGGCGCGCGTTTTTGAATACGCGCATGCTGATTTGCGTCTTTCTCGGCTTCACGTCGGGATTGCCGCTGTTTACGCTCGTCTACCTCGTGCAGGCGTGGCTGCGCTCGGAAGGCGTCAATCTGAAGGAAATCGGCCTCTTCGCGCTGATCCAGTTTCCGTACACCTGGAAATTCGTCTGGGCACCGCTGATGGACCGGTATGTGCCGCGTCTGCCCGGCTGGCGGCCCGGCAGACGGCGCGGCTGGATGCTGGTCACGCAATTGCTCGTGGCAGGCGCGATGGCGACGCTAGGTTTCGTGTCGCCGCGCGAATCGATCTGGACCGTCGCCGCGCTGACCGCTTTGGTCGCACTCTTCGGCGCGAGCTCCGACATCGTGATCGACGCTTACCGGCGCGAATTGCTCAGCGACACGCAGCAGGGCCTCGGCAACGCCGTGCACGTCAACGCGTACAAGATCGCAGCGCTCGTGCCCGGTTCGCTCGCGCTGATTTTGTCCGATCATCTGCCGTGGAGCACCGTGTTCATCGTGACCGCCGCGTTCATGCTGCCGGGCGTTCTGATGACGCTGGTCGTGCGCGAGCCCGAGGTGCACGGCGAGCCGCCGAAGAATCTGCGCGAGGCAATCGTCGAGCCGTTCAGGGAATTCATCCAGCGCGACGGCTGGCGCGCTGCCCTTTTCGTGCTCGGCTTTATCTTCATGTATAAGCTCGGCGATACGATGGCGACCACGCTGTCCACGTCGTTCTTCCTCGACATCGGCTTCTCGCGCACGCAGATCGGCGTGATCGCGAAGACCACGGCGTTCGGCGCGAGCCTCGCGGGCGGCATCATCGGCGGGATCTGGCTGATGAAGATCGGCATCGGCCGTGGCCTGTGGATTTTCGGTTTGCTGCAGATGGTGTCGACGCTCGGCTTCGCGTGGCTCGCGCATCTCGGCCCGGATTCGCCCGGACTTGCGGCGATTTACAACATCGCGGTCGCGCTCAGCGAGGGCACGTCGAGGCTGCTGTCGTTCGTCGGCATCGACTGGAGCGTACAGCTCGATCCCCGCTCGGTCGCGCTCGCGCTCGTGTACGGCTTCGAGACCTTCGCCACCGGGCTGACGATGGCCGCGTTCACCGCCTACATCGCGAGCACCACCGATCCGCGCTACACCGCGACGCAGTTCGCGCTGTTCACGAGCCTCGCATCGGTACCGCGCACGCTCGCGTCGGCGGCGAGCGGCTATGTGGTCGCGCGCATGGGCTGGTTCGACTACTTCATCCTCTGTACCGCGCTCGCGGTGCCCGGCATGCTGCTGCTGTTGCGTATCGCGCCATGGAGGGAACGGTCGTGAAGGCACAGTTTCCGACTCGCCCGCGCGGCCCCGCACTCAGCGCCGTCTGCATGTTCGGCTGCGCGAGCGTCGCGCTGGCGATGCCAGTGAGCGCCTATGCGGCCGGCGCGGCGGCGACTGGCGCCAGTCCGGTGAGCGGCGCGCAAGCTCCCGCGCCGGCTGCTGCCGCCGCGGCCACGAGCGGTGCGACACCCAATCCCGCTCCGACGCCTGCGGCCAAATCCGCGACAAGCGGCCCCAGCGCGGAAAACACGACACCGACCTCGCCCGGCAACAACAACGCTGGCGGTGTAAATGCTGGCACGGGTAACAGCACCACCGGCGCTAACGCCGGTGCCCCAGGCACGCCCAGTAATAGCGGCAGCGCTCCGCCCGCCGCCACCTCGGGCTCCGCGCCTCAGTCCGCGCAACCGCCCGTTACCGCCAAAGCGCCCGCCGCGGCATCGGCCGCAGCGGCATCGGCCGCCGCAGCCGTACCGCCGCCGTACTACGTGAGTCCGCAACTGCGCTACGGCGGCTACATGGTGTTCCGTAACCTGATCCCGTCGTCGATGCTTGAGGCGCAGGCCGCAGCGGAATTCAACCAGATCGTCTACGGCGCCAGCCACGCGAACCGCCTGTACGGCGACACGGACGCGCGCGTGACGCGCGTGCGCTCGATCATCAACCGGATGATTCCGTATTCGCTGAAGTGGAACGAGCGAGCCAAGGGCTGGAAGTGGGAAGTCGCGGTGGTGCGCTCGAACGACATCCGCATGTACTGCCTGCCGGGCGGCAAGATCGTCGTCTATAGCGGGATACTCGATCGCGCGCGCCTGAACGACAACGAGGTCGGCATGCTGATCGGTCACGAAATCGCGCACGCGTTGCGCGAGCATGCGAGGATGCGACTCGGTCAGTTGCAGGCGAGCCAGCTCGATTCGTCCGGCACGATCCCGCAGCTGTTCGGCCTCGCCGATCTCGGCATGGCGCCGCTCGGCATCGGTTCGCGTCTGCTGGAAATGAAGTACGAGAGCACCGACGAAACCGAAGCCGACGTGATCGGTAGCGATATCGCGTCGCGCGCGGGCTTCGATCCGCGCGCGGCGGTCACGCTGTGGGACAAGCTCGCGCAGGTGACGCGCGGCAATCGCGAACAGGGCTTCATCTACGTGCACCCGTACACGCCGGCGCGCCGCGAAGACATCATCAAGCGGCTGCCGGACATGCTGGCGCTCTACGCGAAGGCAATCGGCAGGAGCGTCGACGAGTTGCCCGATTTCGCGGGGATCGGCCGGCCGACCCGCAAGCCGGTGCGCGACTGATACCCGCTTCTGCCGACTGCTGGCGGGCCACGGCGCGCCATGCGCCGCGCTCGGTAGGCTTACTTTTTGACCTTGTGGTCGTAGTCGACGGTCAGCGGCGCATGGTCGCTGAACTTGATATCGCGGAACACGTCGGTGCGCTTCGCCTTGCTCGCGATACCCGGCGTCGCGATCTGGTAATCGATCCGCCACCCGACGTTCTTCGCATACGCCTGACCGCGATTGCTCCACCACGTGTACTGCTCTGGCCGCTGGTCGAGCGTGCGGAACACGTCGACGTAACCCACTTCGTCGAACAGTTGGTCGAGCCACGCGCGCTCTTCGGGCAGGCACCCCGAATTTTTCTGGTTGCTCTTCCAGTTCTTGATGTCGATTTCCTTGTGCACGATGTTCACGTCGCCGCACACGATCACCTCGCGCTCCTTCGCCAGCTCGGCGAGATGCGGCATGAACTCGTCCATGAAACGGAACTTGGCCTGCTGGCGCTCGTCGCCGCTCGAGCCTGACGGCACGTACACCGAGATCACCGACAGCTCGCCGAAACGCAGCTCGACATAGCGCCCTTCCGGGTCGAACTCTTCGCTGCCGAAGCCGATCACCACTTCGTCCGGCTCGTGCCGCGTATAGACGCCCGCGCCGCTATAACCCTTTTTCACCGCATGCTGGAAATAGCCGGTGAAATCGTGCGGCGCCATAAACTCCGGTGTCATGTCGTCCTGCGAGCATTTGATTTCCTGCACGCACAGCACGTCGGCGGCTTGTTCGCCGAACCAGTCGAAAAAGCCCTTTTTCGCCGCCGAACGGATGCCGTTGAGGTTGGCGGTAATCACACGCAACATGTCGTTCCTCTTTTGTTCGATTCGTTTGTGAAACCAGGGGGCGAGGCCGCGTTCATTCGACCTTGATGCCCTTCAGCGACTCCTTGGCGGGCGGATATTCGAGCTTCAACGCGTCCAGCGTGCGCAGCAGCAGTTCGGCGATCATCACGTTGCGATGCGTCTTCGAGTCGGCCGGAATCACGTACCACGGCGCGTATTCGGTCGACGTCGCGGCGAGCGCGTCGCGATACGCGGACTGATACACGTTCCACTGCTTGCGCGCTTCGATATCCGACACGTCGAATTTCCAGTGCTTCAGCGGATCGTCGATGCGCGCCTGCAAACGCGTGCGCTGCTCGTCCTTCGAAATGTGCAGCATGCACTTGAGGATCGCCGTGCCGCTGCATGCAAGCATCTCCTCGAATTGGCGGATGTGGCGGCAACGCTGCAGGAACGCCTCCGCGTCGATCTCGCCCTGAACGGTCGGCACCAGCAGGTCTTCGTAGTGACTGCGGTTGAAGATCGCCAGCTCGCCGGCCGCGGGCGTCTGCGAATGCACGCGCCACAGGAAGTCGTGCGCGAGTTCGACCGGCGTCGGCGCCTTGAACGGCACGATGCGCAAGCCGAGCGGATCGACTTCGTGAAACACCGCGCGGATCGTGCCGTCCTTGCCGCTCGTGTCCATGCCTTGCAGCACCAGCAGCATGCGGCGCTTGCGCTGCGCATGCAGCCGTTCCTGCAAATTGTCGAGCAGCAGGCCGATCTCCGACAGACGCGCGCGGTCCGCATCTTTCGAGCCGCTCGAAAACGGCTTCGCCTTGGGATCGAAATCGTCGAGCGAGAAGTGGCCGTTTTTCTTGCCGTCGTCGAAATACGGCACGAGGAAATCGTCGAGATCGGGTTGCTTTGCCATGCACATACTCCGTGATCTACGCTTACCTACGATTAACCGGTGAAGCGGGTTCGCAAAATAGAACGGGCCGTTGCCCTGCTTCAATCCGGCAACAGCCCGTGGTGGCGCAGGCGTGATCACGCCCGCCCGCGGCACTTCAACTCAGGACAACTTCTTCTTGAGCAATTCGTTGACCTGAGCAGGGTTGGCCTTGCCTTTGGTCGCTTTCATCGCCTGTCCGATCAGCGCGTTGAACGCCTTTTCCTTGCCGGCGCGATATTCGTCGACCGACTTCTGATTCGCGGCAAGCACTTCGTCGATGATTGCTTCGAGCGCACCAGTGTCCGAAATCTGCTTCAAACCATTCGCCTCGATGATGCGATCGGCGGCGGCATCGTCGGTGGCTTTCTCTTCCCAGATGGCGAGGAAGATTTCTTTCGCGATCTTGTTCGAAATCGTGCCGTCGGCAATGCGTTGCAGCAGCAGCGCGAGCTGCGCGGCCGAGACCGGGCACGCGGCAATGTCGAGGCCTTCGCGATTGAGATGCGACGACACTTCACCCATCACCCAGTTCGCCGCAACCTTCACGTTGGCTGGGCCGACCTTCGCGACCACCGCCTCGAAGTAAGCGGCCGTCGCCTTGCTCGAGGTCAGCACGTTCGCGTCGTATGGCGTGAGGCCGTACTGCGACACGAAGCGCTGCTGGATCGCTTCCGGCAGCTCGGGCATCTCGCTCTTCACGCGCTCGACCCACGCGGCGTCGATCACGAGCGGCATCAGGTCGGGGTCGGGGAAATAGCGATAGTCGTGCGCGTCTTCCTTGCTGCGCATCGAACGCGTCTCGCGCTTGTCCGGATCGTACAGACGCGTTTCCTGCACCACCGTGCCGCCGTCTTCGATCAGCTCGATCTGGCGACGCACTTCGTACTGGATCGCTTCCTCGAGGAAGCGGAACGAGTTCAGGTTCTTGGTCTCGGTGCGCGTGCCGAATTCCTTCTGGCCGACCGGACGCACCGACACGTTCGCGTCGCAGCGAAACGAGCCTTCCTGCATGTTGCCGTCGCAGATGCCGAGCCACACGACCAGCGTGTGCAGCGACTTCGCGTAGGCAACGGCCTCGGCCGCGCTGCGCATCTCCGGCTCGGTGACGATTTCGAGCAGCGGCGTGCCGGCGCGATTCAGGTCGATGCCGGTCATGCCCGCGAAGTCTTCGTGCAGCGACTTGCCCGCGTCTTCCTCGAGGTGTGCGCGCGTCAGGTTGATGGTTTTCTCGTACGCTTCTTTGCCCGCCTTTTCATTGGCCGGCACCTGGATCGTCACCTGACCGCCCTGCACGACGGGGATTTCGTACTGGCTGATCTGGTAGCCCTTCGGCAGATCGGGGTAGAAGTAATTCTTGCGCGCGAAGATGCTGCGCGACGCGACCGTTGCGCCGATCGCGAGGCCGAACTGAATGGCGCGCTCGACCGCGCCGCGGTTCATCACCGGCAGCGTGCCCGGCAAGGCCAGATCGACGGGGCTGGCCTGCGTGTTCGGCGCGGCGCCGAATTTCGTCGCGGTGCCCGAGAAGATCTTCGAATGCGTCGACAACTGCGTGTGGGTCTCCAGACCGATCACGACTTCCCATTGTTTGGTCATGGTGCTCACACTCCTGCCGGTGCCTGACGGTGCCAGTCGGTCGCGCGCTGGAACGCGTCGGCCACCTGCAGCATCCGGGCTTCATTGAAATAGTTGCCGATGATCTGCAGACCGACCGGACGCTGCGCATTCGCGCCCGCGCCGAAGCCGCACGGCACGCTCATGCCGGGCAGGCCGGCGAGGCTCACCGACAGCGTGTAGATGTCGGCCAGATACATCTGCACCGGATCGTCGCCCTTCGCGCCGATATCCCACGCCACCGACGGCGCGACCGGGCCCATGATCACATCGCACTGCTTGAACGCCTGCTGGAAGTCCTGCGCGATGATGCGGCGAATCTTCTGCGCCTGCAGGTAGTACGCGTCGTAATAGCCATGCGACAGCACGTAGGTGCCGACCAGAATGCGGCGCTTCACTTCCGGGCCGAAGCCTTCGGCGCGCGACTTCTTGTACATGTCGAGCAGATCACGGTACCCGGCCGCGCGATGGCCAAACCGCACGCCGTCGAAACGCGACAGGTTCGACGATGCTTCCGCCGGCGCGATCACGTAGTAGACCGGGATCGATAGTTCGGTCTTCGGCAGCGACACCTCGACGAGCGTCGCGCCGAGCGCTTCGTACTGCTTCAACGCGGCGTCGATCGACGCGCGCACGTCGTCGGCGAGACCGGCGCCGAAGTACTCCTTCGGCAGGCCGATGCGCAGCCCGGCGAGCGGCTTGTCCGCACCGCCGTCTTGCCACGACTTGCCGAGGTAGCGCGTGTAGTCTTCGTGCTCGTGCGACAGGCTGGTCGAGTCGCGCTCGTCGAAGCCGGCCATCGCGTTCAGCAGCGTCGCGCAGTCAGCCGCGCTTTGCGCCATCGGGCCGCCCTGGTCGAGCGACGACGCGAACGCGATCATGCCGTAGCGCGACACCCGGCCGTACGTCGGCTTGATTCCGGTGATGCCCGAGAACGACGCCGGTTGGCGGATGGAGCCGCCAGTGTCGGTGCCGGTCGCGGCCGGCGCGAGACGCGCGGCTACGGCCGCAGCCGAGCCGCCCGACGAGCCCCCCGGCACGGCCTTTCGGTCCCACGGATTCTGCACGGCGCCGAAGTACGAATTCTCGTTGGACGAACCCATCGCGAATTCGTCCATGTTGGTCTTGCCCATGCACACCATGCCTGCGGTCTGCAGACGTGCGACCACTGTCGCGTCGAACGGGCTTTCGTAGTTCGCGAGCATCTTCGAGCCGGCCGTGGAGCGCCAGCCCTTCGTGACGAACACGTCCTTGTGCGCAATCGGCAGGCCGACGAGCGGGCCGGCGTGGCCGGTGTGCAACAGCGCGTCGGCGGCTTTCGCCTGCGCGAGCGTCAGTTCGGGATCGACCTGGATGAACGCGTTCAGGCTATTGGCCGCGTCGATCCGCTTCAGGTACAGCTGCGCCAGTTCGACTGCGGAGCATTGCTTGGCCGCGAGCGCGGCGCGCAATTCGGTCAGACTTTTTTCATGCATTGCGTTTTATCCTGGAAAGCGCGGCAGCGTGGTCACGCTGCCGTGGAGGCGTTCGGTTGCCCGTCGGCAGACCGGCCCGGCAAGGTTCGCGGCGAAGCCGCGCTGCGGCATGGCGGTTCGCGCCGACGCCAGACCGGGGTCTGCCCGTCAGGTCTTATTCGATCACCTTCGGCACGAGGTACAGGCCGTCCTGGACGGCCGGCGCGGGGCGCTGGAAAGCCTCGAGCTCGACCGTCTCGGTGACGGCGTCGTCACGCAGACGCAGCGCAACGTCTTCGATCTGCTCGATCGGATGGGCAAGCGGCGCAATGCCGGCGGTATCGACCGCCTGCATCTGCTCGACAAGGCCGAAAAAATCATTGAGCTGGGCACGCGTGTGCTCGGCGTCGGCATCGGCCAGTTCGAGCCGCGCGAGATGCGCGATGCGTTTTACATCGGTCAGGGTCAGAGCCATGCATTCACCGGAATGGGTGGAATGTCGCAACACGCAAAAAAGTCGCGTTGTAACAGCGGGTTACGACAAGATAGGACAATCCACGAAAAGGCGCGGCAACGTCAAAATGTGCGCTCCGTTTCCTTCAAAACATCCAAAATTATAAGGTATCATTACGCGTTCGACCCAAACCCGGAGCGACTTACCAAGGCCTTACGGACATTTTCCAGGAACGTCCGGCGCTTTCAGCCCTCGGTTTGCAACCGCCTCCGGTAGACTTCCCCGCAGCTTCAAGTTCATGTGGCGACGCTACCGCCCGGTTGAAGCTGTTATTTTTCCGCTGCCGCCCTACGCATACGGTGCGAGGCCCGGCCCCCAGCGAGACAGGATTTTGAATGTTCGGTTTTTTGCGCAGCTACTTCTCCAACGATCTGGCGATTGACCTCGGCACCGCCAACACCCTTATTTACATGCGCGGCAAGGGCATCGTTCTCGACGAACCGTCGGTCGTGTCGATCCGCCAGGAAGGCGGCCCCAACGGCAAGAAGACCATTCAGGCAGTCGGCAAGGAAGCCAAGCAGATGCTCGGCAAGGTGCCGGGCAACATCGAGGCGATCCGCCCGATGAAAGACGGCGTGATCGCCGACTTCACCGTCACCGAGCAGATGATCAAGCAGTTCATCAAGACTGCTCACGAATCGCGCATGTTCTCGCCGTCGCCGCGCATCATCATCTGCGTGCCTTGCGGTTCGACCCAGGTCGAGCGCCGCGCAATCAAGGAAGCCGCGCACGGCGCGGGCGCCTCGCAGGTGTATCTGATCGAAGAGCCGATGGCCGCCGCGATAGGCGCGGGCCTGCCGGTATCGGAAGCAACGGGGTCGATGGTCGTCGATATCGGCGGCGGCACGACCGAGGTGGGCGTGATCTCGCTCGGCGGCATCGTGTACAAGGGCTCGGTGCGCGTCGGCGGCGACAAATTCGACGAAGCGATCGTCAACTACATTCGCCGCAACTACGGCATGCTGATCGGCGAACAGACCGCCGAAGCCATCAAGAAGGAAATCGGCTCCGCGTTTCCGGGCTCCGAAGTCAAGGAAATGGAAGTGAAGGGCCGCAATCTGTCGGAAGGCATTCCGCGCAGCTTCACGATTTCCAGCAACGAAATCCTCGAAGCACTGACCGATCCGCTAAACCAGATCGTGTCGTCGGTGAAGATCGCACTGGAACAGACGCCGCCGGAACTCGGCGCGGACATCGCCGAGCGCGGCATGATGCTCACCGGCGGCGGCGCGCTGCTGCGCGACCTCGACCGCCTGCTCGCTGAAGAAACCGGCCTGCCGGTGCTCGTCGCCGAAGACCCGCTGACCTGCGTCGTGCGCGGCTCGGGCATGGCGCTCGAGCGCATGGACAAGCTCGGCAGCATCTTCTCGTACGAGTAAGCGAGCCTTCCTCCCATGTCAGTAACGCGGATCTGGCACACGGCCCCTTGCGGGCCGCTTTGTCGTTGGCTGGGCCGACCAGCCTCCGCGCGCTGACCGCGCCTCGCGCGTCGCCGTCTCACCCAACCGCTCACGCCCCCGGCGCCGACCATGGAATACAGTCCGCCGCCCCTGTTCAAGCAAGGCCCCTCCGCTCTCGCCCGGCTGGTGTTTTTCGTCGTGCTGGCGCTCGCCCTGCTGATCTCCGATGCCCGCTTCCGGACGCTCGAAATCGTCCGCGGCGTGGTCGGCGCGGGTCTTTATCCGTTGCAGCGCGCAGCGCTCGTGCCGCGCGATATCTTCATGGGCGCCGCCGACCTCGCCGTGACGAGCGCCACGCTGCGCGACGAGAACGCAAAGCTGCGGGCGAAGGATCTGCAACTGTCGCAGCAGGCCAACAAGGCCGCGTCGCTCGCCGCCGAAAATGGCCATCTGCGCGCGCTGCTGGAACTGTCGCAGCGCCTCACCACGCAATCGCTGCCCGCCGAAATCCAGTACGACACGCGCGATCCGTTCACGCAGAAGGTCGTGATCGGACGCGGCGCGCAGCAAGGCATTCAGAACGGCTCGCCGGTCGTCGACGAAGACGGGGTGATCGGCCAGGTCACACGGGTGTTCCCGCTGCAGGCTGAAGTCACGCTGCTGACGGACAAGGACCAGGCCGTACCGGTCGAAATCCTGCGCACCGGCTTGCGCAGCGTGATCTACGGCACGCCGAAGGGCGACACGCTCGATCTGCGCTTCGTGCCAATCAGCGCCGACGTGCAGACTGGCGACGAGCTCGTCACGAGCGGACTCGACGGTGTGTATCCGCCGGGGCTGCCGGTCGCGAAGGTCGTGCGCGTCGACAAGCAGGCCGACACTGCGTTTGCGCATGTGGTCAGTCTGCCTGTCGCGGCGGTGCGCGGGGCGCGTCAGGTGCTCGTGCTGCACGTCCACGACGACGCGCTGCCGCGCCCGGCTGACGCACCCGACGCGGCAACCGTCGCGAAGGACGTGAAAGCGAAAAAGGGCGCCAAAGCCGCGGATGGCAAGGGCGCGGCGGATAAATCCGCCGCCAGGCCTGGCGACAGGAACGACGCCGACAAAACCGCCGCCGAAAAGCCTGCGGCCAAATCAACGGAAAAGGCGCCGGCCAAAGCTGCCGCCGACAAGAAGTCCGAGAAGCCAGCAGCCGACAGGAAAGCCGAAAAGGCGGCCGCCGCGAAGAACGCGAAGCCACAAGCCGAGCCGGGGGCTCAGCCATGAATCGCCCGCAATATATCCTGCAGCCGGTCAACCCATACTTCATCACGTTCAGCCTCGCAGCAGCGTTCCTGCTGAACCTGATGCCGTGGGGGCGTCTCGCCGGCGTTCCCGACTTCGTCGCACTCGTGCTGCTGTTCTGGAATGTGCATCAGCCGCGCAAGGTCGGCATGGGCATCGCGTTTCTGCTCGGCCTGCTGATGGACGTGCACAACGCGAGCCTGCTCGGCGAGCACGCGCTCGCATACACGCTGCTGTCGTACGGCGCGATCACGATTCACCGCCGCGTGCTGTGGATGTCGCTCGGCGTACAAACCTTCGCGGTGATGCCGCTGCTCGTCGTCGCGCAGCTGGTGCCGTTCGTGATCCGGTTGTTGACCGGCGCGGCCTTTCCAGGCTGGAGCTATCTGATCGACGGTTTCGTCGAAGCGGCGTTGTGGCCGGTCGCGAGCATCTTGCTGCTGATGCCGCAGCGCCGCCCCGCCGACCCGGACGATACGCGCCCCATTTGATCCCGCAACAGACCCACCGGCTGCGGCCGGTTTGGGCGCACACTCTTGATCGCCGCATGCCGGCCTTTTGCAGAATCGCATGACCGAATTCAAGGACACTCAACAGCAGCTCACGATATTCCGCCTGCGCGTCGCGGCGGCGGGGCTGTTCGTGTTCGTCTGCTTCGGGCTGATCGGCTTCCGCTTCCTGTTCCTGCAGGTCTGGCACTACAGCAAGTACTCGCTGCAGGCCGATGAAAACCGCATCTCCGTCGCGCCGATCGTGCCGAACCGCGGCATCATCACCGACCGCAACGGCGTCGTGCTCGCGAAGAACTACTCGGCCTACACGCTCGAAATCACGCCGTCGAAGCTGAACGACACGCTCGACAACGTAGTCGACAACCTCGCCACCGTCGTGTCGATCGACGCGCGCGACCGCCGCCGCTTCAAGAAGCTCCAGGAAGACTCGAAGAACTTCGAAAGTCTGCCGATCCGCACGCGCCTGACCGACGACGAAGTCGCGCGCTTCACCGCGCAGCGCTTCCGCTTTCCTGGCGTAGAAGTGCGCGCGCGGCTGTTCCGCCAGTACCCCCTCGGGCCGACTGCCGCGCACGTGATCGGGTACATCGGACGGATTTCGCAGCGCGACCAGGACCGCATCGACGATGCGAGCGATCAGAACGACAGCGACCCGGATCACTACGATCCGCGTCTGGATGCGAACAATTACAAGGGCACCGACTACATCGGCAAGATCGGCGTCGAGCAGAGCTACGAGACCGAGCTGCATGGCCAGACCGGCTTCGAGGAAGTCGAGGTGACGGCGGGCGGCCGCCCTGTGCGCACCCTGTCGCGCACCCAGGCGACGCCGGGCAACAACCTCGAGCTGTCGCTCGACATCGGTCTGCAGCAGGTCGCCGAGCAGGCGTTCGCCGGACACCGCGGCGCGCTCGTCGCGATCGAGCCGTCCACCGGCGACGTGCTCGCGTTCGTGTCGGCGCCGAGCTTCGATCCGAATTCCTTCGTCGACGGTATCGACCAGCAGACCTGGGACGAACTGAACAACTCGCCCGACCATCCGCTTTTGAACCGGCCACTGCACGGCACCTATCCGCCGGGCTCGACCTACAAGCCGTTCATGGCGCTCGCCGCGCTGACGCTGCACAAGCGCACGCCGAGCTGGGGCTTCCAGGACCCCGGTTACTACACGTTCGGCGGCCACACGTTCCGCAACGACGTGCGCTCCGGGCAGGGTTGGATCGACATGAACCGCGCGATCGTCGTGTCGAACGACACGTACTTCTACATGCTTGCGCACGATCTCGGCGTCAACAACATTGCGAACTTCATGAAGCCGTGGGGCTTCGGGCAGGTCACCGGTATCGACATCGCCGGCGAGGCGAAGGGCATCCTGCCGTCGACCGACTGGAAACGCCACGCGTACCGCCGGCCCGAGCAGCAGAAGTGGTACGAAGGCGAGACGGTCAGCCTCGGCATCGGCCAGGGCTACAACTCGTTCACGATCCTGCAACTCGCGCATGCCACCGCAACGCTCGCGAACGACGGCGTCGTGATGAAACCGCACCTCGTGCGCGACATCGAAAATCCGATCACGAAGGACACGCGGCCGGTGGTGCGCGATCCGAGCGACAAGATCGCGGTCAAGCAGCAGGACATCGACTTCATCAAGCGCGCGATGGAAGGCGTGGTGACGAACGGCACGGCGGCCAAGGTGTTCGCGGGCGCGCCGTACCAGGCCGCCGGCAAGACCGGTACCGCGCAGGTTTACTCGCTGCAGGGTGCGAACTACAAAGGTCACGCGGTTGCCGAGAATTTGCGCGACCACGCGCTGTTCATCGCGTTCGCGCCAGTCGATCAACCGAAGATCGCACTCGCTCTGGTCGTCGAAAACGGCGGCTGGGGCGCGGAGGCGGCCGGTCCGATCGCGCGCAGGGTGCTCGACTACTACCTGATCGGCAAAAACAAGCCCGGCGCGGAGCAAGCGGCCGTCGCAGCGGCGGCATCGACCACGCTCGAAGCATCCGCGCCGCAGGTCGGCGATACGCCGGCATCGCATGATGGCGCTCAGCCGCTCAAGATTGCGGCGGGCTTTACGGCACTGCCTGTGCCGGGAGCCGCCCCTGCCGCGGCGGCCTCCGGTGCGTCGGCGGCTGTTTCCGCTTCGGGCCTGAATGGCGCGTCGGCGCCGGTCGCGGCATCGGCCGGCGCGGCATCGGCGGGCGCTGCGGCAATGGCGTCGGCCAGCGCACCCGCAGCGGTTTCGGCCACCGCGGCGCGAGCGGCGTCGGCGGCGAAGCCCGCTTCGGCTTCGGTCGCGGCAAAGAAGTCCGCGCCGCATACGCCTGACGCCCCGCACAAACCCCGTCCCGCAAGCGAGCCGGCGCCGACCGTAGCGGCGCCGTCGCGTGAGGACAGCATCCAGCGCGCGTCGCCGCGCCAGCCGGCCGCCGGCGGCATCGAATAAGGAGAAAGGCATGCAATTCGACAAGCGCGCCTGGCTCGAGCGCATCAAGCGGATGTTCGTGGGCTTCGACCGTCCGCTCGCACTGATCGTGTTTCTGCTGCTGTGCGTCGGCATCGTCACGCTGTACAGCGCGACGCTCGACATGCCGGGCCGCGTCGAAGACCAGTTGCGCAACATCCTGCTCACCTTCGTGCTGATGTGGGCCCTCGCCAATGTGCCGCCCAATACGCTGATGCGCTTCGCAGTCCCGCTTTACACGTTCGGGATCGCGCTGCTGGTCGCGGTCGCGATGTTCGGCCTCACGCGCAAGGGCGCGAAACGCTGGATCAACGTCGGCGTAGTGATCCAGCCGTCGGAAATCCTGAAGATCGCGACTCCGCTGATGCTAGCCTGGTATTACCAGCGCCGCGAAGGCGTGATGCGCTGGTACGACTATCTGGTCGGCTTCGTGATCCTCATCGTGCCGGTCGCCCTGATCGCGAAGCAGCCCGACCTGGGCACGGCCGTGCTCGTGTTCGCGGCCGGCTTATTCGTGATTTACTTCGCCGGACTGAGCTTCAGGCTGATCGTGCCGGTGCTGATCGCGGCCGTGATTGCGGTTGCGTCGATCGCGGCGTTCCAGGACAAGATCTGTCAGCCCGAAGTGCAGTGGCCGCTGATGCACGACTACCAGAAGCACCGTATTTGCACGCTGCTCGATCCGACCTCGGACCCACTCGGCAAAGGCTTCCACACGATTCAGGCGGTGATCGCGATCGGCTCGGGCGGCCCGCTCGGCAAGGGCTGGCTGAAGGGCACGCAGGCGCATCTGGAGTTCATTCCCGAGAAGCACACCGACTTCATCTTCGCGGTGTTTTCGGAAGAGTTCGGTTTGGCGGGCGGGATCGTGCTGCTCACGCTGTACATGCTATTGATCGCGCGCGGGCTCTACATCGCGGCCAATGGCGCGACACTATTCGGGCGATTATTGGCCGGCTCGTTGACGATGGCGTTCTTCACCTACGCGTTCGTCAATATCGGCATGGTGAGCGGGATTTTGCCGGTGGTCGGCGTGCCGTTGCCGTTCATGAGTTACGGTGGCACGGCGCTGACTACACTGGGCGTCGCGATCGGACTGATCATGAGCGTCGCGCGACAGAAGAGGTTGATGCAGAGCTAACCGCAGCTAGCGGCAAGCAGCGGTCGAAAATGCAAAAGGGCGCTCCTTGCGAGCGCCCTTTTTCGTCACTGCGGCTTCACTTCCTTCTGATCGCGCAGCTGTGCGCTCAGCTGCTGATACTTGAGGCGCGCCGCCGGGTCGCCCTGCGCCGCCGCGGCCGCGTAATACGCGCGTGCCACGTTCAGATTGCGGTCGACACCATCGCCGCCGCGCTCGTAGAACGACCCGGTCACGTACTGCGCGGTCATGTCGCCGCCCTGCGCCGCTTTCTTGTACCAGACGAACGCCTGCTTGTTGTCACGCTCGGTGCCGCGTCCGTCGAGAAACTGATTTGCGAGCGCGAGCTCCGCCTGCACATGCCCCTGAGCGGCCGCCTTCATGAACCAGCGATGCGCCTCCACCGGATCACGCCCGACGAACTCGCCATCGTCGTACATCTTGCCGTACACGTATTGCGCGTGCGACATGTTCGCGTCGGCGGCCTTGCGCAGCCACTTCTTGCCTTCGTCGACGTTGGCCGGCGCGCCTTCGCCGTTGAGCAGCATCATCGCGTAGTTGAACTGAGCGAGCCGGCTGCCGCGCTCGGCGGCCTCGCGGAATTCGGCCAGCGCCGCGCCGAGGTTGCCGGCGTTGTAGTCGGCCACCGCGGATTGCGTCTGCGGATCGTTCGCCTTCGCGACGCGATCCTGCGCATACGCGGCGTGCCACGCGACACTCGCGAGCAGCGCCGCCGCAATGGTCACTTGCGCGACCGTCCGCCCGGCGCCCCGCTGCACTCTGCCGTTCATGACCTCACCTCCTGTAATGCCTGGCGCGTCGCGCGCAACATCCAGATCACGTCGGCGGCCAGCGCGACGAAGCGAAAACCGGCGTCGCGATGCTGCCGCGCGCTCGCCACGTCCATCGCGAAAATGCCGGCGGCGATGCCGGCCGTGTCCGCCGCGCTGACGATACGCGCCGTCGCCGCCTGCACGTCCGCGTGCTTCGCGTCGCCGAGATGACCGAGGCTCGCGGCGAGATCGGCCGGCCCGACGAACACGCAATCGACGCCCGGCGTCGCCACGATCTGCTCGACCTCCTGCAAGCCGCGCGCCGATTCGATCTGCACAATCGTCGCGATCTGTGCGTTGGCCGTCTGCACGTAATCGCGCCGCATGCCGTAAGCCGCCGCACGCACGACGCCCGCGACGCCGCGCAGGCCGCCAAGCGCCTCGGCAGTCGGATACTGGGTGAGCCGCACGGCGCGTGCCGCGTCGTCTGCGGATTCGATGTTCGGGAACATCAGCGTGCGCGCGCCGGCGTCGAGCACGCGCTTGACGAGCCACGGCTCGCTCGCGGGCACGCGCACCACCGGCTCGCTCGGCAGATGGGCGGCCGCGATCGCGCGCAACTGCGACTCGACGCCGCCGCTGTCGTTCGGCGCGTGTTCCATGTCGATCAGCAGCCAGTCGAAGCCGGCATGCGCGAGCGCTTCGGCCGCGGTCTCGCTACCGAGCGACAGCCACAGCCCGAATAGCGGCGCGTTGTCCTTCAGACGTTGTTTGAGGGAGTTGGTGAAGGTGCTCATCGGCTGGCCTCGCGCAGGTTTGCAACGCGAAGCGGGGCCAGATAGCGGATCAGGCAGGCGCCGGGGCGCTGACGGCCTCGATGCCTGCTGCGACGCAATGCAATGACCGGCATGTCTCGCTCCGTGTGGTTGTCGGAACGATCATACCGTGACAATAACGCGAGAGTTCGCCCGCGGCGGGGCGTGGATTGACGCGAGAGCTAGTCGCGGACCACGTCGGCCCAGCAGTTCGGCGTCTCGTATAGACGCACTTTATGCAGGCGCAGGTTCACGCCGTAGTGTGCGTCGTACACGTTCGCGAGCATGTCGAATGCAATCGCGGCGAGGTTTTCGACTGTGGGAATGCGATCGATCACGACCGTCTTGTGACCCACCATGCTCTCGAGAAAGCTGCGCACCTGCGTGTCGCCTTTGTAGACGAGAAACGCGTGGTCCCACTTGTCGACCAGATGCTCGACCGCGAGCGACTTCACATCGGCGAAGTCCATCACCATGCCGCGATCGGGCGCGCCTTCGGTGTCGACCAGATCGCCTTGCAGCGTGATTTCGAGCACGTAGCGATGGCCGTGCAGATTACGGCACTGGCTGCGGTGATCGGGAATGCGGTGGCCCGCGTCGAATTCGAGTTTTCGGGTAATCGTCAGCACGGCAAATCAGGGAATGTTCAGATACTTGTGAGTCTGCATCGACAGGCGCCACTGCGGATGACGCTTGCACCAGTCGATCGCGAGCTTCGTGTTGATGTCGCGCGACGGACCGTCCATAGGCTGGACGAGGAAATACTCGAAGTCGAGCTTCGCGTAGTCGGCGAGGCGCTGGTTGTCCTGCGGAATCACGACCTTCAGCTCGTTGCCCTTCGTCACGACGAGCGGCGCGTCGGCCTTCGGACTCACGCAGATCCAGTCGATCGTGTCGAGCACCGGCAGCGAGCCGTTGGTCTCGATCGCGATCTTGAAGCCGGCCGCGTGCAGCGCGTCGACGAGCGGCTGATCGATTTGCAGCATCGGCTCGCCGCCGGTGCACACGACGAAACGCTCGCCCTCGCCTTGCGGCCATTGCGACGTGATCATCGCGACGAGTTCGTCAGGTGTGCGGTACTTGCCGCCGTTCTCGCCGTCGGTGCCGACGAAATCGGTGTCGCAGAAACGGCAGACGGCTTCCGCGCGATCCTCTTCGCGGCCCGACCACAGATTGCAGCCCGCGAAACGGCAGAACACGGCCGGCCGGCCGGCATTCGCGCCCTCGCCCTGCAGCGTGTAGAAAATTTCCTTGACCGCGTACGTCATGCTGCTTTCTGTCCTGTGTTCCTGAATCAATGATGCGCGACTAGCGGATGATGCGCGCTCTCGCGCGAACCGTCACACCGGCTCGGTCACTTTATCGCCGGCGAGGTAAGCCTCATAGCCACGTTTGCGCAACCGGCATGCCGGGCATTCGCCGCAGCCAAAGCCCCATGAGTGCAACTCGGCGCGTTCGCCGACGTAGCAGGTATGCGTTTCGACGCGCACCAGTTCAACCAGCTCCTCGCCGCCGAGTTCGTGCGCGAGGCGCCACGTGTCGGCCTTGTCGAGCCACATCAGCGGCGTCTCGAGCGCGAAGCGCGTGTCCATGCCCAGATTCAGCGCGACCTGCAGCGCCTTCATCGTGTCGTCGCGGCAATCGGGGTAGCCCGAGAAGTCTGTCTCGCACATGCCACCGACCAGCACCTGCAAACCGCGCCGATACGCGATGGCCGCGGCGAACGTCATGAACATCAGATTGCGGCCCGGTACGAACGTGTTCGGCAAACCATTCGTCGTCGCTTCGATCTCGATCTCGCGCGTCATCGCGGTGTCGCTGATAGCGCCGAGCAGCGACAGGTCGATCATGTGATCGTCGCGGAGACGATCGGCCCACGCCGGAAACGCACGCGCGATGGCCTGACGAAACCCCTCGCGGCATTCGAGCTCGACGCGATGCCGCTGTCCATAATCGAAGCCGATCGTTTCGACCGTGTCGTAACGATCGAGCGCCCAGGCGAGACATGTGGCGGAATCCTGGCCGCCGGAAAACAGCACGAGCGCGCTACGCTTAGCGTCTTTGCGGATCACCGTGATACTCCGTGAATGAGAGTGCCACGTCGCGCTGCGCGAGGTGCGCCATACGAGCAACGCGGCGCGACGTGTGCCGGCATTGTGCCGGCCCAAAGCAGTATAGGTCGCGCGTTGCGCGTGAACGTGGCTGGGCGCTTATACCGCCGATCGTCGGGCGAAAGATTGGGCGCTTCTGTGCGACGCCTGCATGCAAGTCCTTGAACTGGCGCGATTTTATCACGCGACACCGAATCTCACCGGCGCCAGCTGTCCCACACGCGCGGCTCTAACTGCATGACAAGCCGAAGTAACGACTTGCCCGCCAAACGGAAAAGCCCCAGGAATCTTGCGATTTCCTAGGGCTAAATCCTGGTGGCCTGGGGCGGAATCGAACCACCGACACGCGGATTTTCAATCCGCTGCTCTACCAACTGAGCTACCGGGCCAACGAAGAACGAAACTATATCAAGCGATCCGCAGTTCAGCAAGCCCTTTCATGGAAAACCCTGTCGGGCCGGCGTTCGCATGCAACACGTGGAGCTCACTCTCCCTTGTTCTTGCCGAGATCGACGCCGAGTTGCTTCAGCTTTCGATAAAGATGCGTGCGTTCGAGACCGGTCTTCTCCGCGACGCGCGTCATGCTGCCGTTCTCGCGCGCGAGGTGATATTCGAAGTACGCGCGCTCGAACGCGTCGCGCGCATCGCGCAGCGGAATGTCGAACGAGATCGATGCGGTTTGCGCGGCGAGCGCGCCGCCGCTGACGCCATCGGACGACAGTATCGGCAACGCGGCCGATGACGCGACCGACGACGCGCTAACCGGCAACGCCGGCTTCGCGGCCACGCCGCCAGGCACGGCCGCCGAATTGCCGCGCGCGAGTCCCTGCTCGACCGCCTTTAGCAGCTTCTGCAGCGCGATCGGCTTTTCGAGGAAATTGAGCGCGCCGATCTTGGTGGCTTCGACCGCGGTGTCGATCGTCGCGTGACCGGACATCATGATGACGGGCATCGTCAATTGACCTTGCGCGGCCCATTCCTTGAGCAACGTCACGCCGTCGGTGTCCGGCATCCAGATGTCGAGCAGCACCAGGTCGGGCGCCTGACGCAAACGGAACTCGCGCGCCTCCTGCGCGTTTTCCGCGGCCTCCACGACGTGTCCCTCGTCGCTCAGGATCTCCGAGAGCAATTCCCGGATGCCCATTTCATCATCTACCACCAGGATGGTTGCCATTTACGCTGCCCTTGTCTGCACTGTTGCTTTTGTCGTTCCCTGCGACGCGCCAGCGCGCGCCGGATGCGCACCCGAACCAGGTGCGCCCGGCTGCGCGAGGTCGTCCGCCAGTTGAAGGAAGAGAATCGAAATCTGCGCGCCTTCGATCACATCGCCGGCCTTCATGCGATTGCGAATGTCGATGCGCGCGCCATGTTCGTCGACGATCTTCTTCACCATCGCAAGTCCCAGACCCGTACCTTTGGCCTTAGTCGTCACGTACGGCTCAAACGCGCGCGTGAGGATACGCGCGGGAAAGCCTGGTCCGTTATCCGACACTGTCAGACGTACCGCGACGCGTGCCTTGCCTTGCGCGTCGGGGTCTCCATATTCTACTGTCCTCGTCTCGAGCAAAACACGCGGATGCGCGACTTCGGCGACCGCGTCCTGCGCGTTCTGCAGCAGGTTGTGGATCACCTGACGCAACTGCGTTGCGTCGCCGCGTATCGCAGGCAAGGCCGCGAGTTCGACCTGGATCGCACCCTTGCCTTCCTCGATACCGTACAGCGTGAGCACCTCGCTGACCAGATCATTCAATTGCAGATGCGCGAGCACCGCGGGCGGTGTACGCGCGTAGTCGCGGAAATCGTCGACCATCTGCTTCATCGCGGCGACCTGATTGACGATCGTCGTCGCGCCGCGCTTCAACACGTCCGCATCCGACGGCGCGAGCTTGTCGGCGAGTTTCATCTGCAAACGCTCGGCCGAGAGTTGAATCGGCGTGAGCGGATTCTTGATCTCGTGCGCGAGCCGGCGTGCGACTTCGCCCCATGCGATCGAACGCTGCGCGGAGATCACGTCGGAGATGTCGTCGAACACGATCACGTAGCCCGAGGTTTGCAAGCCTTGGGCGTCGCGCTCGTTCGCCGCGACGAGGCGCGCGCCGCGCACGAGCAGCGTGAGCGGCTCGGTTTCGCCGGGCACCGGCACCGAGAACTGCTGCTGCCAATGGCCGTTGTCGTCACGGCCGTCTTCGCTCGCCGCTTCCCGGTCGGCGAATGGCTTGCGCACCATTGCGCCGAATTCGCCCAGCACGCCGATCTGATCCAGCGACGAACCGAGCACCGCCTGGAACGGCTGACGGAAAATCCGCTCGGCGCCGCGATTCGCGGTGGTCAGCCGGAACTGCCGGTCGAACACGAACACACCCGCGGTCAGGTTCGCGAGGATGCTCTCGAGATACGCCTTCGAATGCTCGAGCGCGATACGATTTTTCTCGACCGCCCCGCGCGCTTCCGACAACTGCCGCGTCATCGCGTTGAACGACTGCGTGAGGAAACCGAGTTCGTCGCGCGACTTGATCTCGCGCTTCGGCGTGTAGTCGCCCTCGGTAATTTCCTTCGTGCCCTGCGCGAGCAGGAATAGCGGCCGCGCGAGCTGGTTGCCGAGCGCGAGCGCGAGCATCATCGCGATGAAAGTCGCGAGAAACAGCGACAGCGTCAGCGTGCCGATGTACATCTTGCGCAAGCCGGTGCGGCCGAGCGCCTTCTCCTGATACTCGCGATACGCGCGCTGCACCGAATCGGCATTGCGCGCGAGTGTCGTCGACACCGGCTGCGTCAGTTGGAGGAAGCGTTCGGCGGGCTGCAATAGCGACGCGTTGGCATCGGGAATACGCTGCACCACACGCAGACGCAGCACGCCTTTGCTGCCTTGCGCGTGCGCATCGCCGTCCACTTCGCCCTCGATCGCCGCATAGCCGTGGCCGCGCGCCTGCTCGATCATCAGCGGTGTCGGCAGATCGCTCGGCAGCAGTATCGCGTAGTTGCCGGATGCCTGCGCGACCACGTGCATGTCGGGCGTCGCGCCCGACATGCTGCGGGTCGGCTCCACGATCGTCGCGTCCTGCACGCCGAACTGGTCACGCAGACGCAGCAGCGTCAGCGTGGTGCCGGCGGCGTCCGCGCTCGCGAGTTGCTCGGACATCAGGCGCGCCTTCGTCTGCAGATCGGACAGCGACGCGTCGAGCATGCCGCGCCCGAGATTGAGGCCGGACGCGAGCGCGGTTTCGACGTTCACGTCGAACCACGACTCGATGCTGCGCGACACGAACTGATACGACACGATGTAGATGATGCCGCCCGGCACCACACCGACCAGCGCCATGAAGAACGCGAGCTTCGCGAGCAGCCGTGTGCCGAATTTACCCGTGCGTAATCGCACGATAATGATGACGACGAGCGTCGCCACCACCAGCAGAAAGATCATCGCGACCGCGACGTTGGCCGCGTACAGCCACTGGTAGTAGCGGTCGAAGAATTCGGTGTTCGCGCTCGCCGCGGCCAGCAGCACGAGCAGCAGCACGGCCGTCACCGCGACCGTCGACACCAGCACGCGCACGACGATGCTGCTGACGCTGGTGGACGAGGAGCGCACTTTATTTAGCATGATCGGCCGCCGTGAAAGTGAAGCGCTTCCAATCGGAGGCGAGGTTCCAGTCGCGGTTGTTCACGGCGTCGATCTGGAACGGCTTGGGCATGAGCCCAATGTCGAGCTGCATGCGCACCGACGCGTTATAGGTTTCACCGACACGTACCTGATTGCGGTCGATCACGTGCCACGAGGTCACGTGCTTGATGACCGCGAGCGCATCCTTGAGCGTGGAAAAGCCGAGCTGCAAGCCGCCCGACTGCACGCTCGACACGCGATATTCGCGCGTGAGCGGCTGGAACGACAGCCGCAAACTTTGCGACACGCTGACCGGCTGCTCGTCGAACCAGTACCAGCGCGGCCGGCTCAGTTCGAAATCGGTCGTGAAATAAAGCGGAATGCCTTTGTTGACCGCGTCTTCGAGATTGTTGTTCAGCTCGAATTCGAAATGCGCGTCGAGACTCCAGCCGCCGTTGTCGGCCTGCAGCGACGCCCGCTGCACCGCGATCGAGTCAGCGTGCGCCGCACCCGGCGCTGCAAGCCAGACGGCCAGCGCGATCCAGAGCACGGCAGCGAGCCGAAGCGGGAAGAAGCGTTTTATGGTCACCGTTTCTGAAAGCGCGCG
This sequence comes from Paraburkholderia podalyriae, assembly GCF_014397785.1. Lineage (GTDB taxonomy): Bacteria > Pseudomonadota > Gammaproteobacteria > Burkholderiales > Burkholderiaceae > Paraburkholderia > Paraburkholderia podalyriae. The sequence continues at coordinate 149,556 of NZ_VZQQ01000001.1, forward strand.
TAGAAAAATCCGTCGTGGTCTGAGTTCGTGCCGGCGCTGAATTCAGCGGGTCGTCCAGCATGAGAACCGGCCGATGGGTCGGCGGGCGCGCGGGCAACTGAGGGTAAAAGCTGCCCCGGCGCGTCCAATCGTACCGCATCCTGATGCTGGTTTCCAAACCACTGTGCCTGCAACTCGCCCTCTTCGGGGAAGATCGAACAGGTAACATAAAGCAACTCGCCGCCTGATTTCACGAGCGGCCACAGCGCGTCGAGAATGCGGCGCTGTTCGGCGACGAGCGCGGCGATATCGGACTGGCGACGCAGCCAGCGAATATCCGGATGACGCCGCACGATGCCCGACGCCGAGCACGGCACGTCGGCGAGGATGCGCTCGAATGGCTGGTCGAGGTCGTCTTGCCATTGGGCGGGGTTGCCCGCGTCGCCGATGCGCACTTCCGCTTCGAGCTTCAGACGCCGCAGGTTTTCGCCGATGCGGCGGGCGCGCGACGCATCGCTTTCGAGCGCGACCAGTTGAATATTCGCGAGTTCGAGCAGATGGCCGGTCTTGCCGCCGGGCGCCGCGCACGCGTCGAGCACGCGCATGCCGTCACTCACGCCGAGCAATCGCGCGGCGAGTTGCGCCCCTGCGTCCTGTACGGACACGACACCTTCGCTGAAGCCCGGAATGCGCTCGACCGGCATTGGCGTCGCAAGCGTGACCGCGTACTCGCCAGCCTTGCTTGCGGCGATCTGCTGGCGTTGCAGCTCTTGCAGATAGGCGTCGACCGTCGAATGGCGCGCGTTCACGCGTAACGTCAGCGGACCTTGCGTGTTGCCGGCGGCCAGCACCGATTGCCACGCCTCGGGCCATGCGCGCTTCACCGAGTCGATCCACCAGGCCGGATAGTTCCAGCGCGCCACTTCGTCGGCTTGCACGGCGGCGAGCAGCGCATCGCGCTCGCGCAAAAAGTTACGCAGCACCGCGTTGACGAGTCCCTTCGCAAACGCGAAATGCTGGCGCGCGCCGATCACGCTGACCGCCTGGTCGACGACTGTGAACGGTGTGTAGGCGGCGCTCGCTCCGTCGTCGACGAGCAGTGCGAGCGCGCACGCGAGCACATGCGCGACGTGCGGCGGGGGCGCTTTCTTCACGAGCTTCGCAATCAGCCACTCGGCGGTCGCGAGACGGCGCATCGTGCGATAGGCGATGTCCTGCACCGCGCCGCGCGCCGCCGCGGCGTTGCCCTCGGGCACCGCCACGAAGACGCTTTGCAGCGCCGCGGGCAGAGCCGCGCCGAGACGCACGGCGCCGACGGCCTGGGCGGCGCAGTCGAGCGCAAACCCGAGCGATTCGGGCGACAGATGCAGCGTCGACAAATGGGATTCGCGTGAACGCGCCAACGAGGAAGCAGAACGCGAAGAAGGCTTTGAAGTCATGAAGGGAGCAAGGGCAAGCCGCACGGTGCGCGCGGCGCAATCAGCGCACATTGTAGCGTGGCGCCGATGGGGCGCCGCCGTGCGTGGGCGGTGGCCGCAGATGCTGTCGCGCAGTGGCGACGAAAGAAGCGAAAAAAAACGGGCCTCGCGGGCCCGCTCTTCAGTATTTCAGGCTTGACGCGCCGAGCGACGCGGCGCCTCAGTCGAAACGGCCGGTGCGCGCCATTTCCATCAGACGCGCGATGCGTTCCTCGGTCGCCGGGTGCGTCGAAAACAGACTCGCGATGCCGCCGCCCGACAGCGGATTCATGATCATCATCTGCGCGGTGGCCGGATGCGCCTCGGCCGTCGGGAACGGAATGCCGCTCGCATAGCGATGGATCTTGTCGAGCGCCGACGCCAGTGCTTGCGGGTCGCCCGAAATCTGCGCGCCGCCACGGTCGGCTTCGAATTCGCGCGCACGCGAAATCGCCATCTGGATCAACGCGCCCGCAATCGGGGCGAGCAGCGCAACCGCGATGCTCGCGATGGGGTTCGCGGGACGACCGTTTTCGTCGCGGCCGCCGAAGAACATCGCGAAGTTCGCCAACGCTGAAATCGCGCCGGCCATGGTCGCCGAAATCGTCGAGATCAGAATGTCGCGATGCTTCACGTGCGCGAGTTCGTGCGCCATCACACCGCGCATTTCACGCTCGGACAACACGCGAAGAATGCCGGTGGTCGCCGCGACCGCGGCGTTCTCCGGATTGCGGCCAGTGGCGAACGCGTTCGGCGCGTCTTCGTTGATCAGGTAGACGCGCGGCATCGGCAGGTTCGCGCGCGTGGCGAGATCGCGCACCATCCGATAGAACTGCGGCGCGCTGTTTTCGTCGACTTCCTGCGCGTTGTACATGCGCAGGACCATTTTGTCGGAGAACCAGTACGAGAAGAAATTCATCCCAAGGGCGATCACGAGCGCGATCATCATGCCGCGCGACCCGCCGATCATCCCGCCGATCACGATGAAAAGGGCCGTGATCGCGGCCATCAACATCGCGGTTTTCACCCAATTAAACATGTCTGCAACTCCTTGCCCCGAGCGTGGCCTTCATCTCCGTGCCGCGCGATTGCGGCGTCAGATCGTAAGCGAAATGTTAGATATGGGCGATGCGGGAAAATTCAATTACCGAGAGGCGGTCGCGAGTTTGATCCCCAAGCCGACGAACGCGCTGCCGACGCCGCGATCGAGCCAGCGCTTGACTGTGGGTTTGCCCGAGAAACGCTGCGTGACGCTGCCCGCGATCCATGCGACGAAGCTGTTCCAGACCATGCTCATCAGCACGAAAACCGCGCCGAGCGTGAGAAACGCGAAGGTCTTGTGTTCGCTGCTCGTCGCGACGAATTGCGGGAAGAACGACACGAAGAACAGCACGACCTTCGGGTTCAGCACGTTGGTCCAGAAGCCTTGCCGGAACAACTGCCGCAGCGATTTCGGCGTGGACGGCACACGCGCGTCGCCGGCGGGCGCATCTGCGGCCGGTTTCGTGAAGATCAGGCGCACGCCCAGATAGATCAGATAAATTGCGCCGACGAATTTGACGATGGTGAACGCCGTAGCCGAGGCGGCCAGCAGCGCGGTCAGCCCGAACGCGCAGGCGAGCGAGTGAATGCAGCAGCCCGCCGAAATACCGAGCGCCGACATCAGCCCCGCGCCGCGGCCTTGGGCGACGCTGCGCCCAACGATATAGGCGGTATCCGGCCCCGGCGTGATGTTCAGGAGAAAAACCGCGACGATGAAAAACTCGAAATGAACGATGCCGAACATGTGATGAACCCTCGGAACTGGTCTGCTGCATGGAGGATTCTAACGCGCGGCGCACTCGCGGCGGGTGCGAAGAACATCGTCCGAATGGACGATGTCCTGGCGTGCGCGATGCGCTTATTCCGCATCGAGAAGCTGGAAGCGCTGGCCTGCGACGAGCGGCGAGCCGGCCAGGAATTCGCGCACCGGCAGGCGCTTGCCGCCGGGCTTCTGCAATTGCGTCAGACGCAGTGCGCCTTCGCCGCAAGCGACCAGCACGCCGTCGGGCGAAACCTCGGTGATGGTGCCCGGCGCCTTGTTGCTGTCAGACGCCAGCGAGGCCACGGTGGTGGCGGCCCAGATCTTGATGGTGCTGCCGTCTTCGAGCGTGCCGGCGCCGCCGGGGAATGGGTCGAACGCGCGCACCTGCCGCCCAAGCGCCTCGGCCGGGCGGCGCCAGTCGAGTGCCGCTTCGTGTTTGGCGATTTTCTCCGCGTAGGTCACGCCGTCGGTCGGCTGCGGGGTCGACGTCAGCTTGCCGCTGTGCTCGAGCTCGATCAGCGCATCGACGATCAGCTGCGCGCCGTACCCGGCGAGACGATCGTGCAGCGTGGCGGTGGTGTCGTCGACGGAGATGGGGGTGCGCACTTCGGAAATCATCGCGCCGGTATCGAGGCCGGCATCCATCTGCATCAGCGTGATGCCGGTTTGCGCGTCACCCGCCTCGATCGCGCGATGAATCGGCGCCGCGCCGCGCCAGCGCGGCAGCAGCGACGCGTGAATGTTGATGCAGCCGAAGCGCGGAATGTCGAGCACCTCCTGCGGCAGGATCAGCCCGTAGGCGGCGACGACCATCACGTCGTGTGGTGTCGCGCGCAATTGCTCGATGCCGGCGGCGGCTTCCTGCGGATATCTGCCGGCGCGGCGCAGCGACGTGGGCTGCGCGACCGCGAGGCCATGTTCCTGCGCGTAGCGCTTGACCGGACTCGCCTGCAGCTTCATGCCGCGTCCCGCGGGCCGGTCCGGCTGCGTCAACACGAGCGGCACGGCAAACCCGGCGCGATGAATCGCGGCCAGCGCGGCCGCGGCGAATTCCGGCGTACCGGCAAAGATGACGCGCAACGAATGACTCATGAATGGGCGGAAGGCAAGTGAAAGCGGGTTACATCGCGTGGGCGAGCTTCTTCATCTTGCTCTTGATGCGCGTTTGCTTCAGCGGCGACAGATATTCGACGAACACGCGGCCAATCAGATGATCCATCTCGTGCTGGATGCACACGGCGAGAAGCCCCTCGCAATCGAGCTCGAACGTTTCGCCCTTCTCGTTCAGCGCGCGCACGCGCACTTTCTCGGCACGCTCGACGTTGTCGTAGATCCCGGGCACCGACAGGCAGCCCTCCTCCGACAGCTTCCTCGCATCGCTCGACCAGACGATTTCAGGGTTGATGAATGCGAGCAGTTCGCCGTGCGTCTCCGACACGTCGATCACGATGACGCGCTCGTGCACGTCCACCTGGGTGGCGGCGAGGCCGACGCCGGGCGCCGCGTACATCGTTTCGGCCATGTCCGCGACGAGACGGCGGATACGGTCGTTGACCTCCGCGACTGGCTTGGCCACCTTGTGCAGCCGTTTGTCCGGGTAATTGAGGATGCTCAGTAAAGCCATGATTTCGAGTGTGATTTGAGACGCCGCCAACGGTTGGAAGGCTCGCGTTGGCCATTCGGCCAGGTTGTGAGCCCGACGTAATACGCAGAGGATAGATGATGTCGAACCGGTTCGATTCAACACGCCTCGTGCGCCCCACGACGAACCCGCGCCGGTCAGCGCGGCGCCGCGGTTGTTCGTGGCTCATTGCCGTTTTATTTCCGCGGTTTTATTTCGGATGATGAAAATTTTAGCATGGCGCCCGCCTGCCCGCAGGCCCCGCCAGAGGAGCAACCCGCATGCAGACCTTGTCCGCAACCCGTATCGAACTGGCCGCCTGGCTGCGGTTGTCGATTGCGCCGGGCCTCAAACCGGCGGCGTTGCGCCTGTTGCTTCGCGCATTCGGGCTGCCGGAAGCGATTTTCACGCAGTCGCGGGAGGCGCTCGCCGAGGTCGCCGGCGAAGCTGCGGCGCGCGCGGTGCTGACGCCGCCGGGTCCCGCGTTCGACGGTGAGCTCGATGCGGTGCTCGCATGGCGCGATCTGCCGGGCAACCAGATCGTCACGCTCGACGATCCCGCGTATCCGCCCACGCTGTTGACGATGCCGGATCCACCGCCGCTTCTATATATAAAGGGCCGGCTCGATCTGCTGCATACGCGAGCCGTCGCGCTGGTGGGCAGCCGCAGCGCGACCCCGCAGGGCATCGAGGATGCGCGGCGATTCGGGCGCGACCTGTCGGCGGCGGGCGTGACGGTCGTGTCAGGGCTCGCGCTCGGCATCGATGGCGCCGCGCATCGGGGCGGGCTGGAAGGCGTCGGCGGGACGGTCGCGGTGGTCGGCACCGGCGCGGATCTGGTGTATCCGGCCGCGCATCATGCGCTCGCGCGGCAGATCGCGGCGCAAGGCGCGATCCTGTCGGAGTGGCCGCTCGGCACGCCGGCGCGCGCCGCCAATTTCCCACAGCGCAATCGGCTGATCGCCGGGCTGGTCAGCGGGGTCGTGATCATCGAGGCGGCTATGCGCTCCGGCTCGCTGATTACCGCGCGGCTCGCCAACGAGATGGGGCGCGACGTGTTCGCATTGCCCGGATCGATTCACGCGCCGTTGTCGCGCGGCTGTCATCGGATGATCAAGCAGGGGGCGCGGCTCGTGGAAACGCCTGACGAGGTGCTGGAGGAACTAGGTTCTGCCCCGCGGCCGGCGCGCACCGCGGGACGCGCGGCGAAGCGTGCTGTGCCGCTGCAGCATACGGGTTTGTGCGCTTCGTCGGATGGGAAGGCTCCTCAAGCTACGAGCGCCGCCTTCGCCGACTCGCCACCGTCCGGACCGGCCCCGCAGCCTGCGCTCGCCTCCGACGCCCAGCGTCTGCTCGCCGCGCTCGGCCATTCGCCGACAACGCTTGAAATTCTCGCCGCCCGCACCGAGATGGAGGATGCTGCCCTGCACGCCACCTTGCTTCGACTCGAACTAGCCGGCGAGGTCACGCTACTGCCCGGCGGTCGCTTCATGCGAGCCCATCATGACTGAGCCGAGACTGACCGGCATCAACGCAGATTGGCCACTCTTCGCGATCGGCCATGCTACATTCGCGCCAAAGCACCCGACAAAGTACACAAGGAAACCACTTCATGCCCGCGCTGAACCTCGACACCGACCAGGACCGGATCGCCGAGCGCGTCAACGAACCCGACACATTGTTCGTTGCATGCCTGTGCGCGGAGTGGTGCGGAACGTGTCGCGAGTACCGGGACGCTTTCAACCGGCTGGCCGAGCGGCACCCGGAAGTCTGTTTCGCATGGATCGACATCGAAACTCATGCGGATCGCTTCGACGATCTGGATGTCGAGAATTTCCCGACCGTCCTGATCGAAGACTCGGTGACGACACGTTTTTTCGGTACGGTTTTGCCGCAGGTGTCGATCGTCGAGCGGATGCTGTCGGATCTGACCGCGCTGCCCGGTGTGACCGGCGCGCCGAAGCTGCGGCCGGCGCTGGCGGTCGCCTGAAGGCGGCCCGGCGCGCCGCCTGGCCCAACCGAAAGCCTCCCGACCCGCGGCTTGCGGCACGGGCCGTCGCCGACAATTTTTGGGGCAGCTTCACCGCTGGCATCGCTGTCCGCACGCGGCGTTTGCCGCAGTTGATCAAGCGCTGGACGCGCAATTATGTTGGCGCGCTTTTATGGCACCTGGCACGTTCGGTTCGCGCCTTGTGCTATAAAGCGGTCGTTATTGGGTCGAACAAGGTCTCAAGCGAGCGCCGCGCGCCATGTTGGCGCTCAAGACCACCCACCCGCATCTTCCAACCTCACATCGAGTCATGTCCAAAGCACTGATCATCGCCGAAAAGCCTTCTGTCGCGAACGACATCGCGCGCGCTTTGGGCGGCTTTACCAAGCATGACGAGTACTATGAAAGCGACGACTACGTGCTTTCATCGGCAGTGGGCCACCTGCTGGAAATTGCCGCGCCCGACGAATACGAAGTCAAGCGCGGCAAGTGGAGCTTTGCCAATCTGCCCGTCATTCCTCCGCATTTCGATCTCAATCCGATCGCGAAGAGCGAGTCGCGTCTGAAGTTGCTGACCCGGCTGTTGAAGCGCAAGGACATCGACCGTCTGATCAACGCATGCGACGCGGGACGCGAGGGCGAGCTGATTTTCCGCCTGATCGCGCAGCACGCGAAAGCCAAACAGCCGGTGCAGCGGCTGTGGCTGCAGTCGATGACGGCCGGCGCGATCCGCGACGGTTTCGCGCGTCTGCGCAGCGACGAAGAGATGCAGCCGCTCGCCGATGCGGCGCGGTGCCGCTCGGAGGCGGACTGGCTCGTCGGCATCAATGGCACGCGCGCGATGACCGCCTTCAACAGCAAGGGCGGCGGCTTCTTCCTGACCACGGTCGGGCGCGTGCAGACGCCGACGCTGTCGATCGTCGTCGAGCGCGAAGAGAAGATTCGACGCTTCGTGCCGCGCGATTACTGGGAAGTGAAGGCGGAGTTCGTCTGCGCGGGCGGCTTCTACGAAGGCCGCTGGTTCGATCCGAAATTCAAGCGCGACGAGTTCGATCCGGAGAAGCGCGATTCGCGCCTCTGGGCGTTGCCAGCGGCAGAGACGATCGTCGCGGCTTGCCGCGGTCAGTTGGGCACGGTGACCGAGGAGTCGAAACCGTCAACGCAGCTGTCGCCCGCGCTCTTCGACCTGACCAGTCTGCAGCGTGAAGCCAACGGCCGCTTCGGCTTTTCGGCGAAGAACACGCTGGGTCTCGCTCAGGCGCTGTACGAAAAGCACAAGGTGCTGACCTATCCGCGAACCGACGCGCGCGCGCTGCCGGAAGACTATCTGGACACGGTCAAGCAGACGCTCGGGATGCTCAAGGAGAGCAACAACTACCTGCCGTTCGCGAAGCAGGCGCTCGATAAGGGCTGGGTGAAACCGAACAAGCGCATCTTCGACAATTCGAAGATCAGCGACCACTTCGCAATCATCCCGACGCTGCAGGCGCCGAAGAATCTGTCCGAACCCGAACAGAAGCTCTACGACCTCGTCGTGAAGCGCTTCCTTTCGGTGTTCTTCCCGGCCGCCGAATTCCGTGTGACGACGCGTATCACCGAGGTGGTCGGCCATCACTTCAAGACCGAAGGCAAGGTGCTGGTCGAGCCGGGCTGGCTGCAGATCTACGGCCGCGAAACCAGCGGCGATGACGCGAACCTCGTGCCGGTGCAGAAAGACGAAAAGGTCAAGACCGACAAGATCGCCGCGCATCAATTGGTCACGAAGCCACCAGCACGCTACAACGAAGCGACGCTGCTGTCGGCGATGGAAGGTGCGGGCAAACTGGTCGAAGACGACGAATTGCGCGAAGCGATGGCGGCCAAGGGGCTCGGCACGCCGGCAACGCGCGCGGCGATCATCGAAGGTCTGCTCACCGAAAAATACCTGATCCGCGAAGGCCGCGATCTGATTCCGACCGCCAAAGCCTTCCAGCTGATGACGCTGCTGCGCGGCCTCGGCGTGAAAGAGCTGACCGCGCCGGAGCTAACCGGCGAATGGGAATACAAGCTCTCGCAGATGGAGCGCGGCAACCTGCCGCGCGACGCGTTCATGCAGGAAATCGCGCGCATGACGCAGACCATCGTCAAGCGGGCGAAGGAATACGATTCCGACACGATACCCGGCGATTACGCGACGTTGCAGACCCCTTGCCCGAATTGCGGCGGCCAGGTGAAGGAAAACTACCGGCGTTTCGCGTGCTCGAAATGCGAGTTCTCGATCTCGAAGATTCCGGGCGGTCGTCAGTTCGAGATCGCCGAAGTCGAAGAACTGCTTCAGAACAAGACGATCGGGCCGCTGTCGGGCTTCCGCAGCAAGATGGGTCGGCCGTTCTCGGCGATCCTGAAACTGTCGCTCGACGATGAAATCAAGAACTATAAGCTCGAGTTCGACTTCGGCCAGGATGCGGCCGGCGAAGACGGCGAACCGCCCGACTTCTCCGATCAGCAGCCGGTCGGCGCGTGTCCAAAGTGTCACGGCCGCGTGTTCGAGCACGGCATGAGTTACGTGTGCGAAAACTCGGTGGCGAGTCCGAAGACGTGCGACTTTCGCTCCGGCAAGGTGATTCTGCAGCAGGAAATCGCCCGCGAGCAGATGTCCAAGTTGCTCGAGGAAGGTCGCACCGATCTGCTGACGAACTTTAAATCGTCGCGCACGGGTCGTAACTTCAAGGCGTTCCTCGTCAAGCAGAACGACGGCAAGATCGGCTTCGAGTTCGAGAAGAAGGAACCGGCGGCGGCGAAAACCGCGGCGGCCAAGACTTCGGGTGCTCGTTCCACGGCGAAAGCGATGCCGGAAGCGGACGAAGGCGATACCGCCGTGGCCGTGAAGGCCGAGCCAGCGGAAAAAAAGGCGGCGGCCAAGAAGGCGCCCGCCGCCAGGACCGCGGCGGCCAAGAAGGCGCCCGCGAAGAAAACTGCCGCGCGTAAGACCGGCTCGTAAGCCGGGCTTCGGATCGGCGGCGCGCGGTGGCAGCCGCAAGTGTCCATGAAAAAAGGCGCGGTCACTCGAAGTGACCGCGCCTTTTTTATCGGCCGCCCGTATCCCCGCGGGCTTTGACATCCGGAGACTTACAGCGGCGACAACGCCGTTGGCCGTGTGCTGCGGTTGGGCGACTTCGCCAGCGGCTTTGGCACGGCTGGCGACAGCTCGCTATCGAGTAGCCGCGACAGCGGCTCGGCGCCATCGAACGCTTCCGGCGCGCGCGACTCGGCTGTCTCGAACGCGGCCGACGTCGCCGGGCGTTCGAGACCGTCCTTGATCCACTGTTCGCCGAGCACGCTGTTCGGCGTCTGGTTGAAATGCTCGACCAGATGGTCGATGAACGTGCGCACTTTGGCCGGAAGGTGACGGCGACTCGGGTACGCAATGTTGATCTCGACCTGCGGCAAACGGTAGTCGCCGAGCAGACGCACGAGCCGACCGCGCGTCATGTCGCGGCCGATCAGGTAGCTCGGCAGGATCGCGATGCCCATGCCGAGCAGCGCAAACTGGCGCAGCATTTCCGTATTGTTCGCGACGATCACGTTCGACGGCCGCACGCGCACTTCCCCTTCGGGCCCCGTGAACACGCGCTCGTCGCCCCAGTATTCGGACGGCAGGCTCAGGCACGGATGTTCGAGCAGATGTTCAGGGCGGCTCGGCGTGCCATGCTTTTCCAGATACGCCGGGGTCGTGCAGACGGTCATGCAGCCCGTGGTCAGACGCCGCGTGACGATGCTCGCGCTGCGCATTTGCCGCGCGATGACGACGCCGACGTCGAAACCTTCCTCGACGAGATCGACCTGACGGTCAACCAGCGTGACGTCGGGAATGACCTTCGGATAGCGCTCCGCGTACGTTTGCAGCACGGGCGCGAGGTTATGCAGCCCGAACACGACTGGCGCGACGATGCGCAGCGTGCCGACGGGTTCGTGATTGCGCGCGACCACCATCTGTTCGACGTCTTCCAGTTCGTCGAGAATTTGACGGGCGCGCTCGAGATAGACCTGACCGGACTCGGTCAGCGACAAGCTGCGGGTCGTGCGATTGAGCAGCCGCGTACCAAGACGGCCCTCGAGGTCTGCAACGTGGCGGGTGGCGACCGCGTTGGAAATATCCATTGCGCTCGCGGCGCGGGCAAAACTGCCGAGATCCGCCACCTTGACGAAAACTCGCATCGACTGCAAATGATCCATAGGACAACTCCTGCCTTGTTACTGCTTCCTGACAATTGGTGGAAACCAGTGGAAGCGAACTTGGAATTCTCCTACGACTCGCAAAATCGTGCAGAAGTTGCCCGCGAACCGGAAAATATTGTCAATTTTGGTACTACTGTGTCAATTCAACCGGGGCCTGAACAGCTATTATTCCCAAAAACAAAACAATTTACTGCGCCGCAGCTTGCTCGATGTTTTTTGTTCGAATAGACGCAAACGTCGTTCAGGGCATTGCGGGAGTCGAAGGGTCGACCATTAACGAGGCGCACATAGAAAAAGCCGCCAACGGGCGGCTTTTTAACTGTAAGTGAGCACTCACATGATCAGGCCGTGAGTTTTCCCTCGAACGCGTGCTTCGCTTCAGTCAGTGCCGGCGGCAGACCTTGTTGCAGCGTGTCAAACAGCTTTGCGTGCAGCACGAGTTCGTCACGCCATGCAGCGTCGTCGACGGAAATGACCTGCTCAAACTGCTCGCGGCTGAAGTTCAGGCCGCTCCAGTCGATGTCCTCGTAGTGGGGCGAAATACCGAACGCATGATCTTCGCCCTGCGCGGTGCCCTCGACGCGCCCAACGATCCAGCTCAACACGCGCATGTTTTCGCCGAAGCCTGGCCACACGAACTTGCCGTCCGCGCCCTTGCGGAACCAGTTCACGCAGAAGATTTTCGGCAGCTTCGCGCTCAGCTGCTGCAAACGCTCGCCGGTTTTCAGCCAATGGCTGAAATAGTCGCTCATGTTGTAGCCGCAGAACGGCAGCATCGCGAACGGATCGCGACGCACCACGCCCTGCTGGCCCGCCGCCGCGGCCGTGGTTTCGGAGCCCATCGTCGCCGCCATGTAGACGCCCTCGACCCAGTTGCGCGCTTCGGTGACGAGCGGCACGGTGGTCGAGCGACGACCGCCGAAGATGAAGGCGTCGATCGCGACACCGGCCGGGTTTTCCCAGTCCGCATCGATCGATGGGCACTGCGACGCAGGTGCCGTGAAGCGCGCGTTCGGGTGCGCCGCTTTACGGCCGGTTTCCTTTGCGTCGGCCGGCGTCCAGTCGTTGCCCAGCCAGTCGATCAAGTGCGCCGGCGGCTCGTCGGTCATGCCTTCCCACCAGACGTCGCCGTCGTCGGTCAGCGCAACGTTCGTGAAGATCACGTTTTCCTTCAACGTGGCGAGCGCGTTGTAATTGGTCTTTTCGCTGGTGCCGGGCGCGACGCCGAAATAACCCGCTTCCGGATTGATCGCGTACAGGCGGCCGTCCTTGCCCGGCTTGATCCACGCGATGTCGTCACCGATCGTGGAGATTTTCCAGCCGTTCAGTGCCGCCGGCGGGATCAGCATCGCAAAGTTGGTCTTGCCGCACGCCGACGGGAACGCCGCCGCGACGTGATGCTTGCGCCCTTCCGGCGAGGTGACGCCGAGAATCAGCATGTGTTCGGCGAGCCATCCCTCGTCGCGCCCCATCGTCGATGCGATGCGCAGCGCGAAGCACTTCTTGCCTAGCAGTGCGTTGCCACCATAGCCCGAGCCAAAGCTCCAGATTTCGCGCGATTCGGGGAAATGCACGATGTACTTGGTCTTGTTGCAAGGCCACGATGCATCCTGCTCGCCCGCCGCGAGCGGCGCGCCGACCGAATGCACGCACGGCACGAACTCGCCCTCCTCGCCGAGCACGTCGTACACCTTGCGGCCCATGCGCGTCATGATGCGCATATTGGTCACGACGTACGGGCTGTCGCTCAGTTCGACGCCGATGTGCGCGATCGGCGAGCCGAGCGGACCCATCGAGAACGGCACCACGTACATCGTGCGGCCGCGCATTGCGCCGTCGAACAGGCCGTCGAGCGTCGAGCGCATTTCGGCCGGGGCGACCCAGTTGTTGGTGGGGCCCGCGTCCTCGGCGCGCTGCGAGCAGATGAAGGTACGATCCTCGACGCGCGCGACGTCGGACGGATCGGAGCAGGCGAGATAGGAATTGGGACGCTTGGCGGGGTTGAGTTTCTTCAGGGTCCCGGCTTCGACCATCTGCGCGCACAGGCGGTCATATTCTTCCTGCGAGCCGTCGCACCAGACCACTTTTTCGGGCTTGGTCAGCGCGGCGATGCGCTGGACCCAGTCGATCAGCTTGCGGTGTTTGACCCATGTGGGCGCCTCGATAGTGGGCTGTCCTTCGAACGAGGGATGATTCATCGACTTGTCTCCGTTTGAAGCAATGGAAAAACGGTACAAGCCCGGGGACGCTGCATGCGAGAGGCATTGAATTCATCGCGATGACGTGTCAACTTTCGACTGCCGCGCACGATTGCGCAGATCGTCCTGGGCCACACAGCTTGCCAGGCGGAGGCGCGCTTCGTACACGGCTTCTGCAACCTTGTGTAAAGCGGCTTGCCTCAACACGCAACAAACTGCTAAAAACGTTCTCAATTCGCCTTCACGTAGCGCTACCGTTCTTTTGCGTGCGAAAGCTTCTACGGTAGGACATTCAGCCAGACCAGCGTGTGACCTACATCACATGCTGGGACAGTCAGCATAACATTCTGTTCGCACCACCGAGGTGCGCAGCAAAGTACATACCATGAAGATTGCCATCCTTGACGATTACCAGGACGCCGTTCGCAAGCTCGACTGCTTTCAATTGCTGGCCGACCAGGAAGTCAAAGTATTCAACAATACCGTGCGCGGTCTCGGACAACTGGCGAGCCGTCTCGCGGAAGTCGACGCCCTCGTCCTGATTCGCGAACGTACCCGCATCACCTCGCAACTGCTCGACAAGCTGCCACGTTTGCGCATGATCAGTCAGACCGGCAAGGTGTCGAGCCACATCGATCTCGCGGCCTGTACCGAGCGCGGCATCGCCGTCCTCGAGGGCAGCGGTTCGCCGGTCGCGCCGGCCGAGCTGACGTGGGCACTCATCATGGCCGCCCAACGGCGTATTCCGCAATACGTGGCAAACCTTAAACAGGGCGCCTGGCAGCAATCGGGGCTAAAGACATCGGCGCTGCCGCCGAACTTCGGTTTGGGTCAGGTGCTGCGCGGACAGACGCTAGGGATCTGGGGCTACGGCAAGATCGGCCGGCTCGTGGCCGGCTATGGCAAGGCCTTCGGCATGAACGTGCTGGTGTGGGGCCGCGAGCATTCGCGCGAAGCCGCTCGCGCCGACGGCTACGGTGTCGAGGCGAGTCGTGAGGAGCTGTTCGAGAACAGCGATGTGCTGTCGCTGCATCTGCGTCTGCACGACGACACGCGTGGCATCGTCAAGCAGGACGACCTGATGCGCATGAAGCCGACCGCACTGCTCGTGAACACGAGCCGCGCCGAACTGCTCGATGAGAATGCGCTGGTGAGCGCGCTGTCGCACAATCGTCCAGGAATGGTCGCGATCGACGTCTACGAAAGCGAGCCGATCCTGCAGGGGTACAGCCTGCTGCGCATGGAAAACGTGATCTGCACACCGCACATTGGCTATGTGGAGCGTGAGAGCTACGAGCTGTATTTCGCCGCGGCGTTCAGGAACATTCTCGCGTTCGATGCCGGCGATACCGCCAGTGTCGCGAATCCGGAGGCATTGCAGGGCGGCCGTCGGCGATGATTGGCGGGTGGCGCGGCTGGCGGCCAGGTTCGGCCCGCCGGGCCGCGTCGCTCACCGTGCTTCGTGCGCTCCCGCCTCCATCAATGCGGGTATGCGCCCAAGGAAGGTCTCGCCGTCCGCGCGGCCGAGGTTGTACGCGTGCACCATCTGCGACGGACTCGTGTAATCCCAACTCGAAATCGGTACCTTGCGCGACGGCTGCACGTATAGCCGCTGCTGCACGCCGTGCGGGACGACGAACATCTGCGGCCGCGGATAAAGACGCGTGACCATCACGAGCACGTTGCCCGGCGCATCGGCGTCGAGCGCGCCGACCGGCACGTTATCGACCATGCCGCCGTCGAGCACCGGCCGGCCGTTGCGCCGCAGAACCGGCGTGAACGGCGGCGTACTCGACGATTGCAGGATCAGGTCCGCCAACTCGTCGATGCTCGCGCAATCCTGCGCGCGCACGAATTCCGGCTGAAAACCGAGCGTCCGACCAAGCGTCGGATGCAGCGTCTTGCGCACGTATTTTTCGATGTTGTATGCGACCAGCCCCGCCGCGACCGCGCTTCTCGCGCCCAGCCAGCGCGGCAGATGCGACACGCCGATGCGGATTTCCGGCGCCTGCGCGAGCCTGGAAAACCTGTCGCCGTAGATGTCGAGCAGCGCCTGCCGGTAGATCCGGTAATGCGGGAACACCGACTCGCCGCGCAGCAGATTGCCCCAGTAGGCGTTGCGCGTATTGTGGCGCAGCGCGTCCTCGTAATAGCGCATGACCCAGTCGGAATCGCCGCGCGTGTAAATCATGCACGCGGTCGCGGCGCCGGCCGAGATGCCGGTGATCACGCGCGGGCGGATGTCGAGTTGCGGCTGCACGACGTCCCAAAAACCCGCCTGCCACCAACAGCGGTTGCCCCCGCCTGCGAATACGACCTGATCGAACATGCTGCTTTTCCTTGCTTTCCTTTGCTCTTGCTACGGGTAGGTTGCGTGGCCGCCGGCTCGGGTCCGGCGGGCACTCACCCCAGCAGCGCGTAAGTCGTGGTGGCGTGAACGGCCATATTGCCGCCTTCGTCGAACAGCTCGACTTCGCCGAACACCAGATTACGGCCCATGCGCAGCACGCGCGCCTTGATCAACACGTCGCCCTTGCGGACCGCGCGCATGAAATTGATGTTTAGCGACACCGTGCTCATCGGCTTGAAGCCGCCGAGCGCGGCTGTGATGGCGACGACCATCGCCGTATCCGCGGCCGCCATGAACACCTGGCCGCTGATCATGCCGCCTGAGTGACGCCACTCGCCGGAAAACGGCAGACGCAGCGTCGCGCTTTCCTCGTCGACGTTGACCGGCGTCAGCGTGAGCGCTCGGACCCATGGCGCGAGAACTCGGTCGAGCAACTCGGTGATCTCTTTGTCATCCATGGCAGTCCCCGGTCGAAAGCCACACGATGCTGCGCGCGGCGAGATGTCCGCGACATGATACCGGCAGGATTGGACGCGTCGGTGCTTTCCGGACGGCGGCTTTGTCGAGGAAAGACTCAATCTCGGGCGATGTGATCCTTTTAATAAAACTACTAAATGGGGTTGGCAATCTCGAAAACATCCTGCATAATCTCGTTTCTGTCGGGGCGTTAGCTCAGTTGGTAGAGCAGCGGACTCTTAATCCGTAGGTCGAGTGTTCGAGTCACTCACGCCCCACCAAAGAAATCAAGCACTTAGCCCGGTCATTGCGACCGGGCTTTTTGCTTTCTGGCTTCCGTGTAACCGCCATGTAACCGGATTCGGTCAACACGAGTCGACACGACCTCCCTGCCCGAAAGGTGCTGAGGTGCACTGCCGCCCTGACCCAAGCGCGTGAGGCCGGCGAGAATGGCATGCGTGAACCCGAACCGCGCTATGCACGCGTCGCGGCCGTCACCAAAGCGCATGTAGCCGTTTTCGTCGCATATCTGCTGCCGACGGTGGACCGTGAGCCGCTCACGTTCATCCTAAAGCCCATTCTGTTCCGCTTTTCGTTGCGCCCGGTATGCGAGCGCCGCGCGAATCCGCTTCGCGCCGTAAAGAAAAGGACGCCGCCGGCCAGCGAGTCCGCACGCGACCACCGCGAACACCGCTTCGCGTCGCTAGGAGCATACGCGTCAGGCAGCAGGCGGCCAGGAAGCGTCATCCGATCGTGCCATCGCCCAGGCATTCAGGCGTCGGCTCCACTCAGACACCGGCCGTTCAACCCGTCGAAGTTTTGCTTGTCGATCGTTGGCCCTGTTGCGCTGGCACGCATTCGGAAGCGGATGGCTCACGGGGCGACATATCGACCGGTCCCGAATGTCGGCACTACTGCTCTCGGGCCTCATATTCAAAATTTGGCTTCTGAACGATCCGCAGGAGGGGGAAGACGTCGCTTTTGAAACCCTCCGGGATGTAAAGAGCAAACGCGCTCGGATCGACAGCGACATCAAGTGCGACAGGACGCCTGTCAGCGACCGTCATTTCTGCAAAGGCGGCACTCACCATCGAACTGAGATTGCCAATCACCTCCAAATCCTGCCCTTCGTGTGTTTCGCGCGGCGTTGCAGTGATGACCATCCCCAGCAGTTTTCCATTCTCGACAATGGCCTCAGAGGTGTCAGGCCAATCCCCGTATCTCATCAGCCGAAAGGCAATTTCTTTCTCCGCCGGCTCGATGATCTCCATACCGCGGCAAAACAATCGGGAGCTTCGGAAGATGATCTGCGCCTGACCGTCATCGTCGATCTCCTTCGCCTCTGTGGGATTTGCTAATAACTCAAGCCGAAGCTCAGGCAATGTAGCGAGCGACACATCCCCGATTGCGGACATCTCATTTTTTGCCATTGCGTTCATTACGCCTGTAATAAGGCTGTCTCCCTTTTCTTCGAAAGAGTGCCGTGAGAGCAGGCACCATCGATTCCAACGGGAGAAAAAGATAGCAATCTTCAGCGGTGTCGAATTGATGTCCGCGTATCGATCCAACTGTTCGAAATAACTTCGTTTTAAAGAAAACGGCCGGTCCAGACCATCTGCGTGACAGTTCTTGACCTCGATCAGCATTTGGCGGCGGTCCCGGAGTGTTAGCCGGTAGTCGGGAGCCTTCACATCTCCATCAGCGGTGAAGATATCGCCGGAATCTTCGACCTTTACCATCAAACACTGTCCCAAGGCCCCGGCCACGTGAGCGAATAGCGCCTCGATGCGCTTTCCGTAGAGTATTCTGAGATTCCCGTGCGCAGCTTTGAGCGAATTTTCGATCGCGGTGATGAATTGCCTCTGGTGAGCTTCGTTGTCGACCCGGTACCCTTCTTTCAAGCCAACAGCCGTGAAAAGGTTGAGCGCCTCGAAGGTTTCCGGGGTTCTGGCAATTCGCTTCATATTTACCCTTCGATTGAGGCCGGGACAGCGCGCTTCGGGTTACAGCTTCGGCGTCGCAAGTTGACAACTCCCGACGAACTGTTGAGATATAAGGTACGGCTTGAACCACGCCTTCATCTTCTTTCGATCTACCTCGGTACGCTCTTGAGTGTCGAGTTGTTCGCCGTTCACCTGAAGGCTTACTCTGTCAATCACCACAATGTTCATCGCGAACTCTGTGTTTTGATGCTGCGAGAGGAAGCGATCCACTGAGGACTGGTCTGACACTTTTAACCACTCCCCGATGTAGCGATTGCGGTTTGTCGAGCAGTCGTCCGAGAAGACGTAGCTCGTGTCGGTCGTGCGGCAGAGCGGATACCGAATCTCGTGTGTCCCATCGTCGTTCTCGATCAACGTGTTGTCCTTCAACGTGTAGATCGCCGTGACGGTCGTGGCATCGCCCGTCTGGACATCACTTGGGGCGTTGATGCCTGAGGTTTTCATAGTGCCCTCGCAGTGAAGGATGCGAGCTGGCGGCGACTCAGCAACCGCGACATTGCAAGCGCAGACCAGCAGCGCGACGACAGAATGCACGGTCCATTTGTTCATGGTCTCCCCCAGTGTGGTTTGGCAGAACTGTAGCGCACCCGGACCGAAAATTGGTCTGATAATCCGTGAGGACAGCGCCCGCGCGCGGCCCTCCGCTTTCCCCCATTGGCCCTCCTTCGAACGCGTCTGAGAATTTCGGAGGGTGCGCGGTTGCTGGAATTGGGGCGCGGGGCGTCGCTGCCGTGTGAAGGCGGTTGGCTCAAAGGTGCCGGGTAAATGTCCGCTGTAGTCAGAGAGCCGCCCTTGCAGTGGACTTATTTCCGCAGACCGAAACGGGTCGCGTGCCGCCGATCGCGACCTTGCGAGATTCGCGGGCGCATGAGGTTTTGTCTGAGGCAGTGACCGGCCAATTTAAGACGCTCGACTTCTCCATGTGTTTGCGCCCGGCGATGAATGACAGCACGAAGCGGCCAGCGGGTCGATAGCGCAGACGTTTCGCTGCGCGATCCTTATCGCATCCCGCCAAAGCTGGTGCTAGTATCTTCTTCGCCAAATCGACGCAGAAAGCGGGTCGTTTTGCAACTAATCCGAAGCGCTTTGCGATAAATTTGCAAGGCGAATTAAAACTAATCAATAATTTGATATTTGGAGTTGACGTGGACAGCGGAAAAAGCAGCGAGAGAATACATTATCTGTATTGGATAGGAATTTTAAGTTCTTTACTTATCTACTCCGCAGTATCAAAATTTACACCTGAGCCAAAATTCACCGAATATCTTGGGAATGCTGCCGCTGGAATTTCGATAGTTCTTGGCGTCGTCGCCATTTTTTATTCCTTTATCTCCAATAACAATTTGTCTGCGAGCTTAGGCAATATAACCGGCGTCTCCGAGAGTCTAAAGCTATCTGAATCAAAAATCGGAAATGTGCTAGATCAATCGAAGATACTTATTGGAAACCATGACGAGAATATCAAGAACATGCGCGACATTTCGCAGCATGTTCAGTCAAGTGTTTTGACTCTTTCCGAAACACTTGCTGCAATGTCCAGCAAAACGGATGAGTTGCAACAGACGATACGCATCGTTCCAATGCGACTCGACTCGCTTAAAGAGATGATCGAAAAGGAGAAGCAACCGGTCGCGACTGTGCCGCAATCTAATCATCCGCAAGGTTTTTCGCCCGAACAAGCTAGCAGTTTTAATGCCGCAGCCCCCGTTTCGGGGAATTTCATAACGTATGCATGCGTACTCGCCAACAAACACGACAGAGAGCTTTCTATCGAAGAAGTTTGCAAGTTGATAAAGCGAAATTATCCCAGCCTTTTAACCGGGTTTATGCATTGCATGTACGCAACTGGCCTTGTGTCACGAGAGGTCGTCGATGGCAAGAATGACACATGGAAAATAGTGGGCGTCGATGAAGAAATTGCGAAGGACATTAGACCATATTTCTCTCGCTACATTGAGCTTGCCTTTAGGAATGATGCCCAAAAAATGGCAGACTACTTAAGTATTCTAGAAGCCATGGAAAATTTCTACTCAGGGTCGCCGACTTCATAAGCTAAATGAACAGCTAATCCCGCCGATTCGGCTTGGGTTCTGTTTGTCACGTGCGGCTGGATGCTAGTCGACCAATGGATGACCGCTTTCCGGCGCGACGAAGGTCTGCAATGGGTCGGTTTCTGCCCGACGGAAGTGAGCGTGTTCACACTTACGAGCGCGCGCGTAGCTTGTTACTGTTGATCGATTCGCTTTCGGGCTTCCCGCTCCTCATCGGTCCAGTATTCCGGCCGCCCTGCCGCCGCGCCCAACAAGAGCCGCTCCAGTGTTCGACCGGTGCATTCGCCCGGCCGCCGTTCGGCCGCGAGCATCGATACAAGGTCAGAACAGACCCAAAGCGATAGCCGCTTGAACCCCGCCGCCCGGAGTCGGACCTTATGCTGCGCCAGTCGGGCAGCGTTTGTCGATGCCATTGCCAATCCCTTTCAAAAGTCAGCAGATACCGCGCGGCGCTTCTGCACAACTGCACACCCCTATAGGGTGTTGTGCAGTGTGTGCGAGGGGAAGGCTGCACATCTTGCACTTGTGCAGTTTTGTGCAAGATGTGCGGCCCGACTCACCTCCGCTTCGCACGGGTCACACGGCCCAAATCCACCCGTCGCGCAAATGAACGATTCGAGAAGCGCAAAAATCGTTTAGCGCCCGTCGCACCATCGTGTTTCGCCGGGTGGGATCGCACGACAGCCGTTCCGCAATGACTGGAACCACGTCAGCTTCACGCACGCACGACTGTCCAGCCGGCGCGCCAGCTTCACCGGAATGCGGTGACTCTCGCAGTAACATCTGCAAAACGTCGTGAACGATTTTTTGTGTCGGCCCGAGTCGACGCACCGGGGCCGGAGCCTCGCTATCGTCGGGTTCGACTACGCATGACGTAACGGGCTCGCCTTCCGCGTCGTCGCCTAGCTCGACGGGCTGAAGCCGGAACGGATTGCGGGCGCCGTCCACATCGTCCTTGCTCTTTGCTACGTGAAATTCGCGGCGGTCGCCGTCCCGCTTCACTTCGATAGCCGCATCGAGTGCCGCAAACAGGCTGCTGTGACCGCGTAAGCCCTTCGCCGCATCTTTGCCGGTGTGATGCACCGCCAGCACCACGCCGCCGATTACGCGCTGAATTTCCTTACACGCCTCGATCAGCGCGCCCATATCGGTGCTCGCGTTTTCATCGGCTCCGGGCGCAGCCCGGTTCAATGTGTCGATCACGAGCAAGCCGTCACGCAAGCCAGCCGCCGAAACGGCCGCGCACAGGGCGTCAACATCGGCCGGGCTGCGCAGGTCGAATGATTGCGTAATGAACCCCATCCGCTCAGGCAGCACGCGGCCGTGGTGCTCGCGCCATGCGCTGACGCGCTTTGACAAACCGGCCTCACCTTCAAGGCACACATACAACACAGGCGCGGCGTCGACGCGCCGCCCGAACCAATCCTCACCGCCCGCAATCGCCGCGCACAGATCGAGCGCGAGAAATGATTTGCCCGAGCCCGAAGGGCCGTAGATCGAGGCCAATCCGGACGCCGGTAGCACGCCGCGCACAAGCCAGCGAAGCGGCGGCGCGTTCGCCAAATCATCGGCCGATAGCACCCGATACCGCTCCACGTCCGTTTCGTGAGCGTCTGGCGCTTTGGCCGAGTCAATCCATCCAGCTTTCTTCGCTTCGTGAAACAGCGTCGCCGCCGTGACCCGAACCGCCCTATCGTCTTTGAACGAATCCCACGCCGCCCGACAATCGTCTTCCCTCGTGTAGTTCGCGCCCGTTGCGCTCCACGCGTCGAACACTTCAAACGGAACGCCGGCATCCTTCGCGGCCATGCCGAGCCGAATCCATGTGTCGCGATCGCAGCCGGCATTCAGCGCGAACAGCGCAGAGCATGCGCGCGCCACTTCGACCGGCAGCCGGTCAGAATCGGACATAGGGGCGCTTTTTCGCTCGGGGCGGCGTGCGTACACCCATACCGGCAACACCGGCATGTCCAGCGCATCAAAAACGCTACAGCCCGGCATCCAACTATAGGGCGTCCCATTCGCGTGAATGCTCGGAGACGCGACAATATGGCCGTTATGTTTCAGGTCGACCCCCGGCCCGAGCTTGCCCGGCAGTTGCCCACCATCAGACACGCGGTAATAGCGATGCTCACCCCCGCTACCCGACTTCGCGACGGCGGTCGATGGAAGCGGGCCGTGTTCCAGTTCGAGCGTGGCGAGCGTCTCGTAACCGTTCGATTTTCCTTCGTGGCAGTCGATGTCGACGATGACGATGCCCGATGCCGCACAGTTGATGCCGATGTTCGCGTCCGGCACGGCACCCCACCACCGTTTGATAATTTCGGGGGCGCACGTCGCATCGTTCTTGCCGTTCGGCACAAGCCGGCCAAGCGGCGCTTTGCCCTTCGGTTCCAGTGGAAGCACGCGCATGCCTCGTGCGGCGTAGGCGAGCGCATGGTCGAGCATGGTTGCGGATTCGGGTTGCGGGCGCGCCGTCTCGCCGCTATCATTTGCATTACTAATCATCTTCGTTCCGATAGAAGAATGAACGCCCCGGCGCTTATGGCCGGGGCTTTCTTATTGGGACTCTAGCGGGAGAGCGCGAACGCTTCGGCTAGCTCTGCCACGAGCTCGCGTACGGCCATGTCGTAGAGCCAAGCACCCACGTCAAAGCGCATGTTGAACGAGCAAGACGGGCCACTACCCGGGTAACGGACGGGCGTATACCCGGCGATAATGGCGGCGACGATGAATGCGCCGTTCGGGACGCGGCCCTTCCCCACATTGCGCGCGCCCCACGACGAGGCGATGCGCGCCAGTTGTACGGAGTTCGCCGCGCTATTGACTGCCTCCTGCGGCATCGCATGCGCCCTCACGAAAAGCAAGGCGGTCCGCACATATTTCTGGTACGCAGGATGCGAGGCAGCAGAAGCAGGACGAGGAAGACCGCTTTCGATCCAACCCGCATGGGTTAGCTGAGGGTACTCGGCTTCGACGTGAGCGATTACGATGCCGATCTCTTCGTCGGTAAAGCGCGCCAGCTCCTCCGATGTCGCATACTGAAGTCTGTCCCGCACGCGGCTTGCGTGCTCCATATCCGCCGTCCGTTCGGCCGCGCTCATGCTGCGGCTCCGGTCAGTTGCTCGACAGTATCAATCGGCCACCAAAGGCGGCGATTCGGTAGCTTGATGGGGCGAACGCTAAAATAAGCGCCGGTCTGGCTGTAGCGCTTGTGAATCGAGCGCGGACGGACGTTTAGACGTTCGGCCAGCTCATCGGTTGTCAGGAACTGACGAACGTGAGTCGGGGTGGGGAGTACTTCCGGTTGTTGTTCCTTCATTTCAAACCTCAGCTAGGGATGCCCCGAATGGCCCAACTACTGCCGTGGCACGCTAGCCGACTGTTTGACTGGAACTGCGCATCTCGCCGGACGACACGTGGGGAGGATTCGTGTTCCGATCATGCGAGGCGCGACTTGGAGCGGAGTCTATCAGTTTTTATTTAGGACGACGGACATCCCTGCACAACTCACCAAATTTTTTCAGCCGGGGCCCGGTAGGTATAGGGGAGCGCATTGGAAGCCGCCCCGTCAGGACCCCGGGGCCGGGGGGGTCTCGCGCCGCTTTGCCGCCGCCAGCCGACGCGCAAATCGGCGCGGCTAAGGGTCTGCTACCCCCGTCGAGCTTTTCTCGCAATCGTCGGCATCGGGGGCCGCCGATCGCGCACCGCGATAGCTCGAATGCGTCCGCGAAGCTCAGGCGCACCCGCGTCGCAAATTGCACGGCGCCTACCCGTTCGAAACAACACGCAGTCCGGGCGCAGTAACATTGGCCCTAAAATCGATGCCCGCCTGTTCGAGCATCCATGCCTCGATGTTGTCGTGCCACTTGCGTAACAGGTCGAGTGGGCGGCGGCGATAATGTTTCTCGGCGATCGCGCTCGGCTTGTGGCCTTGAATCTGCGCCACCACGCCGACCGGCACCTCGCACCATTCAGCCAGCGTGCCAAACGAACGCCGCAAGCCGTGCAGTGAGACGTGCGGCAGACCTGCAACGTCGAGCGCCTGATTGTGCGCGACGCGCGGCTCCTCGACGTGTCCGCTCTCCGACCCTGTGCTCGAAAACACCCATTCGTTGCGACGCGGCAGCGCCGCGAGCAAAGCGGCAAGATACGGCGTGAGCGGAATCGTGCGGCCCGTGTCCTGCTCGACCTTATCGGCGATCGACAGGCTGCGCCACTGAAAATCTACGTCCACCCAACGCAGCGCGAGCATCTCCTCGCGCCGCGCGCCCGTGATAAGCAACGCTTGCAGGTAGGCCGATATAACCGGATTGCCGATGTTGCGTACCGACGCGAACCACGCGGGCAATTGCTCGCGCTGCAAGCTGTCGCCCTCCTTTGCCTTCGTGCGCGGCACCGCGTCCTTAACGCCGCGCGACCTGTATGAATCGGCCGGGATGACACCGCGATAGGTCGGCGTGTCGTCGGCCCAACGGATAAACCCCCGCAGCAACCGGAACGAGAGCGCCGTCATGGTCGGCCGCTCACGCGCCTCACCGTCGAGCCACTGTGCAATGTGCTCGCTCGTCAGCGCCGAAAGTTTCAGCGGACGAAGCGACGCGAGAGGGCCGGCCACGGTCACCCCTTGCCCGCGCTTCTTGGGCTTGCCACCTTCGTCGGCGTGCTGGATATGGTCTTGATAGTGCCGGTCGCTCCAGCGCACTTTGCGCGCGTTCAAATAGGCTTCCCACGCCTCACCGAACAGCGCGTCTTGGCGGCGCGCTTCCGCCTTACGAGCTACGGCGGCGGCGCGTTCCTTCTCGGCATGCTCGCGGGGATCGATGCCTTTATCAATGAAAGAGGTTTGCAGTTCCCGGGCTCGCTCCTGCGCCTGCTCGATCGTCCAATTCAGCGCGTCGCCGATCGTAATGCGCACGGTGGCGCCATTGAGCTTGCCCTGAAAGATGTAGGCTTTCGCCCCGGCCCCCGTCGCACGTAAGCCGAGGCCGGGCGCTTTGCTGTCCCACAAGAAGGATTGCGCTTTGCCGTCAGGGCACTTATGCGCGGCCACACGCGCTGCGGTGAAGTTGATTTTTGCCATGTCAGGTCAGTTGCTCGCATCACGGCTCCGCCGACCCGGAATTCGGGCTCGATCCATGTAACCGCCATGTAACCCGATTATGGGGTATTCGATCAACCTAAGGCAACCAACAAATCCGTAGGTTATACGCCAGAATCCTTTACGGGCTTAGATTCTGGCGGTTACATGGATTCAGATCAACATCGATAAATATCGATTCTTGCGGACTCTTAATCCGTAGGTCGAGTGTTCGAGTCACTCACGCCCCACCAAAGAATTCAAAGGCTCCAGAGCAATCGGGAGCCTTTTTCATTTGTGGCTTTGTGCCGCAAACGTGCCATGACGGATCATCATGGCATCGATCGTTTTGGCATGGTCTACCAGAATGGCCGGGCTCAGATGCGCATATCGCTGCACCATCTGCCCTGTTTGCCAGCCACCCAGCCCCCGCACGGCATACAACGGCGCCCCGTTCTGCACCAGCCAGGACGCCCAGCAATGCCGCCTGTCATGCCAGCGGAAATTCCCGATTCCAACTTCCTGCAAGGCATTCCGCCACGATCGGGTGTTGGCGTTGACGATGGGCCTGCCCCTGAACGTGCCAGTTCCACGTTCAAGTGCCGCCCGGATTATCTGCACCTCTATCACAACAGCCTCACGCTCGGTCAACTGTCACGTTTCGGCTAATTGCTCGCGCTAGCTAATATGCACGAGTCAACTAGTGCTCGCGTCAAGAAGGCCCAGACCATATAGCCATCCTGAGTTTTCCTTCTGGCATTAAAAAATTAAATGCCAACTGTAAAGATTCATGCCGAATTGCCGTTATTCGGGTGGCGTCAATGGAGAACACCGGACGCTACTTGCCCAATTCCCGTTAGGCAGAAGACTCAACGACTTAAAAACTAAAGAACAACGAGCGAGGAACCATGGAAGTCAAATTGATGGGGGCTGCAGCCTTGTCGCTGCTTTTGCTGGCTGCATGCTCCGACATGCAGATGGGCGCAACGTCGGCGAAAACGACCGCGACCGGCTCGGCGGCTGGCGCGACATCCCAGAACGCCAATGCCAGCCTGCCGCATTGCACCGCGCCCCTCGGGACCGTTTCGATTGTCGAAGACACCACTGCCCCCTGGTATGGCCTGCTGACCGGGCAATATCAGCTTGGCAGTACTGTCCCTGTTCTAAAGCTGCTGGTGCAGCAATCCAACTGCTTCGTGATTGTCGATCGTGGCCGTGCACTGGCTGCCGCCATGGATGAGCGGCAGCTCAATGCAACTGGCGAGCTTCGCAAGACTTCAAAAATGCACAAAGGCCAGATGGTCGCCGCCGACTACACCATCAGTCCCAGTATTACGTTTAGCAACAACAACGCAGGTGGCGGTGCAGCGGGACTGCTCGCGTTTGTGCCGGTCGTCGGCGGAGCGCTCGCGGGTGTCGCCGGCACGATGAAGACTCAGGAAGCATCGACATTGCTCACGCTGGTCGACAACCGTTCGAGCGTCCAACTGGCCGCCGCAGAAGGGTCGGCCAAGAACGTCGACTATGGCATGCTCGCCGGCATCGTTGCCGGAGGCTTTGGCGGTGCAGGTGGCGGCGCTGGAGGTGCATATGCGAATACCGCGCAGGGCAAGGTCGTTGTGGCCGCCTTTACGGATTCGCTAAATAATCTCGTCGCATCCGTGAAGCAATACAAAGCGCAAAGCGTGAAGGGTGGCCTCGGTGCCGGCGGAGCTTTGCAGGTGAATTGATCGCCGTATAGGCGTAGTAGGCCACCAAAAAAAATTCAAAGGGTTGCGCGCGAATGCGTCGCAACCTTTTTTCATTTCCAGCGCAGAAAATCGCGAGCGAACGCTCAACCCACTCCCATCTGCGCGACCCTATTCCTACCCCCGGCCTTTGCCGTATACAACGCCTCGTCCGCAGCACGAATCACAACGCTGACATCCGTCACCAGATCCGGCCGCGACGTGGTCGCGCCGATGCTGACCGTCACGCGACCAAACTCGCAGCCCACGTGCGCGATGCCCAACTCGCCCAGCGCCACGCGGATGTTCTCGCCGACCACCCCGGCACCGGCCACATCGGTATCCGGCAGCACCACGATGAACTCCTCGCCGCCGTATCGGCCGACGCAATCGCCCGGCCGCTGGATCACCCGGCGGATGCAGCGCGCGACCGCGGTCAACGCAACGTCGCCGGCCTGGTGCCCGTACGTGTCGTTGTAGGCCTTGAAGTGATCGATATCGACGAACAGCAGCGACAACACGCTGCCCGTGCGGCGCGCGCGCAGCCATTCGCGGTCGAGCGTTTCGCACAGCGCGCGGCGATTGGGCAGGCCGGTGAGTCCGTCCGTGCCGGCAAGCCGTTCGAGTTCGTGCTCCACCCGCTGCCGTCGCCGCAACTCGGCGCTCAGCCATGCCGACAACACGATCACGCCGATTCCGAAGATCAGCATCAGCGAACCGATCGTCAGCGCGCGCTCCCACCAGCCCGCATAGATATCGGCGGTCGACTCGGCGACCAGCACGATCAGCGGCAATTGCGGAATCCGTCTGAACGAGTAGAGCCGCTCGGCGCCATCGAATGGCGAAGACGTGATAAAGCTGCCCTCGTCTTTCGCGAGCACGTGCTGGAAGAACGCCGTCCTGCTGATGTCGCTACCGCTCACGTGT
Source organism: Paraburkholderia podalyriae (assembly GCF_014397785.1). Lineage (GTDB taxonomy): Bacteria > Pseudomonadota > Gammaproteobacteria > Burkholderiales > Burkholderiaceae > Paraburkholderia > Paraburkholderia podalyriae. The sequence goes on from NZ_VZQQ01000001.1 coordinate 177,417, forward strand.
CGATCGTCGGGCCGTCGCACGATGATCGTGCCGTCCGTTCTAAGGATCGACATCGAGCCATGCTGCCCGATCCTCAGATCCGCAAACAAGCTCGCAAAGTACGCTTGATCGATACCAAGCGCGACGATCCCGGCAAACGATCCGTCCGGCCGCGACAGTCGCCGGCTCAGCGCGATGCTGCGCGAACCGGGTCTGAGTCTCGAACCGTATGGGGCGCTGACGTCGAGCCCGAAGCCCGGGTCGTCGCGATGAATCCTGAAGTACGGACGATCGGAGAGGTTGCCTCCGCGCGGCACGTCGCTTTCCGAATCCATCACGACGTTGCCCAGCGCGTCGATCACCACCATCGCGCCGACGTATTGCCCGGTGGCCGCGCGATCGAACAGGATCTCGCGCCGCAAACGCGGCGAATCGAGCACGCCCGGACGCCCGAGGCCATCGGCGACGGCTTGCAGCGACAGCGCGTACAGTTCGAAATTGCGCGCGATGTCTCGCTCGGTGATCGTCGCGACATCGCGCGTTGAATCGAGCGCGCGTGCGATCGCATCCTCGCGGCTCTGATACAGCGCATAGCCACACAGCGCGAGCATTGCCAGCACCACGCCGCATCCCGCGTAGATAACGCCATCGCGCGGCATCCGCCATCTGCGCGCCCGCGCGATCAGCACGCGAAACCGGCCCCTTCTTTTGTGGATCATTTCGTTTAATCCATTCGATTGCTCGTTTCCAAAAGAAACGGACCGGTCTATTAATACTGACGTCAGGCATTCATCGCGCGCCGAATGCATTCGCTTTTTAGAGGCCTCGGACCATTTATCGGACGGAATGATCTTGCGCTTCATAGGGACATATCTCAGGTTTATGAAGTAGAATTTACAGATAATCTGAAAAATCTGCTTTTTCTCGATAACGTTTGCGCCTATCGCTTTTCAAAATTAAAACGCGCGTTTGTTATTCCATCATCACGTTATTTTTTGTTCCGCTGAAGTGGCATGCGGTTTTTCCCCGCCTTTCGGGTGGGCAATTTCCTTCAATACATGCTCTCGCCGTCTCGTTACCGTTGAGCGTCGCAATCCATTCGCACACTCACGTTTCGAGGTATCCGATGACCGCATTACTTTCGATGGCCGCGTTCGCGCTCGCCAGTTCCATTTCTCCCGGGCCGGTCAACGTCGTCGCGCTGAGCGCCGGCGCGCAGCACGGGCTCGCCGCGAGTCTGCGGCACGTCACTGGCGCGACGGTCGGTTTCACGTTGCTGCTTCTGTTGATCGGCCTCGGTCTGCACGAATTGCTCGCGCGCTTTCCCAATCTGATCGAGATCGTCAAATGGGCGGGCGTGGGCTTTCTGCTCTACATGGCCTACAAGCTCACCGTCGATAACGGCCAGCTCGGCGCGGAAAAGCCGGCGCGCGGGCCGTCGTTCGCGCACGGCGCGGCGATGCAATGGCTCAATCCTAAGGCGTGGCTCGCGTCGCTGGCCGGCATGAGCGCATATGCGGCCGGCGGCGACGGCAAGCTCGTCTGGCAATTCACGGCGCTGTACTTCGTGATCTGCTATCTGTCGATCGCGAGCTGGGCGTACGCCGGCACGTTTTTGCGCAGGCATCTGCGTGAAGCGAAGCGGGTCAAGGTGTTCAATCGCGTGATGGCGGCGCTGCTCGCGCTCAGTGCGTTGTATCTGCTCGTGGAGTGACGCGGATCGCGCCTCCTTCCTGAAGTGGCCTCACGCCGCGCGGCGCTCAACTGCGATATTGCCCCGGCGTCGCCGCCACCAGCCGCTTGAAGGTGCGCTGCAAATGCGCCTGATCGGCGAAGCCGGCGTCGAGCGCGACATCGGCGATCAGCGCCCCGCGCCGCAGTTGCGCGCGACTGTACTGGATCCGTCGGTTGATCAGATACGCGTGCGGCGTCATGCCGTAGCGCAGCTTGAACGCGCGTATCAGATGCGACGCTGACAGCCCGGCCGCCTCGCACACGTCGCCGAGTTTCAGCGCGCGTGTGCAGTTGTCGGTGATGTACGCCGCGGCACGCGCGAGCTGGCCGCTCGCGGCACGCTCGGGCAAGCTCGCCGGATTGAGCGTTTGCTGCACGTGGGAGAAGAAGGTGATGGCCGCGCTTTCCTTGCGCAGCGTGTCCTTGTCGTTGTCGGTGCTGGCGAGAATCGCGCACAGCCGGTTCAGGCCGTCGAACAACGCGGCGTCGAGCGTCATGATCTGCGAAAAAGCGCGGAACGCATGGTTCTCGTTGAAGCCAAGCTCGTGCTGCAGTTTCGTGAACCACGCGACGTCGACGTGCAGCATCCGATACGACCAGCGCTCTCCGGCAACGGGGTTACACGCGTGCACATCGTCGGGGTTCATCACCACGACGGCGCCCGCGCCAATCCATTCCCGCGCGTGATGGTTCAGGTACACGCTGCGGCCGCCCGTCACCGCGCCGATCGAGAACGTTTCGTGTGAATGCCTGGCGTAGCAAACCTTGCGGCCATCGTCGATGGAGCGCGCCTCGATGAACGGTAGCGCGTTGCTGCGCCAGAAGCGCGGCGCGGCTGCGCCGGTTGCGCGTGCGGTGTTCGCAGCGCTTGCCGCTTCGGTCGTCTCGCCCATGCACGCTCTCCGGTTGATCCGTCGACTTCGCCATCGTCTTCGCGAAGCCTACGTATCGTAGCCGTCAAACGCATGGCCAACAAGCGAACGCGCGGCGCCGCTCGCCAACGGCGCCGCCTGCCCAGCGCGACGCGACTACTTCGCGCTGACGTCGATATTGCCGAGGTATTTCGCAGCAAGCGTCTTCACGGTGCCATCGGCTTGCACCTTTGCGATCGCGGCGTTCAACTGATCGCGCAGCGCGGTGTCGCCCTTGCGAATACCGTATGCGATGCCGCTGCCGAGAATCTTGTCGTCGCGCACCGGCTGACCGACGAACGCGTAGCCCTTGCCTTCGGGCTTCGACAGAAAGCCCGTTTGTCCGGCGGGCGCGAGCACCAGCGTGCCATCGAGACGCCCAGCGGTCAGATCTGTATAGACCTGGTTCTGATCCTGGTACGGCAGCACGATCACGCCGGCCGGCTCCCAATGCGCCTTCGCGAAGGTCTCCTGAATCGAGCCTTGCAGCACACCGATGCGCTTGCCCTTCAGGGACGCGGGCGTCGGCAGCAGACCGCTATCGCGTCGCGCGATCAGCTGCGTCGGCACGCGATAGACCACCGTCGTGAAATCGATCGCCTGGCGGCGCTGCTCCGTCGCGTTCATCGCCGAGTTGATCGCGTCGAACTTGCGGCCTTGCAGCGCTGGGATCAGGCCGTCGAACGAGGTTTCGACCCACTTGCACGTCATATGCGCGGCCGCGCAGACCGCGTTGCCGACGTCGATATCGAGCCCTTGCAGCTCGCCGCCCGGCCCTTTCGATTCGAACGGCGGGTACTGCGCTTCGAGGCCGAAGCGCAGCGTCGCGGTATCGGCGGCGCTTGCGGCCGACCACATTGCGAGCGACGCGCCTGCGCAGGCCAGCGCCAACAAGCACTTGAGCAACTTCATAACATCTCCCTTCTGTCTTCGAATACCTTGATGACTTCGATACGTCGAGTTTGCCGTCGCTCGCTCAGATCTCGCACAAACGCCGCGCGCCTTCGAGCAACGTCGCGTCGTCCTTCGAAAAACTGAGGCGAATGAGGCCGCAATCCGTGCCGTCGGTATAGAACGCCGACAACGGAATCGTCGCGACGCGCGCATCGCGGATCAGGCGCAGCACGAAATCGCTGTCGCTTTCATCGGAGAAACCGCGAAACCGCGCGAGCATAAAGAAACTGCCTTCGCTCGGCAACAGCTCGAAGCGCGATTCGCGCAGCGCATGCGCGAGCAGATCGCGCTTCTTCTGATAAAAGTCGGACAGGCCGAGATAGCTGTCACGATTGGCGAGCGCGTCGACGAACGCGTGTTGCATCGGCGTGTCGGCGGAGAACACCATGAACTGATGGACCTTGCGGATCTCCTCCATCAGCGCGGCGGGCGCGAGACAGTAGCCGACGCGCCAGCCGGTCACGTGATACGACTTGCCGAACGACGACACGATCACGCTGCGCTCGGCGAGCTCGCGATGGCGCGCCATGCTCTGATGCTTCGCGCCGTCGAATACGACGTGTTCGTAGACCTCGTCGGACAAAATCACGATGTCGGTGTTGCGCGTCAGTGCCTTCAGCCGGTCGATATCGGCGTCGCTAAAAATCGTGGCGGTCGGATTGTGCGGCGTGTTGACGATGATCATGCGCGTCTTCGGCGTGATCGCGGCGGCGACTTCGTCCCAGTTCACGCGAAAGTGGTCGAGCGACAGCTTGATCGCGACCGGCTTCGCGCCCTGCAGGCGTACGATCGGACCGTAGCTGTCGAACGAAGGCTCGAAATAGATCACTTCGTCGCCCGGATGCACGAGCGCGCTGATCGTCGAATAGAGCCCTTCGCTCGCGCTCGCGAGCACGGTGACTTCGCTGGCCGGATCGTAGCGCACGCCATACAGCGTTTCGACCTTCGCCGCGAGCGCTTCGCGCAGCGCACCGATGCCGGCCATCGGCGCGTACTGGTTGTGGCCGGCGCGCATCGCTTGCGCGACGCCGTCGACGAGCTTCGCGTCCGGCGCGAAATTCGGCGCCCCCTGCGACAGATTCAATGCATCGTGTTGCGCGGCCAACTGGCCGATCACGGTAAAAATGGTGGTGCCGACGTCCGGCAGTTTCGAGCGGGCTTGCGTGGCGCTCTGCATAAGACTTTCTCCCTTTCTTCAGCCGCCGGCGGCCGAGCCAACGGCGGCGGCGGTGCGCGTTCCTTCCGGTGAGGTGATTAGGCATCAGCCGAACAACGCTCACAATCGAAACTTTGTCATGCGCGGCATGCGTTTTCGTCATGGCTCGCGCGCAGCCGCTGGACGCCGGGCAAAGCCGACGGGATCACGGTTTGCGGGGACGCGGCGCGGAGATCGGGGAATGCGGGAAACCGCGTAGGTATGAAGGAATGTGATGCTGAGCGGCCCGCTTGCGGAAACGGCCGCGAATGCGGCCGTTTTTTCTAGTTATCGGACTTTCAGGGAAAGTCGGTGCTTCGGGTGAATCAGGCTTCGTCCATCAAGCGGACCTTGACCTTGCGCCCCTTCAGCTTGCCCGCGCTGAGCCGGCGCACCGCTTCGCGCGCGATGCTGCGCTCGACCGCGACATAGGTCGACATGTCGGTCACGTTGATCTTGCCGATCTGCGAGCCCGCGAAACCAGCGTCGCCGGTCAGCGCGCCGAGCACGTCGCCGGGACGGATCTTGTCCTTGCGGCCGCCGAGGATCTGCAGCGTTTCCATCGGTGGCAGCAGCGGTTCGTTGCTGCCCGCGTTCAGCTCGGCCAGCTTGTGCCATTCGACGTCGCGCTTGTGCGCCTGCTCGATCCCGCCGACGCGCCCCATCTCGTCCATGCTCGCGAGACTCAGCGCCCAGCCTTCCTGATCGGCGCGGCCCGTGCGGCCGATGCGGTGCGTGTGCACTTCCGGGTCCGGCGTCACGTCGACGTTGATGACCGCTTCGAGTTGCGCGATGTCGAGGCCGCGCGCGGCGACGTCGGTCGCGACGAGCACCGAGCAGCTGCGGTTCGCGAACTGGATCAGCACCTGATCGCGCTCGCGCTGATCGAGTTCGCCGTGCAGCGCGAGCGCGTGGAAGCCCTGCGCGCGCAGCACGTCGAGCAGATCGCGGCACTGCTGCTTCGTGTTGCAGAACGCGATCGTGCTGACCGGACGATAGTGATTCAGCAGCAGACCGACCGCATGCAGCCGCTGGTCTTCGGTCACTTCGTAGAAGCGCTGACGGATCTTGCTGTCGTCGTGCCGCTCGGCGAGTTTGACTTCCTTCGGATTTCGCAGGAATTGCTGGCTCAGCTTCGCGATGCCCTCGGGGTACGTCGCTGAAAACAGCAGCGTTTGGCGCTCTTTCGGGCATTGCCTCGCGACCTTCGCGATGTCGTCGAAGAAACCCATGTCGAGCATGCGGTCGGCTTCGTCGAGCACAAGCGTGTTCAGCGATTGCAGATCGAGGCTGCCGCGTTCGAGGTGATCCATGATGCGGCCCGGCGTGCCGACCACGACGTGCGCGCCGTGTTCGAGGCTCGCCGTCTGCGGACGCATCGGCGTGCCGCCGCACAAGGTCAGCACCTTGATGTTTTCTTCCGCGCGCGCAAGACGGCGAATTTCCTGCGTGACCTGATCGGCGAGTTCGCGCGTCGGGCACAGCACCATTGCCTGCGTGTCGAATTTGCGCGTGTCGAGGCGCGCGAGCAACGCCAGCGAAAATGCCGCGGTCTTGCCGCTGCCGGTTTTCGCCTGGGCGATCAGATCGTGGCCGGCGAGCGCGATCGGCAGGCTCGCGGCCTGGATCGGCGTCATCTCGACGTAGCCGAGTTGCGTCAGGTTCGCGAGCGTGGCGGGCGGTAACGGCAGCTCGCTGAAGGCGGCGCCGGAGGGGGTGGGACTATTCATGAGGTCGTCTATGGGAATCGCGGTTACTCGGCCATCGGGCCCTGGTCGGGGCGGCCCGGCAGTTGCTCGTACAACACCTCGCCGTCGTCGCTGTCGAAACGCTCGACGTAATTTCGCGCGCCGCACAGCGGGCAGCGGAACAGCAGCCCTTGGCCTTCGTTCTTGATGACGACGTCGGACTGCTCCCACCGCGCGCCGCAGGACTGGTTTCTACAGGTGAACACGTTGATTCTCCAACTGGATTCGATGATCGATCGGCAAGGTCGCATGCGCGGCCTTGCCGTGTATGGGATGACTGCTTCGGCGAGGTGCGGCCATGGCTCGTGACGGCCGGCACGAGCCTCAGCCGAGATGCGTATGCCGCGGGCGTGGAACGGCCACATCCATGTCCGTCAGGCCGTGCACGATGCCGCAGTCTTCGACCGGATGCTCGCCGTTACATTGGTCGCGCAGCATCGTCAGTTGCACCTTCAGTTGCTGCAGCTCTTCAATACGCGTGTCGACGTGCGCGATGTGCTCGTCGACCAGCGTATGCATGCCGCCACAGCCGTTCGCCGGCGCGTCGGTCAGACGCAGCAAGGCGCGGATTTCGTCGTGGGTCATGTCGAGCGCGCGGCAATTGCGGATGAAGCGTAGACGCTCGACGTGCTTTGCCGTGTAACTGCGGTAATTGGCTTCGGTGCGCTCCGCCTCGGGCAGCAGGCGCTCTTTTTCGTAGAAACGGATGGTTTCCGTCGTGCAATGGGCGATTTTCGCCAGTTCGCCGATTTTCATGGCCCCTTCCTCCACACGGCCTTGACCTTGTAGTGGCTTCAAGGTGTTTACTAGACCACAAATCGCACGAGGAAGCCACTTATGCCTGAAACCGACCGCATTGCCGCCGACCGTCCACAAGTGAATGAAAACGGTGCGCACGGGGCTTGCGGGGAGGTTGACGCGCGGCGCGACGATGACCAACACCATGACCATGACCACGCTCACGGCCACGTGCATGATCACGCTGCCGGTGCTTGCTGCACCTGCGCCGCGTTCGCGCCGACGTCACTGCGCCTGCCGCCTTCTGAAGCCGTCGGCGACGACCTGCGCACCGCAATCCGCATCCTGCAGATGGACTGCCCAACCGAGGAAGCGCTGATCCGCAAGAAGCTCGGCCGTACGCCAGCCGTGCGCAGCATGGACTTCAATCTGATGCAGCGCGTGCTGACCGTCGTGCACGCGCCGGGCGCGCTCGACACGGTCCTCGCTGCGCTGCGCTCGCTCGACTTCACGCCCGAACTGGCGAGCGCCGCCGGCAATGCCAATGCCAACGCGGCATCCCAAGCGGCCATCAGCGCCGCGGGCAAGCCGTGGTGGCCCCTGATCTTCGCGGGCGTCGTCGCGGCGACCTCAGAGGTCGCTAGCTGGCTCGTCGCGCCCACCTGGGTGGTAGCGAGTCTCGCGATCGTCGCGATCGCCTCCTGCGGCATCACGACGTATCGCAAAGGCTGGCTCGCGCTGCGCAACGGCAACCTGAACATCAATGCGCTGATGAGCATTGCCGTCACCGGCGCGGCGCTGCTCGGCCAGTGGCCCGAAGCCGCGATGGTGATGGTGCTGTTCACGATCGCCGAGCTGATCGAAGCGCGTTCGCTCGAGCGCGCGCGAAACGCGATCGAAGGACTGCTGCGCCTAACGCCCGACGAGGCGAGCGTGCGGCAGCCCGACGGCGCCTGGCAACTGGTCCGCGTCGACACGATCGCGCCCGGCGCGCTGGTGCGCGTGAAGCCGGGCGAGCGGATCGCGCTCGACGGCGCGATCGTCGCGGGCCGCTCGAGCGTCGATCAGGCGCCGATCACTGGCGAGAGCCTGCCGGTCGACAAAACCACCGGCGATGCCGTGTTCGCCGGCACGATCAACCAGGCGGGCTCGTTCGACTATCGCGTGACGGCCGCGGCCGGCAACACGACGCTCGCGCGCATCATCCATGCGGTCGAGGAGGCGCAGGGCACGAAGGCGCCGACGCAGCGCTTCGTCGATGAATTTGCGCGCGCTTATACGCCGATCGTGTTCGCGATCGCGCTTGCCGTCGCTCTGGTGCCGCCGCTGGTGTTCGGTGAAGCGTGGCACGAGTGGGTCTACAAGGCGCTGGTGCTGCTCGTGATCGCGTGTCCGTGCGCGCTCGTGATCTCGACGCCGGTAACGATCGTCAGCGGGCTCGCGGCCGCGGCGCGCAAGGGGATTCTGATCAAGGGGGGCGTGTACCTTGAACAGGGACGAAAACTACGCTGGTTGGCGCTGGATAAGACCGGGACGATCACGCACGGCAAACCGGTGCAGACGGAGTTCAAGATCGTCGGTGACGAGGCCGACGCCCTCCGCTATCGCTCACTCGCGGCGAGCCTCGCGGGCCGCTCCGATCATCCTGTTTCGGTGGCGATTGCCGCTGCCGCCAATGACGACGGCGTCGAACATCTGCACGTCGTTGGGTTCGAAGCGATCGCCGGACGCGGCGTGCGCGGCGATATCGATGGCATCGCGTACTGGCTCGGCAATCATCGCCTGATCGAAGAGCTGGGCCGCTGCTCGCCGCAACTCGAAGCGCGTCTCGATGCGCTCGAACAGCAGGGCAAAACCGTCGTCATGCTCGCCGACGCGCAGCGCGTACTGGCGTTGTTCGCGGTCGCCGATACGGTGAAGGAGACGAGCCGCGCCGCGGTCGCCGAATTGCGGCGGCTCGGTGTCGGCACCGCGATGCTGACCGGCGACAACCGCCACACCGCCGACGCGATTGCGCGGCAGGTCGGCGTCGATGAAGCGCGCGGCGACCAGTTGCCCAAGGACAAGCTCGACGCGGTCGCGCAATGGTCGGCCGATGGCGCGCCGGTCGGCATGGTCGGCGACGGCATCAACGATGCGCCCGCGCTCGCGCGCGCTGACATCGGCTTCGCGATGGGTGCGATGGGTACGGACACCGCGATCGAAACCGCCGACGTCGCGCTGATGGACGACGATCTGCGCAAGATTCCGACGTTTATCCGGCTGTCGAAGGCGACGCATGCGGTGCTGGTGCAGAACATCGCGCTCGCACTCGGCATCAAGAGCGTGTTTCTCGTGCTGACGTTGATGGGTCTCGGCACGATGTGGATGGCGGTGTTCGCCGACGTCGGTGCGAGTTTGCTGGTGGTGGGTAACGGGTTGAGGTCATTGCGGAAGTGAGTGGGCGTGTGAGGTTGACGCTCGTTGCGTCCTACGCTGAACCGTCGCTCACGGCAACCTGGGTCGGCGCGCTCGCCAGCAGTTCATCGCTGTCGTCTTTCAAGCCGACGCCAGTAACGCCGAGCTTCCTTGCCTGCGCGAGCAGATAATGCAGCTTGTGCGCGGCCTGCGGATAGTCGAGTCCTTCGGGTCGCACGTTCGAAATGCAGTTGCGCTGCGCGTCGCTGCAACCCGCTTTCGGCGCATACGTGATGTAAACGCCGAGACTATCCGGTGAACTCAAACCGGGCCGCTCGCCGATCAGCATCACGACGATCTTCGCGTCGAGCAATTCGCCGATCTCATCTCCGAGCGCGACGCGAGCCTGACGCGCGACCACCACGGGACCGATGGTCCAATCCGTGAGCTTCGCACGTACGGCTTGCAGCAGTGGTACAGCCTGCTTCGACGCGGCGAATGCCGATAGACCATCGCCGATGACGAACAGCACATCGCTTGATTGTGTCGGCAGTTGCGCGAGCGCCGCGCGACTTTCATCCGACAGACGCCGCCCAAGGTCAGGACGCCTCAAATAATGCTCGCGATCCGGCGCGGCGCTATGCACGTCGAGTGTGTTGAAACCTAGCGTGCGCAGTTGTGCGTGCAGCGCGTCCACGTCGAGCGGATGGTGCACGGCGTCGCGCGCCTGCGCATGCGCGAGGTTGAACGCGAGCAGCGGTGCGGTCGGCAAGCTGTTACCCGCGCGGCCCAACGCGATGCGTGCCTGCGTAAACTGGCGCAGCGCGTTCCACGGATCCTCGTCGAGTGCGTCGTTCCCGCTCATGCGATGCCCATCCAGTCACGAGCGCCTTCGAGCAGCGGTTGCCGCGTCGATGCGCCGATCAATGCGCCGCGTGCGTCGATGATCTGCATCGACTCCAACCATGCCTCGAATTCAGGCGCGCGCCGTAAGCCGAGCACGTCGCGCACATACAGCGCGTCATGAAACGACGTACTCTGATAGTTGAGCATCACGTCGTCGGCGCCCGGCACGCCCATGATGAAATTGATGCCCGCGACGCCGAGCAGCGTCAGCAGGTTGTCCATGTCGTCCTGATCCGCTTCGGCGTGGTTCGTGTAGCAGATGTCGCAACCCATCGGCACGCCGAGCAGCTTGCCGCAGAAGTGATCCTCGAGACCCGCGCGCGTGATCTGCTTGCCGTCGTACAGATACTCGGGGCCGATGAAACCGACTACCGTGTTGACCAGAAACGGCTTGAACTTGCGCGCGACCGCATAGGCGCGCGCCTCGCAGGTCTGCTGGTCGACGCCGAAATGCGCATCGGCCGACAACGCGCTGCCCTGCCCCGTTTCGAAGTACATCAGATTGCTGCCGACCGTGCCGCGTTGCAGCGACAACCCCGCCTCGTACGCTTCCTGCAGCAGCGCGAGCGAAATGCCGAAGCTCGCGTTTGCTTTCTCGGTGCCCGCGATCGACTGGAACACCAGATCGACCGGCGCGCCTTTTTCGATTGCGGCGATCGTGCTCGTGACGTGCGTAAGCACGCACGATTGCGTCGGCACCTGGTAGCGCTGACGGAATTCGTCGATCATCAGCAGCAGCTTCGTGATCGCGGCGAGGTTGTCGCTCGCCGGATTGATGCCGATCAGCGCGTCGCCGCAGCCGTACATCAGGCCGTCGAGCATCGAGGCGGCGATGCCTTTGACGTCGTCGGTTGGGTGGTTCGGTTGCAGGCGGACGGATAGGTGGCCCGGTAAACCGACGGTGTTGCGAAAGCGTGTGACGACCGGGCGTTTGCGCGCGGCGGTGATCAGGTCCTGGTTGCGCATCAGCTTCGAGACCGCGGCGACCATTTCTGGTGTGAGGCCCTGGGTGATGCGGGTGAGTGCGTCGGTGTCGGTTGAGGTGCCGAGCAGCCAGTTTCGGAAGTCGCCTACTGTCAGATGCGCGATTTCGGCGAAAGCTTGTGCCGAGTGATCGTCGATGATCAGGCGTGTCACTTCGTCGATCTCGTAGGGGATCAGCGGTTCGTCCAGGAACGTGCGCAGCGGCACCTGTGCCAGCGCCATTTTGGCGGCGACCCGCTCTTCTTCGCTCGCTGCCGCGATACCTGCGAGCTGGTCGCCGGAGCGTTGCGGGCTCGCTTTTGCGAGCAGGGTCTTCAGGTCGGCGAAGCGGTACGTGCGACTGCCGATCGACTCGGTGTAGCTCATGTTTGCGGCTCCATCGCTTCGCGCGGACGCGGACGGGAATGGGAACGGCGGTGACTGCTGGATGCTGCTTGCTGCGGGTGGTGCGCATCACACGATAGCGCCAAATGGCCGCGGCGTCACGCCGTGTGGATTGGGCCTGTTTGATGGTGCTGCGTTTGTTGGTGCTGCGTTTGTTGGTGCTGCGTTTGCCGCTTCCGCTATCGAGCATGTGGCGAGGTTAGCGGACGCTTAATCCGCTTTGCGCGGCCCGCTTTAATTCCGCAGGATTGGGTAAACGGCCGGCAAGCGCCGACGTGATACTTTGTTCGCATGCTCTCGCGACAAAATTCTTCCGTCCAGACATGAACGAATCAGACCGTCAGACTCGATACGCAACGCGACTCGCACGCGTGCTCGACCACGTCTACGATCACCTCGACGAACCACTCGATATCGGGCGGCTTGCGGAGATTGCGTGTCTGTCGCCGTATCACTGGCACCGGATTTATCAGGCGATGTATGGCGAGACGGTCGCGACAACGGTGCGGCGTTTACGTTTGCATCGCGCGGCCGGCTTTCTCGCGAACAGTTCGATGCCGATTGCTCAGATCGCCGAACGTTCGGGCTATAGCAGTTTGCAGTCTTTTTCGCGGACGTTTCGCGCGGTGTTCGGTGTGCCGCCGGCGCAGTATCGCAGGCAAGGCACGCATAGCCGGTTCCGGCCGGCGCTTTCAGGAGACGATCAGATGACGATGATGCGTGAGGTCGTGATTCGCAATGTTGAGCCGATGGAGATTGTGTCGGTCGATCATGTCGGGCCTTATATGCAGATCGGCAAGGCTTTTGATGCTTTGTTCGGGTGGCTTGCGAAACATCGTCTGCTTGCGGGACAGATGCGGATGATTGGGGTCTACTTCGACGATCCGGGAGTGGTTGAAGAGCAGGCTTTGCGGTCGAAGGCGGGGGTGTTGTTGCCTGGGCCGGTGATGGATGAGGTTGGAGCGGCTGTTGGGATGAACGGGGCGGTTTCTGTGAAGAGAATACGCGGTGGAGAGTACGCGGTGCTGCGGCATGTTGGGCCGTATAGCGATATGCGCGCGGCTTATGCGTGGTTGTATGGGACTTGGCTCGTGCAGTCCGGGAGAGAGGCGGCAGATGCGCCCGTGTTTGAGGAGTATTTGAATAGTCCCAAGGAGACTGCGCCTGCGGAGCTGGTTACGGAGATTTGTTTGCCCTTGGCATGAGGTGACGTGGCTGAGTTGTTGTTCGCTGCCGTGCTTGTCTGGTTTTTATATGTCTTTGTATACGTATACGTAGTAATAGTTAACAAGTGGCGCGTCTGGCTGTGGATAACCGGGAAGTTCGTTTACGGATCAACGCGCTGTGGAATCGATAACCCTTTGGAACGCCGGCGGACAGGTTAACGGAGCTCGGGAGAAGTTTTCCTCGGCAGGTTAACGCCGCGGTTTTATCAAGGTTTCGCCCACAACGTGTTCGGTTGCTTTTACAAAAGTTGTCCAAAGGGGGCTGTGGACAAGTTTGGGGGCATGGCGCTTTCCAATCGTGCACACCAACGTCTACGTAGCCCCTCAACCGCTACCCGTTACACGCGAGGGTCAGCGTGGCGCAGCTTGAAAAGCCCCACGATGCCGGACAGGCCGTGGGCCTGTTCGTTCAGCATCGCGGAGGCTGCCGTCGATTGCTCGACGAGAGCAGCGTTTTGCTGTGTCGCCTGATCCATCTCGGCAACGCTGCGGTCGATCTGGCTGATGCCGGCGCTCTGCTCGTTCATTGCACCGTCGATTTCGCCGATGACGCGATTCACGCGATCAATTCCTTCGACGATTTCGTGCATCGCTGCACCGGCGGCCTATACACGCTGCGCGCCCTTGCCGACGCTGGCTTCCGATGCTTGAATCAGGTCCTTGATCTCGCGCGCCGCAGTCGCACAGCGCTGCGCCAGCGTGCGCACTTCGCCCGCCACCACGGCGAATCCGCGGCCGTTTTCGCCGGCACGCGCCGCTTCGACGGCGGCGTTCAGCGCAAGGATATTGGTCTGAAACGCAATGCTGTCGATCACGCTGATGATTTCGGTAATGCGCGCGGACGACCTGGCGATGTCATCCATCGTGCTGACTGCGCTCGTCACGACTTCGCCGCCGCGCGCCGCCGCCTGGCTCGCGGTGGTCGCCAGCCGCGTGGCCTCCATTGCGGCCTCGGCCGACTGCTTGACGCTGGCGGTCAATTGCGTGAGCGCTGCCGAAGTGTGCTGCAGATTGCTGGCGGACGTTTCCGTGCGTTGCGACAGATCGCGGTTGCCCGTTTCGATTTCGCTGGTCGCGGTCTTCATGTTTTCCACGCCGGCACGCACTTCCAGCAGAACGGAGATGCGCGATCACCTGGCCGTCGCGCGTCACGACGAAGGCCAGGCTCGATGGCGTCGGGTGCACGGCTGCAACCACTTCGCGCACTCCGTCGACCGGTACCGCGCCGCTTAACGCACCGGTCGCCTCGCCGTTGCGGATCATCGGCGCGGAAAACGACACGTAGGGCACGCCCGTCGACGCGTCGCCATACGGCTTTGTGACAATCAACGTGCCGGCTGCGACAGCCGCCTTGTACCAGGGCCGCGCGGTCGGATCGTAGTCCTTCGGCGTGGTGTTGCTGGTGGAGAAATAGGTCTTGTCGGTCCAGCCGACTGTGGTGATCGGGAAACCGTCCGCGCTGCTCATATGCTTGACGAAGCCTTGCGGATCGCCATGCTCGACCTCTTCGGCGGTCACCTTGACGGCCAGCGCTTTGGCTGCCACCCACTTGTCGATGGCCAACGCATTGGCGCCGGCGATGGCGCTCAGGTTCTGCGCAATGGTCTCCATCGTGTTGGCGCGCACGGTGATGTAGGCGGCGGCTCCCGAGAGCGCGAGCGCACCGATCACGGTTGCTGATGAAATCAGCAGGATGCGGGTTCGAAGTGAGGCAATCATGATCTTTTACCTCATGATATGCCTCGTCCACGAAATGACGGATAGGTCCGTGTCGGACCACGCATCTCCGTTGCGCCTCATACAGCAAAATGAAAAAAGACCCATAAGTTTCTCGACTTATGGGTCCGTCTTTCAGGTTAAGCGTTTATCTTCTACACCCACCCTCAAACATCAATATTCCCCGCCCTCAACGCATTGGACTCAATGAAAGCTCTCCGCGGCTCCACATCATCCCCCATGAGCGTAGTAAAGATACCGTCGGCAGCAATAGCATCCTCGATCTGCACCCTCAGAAGACGCCGCACCGCAGGATCCATAGTCGTCTCCCAAAGCTGCCCCGGATTCATCTCCCCGAGCCCCTTATAGCGCTGCTTGGAAACATTCCGCTCCGCATCCGCCAGCAACCACTTCATCGCATTCTTGAAGTCGCTAACCGCCATACTCCGCTCCCCACGCTTGATAACAGCGCCAGAGCCGATCAACCCCTTAAACGTATTAGCAGTATTCACAAGCTGCTGATAATCCGCGGTCAGCTGAAACTCTTCATCGATCACAGAGATCTTCTGATTCCCATGATGCGTCCGCGCGACGCGCAGCGAGCGCAGCTCCCGCACCGGGTCATACATCGTCGTAACGCGCACTTCCGGCTTCAGCGCGTCATCCCGCAGCTTCGCCTCAAGCGCGCGAGCCGAAGACTCGGCCGCCTGCTCGCTGGAGAGGTCGATAACGACACTATCCATCACCGCCTCGAGCGCGCCAGCGTCATACAAGCGGCTCAAACGATCAACCACCGCCTGCGCCAGCAGATAAGCCCGCGCCAACTCACCCAACGCATCCCCGGTAATCGGAGTCGCACCTTCAGAAGCCAACAACTCGGACCCCTGCAACGCGAGCCGAAGAATATGAGCGTTCACTTCCGACTCATCCTTCAGATACCGCTCGTCCTTCCCCGCCTTGATCTTGTAAAGCGGCGGCTGCGCGATATAGATATACCCGCGCTCGATCATCTCCGGCATCTGCCGATAGAAGAACGTCAGCAACAGTGTCCGGATATGCGCGCCATCGACGTCAGCATCGGTCATGATGATGATGCGGTGATAGCGCAGCTTGTCGAGGTTGTAGTCTTCCTTGCCGATCCCGCAGCCAAGCGCGGTAATCAGCGTAACGATCTGCTCAGAAGAAAGCAGCTTGTCGTAGCGCGCCTTCTCGACGTTCAGCACCTTGCCGCGCAGCGGCAGGATGGCTTGAAACTTCCGATCACGCCCCTGCTTCGCCGACCCGCCCGCCGAGTCACCCTCGACGATATAAATCTCCGACTTCGCCGGATCCTTCTCCTGGCAATCCGCAAGCTTCCCTGGCAGGCCGACGCCATCGAGCACGCCCTTGCGCCGGGTCATCTCACGCGCCTTGCGCGCCGCATCGCGCGCACGCGCCGCGTCGACGATCTTGCCGCAGATGATCTTCGCGTCGCCCGGCGTTTCGAGCAGGAACTCCTCGAGCGCCTTCGCAACCACTTCTTCCACCGGCGCGCGCACTTCCGACGACACCAGCTTGTCCTTCGTCTGCGAGCTGAACTTCGGCTCCGGCACCTTCACCGACAGCACGCACGACAGCCCTTCACGCATGTCGTCGCCAGACGTTTCAACCTTCGCCTTCTTCGCGACTTCGTGATCGGCGATGTACTTGTTCAGCACGCGCGTCATCGCCGCGCGCAGACCCGTGAGGTGCGTGCCGCCGTCGCGCTGCGGAATGTTGTTCGTGAAGCACAGCACGTTTTCGTTGTAGCTGTCGTTCCACTGCATCGCCACTTCGACGCCCACACCTTCCTTCTCGCCCATGATGTGGAAGATGTTCGGGTGCAGCACGGACTTGTTCTTGTTGATGTACTCGACAAAACCCCTTACGCCGCCGACGAATGCAAAATCCTCTTCCTTACCCGAACGCTGATCCGTCAAACGAATACGCACGCCGTTATTGAGGAACGACAGTTCGCGAATCCGCTTCGCGAGAATGTCGTAGTGATATTCGACGTTGCCGAAAATCTTTTCATCGGCCATGAAATGCACTTCGGTGCCGCGGTTTTCGGTGTCGCCGATCACTGGCATCGGCGAGACGGTCACGCCGTCGATTTTTTCGAGCACGCGGTTCTGCGGCACCCCACGGTGGAATTCCATGAAGTGCTTTTTGCCGTCGCGGCGCACGGTGAGGCGCAGCCATCCCGACAGTGCGTTCACGCACGACACGCCCACCCCGTGCAGGCCGCCCGACACCTTGTAGCTGTTCTGGTCGAACTTGCCGCCTGCGTGCAGCTCGGTCATCACGATTTCGGCGGCGCTGCGCTTCGGATCATGCTTGTCGTCCATCTTCAGGCCGGTCGGCACGCCACGGCCGTTGTCGGTGATCGAGATCGAGTTGTCCGCGTGAATGATCACCTGGATGTCGTTGCAATGCCCGGCGAGCGCTTCGTCAATCGAGTTGTCGAGCACTTCGAACACGAGGTGGTGCAAACCGGTGCCATCCGATGTATCCCCGATGTACATCCCAGGCCGCTTGCGCACGGCTTCCAGACCTTCGAGGATCTGGATGGACGAGGCGCCGTAGCTGTTATCGGGCTGTGTATTGTTCGTTTCAGTCATGGATTTTTTCCGGTTCTGCGTTACTGCAAGGTTGCTGCTCTGGACTTTTCAAAACGCCATAAAAACGCCAAAGGGGCGCTGCGCCCCTTGGTGTTCTTCTTTATGCTGGACGCGTCAGATGCGCATCGGCATCACCACGTATTTGAATTCGTCGTTCTCGGGAATCGTGATCAACGCGCTGGAGCTGGCATCACCCAGGCTCACCTGCAGCATGTCGACCTTCAGGTTCGCGAGCACGTCGAGCAGATACGTGACGTTGAACCCAATATCGACGCTGTCGCCGTCATATGCGATTTCCAGTTCTTCCTGCGCCTCTTCCTGATCGGCGTTGGTCGACATGATCTTCAACTGGCCCGGCTCGACCATGCAGCGCACACCCTTGAACTTGTCCGACGTCAGAATCGCCGCGCGTTGCAGCGAGCGCTGCAGTTCTTCGCGGCCAATCTGGAATTTGTTCTTGTGCGACTTCGGAATCACGCGCTGGAAGTCGGGGAACTTGCCTTCCACGAGCTTCGACACCAGTTCGACCTGGCCGAACGTGAATTTGACCTGCGTCTGCGCAATGTCGATCTTGAGCGTGTCGTCGATGTCTTCGAGCAGGCGCTGCAATTCGAGAATCGTCTTGCGCGGAATGATCACTTCCTGACGCGCGAACGAGCCCTCGATCTTCATCGACGAGAACGCGAGACGGTGGCCGTCCGTCGCGACCGCCATCAGCTGATCGCCGTCTACCACCAGCAGCATGCCGTTCAGGTAGTAGCGGATGTCCTGCTGGGCCATCGAGAAATGGACCATGCCGAGCAGCTGGCGGAACGTCTTTTGCGGAACCACGAGGCTCGCGCCGTAGTCTTTAGCCTGAGCGACGGTCGGGAATTCGTCTGCGGCGAGCGTTTGCAGCGCAAAGCGGCTCTTGCCGGATTGCACGGTCAGGCGCTTGTCATTCAGCGTCAGCGTGACCTGGCCGTCGGGCATCGCGCGCAGAATGTCGAGGAGCTTGCGCGCTGCCACCGTGGTCGCGACCGAATCGCCGCCCACGCCGAAATCGGCGCGGGTGGTGATCTGCAACTCGAGGTCGGTCGACAGGAACGATACGTCCGGACCGTTCTTGGTGATCAGCAAATTGGCG
The DNA here is from genome assembly GCF_014397785.1 of Paraburkholderia podalyriae. Taxonomy (GTDB): domain Bacteria; phylum Pseudomonadota; class Gammaproteobacteria; order Burkholderiales; family Burkholderiaceae; genus Paraburkholderia; species Paraburkholderia podalyriae. The sequence goes on from NZ_VZQQ01000001.1 coordinate 196,054, forward strand.
AGGATCGGCAACGTATGGCGGCGTTCGACGATGCCGCTCACGGTTTGCAGCGGCCTGAGGAGGTTATCGCGTTCGGTCTTGACCAGTTGCATAGATTTCCTTCGTTGATAAACGGCCTGCACGCCTTACGGGACAAGCTTTTCAGCGTGCAGTCGCGACTCCCCGCCGGCGCCATGAACAGCGCCCGTCACGGCGTGAAATCCGCCCGCGGCCGCCGGGCGGTTAAACCTGTATTGTGCCTGAAAACGGGACCGCCTCACTAAAATGGGGGCGAGTTCGGGAATAAACAGGTCGATTTGCGGAGCGTGATCCGGGTTGCCGCCGGTTTGTCGCGCTGCTGCGCTGCGCCGCCTGTTCGCGGGCGGGTTTTTCAGTCGCTACGGGTCGGTTGCGCCGCAAATTCGTCGCGCGCTTGCCGCGCCTCTGCATCACTTGTGCCCCGTTTGCCGTCGCGTTCCTTGTCATTCCCCGTCCGGACCCGGCAGCCTCGCCGGCTTGTTCATCCCCTGCCCGCTTCTCTGCGCAGCCAGTTCCAGCATTTCCTGCCGCCCGCGTCGGTTTCACCGTCGCGTGCGGCCAGCGCGTTTAGCCTTTCAGCGTCTGCTCCAGGACGTGCAGTTCGTGATTCAGCTGCGCGTCCTTGCTGCGCTCATCGGCGATCTTGCGCACCGCGTGCAGCACCGTCGTGTGGTCGCGCCCGCCGAACAGCTCGCCGATTTCCGGCAGACTCTTCTGCGTCAGCTCCTTAGCCAGGTACATCGCGATCTGCCGCGGTCGCGCGATGTTCGCCGGACGCTTCTTCGAATACATGTCCGCGACCTTGATGCTGTAAAAGTCGGCGACCGTTTTCTGGATATTTTCCACCGAGATCTGCCGGTTCTGCACCGTCAGCAAGTCTTTCAGCGCTTCCTTGGTCAGTTCGATCGTGATTTCGCGGCCGTGGAACCTCGAGTACGCAAGGATCTTGCGCAGCGCGCCTTCGAGCTCGCGCACGTTCGAGCGCAGGTGCTTCGCGACGAAGAACGCGACGTCTTCGTTCAGACTCACGAACTCCGATTGCGCCTTGCGCATCAGAATCGCGACGCGCATTTCGAGTTCGGGCGGTTCGATGGCCACGGTCAGGCCAGAATCGAAGCGCGAGATCAGGCGATCGTCGATACCCGAGATTTCCTTCGGATACGTGTCGCTCGTGATGATGACCTGCGCCTTGTTCGCGACCAGCGCCTCGAACGCGTAGAAGAATTCCTCTTGCGTGCGCGACTTGCCCGAAAAGAACTGAATATCGTCGATCAGCAGCAGGTCGAGCGAGTGGTAGTAGCGCTTGAAGTCGTCGAATGCCTTGCGCTGGTATGCCTTCACGACGTCGGACACATACTGTTCAGCGTGGATGTAGCGAATCCGCGCACCGGGTTTGTCCATCAGCAACTGATTGCCGATCGCGTGGATCAGGTGCGTCTTGCCGAGGCCCACGCCGCCGTACAGGAACAGCGGGTTATACGAGATGCCGGGGTTGTCGGCCACCTGGATCGCCGCAGCGCGCGCAAGCTGATTCGCCTTACCGGTGACGAAGTTGTCGAAGGTCAGCACGGGGTTCAGCTTCGAACGCTCATACATCGAGTCGCTCTCGCTACTCGCCGCGGCACCCGCGCCTTGGCCCGGACGCCAAGTGCGGCGCCCGGCGGCGGCTTCGTTCGCGTCGAGGCTCGGCAGATCGAGGTCGGCTGCGTCTTCGGCGGTGCTGCGCGAGTTCGCGTTTTGCGCGGCGAGCGCCGCTGCTGCAGCTGCGGGATTCGGGCGTGCGGCATGCGCGGCCTGCACGGCGCCGACAGCCGCATCCACAGCTGCGACGCCACCGGCATGGCCGCCCTGCGGCGCCGCCGAAGCCGGGCGTGCGAACGACGGAGTCGGCGCGCCCGCCGCCGGGCCGCGCATGCCAACCTTCGGATCCAGTACGAATTGCACGTCCACTGGCGTGTGCCAGAAATCGCGGGCCATATCCGCGATGCGGCCAGAGAACTGGCTCTTGACCCAGTCGAGCTTGAATCGGTTCGGCGCGGCAATGCTCAACGTGTTCGCATCGGCGTCGAAGGCGACCGGGGCCAAGGGTTTGATCCACGTCACGTACTGCTGGGGCGTGAGCTCACGCTCCAGCAATGCGGAACAGTGTTGCCAGAATTCGTTCATCAAGTTGCTATCGTTATGGTGTGCACGGCGGTCGCCGCTGCCCCTATCGCGCACGCGCAACAAGGCCCTGAGCAGCCAGGCGTAACGGCCCCAGGCGCTTGTGCCACAAGGGTCTGCGGGACAAACGTGCCGGAGCGACGTGCAACATTTTTGGGAAGTAAGGCGAGATTCTAACGCCAAAACGGACCCGCAAGTGAGTTATCCACAGGGACGGATCAGCTGCTTCGGCAAGCACCAATTACGCGGGAAGATGGCTAAACTATTGACGGCCAACGGAAAACCGGTTTAAATAGCGGGTTCCGCGAAAACCAATTTCAGCAAACCACCGGCCATTGCGCTTTCAGCGATGATCGCGCGGTTTTTTTCGATCGAGTGAGAGCAACATGAAACGTACCTATCAACCTTCCGTTACCCGTCGCAAGCGCACCCACGGCTTCCGCGTTCGCATGAAGACCGCTGGCGGCCGCAAGGTCATCAACGCACGTCGCGCGAAGGGCCGCAAGCGCCTCGCGATCTAAGGCAAGCGGATTGCGCGCTGTGACTGAAGCCCGCAGCGAAGCGGGAGCAGCCGGGGCGCAGCAACCGGGCTCGGTTCCGTTGCGAGCGCAAGCCGCCTTCCCCAAAGCCGCAAGGCTGCTAAAAACGGATGAGTTTTCATCCGTTTTTCGTTTGCGGCCATGGCGCCGTACCGCGCATTTCGTCATGTACGGCAGGCCCACCGGCAACGAGGCGCGTCTTGGTCTCGTGATCGGTAAGAAGTATGCGTCGCGCGCGGCCACGCGGAATCTGGTGCGCCGCATCGCACGCGAAGCTTTCCGGCTGCGTCGTGCAGAATTCGGCGGTTGGGATGTGCTGCTGCGTCTACATACGCGTTTCGACAAAAAGACTTTGCCGAGCGCGTCGTCGTCGCCATTGAAGGCGTTGTGCCGCAGCGAAATCGAAGCGTTGCTCGACAAGGCAGCGCGCGAAATTACTCGTCGTCAGGCGCCGCCCGCGGAGGCGCCCAGGACGGAATGACGCAGTGACCGCCCGCACCTCCGTCGCCGCCACTGACGTGGCGCCGGCAGCTTCAGGGCGCGGGCGTCGCCCGGTACTCAACGTTGCGCGGCGCCATCCGGCCGCACCTGCCATGCAAACGGTACTCATCGCTTTATTGCGCTTTTACAAGCTTGCCGTCAGCCCCATGCTCGGCAACCGGTGCCGTTTTTACCCTTCCTGCTCTGATTACGCGCGCGAGGCAATCCAGTATCATGGCGCCGCGCGCGGGACTTATCTCGCCGTGAGGCGTGTTTGCCGCTGCCATCCGTTTTCCGCGGGCGGTATCGATCTCGTCCCGCCACCCACTTCTGAAAAGCGCTGACGCGCCGCTCCATCGACACTGAGACAACGCATGGATATCAAACGCACCGTCCTATGGGTCATCTTTTTCATGTCAGCTGTCATGCTGTTCGACAACTGGCAACGCGACCACGGACGCCCGTCGATGTTCTTCCCGAGCACGACGCCGACCCAGACCGCCGGCAGCGCCGCGCCGGGCACCACGACGCCGGGCACCCAGCCGGCCGATCTGCCGGCCACCAACGCCACCGCGCCCGGCAACGCGCCGGCGGCCGAGCAATCGCAACTCGTGAAGTTCGGCACCGACGTCTATAGCGGCGAAATCGACACCCGCGGCGGCACCTTGTCGCGCCTATCGCTCGTCAAGCAGGGCGACGGCAAGCAGCCGGATCTCGTTATCACTCTGTTCGACAAAACGAAAAATCACACGTATCTGGCGCGCACCGGCCTGCTAGGTGGCGATTTCCCGAATCACAACGACGTATTCACGCTGATGCCGAATCAGCCGACCGAACTGGCTAATGGTCAGAACTCGTTCCAGATGAGCTTCGAGTCGCCGGAAAAAGGCGGCCTCAGGGTCATCAAGACTTATACGTTCACGCGCGGCAGCTACGTGATCGGCGTCGAGACGAAGGTCCAGAACGTCGGCACCACGCCGGTGACGCCGCAGGTCTATATGGAGCTCGTGCGCGACGACCAGCCAGTCGAAACGCCGCGCTTCTCGCACACGTTCATCGGACCGGCTGTCTACACGAACGAGCATCACTTCCAGAAGATGACGTTCGGCGATCTCGACAAGAACAAGGAGAACTTCGCAACGTCGGCCGACAACGGCTGGGTCGCGATGGTCCAGCACTACTTCGCGTCGGCCTGGATTCCGCAGGAGGGCGCAAAGCGTGACTTCTACGCCGAGAAGATCGATCCGTCGCTGTATCGCGTCGGCATCAAGCAGGCGATGCCGACCATCCAGCCGGGTCAGACCATCAGCGTGAACGCGCGTCTGTTCGCCGGTCCGGAAGAAGAGAAGATGCTCGCAGGCATCGCGCCGGGCCTCGATCTGGTGAAGGACTACGGCTGGGTCACGATCATCGCGAAGCCGCTGTTCTGGCTGCTGTCGAAGATCCACAGTTATGTCGGCAACTGGGGCTGGTCGATCGTGCTGCTCACGGTGCTGATCAAGGCGGTGTTCTTCCCGCTGTCGGCCGCGAGCTACAAATCGATGGCGCGCATGAAGGCGATCACGCCGCGCATGCAGGCGTTACGCGAGCGCTTCAAGGGCGATCCGCAGAAGATGAATGCGGCGCTGATGGAGCTGTACAAGACCGAGAAGGTCAATCCGTTCGGCGGCTGTCTGCCGGTCGTGATCCAGATTCCGGTGTTCATCTCGCTGTACTGGGTGCTGCTGTCATCGGTGGAAATGCGCGGTGCGCCGTGGATTCTGTGGATTCAGGATCTGTCGCAGCAGGACCCGTATTTCATCCTGCCGGTCCTGATGGCCGTGTCGATGTTCCTGCAGACCCGCTTGAACCCGACGCCGCCAGATCCGGTTCAGGCAAAGATGATGATGTTCATGCCGATCGCGTTCTCGGTCATGTTCTTCTTCTTCCCGGCGGGTCTCGTGCTGTACTACGTCGTGAACAACGTGCTGTCGATCGCACAGCAGTACTACATCACGCGGATGATGGGCAGCTCGAAGGCGAAGCCGGCCTGATGTTCTGCTCAGCGGCGGCCCGCATGGCCGCCGCGACGCAAGCCGAAAAACGAAAAGCCGCCCGGTGCGAACCGGGCGGTTTTTTTATGGCAGTTGAACAAAATGCGGCAGGCGGCCGCATGCTCATTATTCGTCGCTCACTCGTCGTCGGAATCTTCGCCGTAGAAGCGCACGATCATTTCCTCGACCAGATTTCGGTCCTTCGGCGTCAACGATGCGATCTTGGAGGCGAGCTCGATCGTTTCGGGAGTCGGCGGATATTTTTCCCCGCGAGCCATCGGTCTCGCGCTAGTGCCGGGCGGCGGTCCGTAATGGAGCCAATGCTCGTTGACGTTCAGCCATTCGGCGAGCGTGCGCAACTTATCCGGCTTTGGAATCGTCGTACCCGTCAGCCATTTGTGCGCGGTCTGCGGTGTCACGGAACGCTCGCCGTGATAGCGAAGATTGAACTGCTCGGCGAGTTTGGTCCCGCCGCGAATTTTCAGCGGCTCGAGCAGATCCTTCAGTCTCTTCGCGAAGGCGGCTTTTTCTTTGTCGGTCGGCATGGGCCAGATTGTGCAATTCAGCGTTCAACCAGTTGACAACCGACCAAGTTTAGTTTTCCCCTATTTGAGATAGTTTTAGCTTGCAGCGCACGCCCCGTAATGCGTTGCACGAAATCGATTTTTTCATCTTTCTATTACCTGGCTTGCCTTTTCCGGAATTGCAGGACCAGCCGAATCTTAATTATTCTTAAGTAACGCAGTAATGATCCTAGCTTACTTAAGATAAATCTGAACTACGCAGCCAATAGAACGAAAGCGCGCCTTCTTCGCGCCTTTGCCGCGAGCCCTTCCGTCCGAGGCGCGCGCGTTACAATGCCTCGCGCCGACTCGAACGACGCGGCCCGCCCTCCCCTCGTGTTTTCGCCCGACTTCCCATGCTCACGACCGACTCCGATCCCATCGTTGCCATTGCTACCGCGCCCGGCCGCGGAGGCATCGGCGTCGTGCGGATTTCGTTCGGCCGCGCTGGCGCGGCGGCCGCCCAGCCGTTGATGCACGCGCTCACCGGCCAGACGCTCGCCGCGCGCCACGCGAGCTACGTGCCGTTTCTCGACGCGAGCGGCAATCCGCTCGACCGCGGCATCGCGCTGTACTTTCCGGCGCCGCATTCGTACACCGGCGAGCACGTGCTGGAACTGCAAGGCCACGGCGGGCCGGTCGTGTTGCAGTTGGTCCTGCAGCGCTGCGTCGACGCCGGCCGCGCGTTCGGTCTGCGGCTCGCCGAGCCCGGCGAATTCACACGTCGCGCGTTTCTGAACGACAAGCTCGATCTTGCGCAGGCCGAAGCCGTCGCCGATCTGATCGAGGCGAGCACCGAGGCCGCCGCGCGTTCGGCCGGCCGCTCGCTCGACGGCGCGTTCTCGCGCGACATCCACGCACTAGTCGAAGAAGTGATTACGCTGCGGATGCTGGTCGAAGCGACGCTCGACTTCCCCGAAGAGGAAATCGACTTTCTCGAAGCTGCCGACGCGGGCGGCAAGCTCGCGCGCATACGCGAGCGTCTCGCGCACGTGCTGAGCGAGGCGCGCCAAGGTGCGCTGCTGCGCGAGGGTTTGTCGGTCGTGCTGGCGGGGCAGCCGAACGTCGGCAAGTCTTCGCTGCTGAACGCGCTCGCCGGTGCCGAACTCGCGATCGTCACGCCGATCGCCGGCACGACGCGCGACAAGGTCGCGCAGACGATCCAGATCGAAGGCATCCCGCTGCACGTGATCGACACCGCCGGCTTGCGCGAGACCGAGGACGAGGTCGAGAAGATCGGCATCGAGCGCACGTGGGGCGAGATCGAACGGGCGGACGTGGTGCTGCATCTGCTCGACGCGCGCACCGGCATGACGGCCGACGACGAGACGATCGCCGGACGCTTTCCGCGCGGCGTGCCGATCGTGCGCGTGCTGAACAAAACGGACTTGACCGGGCTCGCGCCGGCGACGCAGGCACTCGACGCCGATCTCGAGCTCAGCGAGGTGTGGCTGTCGGCGAAGAAAGGCGAAGGCGTCGCATTGCTCCGCGGCGAACTGCTACGCATCGCCGGTTGGCAGGCGGGCGCGGAAAGCGTCTATCTCGCGCGCGAGCGGCATCTGATTGCATTGCGCGCGGCCGACGAGCATCTGGCGAGCGCCGCCGCGCATGCGGAGCAGAACGCGCAGGCGCTCGATCTGTTCGCCGAGGAATTGCGGCTCGCGCAGGGTCAGTTGAACTCGATCACCGGTGAGTTCAGTTCGGACGATCTGCTCGGAGTGATTTTCAGCCGATTCTGCATCGGCAAGTAACGCCGGACTGGCGGATCCGTGCAACACGGCCGTCATACCAACCATCAAGGTCAAATAGGCACCGCTGCGGCGCAGGTGCAAATGACACTCCGTCGACCCAAAATCCACTGAATTATTGGTACACAGCTAACGCAAAGGTTTAAAATCGCCGCTGTCTGAGCCACCACGTACAGTGTCCTGAAAGCATGCCCCGCCTCGCCACCCCGCTCACCGAATCCGAGATCCGCGCGCTCGAACCGCGCGCGACCCGCTACTGTGTCGCCGACGGCAACGGCCTCGTGATCGAGGTCATGACGACCGGCACCAAGGTCTGGCGCTTCCGCTATACGTTGAACGGCAAGCGTCAGCCGCTCGCGACCATCGGCGATTACCGGATGATTTCACTGCGCGTCGCGCGCGCGAAAGCGCAGAAGTACGCAGCGCTCGTCGCGCAGGGCATCTCGCCGGTCGCGACCGCGCGGCGCGATCGCGGCGCCGAGAGCAAGGCCGACGTGCTGCGTGAAGCGGCCGACCTTTATCTCGCGACCGCACTGGCCGGCAAGTCGGACGAATATCGCCGCACCACGCGGCGCGCGCTCGACAAGGACGTGCTGCCCGCGATCGGCAACAAGCCGATCGGCGCGGTGAGCGCCGACGACATCGTCGCGATTTGCGAGCGAATCAAAGGCCGCGGCTCGCCGAAAATGGCGCTGCACACACGCAACGTCGTGAAGCGCCTGTACGCCTACCTGATCGCGCGGCAGCTCGCGGTCGGCAACCCCGCGGAAGTCGTGCCGGCGCGCTCGATCGCGACCTTCGACAGTCGCACCCGCGTGCTGTCCGGCGCCGAGATCGGCGTCATGTTGCACACGATCGACACGTCGAATATCCGCCGCCCGCTGAAACTCGCGCTGCATCTGCTGGTGCTGACGATGGCGCGCAAATCGGACCTCGTCGAATCGACATGGGCCGAGTTCGATCTCGACAACGCGCTATGGACGATTCCCGCCGCGCGCCTGAACGCGCGCGAGGATCGCATCGTCTGCCTGCCGCGTCAGGCGGTTGCGCTGCTGCGCGAGCTGCAGCGCGCGCGCACCAGCGAGAGGTTCGTATTCCCGAGCATCAGGGGCGACGATAGGCCGATCGCGAAGAGCACGCTGAACCAGGCGGTCAAGGCATTGGGGCTCGACGTGGAGCATTTCGTGCTGCATGACTTTCGGCGGACTGCGTCGACGCATCTGCGCGACATGGAGCGCCAATCAGGCGCGGGGGGCGACATCACGAAGCGCGAAGCAACTGGCGAAGCAGCGCGGGGACGTCGCATGCTTCAGAGTTGGGCGGACTTTGTCGATAGCCAGATGGAAGTCGCACGGCAGACGGCGAACGGGATCGCCTGACGGCATTGTCATGGGTTTTGGCGCCATCCGACGTTTGCCGTCATGCCGGCAATGGGTTGGTACACAGGCCGATGCGGCCTTGCCACAAACCTAGGCAAATAAAGGTAATGTCATTAAGAAATCAGGTTTCCATTCCCGGCGCAAATGCGCCTTTTTCCGCTTCAATTGACCGTTTCACTTCGTCGTTCTTTCCCCGCTTCCATCGCCTACACTGACAGATGGATGCAAGCCGAAACGGAGGTTCCGATGTCTGAATCGATGCTCGCCTACCTGATGGGGCCCGCCGTCATGCTGGTGGTCGGCATTGCCATCTGGATGATGTCGCGTCACCGCGACGCATCCAGGCCGCCCAGGCTCGAGCGCTGGCTCGACACGCATTACGCGGAGTGGCTTCATCACAAGCATTAAGCCGTGCCTCACATGCAAAAGGCCGTCGCATTGGGCGACGGCCTTTTTGTCTGCGCGCTGTTAGTCCGAATCGTCCGCGCATCACAACCTTCACGCAGTCACCACTGGGGCTCGGATTGCGGCTGTGCATACCCGTACTGTCCAGGCGGCGGTGCGCCGCACGCGACGTAGGCGCGCTGATACTGGTCGTAGCAATAGGCGGGCGGAGGTGTCGCATAGGCCGGCGCGGGCTGATATGCGGGTTGCGCATAGACCGGCTGCGGATACGCGACCACCGGCGCTGGTGTCAACACCGAGCTGACCACTGCGCCCAGCACCGCGCCACCGATCAGCGCGCCCACCACGTCACCGCCGTTTCCGTGCGCGGACGCCTGGCTCGCCACCGTCAGACTCCCAGCCATAACCAACGCCACTGCGATCTTTTTCATATTAAGCTCCCGCCGTTCAGGCATGGACGCATTGTCGCCGACGCGCGCGGAAATAGATGCTGCAGTTGGTAACCGGACATTAACTCTGTAACAGGTGCATAACGGCGCATGTGTCGCCCGTCACGACGCTGATCGAGGCCGCCCACGTCGGCCTGTATCGCGCGACACCCAATGGGAAGAATCAGGTGGCGGTCAGCGGCTGAGTCGGGAGCCGCCCTTCCCCGCGTTCTGTTTCACACCACGGCGCGCGTATAGCGCTCGGCCGGCGCGCTGCGCGACAGATTCGGCTGCAGATGCAGACGCGCGCTGTTCAGACGCTCCCAGTCGGCGGCATCGGGTAACGACGGGATCGTCACCAGCTCACCCTGATCGAGACCGGCAAGCGCCGCGTCGACCATGTGCTCGGCGCTCATCACGATCTGCGAAGGCAGGTTTTCGACCGCGAGACCCGCGCGATCCCAGAACGCGGTGCTCGTCGCGCCCGGCAGCACCGCCTGCAGCCGCACGCCCTTGCCGCCCACCTCGTGATGCAGCGACTGCGTGAGGTTCAACACGTACGCCTTGGTGCCGCTGTAAGTGCCGTTCAACAATTCCGGCGCCAACGCGACGATCGACGAGATATTGATCACCGTGCCCGCGCCACGCGCGACGAACCCCGGCAACACCGCCGCCGTCAGGCGCGTCAGCGAGGTCACGTTCAGGTCGATCATCTGCTCGAGCTGATCGATGTCCGAGTCGATCAGCGTCGCGGTCGCGCCGACACCCGCGTTGTTGACCAGCATCGTGATGCCGCGTTCGGCGCGCAGCTGGTTCTCGATGCGGCGCACGTCGGCCTTGTCGGTCAGATCGGCGCTCACCGTGCGCACGCGGCGACCGGTCTCCTTCGTCAGCCGGTCGGCGAGACTGGTGAGGCGCGCACCGTCGCGCGCGATCAGCAGCAGGTCGTAGCCGCGCCGCGCGAGTCGGTCGGCGTACACCGCGCCGATACCCGACGAGGCGCCCGTGACCACCGCCGTGCCCTTGCCTTCGTTCGAGTTGCCTTGTACGACGTTGTCTGCCTGGGTTGTCATTGAAGCTCTCCTTGCGGGCTGCGCGTGACGCATCCGCCGTATCCGGTAAATGGGAACATCCGTGAACTCGCCGCCGCGCGGCATTCGCGCTGATGCGACGGTGTTGACGAGTTGAGTCTAGGCGCGTACCGTTCCGTCTCAAATGTCATATTTCCCTCGTTTCAGGACATCGCAATGAAACGCATCGGCGTGGTGGTGTTTCCAGGCTTCCAGATCCTCGACATGGTCGCGGTATCGATTTTCGAACTCGCCAATCAGGACAGCGGCGAGCCGGCGTACGACGTCGCGGTGATCTCCGAGCACGGCGGCATGGTGCGCAGCTCGGCGGGCGTCGAGCTCGCGACGCGGCCGTTCGGCGATCCGGCCTATGACACGGTGATCGTCACCGGCGCGATGCAGATTGCACCGTCGTCGCCGGGGCTGCTCGCGTTTCTGAACGACGCGCTCGCCGCCTCGCGCCGCACCGCGAGCATCTGTACCGGTGCGTTCGTGCTCGCCGAAGCGGGCATTCTCGACGGCCGCCACGCGACCACGCACTGGGCGCATGCGCGCGATCTGCAGCGGCGCTTTCCGCGCGCGCGGGTCGACGAGGACCGCATCTTCATCGTCGACGGCTCGGTGTGGACGTCGGCCGGCATGACCGCGTGCATCGATCTGTGCCTCGCGCTCGTCGAAAACGACCTCGGCGTCGCGGTGTCGCGCGCGATCGCGAAGAAGCTCGTCGTCTATCACCGGCGCACCAGCGGGCAATCGCAGTACTCCGCGATGCTCGATCTCGAACCGAAATCCGATCGAATCCAGAACGCGCTGTCGTATGCGAAAAACCATCTGCGCGAGCCGCTGACCGTCGAACAGCTCGCCGACGTCGCGCGTCTGAGTCCACGCCAGTTCAGCCGCGCGTTTCGCGACGAGACGCGCCAGTCGCCGGCTCGCGCGATCGAGGCGCTGCGTGTCGAAGTGGCACGCACGATGCTTGAAACCGGCCGTCACTCGATCGAAACGGTCGCGGCCGACACTGGCTTCATCGACCCCGAGCGGATGCGGCGCGCGTTTCTGCGCGCGTTCGGCCAGCCGCCGCAAGCAATCCGGCGCGCCGCACGCGTGCCGTAAGCGTTCGGTAGAGAATAGGAAACCGCGGTGCGAAGCTGCGCGAAAAAGCCCTGTTCCGCACGAGCCGTGAATGAACCCAGCCCAAATGAAAGGAAACGCGATGGAATACAACGACAGCAACCCGTTCGCAAAAATTTTGCGCGGCGAATTACCCTGCATCAAGGTGGCCGAAAATGACCAGGCGCTGGCTTTCATGGACTTGATGCCGCAAGCTGACGGCCATTTGCTCGTCGTGCCGAAGGAGGCGGTCGCGGAAATTTTCGATCTGTCCGATGCGGCGCTCGTCGAGTCGACGCGCATGGCGCAAAAGCTGGCGATTGCGGTGCGTGCAGCACTGCGCCCGGACGGCGTGTTCATCGGCCAGTTCAACGGTGCGGCGGCCGGACAGACGGTGCCGCACGTGCATTTCCACGTGATTCCGCGCTGGGAAGGTCAACCGCTGAAGCTGCATGCGCGCGAGCCCGCCGATGCGGACACACTCGAAGCGCTGGCCAAACGGATTCGCGCGCACTGGCGCGCCCATTGAAAGCGCGACGCATCGCACGCCAATGCAACCCACTGCACGTCACGGTCACGCTCGGTAACAACTGTAAAAGCCGTTGAAACCACCGATGGGCGCCGCGCGACTAGACTGCTGTTGCCTTGTATTCAAGGCATTGAGTGTGGATCTCTTTTTTCAGCCTGCCCCTGTGGCAGGCTTTTTTCTTTGGCGATCCGCTTCTCGGTTTATAGCCGCTCGCGCGAACGGCGCAGCGGATGTCGCCAGTCGATGCGTCGCGGACGCGGTGGCAACGGCCGTCCGTCATGCAGGTCTCGATGCTCCTGCCACAATTCGTCAGAAAAAAGAAACATGACGATCAGCAGCGGAACGACCAGAAAAATCCCGAGTATCACGTGCTCGTTCACGATAGCCTCCAGGCGCAGGAGATTTGTTTTTATTGTAGAGCACCGCCTGTACCCGCATGCTTGCGCGACGGCGATCCCCACCTTTCGAGAAAGCCCGTGACACACAGCTGGCACTGTTTATTTTCTGCACCTGCCTCGTTATTGCGCATAACCGCCTTTGCCTGGTGCATGACTTGGTGTGCGGTGCACAAAGTCATTGATTAAATTGTATTAGATTGCTTAATTGCCGCTACGCGTTTACGCGAATTCTCGTGCAAAGCTTTACCAGTTAGAGGCGTGCGTACGACGGGCTTTTTAGTTATCCATTTCATTGCGGGTCGACCAAGCGTCTGCTCAAGCTTTAATCAGCTACGGCACTTGCTGCGACAATTCGCCACTGTTGCGACTGCACACAAGATGTGCTTGTCGTTCTCCTTGGTTCTTCTAAAGTGTGAGTTGCGCGTCCACCGTTAAAGTTAAATACATAGCTAACCCAAGTATTTTTCGGTCCGCACCGGAGGAAGAAAATGAGAACTCGTATTGCCGCTGTTTTCGCCATTGCGGGTTTGGCTGCCGCTAGCGTTCATGCGCAAGACGTCATGATCAAGCCGCAGCAAACGATCCAGTTCAAGGCCAATGCGTATGGCTGCGTATCAAAGGACAAGCTCGATGCCGCCGATCACCACGCGCAGGCCGGTGAACAGCAGCAGATGCAGGAATTCTTCTCCGGATATCAATGCGTGTCGACACCGACCGATTCAAGTTTCCGCGTGGTGCGCGTGGTCGGCCACGACGTCGAGTTCGTGAATTCAGGCAATAGCGACACCGAGGGGCTCTGGGCGAACGACCGATTTATCAAGCAATAAGCACAACACCGGTATTCCGGCAAAAGCCGGAATGCGGTCGCACGCGTATCCGCTGCGGCTTTAAAGCCGCAGGCACGAACACGTGAGTTAGAAGACGGCTTGGGCATTCAAATGCCAGGCCGTTTTTTTATTGCTTTCCATGCCGGCCACGCTTCGCGTGCAATAAAAAAAGCCGATGCGGACTTTATCGACCCGCATCGGCAGCACGCCTTCTCACAAAGCGCAGGAAATCCGGCCATAAGCAATCGCGCGTCAGTGCACGCGCTTGCTGCGGCGGAACTGGTCGAACAGCACCGCGAGCAGCAGGATGCCGCCGCGAATCAGGTATTGATAGAACGTGGGCACGTTCAGCAGGCTCATGGCGTCCTGCACCGAGCCCATGATCAGCACGCCGACCAGCACGCCGGAGATCGTCGCGACACCGCCCGTCAGCGACACGCCGCCGAGCACGCACGCGGAAATCACGCCGAGTTCCAGTCCAACCGACGTTTTCGGATCGCCGAGGCTCATGCGCGACGCGAGCATCACGCCCGCAAAGCCGGTGACGAGGCCTTGCAGCACGAACACGGTGATCTTGATGCGCGTGACGGGCAGTCCAGCGAGCACAGCCGCTTCGCTATTGCCGCCGACCGCCAGCACGTTCTTGCCGAACACGGTCTTTTTCAGCAGAAAGCCGAACAGCACGAAGCCGACGATGTTGCTCCAGATCGGATACGAAATGCCGAGGAACGAGCCGCCGCCGAGATCGAAAAAGCGCTCCTCGGAGATCATCACCGCGTCGCCGTTCGACGTGATGTACGCGAGGCCGCGCACGACCTCCATCATCGCGAGCGTGACGATCAGCGAGTTGATCTTGTAGCGCGCCACCAGTGTGCCGTTGACGAGCCCGACCGCGCCGCCCGCGAGCACGCCGGCCGCGACGCCGACTAACACACTATGCGTCGCGGTGATCAGCACGGAAGCCACCACGCCCGAAAACGCAACGATCGACGCCACCGACAGGTCCACCTCGCCGAGCGCGAGCACGAACATCATCGTGACGGAGATCGAGCCGATCAGCGTGACCGACAGCAGCAGGCCCTGGATATTGCGCGTGCTCAGAAAGTCAGGGACCGTGAACGACAGCACCGCGAACAGGATGACGAACACCATCACGATGCCGGATTTGTTGATCAGGTCCCAGGTGCGCGCGGCGCGCGCAGTCAAGCCCGCGGAGGCGACGGCGGGGGTCGAGGAATCGGTCGAAGGTGTGTTCATGATGTCTGTTCCATTCAATGCCATTTTCGTTGCGGTATTCGGTAAGAGGTCTGGTGGCGCGATCCGTTGCGCGATCAGCGCGGCAATGCCAGCTTGATCAGCGCATCCGGCGTGGCCTGCGCCTTCGGCAGATCGCCGACGATATGGCCTTCCTTCATCACGATCACGCGATCGGTTACGCCGATCACCTCGGCGAGATCGCTCGAGACGACGATGACCGTGCGGCCCGCCTCGGCGAGCCCATACAGCAGCCCGTAGATCTCGCTGCGCGCACCGACGTCGATGCCGCGCGTCGGCTCGTCCATCAGGAACACGTCGATCTCTTCGGCGAGCCAGCGCGACAGGATCACCTTTTGCTGATTGCCGCCGGACAGCGTGCCGATCGGCGTGTCGCCATTGCGTGTCTTGATCGCGAGCTTGCCGATGAACTCGCGCGTGGTCTGCGCTTCCTTGCGGCCGTTGAGCACGTTGAAGCGGCTGAAGTGGCGGCGGCAGCTGATGTTCAGGTTGTCCGACACCGACGCGATCGACACGATGCCTTCCTGCTTGCGATCCTCGGGACACAGCGCAACACCGGCGCGCACCGCGTCGCGCGGCGTCGCGAACTGCACGCGCTTGCCCCTTAGCGCGACCTCGCCGGCGCTCGGTTTGACCGCGCCGTAGATCAGTTTCATCAGCTCGGAGCGGCCCGCGCCGACGAGCCCGAAAAAGCCGACGATCTCGCCCTTGCGTGCCGAAAAGGTGGCCGGTTCGCGCAGGCCCGGTCCCATCACGCCATTGACCTGAAGCTGCACGCCGCCGAGCTCGCGCGCGCGATAGCCGTACACGTCGGTGATAGAGCGGCCGACCATGCAGCTGATCAGCCGATCGCGATCGAGTCCCGCGCCGGCCTCGAAGGTGTCGATGCGGCGGCCGTCGCGAAACACGGTGACGCGATCGCACAGTTCGTAGACTTCATCCATCCGGTGCGTGACGTAGATGATCGCGCGGCCTTCGGCCTTCAGCGCACGGATGATGCGGAACAGTTGCGTCGTTTCACGCGACGACAGCGAGCTGGTCGGTTCGTCGAATGCGATCACGCGCGCGTCGCGCATCAGCGCCTTGCCGATTTCGATCATCTGCCGCTGACCGATCGACAGTTGCTTGACCTGCTGTGACGGATCGAGCTTCTCACCGAGCCGTTCGAGCTCGCGCATTGCACGCGCGACCAGGGCCTTTTCGTCCAGTACCCCGAAGCGATTCGGCAGCGTGCCGAGCATCAGGTTCTCGGCGACGGTCAGCTCCGGCACCAGATGCAGTTCCTGATAGATGATCGCGATGCCCGCGGCGATCGCCGCCTTGGTCGTCGCGAACTGCTGCTCGACGCCGTCGAGCGACAGCGTGCCCGACACAGGATGATTGACCCCGGACAGCACCTTCAGCAGCGTGGACTTGCCAGCGCCGTTTTCGCCCATCAGGCCGTGCACCTCGCCGCGGCGCACTTCGAGCGAGACCTGGTCGAGCGCGAGCACGCCCGGAAAGCGCACGGTGATGCCGGCGAGCCGGAGATAGGGGGCGTCGGATGCGGGCGTCGATGCAGGCGAGGGCGCGAGCGCCGCGCCGCTGGCATCAGACCCGGTGATTAAGGACGTCATCGAAAAACCTCGAACGGATGAAACCTGAGCGGGCCGCGCTCGCGCTAAACGCGAGGCACGGGGCGGCCCGCCGTCTGCTGCGAGAAGCTCGCTTAAATACCCAGTTCCTTGCGCACGTCCTGCCAGTTGCCGCGCACCATCAGCTTGCCGGTGGTCTGCGTGTCGGCGGGCGGCTGCTTGCCGTCCTTGATCCACCCGATAAGGTTTTCAGTGCTTTCCTTGCCGTGGTTCGTCGAGCTGACCGCGATCGTGCCGTAGAAGCCCGTCGGTTCCTTCTTCTGGAACTCGGCGAACGCCTCGCCCGCGCCGTTGATGCCGACGCCGATCACGTCCGCGCCCGGAATATGCAGCTGTTC
Organism: Paraburkholderia podalyriae; assembly: GCF_014397785.1. Lineage (GTDB taxonomy): Bacteria > Pseudomonadota > Gammaproteobacteria > Burkholderiales > Burkholderiaceae > Paraburkholderia > Paraburkholderia podalyriae. Next base: position 212,991 of record NZ_VZQQ01000001.1, read on the forward strand.
GGTCGCGCGCACGCCGCCGAGCACGCTTTCCTCGTTAAGCGCGAAGATCACCCACTTCTTGATGTTCGGATGCTGCGCGAGCACCGGCGACACCGCGTTGAAGCCGCCTTCGTCGTCGGTGGTTTTCTGCGGCGCGTCGAAGACGTTTTCCTTCTTGAAGCCGCCGGCGAGCAGCGACTGCGTCGCGCCGTCGGTGCGCAGCTTCGCGGTCGGCAGCTCATAGTCCGTGATCCGCAGCGCGCCGACTTCCTCAGGCTTCCAGCCGCGGCGCTTCATTTCGTCGGTGATCGCCTGGCCCACCTGATTGCCGATCTTGAACGCCGACATGCCGAGGTGCGGCACGTTCGCCAGCGGCTTGCCGGTCGAGTCGACCAGTTGGTCGTCGACGGTCACGAACTTCATGTTGTAGCGCTTCGCGCGTGCCTGAATCGCCGGTCCGAGACGCACGTCGGGCGCGCAGATCACGAAGCCTTTCGCGCCTTGCGCGCCGAGGTTGTCGATCGCGGCCAGCACCTTTTCGCCGTCGGGCGTGCCGATGTTGACGACCGAGAAGCCGTCCTTCTGACCGAGCGCGGTCGCGGCTTTCTGTTCGTTGATGAACCACGCCTGTTCCGGCATCTTCACGAGGAAGCCGACTTTGAGGGGCTGATCCGCGCGGGCGGACAGTTGCGCGGCGAACGGGGCGGCGAGGGCGGCGGCGGCCATCGCGGTCAGGGTCAAACGGCGAAGCTTGCTGGTCATCTACTGTCTCCTGAGGGTGAAAAGCTGCATTGATGTCATGTAGTTGCAGCGGGGTAACGCGGGCGGCGTCAGCCGTCGCGCGAATCGGGGCGGATCTGCGCGCGGCACGCCGAGCGGTTCGCGCAGGTCGCGGTGAAAACGGTGGCGCGGCTCATTGCTTGTAGCTCGCCAGGTACGCCGTTTTCGCGGCGGTCCAGAACGCGGCATCGCTCGCGCCATAGGCCGATGCCTTGCGCCCGCCGCCGGGTCCATGATGCTCGACGGCCGTGGTCGGCAGATTGATCGTGACGAGCCCGCTCTGCACGTGGCGGCGAAAATGCCGCGCGCGTTCGAGCGAGCGCGTGCAGATACCGGCGCATAGTCCATAGGCGGTGTCGTTCGCGAGATGTAGCGCGTGTTCGTAATCGTCCGCGCGCAGCACGACCGCGAGCGGCCCGAAAATCTCTTCACGCGCGATGCGATGCTCCGATTCGCCGATAAACAACGCCGGCTCGAAAAAATAGCCGCGCGTCGCACGCTCCAGTTGCCTCCCGCCGCGCAGCAACTGCGCGCCTTCCTGCTCGCCGACGCGCACGTAGTCGAGGTTGCGTTCGAGCTGCGCGGCGTTCGCCACCGGGCCGATATCGGTGCCGTGCTTCAACGCGTGATCGACGGTGAGTTTCGCGAGCTTCGCCTGCAACGCGTCGATGAACGGCGCGAACACCGCGCGTTCGACGATCAGCCGCGCGGCAGCCGTGCTGCGCTGACCGGTCGCGCTGAAGGCACCGGTGAGCGCCGCGTCGACCGCGCCGTCGAGATCGGCGTCGGCCAGCACGACGAACGGATTCTTGCCACCCATCTCGAGCTGCACGCGCGCCTGGCGCGTGGCGGCGGCCTGCAGCACGCGCGTGCCGGTGTCGGACGAACCGGTGAAGCTGATCGCGGCGACGAGCGGATGCGCGACGATGCGCGCGCCGACCTTGCGCCCGCTGCCCATCACGAGGTTGAACACGCCGGCCGGCAAGCCCGCGCGACTGATGATCGACGCGAGCGCCGCCGCGCACGCCGGTGCCGATTCAGCCGGCTTGTAGACGACGCAGTTGCCGTGCGCGAGCGCGGCGCCGATCTTCGCTGCGGCGATCGCGAGCGGCGCGCTCCACGGCGCGATGATGCCGACCACCCCGAGCGGCTCGCGCGTCACGTCGATTTCGACGCCGGCACGCGCCGACGCGAGCGGCTCGACGAACGCGCGCAGCGCCTCGGCCGCGAACAGCTTGAACAGTTGCCCTGCGCGCGTCGCTTCGGCAAGCGCCTCGGGCAGCACCTTGCCGACTTCACGCGCGAGCAGCCGGGCCAGTTCCTCGCGGCGCGCGAGCACTTCGCTGCCGATCGCATCGAGCGCGTCGGCGCGGCGCTGCGCGGAGGCGAGCGACCAGTCGCGAAACGCCGCGTGCGCGGCCTCGATCGCGCTGTCGGTCTGCCGCACGTCGGCGCGCACGTATTCGCCGACCGGCTCGTCGAGATCCGACGGATTGAGCGACACGCCCGTGGTCGCGCCAGTCTCCCATCCGCCATTGATGTAATGGCGAAACGGGCTGGCAACGAGGGGGACGAGCTGGTCGCGGTTCATCGGCGGAAAAAAGGCGCACCGGAAGTTCAGAAAAGTCCACGAATGGTATGAGCCGGCCCAATAACTTTCCAATCCCTTTTTAGGCTTCTCCGATATCAGTTTCGATATGGCATCATGGGAACTTCGGCGGAAGAATGTAAAAACATCGCTCGCCAAGACCTGGAGACCAAACGATGACGCGTAGCTATTCAAACTGGTTCGTGCGCGCGCGGCTGAAGACGCGCCAGTTGCTGCTGCTTGCGGCGATGGAGGAGGAGGGCAACGTGCGCCGCGCGGCCGACGTGCTCGGCATGACGCAGCCGGCCGCGTCGCGCCTGCTGAAGGAACTCGAAGACATGCTCGGCGTGAGCCTGTTCGACCGCACGCCGCACGGCATGCACGCGACGCTGTACGGCGAGGTGATGATCCGCCATGCGCGCATGGTGCTGTCGAACCTCAGTCAGGCGCACGACGAAATCTCGGCGCTGCGCTCGGGGCTCGCGGGTCAGGTGCGTATCGGCGTGATCGCCGCGGCGGCCGCGACGATGGTGCCGCGTGCGATCGCGAGCGTGAAGGAGCGCTGTCCACAGCTGCAGATCTGGGCCGAGGTCGAGACCTCCGACGTGATGTTGCCGCGGCTCGCCGAAGGCGACCTCGACATCATGATCGGCCGCGTGCTCGAACGGCAGAACCAGTTCAAAACCGACGTGCGCTACGAACCGCTGGCCGACGAACCGCTGTGCGTGGTCGCGCGTCCCGGTCATCCGCTCGAAAACGAAACGGGTTTGACGCTGCGCGGCATCGTCAACGCAAGCTGGGTGCTGCATCCGCCGGGCAGCGTGCTGCGCCATCGCTTCGATCTGATGTTTTCCCAGATCGGCCTGAACCCGCCGCAGAACGTCGTCAATACGAACAACTTCCTCGCGATTTCGAGCCTGCTGCTGCAAAGCGACATGTTGGCGGTGTTGCCGGACGAAGTGGCGCGTCAGTACCAACAGTACGGCGTGCTGAAACGCGTACCCATCGATTTACCGTGCAGGATGGATACATTCGGTATCATCACGCGCCAGTCACATCTGTTATCCCCGGCCGCCGCCGTCGTGCTCGAGGCGTTGCGGGACGCGGCTCGCGACGTGTACAGCACGGCTACGGAACCCGCCGTGGCCCGGTAAATGCTTCCTTCCTGTCGTAGGCACCGGCTGACGGCGCGGGAGGAAGATGCGATGTATAGCAAACACAAGAAACGGCAACGCGCCGTCGACGATTCATTTTCGCTGCGCTCCGGTGGAGCGAGCGCCTGGTTCAGCAACGGCATGGCTCTCAAATCGACGATATACAAGGCGGAACTGCAGATCGCGGACATGGACCGGCACTATTACGCCGACCATTCGCTGACGATCGCCCGTCACCCCTCCGAAACCGACGAACGCATGATGGTCCGCGTCGCCGCATTCGCGCTGTTCGCGCATGAACGGCTGGAGTTTTGCAAAGGTTTGTCGGATGTCGACGAACCGGACCTGTGGGCCAAGGACCTGACCGGCGCGATCGATACGTGGATCGAGGTCGGACAGCCGGACGAGCGACGCATCGCGAAGGCGAGCGGACGCGCGAATCGCGTGATCGTGATCGCGTATGGCGGGCGTACCTCGGAGATCTGGTGGCAGGGCGTGCGAAACAAGGTCGAACGCCTGCGCAACGTGACGGTGTGGACGCTCGGCGAAGACGTCGCGGCATCGCTCGGCTCGCTCGCCGAACGCACGATGCGGCTGCAATGCACGGTGCAGGACGGCGAAGCATGGCTCGGCAGCGCCGAAGCCGATGCGGTGAAGATCGACTGGACCGTACTGAAAGCGCCCGCCGACGCGTGATCGCTCAATTCCGAACCGGGCTGCGTTGCTTCGTCGTCGACTTCAGAGCGACGTGACCCGCGCCGCTTCCGGCGGCCCCTTCAGTTCGACCATGTTGCCCTCCGGGTCGAACAGATACAGCGACGGCCCGAAACCGTCCGCGCCATAACGCAATCCCTGTTCGCCGAGCCGCGCGCCATGCGCGCTCAAATGCGCCTTCAGCGCGTCGACGTCGAACGACTCGACGCGTAGACACAGGTGATCCATGTTGCGTCCCGTGCCCGCCGCGCCGTTTTCCGCGCGATCGAGCTTCGCGCCGACCTGCAGCAGATCGATCAGCGATCGGCCCGCGCGCAGTTGCGTGAGGCCGAGTTCGCGCTGCTCCTTTTCAACGCTGCAACCGAGCACGTCGCAGTAAAAGCGCGCGAGGGTTTCGACGTGCCTGGCCCGAATCACGACGTGGTCGATCTCGCGAATGTGGATTTTCATGTGGAACGCCCTTTGGCTATCAGAGAACCGATTAGCGAAGTGTAGGAGAAAGGGCGGCGGGCGGATCGGCGGGAAGTCGCCGGCGACGCGGACAAGTGCGGACAAAAAACGCGGACAAAAAAAAAGCCCGCTCAAGTGGAGCGGGCTGAATCCATATCAGGAGGAGACATGGAGGAGACAGGTACTAATATACACATCGAGTTGGTGCGACGCAATAACTTTTTAGGGGAAAACCCGATATCGGGCGAAATTGTCGCGTCTTTGACGCGAAACGCCCGTCCGCAGCGCGTTCGGGAGCCGCTTCAGACCGTGATTCACCGGTTTATGACCCCACTTGGGGCAAGACCCAAGCGCGGCCGAATGACAGAGCAAGAACCGGCGCGTACTGTATAGCGATCGGGCCTAGATTGATGAGCATCGACATTTGCCTGCCCATCGGGCCCGAGGACATCATGAACGCCATCACTCACCACTCCGCCACCGTGCGTGCCGCCGCCGACATCGACACCTCCCGGTGGCGCACCGACGACGAACGCTGGGACGCCGTCACCCACCGCGACCGCGACGCCGACGGCGCATTCTTCTACGCGGTCAGGACGACCGGCGTGTTCTGCCGGCCGTCGTGCGCGTCGCGTCAGCCGCGCCGCGAAAACGTCGCTTTTTTCACCGATGCCGCCGCTGCCCGCGCCGCGGGCTATCGCGATTGCAAGCGCTGCCAGCCCGGCGGCCTGCCGCGCGAGCTCGACATCGTCGCCAGGGCGTGCGCCGCGCTCGACGCCGATCCGCAGCAGCGTCTCACGCTCGCGCAACTAAGCGATGCCGTGCACGTGAGCCCGTTCCATTTGCAACGTCTGTTCAAGCGCGTGGTCGGCGTGTCGCCGCGTCAGTACCAGGCCGCGCAGCGCGGCGCCGCGTTGCGTGACGCGCTGCAGGGCGGCGCCGACGTCACGCGCGCGACGCTCGACGCCGGTTTCGGCTCGCCGTCGCGAATGTACGACAGCGCGCCGGCCGAGCTCGGCATGGCGCCGTCCGCCTATCGTCGCAAGGGTGCCGGGCTCACGGTGCGCTATGCGAGTGCGCCGACCTCGCTCGGCTTCGTGCTGGTCGCCGCAACCGACAAGGGCATCTGCAAGATCGGTTTCGGCGATGACACCGCGCTGCTGATCGACGAGTTACGCGGCGAGTTCGCGAATGCCGAACTGCGCGAAGACGCCGGACGGCTTGAGCCCTTCATCGCGCAGATCGACGCGTATCTGAACGGCACACGCCAACGCTTCGACCTACCGCTCGACATCGCGTCGACCGCGTTCAAGCAGCGCGTGTGGGATGCGCTGCGACGCATTCCGTACGGCGAGACGCGCAGCTATTCCCAGATCGCCGAGGCGGTCGGCTCGCCGCGCGCGGTCAGGGCCGTCGCGAGCGCGTGCGCGACCAACCCGGTCGCGCTCGCGATCCCATGTCATCGCGTCGTGCAGAAAGGCGGGGCGCTCGCCGGCTATCGCTGGGGGCTGCCGCGCAAGGCCGCGTTGCTCGACAATGAGGCACAGCACGCAGACGGCGCTTCAGACGGCGACGCGCCGCGCCGCAACGCAAGCCGCACCGATGCCGACTCCCACGACTCCCAACTGGATCACGCCGCTTGAGCACGCTTAACGACGTCGCAACGCTCGAATTACCGTTCAAGGCACCGTTCGACTGGCCGCGGCTGCTGCGCTTTTTCAGCGGCCGCGCGACGCCTGGCGTCGAGGCCGTCGAGGACGGCGCGTATCGTCGCGCGATCGACTGGAACGGCGACAGCGGCACGCTCAGCGTGCGGTTGCATCCGCGCAAGCGCTGCATCGTCGCGAGCATCGAAGGGCCCGCGAGCCGTCACGCCGATGCGCTCGCCGCGCCAGTCGCGAGGATGTTCGATCTGCGGGCCGATCCAAAGAAGATCGCCGCCGGGCTCGCCGCGGACCCCTGGCTCGCGCCGCTCGTCGCCGCGGTGCCCGGTCTGCGCGTGCCGGGCGCATGGTCCGGTTTCGAGCTGGTGGTGCGCGCGATCGTCGGCCAACAGGTCAGCGTGAAGGCCGCGACGACGATCATCGGACGGCTCGTGCAACGCGCGGGCGAACGCATCGACGGGCATCCGCATGAAAACACCGCATGGCGTTTTCCGACGCCGGCCGCGCTCGCCGAGGTCGATCTCGCGCGGATCGGCATGCCGGGCAAACGCGTCGCCGCGTTGCAGGGCTTCGCGCGCGCGGTCGCGAGCGGCGACGTGCCGCTCGACAGCAGCGATACCGTCGACGCCGCGAGCCTGCGCGCCGAGTTGCTCGCGCTCGCGGGCATCGGCCCATGGACCGTCGAATACGTCGCGATGCGCGCATGGCGCGATGCCGATGCATGGCCCGCGTCGGACCTCGTGCTGATGCAATCGATCTGCGCGCGCGATCCTTCGCTCGTACGGCCCGCGCAGCAGCGCAGCCGCACGGACGCGTGGCGGCCGTATCGCGCGTATGCCGCGATGCATCTGTGGAACGAGGTGGCGGATCGGGCGGGCGCGGCGCGCGGGGGCTAAGCGTCGTCGTGACGTAGCGATAGGGAATCGCGTAGTTCGGCGCGACGCCCGTAGCTGGGCGCCAAACCCTCCCGAAGCGGCCGCAAGCAGCCGTTCTGGCGAGGTGTTAAAGTGCCCGCTACCGAAAATTCCGCCGAACGTTGTCGGCCGCTGTAGCGTCTGCGAATCATCTGGCGATACACGGCGACCGGCAACGCGCGACTTGCATCAATGCCAAACACGACACCCTCCTGCACGACCGACGCGTTTTCGCACCGCCTGTCCGTGCTCGACTCGAGCCCGCAGCGCGACGCACTGATACGCGGCCTGCGCGGCATCGAAAAGGAAAGCCTGCGCGTGACGCGCGACGGCCAGCTCGCGACGACGCCGCATCCGCGCGCGCTCGGCTCGGCGCTCACGCATCCGTCGCTGACGACCGACTACTCCGAGGCGCTGCTCGAACTGATTACGCCGGCCGAGCAGGACGCCGCCGAAACCCTCGCGCAGCTCGACGTGCTGCATCGCTTCGTCTACGCTCAACTCGGTGACGAGATCCTGTGGAACAACTCGATGCCGGGCCTGTTGCCTGCCACCGACGAGGGCATTCCGATCGCGCACTACGGCACGTCGAACATCGGCAAGCTGAAGTACGTGTACCGGATCGGCCTCGCGCTGCGCTACGGCCGCACGATGCAGTGCATCGCGGGCGTCCACTACAACTATTCGCTGAGCGAAGAAGTGTGGCGACTGCTGCACGCTGATCAGCAATCCACCGCGAACGCCGTCGACTTCCAGTCCGCCCGCTACCTCGCGCTGATCCGCAATTTCCGCCGCACCAACTGGCTGCTGATGTATCTGTTCGGCGCGTCGCCGGCGCTCGATCGTCGATTCCTCCGCGATCGCAAGCACTCGCTCGATACGTTCGACGCCGACACGCTGTATCGCCCGTACGCGACGAGCCTGCGCATGAGTGACCTCGGCTATTCGAACACGACCGCGCAAGCCGGGCTGCACGCCGACTACGACACGCTGCCCGGCTATCTCGACGCGCTCACGAAAGCCGTGAGCCAGCCGTATCCGGCCTACGAGCAGATCGGCACGCAACGCGACGGCGAGTGGGTACAGATCAACACCAACGTGCTGCAGATCGAAAACGAGTTCTATTCGACGATTCGTCCGAAGCGCGTCACCTATCCGGGCGAGCGGCCGCTGCATGCGCTCGCCGCGCGCGGCGTGCAATACGTCGAAGTGCGTTGCATGGACATCGATCCGTTCGAGCCGACGGGCATTTCGCTCGAAACATCGCGCTTTCTCGACGCGTACCTGCTCGTGTGCGCGCTCGACGACAGCGCGCCGTTGCCCCCGCTCGCGTACACCGAAGCGAACCAGAACTTCGGCCGCGTGACGATGGAAGGCCGCAAGCCAGGCCTCGAACTGGTTCGCGACGGCAAACCGGTCGCAATGATCGACTGGGCCAACGAATTACTCGTGAAAATCGACGCCGCGGCCGCCATGCTCGACAACCTGAAGGGCGGCGACGAACACGCGCGCGCGGTCACCGCGCAACGCGCGAAGCTCGCGGATGTGTCGCTGACGCCGTCGGCGCGCGTGCTGCAAACGATGCGCGACCAGCAGCAGAGCTTTCTCGCGTTTGGCCTCGCGCAAAGCGAAGCGCACGCAGCGTACTTCCGTGCGCGTCCGCTCGATGCCGCGCAGTCCAAGGCGTTTGCGGACCTCGCGATGCAATCGCTCGACGAACAGACGAAGCTCGAACGTGAAGAAGTTGGTTCGTTCGACGCGTTCGTCGCTGCGTATCGGGCCTATACCCTTAATCGCTACAGCGTGTGAGCGTTTGGGTCACAGCATCTCGAGAAGCAACCAGGCGGCCTGCGTGCCGCCTTTTTCTTGGCCACGCGTACGCGCAAGTAAGCTCTACGGATTGCGCGCTTCAGGCGCGTGGGGAATCGGCAAATTATCCGCGCGTTGTCGCGATTCTCCGATCTGGATGAAACACCGCCCCGGTGGGCTGGTCCAAAAAGTTATGACACGCTCCACACGGGAGGTATCGACGTGAAGAACAAGGCTCTGGTGGCCGCGCTGTGTCTCGCGGCGACGGCGGCATGCTCGACCCAAGGTCAGGTCGATCCGGACGTCATGCAAATTGCGACCACACCGTTGACGTGTTCGAGCAAGGCGGAATGCGACCTCTGGTGGCAACGGGCGCAAACGTGGGTCGCCAGTCATTCGAAGTACAACATCGAAACGGCTAACGACTCGCTGATCCAGACCGCCGGCCCCGACGGCGGCAAGCGCGCCCTCGCGTTTCAGATCACGCGTGCCGCGGGTCCCGATCGCACCGTTACGATCGGCTTTTCCGCGCATTGCGACAGTGCGCTTGGCTGCAAGCCGAATCCGTGGCAAGCGGGTGCGGATTTCAAGCAGTATGTGAGAGGCACCACCGGCGCAGCCGCCGGAGCGCCGCAAGACAGCGCGACGCCGTCGCAGAACGCGCCCGATGCGACGCATCCGGAGACGATGCCCGGAAAGACGACTACGCTGCCGAACGGCGAGGCGATGTCGAAATAGCTGAAGCAGTGGCGGCAGCGGCGCTGCCCTTGCCGCTGCTGCGCACGTGCTTCAGTGTCCTAACGACGGTCCGGTACCCTTGCGCGGCTTCGTGATCCAGACCAGCATGGCCAGCACGACAAACGCCGCGCACGAGATGCGGAAGAAGTCGTTGGTGGCCATCATGTACGCCTGGCTCGTCACCACCTGGTTCAGCTGCGCGGTCAGGCTGTCGCCGGACAGCCCGGCGCCCGCGAGCGCATTCGTATAGGCATTAGTGTTCGCCGAATACGTGTTGACCGTATCGGCGAGCATCGCGTGGTGATAGATCGTGTCGTTTTCCCAGAACGTCGTGCTGATCGCGGTGCCGATCGCGCCCGACAACGTGCGGAAAAAGTTCGACAGACCCGACGCGCTCGCAAGACGCTCGTCGGACACGCTGGACAGCGTGATCGTCGTCATCGGCACGAAGAAGCACGCGACGCCGATGCCCTGCACGAGCCGCGGCAGGATCACGTGGCCGAACGGCACGTCGAGCGTGAACGTCGAGTTCCAGAACGATACGATCGCGAACACGATGAACGCGAAACTCGCGACCATGCGCAGATTCAGCCGATGCATGTTCGTGCCGATCATCGGCGACAGAAACAGCGCGAGCAGCCCGACCGGCGCCGTGGCGAGACCCGCGAGGCCGGCCGTGTAGCCCATCACCGTTTGCAGCCACAGCGGGAAGATCACCACAGAGCCGAAGAACGCCATGAAGCCGAACGAGACGATCACGACGCCGAGCGCGAAGTTGCGATCCTTGAACAGCGACAGGTCGACGATCGGCTCCTTCTCGGTAAACTCCCACACGAGCAGGAACGCGATCGACACTAGCGCGATCACCGCGAGCGTCACAATGAACGTCGAGTTGAACCAGTCGCGGTCCTTACCGAGGTCGAGCATCATCTGCAGACACGACACGCCGGTCACGAGCAGCACGAGGCCCACCGCGTCGATACGCTGGCGCGTCGTCTGCGTCTCCCGGCCGCGCAGCAGCAGATACGCGCAGAAAGCCGAGAACAGGCCGATCGGCACGTTAATGTAGAAGATCCACGGCCACGTGAAGTTATCGGTGATATAGCCGCCCATCACCGGCCCGAAGATCGGCGCGCAGATCACGGTCATCGCCCATAAGCCGAGCGCGAGACCACGTTTCGCGGGCGGGTAGGAGCGCATCAGGATTGTCTGCGACAGCGGCACCATCGGCCCGGACACAAGCCCCTGCGCGAGCCGGAAGCCGATCAGCGATTCGAAGTTGTGCGCGAAACCACAGGCCGCCGACGCAATCGTGAACAGCAGCACCGACAGCGTGAAGAGTCGCACCTCGCCGACGCGTCGCGCGAGCCAGCCAGTCAGCGGCACGGCGATCGCCGAGGCGACGGAGTACGACGAGATCACCCAGGTGCCTTGGCTTGCCGCGACGCCGAGGCTGCCCGAAATGGTCGGAACCGCGACGTTCGCAATCGAGGTGTCGAGCACCTCCATAAAGGTGCCGAGCGCAAGGCCGACGGTCAGCAGTGCGAGCGTGCCGCCCCTGAGCGGGGCGAGTTCGGCTGCGGGCAGCGCAGCGGTGGAGGCCGTGGCATCCATAGTGTTCTCCTTAGGCGGCAAAAGCTTGTCGCGACAGCTTTATCGGGCGTTTGGGACACGATGCTTGCATGCCGGATCACCCTCTGCCCAGACAGATATCTTATGACAATGGCGCCTTGGAAAAGCGCCTCGTGATTGTCCTGCTAGTACTTCGTGATAAAGCGCCGCCGCCATCCGACGACGACCGCGCTTCGGCCGATGCTTCGACTCATCCCCGCGGCTCGTCCGGCGGTGGCGCCGGTCCGCAATTCACGTCGGTTTCACCCTCGGGACCGTTCGCGATGAAGCGCGCGAGCAGGTGAATCAGCGTCGCGTGTTCCTCGGCGGTAAAGCCGCGCAACTGGTCGTTCAGCACCGTCGCGCCGAGGTTCGGCAATTGGCGCGCGGCCTCCTGGCCCTGCGGTGTCAACTCCAGCTTCACCATGCGCCGGTCGTCGCTGCTGCGCGTGCGCACGACGAAGCCCTTCTTTTCCAGTCGATCGAGCAGACGCGTCATCGAGCCGCTGTCGTACGACATCGCGCGCGACAGCTCGAATGGCGTGCTAGCGCGCCGCGACGACAGCATCAGAATCACGCCGATTTGCTGCGCCGTGAGCCCAAGCGGCTTGACCGCTCGGTCCGTGCGCTCGACCAACACGTTGCGCGCCTTCGTCAGGTAGTAGCCGAGACTGCTTGTCAGCTCGACCTCGTCCGCTTTGTAGGGGCCATCAGTCATGGGGTATCCGCAACATCCGCAAGCAAGACGAAGTTTAGCTGCCTAAGCAGACAAGTCAAATCACATTTTGCGGTGCGCAATCAGCCATCAATAAAACAACAGTCGAGCGATTTGCGCCGCACAGTATCTTGAAATTTGATTGCATAGTCAATATTATGATAAGCAATCAGTTTCGCGCATTCTGCGCCATTCGAGACCATGTTCTGACCTGTCGACCGCACATCGCCTGCTCGCGACGCGCGCCAAAGGATTTCCCCGATGCAGTACCTCAAAGACACGCTTGGCGGCCTCAGCCGCTCACTGACCGATTCCGCACTGCATAACTTCCAGGGCCGGCACCGCTGGTGGAAGCTCGCGCTGTTCGCGGGACTCTTCGTGCTGCCGGGTGGATCGCTGGGCGTCGCACTGCTCGCGTGGGCCGAGCATCGACGGGGGACGAAGCGAGCGATGAAGGGCAGCGCCGCGCACGCGGATGCCAGTCAGAGTGTGCTGCCAAAGGAAAGCTTCGCGATAGAGGCGGGAAACGTGGTCGCCGTTGCGGCCAACAGCGGCACCGCTTGTCTTTCGACCGGCGGTGCGTCGTGCCGAGCCTCGGCTGGCAAACCCGCGTGCAAACGTCAGCATCAACGCCAGCAGACCCAACCCACGGAACCGCGGCTTTGACGGCACACCAGTTCGCCACGCGCGTTCGAGGCACCCGTTTCGTTTCCTCTCGCCACCGGGATCGCCGCCAACCCGTAGCCCGTCGCGCCTGCCGGTAACAACGCGTAACCATCGCGTCACGGCAAGTAACACACCTGCGCACCGCCTCGCATTAACCTTTCAGCTTTCAGTTTCCCGCGCTCGCGCGGGCTCATACGCTAACATTCCGGCAGACTACGATCTCGCCCGGCCGGTGCCGCCGCTGCCGCCCGCACCGCGGCGTCCAGAAGGAATTCATTGCATGCAGTCTGATCGAATCGCGCGCGCGCGGGCGCTTGCGCCGCGCGCCCTGACCCTCGCCGTCAGCGCGGCCTGCGCGACACTCGTCGCCGCCTGCGCGGTCGGCCCGAACTATCAGCGGCCGGCCACCGAGATCCCCGCCTCCTTCAAGGAAGCCGCGCCCGGCTGGAAGGTCGCCGAACCCGCCGATCAACATGACCGCGGCGACTGGTGGGCGATCTACGAAGACCCCAAGCTCAACGAACTCGAAGATAAGCTCAACGCCGCGAACCAGACCATCGCGCAATTCGCCGCGAGCTACCGGCAGGCGCGTGCGCTCGTCGGCGAAGCGCGGGCCGCGTACTTTCCGACGATCGGCGCGTCGGCGGGCGCGACGCGCTCGGGTAACGGCAATCAATCCAGCGGCAATGCGACGACGGCGACGAGCCGCGAAGGCATCAGCAACAGCTTCAACGTCCAGATGCAGGCGAGCTGGGAGCCGGACTTGTGGGGCTCGGTCACGCGCTCGGTCAACGCGCAGAAAGCCGGCCAGCAGGGCGCGGCCGCCGAGCTCGCGAACGCGCGCCTGTCCGCCCAGGCCACGCTCGCGCAGACGTACTTCCTGCTGCGTGCGCTGGACTCTACGCAGAAGCTGCTCGACGACACCGTCATCGCCTATCAGCGCTCACTGCAGCTCACTCAGAATCAGTATGCGGCCGGTGCCGCCGCGCGCTCGGACGTGATCCAGGCGCAAACGCAGCTGCAATCGGCCCAGGCCGCCGCGATCGACAACGGCATCCAGCGCGCGCAGGACGAGCACGCGATCGCGGTGCTGGTCGGCGTGCCCGCGTCGATGTTCTCTCTGCCGCCGATGCCGCTCACCGCGACGCCGCCCGCCGTGCCCGCGCAGATGCCGTCCGCGCTGCTCGAACGCAGGCCGGATATCGCGTCAGCGGAACGCAAGGCCGCCGCAGCGAACGAGCAGATCGGCGTGGCGATCGCCGCGTTCTTCCCGTCGCTGACGCTGTCGGCGACCGGGGGCTTCGAGAACTCGGTGTTCTCGCAGCTGTTGACCTTGCCGTCGCGCTTCTGGACGCTCGGCCCGCAACTGGCCGGGACGATCTTCGACGCCGGCCTGCGCAAGGCGCAAACCGACGCCGCGCGCGCCACGTATGACGCCGATGTCGCGACCTATCGGCAGACGGTGCTCGCCGCGTTCCAGGACGTCGAGGACAACCTCGCGTCGCTTCGCATCCTCGAGCAGGAAATCGTCGTGCAGCGCCAGGCGGTCGACTCGGCGCGCCAGGCGCTCGCCATCGTGACGAACGAGTACAAGGCGGGTACGGTCGGCTTCGTCAATGTGCTGACCGCGCAGACCACCGCCTTCACGGCCGAGCAGAAGCTCGAGAGTATCGGCGGGCAGCGGATGGTGTCGTCGGTGGGTCTCGTGAAGGCGCTCGGCGGCGGCTGGGACGTGACGCAGATGAATCGGGAGACCGGCGATGTCGCGGCGCCCCCGCCATTGCCGGCATCGGCTGCGGCGGCTGCCTCGCTCGGCGCAACGTCCATCGCACAAAGCACTGCGCGAGGCGCGGAAGCACCGCCGGCGCGGGTGCAGAGCAAATAACGGCCGCCGTGCTCGCCGCGAGGCGCGAAGCGCGCCTCAGTGCACGAACGTCAGCGCCACCGTATCCGGGCCGCTCGGCCGGCCAAGCAGATTCAGCAGGCCGGCGAGGTTATCGTGCTGCTCTGACGCGGCGCTCGCCGTGCCACGAAACGACGTCGATGCGGCCGACACCGTGCCGCTGCCGCTCAGCGTCAACGGTCCCTTGACCGTGCTCAGATCGAGCGCCGACGAGGTCCCCTGCGCCTGAAGCCTGACCCGATACGACCCGAGCGGCTTCACGAGCGACACACGCGAGCTGACGTCGTCGAGCATCATGGTCAGTTGTCCGAACGCCTCACCGTTGAAGCTGCGCCAGTCGGACCACGACAGCTGCACGTTGCCCTGCAGATCGAGCGTGTTGAATGGCGCGCCAAGCCCCGCGAGCAGCGACGCCGGCACCGCGAGCACGCCCGGCGTGACGGTGACGCCGCGCGGCGTCGCATCGATCGTAATCGGGTCCGGCATCGCCTCGCTTTGGCGCATGAGCATCCGCACGCGTCCAGTGAAAAGCGGCCAGAACGCCGTGCGCCATTCGATCCGCCCAGGGAGCAGCGTCGCCGCGCTCATATCGGAGCCGGCTGCCAGCATCAGCGTCGCCGAGCCGTGCCACAGCGAGCCTTCCGCGTCGACGAGATTGACGTGCCCATGCGTTTGCCGAGCGAACTGCGGCGTAACCCAGGCGGCCGGCAGCAACGCGAGCGTCACGGCCGCGACCGACAAAATGGCGACCACCAGCCACGGCAGCGCCCCACGCAGGCGCCACATCCAGTAATTCATGCGAGATCCTGTAGCGAGCGGCGCGTCGTTATTTCGCGCTCGACGGTTGCAGCGCGACCGTCAGGTCTACCTGGCCGTCGGCTTTCAGCGCGGTGATGTGTGCCTCGGAGACCTGCACCTTGAACTGCTTCCGCACATCATCGACCCACACGGTCCAGGCCGGAAACGCCACGTTTTTCATCTGCACCTGCACCGCGTTGCCGACGAACTGCACCTGCGTCGCGGCCAGGCCATGTTCGCCCAGCGATGCGCTCAGCGCGTCCTTCAGCGCCGCGCCGGTCGGCGCGACGCCTTGCGCGGCCGCCGACAGCGAGTGCGCCTCATTCGCCTGCGCGGTCATCTGCGCGAATTGCCGCTGCAGGCTGGGCAGCGATTCCCGCAGATGCGCGCGGCCTTCCTGCGCGGGCGCCCACAGCACCGACCACGCAATCACCACGGCGAGCGCGGCGCCGCCCCACGTCAGCAGCGCCTTTTCGCGATCCGTGCGCTGGTCCCAGAAGCCAGCCCATGTTTGAGCGAGTTCAGCTTTCATTGTCCGTTCCTGATGGTCCACTTGCCGGTACTACTGTCGATCGCGCCGGTAAGGCCGTTGCGCGCGAGGCGCTTCGCGAAGTCGGGGTCGACCTTGATCGCGGGTTTGAAGGTCACGTCGAGGCGGTGGTCGTGATAGTCGAGTGCGGCGATCCCGTTGACCGGCAGCGGCGACAGCGAGCGCGCCAGGCCGTCGGCGAGCGACAGAAAATCCTCCGGCGACAGCTCGCCCGCCGCGACCCGCAGCTGTTGCACCTGACGCGCCATCTGATCGGGCGCGTCGAGCACGACGGTGGTCTTCGGGAAGGTATTGAGAAAGAGTTCCGTCATCTGCGTATTGATCGCGTCGCGCTGACGCGCGAGCATCAGCCACTGCACGTTCGCGCCGATGATCGCGACGACGAGCGCGGCGAGCGCGAGCACGATCGGCAGACGCAGACGCCGCAGCGTCGCGCGATCGAGGCGCCACGGCTGCGACGCGAATTCGAACTGGCACAGGTCGAAGCGGCATTCGAGCGCGCGCCGCGCGAGCTGCTCGAACGGCAGCGGACTCGCGCCGTGGATATGCGCGGCGAGCCGCCCGGGGTTCGTTGTGGCGTGGCCAGGCTCGTTGCCCGGCACCTCGGTCAGCATGTACAGCGACACCGGCGCCGCGCCCGCTAGCGCGGCGAGCGTCGCGTTCACCGCATTGGCCGGCGCCGCCAAGCCTTCGCCCTGCGCGCCGCGCGCAATGGCTAGCTCAACGCGCGGCACGCCGTTCTCGACCGCGCCTTCGACGAGCAGCGCGGGCGCGGTCTGCACGACGGCACCGAGCACGGCGGCCACCATCGGCACGATAGTCGGCGCTTCGGCGGCGATCACCGGCGCCACGCCCGGCAGCGACGTCGCGACGCTCGCGGAGCCGGCCATCACCGGCTCGCGCACTTCGGCTGTTTGATCGACGCTCGCGGCAACGTCCGCCACCGGCGTCTGCGGCAGGCAACGCGTGACCGGCACTGCGCGCAGGCTGCGATGACCCGCCGCCGTGAACGCCTCGTAGATGAAACGGAACCAGCCGCGATCGACGATCGCGAGCAAGTGCCGGCCTTCGCCAAGCCCCTGCGGATCGACCGCGATATGGCATGTCTGCGGATCCTGGATCAGTTGATCCTCGACGATATTGGGCAGCGCCTGGCGCAGCTTCGGGCCACGCAGCGGCGGCAGCGTCGCGGGCATCAGCAGCAGGTCGCGCGCGGCGAGCATCAGCACCGTCGTGCCGGCGCGCGGCAGCAGCGCGAGCGCCGAGCGGCCGGCGCGCTGCGTGCGCCCCGTCTTGTCGAGCAGCACGAACGGCAGCTCGGGCAGTTGCCATTCCTGCGAGGGCACCGCCGGATCACGCGGCGGCAATAGGACGATCAGCGTGCTCAAAGGCCACTCTCTCTATGGATTGCGTTGTTCACAGTTGGTCTTGTACCCGCACGATACGCGTGGTGTGAGTCAGCGGATCGCGATAAACGAGCGTCGTGCGATCCACTTCGGCGCGCTCGTGCTGCACGCTGCCGTGGACTAAAAAGTAGCTCGAGTTGACGTCGAACTGGTTCGGATCGATCGACACCGATTGCACACCGGCCGCGGTCAGCGCGAGTTGCACGTCGCCGACGTTGCGGAAAAACACGGTCTGCCGCCGCGCGACCAACGCCTGCGCTTGCGACACGGTCATGCCCGGCACCACCGCCGCGATCACTTCGGCCGACGCGGTGTTCATGTTGATCGCGGTGGTCGTAGGCAGCACGGTGACGAACGGCCGCAGCTTGGCGACCATCTCCGGCGTGTAGCCCGGAATGTCGAGCAACGAATCGACGCTCGTCATCAGCAGCGGCGCGACCGCCACGTTGTCGTCGCCGTCCTCGATGCCGGGCCGGTTCGTGAAATTACCGCCCGTCATACCGCCGCCGCCACCCACCTGCGGCGTGCTGCTGATCGACGTGCCGGTCTGAAAGCGCGTCGCCGATTGCGACAGCCCCGCGCGCATGTGCAGCGCGGTCACTTTGGCGAGCTGCCCGCTCAGGCCGAGCGACACCAGCAGGCGCTGGTACGCGGCCATCTGCTCGGCGCTTATTTGCGTCACGCCGGGCGCCGGACTCGCGACCAGATTGCGCAGATTGAATCTGGACTGCGCGTCCTCGATCGAACCCGACAGGTACGTCGCCGCGCCTTGCTCAGCGCGCACTTCGCCGATCTGGCCGAGAAAATCCGACAGCCGCGTTTTCGCGATCGGCACGCCCCACAAGCCGCCCAGATACGTGATGCCCGCCGACGTATCGCCTTCGGAGCGCAGGATCAGCCGCGTCCAGTCGAGCGCCCCACGCGCGACCCATTGCGCCTGCGACAGCAACCGCTGATTCTCGATGCGCCGGATCTGGACCTGCTGGCGCCACAACATGCCGGACACGAGGATCGCCGACAGCGCGACGACGAGCAGCGCGCTGATGATGGCCGCGCCGCGTTCGCGCTCGCGTCCGCGTGCGCGCGAACCCGATGCGGACTTTTTCGGCAACGACGACGAGAACGTCATGTCATTCTCCGACCAGAAATACACGCGTGACCGGCCGCGCGAGCGACGTCGCACCGATGCTGACCTCGAGCCCCGTCACCGAGCGCGGCATTGGCGCGTTACCGAGCTGCGGCACCTTCAGATTGTTGTCGGCCTCGGTAATCGCGGTCTGTACCTCGTTCATCTGTATGGTCCAGCCGAGCTTCGGCACGTACATCCGCGCCGAGATCGAGCCGACGCCGCCCATCAGCGGCACCGCGCTCCAGCCTTCGTCGCTGTCGTGCAACGCGCGCCGCAACTCGCCGACGTTGCCAAGCGGCGGCGACGCGTAGCGCACCACGCGACCGTTCGAGATCTGATAGCGCACCACTTGCAGACGCGGCGCGGTGCCCGGCAGCACCATATGCCGCACGATCTGCAGCCTGTTGCCGGTGACCGAGACCGCGGCCTGGCCAGATTCGTCGTCGCTGGCGGCCTGCCGCGCGTCGATGCGCATCTGGTCGAACAGCTGCGCGAACACGCGCTCGTCTTCCATCGCGTTGGTGATCGTCGTGCGGCCGCGGATAATCTGATCGAGCCCGCGCCACGACAGCACCGCGATCACCGCGAGGATCGCGATCGCGACAAGCAGTTCGATCAGCGTAAAGCCGCGCGCGCCGTCGCGGCGGCGGCGCTTACAGCGAGCGGTTGTTTTCATTCGCGACCACCGTGACCATCTGGGCGAGATTGCCGGACTGCCCTGGCATCGTCACCATCACCTCGACGCGGCGAAACACCGGATTCGGCGTCGCCGTCACACGCTGAGTACACCGCAGCTGCAAATTGCCTTGCGAGCAATCGAAGCTCGTCGAGCCGATGTTCGGCCATGCGTGCTTCAGATGCAATTGCGCGAGCGCGTTGTCCGCGCTCCAGCCGGCGAGCAGACGCCGGTGCAGATCGGCTTCGCCGCTCGCCAGCGCGCCGACCGCACGCAGCGACGCGGCCAGCGCGACCGCGATGATGGCGAGCGCCACCAGCACTTCGATCATCGTGAAACCGCGCGCCTTGCGGCACCCGACATCGCGCCTCCTGAAGACGCAAGGAGCATGGGCGGGCCTGCCATAACGACGCATCCGCATCTCAGCGCACCTCGTAGCGGCCATTGCCGGTACCGACGATGGTCGCCTGGCCGGCCGCCGAAAACAGCGTGACCTGCACCGGCACGTCGATCGCCTCGGTACCGAACACGATGCGCTCGGAGTGCGAATCCGAGCCCGGGTAACTGATCGCGACACCGGTCACGCCGCCTTCCCACTGACGCGGTCCGAGCAGATCGTCGCGCAGCGGACGCCAGCCGTCCTGGGTGCGCTGATCGAAACGGAAGCCGCCCTCGAATGGCTGCCACGCGATCGGCCGCGCGCGCACTTGCGCTTCGTCGCCAGCCGATTCGAACAGCAGCGCGAGACGCTGCGCTTCCTCGTTCAGATCGGTGCGCGGATTGCGGTTCATCGTGAGCGCGGTCAGCGACACGAGCAGGCCGGCGATCACGAGCACGACCATCATTTCGAGCAGCGTGAAGCCGGCCGCGCGGCCGCGGCGTTGCCGGGAGTGCGGCCGCGAAGCCGTACACGGAGTGTCCACACGGGACTTGCAAACGGACGTGCGCATAGTGCCGGCCATCGACGATCAACGGAAATTCAAACTTCAATGCAGCGGTGAAGCACGCACGCTTCGCCGTGCCGCGAAACTTGCGACGCGGCGGGCAGGCCGTTCGGCGACACCCGCGGCCAAACCGGCGGCAAAGAGGGTGCGTGCATGAACATCATCGAGCCTGGCGCGTTGCTGGTTTCGACGCGTTTATTGCCAGGACCCGACGTCGGAGTCGTTGCCTTCGCCGCCCGGTTTGCCATCGGCGCCGTAGCTGAACACATCGATCTCGCCGTGCACGCCCGGATTCAGGTACTGATACGAATTGCCCCACGGATCGTTCGGCAGGCGCTCGAGATAGCCGCCGTCCTTCCAGTTGGCCGGCACCGGGTCGGTGGTCGGCTTTTCGATCAGCGCGTGCAGGCCTTGCTCCTGAGTCGGATAGCGGCCGTTGTCGAGGCGATACAGCTTCAACGCCTGCATCACGGTGCCGATATCCTGCTTCGCGGCGACGCGCCGCGCTTCGTCCGGACGGCTCATGATCTTCGGCACGATCAGCGCGGCGAGAATGCCGAGAATCGCGATCACGACCATGATTTCGATCAGCGTGAAACCGCGTTGACGACGGCTTCGCGAACCCGCGTTGTTAGCGCGGCGAATGGTCGACAGTTGCATAGATTACTACCTCTTTTCAGGTGAATTTTTCGGTCCGGGCCGTCAGATTGAACACGCCGGGCCGATCATTTTAATGTCATGCAGTTGAAGGGTTTCAACCCACCGCAATTTTCACAATAGTCCGTACAATGTGCGCATGAACGCCATCCAAATCCGCCTCCTGTCGCTCGCGCTGTTCGCCGCTTTCTGCGCGACGCTGACCTACTGGATCATCACGCTGAGTACGATGTCCGGCGCGCCGTTGCCGGCTGCCGCCGCGCATGCGCAGGTCTCGACCGATCAGGCCGCGACGCTGTTCGGCGGGCAACTCACACGCAACGTCAATCAGGACATCCATCTCTTTGGCATCCTCGCGTTGAGCGAAGGCGCCGCGGCGATCGTCAGCGTCGGCGGCGAGCCGCCGCATGCGGTGTCGCTCGGCGGCACGCTGATGCAAGGCACGAAGCTCTCCGAAGTTCGCGCCCGCTCGATCATCATCGACCGCAACGGCGCCCACTCGGAAATCTTCCTACCCGCCAACTCCAGCGGCCCCACCATTTACGTGCGCTGAAACCCGAAGCGGTTGCGCGGCTGATACCGCACGCCGCGTAATCCTTTCTGTTCCCGCCTCGCGCTACGTCTACGCCTACTGCACGAGGTTGTTCAGCTCGATGATCGGCAGCATCACCGCGAGCACGATCACCAGCACTACGCCCCCCATCGCCAGAATCAGCAGCGGCTCGAGCAGGCTCGTCAGGAACATCGTGCGACGCTCCAGTTCGCGCGCTTCGCCGTCGGCCGCGCGGTCGAGCATCGTCGTCACGTCGCCGGTCGCTTCGCCCGAGCGGATCAGGTGCACGAGCACCGGCGGAAACGTCTTCGTGTTACCGAGCGCGCGCGACAGCGACGTCCCTTCGCGCACCCGCACGATCGCGTCGTCGATGTTTTCACGCATCGCGTTGTTGCTGAGCGTTTCGGCCGCGGCTTGCAACGCGCGCAGAATCGGCACGCCCGCCGCGGTCAGAATGCCGAGCGTGCTCGCAAAGCGCACGGTGTTATAGCCGCGCACGAGCTTGCCCATCAGCGGCGCGGTAAGCAGCCAGCGGTCGAAGGCGAGACGCGGCGCCGGTTGCCTGAGCGTCGCACGCACCAGATAGGCGACCACGATCACGCCGATCAGCACCGCCCACCACCAATGCCGGACGAAGCCGGACAGCGCCATCATCACGATCGTCAGAAACGGCAGTTGCTGCTTCGTGCTCGCGAACACGTTGACGACCTGCGGCACCACATAGCTGAGCAGGAACGTGACGATGCCCAACGCGATGATCGTGACGATCGTCGGATACGTGAACGCGAGCACGATCTTTTGCTTCAGCGCATTGCGCTGCTCGATGTAGTCCGCGAGCCGCGACAGCACCAGTCCGAGCTTGCCCGTGTGTTCGCCGGCCGCGACCAGCGCGCGGTAGATCTCGGGGAAATCCTTCGGATGCTGCTGCAGCGCATTCGCGAGCGAATGACCGCCGAGCACCTCGGCGCGAATCGCCGCCATCAGCTCGCGGATGTAGTCGCGCTCCGACTGCTCGGTGAGCACCGCGAGCGCTTCGTCGAGCGGCAGGCCCGCGATCAGCAGACTCGCGAGCTGCCGCGTCAGAATGGCCTGCTCGCGCTGTGACAGACGACGCCCGAGCGCGAGCCGCTGATTGCGCTCGCCGCGCGTACGCGACGCCGCCGGTTCGACGACGAGCGGGGTGAGTCCCTGCGAGCGCAGGTTGGTGCGCGCGCCGCGCGCACTGTCGGCGTCGAGCACGCCTTTTTGTGCCTTGCCCGCCGCGTCGATCGCTTCGAAACGGAATGCCGGCATGCGCTTATGCTCCGCCCGTCACGCGAATCACTTCTTCGAGCGACGTCAGTCCCGATGCGAGCCAGCGCTCCGAATCGTCGCGCAGCGTGCGCATGCCCTGCGCGCGGCCCGCCTGGAGAATTTCGGCGTCCGCCGCGTTGCGGTGGATCAGCGCACGGATCGTGTCATCGATCAGCAGCAGCTCGTAGACGCCGCGCCGTCCCGCGTAACCGGATTGGCCACAACGGTCGCAGCCGACCGGATGCCAGCGCTTGCTGCCGTCCTCTTCGGTGCGCTCTTCGCGGCACACCGGGCACAGGCGCCGCACGAGCCGCTGCGCGAGCACGCCAAGCAGCGACGAAGCGAGCAGATACGGCTCGACGCCCATGTCGGTCAGACGCGTAACGGCGGATGCCGCGTCGTTCGTGTGCAGCGTCGCGAGCACCAGGTGGCCGGTCAGCGACGCCTGCACCGCGATCTGCGCGGTTTCGAGGTCGCGGATTTCACCGATCATGATGACGTCCGGGTCCTGACGCAGAATCGAGCGCAACGCGCGCGCGAAGCTCATGCCGATCCGCTCGTTGACCTGGGTCTGGCCGATGCCGGACAGGTCGTATTCGATCGGGTCTTCCACCGTCATGATGTTGGTGGTCGCCGTCTCCAGTCGCGACATCGACGCATACAGCGTCGTGGTCTTGCCGGAGCCGGTCGGGCCCGTCACGAGCACGATGCCATGCGGCTTGCCGATCAGCTTGTCGAACTTGCCGAGCGTGTCGGATGCCATGCCCAGCGCTTCGAGATTCAGTCGCGCCGCGTCTTTTTCAAGCAGCCGTAGCACCGCGCGCTCGCCGTGGCCGGTGGGCAGCGTCGACACGCGCACGTCGACCGGACGACCGCCGACGCGCAGCGTGATGCGGCCGTCCTGCGGCAAACGTTTCTCCGCGATGTCGAGCTGCGCCATGATCTTGATCCGCGAGATCAGCGCGCCGTGCAGCGCTTTTTTCGGCCGCACGACGTCGCGCAGCGTGCCGTCGACGCGAAAGCGCACCACAGACGCATTCTCGAACGGCTCGATGTGAATATCCGATGCCTGCTCGCGAGCCGCTTGCGTGAGCAGCGCGTTGATCATGCGGATAATCGGCGCGTCGTCTTCCGATTCGAGCAGATCCTCGACCTCGGGGATGTCCTGCATCAGACGCGACAGATCGACTTCACCTTCCACTTCGCCGACCACCTGCGCGGCGCTGCCGTCCTGGCGCGCATACGCGTGGTTGATCGCCTGCGCGAGTTCGTCGGCGGGCACCCGCACGACCGATACCGTGCCGTAATTGCGCGCGACTTCGGCAAGCGCAGCTTCGCTCGTGCGCTCGCTGATCCAGACTTCAAGGCTATCGGCATGCTGATGCGCGACCAGAATCTGGCCGCTGCGCGCGAAGCCGTATGGCACGAGCCGGGCGGCGAGCGGCGAGGGCGCCGCGCGCTCTCCGGCGGCGGCCTCACCGTTCAGCAGACGTTGCGATGGCGCGGCTTGCGCGGGCGTCTGCGTCACGGACGCGCTCCCGGCGACACCGTGCTCGGCATCGCGCCGCTTGCCGGATTTGCGAGCGCCGGTTGCGGCGCGGTTTGCGGCATCGTCTGCGGCACCGGTTGCGTCGTGGGCTGCACGGAGGCTTGCGGCACGGCCTGCGGCGGTACCTGCTGAGGAACCTGTTGGGGCGCCTGCTGCGGCATCATCTGCTGGCGGCGCATCTGGTTCAGGTCGAACAGGTTCAGCGCCGGCACCCCGCCCTGGCTCGGGCCGAGCGGCATCGGCGGCACGACCGGATCGTCGCGATCCTTCATGATGTTGTTGTCCGAACGGTACGCACCCTGCACACCCTGGATGTAGTCGTAGCGGTTCGCGGTGACGGCCTGCGTGGTGCCGTGGTCGCTCAGGATGACCGGGCGCAAAAATACCATCAGGTTAGTCTTGTTGCGGGTCTTCTGCTCGGAGCGGAACAGCTGGCCCAGCCACGGAATGTCGCCGAGCAGCGGCACCTTGCTGTTGTTGACCTGATAGTTGTCCTGCATCAGGCCGCCGAGCACGATGATCTCGCCGTTATCGCACAGCACGCTCGACTGGATCGAACGCTTCGTGAATTCCGGGCCCGCCGGGTTCGTCGCCGCGTTGTTCGTACCGTTCACGATCGCCGAATCTTCCGTGTAGAGCTGCAGCTTCAGGATGCCGCCGTCGGTAATCTGCGGCTTCACGTGCAGCGTCAGACCGACGTCGACACGGTCGAACGTATTGAACGCCGCGCTCGTCGTGCCGCTCGTCAGGTTCGAGTACGAACCGGTCTGGATCGGCACGTTGGTACCGACGATGATCTTCGCTTCTTCGTTGTCGAGCGTGATCAGGTTCGGCGTGGACAGCACGTTCGCGTCGGCGGTCTGCGACAGCGCCTGCAGCAGCGCGCCGAGACCTTGCACGCCGAAAATGTTGTGAATCCAGCCGACGTTGAGGCCCTGTTGCAGGCCCGAGCTGGCCAATGCCGTCGCGAGGCCGCCGGTCGAGCCAGCCGCCGCGGCTGCCGCGGTCAGGTTGATGATACTGTTGCTCGAGCCCGTCTGGAGGTTCGTGCCCGCAAACACCGAGTTGTTCGCGACCTGCCACTGAATGCCGAGGTTGCCGCTCGTATTCGAGTTCAGCTCGACGATCAGTGCCTCGATATACACCTGCGCGCGACGCGCATCGAGCTGGTCGATCACCGCGCGCAAGTTGCGGTACACCGCTTCAGGCGCCGTGATGATCAGCGAGTTGGTGGCGGGATCGGCCGTGATCATGCCGCCGCCCTGGTCCTCGCTCTTTTCCTTGTCGCTGCCGAGAAAGCCGCCACTACTACCGTACGAGCCCGAGGCGCCACCGCCCATCGGTGAGTTCATCGAGCTGCCGCCGAGGCCGCCCGACGGCAACGGCGGCGTGCCCGACGTGCCCGTCGCATTGCTGGTGTTCGACAGACCGCCGCCACCACCACCACCACCACCACTGGTGTTCTGGTTGAACGAGTTCGCCTCGTTCGTGCCGCCCGACGAGCCTTCGCCGCCGCCCTTGCCGAGCATGTTGCGAAGCGTGCGCGCGAGCTTGGTCGCGTCCGCGTTGCGAAGCGGCACGACGTGAATGTTGCCCGGCATCGTGGTCGGCACGTCGAGCTGTTTCGCGAGCTCCCTTGCCGCCGCGAGACGGGCGGTGTTCGACGCGCGCATCAGCAGCGAGTTGGTGCGCGGATCCGACGAGATCGACACCTTCAGCGTCGCATCCGTGCTGCCGATCGAGCCCGGGTCCAGCATCTTGTTCATCTGCTGCGCGATGTCGATCGCATTGGCGTTCTTCAGCGGCACGACTGCGACCGACTGGCCCGCCGCGCTATCGACGCCCGCGATGATCTGGGCAATGCGCCGCACGTTGTCGGCGTAATCGGTGACGACGATCGTATTGTTGGCGGGGTACGCGGCGACGGTGTTGTTCGGCGAGATCAGCGGACGCAGTACCGGCAGCAGGTTGTTGGCCGATTCGTTCCTCAGCGTGAAGACCTGCGTGACAATCTGGTCGCCGCGCGCCGTCGGCGCGTTGCCGACGTAGGTCGGCACGCCTTGCAGCTTGGCGTCGGCCTCGGGCACCACTTTCAGCACGCCATGATCCTGCACGAGCGCGAAGCCCTGCATGCGCAGCGCTGACTGTAAGGTTTTGAGTGCCTGATCCTCGGGCACCGCGTTTTCCGACACGAGGTTCAGTTGCCCCTTCACCCGCGGATCGACGATGATCGTCTTGCCGGTGGCAGCGCCGATCGCCTTGGCGACCTGGTCGATGTCAGCGTTGACGAAGTTGAGTGTCACCTCTGCCCGTGCTGTCTGCGCGGTGATCAGTCCAGCCACCAGCAGCGCCGTTGCCACGCGACGCAAACCCATACAATTTCTTCTCATGGAATGTGATATCGATGCCGGCAGCCGCTGCCACCGACGGTCATGCGATGCGGACCTGGCAGCAAGCCACCGCCCGGTCGGTCTGCATGCCGGCCCTAAAAGCGATTGTCGCTTCGAGCTGCTGCGTCCCGACGTCCGAAAAAAACGAACAGTAACAGCTTTTCATGTCGGATTTGAAACAAAACAAGGGGCCCCATCCGAATCCCTTAAGGAATCGCTGAGTTGTCATCCAATTGAAAGCTAACCAGCACCATACGCGCACGCTATTACCCGGCTTTGGTGCGGTCTTATGTCGGTTAGCCAACTTGACGAAGGTCGGACTGCCGGTATGATACGAGCCGTTCGACTCACAGAAATGTGTTTGCTGACGCGGGTTTTCCCCGATACTCGACAAACGCCCGGCCAGCTTGCCGTTGCGGCCGAAACGCGGTTGTCAAACCCCCTTACCGATTCTTACTTCGGGTTTATTCAGTCGTCTTGACCGATGAAACGTCCGCTCGTCACCGTCGCCGCCACGCTCGCGCTGCTCGCCGCAGCCGGCTCCGCGCGCGCCGACTGCTTCGACGAGGCGGCGAAGTACCAGAAGGTCAATCCGCTGATTTTACGGGCGATCGCCTGGCAGGAGTCGCACAACCGGCCGGGTGCGCAGCACAAGAACGCGAACGGCTCGATCGACTACGGCGTGATGCAGATCAATTCGGTGCATTTGCCAGTGCTCGCGCAGTACGGAATCTCACAAGGCACGCTGATGGAGCCGTGCAAGAACGTTTATATCGCGGCCTGGCATCTGCGCCGCCAGATGAACAAGTACGGCAATACCTGGCAGGCGGTCGGCGCATACCACTCGGAGACGCCGGCGTTGCGGGACAAATACGCGCAACAGATCGCGGCGATTCTACGCAGCTGGAAGTTGATGCCTGCGCAGTAGGCCGCAGTGGCTATTTGCAGCGCTGTCGCTCGCGCGGGCCGCGCCCGTTTTGATGCACAATGCGGCTTCATGCTGCCGCCGCGCCGTCTATGCGCCGTCGCACCGCCGCCGACCCTATGGCCCCGCGCCCGGCACGTCTTCCAATCTTCCCGTATTCCGTACCGCGATGAACCAGCCGCTATTGCCCATCACCGTGCTCTCCGGTTTTCTGGGCGCCGGCAAGACCACACTCCTGAATCACATCCTCGCGAATCGCACCGGTTTGCGCGTCGCGGTGATCGTCAACGATCTCGCCGCCGTCAATATCGACCCGACGCTCGTGCGCAAGGTGGCCGAGCCGTCGCATGTCGATGATCAGGTCGTCGAACTCACGAACGGCTGCATCTGCTGCACTCAGCAGGACGACCTGCTGAATGGAATCCGTCGTCTCGCCGGCGAAAAGCGCTTCGACGCGCTCGTGATCGAATCGACCGGCGTCGCCGAGCCGATGTCCATTGCCGAGACCCTCACGTTCGTCGACGACAACGAAGGCGGATCGATCGCGGACGTCGCGCGGCTCGATACGATGGTCACGATCGTCGATGCGTCCAACTTTCTGCGCGACTACGCGTCGGCCGACGCGCTCGCCGAACGCGGCATCGCGCTCGACGAAGACGATGACCGCACGATCGTCGAATTGCTGATCGAGCAGATCGAGTTTTGTGACCTGCTCGTCGTGAACAAGATGGATCTGGTCAGCGCCGACGCGCTCGCGCGTTTGCAGCGCGTCCTCGCGCGCCTGAACCCGCGCGCGGTGCAGCTCGTGAGCCGCTTCGCCGACGTCCCGCTCGACCAGGTGCTGAACAGCGGACGCTTCGATTTCGACGAAACGTCGAACGCGCCGGGCTGGCTCGCGGCGCTCGAACACACGCATCAGGACCAGCACGGCAGTCATCACGGCCACGTGCACCACACCGAAGCCGACGAATACGGCGTCGGCCATTTCGTCTATCGCGCACGCCGGCCGTTTCATCCGCAGCGGCTGTGGGAGCTGCTGCATCAGGAGTGGAAGGGCGTACTGCGTAGCAAGGGATTCTTCTGGCTCGCGACGCGCAACGATGTCGGCGGCTCGCTATCGCAGGCCGGCGGCGCTTGCCGGCACGGTCCGGCGGGCATGTGGTGGGCCGCGCAGGTTCGCAGCGAATGGCCCGAAGGCGACGACGAACTGGCCACCGAAATCGCCGCCGACTGGTACGGCGCGCCGGACGATATGAGCATCGGCGATCGTCGTCAGGAGTTCGTGCTGATCGGTTTCGACCTCGACCCCGCCATCTGGCGCGCGAAGTTCGACGCCTGCCTGCTCACCGACGACGAATACGCGCTCGGGCCGCAAGGCTGGCAGCAGTTCCCCGATCCGTTCCCGGCGTGGGAGTTCGATGAAC
The DNA here is from genome assembly GCF_014397785.1 of Paraburkholderia podalyriae. Classification (GTDB taxonomy): domain Bacteria; phylum Pseudomonadota; class Gammaproteobacteria; order Burkholderiales; family Burkholderiaceae; genus Paraburkholderia; species Paraburkholderia podalyriae. Next base: position 241,970 of record NZ_VZQQ01000001.1, read on the forward strand.
ACGATCACGATGAGAACGCGCATCGTCACGACTGAACGAAGCACGCGCCGGGTTTGAATCACACGCACGGACGAAAAAAAACCCGCCGTAGGCGGGTTTCTCGCGGGTGTCAACTGCCCGGCAGTAATCTGCTTAGCGCTTGTTGACCGAGTCCTTGAACGCCTTGCCTGCCGTGAACTTGACGGTCTTGGCAGCCGGAATCTTGATAGATTCGCCGGTCTTCGGATTGCGACCCGTACGCGCTGCGCGCTTGCCCGAACCAAAACTGCCGAAGCCGATCAACTGGACCGCCTCACCCTTCGACACAGACTTCTTGATGACTTCAAGCAACGTGTCCAGCGTTTCACCGGTTTGAGCCTTGCTGGCGCCCGTCTGTCCTGCGACAGCGTCGATCAGTTCCTGTTTGTTCATTAAGGTTCCTTTCTGAGTTTAGGTTGATACGAACAGCGCGACCGCGCCGATTATATGTGCGCGCACCGCGCCGTCGAGCAGCTGCGGCCCCGATCCTGAAGATCTCTCGCGCCGGACAAAACACCGTTCGGCGGCCGTGCTGCCGCTCCCTTCGCGGCGCTTGCTATGATAGCGCAGCGCAAACCCAATCAGGATAAGGGTTTCGAGGAATTGCACGGTTTTCGGGCCGTTCTTGCAAGGAAATCGAATTTTGCCCCTCAGCACCCCCTAAACGAGGGCTGAAACCCAGTCCTGGCGGGGATTAGCGTTGGTTTTTGCCAACGCAGCAAAGCGTCTAAAAGCGTCCTGAAAGGTTTTTTACCGCGACTCGCGCGCTGCGCGCGCCGACTCGGACCATCGAACCCGCTCTTTCGAGCGACCTTTTGAGCGTGTTTTTCCGTCGCGCATGACCGATCCGCTAATCCCCGCCGTCCTCGCTTTCCGCGACAACGGCAGCCCCTTTTCGCCGCTCTACGACGACATCTATCACAGCGCCGTCGGCGCGCTCGAGCAGGCTCACTACGTCTTTCTGCGCGGCAACGAATTGCCCGAACGATGGCAGAGCCGTCGCACGTTCACCGTGCTCGAAACCGGTTTTGGCATCGGCATCAACTTTCTCGTTACGTGGGCTGCGTGGCGCGCCGATCCAGCACGCTGCGAGCGGCTGCATTTCGTGTCGACCGAGAAGCATCCGTTTAGCGCCGCCGATCTGCGCCGCGTCCACACGGCAACGATCTCCGATCCGCTGATCGCCGAGCTCGCGCAAACGCTCGCGAACGCATGGCCGATGCTCGTGCCCGGTACGCACCGGCTCGAATTCGAAGACGGCCGCGTCGTGCTGACGCTGGTCTTCGCCGATGCGCTCGACAGCCTGCCCGCGTTGCGGCTGCGTGCCGACGCGTTCTATCTGGATGGCTTTGCGCCCGCCAAAAATCCCGAGCTGTGGAGCCCGGCGATCTTCAAGGCGCTCGCGCGCGTCGCCGGCGATGGCGCGACCTTCTCCACCTATAGCAGCGCGGGCGATGTCAAACGCGCGTTGACGCAATGCGGCTTCGAGTATCGCAAGGTCGACGGCTTCGGCTGGAAACGCGCGATGCTGGTCGGCCGCTTCGCGCCGCGCTGGCGTGTGCGCCGTTATGAGCCGCCCGCGCCGTTCGCGCACGACGAGCGGCACGCGGTCGTGGTCGGCGCGGGACTGGCCGGCTGCGCGGTGATCGAGCGGCTTGCGGCGCGCGGCTGGCGCGTGACTTCGCTCGAGCGGCATGCGTCGGTTGCACGGGATGCGTCCGGCAATCCAGCGGGCGTATTCCACCCGATGATTTCGCGCGACGACAGCGTCGCGTCGCGCGTCACGCGGGCGGGCTTCCTATACGCGCTGAATCGTTGGGTCGCGCTCGAACGGACAGGGCACCGACTCACGCGCGGCGATCGCGGCCTGCTCCAGATCGCCGCGGACGACGACGAGGCAAGCGCAATCGGCGAGGCTATCGCCACGTTCCGCTATCCGTCCGACTATGTGACGCCGGTCTGCGCGTCCGATGCCGCGCAACTCGCCGGCATGCCGCTCGCGCGGGGCGGCTGGTTCTTTCCGCGCGGCGGCTGGATCGATCCGGCCTCGCTATGCGCGGCGCAATTCGCCTCGGCAGGCGGCTTGCTCGAACGACGCTTCGGCGTCGACGTCGCGCGGCTCGAACGTTCCGGCGATCAGTGGACCGTGTTCGATATCACGGGCAAGGTAGTCGCGCGGGCGCCAGTCGTGATCGTCGCGGGCGCGCATGAAGCGGCGCGCATCGCTGGCTTGCATCATGCGCCGACACGCAGCATTCGCGGTCAGTTGAGCTTGCTGCCGGCAGGTACCGTCGCACCGCTCGCGTTGCCGGTGATCGGCGAGGGCTACGCTGTGCCGCTCGGGAACGGCGTCACGCTGACGGGCGCGACCTATGAACTCGACGACCTCGACACGTCGCTGCGTGCGGACGGACATCGCGAGAATATCGAGCGCGTCGCGCGGATGCTGCCGTCATTCGCAAGCGCGCGCGATGTCACGCCGCTGAGCTCGCTCCCCGGCCGCGTCGCGTTTCGCTGCGTGACCACGGACCGCATGCCGATGATCGGCCAGCTCGCCGACGAAGCCGAGGCCACGCGCCATGCCGCACGCCTGCGTGGCGCATGGCCGCTCGACCTGCCGCGCGTCGACGGTCTGTACGGCGCATTCGCCTATGGTTCTCGCGGGCTGGTGTGGGCCGCGCTCGGCGCTGAGTTGATCGCCTCGCAGATCGAAGGCGAGCCGTGGCCGCTCGAACGCGATCTCGCCGAAGACATCGACCCCGCGCGTTTTCTGCTGCGTTCGCTGCGGCAGGGGACGATCGGTTAACCGGCTTCGACTATTTCGAAGTTAGCCGCTGCGCCCGGCACGTGAGCGCCGTCCGCCCGGTAAACCACGTTAACCGCCGCGCCGGTTTATCCACCGCAACTTGTGGATAACCGCCCAGTTAACCGGCGCAAGTCGTGTGGAACCGTTGTGGACGTAAACGGGGTAACTGGAATGTCTCGAAAAAGTGCGAAAAGTTGCTCGCGTATACCGGCCGCCACCGCACACGCTGTGCGTCCGGTTATGCGGTCCGCAAATGGATGATTTGTTTCGGTAAACGTCGGTTATCCACAGAAACCGAGGCACCTTGTTAACTGTTACTACGTATACATACAGTAAACCAGTAAACAGCAAAGCCGAGGGCTAACGCCCCGCCTATCGCGTTAAGTAAATTCAGTTCGAGTTCGCGTAAACGGATCTCTCGATACGCCGGCGCTAACGGGAAGAACGCCGGAAAGCAGACGAAACCGCACATCGAAATCACACACAGGCGGTCGCCCTAGCGGTCGGATTCACCGTTCGCGACGTCGTCGAAACTGAAGTGATGACCCCAAAAAAGGTCGCTTTTTCCGTTCGCCCTAGAAATAACGTACTTTTTTACCGTTTTGCCTGCGAGTTAACGTCTTTTCCGTCAACGCGGAACAAGCTATGGCACAATCCCCGTTCTTTTCCGCGTCGTGCCACCGCATCTGGCGGCACGCGCAGCAATGGAACGGTGCCGGTCAATCGGAATCTGATTCGAAGTCGACAGCGTTCCTTCACCGTGCCTGTTGCTACAGCCGCATCCCGTGAATGTGCCGGACTCCGTGCGGTTTTTTGCTGCCGCGGCGCATTCCGATCATCCGATCATTGAAACCTCGCAACGCTGACTTCGCGAAGCGCTTGCGACAACGAGCGCTCCCGGTTCGCTCGTGCCACGGCGTGCGTGTGCGCCGGTTCGTGTCGTCTGCCGTTGCTGCCAAGGAGAACCCATTACGATGAATTCGGCGTTTTCGTTTCTGCCAGCGTGGCCGCTTTCACCCGACGCCATTTTCTGGGCGGGTCTTGCATTGCTTGCCGCCGGTCTGTGCGGCGAGCTTTGCTATCGCGCGTGGCGTTTGCCGCGCATTTCCGGCTATGCGGTGATCGGACTCGTGGCCGGCGCGGCAGGGTTTGGCGTGATCGATGCCGATTCCGCGAGCGCCGCCCGGCCGCTGCTCGACGTCGCGCTCGGCCTGTTGCTGTTCGAACTCGGCAGCCGGCTCGATCTGCGCTGGATCCGACGTAATCCGTGGCTAATCCTATCGAGCGTCGCCGAAGCCACGCTGACTTTCGTGCTGGTGCTGCCCGTGTTGTTGTTTTTGCACGTGCCGCTGATGGTCGCGACCGTACTCGCCGCGATTGCGATGGCGACATCGCCCGCGATGGTGATCCAGCTCAAAACCGAACTGCGCGCCGAAGGCCAGGTCACGCAGCGTCTTCTGACCTTGACCGCGCTGAACAGCATGTACGCGGTCGTGATCGAAAAGCTCGTGTCGAGCTGGCTACATCAGGAGTTTTACGGCAACGTGTTCGCGACGATCGTGCAGCCGTTGTACCTGCTGGTCGGCTCGCTCGTGCTCGCGTATCTGCTCGCGCGCACCTGCACATTCTTCTATCGGCGCCTGAACATGCACGACGAGCATTCGTTCGTGGCACTGTTCGGTCTGGTGCTGCTTGCGATCGCGATCGCGCATCTGTTCAAGCTGTCGACGATTCTCGCGCTACTCGCCGCGGGCATCATCGTGAAGAATCACGAAGCGCGTCCGCAGCTGTGGCCGCAGCATTTCGGCACCGCGGGCTGGCTGCTGACGGTGATCCTGTTCGTGCTGACGCTGACGTCGTTCGAGTGGAAGCACATCGCGTTGGGCGGAGTCGCGGCGCTGGGTCTGATCGTTGCTCGCCTCGTCGCGAAGCTGGTCGGGGTGCTTGCATTCGCGAAGCCGAGCGGTCTGAACTGGAAGCAGGGCGTCGCGCTCGGCCTGTCGTTGTCGCCGATGTCCGCGCTCGCGTACCTGCTCGTCGACGACACGTACAACCTGTATCCGAATTTCGATCCGCAACTGCGCGCGATCGTCATGTGTTCGATTTTCGCGCTGCAGATTCTCGGGCCGTGGCTCGTTTATCGCAGCCTCGCGCTCGTCGCCGAGCGGCGCGAGGCGTAAGCGCGGAACGCGCGTTGGCTGCGACGCGCGTTTTGCGAACCGTCTTTTCAATACCTTCGCCTCAAACGACCTGACTCAGGGGACGCCATGTCACTCGAACCCTTCATCGATTCGAAACCGTTCACGTTCGGTATCGAGCTCGAAATGCAGATCGTCAATACGCACGACTATGATCTGACCAAAGCCGGCACGGATTTGCTGCGCCTCATCAAGGACGAAAAGATCCCGGGCAACATCACGCCGGAAATCACCGAAAGCATGATCGAGCTGTCGACCGGCATCTGCACGTCGCACGAACAGGCGGTCGCCGATCTGCGCAAGATTCGTGACACGCTGGTGTCCGCAGCCGATCACCTGAACGTCGGCCTGTGCGGCGGCGGCACCCATGCTTTCCAGCAATGGAGCGAGCGGCAGATCGTCGATACGCCGCGCTTTCAGTATCTTTCCGAGCTGTACGGCTATCTCGCGAAGCAGTTCACCGTGTTCGGCCAGCACGTGCACATTGGTTGCCCGAATCCGAACAGCGCGCTCTATCTGCTGCATTCGATGTCGCGCTTCATTCCGCATTTCATTGCGCTGTCCGCGTCGTCGCCTTTCGTACAGGGCGTCGATACCGGATTCCATTCGGCACGACTGAATTCCGTGTTCGCGTTTCCGCTGTCGGGCCGCGCGCCGTTCGTGCTGACGTGGGACAGCTTCGAGGAGTACTTCTCGAAGATGGTCCACACGGGCGTGGTCAACAGCATGAAGGATTTCTACTGGGATATCCGCCCGAAGCCGGGGTTCGGCACGATCGAGGTCCGTGTGATGGATACGCCGTTTTCGGTGGATCGCGCCGCGGCGATCGCCTGCTACATCCAGACGCTGGCGCGTCATCTGCTGCTCGACAAGCCGATCATGCCGAAGGAAGACGACTATCTGGTCTACACGTTCAACCGTTTCGAAGCCTGCCGCTTCGGGCTCGGCGGCACCTGCATCAATCCGCAAACCGGTGAGCGCAAGACGATTTCCGAAGATATTCTCGAAACGCTCGAACAGATCGGACCGCATGCGAAAGCACTCGGTTCGGTCAACGCGCTGGCCGAAGTCGGCGCGATCGCGCGCGGCCAGGTCAATGACGCGACGTGGCTGCGCAGCGTGTTTGCGCAGGAAAAGTCCTTGCATGAAGCGGTACGCCAGCAGTGTCTGCAGTGGCGTGCCTAGTCGCAAAGGCACCATAAAACCCGTTCGCGTGCGCTGCGCACGCGACCTTCCGACGAAACCCGCCGCGTGCGGGTATTTTTTCGTAAGAAAATTTTTATGATTTTTCGCGCGCGCAACCCTTCAGGTTTCTCGAAAGTTTACGTATACCAGCGTAGTAGTCGTAAGCTGGCATTGCTAATGGCTGTGGACAACTGAATAATTTCTTGCAAAGTCAATGCGCTGGGGAAATGATAACTGGCTCGCAAACAGGCCCCGGCCATGCGCGGCAAGCACAACCGAGGAAACGTTCAACACGCTGCAAGTGCTTGTTGCAAAACGGTACACAGGCTGTGCAAACGTTTTCCCCTGCTTATCCACAGCTCGCGTCGGATCGGTTAGCTGTACGATTTGCCGCTCTCGCATAGAATGTCGTTTTCGCCGCCTTCAGCCACCACAGCGGTATATTTTTGAGATAGTACAAACGGCTTCATCCGCGGTTAGACGAAGCTACCCCACACACGCAACGGGCGTATCCCGGCAGTCAGCCGCCGGCATCGCACCAAAGCAGTAAATGAACGAATCGAAGATTATGAGCGAAGGCGTATACGGAGAACAGGCAACCGGGCGAGTGACTCACAGCCTCTTGCGATTGAGCACGGCGATGCGAAGCCAGGCTTGGGAATGGGCGGAAGGCGCGGGCCTTACGCCGACCCAGGGTGAAATCCTCGTGCTGTTGATGCAACGCAAGGGGCCGATGCGGCTCGGCGAAATCGCGCGTGAAACGGCGCTGACCGCCGCGACCACCAGCGATGCGGTCAGCACGCTCGAGACCAAGGGCCTCGTCGAAAAGCGTCGCGCACTCGACGACGGTCGTGCGCTCGCGGTACGCCTGACCGCGCGTGGCCGCACCGCTGCCAAACGCGCCGTGCAATGGCCGGACTTCCTGTCGAAGGCGGTCGGCACCCTTCGCGACGACGAACAGGCAGTGTTCTATCGCACGCTGCTCAAGACCATTTACCAGCTCGAAGCGCAAAACACGATCCCGTCGCATCGCATGTGCCTGAACTGCACGCATTTCCAGCCGAGCAAAAATCCGAAGAAGACGCCGCATCACTGCGCGCTGCTTGACCTGAACATGGCGGACACCGATCTGCGTCTCGATTGCTCCGTGCACGAAACCGCGGATGTCGCCACCCAGAAGAAGACCTGGAAGATCTTCGTCCAGTAACGCGGCGTCTTCCGGGGCAATCCGCTAACATGGCCTGGCCGGCTTAGGCGGGCGGTATGTGCCGCCTGCTTGCCGGCGGGTGCCGTGCAGCGGGTAGAGTCGTTGGCGGCGCGTCGTTAGTTAACCTGAAGATAGGGCAGGCCGATGAATCGGGAAGTACTCGCCATCCGCCATGTGCACTTCGAGGATCTGGGCAGTCTCGAGCTCGTGCTCGGCGAGCGCGGGCGTCCGGTCCGTTATCTCGATGTGGGCATCGCCCGTATCGAGGCACCTGATCCGGTTGGCGCGTCGCTGATGGTCGTGCTCGGCGGCCCCATCAGCGCCACCGACGACGCGCTGTACCCCACGCTCACGCCGCTGCTGTCGTTGATCGAAAAACGCATCGCGGCCGGCTTGCCGACGCTCGGCATCTGCCTTGGCGCACAGCTGATCGCGCGAGCGCTCGGCGCGCGCGTCTATTCCGCGGCTCAGGCCGAACTCGGCTGGACGCCGCTCACGCTGACCGATGCCGGCCGCGCCTCGCCGCTGCGTCATCTCGATGTCGCTCATACGTCGATGCTGCATTGGCACGGTGATACCTTCGATTTGCCCGCCAACGCGACCCGTCTTGCGTCAACCCCGGCTTGCCAGAATCAGGCCTTCGCATGGGGCGATCACGTGCTAGGGTTGCAGTGTCATCCCGAGATCCGCACCGATCGGTTCGAGCCCTGGCTGATCGGGAATGCGAACGAACTGGCCGGCCACGGCATCGACGCGCGTCGGTTGCGCGCGGACACCGCTCGATTCGGTCCCGCGCTCGAAGCCGCCGCGTGCCGCATGTTCGGCGAATGGCTCGATCAGGTTCAGCCGAGAGCCTGAATGGCTAGCCCAATGGCGGCGTAAGCGGCCAACCGGGTGCCACGTTCATGCAGCAAACCGCGTGCAGTGCTATGCTCGATCGCTCTCGGGCTTTCACTGGGCGTAATCCATGAGCGCGCTGTTCTCTCCGCTCACGCTGCGTAGCGTGACGCTTCCCAATCGTATCGTCGTGTCCCCGATGTGCCAGTACTCCGCCGAACGCGGCGAAGCGACCGCATGGCACATGATTCACCTTGGCAGTCTCGCACTGTCCGGCGCGGGCATGCTATGCATCGAGGCGACCGCCGTCGAGCCGGACGGGCGTATCACGCCTGGCGATCTCGGCTTGTGGGACGACGCGACCGAAGAGGCGCTCGTGCCGGTGCTGGCCGCAATCCGCAAGCATTCGCATGTCAACGTGACGATGCAACTGGCACACGCGGGCCGCAAGGCATCGAGCCAGGTACCGTGGGAAGGCGGCCAGCTGATTCCGGTGTCGCAACGCGGGTGGTTGCCGCACGCGCCGTCGGCGCTGCCGCACAAGCCGGGGGAGGAGCCGCCGCTCGCACTCGATGTCGCCGGCCTGAACCGGATTCGCGAGGCGTTCGCCGCATCCGCGCGTCGCGCCGCGCGTCTCGGCATCAATGCACTTGAAGTGCATGCCGCGCATGGCTATCTGCTGCATCAGTTCCTGTCGCCGATCGCGAATCAGCGGCCCGACGACTACGGCGGCTCACGCGAAAACCGCATGCGTTTCCCACTCGAAATCTTCGACATCGTGCGGGCCGCATTCCCCGCTGATAAACCGGTCGGCGTGCGCGTGTCGGCGACGGACTGGGTCGAAGGCGGCTGGACGCTCGAAGACACGATCGCATTTGCGCACGAGCTGGAAAAGCGCGGCTGCGACTGGATCGACGTGTCGTCGGGCGGTGTATCGCCGTTGCAGAAAATCCCGCTCGAGCCGGGCTACCAGATTCCGTTTGCGAAAGCGGTCAAGCACGCAACCGGGCTGACGACGATCGGCGTCGGGCTCATCACCGATCCGCTGCACGCGGAGCAGTTGATCGAGGCGGGCGATGCCGATCTGATCGCGCTGGCTCGCGCGCTGCTCTATAACCCGCGCTGGCCGTGGCATGCCGCCGCTCAACTCGGGGCAACCGTCGAAGCGCCGGCGCAGTACTGGCGTTCGCAACCGCGCGAGCAGAAAGCGCTGTTCGGCGACATTACGTTCGGTCAACGGTGACGCCCGTCGCACGTTGAACAAACGCATCGGCCGACGGTTGAAGGAAGCCGTCCACACCGTGTAGGATGCCGGTTGTGGCGCGATACGCGTCGCAAGTCGACGCGGCGCTCGCAGGGCGCCGCGTTTGCTATTCGCGTTAGAAAAAGCCGCGCGCAAGACGCGCCAGACGATTGCCAGACTTCATTCCCCAGTTCTTCACAAGGATTCATTCAATGAATTCACGCAGGATCGCCGTGCGCCGTTCGGGTGTGCACGGCAAAGGCGTGTTTGCTCTCGAACCGATCGCGGCGGGCGAACGGCTGATCGAATACAAGGGCGAGCGGATTACCTGGAAAGAAGCATTGCGCCGTCATCCGCATAATCCGGCTGAACCGAATCACACGTTTTATTTCGCGCTGGATAACGGCAAGGTCATCGACGGCAAGGTGAACGGCAATAGCGCGCGCTGGATCAACCATTCATGCGCGCCGAACTGCGAAGCCGAGGAAATCGACGGGCATGTTTACGTGCACGCGCTGCGCGATATCGCGGAGGGCGAGGAAGTCTTTTACGACTACGGGCTCGTGATCGACGCGCGTCAGACGAAGAAGCTGAAAAAGGAATACGAATGCCGCTGCGGCGCGCGCAAGTGCCGCGGCACGATGCTGGCGCCGCCGCAGAAGGGCAAGGGCGGCGGCAAGTCGGGCAAAGGCGCCGGCAAGGCGGAAAAGTCGAGCAAGTCGGCGAAGAAATCGAAGAAGAATTAGAAATGAGGCGCGGCCCGGCGCGCCGCGTTAGCTGTCTGCGCTGATCGAAGCGCCCTGTCGAGCGCGGCCGCGGCAGCCGGCAAGCGTTCACATCCCTACAAATCGACCGGCGCCGAGTGCGCCGGTTTTTTCGTGGCGCGCCGCGCGTTGGCATCGCTGGCAACGCCCGCGGACGCGCCGGGCGGCAGCAACGGAATCCGCACGATAAAGCGTGCGCCGCCCTCCGGCGCATCCTCGTAATGCACGCTGCCGTGATGCAGCACCATGATGTCGTGGACGATCGCGAGGCCCAGACCCGCGCCGCTGTCGACGCCCGCCTCGGCCTGCCCGTCGCCGCGGAAGAATCGCTTGAACAGATCCGCCTGCTGCGAACCCGGCACGCCCGGCCCGTTGTCTTCTACGACGATCTCGGCCATGCGCAGGTCGTCGATCAGGGTCTGGGAGACCGTCACCGTGATACGGCCGCCGTCGGCGCGCGAGGGCGGCACATACTTCAGCGCGTTATCGAGCAGATTGGCGATCACTTCATGCAGCAGCACCGGGTTGCCGCGCGCCATCAGCGGGTCATCGTTCGACGGATCGTCGAGCCGCTGGAAGCCGAGATCGACGTGTACGCGAAGCGCGCGCGGCACCCATTCGGCGCCGGTGTCGAACGCGAGCGCGGCCATGTCGACATTGACGAAGCGGGCCGCCTGTTCGCCCGGCTCGGCGCGCGCGAGCGACAGCAATTGATTCGACAGCCGCACGGCACGATCGGCCGCGGCGCGCAGTTCGCGCACGGCGGCGAGCGTCTGCTGCGGATCGCGCGCGACGACCGCCTGCTCCGCATGCAGCTTCACGGCGGTGAGCGGCGTGCGCAGCTGATGCGCGGCATCGGCGATGAATTTACGTTGCGCATCGAGGGCGGCCTTCAGGCGACCGAGCAGCGCGTTGAGCGCGCCCGTCAGCGGACGGATTTCGACCGGCACATAGGTTTCGTCGACGGGTTCGAGCGACGTGTGCGTCTGCCGGTTCAGCGAATCGGCGAGCGCGGTCAGCGGATTGAGCTGCTGATTGACGACGCGCCACACGATCACCCAGCCGGCCAGCAGCAACAGCAATAGCGGCATCATGATCGCGACGAGGAACTCGGCGGCGATGCGGAAGCGGTGATGCACGGGCTGGCCGACTTCGACGACGATCGGATTGCCGCTCGGCTGTTCGACCCGCACCTGCGCGACCCGCACGGTCACGCCCTCGTGCTGCGTCTCGAACACGTACGCATAATGCATGCGGCGCACGTTGGTGCCTTGCAGCGGCAGATTGTTGTCGCCGGCGATTTCGGTATCGCCGGTGCTGATCCGGTAGACCAGATGTTCGACCGGATCGGAGAACATCGCCTGCGCGAGCGGCGGCACCGTGATCGGCGCTTCCGGGCCGGCGATCTGGATCTGTTTGGAGATCGCGGTCGCGAGGTCCGCGAGCGAACGGTCGACCACGTGCTGCGTGTACTGCCAGGCGAGCCAGTAAGCGATCAGGCCGCTCATCAGCGCGAGCAGCGACAGGGGAGCAGCGAGGCGCCGCAGCAGCGTGCGGCGCAGACTATTGGCGGCCGGCTGGTGCATGATCGTACGCGCGGGAAAATGGCAACTGCGGTGGCAACTGCGGTGGCAACGGCGCGAAGCGCGTTGAGATAGTCCGGATGCCGGCACAACGCGCGGCGGGCGCAGCCGATGCGCGGTGCCGGTCCGGCGTCGTCAGGCCGCAACGTAACCCGCGGCCTTCACGACGATCATGCGGCCTGGCGGATTTCCTGCAACAGGTAGCCAAAGCCACGCACGGTGACGATTTCGACACGGCAGTTCTCGAGCTTCTTGCGCACGCGGTGCACGTAGACTTCGATCGCGGTATCGCCGAGATCGCCGCCGAAGTGCGTCAGGTGATCCTGCAGTTGCGCCTTGCTGACGACGCGGCCGTGACGCAGCAGCAGCATTTCGAGCACCGCGAATTCACGCGGCGACAGTTCGAGCGGTTTGTCGTCGTTGAAGATGCGGCGGTCAACGCCGGACAGCCGCACGCCACCCAGCGACACTTCCGGGCGCGGCATGTCGCCGTGGGGGCCACTGCGGCGCATCACGGCGCGAATGCGCGCTTCGAGCTCGGCCGGTTCGAACGGCTTCAGCATGTAGTCGTCGGCGCCCGAGTTCAGGCCTTGCACGCGGTCGTTCAGTTCGTCGCGCGCGGTCAGGATGATCACCGGCGTATGGCGGTTGCTCTGACGGAAACGCGACAGCAGCGTCATGCCGTCGATGCCCGGCAGACCCAGATCGAGGATCACGAGTTCGTGGCGGTTTTGCGTGAGGGCCTGCTCGGCAAAGATGCCGTCATGGACCATGTCGACGGTGAAGCCGGCTTGTTCGAGACTGCTTTGGATGCCGCGTGCGATGGGGCGGTCATCTTCGATCAGAAGGAGTCGCATGGATTTCGCTCAAGTACAATGGGTTTAGGCGTTTGGGCAAGCGGTTCGCCGGGGCGCCTGCTGCACAGACGGCGTGCGAAGCGGCGGCAAACGCGCCACGAAGCCGCTGTCGAGCCGCCTCGAAGCGCCCTGCTAGCCATCACGAAGTCATGTCCGAGATCAGCATTCACGAACTGGAAGCCGCGATCAACTTCTGGCGCGCCCGCTCACCTTCGAGCGGCGACGAACTCGTTCTGTGCAAGGAGGCAAGCGCGCTCTCCAAGCCGTATGCGCTGCTGATTGTACAGCGTCAGCAGTCGCTACCACTCGATCGTTTGGACCCGATTGCAAAGCAGGCCTGGGAAGCTTACGTTCAACTTAATAATAGCCTGTAGAACTGAAGGTTTGCCCAGGAAATTGCCTGCATTGCCCTTTCATTGCGGCCCAATTACGCGGCAAGTTGTGTAGAAACACGCATAAAACCGGTAATTCTTGTACTACACAGTAATACTGTCGATGAATGTGGCAAGCGCGATATCGCGTTCGGTCACGCCGTTCGCCTCATGGGTCGACAGCGTGATGTCGACCTTGTTGTACACGTTGAACCACTCTGGATGGTGATCCATCTCCTGCGCCTTGATCGCGACGCGCGTCATAAAGCCGAACGCCTCGTTGAAGTCGGCGAATTCGAAGGTGCGGCGAATCGCGTCACGCTCCGCCACGCTTTCCCAGCGATTCAGTTTCGCCAGTTGCTGGGGCCGTTCGTCGGCAGTCAGTTTCTGAATCATGGTGTTACCTCGCTGGTCGAACGCGTTCGCCGGCAGGCGGACGCATCCGTTATTTTTTCACGGTTGCGCAATCCTCGCCGCCCGTTGGGCCGGGTCGGCTTGCGGCGGCCTTCCCGCGATGTACCCATAGAGCCGCGCGAGCAGCGGCAGGGGCGCCCGCGCCATCGGCGGCGAGCGCGGCGCGGCCGTACGCGTGCATGTAGTCGACGAACACCGGCTGAATCAGCAGCGGCACATGGCCGAACAGATCGCGCGGAGGACGGGCGGGAAGGGCGCAAACACCGCTCGAATATGCCACATGCGTGCAATAATCGTGCATTGTTTGGCCAATCTATGCGGGAAATAAACGATGCTTGAACTCGATCACTTCGATCTCGCGCTGCTCGACGTGCTGCAGCGCTTTGGCCGCGCCACGCATCAGCAGTTGGCCGAGCAGGTGCCGCTGTCGCCGTCGCAGATCGGGCGGCGCTTGCAGCGGCTCGAACAGGTCGGGGTGGTCGATGGCTATCGCGTCGTGCTTCGGCCCGAAAAGCTCGGGCTCGGCGTCACTGCTTTCACAAGCCTGAAGCTGAAACATCACGGCGATTCGATCATCGAGCAGTTTCAGCAGCAAATCGACATGCTGCCCGAAGTGCTCGAATGCCATGCGGTCGTCGGCGATGCCGACTATCTGCTGCGCATCGTCGCGCCGGATCTGAACTACCTGTCGGGCTTCGTGATGAAGAAGCTGATGCGCGTGCCGGGCGTCGATAGCGTGCGCTCGAACATCGTGCTGGCCACGTTCAAGCGCAATGGGCCGTTGCCACTGGGGCATCTGACGCCGGGCGCGGTGGCGGGTTGAGGGTTTGAGGCGATTGCCGGCGATGCCGACTGGCGGGAAACGGAAGCCGCGCATGTCGTGCCGCGGCGCCTGTGGTGACGCGATCTTTACGCCGCCTGCTTCGGCTTGTCTTCGGCATTCAGCAGATCGACATAGGCGACCGGCACCAGATCCGCCTCCGGGACGCCGAGGCTTTTGAACATCGCATGTGCTTCGGCGTGGCCGCCTTCTTCGTCGTCGTCCTGCGCGAGTACCACTTCGAGTTCGACGAAATCGCCGAGACCGTCGACGCGATCCAGATGAATCCGCGTGCGCCCGCTCAGATACACGTGCCGCTCCTTCGAGACGATGCCGCGCGTGGTCAGCGCGGTCGCGAGCAGCGCATGCATCGCTTCGGGATTCGTGACCGGACTGCGCGTGTAGTACGACGCCTTCGGGCCGTCGCGGTCGTCGCGCTGGTAGAAGATCAGTTCGGCCGGCGTGCCGTCGTCGAATTGGCGCAGCTTCAGGCGGCCGCGCGGCACGTCGTAGAAAAAGTCCTGCTGGCGGAAGATCAGCGGCGCGTCCGTCGCGAGCTGCGCGGCGCGCTCGCGCAGTTGCTCGAAATGCTGGGCGCGGGCTTTGATTTCGATGTTGCGTGCCATATCAGGCTCCTGTGATGGGCTAAGTGAACGGAAAGCGCCGCGAGGCCGCTGTGTGGGCGCAAACCGACAATCTAGCAAAATCTTCGTGACAGCCCGGTTTTAGCACTGGCAAGTGAAGGGTGGGCATTAGCGCGGCTCATATCGCAACCGAGGCGGATCCTCCTCGCTCAGATCGCCCACTGCTGTTCGATCAGCTTCAATGCGGCCGCGATCACCGGCTCGTCCTTACGCTCGTCGAGCGTGATGAAGCTCAGCTGCGTCGGCACCGTAATGCCGTCGACGATCGTCAGCGCGTGCGCGTGCGCCTCGGCGATCGCAGTCGCGTCGCGCGCGAGCGTAAGACCGACGCCCGACTTGACGAGATCGAGCATCGACGGCTCCTGATCCACCTCGGCTACCTTGACGGGCTTCACACCCGCCTCGCCAAAACAGCGCGACAGCAGGCGGTTGTGCGCGGACGCCGGCGGCGTCCAGATCCACGGCAGCGCCGCGAGCGAGCGCCAGTCGCGCGCATTCTTCACGCGATCTTTCCAGCCCGCCGGTGCAAGCACGCGGTACTGGAAATGCGTCAGCGTGACCGCGTGAAAGGTGACGCCGTCGCGCGTGTCGTCGTCGGACGGCAGGCCAATGTAATAGCCGACGTCGAGTTCGCCCGCGCGAATCTGTTCGCGCACCCATCCCGACATGCCGTGACGCAGGGCGGTTTCGATTTGCGGCCAGGTTTCGACGAGCTGCTTCAGGAAACCGCCGAGGCGCAAAAACGCCGGGTCGAGAATCGTGCCGATGCGCAGACGCCCGCGCATTTCCTGGCACAGCGATTGCGCCGCGCGTTGTACGTCGGCAGCCGCGCCGAGCGCGCGTTCGGCGTGCGGCAGCAGCGCCTGGCCGTCGCGCGTGAGCGCAAGCCCGTGCGAACCGCGGGTGAACAACGTCACGCCGAGCGTCTCCTGCAAGTGCTTGATTTGCAAGCTGACGGCAGGTTGGGTCAGATGCAGTTGCACCGCGGCGCGCGTGAGGTTGCCCTCGCGTGCGACGGTGACGAATGCCCTAAGCAGAGTCAGATCCATACCTTGATATTAGCGCGGCTTATAGGGCAGTTGAG
Source organism: Paraburkholderia podalyriae (assembly GCF_014397785.1). Taxonomy (GTDB): domain Bacteria; phylum Pseudomonadota; class Gammaproteobacteria; order Burkholderiales; family Burkholderiaceae; genus Paraburkholderia; species Paraburkholderia podalyriae. Next base: position 258,001 of record NZ_VZQQ01000001.1, read on the forward strand.
CATTTCTCATTGGATTTGTCGCCTCGGGGCGCCGTACGCTTGGCGTTCAGCACGCCTGGGTGCGTGGCATCGAGGCGCAAGGCGGAAGATTTCACAGCAAAGGGGAACGAGATGAGCGAGACATATCACGACGCAACCGCGCAGGGCGACGCAGCACGCAGCGCGGCGAGCGCACGCGCATTGAGCCATTTCATCAACGGCAAGACCGTCGAAGGCACGAGTGGGCGTTTCGGCGACGTCTTCAATCCGGCGCTCGGCAGTGTCAGCACGCGCGTGCCGTTTGCGAGCGTCGCCGAGGTGGACGCCGCGGTCGCCGCCGCCAAAGCCGCGTTTCCAGCATGGAGCGAAACCGCGCCGATCAAACGCGCGCGCGTGCTGTTCAAGTTCAAGGAATTGCTCGACCGTCACCACGACGAACTCGCGGAACTGATCACGCGCGAGCACGGCAAAGTGTTCTCCGACGCGAAGGGCGAGGTGATGCGCGGCATCGAGGTCGTCGAATTCGCGTGCGGCATCCCGAATCTGCTGAAGACCGATTTCACCGATCAGATCGGCGGCGGCATCGACAACTGGAATCTGCGGCAGCCGCTCGGCGTGGTCGCGGGCATCACGCCGTTCAATTTTCCGATGATGGTGCCGAGCTGGATGTTCCCCGTCGCACTCGCGTGCGGCAACACCTTCGTGCTGAAGCCGTCCGAACGTGATCCGTCCGCGTCGAACCGGCTCGCCGAATTGCTGAAGGAGGCGGGCCTGCCGGACGGCGTGTTCAACGTCGTGCACGGCGACAAGGTCGCGGTCGATGCGCTGCTCGTGCATCCGGAGGTGAGCGCGCTGTCGTTCGTCGGCTCGACGCCGATCGCCGAATACATCTACACCGAAGGCACAAGGCACGGCAAGCGCGTGCAGGCATTGGGCGGTGCCAAGAATCACCTCGTCGTGATGCCCGACGCCGATCTCGACCAGGCCGTCGACGCGCTGATCGGCGCCGCCTACGGCTCGGCCGGCGAGCGCTGCATGGCGATTTCGGTGGCGGTCGCGGTGGGACATATCGCCGATGAGCTGATCGAGCGTCTGGCGCCGCGCGTGAAGAGCCTGAAGATCCTCAACGGCATGGAAGCGGCCGCCGAGATGGGGCCGCTCGTCACAGGCGCGCATCGCGACAAGGTGCTCGGCTATATCGACGCTGGCGTCGCCGCGGGCGCGAAGCTCGTCGTCGATGGGCGCGGTCATCAGGTCGCAGGGCACGAGAACGGCTTTTTCCTCGGCGGTACGCTGTTCGACGACGTGTCACCCGACATGAAGATCTACCGCGAGGAGATTTTCGGGCCGGTGCTGTGCGTCGTGCGCGTGCCCGATTTTGCAACTGCGGTCGAGCTGATCAACGCGAATCAGTTGGCGAACGGCGTGTCGTTGTTCACGTCCGACGGCGGCATCGCGCGCGCGTTTTCGCGGCAGATCGAGATCGGCATGGTCGGCATCAACGTGCCGATTCCGGTGCCGATGGCCTGGCATTCGTTCGGCGGCTGGAAGAAGTCGCTGTTCGGCGATCATCATGCGTACGGCGAGGAAGGCGTGCGGTTCTACACGCGCTATAAGAGCATCATGCAGCGTTGGCCCGACAGCATCGCGAAGGGTGCCGAATTCACGATGCCGGTCGCCAAATAGCGTGGGGCTTTGCGCGACATCAAGTCGGCACGCGCGCCAGCAAAAAAACAAAAGCGCGCCGCAAAATGATCAGGAGACTGAACGATGAGTCATAGCGACAGTACGTCCCGCGCCGCACCGCGGCTCGAAGGCGAGTTCGACTACATCATTGTCGGCGCGGGCACCGCGGGCTGCGTGCTGGCGAACCGGCTCACCGAAGATCCCGACATCCAGGTGCTGCTGCTCGAAGCCGGCGGCAAGGACGACTATCACTGGATTCACGTGCCGGTCGGCTACCTCTACTGCATTGGCAACCCGCGCACGGACTGGCTGTACCGGACCCAGGCCGAGCCGGGTTTGAACGGCCGCGCGCTGTCGTATCCGCGTGGGCGCGTGCTCGGCGGCAGTTCGTCGATCAACGGCATGATCTATATGCGCGGCCAGCGCGAAGACTACGACGAATGGGCGCGCGTGACGAACGACAGCACGTGGTCATGGAACGCGGTGCTGCCGGTCTTCAAGCGCAGCGAAGATCATCACGGCGGCGCCAACGAAGCGCACGGCGCGGGCGGACCATGGCGGGTCGAAAAGCAGCGCCTCAAATGGAAGATTCTCGAAGAGTTCGCGCAAGCCGCGCAGCAAACCGGCATTCCCGCCACCGACGATTTCAATCGCGGCGACAACACCGGCGTCGGCTACTTCGACGTCAATCAGAAGCACGGCATTCGCTGGAACGCGTCGAAGGCTTTTTTGCGGCCCGCGTTGAAGCGCGCGAATCTCACGGTCATCACCGGTGCCCACACGCAGCGCATCGTATTCGATGGCCGTCGCTGCACGGGTGTCGAATATCGGGGCGGCGACGTCGACTATCTCGCCAAAGCGCGATGCGAAGTGATCCTTTCCGCGGGCGCGGTCAACTCGCCGCAACTGCTCGAATTGTCCGGGCTCGGCGATGGTGTGCGTCTGCGGAATCTCGGCATCGAGGTCGTTCGGGATCTGCGCGGCGTCGGCGAAAACCTGCAGGACCATCTGCAATTGCGCATGGCGTATCAGGTGCAAGGCGTGCGCACGCTGAACACGATGTCCGCGCACTGGTGGGGCAAGCTGATGATCGGCATGCAGTACGCGTTGTTTCAGAGCGGACCGATGTCGATGGCGCCGTCGCAACTCGGCGCGTTCGCGAAGTCCGACGCCGACGATCACTCGCTGTCGCGACCCGACCTCGAGTATCACGTGCAGCCTTTGTCGCTCGATCGCTTCGGCGAACCGCTGCATCGCTTCAATGCGTTCACGGCTTCTGTGTGTCATTTGCGCCCCACATCGCGCGGCAGCATTCATATAGCGTCGGCCGACGCTTGTGCACCACCGTTGATCGCGCCGAATTATCTGTCGACCGGGTACGACCGCCACGTAGCCGCGAACGCGCTACGTGTCACGCGTCGCATCGTCGCGGCGCCCGCGCTCGCGCGCTATCAGCCGCGCGAGATTCTGCCAGGTCTCCAATATCAGAGTGAAGAAGAATTGCAGCAGGCCGCGGGCGCGGTCGGCACGACGATCTTCCATCCGGTCGGCACCTGTCGCATGGGTACGAACGACGATCCCGCCGCGGTCGTCGACAACCGGCTACGGGTTCTCGGAGTCGAGGGCTTACGTGTCGTCGATGCTTCGGTGATGCCCAACATCACCTCGGGCAATACCAATTCGCCGACGTTGATGATCGCCGAGCGCGCGAGCGACATGATCCGCGAGGATCGTCGCGCGCGCGTGAGCGGCAGCATGGCCGCGCATACCGGTGTCGACGCGTCGATGTCAGCTGTGTGACATCACTGGGTGAGCGCATCGGTCAGGTTTTCCGCCGCGTACGTGAAACGTGTGAACCGCGCGTCATATACGCACGGCGCGGGCCTCGTTCCCTAAGTGCAAATCCCAATGATTGCGCTGCATCATTGGCGCGACAATGGCAGCCATGCTGCGTGCCACGCCATGGATAACCGTACGGATTGGTGCAGCACGCCAAGGAGCGGCAAGGGGTGCCGCAAACATAACAAGTCGCGCAGAGTTTCGCGCGGAAAGGTCGTAATGCTTCGCCTTACTCCGTATGGAAGGGAACATGATTCTCGGCGATACGATTCTCGAAACGCGGGGCCTCACCCGTGAGTTCAAAGGCTTTGTCGCCGTGAACGGCGTGAACCTGCGCGTGCGCCGTGGCTCGATCCATGCGCTGATCGGCCCCAATGGAGCGGGCAAGACCACCTGCTTCAACCTGCTCACCAAATTTCTCGAGCCCACCGCGGGCCAGATCGTTTTCAACGGTGTCGATATCACCGGCGAACGTCCCGCGCAGATCGCGCGGCGCGGCATCATCCGTTCGTTCCAGATTTCCGCGGTATTTCCGCATCTGACGGCATTGCAGAACGTGCGCATCGGGTTGCAGCGCTCACTCGGCACCGCATTTCACTTCTGGAAGAGCGAGCGTACGTTGCGGCGTCTGAACGATCGCGCGATGGATCTGCTGACCCAGGTCGGCCTGACCGATTTCGCGGATGTATTGACCGTCGAGCTTGCATACGGCCGCAAGCGCGCGCTCGAAATCGCGACCACGCTCGCGATGGAACCCGAACTGATGTTGCTCGACGAGCCGACGCAAGGCATGGGTCATGAGGACGTCGATCGCGTGACCGCGCTGATCAAAAAAGTATCGGCGGGCCGCACGATTCTGATGGTCGAGCACAACATGAACGTGATCGCCGGTATCTCCGACACGATCACCGTACTGCAACGGGGTGAAGTGCTCGCCGAGGGCAGCTACGCGGAAGTGTCGAAGAATCCGCTCGTGATGCAAGCCTACATGGGCAGCGCCGACGCGGCGCTCGCCGGAGCCCACGCATGAATACGACGGTCGAGCGCGAAGGCCTCGAAGCGAACCAAACGAAAAGCGGCGCACCCGCGCTGGAAATCGCGGGACTGCAAGCCTGGTACGGGGAATCCCACATTCTGCACGGCGTCGATCTGTCGGTCGGCCGCGGCGAAGTCGTGACGCTGCTCGGCCGTAACGGCGCGGGCCGCACCACGACGCTGCGCGCGATCATGGGCCTCACGGGTCGCCGTACCGGCTCGATCCGTATCGACGGACGCGAAACGATCGGCCTGCCCACGCATCGCATCGCGCATTGCGGCATTGGCTACTGCCCGGAAGAGCGCGGCATTTTTTCGAGCCTGTCGTGCGAGGAAAATCTGTTGCTGCCGCCGCCCGTCGGCGACAAGGCGCACATGATGTCGCTCGAGGAAATCTACGCGATGTTCCCGAATCTGCAGGAGCGGCGCATGAGTCAGGGCACGCGGCTCTCAGGCGGCGAACAGCAAATGCTCGCGGTCGCGCGGATTCTGCGTACCGGCGCGAATCTGCTGCTGCTCGACGAAATCTCGGAAGGGCTCGCGCCCGTGATCGTGCAGGCGCTTGCGCGCATGATCGTTACGCTGAGGGCGCGCGGCTACACGATCGTGATGGTCGAGCAGAACTTCCGCTTCGCCGCGCCGCTCGCGGATCGTTTCTATGTGATGGAGCACGGCATGATCGTCGAGCATTTCGGGGCCAGCGAGCTCGAAGGCAAGATGCCGGTGCTGCACGATTTACTGGGCGTATAGACACGGACATACTCGCGCCCGACTGCCTCTGATAACCACAAGCGAAGAACCAGGAGACACGCATGAAAAGGAACCCACTCGCGCGGCTTGCCTCACTCTGTTTCGCGGTCGCCGCTGGCACCGCACTGACGCTGGGTAGCGCGCAAGCGGCCGACGATGCCGTGAAGATCGGCTTCATTACGGATATGTCGGGGCTGTACGCGGATATCGACGGGCAGGGCGGTCTTGAAGCGATCCGGATGGCGGTCGCCGACTTCGGTGGCAAGGTCAACGGCAAACCGATCACGGTGCTGTACGCGGATCACCAGAACAAGGCGGACATCGCGGCATCGCGCGCTCGCGAGTGGTTCGACCGAGACGGCGTGGACATGGTGATCGGCGGCACGAACTCGGCGACCGCGCTGTCGACTAACACCGTCGCGGGCGAGAAGCACAAGGTCTATATCAGCGTCGGCGCCGGCGCCGATACGTTGACTAACGAGCAATGCACGCCGTACACGATCCACTACGCATACGACACGACCGCGCTCGCGAACGGCACGGGCTCGGCCGTGACGAAGCAGGGCGGCAAGACTTGGTACTTCCTGACGGCAGACTACGCATTCGGCAAGGCGCTCGAAAAAGCGACCTCGGATGTCGTGAAGGCGAACGGCGGCCAGGTGCTGGGCGCGGTGCGTCATCCGCTGTCGGCGTCGGACTTCTCGTCGTTCCTGCTGCAGGCGCAGGCGTCGAAGGCACAGATCCTCGGCCTCGCGAACGCGGGCGGCGACACGATCAACGCGATCAAGGCCGCGAAGGAATTCGGCATCACCAAGACGATGAAGCTCGCCGCGCTGCTGATGTTCATCAACGACGTGCACAGCCTCGGTCTCGAAACGACGCAAGGTCTCGTGTTGACCGACAGCTGGTACTGGAACAAGGACGCCGACACGCGTAAGTGGTCGCAGCGCTACTTCGACAAGATGAAGAAGATGCCGTCGAGCCTGCAGGCTGCCGACTACTCGGCGGCGATGAACTATCTGAAGGCGGTGCAGGCGGTGGGCTCGACCGATCCGGACAAGGTGATGGCGCAGTTGCACAAGACGAAGATCGACGACTTCTACGCGAAGGGCTACATCCGTCAGGACGGCAGCATGATCCACGACATGTACCTGATGCAGGTGAAGACGCCGGCCGAATCGAAGGAGCCGTGGGATTACTACAAGATCACTGCGACGATTCCGGGCGATCAGGTCTTCACGACCAAGGCGCAGACCCGCTGCGCGCTGTGGAAGTAAGCGCGGGCGCAGTGAGCGGTCGAGGACCGCGCAGACCTGAGAGAACCGCCGGCGCTGCAGGGGCACGCGCTGGCGGATGACCGTTTCAGATGCCGCACGCGATGGGCAGCGTCGCCGCTTGTCGCGTGCCGGCCCGATCGTGCGTCACCGATCTCACCTTGACGATGGCTTGAAGGGCTAAGGGCTTCAATGGACATCTTTGGCGTTCCGCTACCCGCGATGCTGAGCCAGCTTCTGCTCGGGCTCGTGAACGGCTCGTTCTACGCGATTCTGAGCCTTGGGCTGGCGGTTATTTTCGGCCTGCTCAACGTGATCAACTTCGCGCATGGCGCGCTGTTCATGCTCGGGGCGATGCTCGCGTGGATGGGGCTGTCGTATTTCAATCTGCCGTACTGGGTGATGCTCGTGCTCGCGCCGGTGATCGTTGGGCTCGTCGGCGTCGGGATCGAGCGCTCGATGCTGCGCTGGCTTTACAAGCTCGATCATCTGTATGGCCTGTTGCTGACGTTTGGCCTCACGCTCGTGATCGAGGGCGTGTTCCATTCGATCTACGGCTCGTCGGGCCAGCCGTACGACGTGCCGTCGGTGCTGTCGGGCGCGACCAATCTCGGCTTCATGTATCTGCCGAACTATCGCGCGTGGGTGGTCGTCGCGTCGCTTGTGGTGTGCTTTGCGACCTGGTTCGTGATCGAGAAGACGCGGCTTGGCGCGTATCTGCGCGCGGGCACCGAAAACCCGAAGCTCGTCGAGGCGTTCGGCATCAACGTGCCGCTGATGATTACGCTGACCTACGGCTTCGGCGTCGCGCTCGCGGCGTTTGCCGGCGTGCTCGCCGCGCCGGTGATTCAGGTTTCGCCGCTGATGGGCCAGTCGATGATCATCACCGTGTTCGCGGTGGTCGTGATCGGTGGCATGGGCTCGATCATGGGCTCGATTCTGACCGGCCTGATGCTCGGCGTGGTCGAAGGACTGACGCGGGTGTACTACCCCGAAGCGTCGGCGACCGTCGTCTTCGTGATCATGGCGCTCGTGTTGCTCGTGCGTCCGGCGGGTCTTTTCGGCAGGGAAAAATGATGCAGAGAAAAGTGCTCTACGGTCTGCTGCTGCTCGCGCTGCTCGCGGTGCCGCTGCTCGGCATCTACCCGCTCTTCGTGATGAAGGTGCTGTGCTTCGCGCTGTTCGCGGGCGCCTTCAATCTGCTGATCGGCTATACGGGCTTGCTGTCCTTCGGTCATGCGATGTTTCTCGCGTCGGCCGGTTACGTGACCGGCTATGCGATACAGACGCTCGGCTTTTCGCCGGAGCTCGGCGTGCTGAGCGGCACCGCGGCGGCGACGCTGCTTGGGCTCGTCGTCGGCTTCTTCGCGATTCGCCGTCAGGGTATCTACTTCGCGATGGTGACGCTCGCGCTCGCGCAGATGGTCTACTTCGTGTTCCTGCAGACGCCGTTCACGCACGGGGAAGACGGCCTGCAAGGGGTGCCGCGCGGCAAGCTGTTCGGCGTGCTCGATCTCTCTTCGGACGTCGCGCTGTATTTCGTCGTGCTCGCGGTGATCGTCGCGGCGTTCCTGCTGATCGTGCGGATCGTGCATTCGCCGTTCGGGCAGGTACTCGTCGCGATCAAGGAAAACGAGCCGCGCGCGGTATCGCTCGGCTATGACACCGACCGTTTCAAGCTGCTCGCATTCATTCTGTCGGCCGGCATCGCGGGTCTCGCCGGTTCGCTGAAAGTGTTGGTGCAGGGCTTCGAAACGCTGAGCGATGCCTATTGGACGATGTCCGGCCTCGTGATCCTGATGACGCTGGTGGGCGGCATGGGCACGCTGTTCGGCCCATTGGTCGGGGCCGCGCTGATCGTGTCGCTCGAAGACCGGCTCGGCGATATCGGCTCGGCGCTCGCGTCGATGACCGGGATCGACTGGTTCCGCTCACTTGGCGAGTCGGTGACGATCGTCACGGGGCTGATTTTTATCGCGTGCGTGCTGGCGTTCCGGCGCGGCATCGTCGGTGAAATCGTCGCGCGAGTGCGGCCGTTGCGGGCTTGAGTGCGTCTGCTTGATCCCGCCCGCAAGGTGCCGCGCTTGATGCAGTGCGATACGCAATTGCTTCGGCATCCGATTGACTTGCCTCTCGTGCCGAGGGTGCGCCGAATCAGCGGTTCAGCGAAGCTGTGGCAAGCCGTGTGACAAAATTGGTCGAACGCGCCCCGATTCGGTGCGGCACTGCACCACTAGGGTAATTGCTAGTTGTTACTACTAAGGGGGTCGTTTAATCTTCATCCAGTTCTGATGCACCACGAATTTGCAGGTGGAGAACGAGGAGACAATTGAGGCACTCAGTGCCCACGAGAAAGCGCTGTTGGATTGATATCCAACAGCGCTTTTTTGTTTTGTATTTTTGGGCCTTCTTCGGGCCAATATTTCGGCTATTTCGCGAGCCATTTGATAATCTTCGCAAATCGCTGCATGTCAGCGTCACAAGCCTGCGAAACGCTTGCAGCACGGCACTTGCGTCCGCTAAACTCGCTATTCACCGACCACTGGGTTGGCAATTAAATCCATGGATTTAATTGCAATTGAATAACGGGGTTAATGGATGAGCAGGATGAAGTCGGCATTGCGTTGGATCAGCGCGGCATTGGTCGCCACCGGAGTTTCGGCTGCATGGAGTGGCCATGCATTCGCGGACGTGAAAATCGGCGTCACTGTGTCGGCAACAGGGCCGGCCGCCTCGCTCGGCATTCCGGAAAAGAACACGATTGCGCTGCTGCCCAAAGAAGTAGCGGGCCAGAAAATCGACTACATCGTCCTCGACGACGCAACCGATTCGACCCAGGCGGTCAAGAACGCCCGCAAGCTCACTAGCGAAGACCACGTCGATGCACTGATCGGCTCGACCGTCGTGCCGAACTCGCTCGCCATGACCGACGTCGCCGCCGAAACCTCCACGCCGATGATCTCGCTCGCCGCGGCCGCGGGCATCGTCGAGCCGATGGATGCGAAGCGCGCGTGGGTGTTCAAGACGCCGCAGAACGACATCCTGATGGCTACCGCGATCGCGCAGCAGATGGCCAATCACGGCGTGAAAACAGTCGCGTTCATCGGCTTTTCCGACGCGTACGGCGAGAGCTGGTTCAAGGAATTCAGCAAAGCCGCTGACCTGGCGAAGATCAGGATCGTCGCGAACGAGCGCTTCGCGCGCAACGACGCATCGGTCACAGGCCAGGTACTGAAGATGATGTCGCAGAATCCGGACGCGGTGCTGATCGCCGGTGCGGGCACGCCGGCCGCGCTGCCGCAGAAAGCGCTGAAGGAACGCGGCTACAAGGGCAAGTACTACCAGACGCACGGGGTCGCGAACAACGACTTCCTGCGCGTGTGCGGCAAGGATTGCGAAGCCACGTGGCTGCCCGCCGGCCCGCTGCTGGTCGCCGGGCAACTGCCCGATTCGAATCCGGTGAAGAAGAGTGCGCTCGCTTACAAGCGCGCGTATGAAATCGCGTATGGCGCAGGTTCGGTGTCGACGTTTGGCGGTCACGCATGGGACGCGGGCCTGTTGCTGCAGCATGCGATCCCGCTCGCGTTGAAGAAGGGCCAGCCCGGCACGCCGGCCTTCCGCGAGGCGCTGCGCGCCGCGCTCGAAGGCACGAAAGATCTGCCCGCGTCGCACGGCATCTTCAACATGAGCGCGAACGACCACGCCGGTCTCGATCAGCGGGCGCGCGTGATGGTGCAGATCGTCGACGGCAAGTGGAAGCTCGCCGGCGACTGAGCGAAAGGCTCTGCGCCACGGGACCTCATCGAAAAAGACGCGTGCAGTTGACGCGTCTTTTTTGTTACCTGGGCGAGCCATCTGCATCGCGCGAGCGCAGCTCTGTTGACCGTCGATAATGCGGGACGCAGGCTACTAACATATTAGTGGTTTATCAATGCTTGATGGGAACAGAACCGCGAAATAGAACCGCGGCGTATGACGCGGATGCGCGACTCGTGCGACGCAAGATGAGCGGTAATCAACATCGCGGGGAAGGTATGCGCGCCGAACAGGGAAAACCATGCTTGGCACACCTGAATCCGCTCACTAGATTCAGACACTCGGCCCAGCAAGCCGGCTTACAGATGGGCGTTTTTCAAGGCGTTTGGAGACTCGCAATGAAAATGACAAGACATTGGGTACGCACCGGCATCGCGATGGCGCTGATGTGCGGCACGGGGGCGGCATTCGCGCAGGTGAAGATCGGCGTGACGCTGTCGACGACGGGGCCGGCCGCATCGCTCGGGATTCCTGAGAAGAACACGATCGCGTTGCTGCCGAAGGAGATCGGCGGCAAGAGCGTGCAGTACATCATTCTCGACGACGGGTCGGACACCGGCAAGGCCGTGCAGAACACGCATAAGTTGATCGACGAAGACCGCGTCGACGCGATCATCGGCTCGACCGTCACGCCGAATTCGCTCGCGATGCTCGATCCGGCCGCTGAAGGCAAGACGCCGGTGATCTCGCTCGCGGCGTCGGCCGCGATCATCCAGCCGATGGATGCGAAGCGTGCATGGGCGTTCAAACCGCCTCAGAACGACAGCTTGATGGCCGATGCGATCGCCGATTACATGCAGCACCACGGCGTGAAGACGGTCGGCTTCATCGGCTTTTCGGACGCATACGGCGACAGTTGGAACACGACGTTCGACGCCGCGGCGAAAGCGCACAACCTGAAGATCGTGTCGAACGAGCGCTTCAACCGGACGGATGCGTCGGTGACGGGCCAGGCGCTGAAGACGATGGGCGCGAATCCCGACGCGGTGCTGATCGCGGGCTCGGGCACGCCGTCGGCGCTGCCGGCCAAGACGCTGAAGGAGCGTGGCTACAAGGGCAAGATCTATCAGACGCACGGTGTCGCGAACAATGATTTCCTGCGTGTGTGCGGCAAGGATTGTGAAGGCGAGTTGCTGCCGGCCGGTCCGATTCTCGTCGTCGATCAATTGCCGGATTCGAACCCGGTGAAGAAATCGTCGGAGGCCTATAAGAATGCGTATGAGAAGGCGTATGGCGCGGGTTCGGTCGCGACCTTCGGCGGTCACGCATGGGATGCCGGCCAGATGCTGCAGGCCGCGATTCCGGTCGCGCTGAAGACCGCGCAGCCGGGCACGCCCGAGTTCCGCGCGGCGCTGCGCAACGCGCTCGAAAACATCAAGGAGCTGCCGGTGTCGCACGGCATCATGAACACCACGGCGACCGACCACAACGGCCTCGACCAGCGCGCGCGCGTGATCGTGCAGATCGTCGACGGCAAGTGGAAGCTGCAGAACGATTAAGAGCATTTACAAAGACAACTAGCGGTACGCGCCTCTCGCGCAATCTGCGGTGCATGACGCCGCATTGCCATTGTGTCCGACGACAATGGCATCGACCGCCGCGCCGTGTCCCGGCGCGGCGGTTGTCTTTTCAGACATTGCAGGTCGATGGCCGGCTATGAGCCGCGCCGTCATGACTCTTTCCCGGTTTTCCGATTTCGACGCTTCAGGACGAGGAAGTATGGATCTATCAATTGCCGCGATCCTCGCGCAGGACGGCATCACGACCGGCGCGATCTACGCGCTGCTCGCGCTTGCGCTGGTGCTGGTGTTCTCGGTCACGCGGGTGATCTTCATCCCGCAAGGGGAGTTCGTGTCGTACGGCGCGTTGACGCTCGCCGCACTGCAAACGCAGAAGTTTCCAGCCACCTGCTGGCTACTGATGGCGATGGGCGCCGCCTGCTTCGTCGTCGAGACGGCGACCGTGGTGCGGCACGCCGAGCGGCGCCGTCACGCGGCGCGCACGCTGCCTGTGCTGGCAGGGAAGTACCTGCTGTTTCCGATTGCGGTCTACGCGCTCACGCGCGGCATCTTCCTGCAGCCGCTGCCGATGGTCGTGCAGATCGCGCTGACGCTGCTGATCGTGATTCCGATGGGCCCGTTCGTTTATCGGCTCGCGTATGAGCCGATCGCGGAGGCGACCACGCTGCTGCTGTTGATCGTCGCGGTGGCCGTGCATTTCGCGATGGTCGGTCTCGGCCTCGTGATGTTCGGCGCAGAAGGTTCGCGCACCAACGCGTTCTCCGATGCGACGTTCAGCATCGGCACGTTGTCGATCTCCGGGCAGAGCCTGTGGGTGATCGGCACCGCGGTCGTGCTGATTGGCGCGTTGTATCTGTACTTCGATCGCTCGATCTCGGGCAAGGCGTTGCGCGCGACGTCGGTGAACCGGCTCGGCGCGCGGCTCGTCGGCATCGGCACGACGCAGGCGGGACGCCTCGCATTCACGCTTGCGGCAGGACTCGGCGTGCTGTGCGGCATCCTCGTCGCGCCGCTCACGACGATCTACTACGACTCGGGCTTCCTGATCGGTTTGAAGGGCTTCGTGGGCGCGATCATCGGCGGTCTGGTCAGCTATCCGCTCGCGGCGGCCGGCTCGATTCTCGTCGGCCTGCTGGAGTCGTATTCGTCGTTCTGGGCCAGTGCTTATAAGGAAGTGATCGTGTTCACGCTAATCATCCCGGTGCTGCTGTGGCGCAGTCTTGCGAGCCCGCACGCCGAAGAAGAACAGGAGTGACGCGATGAAACGGATCATGCAACAGAAGTTCTTCTGGTTGTTCCTCGTGGTGCTGTTTGCGTTGCCGGTGTTGCCACATCCGATCCATGTGCCCGAGTACTGGGTCACGCTGCTGAACTACATCGGCCTGTATTCGATCGTCGCGATCGGCCTCGTGCTGTTGACGGGTATCGGCGGAATGACGAGCTTCGGGCAGGCCGCGTTCGTCGGCATTGGCGCCTATGCAACCGCGTATCTGACGACGAACTTTGGCGTGTCGCCGTGGCTCGCACTGATCGCGGGCGTGATAGTGACTGCGCTCGTCGCGCTGATGCTCGGTCTCGTCACGATGCGTCTGTCCGGCCACTTCCTGCCGCTCGGCACGATTGCTTGGGGGCTCGCGCTGTTCTACCTGTTCGGCAATCTCGACATGCTCGGCAAGTACGACGGCATCAACGGCATCCCGGTGCTGAATGTCTTTGGGATCAATCTGGAGTCCGGCCGCCATATCTATTACCTGATCTGGGTGGTCGTGCTCGGTGCGGTCGTCTCTGTTCAGAATTTGCTTAATAGTCGACCGGGTCGAGCGATTCGCGCGCTGCGCGGCGGTGGTCAGATGGCTGAGGCGATGGGCGTCAACACCGGCTGGATGCGCGTCGTGATCTTCGTTTATGCGGCGGTGCTCGCGTCGGTGTCGGGCTTTCTGTATGCGCACTTGCAGCGCGCCGTGAATCCGACGCCATTCGGCCTGAATCACGGCATCGAGTTTCTGTTCATGGCGGTGGTGGGCGGCGTCTCGCACGTCTGGGGCGCGGTGCTCGGCGCCGCGATCCTGACCGTGCTGCAGGACTATCTGCAGACGCTGCTGCCGAAACTGCTCGGCGAGAACGGCAACTTCGAAGTAATCGTGTTTGGCATCATCATGGTGCTGCTGCTGCAGTACGCGCGGCAGGGCGTGTGGCCGTTCGTCGCGCGCTTTTTCCCGCGTGGCCCGCGTGCGCATCTCGCAGATCATGCGGAGCCTCTGCCGCAGCGCAACAAGCCACAGACGGGCGAGGACCTGCTGACGGTGAACAAGGCGCGCAAGCACTTCGGCGGTCTGGTCGCGATGAACGACGTGAGCTTCGAGGTCAAAGCGGGGCAGATCATCGGGCTGATCGGGCCGAACGGCGCAGGTAAGTCGACGACGTTCAATCTGGTGACCGGCGTGCTGCAGGCGACGAGCGGCGAGATTACTTTCCGCGGCGAGCGCATCGATGCGCTGAGTTCACGCGAAATCGTCAAGCGGGGCATCGGCCGGACGTTCCAGCATGTGAAGCTGCTGCCGGGCATGACTGTGCTCGAGAACGTCGCGATCGGCGCGCATCTGCGCGGCCATGCGGGCGTGTGGCGCAGCGTCGTGCGGCTTAACAACGCAGAAGAGGGGCGACTGATGGCCGAAGCCGCACGGCAGATTCGCCGTGTCGGCCTCGAACAGCATATGTATGACGAAGCGGGCAGCCTCGCGCTCGGTCAGCAGCGGATTCTCGAAATCGCACGCGCGTTGTGCTGCGATCCGACTCTGCTATTGCTTGACGAACCCGCCGCTGGACTGCGCTATCAAGAAAAGCTGCAACTCGCCGATCTGCTGCGCCGTCTCAAGGCCGAGGGGATGAGCGTGCTGCTCGTCGAGCACGATATGGATTTCGTGATGAATCTGACGGACCGGCTCGTGGTGATGGAGTTCGGCATGCGGATCGCCGAAGGTCTGCCGCAGGAAGTGCAGCAGGATCCGGCGGTACTTGAAGCGTATCTGGGCGGGGTGGAATGATGGAGAACACGATGACGACCGGCGTCGCGGCGGCGGGGCCGATTCTCGAAGTGGACCAGTTGTCGGTCCGCTATGGCAAGGTCGAGGCGCTGCACAATGCAGCGATGAAAGTCCGGGCGGGGCAGATCGTCTCCGTGATCGGCCCAAACGGCGCGGGCAAGTCGACGCTGCTCAATGCGATCATGGGCGCGCTCCCGACTTCCGGCCATGCGAAAGGCGCGATTACTTATCAAGGCGACGACGTCAGCGCGGTGCCGGTCGAGAAGCGCGTCGCGCTCGGCATGTGTTTGGTGCCTGAGAAGCGCGAGCTGTTCGCATCGATGACGGTCGAAGACAATCTGCTGCTTGGTGCTTACCGACGCAAACGGGCAGGCGAGCGCGACTATCTCGATCAACTCGAGCCGGTGTTCGAGCTGTTTCCGCGGCTGAAGGAGCGTCGCAAGCAGGCGGCCGGCACGCTTTCCGGCGGCGAGCGACAAATGCTCGCGGTCGGCCGGGCGTTGATGGGCAAACCCGATCTGCTGATGCTTGACGAGCCGAGCCTCGGTCTCGCGCCGCTGATCGTGAAGGAAATCTTCCACATCATCAGCGCATTACGGCAGACCGGCGTCGCAACGCTGCTGATCGAGCAGAATGCGCGCGCCGCATTGCAGATCTCGGACTATGGCTATGTGCTGGAAACCGGCGAGCTCGCGCTGGAAGGGCCCGCGACCGATCTTGCGCAGAATCCTCGGGTGATTGAAACTTATCTTGGCCTCGCCAAAAGAGCCGCGTAAATCCGCACTTTTTTGCTAATCGGTGTCTGTGGAAGCGGCGTGTTTCACGTGAAACACGCCGCTTTTTTATTGTTTCACCGCTCGGGTGAAATTCGGGCCGAAACCGAACCCGTTATAATTCGCCGATACATTTTCCTTTTAAGGCTCACGCGATGATCTGGCGTGAGATCCCGCGATGCTCTTTCCCACAGAATTTGACGTAATCGTCGTCGGCGGCGGTCATGCTGGCACCGAAGCCGCGTTGGCCTCGGCGCGCATGGGCAATAAAACGCTGCTTTTGACCCATAACATCGAGACTCTCGGGCAGATGAGCTGCAATCCGTCGATCGGCGGCATTGGCAAAGGCCATCTGGTCAAGGAAGTCGACGCGCTCGGCGGCGCCATGGCGGCCGCCACCGACGAAAGCGGCATCCAGTTTCGTATCCTCAATTCGTCGAAAGGACCGGCAGTTCGCGCGACTCGCGCTCAGGCCGACCGCGTGCTGTACAAGGCGGCGATCCGCCATCGTCTGGAGAATCAGCCGGACCTCTGGCTGTTTCAGCAGGCGGTCGACGACCTAATGGTCGAGGGTGATCGCGTCGTCGGCGCCGTCACGCAGGTGGGCATTCGTTTCCGCGCGCGCGCCGTGGTGCTGACGGCCGGTACGTTCCTCGACGGCAAGATCCACGTTGGCTTGAACAACTACACCGGTGGCCGCGCGGGCGATCCGGCCGCCGTTTCGCTGTCGGCACGGTTGAAAGAGCTGAAGCTGCCGCAAGGACGGCTCAAGACCGGTACGCCGCCGCGAATCGATGGCCGCACGATCGACTATTCGCAGCTCGCAGAGCAGCCGGGCGATCTGGATCCGGTGCCAGTGTTCTCGTTCCTCGGACGCGTCGAGCAGCACCCGCGCCAGGTGCCGTGCTGGGTCACGCATACGAATCAGCGGACGCACGACATCATTCGCGGCGGTCTCGATCGATCGCCGATGTACACGGGCGTGATCGAAGGAGTGGGACCGCGCTATTGCCCGTCGATCGAGGACAAGATTCATCGATTCGCATCGAAGGAATCGCATCAGATTTATCTCGAGCCGGAAGGGCTGACGACCAACGAGTTCTATCCGAACGGGATCTCGACGAGCCTGCCGTTCGACGTACAGCTCGAACTGGTGCGCTCGATGCGCGGCCTCGAACAGGCGCACATCTTGCGGCCCGGCTATGCGATCGAGTACGACTATTTTGATCCGCGAGGGTTGAAGGCATCGCTGGAGACGAAGGTGATCGGCGGGCTGTTCTTCGCTGGGCAGATCAACGGTACGACTGGCTATGAAGAGGCAGCGGCGCAGGGCGTTCTAGCCGGTATCAACGCCGGTCTGTTCGTGCAAGGTAAGGAAGCGTGGTGCCCGCGCCGCGATCAGGCTTACCTCGGCGTGCTCGTCGACGACCTGGTCACGCGCGGTGTGTCAGAGCCGTACCGGATGTTCACGAGCCGCGCCGAATATCGTCTGAGCTTGCGCGAAGACAACGGCGATATGCGGCTGACCGAGACCGGCCGCGAGTTGGGTGTTGTCGACGACGCCCGCTGGGACGCCTTCAGTCGCAAACGCGACGCTGTTTCACGTGAAACACAGCGGCTGCGTTCGACATGGGTCAATCCTAAGACCTTATCCGCCGATGAAGCGACCTCCTTGCTCGGCAAGCCGATCGACCATGAATACAGCCTCGCGGACCTGCTGCGTCGTCCGGGCGTCAGCTACGACGGTGTATGCGGCCTGCGTGGCGGCACCTGTAGCGCGCCCGAGGCACTCGCGGAGGACCCGGCGTTGCTCGCGCAGATCAAGGAACAGATTGAAATCGGCGTCAAATATCAGGGGTACATCGATCGACAGGCCGATGAGATCGAACGCAACGAGGCGCACGAGAACACGCGTCTGCCGGAAGGGCTGGACTACGATGAGGTGCGTGGGCTGTCGTTCGAGGCTCGTCAGAAGCTGACGCAGTTCCGGCCAGAAACCATCGGACAGGCGTCGCGTATTTCGGGCATCACACCTGCCGCCATCTCACTGCTGATGGTCCACTTAAAGCGCGGCCTCGGACGTCGCCCGTCGAAACCCGCCGAACTCGGCGCCGACAGCACGCCGGTGGTGCAATGACCGCAGCGCAGAGGGGAGTTGACCAGCAGGCTCTGGCACTGTTGCTATCGGATGGTGTCCGCGAGCTTGGCCTGGAGCTGAACGACGAACAGCGGCGCAAGCTGCTCGATTACGTCGTCCTGCTCGCAAAGTGGAACAGCGTCTACAACCTGACGGCGATCCGCGATCCGCGGCAGATGCTGGTCCAGCATATTCTCGATTCGCTGTCGATCGTGCCGCATCTGGCGCCGCGCGGGCCGTCGTCGGTGCTGGACGTCGGTTCGGGCGGTGGTTTGCCGGGCATCGTACTCGCGATCGTGCTCCCCGATTGGGACATCACGACGAACGACATCGTCCATAAAAAGACGGCTTTTCAGGCGCAGGCAAGGGCCGAACTGGGCCTCGCGAACCTGTCGGTTGTGACCGGCCGGGTGGAGACGCTGCGGCCTGGCGCCGAAGTACCGGCAAAGTTCGACGTAATCGTCTCACGCGCATTCGCAGAACTCGCGGATTTCGTTACACTGGCCCGTCATCTGGTTGCGGAACAGGGCGCTATCTGGGCGATGAAGGGCGTGCGACCGGATGCCGAAATCGGGCGTCTGCCGGCGGGTGCTCACGTGGAACAGATTATCCGGCTAGACGTTCCGTCTCTCGACGCCGAGCGACATCTGATCAAGGTGCGGATGGACGCCGAAAGCTGACCGCCGCCGCGGCCGGAAGCACTGTCAACGATTTTCACTTCATCCAAGCATCAAAAGGGACACACCAACGATGGCAAAAATCTTCTGCGTTGCGAACCAGAAGGGCGGTGTCGGCAAGACGACCACCGCAGTCAATCTGGCCGCGAGCCTGGCAGCGCAGGGACAGCGAGTCCTTCTCATCGATCTGGACCCGCAAGGCAACGCCACGATGGGCAGCGGGATCGACAAAGCCGAATGTACGAACACGGTCTACGAGGTCCTCGTGGATAACGTATCGGTAGCCGATGCGCGCGTGCGGCCCGAAGCAGTCGGCTACGATGTACTGCCCGCGAACCGGGAGCTCGCGGGGGCCGAGGTCGAACTCGTTAGCATGCAGAATCGCGAGCGTCAGATGAAGACGGCGCTCGCGGCGGTCGAGGGCGAATACGATTTTGTGCTGATCGATTGCCCGCCGGCCTTGTCGCTGCTGACACTCAACGGACTGTGCGCCGCGCACGGTGTCGTAATTCCGATGCAGTGCGAATACTTCGCGCTCGAAGGGTTGTCCGACCTTGTCAACACGATCAAGCAGGTTCATGCGAATCTGAATCGTGACCTCAAGGTGATCGGTCTGCTGCGCGTGATGTTCGATCCGCGCATCACGTTGCAACAGCAAGTCTCGGATCAATTGAAAGAGCATTTCGGCGACAAGGTCTTCGACGTGGTGATTCCACGCAACGTGCGATTGGCCGAGGCGCCCAGCTACGGGCTGCCCGGCGTGGTGTTCGACAGGGCGTCGCGTGGCGCGCAGGCGTACGTGCAGTTCGGCGCCGAAATGATTGAGCGGGTGCGCGCGCTGAATGACGCGCCCCAGGCATCCTAAGCGGATCAAGGAAGCACAATGAACGCAGTAGCAAGAAAGAAGGGACTAGGCCGTGGTCTGGAGGCGTTGCTTGGTGGCACCTCGGATATCACCGAGGCGGTGGTGATCGACGGCGCGCCGAGCGTGCTGCCGCTCGGCAAGATGCAGGCGGGCAAATACCAGCCGCGCACGCGTATGGACGAGGGCGCGCTGCAGGAGCTCGCGGCGAGCATCCGTGCGCAAGGTTTGATGCAGCCGATTCTCGTGCGTCCGATCGCGGCGGACCGCTACGAGATCATCGCAGGGGAGCGGCGTTTTCGCGCGGCGCGCATCGCGGGGCTCGACGAGGTGCCGGTGCTCGTGAAAGACGTGCCCGACCAAGCCGCCGCGGCGATGGCGCTGATCGAAAATATTCAGCGCGAGGATCTGAATCCGCTCGAAGAGGCTCAGGGCATCCAGCGCCTGCTCGACGAATTTAATTTTACGCACGAGCAGGCGGCGGAGTCGGTGGGCCGTTCGCGAAGCGCGGTGTCCAATCTGCTGCGACTGCTGAACCTCGCGACGCCGGTACAGACGATGCTGCTCGCCGGCGATCTGGACATGGGGCACGCTCGCGCGCTGCTCGCCGTCGATGCCGCGACGCAGATCACGCTGGCCAACCAGGTCGTCAACAAGCGCCTGTCCGTGCGCGAGACCGAAAAGCTGGTCACGATGACCGCGAAGGTGACGCCGGCGCTCAAGGCGCGCGCGAATCCGGATGGCGGCCGTGACACGCGACGGCTGGAAGAGGAACTGTCGGACCTGCTTTCCGCGACGGTGAAAATCAAGCTTGGCCGACGTGGTCGCGGCCAGGTGCTGGTGGACTTCGGAGATCTGGATGCGTTGGAGGGCATTCTGGTTCGCCTGCGCGGGAACGCGAACGTTTGAACGGAGATGGCGCTCGACAGGGACGGGTGGCGAACGGCTGGCGGCATTCGCAGGATTAGCGCCGCGAGCCGGTTTAACGCAGTGCGAGTGACTGTCGTGGATCCCTAAATAACTGATGCAAAATAATCAGGAATCCTAGTTTCGGGCGCTCGACATCCCAGCCGCAATCATCGTTACGAGCGGCTATCACAAGGCGGCTCGACCTCATCGAATTTTTGCGGGCAGGGATGATTCAGGTCAATAAATGAACTGTCCCATTCAACCCTTAAAAAAAGGCGCTTTGTTGCATTTTCGACACGTCCGCCGCAGCGTCGAAACGACCAGTCAACGAGCTTTGATCCATGCGATTCGCCACATGGGTTTTGCCGCCGCCCGCCCGCCTTATATTTGACGTGACTAAACGTGGTTCGCATAGTTTGCCGCATCGTGAAGGCACGTTTCACGCCGTTATAGGCTGGCCTAATGTCTTGAATTGCCTGCAACTATCGCTTACAATCGCCCGGATTTAATTGCACGGCAACCCCGTAAGCGCTGCGTAAACTCGCGGGCTGAACGAGACTTTCGGAACACTGCGATGGCGGTTAAAACGTCGAATCTGTCGCCGGAGAATGGTGACGACAGACACCGCGCTGAACGCTCCGCACCCGATGCGTCCGCCAGCCGGCAGTTCGATCCGGCCGAAGCGTGGGATGACGCGCAGGAAGATAGCAATATCGTTCCGCTCACGCGGGCCGAAGCGGAAAAGCTGTTTGGTCCCGGCGTGGGTCGTCCATCGCGCGTGACGCCGTTCAGGGTCGTCGCGGCGCAAATGGTTTTGTCCCTGGTTGCGACGTTGTTGTGGTGGCTGTTCTACAAGCCGCCGGGCGGTGCTGCGCTGTCCGCCTTCCTGGGGGGAGCGATCTGCTGGGTGCCGGGCGCGTTGTTCGCGGCACGGCTGAAAAAGAAGAGCGCCGAGACCGTGATGAGTTGGATGATCGGTGAAGCGCTCAAGATGGGGACAACGATTGCGATGTTTGTCGCAATCGCCTTCTGGTATCACGACGTACGCTGGATTCCGCTGCTCGTGACCTACCTCATCGCGCTGAAGACTTACTGGATCGCCTTGGCGTGGCGCTAAGGTAGCAGCACAAAAAACAGCAGCAAAAAGAATTTAAGGCCGGCGCGTAGTGCCGGTACGGGTGTGCGGATGAGACAGGGCCCGCATCCGGCGCGTTCCCGCAATACAGTATTTTCGGCGGGAGCGGCCTCGAACGATTTTCGACAATTTGGGTGGCTTTAACGATATGGCAGCTAGCGAAGGCACGCGCGCAATGGATCCGTCCGAGTACATCGCGCACCACTTGCAGAACTTTTCCACCACACACCAGACGTCGATTTTCGACATCCATGTGTGGAATCTCGACACCCTTTTCTGGTCGATCGTGTGTGGCCTCGTCACGATCTTCTTGCTGCATCTGGCAGCCCGCAAGGCAACGTCCGGCGTGCCGGGTCGCTTCCAGTGCGCGATCGAAATGCTGGTCGAAATGGTCGAGGATCAATCGAAGGCCATGATCCACGGCTCGCGCACCTTCATCGCGCCGCTCGCGCTGACCGTGTTCGTCTGGGTCACGCTGATGAACTCGCTCGACTTCATTCCCGTCGACCTGCCGGGCCGTGTGATCGGCTGGCTGGGTCTCTCCGAAGCCATCCCGCACCACCGCATCGTGCCGACGGCCGACCTGAACGGCACGATCGGCATCGCGCTCGGCGTATTCGTGCTGATGATTTACTACAACTTCAAGATCAAGGGCGCCGGCGGCTTCGTGCATGAACTGCTGTCCGCTCCGTTCGGCGCGCATCCGCTGCTGTGGATCCCCAACTTGGCACTGAACATCATCGAGTTCGTCGCGAAGACGGTCTCGCTCGGCATGCGGCTGTTCGGCAACATGTACGCGGGTGAACTGTTGTTCCTGCTGATTGCCCTGCTCGGCAGCCTCTGGAGCTTCGGCGCGGACACGACGGTGCTTGGCTTCATCGGCCACGTGGTCGCCGGCACAGTGTGGTCAATCTTCCACATCCTGATCGTTCTGCTGCAGGCGTTCATTTTCATGATGCTGACGCTGGTGTACATCGGCCAGGCACACGACACGCATTAACCTGCGTTGTCGGCAAAGAATCGTAGTTTTTTAATTCCCAGTTCCAACCAGTTCTAAAAGACTTTTCACAAAGGAGTGATCATGCAAGCTTTCATCGCCAACATCCAGGGTCTGACCGCCATCGGTATCGGCATCATCATCGGCCTGGGTGCTATCGGCGCCTGTATCGGTATCGGTCTGATGGGTGGCAAGTACATCGAAGCATGCGCCCGTCAACCTGAACTGATGAACCCGCTGCAAACCAAGATGTTCCTGCTGGCTGGTCTGATCGATGCGGCGTTCCTGATTGGCGTTGGTGTGGCAATGCTGTTTGCGTTCGCGAACCCGCTGCTCTCGAAGCTGGCAGGCTGAGGTTCCTCGGAGGTTTGCGCCTGAGCTATAACAGGTAAAGGCGCAGGGCGGAACGGGTACTGGGGCGCTGATCGAGCAGAATCGATGAGCGCCTTGCCGTTTCACTTTCCGAACTAGCAACGTTTAAGGAAACACCGTGAATCTCAACGCAACCCTGTTTGCGCAAATGGTCGTGTTTCTGATCCTCGCGTGGTTCACGATGAAATTCGTGTGGCCGCCGCTGATCAACGCCATCGACGAGCGCGCGAAGAAGATCGCCGACGGTTTGTCAGCCGCTGAAAAGGGCAAGCAGGAACTCCAAGCCGCTCACAAGCGCGTCGACCAGGAACTGGCACAGGCTCGCAACGACGGCCAGCAACGAATCGCCGACGCCGAAAAGCGCGCTGTCGCAGTCGCCGACGAAATCAAGGCTCAGGCGCAGGCGGAAGCCGCCCGCATCATCGCGCAGGCGAAGGCCGACGCGGATCAGCAAGTCGTGAAGGCGCGCGAAACGCTGCGTGGCGAAATCGCTGCACTCGCTGTGAAGGGCGCTGAACAGATCCTGCAGCGCGAAGTCGACCAGGCAGTTCACGCTGACCTGCTGAATCAACTGAAAGCCGAGCTCTGATCATGGCCGAACTTGCAACCATCGCCCGTCCGTACGCGGAAGCGCTGTTTGGCGTGGCCGAAGCTGGTGACATCGCCGCCTGGTCCACGCTCGTGCAGGAGCTGGCACAGGTTGCGCGTCTGCCCGAAGTGCTGTCGATCGCCTCGAGCCCGAAAGTGAGCCGTGCCCAGGTAAGCGATCTGCTGCTGGCCGCGGTCAAGTCGCCACTCAAGGACAACGCGCAAGCGAAGAATCTGGTGCAGATGCTGGTGGACAACCATCGCCTGCAGCTGCTGCCGGAAATCGCCTCGCAGTTCGAAGAGTTGAAGAACGCCCGCGAAGGGGCAGCAGATGTGCTGATCGTCAGCGCATTCCCGCTCGAAGGTGCGCAGTTGAACGAACTCGTCGCAAGCCTCGAACGCAAGTTCAAGCGCAAGCTGAAGCCGACGGTCGAAGTCGACCAGTCGTTGATCGGCGGCGTGCGCGTGACGGTCGGCGACGAAGTGCTCGATACCTCGGTCCGCGCGCGGCTCGCCAGCATGCAGACGGCCCTGACGGCCTGAAGCGCTTCGCGCTTTAGCGGCTGGCACGCAACAGAATTGACTATCAGGAGCGAATAATGCAACTCAATCCCTCTGAGATCAGCGAGCTGATCAAGAGCCGGATCCAGGGCCTTGAAGCGAGCGCAGACGTTCGCAACCAAGGCACCGTGATCTCCGTGACCGACGGTATCGTGCGCATCCACGGCCTGTCGGAAGTGATGCAGGGCGAAATGCTCGAATTCCCGGGCAACACCTTCGGTCTCGCGCTGAACCTCGAGCGCGACTCGGTCGGCGCCGTGATTCTGGGTGAATACGAACACATTTCGGAAGGCGACATCGTCAAGACGACGGGCCGCATTCTGGAAGTGCCGGTGGGTCCGGAACTGCTCGGCCGCGTGGTCGACACACTCGGCAACCCGATCGACGGCAAAGGCCCGATCAACGCGAAGAAGACCGATGCAATCGAAAAGATTGCTCCGGGCGTGATCTGGCGTAAGTCGGTTTCGGAACCGGTCCAGACCGGTCTGAAGTCGATCGACGCGATGGTGCCGATCGGCCGTGGCCAGCGTGAGCTGATCATCGGCGACCGCCAGTGCGGCAAGACCGCAGTCGCAGTCGACGCGATCATCAACCAGAAGGGCAAGAACCTCTTCTGTATCTACGTCGCGATCGGCCAGAAGGCTTCGTCGATCATGAACGTGGTGCGCAAGCTGGAAGAAACCGGCGCGCTGGAATACACGATCGTCGTGTCCGCTTCGGCTTCGGAATCGGCCGCGATGCAATACCTCGCGCCGTACGCCGGCTGCACGATGGGCGAATACTTCCGCGATCGCGGGCAGGACGCGCTGATCGTTTACGACGACTTGACCAAGCAGGCTTGGGCATATCGTCAGATCTCGCTGCTGCTGCGCCGCCCGCCGGGCCGTGAAGCTTACCCGGGCGACGTGTTCTATCTGCACTCTCGTCTGCTCGAGCGTGCGGCTCGCGTGTCGGAAGAGTACGTCGAGAAGTTCACCAATGGTGAGGTGAAGGGCAAGAGCGGTTCGCTGACGGCACTGCCGGTCATCGAAACGCAGGCAGGCGACGTGACCGCATTCGTTCCGACGAACGTGATCTCGATTACCGACGGCCAGATCTTCCTTGAAACCGACCTCTTCAACGCAGGTATCCGCCCGGCAATTAACGCTGGCGTGTCGGTGTCGCGTGTGGGTGGCGCCGCTCAGACGAAGGTCGTGAAGAAACTGTCGGGTGGTATCCGTACCGACCTCGCGCAGTACCGTGAACTCGCTGCGTTCGCGCAGTTCGCATCGGACCTCGACGAAGCGACCCGCAAGCAGCTCGAGCGCGGCCGCCGCGTGACGGAACTGCTGAAGCAGCCGCAGTATCAGCCGCTGCAAGTGTGGGAACTGGCTGTGTCGCTGTTCGCGGCGAACAACGGCTATCTCGACGACCTCGAAGTTGCTCAAGTCCTGCCGTTCGAAAAGGGCTTGCGCGACCACCTGAAGTCGAGCCATGCTGACCTGGTCAAGCGTATCGAAGATACCAAGGAACTCTCGAAGGACGACGAAGGCCTGCTGCACACGGCCGTCAAAGACTTCAAGAAGTCCGGCGCATATTGATCCGCGAATGATCCGCAAGGCATAAACGGACCTTGAAGCGGCGCGGGCCGCATGCGAATGCTCCCGAGCTGCTTCAGCCGCTTTGCATGGGACCCGGGTAAGCGCTGAAGCGCTGACTCGGGCCGACAAAGGAGCAAGCAATGGCTGGAATGAAGGAAATTCGCGGCAAGATCAAGAGCGTGCAAAACACGCGCAAGATCACGAAAGCGATGGAGATGGTGGCCGCATCGAAGATGCGCCGCGCTCAGGAGCGCATGCGCGCTGCTCGCCCGTATGCCGACAAGGTCCGCGATATCGCTGCGCACATGAGCCGTGCGAACCCGGAGTATCGTCACCCGTTCATGGTGTCGAACGAAGGCGCGAAGGCGGCCGGCGTCATCCTCGTCACGACTGATAAAGGTCTGTGCGGCGGGATGAACACCAACGTGCTGCGCGCGTCGCTGCAGAAGTTCAAGGAACTGGAAGGCCAGGGCAAGACGATCGAGGCAACCGCGATCGGCAGCAAGGGTCTGGGCTTCCTGAACCGGCTGCACGCGAAGGTCGTGTCGAACGTCGTGCAACTGGGCGATACACCGCATCTGGAAAAACTGATCGGTGCCGTGAAGGTGCAACTCGACCTGTTCTCGGAAGGCAAGATTTCGGCTGTGTACCTCGCCTACACGCGCTTCGTCAACACAATGAAGCAGGAGCCGGTGATCGAGCAGCTGTTGCCGCTGTCGGCGGATCAGTTCGAGCGCACGGAAGAAGACGGTACGACGCCGAGCACGCAGTGGGACTACATCTACGAGCCGGATGCGCAGGCAGTGGTGGACGAACTGCTGGTGCGTTATGTCGAGGCGCTGGTCTATCAGGCCGTCGCGGAAAACATGGGATCGGAGCAGTCGGCCCGCATGGTCGCGATGAAGGCTGCTTCGGACAACGCGAAGACGGTCATCAACGATCTGCAGCTCGTGTACAACAAGAGCCGTCAGGCCGCGATCACGAAAGAACTGTCGGAAATCGTCGGTGGAGCGGCGGCGGTCTGACCCCGGTCAGGCAGGTCGTTCGTGTGCGCCCGAGCGGCGCACCCATCGGAGAAACTGCGCCATTGCGCGAGTGAAGAATTGAGTATCTAAAGGAAAAGCGATGAGTACTACTGCTTTGGTAGAAGGCAAGATCGTACAGTGCATCGGCGCGGTGATCGACGTGGAATTTCCGCGTGAAACCATGCCGAAGATCTACGACGCGCTCATTCTAGAAGGTACGGAGCTGACGCTCGAAGTCCAGCAACAGCTGGGCGACGGCGTGGTCCGTACCATCTGTCTGGGTGCTTCGGACGGTCTGCGCCGCGGCACGATCGTGAAGAACACGGGCAACCCGATCAGCGTGCCGGTCGGCAAGCCGACTCTCGGCCGTATCATGGACGTGCTTGGCCGTCCGATCGACGAAGCCGGCCCGATCTCGAGCGAAACCACGCGTGCGATCCACCAGAAGGCTCCGGCGTTCGACCAACTGTCGCCGTCGACCGAGCTGCTCGAAACCGGCATCAAGGTTATCGACCTGATCTGCCCGTTCGCAAAGGGCGGTAAGGTGGGTCTGTTCGGTGGCGCCGGCGTGGGCAAGACCGTGAACATGATGGAACTGATCAACAACATCGCGAAGGAACACGGCGGTTACTCCGTGTTCGCCGGTGTGGGCGAGCGTACCCGCGAAGGGAACGACTTCTATCATGAAATGAAGGACTCGAACGTTCTCGACAAGGTCGCGCTGGTGTACGGCCAGATGAACGAGCCGCCGGGCAACCGTCTGCGCGTCGCGCTGACCGGCCTGACGATGGCCGAGCACTTCCGTGACGAAGGCCTCGACGTGCTGTTCTTCGTCGACAACATCTACCGTTTCACGCTGGCCGGTACCGAAGTGTCGGCACTGCTCGGTCGTATGCCGTCGGCAGTGGGCTATCAGCCGACGCTGGCCGAAGAAATGGGTAAGCTCCAGGAGCGTATTACGTCGACCAAGACTGGCTCGATCACGTCGGTGCAGGCCGTGTACGTCCCTGCGGACGACTTGACCGACCCGTCGCCGGCTACGACCTTCGGCCACCTGGACGCAACCGTCGTGCTGTCGCGTGACATCGCCTCGCTCGGTATCTACCCCGCGGTGGATCCGCTCGATTCGACCTCGCGTCAGATCGACCCGCACGTGATTGGCGAAGAGCATTACTCGATCACGCGCGGCGTGCAGCAAACGCTGCAGCGCTACAAGGAACTGCGCGACATTATCGCGATTCTGGGCATGGACGAACTCGCGCCGGAAGACAAGCTCGCCGTCGCGCGCGCTCGTAAGATTCAGCGTTTCCTGTCGCAGCCGTTCCACGTCGCCGAAGTGTTCACGGGGTCGCCGGGCAAGTACGTGCCGCTGAAGGAAACGATCCGTGGCTTCAAGATGATCGTCGAAGGCGAGTGCGACCACCTGCCGGAGCAAGCGTTCTACATGGTCGGCACGATCGACGAAGCCTTCGAAAAGGCCAAGAAGATCCAGTAAAGGTCGGGTGTAACGAAGCGAGCGCCGGCCTCGCGCATCACGGCTGTCAGAACGGTAGTGTTGCGCAAAGCCAGCGTCTCTGATTACGCTCAACCCGCCTTGCATGGGACGGGAGTCTGCACTAAAGCGCTAACTCTCGTCGACAGGAGTCGACACATATGGCAACCATTAAAGTAGACGTCGTCAGCGCGGAAGAGGAAATCTTCTCGGGCCAGGCGAAGTTCGTCGCGCTGCCAGGCGAAGCGGGTGAACTCGGCATTCTGCCGGGCCACACGCCGCTCATCACGCGGATCCGTCCGGGTGCGGTGCGCATCGAAGTTGAAAACGGCGAAGAAGAGTTTGTGTTCGTCGCCGGCGGTATCCTCGAAGTCCAGCCGGGCGCAGTGACGGTTCTCGCCGACACCGCGATCCGCGGCAAGGATCTCGACGAAGCCAAGGCCGAAGACGCACGCAAGCGTGCGGAAGAGGCGCTGCAGAACACGGGCTCGAACCTAGAGTACGCGACCGCACAGGCGGAACTCGCGTACGCGACGGCGCAACTCGCGGCAATCCAGCGTCTGCGCAAGCTGCGCGGCCAGCACTAAAGCAGCACGTAGTAGAAGAAAGCAGCCCGCGCGGCTGCTTTTTTTTGATACCTATTTGACGTTTACGTAAAGGTCGGCAAAATCCACAGGGTCGAAGAAACGAGCGGTGGTTCGCCGCGCTCGCGCCGTGCGGTGCGGGTAAGACTTGATGCCGGACGGATACGCGCCGGTGCACAATCGATTTCAAATTCATTTCAATCGAGCGCGCTTGCGCTAACGGAGACAACACCATGGCAACGCATAGCTCGCGTGAAGGTGCGCTGATCGAACCGGCGGATGGACTGTCGTACGTGCGCGGGTCGACCGAAAATCCGTTGAGCGAAGCGACCGTCGGCGAGTTTTTGCGCGACACCGCCGCGCGCTTTCCTGATCGGCCGGCCGTGGTGTTTCGCGAGCAACTCATCCGCTGGACGTGGCGCGAATTCGCGCATGAAGTGGATGTGCTCGCGTCTGGGCTGCTCGCGCTCGGCATCATCAAAGGCGACCGTGTCGGCATCTGGTCGCCCAACCGCGTCGAGTGGCTATTGACGCAGTTCGCGACCGCGCGGATCGGCGCGATCCTGGTCAACATCAATCCGGCCTACCGGCTGGCTGAGCTCGACTATGCGCTGAACAAGGTCGGTTGCAAGGCGATCATCAGTGCCGAGCGCTTCAAGACGTCAATGTACCTCGAGATGCTGCAGGAGCTCGCGCCCGAACTGGCGACGCAGCCGCCGGGCGAGCTTCGTGCCGCCCGGCTGCCGGAGCTGCGCTACGTGATCCGTATGTGCGACACCGAGACGCCGGGCATGCTGAGCTTTTCCGACGTAATCGAGCGCGGGCGGGCGTCGTTCGACGCCGCCCGGCTCGATGCGATCGGCGCGACGCTGTCGTGCCGCGAGCCGATCAACATCCAGTTCACGAGCGGCACGACGGGCAATCCGAAGGGTGCAACGCTGACTCATCGCAACGTCGTGAACAACGCGCGCTATATCGCGATGGCGATGCGGCTCAGCGAGCAGGATAGCCTGTGCATTCCGGTGCCGCTGTACCACTGCTTCGGGATGGTGCTGGCGGTGCTCGCGTGCGTGTCGGTCGGGGCGAGCATGGTGTTTCCAGGCGAGGGCTTCGATCCAGCCGCGACGCTGGCGGCGACCGCGGAGGAAAAATGCACCGCGCTGCATGGCGTACCGACGATGTTCATCGCCGAGCTCGACCATGCGGCCTTCGCCTCGTACGACTTCTCGCGGCTGCGCACCGGCATCATGGCGGGCTCGCCATGCCCCATCGAAACGATGAAGAAGGTCGTCTCGAAGATGCACCTGAGCGAGATCACGATCGCCTACGGCATGACGGAGACCAGCCCGGTGTCTTTCCAGAGCTCGACGACCGATCCGCTCGACAAGCGCACGACGACCGTAGGGCGCATCCAGCCGCATCTCGAAGTGAAAATCGTCGATCCGCTCGGCAACATCGTGCCCGTCGGCGAAACGGGCGAACTATGCACACGCGGCTACTCTGTGATGCTCGGTTATTGGGGCGATGAGGCAAAAACGCACGAGAGCGTCGTCGATGGCTGGATGCACACTGGCGATCTGGCGACACTGGACGCGCAAGGCTATTGCAACATCGTCGGCCGCCTGAAGGACATGCTGATTCGCGGCGGCGAAAACATCTATCCGCGCGAGATCGAGGAGTTTCTGTTTCGTCACCCGAAGATCCAGAGCGTGCAGGTGTTCGGCGTGCCCGATACCAGATACGGCGAAGAAGTCTGCGCGTGGATCGTGCTGCGCACGGGCGAACAGGCGACGGCCGAAGAGATCCAGCAGTTCTGTCAGGGACAGATTGCGCACTACAAGGTGCCGCGTTATATCCGCTTCGTCGACGAACTACCGATGACCGTGACCGGCAAGGTCCAAAAATTCGTGATGCGCGAACGAATGATCGACGAGTTGAAGCTCAAAGAGAACAAGACGGCATGACAATGCTGCAGCACGCTGGGCGAGCGATATGAGCAAGATGCGGGTGTAAACCAGAACTGTGCGCGGACCGTTTGTCGCGCGCAAACGTTTGAGCAGACGAAAAAAAAGCGGGCCTGGAGCCCGCTAAAAACCACACGCTACGGGGTTAGCGCGAGGAGACCAAAGATGGGACGGTTGTTACGACGACCCTACGTCGATTACGGCCCCAACAGGGATGCCCCTTCACAGGGCTCCGGCAAAGCGCCGACCGGCAAGTGCATCGTATCCGCTCACACCACGCACACAGCCACATCCGTGTTGAAACCGTTGAGGGCATTGTGGGCGAATTACCCTATAAAGGCGGTAACAAAGTGTTTCAGGTTGTAACGCCCGCCCGATAAGGCGCTGCGGGATTTATTGCCAAAATAAAACCTGCGAAAAGTAGTAATTACCGGCGACTGCCGTGCACCGTGACGCGCATGATTAATGCTATCCGTGACGCATATTGGCAGTAGAAATTGAGCGCCGCGTTTTGCATGAAATCGTTGCACTCGCAGGCTTGGCAGGCCGCCCGCACCTTGTCGCGACAGGTCTGCAGCTGACGGCCTCCCATTGCGACGGCGACCTTACTTCAACCACTTATCCGAATTGGCCTGATACTCGCCGGTCGCTCGCGCCAGATGCAGCCACTGATCGACGTATTGCTGGAACGCAGCGTCGCCGCGCGGCAGCAGCCATGCCTTCTCGCCGTACTGGAAGGGCTTGTCCGGATGCACCGAGCACAGGCCGGGATTGAGTTTCTGCTGCAACAGCGTTTCCGACGCATCCGTCACCATCACGTCCGCCTTGCCTGCGAGGATTTGCTTGAAAATCGTCACGTTGTCCGGATAAACGGTCACGTCCGCGTGCGGGAAGTATTGCTTCGCGAACTTCTCGTTGGTGCCGCCCGGATTGACGATCACTCGCGTGGACGGTTGGTCGATCTGCGCGACTGTCTGATATTTGTTCACATCGTCGCAGCGGACGATCGGCGTTTTGCCGTCGACCATATAAGCCTGCGTGAAGAACGCGCGCTTCTGGCGCTCGAGCGTCGGCGACACGCCACCAATGCCAATGTCGCACTTCGCGACGAAGTCGTTCATCAAATTCGACCACGACGTCTTGACGAACTCGACCTTCACGCCGAGCGACTTCGCGAGCGACTCCGCCATGTCGATATCGATGCCCTCGAACTGGCCATCGCCCCGATAGAACGAGTACGGCTTGTAGTCGCCGATCGTGCAGGCGCGTAGCGTGCCGCGGCTGATGATGTCGTCGAGCCTGGACGGCGCGGCCGCGGCGTTTTGCGCGCTGGCCACGCCGACATGCATCAGAAGGCCGGCGAGCGCGCCGAGCATTGCGAGTGCTGCCTTCTTCATCGAGTCTCCTGATAGTCTGCAATTGGTCGTTAAGGCTGTCGGATACTAGCGTGGTAGCGCGGGCTTGAACATCGGCCGTTCAGCCAGGGCGACGCGGGCAGCGGGAGACAACGAGCCCCGGCCCGTGCGCGTGGTCGCGGCCCGTCGCTCATCGACGTGCGCCCGGGCTGTTTCACAGCCGCTTCCCGAGACGCGCCGCCGCCACAATGATTACCTCGTCACGCGCGATGTCCGGAGCCGCGTCCGGTAAAATGCTCTATTGCCCTCAGCTCTTCAGCCGCACGCAACGTGACCCATCAACTCCTGAACGACACTTTCCTGCGCGCGCTGCTGCGCCAGCCGACCGATTACACGCCGATCTGGCTGATGCGGCAGGCTGGCCGTTATCTGCCGGAATACAACGCCACGCGCGGCCGCGCGGGCAGTTTCCTCGGTCTCGCGAAGAACCCGGCTTTCGCGACGGAAGTCACGTTGCAGCCGCTCGATCGCTATCCGCTCGACGCAGCGATCCTGTTCTCCGACATCCTGACTGTGCCCGACGCGATGGGCCTCGACCTCGAGTTCGTCAATGGCGAGGGGCCGAAATTTGCCCGTCCGGTTCGCACCGAAGACGACGTCGCGCGCCTCGCGGTGCCGGACATCGACGCGACACTGCGCTACGTGACCGACGCCGTACGAGAGATCCGCTCGGCGCTGAAGGATGCGCAAGGCCGCCAGCGCGTACCCCTGATCGGCTTCTCAGGCAGTCCGTGGACGCTCGCGTGCTACATGGTCGAAGGCGGCAGCTCGGCGGACTTTCGCACGATCAAATCTATGCTGTACGCGCGTCCCGATCTGCTGCGGCGGATTCTCGAGGTCAACGCGGGTTCGGTCGCGGCATACCTGAACGCGCAGATCGAAGCGGGCGCGCAAGCGGTGATGATTTTCGACACATGGGGAGGAGCGCTCGCCGATGGCATCTATCAGCGTTTTTCGCTGCGCTACATCGAGCAGGTGGTCAGTCAGCTCAAGCGCGAGCACGACGGCGAAAAAGTGCCCGTGATCGCCTTTACGAAGGGCGGCGGCCTGTGGCTCGACGACATCGCCGCGAGCGGCGTCGACGCGGTCGGCCTCGACTGGACCGTGAACCTTGGCAAGGCGCGCGAGCGTGTCGGCGGCAAGGTGGCGCTTCAGGGCAACATCGATCCGTCGGTGCTATTTGCGCCGCCTGCCGCGATCCGCATGGAAGCGCGCGCGGTGCTCGACAGCTTCGGCAATCATCCCGGTCACGTTTTCAATCTGGGCCACGGCATTTCGCAGTTCACGCCGCCCGAGCATGTGGCCGAACTGGTCGATGAGGTGCATCGACACAGTCGCGCTATTCGTAGCGGTGCACACACGCCGGCGTGACGCTGTCATAGTTACCGTTTTTTGTTGCGCTGCAGCGAATTGGGCTCTCGGCCTAAGGGACATGAGATCCGCGAAGTGGCCGCCAAATGGCGGTCTTGTGAAAGTCAAGAGTCGACTTATGCACACTTCGCACGCTGCGGCGCGGTAGAGGCTTTAATCGTGCCCCGACCCTTGCACATACTCGGCGCATTTGATCTAAGCCTTGTCCGGCATGGGTTTGCGGGGAGCGCGGGCAAATGTGCGGAAGCCCACACAAGGCCGTCACGACGCCGTTTGCGGCCCGTCGAAGCGAAGTTCTCAACAAAGTTATCCACAGGACCGCGAGTCGAGCCGCAATTGTTCAGTCGAATCCAAAACTTAGCGGTGAAATTAAGGTTTTACTTTAACTTCCGCGCCTTCGCGTGCCGCGCGACGCAATCCGCGCCGCGCTTGGGCGTCGTGCCGGCTCACCTTGTGCGCTACGCCGGATGAGCGAAGTGTTCGTCCGAGTCGCGCTGGACCATCCGCTGCCGACGCTGTTCGACTACCGCTGCGGCGCGTCCGATGCGGCTGTGGTTGGCACGCTCGTCAGCGTCCCATTCGGCAAACGCCACGTGGTGGGGCTCGTCTGCGAAGTGGCCGCTCACAGCGACGTGCCGGCCGAGCGTCTCCGAGATGTGGATAAGGTCTGCACGGCGTGTCCGCCGGTGTCGGAACATTGGCTCGCGCTCGCCTCATTCGCCGCTGACTACTATCAACGCGGTCGGGGCGAAGTGGCGCTGCCCGCGCTGCCGCAGGCGCTGCGCGACGCGTCGCGCTGGTCGCGGCTATTCGCGCCGGAAGTGCGCTATCGGCTGACGGCAGAGGGCCGCGCGGCGTTGCCCGACGCATTGCCGGCCCGCGCGACTGCGCTCAGAAAGCTCGCTCAGGCCCTCGCCGAAGCCGACTTCCTGTTTGCCGCCGACGCCCGCGCGCTGCACCCGAAGGCGCTGGCAACGCTCGACACATGGCGGAGCGCAGGTTTTGTGACGCTCGAGCTGATCGACGCCGCCGCGGTGCCCGCCGCCGCGTCACTGCCGGACGCGCCCACCCCGGCTCTGCCGACCCTCACCGACGAACAGGTCAGCGCCGTCGAAGCGATCCGCGACGCCGACGGCTTCGCGCCGTTCCTGCTGCACGGCGTGACCGGCAGCGGCAAGACCGAAGTGTACCTACGCGCGCTCGCGGCGGTTCTGGCCGCCAAGCCCGACGCGCAAGGGCTCGTGCTAGTGCCGGAGATCAACCTGACGCCGCAGTTCGAGGCGGCGTTCCGCGCCCGCTTCGCCGCGCTCGACGCCAGCGCGATTGTCACGCTCCATAGCGGCCTCGCCGAAGGCGAGCGCGCCCGCAACTGGTTCGCCGCGCACACCGGCCGCGCGCGCATCGTGCTCGGCACGCGGCTCGCGGTGCTTGCGTCGCTGCCACAGCTGGCAATCATCGTCGTCGACGAAGAGCACGATCCGGCCTACAAGCAGCAGGAAGGCTTGCGCTATTCGGCGCGCGACCTCGCGATTTATCGGGCGAAGCAGCTCGGCGTGCCCGTCGTGCTGGGCTCGGCGACGCCGTCGCTCGAAAGCTGGTGGCAGGCCGACCAGGGGCGTTACAAGCGGCTCACGTTGTCGCGCCGGGCTGTCGCCGACGCTGTGTTGCCGACCGTGCGGCTCATCGACCTCGAGGACGAGCGCCGGCGCGGGCGGGCGTCGATCGAAGGCCTGTCGGGTCCGTTGATCGCGGCGGTGAAGGCGCGGCTCGAACGCGGCGAGCAGAGCCTCGTGTTCCTGAACCGTCGCGGCTACGCGCCGCAACTCGCCTGCGACGCGTGCGGCTGGGTGGCGGGTTGTCCGCGCTGCAGCGCCTACGTCGTGCTGCACAAGCCCGAGCGCGCGTTGCGCTGCCATCACTGCGGCTGGGAGTCTCGCATCCCGCGCTCGTGCCCGGAGTGCGGCAACGTCGACATCGCCCCGCTCGGGCGCGGCACGCAGCGCGTCGAGGAGACGCTTGCGAGCGCGGTGCCAGGTGCCCGCGTGCTGCGTATCGACGCCGACAGCACGCGCCGCAAGGGCAGCGCGCAGGCGCTGTTCTCGGACGTGCACGCGGGCGAGGTCGATATCCTGGTCGGCACGCAGATGATCGCGAAGGGCCACGATTTCCAGCGCGTATCGCTGGTTGGAGTGCTCAACGCCGATACAGCGCTCTTTTCGCATGATTTCCGTGCGAGCGAGCGCCTGTTCGCGCAACTGATGCAAGTGAGCGGCCGCGCGGGGCGCGGCGGTCTGCCGGGCGAAGTGCTGGTGCAGACGCGCTACCCGCGTCACGCGCTTTATCACGCGCTGGGCCGTCACGACTACGTCGGCTTCGCCAATGCGACGCTCGCCGAGCGACGCGACGCGCACCTGCCGCCGTTCGTCTACCAGGCGCTGCTGCGCGCCGAAGGCCGCACGCTCGAAGCGGCGCTCGCGTTTCTGCAGCAGGCCGCCGCCGAGCTCGCGCAGATTCCAGCCGCCGAGCGCGTCACGGTCTACGACGCGGTGCCGCTCACGATCGTCAAGGTGATGCATGTGCATCGCGCGCAGTTGCTGATCGAAAGCGCATCGCGCGCCGCGCTGCAGGCCACGCTGCGCGCGTGGCAGCCACTGTTGCGCTCGCTCAAGGGCGTGCTGCGCTGGAACCTCGAAGTCGACCCGCTCGACATCTGACGCCACCGGGCAGATTACGCCCGCCATACTTCTTTGCGTCATATCCATAGAGCGAATGATCGTTTCGTTTTGCGCTGGTGCTCGCCTATAGTCGCGAAATCGGCGCGTTTTCGGGGCTAAACGACAACAATTGCACGCCGATGCCAGTCAACTTTCTCGGGGCATCTGCAATGAGCAACACTCATCACACCGTGCCGGCGGGCGCCGCGCCGGGTCAGCGGCAAGGTACACAAAACGCGCAAACCGAGCGGGGCAGCGGCTTTTCGCTGACGGAAGACTGGCTTGCCGCTGGCGTCGGCCTGCTCGTGATCGTGATTGCGTGGGCGCTGTTCGCGTCGGGCAGCAGCATCAAGTGGCTCGCGGTCGCGCCGACGAAATGGTCGAGCGTCGCGCAGGCCGCGCAGGACATCGGCAAGCATCTACCCAACTACGTCGCGCTATTTGCGACGTTCGCCGTGCTGTTCGGCGCCAGCGTCGCGCTGCTCAGGCAGCGCGTCGGCGCGTTTCTGACCGCCTTCGTCGTCGTGTTCGTCGCGTCCGCGCTGATCCTGACGCTCGGCGCGTGGGTCGACGCATCGAAGTACAACCTCGAGCCGCCGCTCGTCGCGCTCGCGCTCGGACTGATCGTGTCGAACCTGTTCACGCTGCCGGAGTGGCTCGCGGCGGGGCTGCGCGTCGAGTTCTACATCAAGGTCGGCATCGTGCTGCTCGGCGCGACGCTGCCGTTCACACTGCTCGTATGGGCCGGCCCAGTCGCGGTCGTACAGGCGAGCATCGTGTCGTTGGTGACGTTCTTCGTGATCTTTCTCGTCGCACGGGCGTTTGGGCTCGATCGACGCTTTGCCGCCGTGCTCGGTGTCGGCGGCGCGGTGTGCGGCGTGTCGGCGGCGATCGCGATTGCCGGCGCGGTACGGGCGAAGCGCGAGCAGGCGTCGGTGGCGATCACGCTGGTCGTGCTGTGGGCGATCGTGATGATCTTCGTGCTGCCGTTCGCGTCGCGCTCGCTCGGACTGCCGACAGCCGTCGCCGGCGCCTGGATCGGCACCTCCGAGTTCGCCGACGCCGCGGGCATCGCCGCCGCCCAGGCCTACGGCGATTTCGCGCGGCACGCGGGCGGTGCGATCGCCGGCGCGCCGGAAGCGTCGTTGCAGGCCTTCACGCTGATGAAGGTGGTAGGCCGCGACATCTGGATCGGCATCTGGGCGTTCGTGCTCGCGATCGTCGCGACGACACGCTGGGAAACGCAGGATAGCGGCATCACCGCGCGCGCGAATGCCGGTGAGATCTGGGCGCGTTTCCCGAAGTTCGTGATCGGTTTTGTGATCGCGTCGGCGTTGGTCACGTGGATCGCCAGCCATTATTCGCTCGCCGACTACCGCAAGGTCGTCACGCCGGAGTTCGTCGCGCCGATCACGGTGCTGCGCACGTGGGCGTTCACCTTCTGCTTCCTGAGCATCGGTTTGACGACGCGCTTCCGCTCGCTTGCCGCGACCGGTCTGAAGCCGTTCCTTGCTTTCACGGCGGGTGTTGCGGTCAATATCGCGATCGGCTATGCGCTATCCGCGCGCGTGTTCGCGTCGTACTGGAACAGCCTCGGATAACGCCCGTGAAGATTTCGACGGATCGTGACGCCGACGCCGCGGCGTACGTTGGCGCAGTAGAGCGAAGCAGCGCGCCGTGCTGCGGCGGATGCCGGCATCGCGTGAACGAACGGGATGCGCTCGAGCAGCGTATCCCCGGGCTCGTCGCATTCAGTTCGGGTTTCGGCGCGAGCGTCGCCGATAGCCGGTTGTGTCGTCTGCACGATCAGCTCGTGTCGCCCCGCGACGTCTGTGCGCGATTCGAGTCGATTGCGCCGCCACTCGGGCGGCGCTGACCCAACAGCGACCATCAGGCGCAATCCTGGCGCGCCAGTCTGCCCGCGCCAATCCTGTCGCAAGTCCACCGATCCGCGCGCGCATCCGGCTTGATGAGCCGTCGCGCGCGCTTTTCTGATCTCAGTCGTTCAGCGCGTCGCGCGTATTACCCGCCGATCCACGCGAGGCCGCGCTGCCAGGCTTGCGCTCCTCTTCGCGCCGATTCGAGCCGCCGGTCGCGCCTCGAATGAAAAATACCGCACAGGCCGCACACATCGCCCAGATGCCCAGTATTACCAGCCACTTTTCCATCACACCAACCCTCGGGAACCCCGTTTATCTTTTCTGCGTGCCCTGAAACCGACGTTTCGGGCCGCTCGTCGCCGTGCTTCTGTATATCGGCGCGCGAAGTCGTTTGATAAGGCTTATTTCAAAAAGAATCACGCCAGGGAAAATACCGATCGCATACTCACTGGCCCGAGTGCCGGCCATCTTCCGGAAACCCGCGCCCACCAAGGCTTCTGGCGGGGTGCAACCATTGACCGGGTTTGGTTGCACCTTTTTATTTGGAGGCGTACGATTCGCCCAACTTTTAGTCTTTCGCCAGGCTCGCGCCCGGTATCAAAGAAGGAAACATGGCTAGCACCACTCTTGGCGTCAAGGTCGACGACCTCCTGCGTTCCCGGCTCAAAGATGCCGCCACCCGCCTGGAGCGCACCCCGCACTGGTTGATCAAGCAGGCGATCTTCGCGTACCTCGAAAAGATCGAGCACGGCCAGTTGCCGCCCGAGCTATCGGGTGCGGCCGGGACGGCCGACCTCGCCGACGGCGCGGCGGTCGAGAGCGAGGAAGACGGCGCGTCGCATCCGTTTCTCGATTTCGCGCAGAACGTGCAACCGCAGTCGGTGCTGCGCGCGGCGATCACCGCCGCGTATCGCCGCCCCGAACCCGAGTGCGTGCCGTTCCTGCTCGGCCAGGCGCGTTTGCCCGCCAACCTCGCGGGCGACGTACAGGCGCTGGCCGGCAAGCTCGTCGAAACGCTGCGCTCGAAGAGCAAGGGCGGCGGCGTCGAAGGGCTGATCCACGAATTTTCGCTGTCGAGCCAGGAAGGCGTTGCGCTGATGTGCCTCGCCGAGGCGCTGCTGCGCATCCCCGACCGCGCGACCCGCGACGCACTGATCCGCGACAAGATCAGCAAAGGCGACTGGAAATCGCACGTCGGCCAGGCGCCGTCGTTATTCGTCAATGCGGCGACTTGGGGGCTGATGATCACCGGCAAGCTGGTGACGACCAATAGCGAGGCGAACCTGTCGTCGGCGCTCACGCGCCTGATTGGCAAGGGCGGCGAGCCGCTGATCCGCAAGGGCGTCGACATGGCGATGCGCCTGATGGGCGAGCAGTTCGTGACCGGCGAGAACATCTCCGAAGCACTCGCGAACAGCCGCAAGTACGAGGCACGCGGTTTCCGCTATTCGTACGACATGCTCGGCGAAGCAGCCACCACCGAGGCCGACGCGCAGCGCTACTACGCGTCGTACGAGCAGGCGATCCACGCGATCGGCAAGGCTGCGGGCGGCCGCGGCATCTACGAAGGCCCGGGCATCTCGATCAAGCTGTCGGCGCTGCATCCGCGCTACTCGCGCGCGCAGCAGGAACGCACGATGAGCGAGCTGCTGCCGCGCGTGCGCTCGCTCGCGATCCTCGCGCGCCGCTACGACATCGGCCTCAATATCGACGCCGAGGAAGCCGACCGCCTGGAACTGTCGCTCGATCTGCTCGAAGCGCTGTGCTTCGATCCGGAGCTGCAAGGCTGGAACGGTATCGGCTTCGTCGTGCAGGCGTATCAGAAGCGCTGCCCGTTCGTGATCGACTATCTGATCGATCTTGCGCGCCGCAGCCGTCACCGCGTCATGGTGCGGCTCGTCAAGGGCGCGTACTGGGATTCGGAAATCAAACGCGCGCAGGTCGACGGCCTCGAAGGCTATCCGGTCTACACGCGCAAGATCTACACCGACGTGTCGTATCTCGCCTGCGCGAAAAAACTGCTCGGCGC
Organism: Paraburkholderia podalyriae; assembly: GCF_014397785.1. GTDB lineage: Bacteria > Pseudomonadota > Gammaproteobacteria > Burkholderiales > Burkholderiaceae > Paraburkholderia > Paraburkholderia podalyriae. Next base: position 298,009 of record NZ_VZQQ01000001.1, read on the forward strand.
GCCCGATGCCGTCTACCCGCAGTTCGCGACGCACAACGCGCATACGCTGTCGGCGATCTATCACCTCGCGGGCAACAACTACTACCCCGGCCAGTACGAGTTCCAGTGCCTGCACGGCATGGGCGAGCCGCTGTACGAAGAAGTCACCGGCCCGCTGTCCGCTGGAAAGCTGAACCGCCCGTGCCGCGTGTACGCACCGGTCGGCACGCATGAGACGCTGCTCGCGTACCTCGTGCGCCGGTTGCTCGAGAACGGCGCGAATACGTCGTTCGTGAATCGCATCGCCGACGAATCCGTCGCGATCAACGACCTGGTCGCCGATCCGGTCGAGGAGGCGTCGAGGATCGTGCCGCTCGGCGCGCCACACGCACGTATCCCGCTGCCGCGCAATCTGTACGGCGCCGAGCGGCTCAATTCGATGGGCCTTGATCTGTCGAACGAACATCGACTCGCGTCGCTGTCGTCGGCGCTGCTCGCGAGCGCGCATCATCCGTGGCGCGCCGCGCCGATGCTCGAAGACAACCAGATCGCGGTCGGCGCTGGGCGTGACGTGCGCAACCCGGCCGACCAGCGTGATCTCGTCGGCACGGTCGTCGAAGCGACGGCGGAGCACGTGAGCGCCGCGCTTGGGCATGCCGTGGCCGCCGCGCCGATCTGGCAAGCGACGCCAGTCGAGGCGCGCGCCGATTGCCTCGCGCGTGCCGCCGATGTGCTCGAAGCGCAGATGCACACGCTGATGGGCCTCGTGGTGCGCGAAGCGGGTAAATCGCTCGCCAACGCGGTCGCGGAAATCCGCGAGGCGATCGACTTCCTGCGCTACTACTCGACGCAGATCCGTGACGAGTTTTCGAACGACACGCATCGGCCGCTCGGTCCGGTGGTCTGTATCAGTCCGTGGAATTTCCCGCTGGCGATTTTCATGGGGCAGGTGGCCGCCGCGCTCGCGGCTGGCAACACGGTGCTCGCGAAACCGGCCGAGCAGACGCCGCTGATCGCGGCACAGGCGGTGCGGATTCTGCGCGAAGCGGGCGTGCCGGCGGGCGCGGTGCAGCTGCTGCCTGGCAATGGCGAGACGGTTGGCGCCGCGCTGGTCGCCGATCCGCGCACGCGTGCGGTGATGTTCACCGGTTCGACCGAAGTCGCGCGTCTGATCAACAAGACGCTGTCCGGCCGACTCGATCCGGATGGCAAGCCGATTCCGCTGATCGCCGAAACCGGCGGCCAGAACGCGATGATCGTCGACTCGTCGGCACTTGCCGAGCAGGTCGTCGCCGACGTGCTGCAATCGTCTTTCGACTCTGCCGGTCAACGGTGTTCGGCGTTGCGCGTTCTTTGTTTGCAGGACGATGTCGCGGACCGCACGCTCGAAATGCTGACAGGCGCGATGCGCGAACTCGCGCTCGGCAACCCGGACCGGCTGTCGACCGACGTCGGCCCGGTGATCGACCTCGACGCGAAGCGCGGCATCGACGCCCACATCGCGGCGATGCGCGACAAGGGCCGCAAGGTAGAGCAACTGACGCTGCCGGACGGCGCGACGCAAGGCACCTTCGTGCCGCCGACGCTGATCGAGCTCGACAGCATCGACGAGCTGAAGCGCGAAGTATTCGGCCCGGTGCTGCATGTGGTGCGCTATCGCCGCAGTCAGCTCGACAAGCTGCTCGAACAGATTCGCGCGACGGGTTACGGTTTGACGCTCGGCATCCACACGCGCATCGACGAAACGATCGCGCACGTGATCAGCCGCGCACACGTGGGCAACATCTACGTGAACCGCAACGTGATCGGCGCGGTGGTCGGCGTGCAGCCGTTCGGCGGCGAAGGGCTGTCGGGCACGGGACCGAAGGCCGGTGGCGCGCTGTATCTGCAGCGTCTGCTCGCGACGCGGCCGGCTGGTTTGCCGAAGTCGCTCGCGCAGGCGCTGGTGGCCGAAGTACCGCAGACGACGGAAAAGCGCGACAATCCGGCGGCCGCGCTGAGCGCGTTGCGCGACTGGCTGATCGCCGAGCGCGAGCCGCAGCTCGCCGCCCGTTGCGATGGCTATCTGACGCATGTGCCGGCGGGCGCGACCGCGGTGCTGTCGGGGCCGACCGGCGAGCGCAACACGTATACGCTCGGTCCGCGTGGCACGGTGCTGTGTATCGCGTCGACGGCGAGCGGCGCGCGCGTGCAATTCGCGGCGGCGCTGGCGACGGGAAATCGTGCGTTGTTCGAAGGCGCGGCCGGTGAACAATTGGTCTCGCAACTGCCCGCGTCGCTGAAGGCGCACGCGAGCGTCAAGAAGAACGCCGATGCGCCGTTCGACGCCGTGCTGTTCGAAGGCGACAGCGATGAGCTGCTCGCGCTCGTGAAGGAGGTCGCGAAGCGCGCGGGGCCGATCGTGTCGGTGCAGGGCGTCGCGGCTCGTGCGCTCGCGAGCGGCGACGAGGACTACGCGCTCGAGCGTCTGCTCACCGAGCGCTCGGTCAGCGTGAACACCGCGGCGGCAGGCGGCAATGCGAATTTGATGACGATCGGCTGAGCCAACCTCGGCGGTCCATTCAATAGAACGGAAGCGGCACGGCGACCCCGAATCCGCTTCATCCACACCTGGTATCAAGGAGAAGCTATGCAACACAAAATGAAACAGCTGGCAGGCGCAGCTCTGGTTGCCGCCATGTCGCTGGCGGGGACGGCCAACGCGCAATCGACGGAAGACGTGAAAATCGGTTTCGCCGGTCCGATGACGGGCGCACAGGCGCACTACGGCAAGGACTTCCAGAACGGCATCACGCTCGCGGTCGAAGATTTCAACGCGACCAAGCCGGTGATCGGCGGCAAGCAGGTTCACATCGTGCTCGATTCGGCCGACGACCAGGCCGACCCGCGCACCGGCACGACGGTCGCGCAAAAGCTCGTGGATGACGGCATCAAGGGCATGCTCGGCCACTTCAACTCGGGCACGACGATTCCGGCCTCGCGCATCTACGCGAACGCGGGCATTCCGCAGGTCGCGATGGCGACCGCGCCGGAATACACGCAGCAGGGTTTCAAGACCACCTTCCGCATGATGACGTCCGACACGCAGCAAGGCTCGGTGGCCGGCACGTTCGCGGTGAAGAACCTCGGCATGAAGAAGATCGCGATCGTCGACGATCGCACCGCTTACGGCCAGGGTCTTGCCGATCAGTTCGAGAAGGCTGCGAAGGCGGCGGGCGCGACGATCGTCGATCGTGAATACACGAACGACAAGGCCGTCGACTTCAAGTCGATCCTGACCAAGCTGAAGTCGACAAACCCGGATCTGATCTACTACGGCGGCGCGGATTCGCAAGCGGCACCGATGGTCAAGCAGATGAAGCAGCTCGGTGTGAAGGCCCCGCTGATGGGCGGCGAAATGGTCCACACGCCGACCTTCATCAAGCTCGCCGGCGACGCGGCGAACGGCACAGTGGCCTCGCTCGCCGGTCTGCCGCTCGATGAAATGCCGGGTGGCAAGGCGTACGTCGAGAAGTACAAGGCGCGCTTCAACGAAGACGTGCAGACGTATTCGCCGTACGCCTACGATGGCGCGATGGCGATGTTCACCGCGATGAAGACCGCGAACTCGACCGATCCGGCCAAGTACCTGCCGGTGCTCGCGAAGACGTCGAAGCCGGCCGTGACGTCGGCTGACCTCGCGTACGACCAGCACGGCGATCTGAAGAACGGCGGTATCACGCTGTACAAGGTCGTCGATGGCAAGTGGACGACGCTGCAAAGCGTGGGCGGCAAGTAAGTCTTTTGCCGACCGCGTTTGAATCATAAAAAACCCCGCTTCGGCGGGGTTTTTTATCGGCTGCGCGGTTGACGCCCTGGCAGGCCACGCGGACCATCTTCACTCCCCGCGCATCTTCCTCCCCTGCTCACGAATCATCTCGAGCGTCGCCGCGGGCGTGCTCGCTTCCTGCGGCATGCGAATCTCGATCACGGCCGGCAGCTGCGATTCGATCGCGCGTTGCAACGCCGGCAGAAAATCCCCGGTGCGTTCAACGGTTTCGCCATGTGCGCCGAACGATCGCGCGAATGCCGCGAAGTCCGGATTCGTGAGAGCCGTGCCATGCACGCGATGCGGATAGTGCCGCTCCTGATGCATGCGGATCGTGCCGAAGTGACTGTTGTTGACGACGATGAACAGCACGCGCAGGTCGTACTGCATCGCTGTCGCAAGCTCCTGCGCGGCCATCATGAAGCAGCCGTCGCCGGCGAGCGCGACCACCGCGCGTTGCGGATAGAGCGACTTCGCCGCGAGCGCCGCCGGCACGCCGTAGCCCATCGCGCCGCTGGTCGGCGCGAGCTGCGAGCGGAAGTGTCGATACGAGAAATGTCGATGCAGCCACGTCGCGTAATTGCCCGCACCGTTCGTGACGATCGCGTCGTCGGGCAAGTGCGCGCGCAACTGCTGGATCACTTCGCCCATCTGCACGTCGCCGGGAATCGGGCGCGGCTTGCGCCATTCCAGATACGCGCGATGCGCTTGCTCAGCGGCGCCGGCCCAGACGAGCTTGCCGGACGACGACCACTTCAGCTCCGCAAGCATCGCCGCAAGCTCAGGCATGCCGGAGACGATCGGCAGATCGGCCGCATACACACGCCCAAGTTCGTCCGCGCCCTGATGCACGTGCACGAGCGTCTGCCTGGTCTTCGGAATGTCGAGCAGCGTGTAGCCGTTGGTCGTCGCTTCGCCGAGCCGCGGACCGAGCGTGAGCAGCAGGTCCGCGTCGCGAATGCGCTGCGCGAGCGCCGGATTGATGCCGAGACCGACGTCGCCCGCGTAGTTCTGATGGTCGTTATCGAAGGTGTCCTGGAAGCGGAACGCGAGGCCGATCGGCAACTGCCAATTTTCGATAAAGCGCCGCAGGTCCGCGCAGGCGGCCGGTGTCCAGCCGCTGCCGCCGGCGATCACCATCGGCCGTTGCGCGCCTTCGAGCAGTTCGCGCAGCTTCGCGATCTGTGCGGCCGACGGCGACGCCGCCACGCGCTGATAAGCGGGCGCGCCAGGCACGGCGTCGCAGGCATCGCTCAGCACGTCTTCGGGCAGCGCCAGCACGACCGGCCCCGGACGGCCCGACGTAGCCGTGTGAAACGCATGGCTCAGATATTCGGGAATCCGCTTCGGATCATCGATCTGCGCGACCCACTTCGCCAACTGACCGAACATGCGCCGGTAGTCGATCTCCTGGAACGCCTCGCGATCGAGATGCTCGCGCGCGCATTGGCCAATCAGCAGGATCATCGGCGTCGAGTCCTGAAACGCGGTGTGCACGCCGATCGACGCATGCGTCGCGCCCGGTCCGCGCGTGACGAGCGCGACACCCGGGCGGCCGGTCAGCTTGCCGACCGCTTCGGCCATGTTCGCCGCCGCGGCTTCGTGACGGCAGACGACCGTCTGGATACGCGCGGTTTCGTCGTGAAGCGAATCGAGCACGGCGAGAAAGCTTTCGCCGGGAACGCAGAACACCCGGTCGACGCCGTGCGTGAGCAGCGCATCGACGACGAGGCGCGCGCCGGTGGTGCGTGCGGTATCGGAAGCGGAAATGGCATGGGAAGTGGGAGCATTCGGCAGCGACATTGCGAAGAAGCCTCCTGGCAGGGCGTGAGTGCGTTGGCATGGAGCCGCATCGACGGAACACGCGGCAGCGGCCGATGGGCGCTTCGACAGCTTACGCCGGGCACGTGGGCGCTGTCATGGCGCAGCGCAACTGTTTGATCGATGGATGCGCGACGGGATCGCTCAAATGAAAACGCGGGCCCCAAGGCCCGCGCTTTTCCGATGCGATTGCATGCAATTCAATGCGGCGCTCAACCACTCAACACTCGACGATATTCACCGCGAGTCCGCCGCGCGACGTTTCCTTGTACTTGGTCTTCATGTCCGCGCCGGTTTCGCGCATCGTCTTGATCACCGAATCGAGCGACACGTAGTGGCTGCCGTCGCCGCGCAACGCCATGCGCGCGGCGTTGACCGCCTTCACCGATGCCATCGCATTGCGCTCGATGCAGGGAATCTGCACCATGCCGCCGACCGGATCGCAGGTGAGACCGAGGTTATGCTCCATGCCGATTTCCGCGGCGTTCTCGACCTGCTTCGGCGTGCCGCCCATCACGGCGGCCAGCGCGCCAGCGGCCATCGAACACGCGACGCCGACTTCGCCCTGGCAACCCACTTCCGCGCCGGAGATCGACGCGTTCAGCTTGTACAGGATGCCGATCGCGGCGGCCGTCATCAGGAAGTCGATCACGCCCTGCTCGTTCGCGCCCGGCATGAAGCGCGTGTAGTAATGCAGCACCGCCGGAATGATGCCGGCCGCGCCATTGGTCGGCGCGGTGACGACGCGTCCGCCCGCGGCGTTCTCTTCGTTGACGGCGATGGCGTACAGATTGATCCAGTCGACCATCGACAGCGGATCCTGCAACGCGCGCTCCGGATTGCCCGTCAACGCGCGATACAGTTGCGGCGCGCGCCGCTTGACCTGAAACGGGCCGGGCAAGTGACCATCGGCATCGGGATTGTTGATGCCGCACCCGCGCGCGACGCACGATTGCATCACGTCCCAGATTTTCAGCAGGCCGGCGCGCGTTTCTTCCTCGCTGTGCCAGACGCGCTCGTTTTCCCACATCAGCTGCGCGATGCTCTTGCCGCTCGACGCGCACAGCGCGAGCAATTCATTGCCGGTGCGAAACGGATGCGGAAGTTGATCGACGGCGCTCAGCACTTTCGTGTTCGGCGCGCCGGCCGTCACGACGAAGCCGCCACCGACCGACAGGTAGGTCGACTCGCGCAGCGTCGCGCCTTGCGCATCGAAGGCGAAAAGCTTCAGGCCGTTCGGATGCTCGGGCAGCGCCTGGCGATAAAACGCGATGTGCTCTTTCTGCACGAACGGCACGTCGTGCGTGCCGAGCAGCGCAAGCGTGCGCGACACGCGCACCGCATCGAGCCGCTGGGCGATGGTGCCGGGGTCGACGGTGTCGGGCGCATCGCCCATCAGGCCGAGCATCACGCCGCGATCGGTGCCGTGCCCTTTGCCGGTCGCGCCGAGCGAGCCGTAAAGCTCCGCTTTCACCGATGCGGTGGTATCGAGCAGCCCGTCGCGCTCGAGTCCCTGGACGAACATCAGCGCCGCGCGCATCGGCCCGACCGTATGCGAACTCGACGGACCAATGCCGATTTTGAAGAGATCGAAGACGCTGACTGCCATGTACCACTCCTGCCGTAGATAAAGAGTTTAGCGCGCCGGCAGCGGCAAACACACGGCGAGCCACGCGGGCGGCGTCGGTGCGAGCTGCAGCGCGACTGGCGTAAAGCGTCCGTCGAGACGCGCCGCCAGGTGAAACAGTTCGGTCGCGTTCTTCGGATCCCACTGACCCGAATAGCCGGGCAAACCGGCCTCGCGGCGTTTGGCATCGAACGCGACGTTCGAATGCACGAATTCCTGATGTGTCTGACCGCCGGTAGCAAACGGTACGAGCCAGTTTAGCGCCGCGAGCAGCGTCGCGCCGTTCGTGCCCTTCTCCTGCAGCCAGTTGCGGTTGTGGCGGCGCGCGGCGAGCGCGGCCGTCACGAGCGGTTGCAGATCGTAGGTCACGTAGTGCAGCGCGTCGCGTTCGCCGAAGTCGATCGTCGCGCCGTTCGGTGCAATGTTGTCGCCGATATGCTCGACGAACAGCCGCTGCGCGGCATCGATCATCTTGCGATTGTCGAGCGTGAACGCGGCCATCGCGATCAGCTTGATGCGGTGGCTTTGCCAATTGTTGCGAAACGTGCCCGTGAGCGGCCGCGGCTGCGCGTCGATCTGCGCGATATAGCCGTTCGCGAGCTTCGTCAGAAACGCCATCGCCGCGTTGCGCGTCTTCACGGGTAAGGCGCTGGCGGTCATGTCGTACGCGAGAATCAGCCCTTCGAAACGCGTTTCGTCGATCGGATCGAAGCTCGGCTGATACGTCGTGACCCACGCATACAACAGACGATCGGCGAGCTTCAGGAAGCGGTCGTCGCTGGTCGCGCGCCACGCGAGCGCGGCGTCGCGCAGCAGGTCGAGATCCTTCTCCGCTTCGACGCTCTGGTCGTAGATGCCCTCGTGCGGCAGCGTGCCCTCGGTGTGCAATCTGGCGAGCGCATGCGGCTGCTCGTTCAGATGCGCCTGCACATTGGCGACGAGCGCCTTGACGCCCGGATCGGCATTGGTGCGCTCACTCGTTTGCAGCGCCGGAGCCGCGCAGAAATTCATCGCGGCTTGAGCCTCGCGCAGCGGCAGCAACGCGGCCGCGCCGGCCAGCAGCACCGCGTAAGCGGGTCGCCACGGACGGGCGCCTGCGGCCTCTGTCCGGCTGTGCATCAATCGCACCTTTCGCGCCATGCGAAACTCCTCATTAGGCTGATTCGGTGTGTGATGTTAGCCGGTTGCGGCTTGCAACGACAGGACCGCGCGCGGACGCCGACGGACCTTCACCACGCCGCGCCGCCTGCTCACCTGGGCTGCTTTGGTGGCCGGCGGCGGGCGCTGCTTACTCGTAGTCCGCGATCGGCACGCACGAGCAGAACAGGTTGCGATCGCCGTACACGTTGTCCGCGCGGCCGACCGGCGGCCAGTACTTGTTCGCGATCAGCGTCTTCAGCGGATAGGCGGCGGTCTCGCGCGCATACGCATGCTTCCAGTCGTCGGCGATCACGACCGCCGCCGTGTGCGGCGCGTGCTTCAGCGGATTGTCCTCGCGGTCCGAGCGGCCTTCCTCGACCGCGAGGATTTCCTTGCGGATCGCGATCATCGCCTCGATGAAGCGGTCGAGCTCTTCCTTCGACTCCGATTCGGTCGGCTCGACCATCAGCGTGCCCGGCACCGGGAAGCTCATCGTCGGTGCGTGGAAGCCGTAGTCGGCGAGGCGCTTGGCGACGTCGTCGACGGTGATGCCGCTCGTGTCCTTGATCGGACGCAGATCGAGAATGCACTCGTGCGCGACGAGGCCGCCGGGGCCCGAATACAGCACCGGATAGTGCGGTGCGAGCTTGTTCGCGACGTAGTTCGCGTTGAGGATCGCGGTTTCGGTCGCGGCGGCCAGGTTCTTCGCGCCCATCATCGCGATGTACATCCACGAGATCGGCAGAATCGACGCCGAGCCGTACGGCGCGGCCGATACCGCGCCGATGCCTTGCGGCGCGCGCTCGTAGCCCGACGAAGTCTGGTTCGGCAGGAACTGCGCGAGATGCGCGCCGACCGCGACCGGACCGACGCCCGGTCCGCCGCCGCCGTGCGGAATGCAGAAGGTCTTGTGCAGGTTCAGGTGCGAGACGTCGCCGCCGAACTGGCCCGGCGCGCACAGGCCGACCATCGCGTTCATGTTCGCGCCATCCACGTACACCTGGCCGCCGTGCGCATGCACGATCTCGCAGATTTCGCGGACGTTCTGTTCGAACACGCCGTGCGTCGACGGATACGTGATCATGATCGCCGCGAGCGTGTCGGCATGCTGCGCGGCCTTCTTCTTCAGATCTTCGATATCGACGTTGCCCTGCGCGTCGCATGCCACGACCACGACCTGCATGCCGGCCATCTGCGCCGACGCCGGGTTCGTGCCGTGCGCCGAAGCGGGAATCAGACAGACGTTGCGATGCGCTTCGCCGCGCGACGCGTGATACGCATGAATGATCAGCAGACCCGCGTACTCGCCCTGCGAGCCCGCGTTCGGCTGCAGCGATACGGCCGCATAGCCGGTCGCGGTGACCAGCATCTGTTCGAGCTGATCGATCATCTTGCGATAGCCGACGGTTTGCCCGGCCGGCGCGAACGGATGGATCTGACCGAACTCGGGCCACGTGACCGGCAGCATTTCCGAGGTCGCGTTCAGCTTCATCGTGCAGGAGCCGAGCGGGATCATCGAGCGGTCGAGCGCGAGGTCCTTGTCCGACAGGCTGCGCAGATAGCGCAGCATTTCCGTTTCCGAATGGTGTCGATTGAACACGTGATGCGTGAGGTACGCGCTCGTGCGTTCGAGCGCGGCCGGCACCGACGCGGTGTTCGATGCGCTCAGTGCCGAGTCGAGCGCGTCGACTTGCGGCACGTCGCTGACGCCCGCCGCCTGCGCGAATACCGCGAGCAGATCGGCGAGATCGCCGCGCGTGGTGGTTTCGTCGACCGACACGCCGACTTGCGTGGCGCTGACACGGCGCAGGTTGATGCGCTTCGCCTTCGCTGCGTCGTGCAGCGCTTGCGTGCGCGCGCCGCTGCTAAACGTGAGCGTGTCGAAGAAGGTCTCGTTCGCGAGCGTGTAGCCGAGTTGCTTCGCGCCTTCGGCGAGCAGCGTGGCGACGCGGTTCACGCGCAGCGCGATCGTCTTCAGACCGCGCGGTCCGTGATAGACCGCGTACATGCTCGCCATGATTGCGAGCAGCGCCTGCGCGGTACACACGTTCGAGGTCGCCTTCTCGCGGCGGATGTGCTGCTCGCGCGTTTGCAGCGCGAGGCGCAGCGCGGAGTTGCCCTGCGCGTCGACGGTCACGCCGACCAGGCGCCCCGGCATCTGCCGCTTGAATTCGTCGCGCACCGCGAGGTAGGCGGCATGCGGTCCGCCGAAGCCGACCGGCACGCCGAAACGCTGCGTATTGCCGACGGCCACGTCCGCGCCCCATTCGCCCGGAGGCGTGAGCAGCGTCAGCGCGAGCAGGTCGGCGGCCGCGACCACATGGCCGCCCGCCGCGTGGATCGCCTCGGTGAGCGCGCGGTAGTCGCGCACGTCGCCGTTCACGCCCGGGTATTGGAGCAGCACGCCGAAAGCGTTGGCGTTGGCTGCTTGATCGGCCGGGCCGACTTTCACTTCGATGCCGACCGGCGTCGCGCGCGTCTTCACGACTTCGATGGTTTGCGGCAGCACGTCGTCGGCAACGAAGAACACATTCGACTTCGGTTTGCCGACGCGTTGCAGCAGCGTCATCGCTTCGGCGGCGGCGGTCGCCTCGTCGAGCAGCGACGCGTTGGAGATCGAGAGTCCGGTCAGGTCGGTGACCATCTGCTGGAAGTTCAGCAGCGCTTCCAGACGGCCTTGGGAGATCTCCGGCTGATACGGCGTGTAGGCGGTGTACCACGCGGGATTTTCCAGCACGTTGCGCAGGATCACCGTCGGCGTGTGGGCGTTGTAATAACCCTGGCCGATGTAGGAGCGGAACACCTGGTTCTGGTCCGCGAGCTCGCGCAGCGCGGCGAGCGCCTCGGCTTCGCTCTTTGGCTGCGCGAAGGGGCCGAGCGGCAGCGTTTCGGTGCGGCGGATCGCCTTCGGGATGACTGCGTCGATCAATGCCGCGCGCGACGCGAAGCCGAGCGCTTCGAGCATCGCATGCTGGTCGGCCGTATCCGGGCCGATGTGCCGTTCCGCGAAGGCGTCATGCACTTCGAGCGCGGCGAGCGAGAGAGGAGTGCGGTTCATCAGACGATCCGGGTGTTCGAGCTTCATGGGTGTTCCTGGCGGCGCGGCGCGCGCCGTTTGCGAGCGCCGCGCCTGACGGTTAAAACGGAAGGTGAATCAGGCAGCGAGTCAGGTCGTGACTCACGCGCCGATCGACTTCGCGTACGCGTCGGCGTCGATCAGACGCTCGAGCGACGCGTCAGCGGTCGGCTTGATCTTGAACAGCCAGCTGTCGTACGGCGTGCTGTTGACCGTGTCCGGCGAGTCGGCGATGGCCGTGTTCGCTTCGATGACTTCGCCCGAAACCGGCGCGTAGATGTCCGAAGCTGCCTTCACCGATTCGATCACGGCGACGGTGTCGCCCGCGGTCACGGACTTGCCCAGTTCCTGAACTTCGAAGAAGACGATGTCGCCGAGCGCTTCCTGCGCGTGGTCGGTGATGCCGACCGTCAGCGTGCCGTCCGCTTCGGTGCGGACCCATTCGTGCGATTCGGTGTATTTCAGATCGGCCGGGATGCTCATCGGATGCTCCTGAACGGTATGTTCGGTAGTGGTTTGAATTAGGGGGCGTGCGCCGGCCGCTTAGACCGCCAGCACCTTGCCGTTGCGCACGAACGGCAGTTTTACCACGCTTGCGGGGCAGGCTTTGCCGCGAATCTGGACGTGCACGGTGTCGCCCGGCTGCACGCCTTTCGGCACGCGCGCGAAGGCGATCGATTCCTGCATGGTCGGCGAGAACGTGCCGCTGGTGATTTCGCCGTCGCCGTGCGGCGTGACGACTTTCTGATGCGCGCGCAGCACGCCCGCGGCCTTGCCGTTTTCCTTCAGCAGGATCAGGCCGACGAACGCGGCGCGCGAGCCGTCGGCTTCGAGGCTGCTCTTGCCGACGAAGTCGCGCGGTGAGGTGAGGTCGACGGTCCATGCGAGGCCGGCGTCGAGCGGCGAGACATTGTCGTCCATGTCCTGGCCGTACAGGTTCATGCCGGCTTCGAGGCGAAGCGTGTCGCGGGCGCCGAGACCGGCCGGGCGCACGCCTTGGCCGGCGAGTGCGTTCCACAGCGCTTCGACGTGGCTTGCCGGCACAATGATCTCGAAGCCGTCTTCGCCGGTATAGCCGGTGCGCGCGACGGTCAGCTCGCCGAACGGCGTGCCGTCGACGCGCGCGGCGTTGAACGGCTTCAGCGCTTCGGTCGCGGCGCGCGCCGCTGGCACGGTTTGCCAGGTTTTTTCGCGCGCGTTCGGGCCTTGCACGGCGACGATCGCCAGATCGCGGCGCGGCGTGATGGTGAGGCCGAAGCCGCCCTCGGCATTGAGCTGGCCGAACCAGGCGATGTCTTTGTCGGCAGTGCCGGCGTTGACGACCACGCGGAAGTCGTCTTCGCCGAAGTAATAGACGATCAGGTCGTCGATCACGCCGCCGTTTGGATTCAGCATGCAGGAGTAGAGCGCGCGGCCCGGCGTTTGCAGTTTCGCGACGTTGTTGGCGAGCGCGTATTCGAAGAACGCGCGTACTCGATCGCCGACGAAGTCGACCACGCACATGTGGGACACGTCGAACATGCCCGCGTCGGTGCGCACCGCGCGATGTTCGTCGATCTGCGAGCCGTAGTTGACGGGCATGTCCCAGCCGCCGAAGTCGACCATGCGGGCATGGAGCGCGCGGTGAGCGGCGTGGAGCGGGGTGTGTTTGAGTTCGGTCATGGGGCCTCGGGCGTCTCGCGAAACAAAAAAGGCCATGCGGGGCAACGCCTCGCGGCGCGATGCCTGCGAGCGTGGTCCTGCATGGCCCCTCTGTCCTCGATACCTGAGAGATTGCGCTGCCGCGATTTGCTCGATGAGCTCGATCCGTCACGGTGAAACGCGCGCCCCTTCGGTGGGCAGCCTGCCTGCGGTGCACGATGTGCGACGCGGATGGCTACTGCCGCTCTCCAGAGTGCGAAAAAACCGCCGCAAGGCGGGTTCTTTCGACGCGGTCGGTCCTTTTGCCTGAGAGTTTGCGGGTGTGCCCCTTCGGCGGCGCGGCCTGCGATTTTTCGCCTGCCAGCGCGCTCTCCCGACGCGTGCGGCGAATTTACGCGACGGGCCGGGGCTTGTCAAATAAAGGCCCGACAGCGGTGTGAGGGTGGGCGCGGCGGTTCGGGAGGTCCAAAAGAAACGCGCGGACCGTGGGGCCCGCGCTTTGGTGTTGCCGCTCCCGGTGCTATCCGTCACCGCGCGATCAGAGGTAGTGGTTGCTCACCTGGCAGTTGGTTTGCCGCCCCGGATTGCCGACTGATTCGCCGGCTGATTCGCCGGCTCACCCGCCGGCTCACTCGCCGATCGCATGAGCAGCGTTATCGAGCTCCTGGTTCAACACGCGCTGTTCTTCCGCGGACAAACCGCCGCCATGCTGGCCGGCCATGTCATGCGCTTCCTGGCGGATCGTCTCGAGACGGTGATGCAACGCTGCGCCTTGCGGCGGCGGGTAATAGCCCTGATTCACGCGGTTATCGATACGGTGCGCCAGATTGTCGATGCGGCCGTCGACCTGATGCAGGCGCTGATCCCCGATCTGCTGCGGAGTGGGGCCCGCATGCGGCGCTGGCGGGGGCGTCACCACGCAGGCGGCGACGGAGCCGAGCAGCGCACATGCGGCAAGGGCACGGATGATTCGAGACATGGATTCTCCCGGAGTCGTTGTCGTGTTGGGTTGCTACCGCTAGCAACGGATGAGGAGGAACGCCCGCTGACTCGGCAGCGGGCGAAGTTGTAACGTTATGTTCCTTTCCGGAACGTCAGGAAAGTCCGCGCCGACGGCCTTCGCGGCCCCAAAGATCGCCCCGTTTTGGTACACAAAACAGCGTGGTGCGGGGTAGGCGCCCAGCGCGGGCTCGGCTCAGCGAATCCGCTCGAACGGCAGCCGCACGCCCTGCTCGGAGCTGCGCGCGGCCAGTTCGATGATCGTCATGACGTCGACCGCGTCGCGCGCGCTGATCGGAAACGTGATGCCGTTCTGGATCGCGTCGGCCAACGCGATATAGAAGCCGGCGTACTCGCCGTTGCGGGTCGGCAATTCGCGCTCGACTTCCTGGTCGCCTTCGAGCACGCGCCGAACGCCAGCGGCATTGTTGGCGCCGAAGCCTTCGTCGCCGGGGCGCAGACCGGCTTTCAGCTGATCTTCCTGGGTGTCGAGCCCGTACTTCACATAGCTGCCGCGCGTGCCGTGGATCGCAAAGCGCGGCCCGGGCAATGCCGTCAGCGCGCTTGCGTGCAGCACGACCTCAAACTCGTCGTAGCCGAGCTGGATGTGCACGTAGTCGGGTGCGCTCGCGTCGTCGCGATGCGAGCGCACCGTCGCCGACACAGTCTGCGGTGCGCCGAACAGGGCGAGCGCCTGGTCGATCAGATGCGGGCCGAGATCGAACAGCAGGCCGCCACCGCGCGTCACGTCTTCGCGCCAGCGCTGACGCACGCCGGGCCGGAAGCGGTCGAAATGCGATTCGAAATGCGTGACGCGACCCAGTTCCACGCGCGCGAGCAGATCCCGCACGGTCAGAAAATCGCCGTCCCAACGGCGATTGTGAAAGGGCGCGAACAGCTTGCCGCGCGCGAGCGCGATATTGGCAAGCGTGTGGGCGTCGGCGGCGTTCAGCGTGACCGGCTTGTCGACGACCACGTGCTTGCCCGCTTCGAGCGTGCGGCGCGCGAGGTCGAAGTGCGTGTCGTTGGGTGTCGCGATCACGATGCAGTCGATGTCGTCGTGCGCGAGCAGCGCGTCGAGATCGGCGACGATTTTCGCGTGCGGATAGTCGGCGCGCGCGCGCTCGGACTGCCCGGTCGCGATCGCGGCGACCTTCGCGCGTCCGCAATGTTCGATCACCGGTGCGTGAAACGTCGCGCCGGCGAAGCCGTAGCCCATCAATCCAATTTTCAGCGATGCGGACATGCGAGTCTTCCTGGAGGAGCGGCGCGCCGCTTTGCCACCGCGGCGGCGGCGCGCAATCTCATTATTGTGGCATTGGTGGGCTGGGCTCGGGGCTCAGCATTGGGGCCGGCCTCGCGCGCAGTCTGTCGGGGCGCCCGGTTCATCGAGGGTGTTCATCGGGGGTGTCCATGTTAACATCGCACCTCTCGCGCGCATTGCGCCGCGCAGCATGTCCCGGGCCTTCGGCCGGCGCCTCCCGCCAGTCCGACCTCAGCGGCCCTCAACCGTAACACCCGTCCACAAACGATGTCCGCAGGCCTGAATCCCGCTCAAAGTGAAGCGGTCCGTTATCTCGACGGTCCCTGTCTCGTGCTCGCCGGCGCCGGCAGCGGCAAGACGCGCGTGATCACGCAGAAAATCGCGCACCTGATCGAAGCGAAGGGCTTCGAGCCGCGCCACATCGCCGCCGTCACGTTCACGAACAAAGCCGCGGCGGAGATGCGCGAACGCGTCGGCAAGCTGCTCGAAGGCAAGACGTTGACCGCGCCAGGCAAGGAAGGCCGCAAGGTGCCCGTGAACCAGCTGACGGTGTGTACCTTCCACTCGCTCGGCGTGCAGATTCTGCGGCAGGAGGCGGAGCACGTCGGCCTGAAGCCGCAGTTCTCCATCATGGACTCCGACGACTGCTTCGGCATGATCCAGGAGCAGGTCGGCTCGACGGACAAGGGCTTCATCCGCAAGATCCAGTCGATCATCTCGCTGTGGAAGAACGGCCTGATCATGCCCGAGCAGGCGATCGCGACCGCGTCGACCGAGGACGAGCATCAGGCGGCGATCGTCTATCGCAATTACGTGGCGACGCTGCATGCGTATCAGGCGGTCGATTTCGACGATCTGATCCGCCTGACCGCCGAGCTGTTCGCGAGCAACGAACAGGTGCGCGACCGTTGGCAGAACAAGCTGCGCTATCTGCTGATCGACGAGTATCAGGACACCAACGCGTGCCAGTACGAACTGGTGAAGCTGCTGGCCGGCAAGCGCGCGGCGTTCACGGCGGTTGGCGACGACGATCAGGCGATTTACGGCTGGCGCGGCGCGACCCTCGAAAACCTCGGCCAGCTCGGCAAGGATTTCCCGCACCTGCATCTGATCAAGCTCGAACAGAATTACCGTTCGACGGTGCGCATCCTGACCGCCGCGAACAACGTGATCGCGAATAACCCGAAGCTGTTCGAGAAGAAGCTGTGGTCCGAGCACGGCATGGGCGACACGATCACGGTGACGGGCTGTAACGACGAGGAGCACGAGGCCGAGTCTGTCGTGTTTCGGCTGTCCGCGCACAAGTTCGAGCGGCGCGCGAATTTCCGCGACTACGCGATCCTCTATCGCGGCAACTTCCAGGCGCGCATCTTCGAGCAGGTGCTGCGCCGGGAACGGATTCCGTACGTGCTGTCGGGCGGCCAGTCGTTCTTCGATAAAGCTGAGATCAAGGACATCTGCGCGTACCTGCGCCTGATCGCCAACGCGAACGACGACCCCGCGTTCATCCGCGCGATCACCACACCGCGTCGCGGCGTCGGCAATACGACGCTGGAGGCGCTCGGCGCGTTCGCGGGTCAGGCGAAGGTGTCGCTGTTCGAGGCGGTCTACATGGGCGGCATCGAGGCGCGCCTGTCGCCGCGCCAGATCGAGCCGATGCGCGCGTTCTGCGACTTCATGCAGCGCCTGACCGACCGCGCGGAAAAGGACGCGGCGGGCACGCTGCTCGACGAGCTGATGGAGGCGATCCACTACGAAGCGTATTTGTACGACGCGTTCGACGAGCGCCAGGCGCAGGCGAAGTGGCAGAACGTGCTCGAGTTCATCGAGTGGTTGAAGCGCAAGGGCACGAAGAAGGAGCCGGAGCATGGCAGCGGCAGCGAGGCGACCGGCTACGACACCGCTGACGGTTTCGGCGACACCGGCAAGAATCTGCTTGGCCTGATCCAGACGGTCGCGCTGATGTCGATGCTCGAAGGCCGCGAGGAAGATCCCGATGCGGTGCGGTTGTCGACCGTGCATGCGTCGAAGGGGCTCGAGTATCCGCACGTGTTCCTGGTCGGTGTCGAGGAAGGCATCATGCCGCATCGCGGCGGCGCGGACGACGAGCCGATCGACGACGCGCGCATCGAGGAAGAGCGCCGCCTGATGTACGTCGCGATCACGCGCGCGCAGCGCAGCCTGCATCTGAACTGGTGCAAAAAGCGCAAGCGGGCGCGGGAGACGATCGTCTGCGAGCCGTCGCGTTTCATCAACGAAATGCTGCTCGACGATGCGCCGCCGCCGACACCGGAAGAGGCGCCAATGTCGCCGAAGGACCGGCTCGCGAGTCTGAAGGCGTTGTTGCAGAAGGCATGACCGGGCGAGGCTTTGAGTGCCCGGCAGGTGCGGTTGCTTGCCACTGTGCATAAAAAATCCCTGCATCGCGTTGGCGCATGCAGGGATGTTTCGTTCAGCGGCCGATGCCGCCCGCTTCACTTCGCCGCGCTGACCATATAGTCGACCGCGGCCTTCACGTCCGCATCCGATGCGTTCGAGCCGCCCTTCGGTGGCATCGCGCCCTTGCCGTGCAGCGCGTAGTTGTAGATCGTGTCCATCGGATCCTTCAGACGCGGCGCCCATGCTTGCTTGTCACCCAACTTCGGCGCGTTCAGCACGCCGGCCGCGTGACAAGCCTGACATACCGACTGATACAGCGCCTTGCCGGCCTGCGAGGCGTCCGCGCTTTGCGCCCCGCCTGCTGCCGGCGCGGGAGTCTGCGGCACGCTGGCCATCGCCGCCATGGCTGCGGCGGCCTGCTGTGCCGCGCTTGCGCCCGCATCCGATGCGCTTGCCGCGCCTGCTGCACCGGATGCCGCCGCAGCACCTGATGCCGCGGCCGCGCCCGCCGCCGGTTGTGCCGGCTCGGGGAAGCTCGCGCCCGAATTGTTCGCCATATAGACGATCGCGCGCGCGATCTCGAAGTCGCTGTAATCGTCGGGGCTCGTGCCGCCGCGCGGCGGCATGGCGCCCTTGCCGGACAACGCGGTGTGCCACAGTGTGTCGAAGCCCTGCGCGATGCGCGGCGCCCAGTCGGCGGTGTTGGTGAATTTCGGCGCGCCAGCCGCACCCGACGCATGACACGCCGAGCAGACCGCCTTGTAGACTTCCTCGCCGCTCTTATAGACGCGCGGCGCGTTGGCGTCGCGGATCTCGACCTGGGCGATCGGATGGATGCGAGAGGTAACTTCGGCTTCGGAGAGGGAGTCGGTGCCGGCGCCGGTGCGCGTCGAATTGTCGACGTAGACGGCGAGCAGAACGATGATGATGATCGGCACAGCAAACCCGGCAATGACCGCGGCGATGAGCTGTGCTGGGGTTTTGATCGGGGCTCCGTGTGGTGCTTCGCTCATGCTTGTCTCATCTCCGTGGGTATGTGAGCGGTACAGCGCGACGGCAACTTCTTGTTCTTTATCAGCCACGGACGATTATAGACTTAAGATTTCGGCCGCGGCGAGGGGGCCCGGAACGTGTTCAGCAGGCGTTTACCCGAAGCGGCACGGACGGTGTCAGGGCTTGGGGAAGATGCCGGAGCGGGCGCTGGAGGCCGTCCGGTGGACGGTTCGGCCGAAACCGGGTATCCTTGCGGTCTCTCGCGTTGGCGTTGCGTCCGTTCTGGTTGCCGCGCTTACGCGTAAATTCTCCGCAGTTCGTGGTGATGCGCCCGTAGCTCAATGGATAGAGTACTGCCCTCCGAAGGCAGGGGTTGCTGGTTCGATCCCAGCCGGGCGCGCCAAAAAGCGATGATCAAACTAGAGGTAAGTTCGGTGTGAGTTTTCGCCACAGATGTCGTAAACGACACCTGTGGCTACCATACGCAGTCCAGATTTAGACTCCTCGGCCTTCTCGTCCCAAATCTAGACGAGCCGTCATCCTCCCTCTGCTTGACCCCGCGATTTTCACACCTGTCACAGCGAACGCTCCGAGGTAGGCTTCTTGTACGCGCTGTCGTGCTCCGAGCCCGATTTTTCCCCGCAAACGCGCGACCACCCGCCTTCGTGAGGGGTACACGCCCGCCGCGCGGAGCGCGTTGTGCTCACTCAAATACATGTTGTTGAAGGTCTCTGTCGCCTCCCGGCGGAGAGACTCAGACAGCTCGCGGCCGTGTCTGACCAAAAACTCCTGTTGCTCAGGGAAATTCTTTTTCAGATATTTCAGCGAAATCCCAACGGCTCGCGCCGCTTCGGTTGCGTTAATCGCGCGGCCGCTGCGAATCAATGCATCAAGTTCTGCTCGCAAGTCTTCCTTCGGTCGCCGAGCCCCGGTCCCCCCGCGTTGAATCAAGCGACGGCGTTGCTCGCTCGGCGCGGGTCGGAGCGAAAGCATCACGCTGTTTCCGAGCAGAATGTCAGCGATGGCGCAGCCGCAGCAGTATGCGGTCTGTACTAGGCGCGGAAAGCTCATCTGCACGCTACCTTTCACCCATCCGTGGACTTGGGATTTGCTGATACCCAGATGAGCTGCGAAACGCGCTGACCTCCCATCGAATAAAAGATTAATTGCATGAGTGAGAAAGACAGACTGAGCGGTTGCCGAATAGCCTGCGTTGGAAAAATAGACGGCGTCGTCGAGCAGCTCCGCAATAAGGCGAGAGGTTTCGACCTCGAAGTCCGATGCCGGTATATGGACTGGCGCATCTCCGATTTTGTACTGTGCCGCAGCCTGGTGAGAGAGGCTTCCGTTCTCCCGTTTCGAGGTGCGGCGTCGCTTCGCCTGAGGTCGGCTGACGAGTTGTAGTTGATGCAACGGGCACGCCTTCGCCGCATCAATGCTCCATAACAATCGCTCGTAGCAGTCGCGGTCTAGCCGCGCGTCATCTTCGTGGCAACCGGGGCAAAAGCGCTCCTTCTCAGACAGCAGCACAAATTCGGACACGAGGCTTTTGAGCGGCAACAAGGTACAAAGCTGCAGGTTGTTGCGATGGGTAAGGTAGTTCAGGGTTTGAGCCCAGTGATTCGCTTGTTCCGTCAGGCTCGAGACATTGAGGTTGTATGCCGCCCGGCCGATGTCCCGACTCATCCTGGCGCCGCTCACGTGCAAAAGTTCTTCTGCTGCCGGTCCAACGATTGTGTTGGTGAGTGACCAGCGCGTCATGTCGTGGGCGTCGCACAAACGATTAAGGTAGCTGCCGAGGCTCTCGCGGTCTTCTCCCGAGCACCCGTAGGGTGCAAGACTAGCGAGTATCGACCGAGGCGGCGCGTCCTCCGGCCAGCCGCCCGGTAACCTCCCGCGAAACGGAGATGTCATTGCCATAGCGCTCCTTGATTTTCGCCATGATTCTTCTGATGCCTGCCCTCGCCAAAGCCGCGCGATTTGGCCGTCTCGCGAATCTTCTTGGCACCAATGCGGACGCGCATTTCCGCCGCAGACGGGTAAGTAATGGGCTGCGACATCGAAAGATACGGCTGGATATTGTCCTCGCCCGCCAATGTCTCGGCCGCAACGGTCTCGTACTCAGCGGCGCTCGGTAGAGCATCCCAGACGTACTCATCTTTCCACGAGTGGCTGCCATCGTAGGCACACCGGGTGACTGCCTCAATTAGCGCGCCTGCTGCATAGCCCGGCATACCAAGATGGGCGTAGAAGAGTTGCTCCGTGTACTTCTTGAGGTCAACCTTGAACGGGAGGGGAATATGCTCTTCGAATTCCTTGATGAACTGGGTGAAAGCGTCGAAGTCTTCCTGATTGTCGCGATACCTCTCGAAATGAACCACGCCGATGCGGCGCGCGATTTGTCCGCTGGCATGAACAAGTTTCTCCGACCCGTAGGCGCCCACCAGAAGCACGTTCATGCCGCTGCGATTCGCGAGAGACTTGAGCAGGTTCCCGTATTGAAGCGGCTCGGTCTTGGAGTCGGTGAAATGCACAGCCTCGTCCAATATCAGATGCCGAACGTTTCGGAAGCGCATCCCCTTCTCGAATCGCAGCCGCAGATTCCGGACCCTGTAAGTGCTTTCGTTGATTTCGCCGACACCTCGATGTTCCGGAGTCAACAACTGAAGGTCCTCGGACAGATGTTGATAGAACAGCTTCCAGTTGAATTCCTTGCCGTCCGCGGCGTCGATTTCGCTCAGGACGACCGGAATAACGCCGGGATTTTCACGAATTTCAACCTCGTAAAGTTTGAGCAATGCCTCCGCCTGTAGAGCAGCGAACGTGGACTTACCCACGCCGGATGGGCCAGCTACGATGGTGAGAGAGAGGCCCGCGCCAGGAAGCATGCGTCGTTTAATCTCATCTATCACCTTCTCCAGATTTCGATGCATAAAGCGCAGACTTCTGAGGTGCGCACCTTTGTCGTCGGGGCTTCCGTGCAACGCTTGTTCAAAGCTGATTGAGTTCATATGCACCTCTTTGGTTAGACGGGGCGAGATGTAGGAAGGCTGTCGTAGTTCATCTTGAGGCGTCCCCGGGCAAGCTTCGTCACAGGGATGCGCATGACGCTGTCGTCATCCGGTGGTCCGGGTTCCGCAGGCGTGATGATGGGTAAGTCGATGCCCGCTGCATTTGCGCCGGGGGTTGCGTCGCCGACGAGAAGCGTTTGGCCATAGACCTGGCGTGTTGCAGCGGTGAGAGAAGCTGCATCAGGAAGCGCGTGGTCGCTGATGACGGCGTATAGCACATTCTCGAGGTTCTCCTCGGGTTCACCACGCATCCGCATCCGGACCTCGTACATGACGTACCCCCACTCCACGTATGTGAGCTTGCGGTACTTCATGAGCAGCTTCGACTGGCACCGAACCCACTTGCCGTTGAGGAGCGCGTAGACGATGCTCACGTCCCACATATCCACGAGGACTTCAAGGTTCTGCGGCCGCACTTCTTTGTCGGCAAACTCATCGGCCCAATACCAGATGTGCGAAATCAACACACCCATCTGCTTGTCGAGCTTTCGCGTTGTCCCCTTTGACGGCGGGATACATGTCAGGATGTAGAAATACGAATCGTACGGCGTCAATCGTGCCAAACGGCGACCGGTAACCGCGAATCGAAGATTCATGTATTCGATAGGGGCGTGGTCATGCGCGGGGTGAACCCGAAGGTTGTAGTCCCGGTAGAAATATTCATCCAGGAGTCCGTGCAACTGAGCGAAGCTCAACAGGTCTGCCCGAATCGGGTCGACTGACCGGGTTACCGTTCGAACGTTGCGCAGCGCCTTCGTGTTACCGACCAGGTTGTGGATGAGTTCGGTATTGGTCGTGCCGAACAGTCGCTCCATGACGCCGCCGAAACGGGACTCGTGCGCCGGGCGGAACTGCAGCGTGATGTACAAGAGGTCGCAAAGTCTATCGAACGCTGCGGAGTGAAACTCCTTCCCGTTGTCGACGACGATGACTGACGGCGTGCGCCGGAATATCCTCACCATCGCGCGAATCGCCATCATGCAACTGACTGTACTCGGTGCATGAATCGACAGATAGAAGCCGAGGACCGCTCGGGTCTCAGCGTCCATGATGAGAGTGAGCCATGGCCGCTTTCTGAAAATTCTCCCGCCTTTGCCTCGAATCGCAATGAAAACATCCAGCTTTGTGTGGTCAATGTGAACGCGATGGAACGGGCGACCGCCGTTTATCTTGTCCTCGAGATGGAGATACCACGTCGCAGGTTCCTCGTTGTAAGTGACTCTCCCGCCCTGGCGTGCCTTGATGTCGATGTATCTTTTCCTTCGCTCATAAAACGTCTTTCGTGAGACTAGGTCCGCCTTGGCCGAGAGACTCAGCTCCCGATATTTCCGGTATGACGCCCGCCCTCCAGGGTTCGTCGGATTGTTGCCCCATTCCGTTGCCGTGCGAATCATCTCTAGCTGACTTTCGGTCACCTGACACCGCCCACCACTTCGACGTTTCGGCGTGGCAGCTCTTCGTCGCGCGGGCAATGATTCACCGGCCGCCCGCACCGCCTTGCGTATCCGCTGAATTTGCCTGGTTGAGAGGTTGCACCGGACCCGCTTGCCAGCCTCAAGTTCCCGAACCATGAGGAAGCGGTTCTTTCCCTCGACGATTTGATAGTCGGTCAACCCGTCAATTTGCGATAGACGCTCGTCGGTCGACGGCAGCGAGGAAAGCAGAATGATTTCGCGTCGGAATGTCGCCCGCTCGAATTCCGCTACGGGCATGAGACCGCCGTTGCGCGACTGTTGGTCAAAGTAATGGACGGTGTTCGCGTTGACGAGCGACACCTCATACACCTCGGGGCGGCCGTCGAGCATGAACTCGGTTCCTATCTCGACATCGAACGCAATCTTGTCGCTGACAGCTTTGGGGACAGGCCGATTGAACTGAAGTGCGTCGAGCTGCGCGCGGGAGTTACACAATACGACGTCTTGTGGCTCGCTCAGGTCGTCATACTCAAGGTCGACAAACAGACGTTGGTCTGCAATCGCCTTGTACACATCGTCGACAAGGAACGCATTCGGCGGGGTTTCGACGAGGAGCGTTTCGTTCCACGGCGTCTGCTCCGGATATGCGTGTGTCAGTAGCAGGCCCAACGTCATGGGGCAGGAATCGCGGGTTATCCGCTCAATTGCCTGCCATGCGCTGTCGCCTAATTGTGTGCATCTGTCGCTCAGAAAATCCTCTAGGAATTCGAGATTAGTCACGAAGATGGCGCCGTTCTCGCTTCCTGAGCGAAGGCAAAACGTGAACCCCATTTCGCCAAAGAATTTTTCACGTTCGGGGCATCGCCATGTCCCGTCATCGTCCTTGAAGAATCGCCGTGGGTACCTCTCGGCAAGTTTCTCAAGGTCTCTCTCGCTCTTCCATTCGTCCACGTAGACACCGTAGGGAGTGATTCGAAGGATGTCGGGCGTATAGGGTGTAGGCGCCTGGTATACAGTGAAGTTGCCATCGGACAGCTTCCGCTCGGTTTCGACGCTCAACCTGACCTGCGGCGGCTGGCAGTAGAACTCGCGGGTCGTCCCGTCGAAGTCGTAACGGACGACGGCGCCATACTCGGGCTTCCGACTTTCCGTCGCCATGCGTCTGCGCATCTTTCGCGAACTGTAATGAGAGACGACATTCCCAACGCGAGACTTCACCTTTCTGGAGGGGGAATTCGCGCGAGTATCCCAGATGTATTCCTGTCCCTCGACAGGCGTTCCCCATCGTTCAAATTCTTGGCGCAACTCTGCGTCCGTATATGGCGGTAGCGCGGTCCCGATGGGACTATCGAGAGACCAACGGTTTTCCATCCGCTTCCATTCGGAATCGATGGGGATGGTGGTCGGAATATAGATAGGCATGGTTAGCTCCTGGCCTGAATTAGGTCACTGCACGAGGGAGGCATCGGAAACCAAAGCTGTTGCAGCCTCTTTTGGGCCTCTCGGTAACTCTCAGTGCCGCGGATTTCCGCTTCCTGACAGCGTTTGAAACGCGTGCTGTTCGGGGACCGGTCCGAAGTCGCTTCAATTTGAGAAGGGCGCAGACGTACACGCAATTGCTCCCAGTCGTCCAGTATCTTGGTGATGAGCTTTATCTGCAGTGCGGTCTTCCGGCTTATCTTCTGCGCCGCAAGCGACGAGACGAGCCACGCGTTGATGGCGCACTCCACATCCTTGCGCCGCATGGAGGAAAGGCGGTGGCGAAGCCGTTGGAATTGCTGCTGGGATGAGACGAGTCGAAATTTGCTAACGGTACTAAAGACCTCTGACCAGGTCTTAACAAGGTCGCCATCGAGTCTCCATCCTGATTGACGAGCGACTTCAACGCTCACCACGTCCAGCTCAAACACGGTTCCGTCTTGGGCGACCAGAAGCTGCGCAGCCCCCTGTCGTTCAGTGTCCTCGTGCGGCGAGCGGATACTCGTCTTCTGCGCAGCCGGTGCGGCGAAAGGTTTGCCCGGCAGGGTTGGGGAACACAGCCGACGGATGCTGTCCGGACAGTGCTCTGGCCGACGGTCTTTGCTTTGAGCAACGCTGGCTTGCTTGGACGCCGTTAGAGTAAGTACCCGTCTGGTCTTCGCGGGTTGCGAAGCGTTGGATGAAGTGTTGCCACTACACGGTGCGGTTAGCTTCGGGAAATTGTCGAGCCGAACGATGAGGTCTGACAGTTCACTGCCGAAGTTGGATTCGCTGACTTGCATCTTCATGAATTTCCTCGAAAGTCAAAAGTGAAGGTGCGACCGGACCCCTCGCGCCAGTCTGGAAACTGGTTGCGATATACGTGCGACGACGCTCGCCGGCAACCGATGTCGGCGGCGAAATCAGGAGTCCGTCTTACTCCGCGCTAATTGATTAGCAACGGTCGGCAGGTGCTCCAGACGTTCTGATAGCCGGGTCTGCCAGGCGCGTTGAGGGGTAGAGGAGGGCTACTGAAGGGGCCAAACGGACGGGAGAGGGGGCTACGAGAACAGCGCTGAGGCGGTTGCGGGAAAATGGGGTGGGATGTCCGCCGTTGTCGGGACCGATGCTGGTGGACTGTCGGTACTCTCGGTCCGCCGGAGTTAGGCGGATTTGGGCGAAGATGTTCGAAGTTCGGGCTCATTTGCTGTCGATTCCACGTTTGTTACGGACGTGAGAAGCCTTGACACCCGGTAACCCCCGT
This sequence comes from Paraburkholderia podalyriae, assembly GCF_014397785.1. GTDB lineage: Bacteria > Pseudomonadota > Gammaproteobacteria > Burkholderiales > Burkholderiaceae > Paraburkholderia > Paraburkholderia podalyriae. The sequence goes on from NZ_VZQQ01000001.1 coordinate 323,944, forward strand.
GAGAGCATCACGAGTGCAAGCCGTGCACTCTCATTGGGAGTACACCGGGGCCGCGGTTCAAGTTCGCTTGGGCTTAGCGGCCCCTTCTTTTTGGTACGACAGAAAAGAAGCTAGGCTGGCCGCGTCACCCATCGGGCTTTTTTTACTCTGCGATTTGCGCGTCGGGCAACCTCCTTGGCTTCCATTGGGTGATGCAAAATTGTATGTCGAGGCCCGTCGCAAGAGAAGAGATTTTTTGCGAAATTAAGCTTTGCTGCACGGACATTCACAAGCTTCTCAGGCGCAGGCGAAGAATACGTGTACGTATAGCGTAAAAAGCGAAATATGCCTCCGTATAAGTGTTTTCCTGCGAATAGCAAGTCTGGCTACCCCTTCGTTCAACCTCGAAAGATGATGGCCGAAACGCAGAATTTTCTAGTCTGTATAATCAGGACGGTTGATTAATTGGGCGGGGGTGTTCGTTCCCTTCAAGTAGCCGCAGTCGCCTCTCAAGGCTTCTCCGGGCCGACCGATTGCCTAAACCCTCGGAAGGGTCGAGAAGCAGAAGTTGAGGGAGAAAATCTCGGCGATAGCGTGCATTACTATGGTCGAGGACCAGCCACCGCCGGGAGCGCCGCCGAGCGATGTGGCATTCGGCTTCCCTGAGCCGAATCGGCATGCGGTCGTATGTGTCAATGTACTGGATTGTGCTCCCGCCGACTCGTGCGGCGAGCGCGGCTGGCAGGAGGTCTTTGCAGGCATCGGGACCCAGGTAGAAGGTCCACCAGGTGTTGAGGATTATCACGACGTCTTCGTATCCTTCCAGAGTCATCGCTAATAGTTCCGCAAATTCGAAAGCGTTGTGCCCTGGCGCCAACAGCGAGGGAATGCATCCGTCTTCATAGAAAACCTGGTCTGGGTGCAAGACTCCGTCGAAGTTCAGGTAGATGTCCATCGTTGGCTCCGTTGAGTGCAATACGTCTGTCGCGCTACGAATCTGCAGTGAGAAGTTCGTCTAGCCGGGAACAGAACGTCTTAACGTTAAAGGATGACCCACTCGGAAGCGTGAGCGCTCGCGGGAGGTACTCGAACGGGACAGCGCTACGGTAGGCATCAAGAATTGTCAGGCGCGCGGGATTTCGTCGCGCAATGTCTGAGCGAAGCGTGTCTGCGCGCGTTAGAGACTGTCCATGGCTTCGATGCATGCGATTACCGCGGGTTGTGGAGCCGACCGTTCTCCTAGCTATTTCGTCGGGCAGTGCGTAAAGTAATCTCCGGTAGCCGTACGCGGCGACCCACCAACTGTTAAGCACGATGGATATGTCGGGATGCTTTAGTACAGCATCCACGATAGTGCTGGAGAGGTCTGTAACAGCAGATATGCACTCGCGCTTGTCGGACAAAGCCGGGCCCGACGCGTGCCAGGGAATCAGCAGTCCCTCCAGACCCAGGTAGAGGACGGAGTTCATAACGGAAATGTAAATCCGTGGACCGAGAGTTTGAAGTCCGCTCGAGCTATGTAGTGGGCGGTAGCTGTCAACACGCGGTCATTGCGCTGGGCACTCCAAGCCTTTCGTATTTGGTTTTTGAGGAGTGCCGCGTGTGTTTCTACACGTTAAGTTAGTACATGGCGACGCAAATGCAAGGAAAAATCGTTGACAGTGTCGATGCTATGTGGGCGCACCTGACGTCACGAGCGATTCGTGTTGCCATGACCCGCTCTGATGTTAGCTACGCGCAGCTGGCGGATGCGTTGACCCGCGAGGGAATCGAGGAATCGTCTCGGTCCGTCGAGGGAAAGGTTCAGCGCGGGACGTTTCGCTTCTCGTTCTTCCTGGAAGCATTGGCCGCTTCTCGCTCAGAGTACCCACCGCACTGGTCTCCGACCTTCAGCGGAAAGTTGTCTTGGGACCGCCGCGCCTCAAGGCTGATACGGCGAGAGCTGGCGTTGTCTCCGTGGCTAGACGACAGAAAGCTCTGTGGCCGTCTGGAGGAGATTGGAGTTGGCATTGAGCCGACGACCCTCTCGAGACAGCTAGACGAAGGGACGTTCGCTGCCACGCTCTTCTTTCAATGCGCGACTGTTTGCCACTTCGAAGGCGTCCATTTTTTTCTCAACCCTGCTGACTTATACGACGTCGCGCTTCATGGAGCGCGCGTTTGGTCAGGGCGGTGACTTCCTTTTCCCTTGCGCTTTCGAGCCGATGAACTATAGTCGGGACATGGATTTCCGCGTGTAGAAATACACGCGGCAGAGGCGAGGGAAAAGTCAAATACCAACCACCTTGCTTCCCAGGTTCGCGTGAAGGCGCCGCCAAAGTCGGCGTGCCGAACCCAAGTTCGCCGACTCGCCGTGCGGACAAACTCATCGTGCCCACGACGCCATCAGTTCGGCGCACCGCCTTTCGATGCCGGAAGGCGACGGTGACTTGCATCGAGGAGGTAATCATGGCCCTCTGGAGCATCGCTTGCGTAGCCGCTGAGCCCGAGGTTTCCATCGCCAGATGGAGAGTTCTCGAAATTAATGAAGGCACGAGGCATTTCGTTGGGGTTGATGAGCGGGACCTCAGCGGGCGCGTCAGCTCTTCAATTGTCGCGTTTGACCACGAGAACTTGCGCGGCCAGACGTTGTCGGGCCGCGTCTATCAGCTCGTTGGCAATCCCGGGCGGTCGGGCAACGCCGACTATGTTTGGCAACGCTGGTGCGAAGTGAACGAGGTGAAATCATTCTCGGACGTCACCGTGCAGCTCCTCGGAGGAGTAGCAGATGACAACCCCATATGAACGCACGAAATCTGTCATCGAGACGCGCCAGTTTTTGCAAATGCTCGCGTCTGCCGACGACGTAACTATCCGTGGCCTCGTCCAATCAGTCGCGGTATGCCTACTTAGGCACTACCCGCTCGACATCGACCTTGAGGTTTCCGCCGCGGCATTACCTGGAGTTTGGGTCGTCCCTGAACGTCAACGAAGTGACGGAACAGCAGTCGCGAAGCAAACCGGCTCATCATTTCTGACGGGCGAGCGTGATGGAAACGAGTGACGTGCCAGAAGGATTCCCCCGCGAGTCGATGCCCGCCGTAGTTCCGGGCGGGCAGCCGAAAATCTGCGTCGCGCTGACCGGGGGACGTTACGTTGCCGGCCAGACACGCGAGGAGCGCCACGAGCGCTGGCTCATCTGCGAAGACCTGGCTGACCAGCTCGTCCCTGTCGCCCGAAAGGACGCGGCGAAACATCCGGAGTATCCGCCGGAGCAGACGCTCGAGCGTGCGCGCGTAGCGGTCGCGCGCAAGGGATGGGTATCGCCAGACGAGCTCGCATGGCTGATGCGACGTCTACGAACTCTGCTCGGCTGGTAAGGGCCGGCTCGTATCTGTGTTGGATGTCTCGGCCGCCGTACTGTCTCACCTCGAAAGCGGAAAATCGATTGGAACAGAGCCGCTATTCCAGATACTGCAAGGTCTCGGGCTAGCCATGCTGGTTTCGCCTGTGGACAACGCGCTCATCGCCTTGGACATTCCGGACGCGGCATCGGCGACGAAAGCGCCCAGCAACGCATCCGGGAGTGGCCGGTCGACTGCATTCGGACCGCAACACTTAGCTAATCCTGGTGCGCGAAATGGTACTCGCAACGTGCGTCAGACCGAGTTCTTCCGCGAACTTCTCAATCCACAGCAATGCAAAAGGCACCGTCAATGTTGAGAGTAACCGTGGAACTGCTACCCGGTGGGCGCGAAAGTGGTCGTCGCGTGCTGGCGACCGCAAAGATTGGCCGGGTAGAGAGCGGCACGGCAGCGGACTACCGAGTCGAGTTGCAGGAAGACGCGCTAGGAGACATCGGTGCTGCAACCCTCCGCACCTATCCACGGCTCTCGTCAACCATCTGGGATTTGGTGGCCCGAGCGATTGCCGTCGCGTTGACCGGGCGAGAGGAGTTGCCCCCACGCCCTCAACCACTGAACGTTCCCATCCACCATGCCGGCAGAACCTCGTATGTGCGCCTCCGCGAAATACCCGAGCCAGCGGCGAGCCTGTTCAGGAAGCGCATCGAGTTTTCTACGCGCCCGCTCATTGAAGAGGACCCGCAGCCAATGGATTGCGCGTACTCGTGGGATTGGCTCGATTTCCTGGCCGGGCGCAAGTAGCGCTGGTCCATCACCGAGTTCTGTAACAGGCAAAGAAGGTACTCGCCACGACCGTTGAAGAACTACCAGGGATTTACCGATGACGAATTGCCCAAAAGCACTGAGGCGGAGACAGCCATGGAACCAGCATTCCGACCATCACCGGGACTGAACGAGGTACAACATGAAACGGCCCGCCCCACTCGCCGAATGGCTTTTCCGATTCGCCTCATCGCAGAAGAATATCGACCGGGTCGCGATTGGGTTCGGCGGGACCGTCTCGGTCCTTGCAGCAGCGCTTGAGCCGCGGTCATGGTCATGCTGATATGCCGGTGAACCGTCCCTGGCGCTACAATCGTTCTCCGCATCCGGCGGGGCCGCAGTTGAAGGCCCCGACTCCACCTACCTGGCTGACAAGACAGCCGCCATCAGAACCAGCGTGAGATGCCAGCTGCTTTTCATCGCTACGTAGGAATTGACTATTCCGGCGCGCGAACCCCGACTGACGGTCTGAAGGGCCTGAGGGTGTATGTCGCGCAGACCGCAGGCGAGGCGCCGGTGGAGGTTCTACCGCCGCCCAGCCCACGCAAATACTGGAGCCGGCGTGGCGTAGCCATCTGGCTCGCCGACCTTCTGAAGGAGGACATCCCGACCATCGTCGGTATCGACCACAGCTTTTCCTTTCCGCTTCGCTACTTCGAAGTCCATCATCTCGCACCGGACTGGTATGCGTTTCTTGAGGATTTCCAGGCGCACTGGCCGACGGACAGAGACCATGTCTACGTCGATTTTGTGCGGGACGGGCTCGCCGGAAATGGCAGCGCGCGGCAGGGAAGCCCGCGCTGGCGACGCCTTGCGGAGGAGCGATGCGGGGCGAAATCCGTCTTTCACTTTGACGTGCAAGGAACGGTTGCCAAGTCGACTCACTCTGGTCTTCCATGGCTGCTCTACCTGCACCGTCAAATCGGAGACAAGGTTCATTTCTGGCCGTTCGACGGATGGGAGATTCCGCTAGGTCGCTCCGCAATCGTCGAGGCTTATCCGTCGATGTGGAGACGCGGGCATGTGATTCCAGAGAACATGACCGCCGACCAGTACGACGCGTACACAATCGCTAACTGGCTACAGCTGGCGGACTCGGGAGAGAGTCTTCGGCCGGCGCTGCGCCCGCCGCTGACCGACTCGGAGCGGGCCGTGGCTCTCGTCGAAGGGTGGATTTTAGGAGTCGGCTCCGCCGCCACGCCCGAATCACCGAAATAAGCGTAGACCGCCGCAGGTGGTCGTCGATAGCCTCACCTCAAGTCGCGCCACGGGTCCATATCCTCAACGTCGACTGACACCCCGGGTTTTAGGATTCCCGGCAATTCGCGAACGGACATCGCTTTCACCCGTACCATGCCTCGTCTCCCAGACACCTGACGCTATCAGCATAGTTCTTTCTTTGCCTGTCGCTCGCAGGAACTAGAACACGCGAGGGCTCGCCCGAGAACACGGCCAGCGACCAATGCGACGGATGCACTGTCGTCGACAGGCATCGTGTGCGGACAGCGGCGGGCGCATTCAGTGCTGCCGCCATCGCTAACCCGGTCGAAATGTGGCATGGCTCCGGTCGAGCGGCGGACTTTCAGAGTGTGCTCCGCTGACTACAGTCAGTCGGTCTTAGCGGTCGGGATGACCGGTTCGCTGGCTGACACCGACGCACTTGCCGGTGGCGCCGCGCCGACGTCAACGGCGATAGCATTAGATGCCGTGGCTACAGCCTCGGCTTTGGCCGCGCGGTTCTTCTCGAGCACGGTTATTGCCTCAAGAAGCTCCTTGGCATGCGCGTCGTGTTCGGCCACGCGCTCGATGCGTCGCATTACTTGCGGCAGCCACTTCGGCTTGTATTCGGGCTTGATGGTGTCGGGGTCGTCGAAGTGAAAATCGGTCCCGCCACCCAGAAAGCCGAAATTGCGTTCCACCGCATCGACGAGGAACACGCTTTCCTCTGCCTTCCCCGGACACGTCTTCTTGTCTAGGATGACAGCGTGTCCGGCCGTGTGCTCGAGGTCCGGCGGAAGGACTTCGTCCTCCTGGCCGCGGCGCACGGTTTCGGGCCAGTCGCGCACGTACGGAACAATGAGGCCGGTGTAATGGCACTTCGAGTCCGCTTTATACCACTGCGGGTGAAAGCCAACGACTTCCACCATTTCCCGCTCCTCGGGGGCCTTATGAAGCGGGTAGGTTTGGTCCGGCCACAGGATGACGCTGCCGACGAGCGCACCTGCGATGTAGATGGCGTGCGCCGCTCCAAAAATAATGTCGAACATGGTTTAGCTTTCGCAATGAGCGGGTAGGCCCGCCTCAATTATTGACCGCATTGCGACGGAGGCACATTCTGCTGTGCGCACCAGCGCGCCCGGTAGATATCGCTCATAGACGGCGGCCGCTGCATCTGGGGTTGTACCGCTGCCTCGCGAGCGAAACCCGCAGTGTCTAGCCAGGAATCAATGTTCGTCTGTTGGCAGTTCTTGTAATTTGCGCTGCATACCTCGTACGCGGCGTCAGCGGCCGCTTGCGCAGATTCGTAGCCGGTTCTCCACGCACACCCTTCATCAGCGCAAACGAGCGCGCCATACCCAGGTCCCCGCCCCCGGTCCACGACGGCGCACTTTTTAGCGCTTTTAGCGTGACTGCCACTCCGCGCCGCAGCATGGCAGCCGGATAAGGCCGCCTTGTCCGCTGCTGCCTGCGTGTCGAAATTGCTCGCTCGATACAACGTGGAAGTGTCGCCAGGAACTACCGATATCGATGTGAATGCAAAGGCGGTCTCCGAGAGGGCAAGCAAAACGGAAACCCAAACCAACGATTTGAACGTCTTTGACATTTTATGTAGGCCTCAAACTAACCCCGTCGACCCGACCTCCGGAAGCGCATTGCACGTCGGGCGCGCAGACAGAGCCCACACATGTGCGTTCTTCGCGGAGGAACGAATCCGCGCCATCTTACGAATTTCGTAGAGAAAATACAACGGAATCTTACGATATTCGTAGGATGGTCAAAAAGGAACCAGCTACCGTCTTTGGGCGCCGTCTGCGAGCAGCACGGCTGCGCGCGGACATTCCCCAAGACAAGCTCGGCGTCAAGATTGGGCTGGATGAAGGAACAGCAAGCGTTCGGATGAGCCGCTACGAGACGGGGGTTCACGAGCCCCCCTTTGGTATCGCCGTAAGGCTGGCGCAGGCACTACGGGTACCCGCTGCATACTTCTATTGCGACGATGACGAGCTTGCCGACGTCGTACTCGCCTGGGGATGGCTGTCGAAGTCAGAGCGCAAACCCATTAAAGCTCTGATTGAAGCGAAGCTCGCTGCCAAGAACACCGGTTAGTGCTGGCATCGGGAAACGAGCCTGCCCTTTTCTGACCGATGGCTCCAGCCGCCGAGCGAAGTTCTCATTCGCGTTTGGTCACCAGTCCGACGGCCGCCCGCTTGTTCGATATCGGCAGGGGCTCACCGGCCGGCCTCGAATGTCCCTCACCATTCCGTAGCGAACCGGGTTAGTCTGCTGCGGACTTCATCAAATACTCGGCCTCTTGCTGCACGACCCGCCATCCTTCGCGCAGAAGCCGCACGACTTCCTCGACCACCTCATAGCTCAGTCCGCAGCTATCGATGTCCGTGACGCTCATTAGCGCGAGGTCGGAGGCCGAGGCCTCTCCATTGGAAATTCTGAAGAACAGGGTATCAGCCATAGCGCCGGCATCATCCGTCTCGCCGCTCAGGATGTCCTCGGCCAACAGGCCAGCCATGCCGACGAGTATCTTCCAGTTCGCGGGTAGCTCGGGAGCGGTAAACCCATGGTTTAATGCCGTCTTGCACATCACCTCAGGGCAGGTGCGGGGACGGAACTGGCCGAACCACGCCGTCTCCTCTGGATTCCCACTCTCGTTTTTCCACACGACCGCGTCGCCAGCTCCGCCGAAGCGCTCATAAAGCATTTTGTGACCCGCTTCGTGGTAGGCGGCGTTGCGGAGCTCTCTGGCAGCTATCTGTTCGTCCGTAAGGTCAATCATGTTCGTTGAAAGTGGTCGGTGTCGTTAGACCAACGTATAGCCCAGTGAAAGGGCTGCGGTGCCGAAGGTGTCGTCTGTGTTGTTCTCATGGTGAGCATGGTCGGATGACCGAAGATGCGGTATCCCTTGTAGCTTCCTGATTCCATCAGCGCACGACCTCAACATGCGAGTCGTGAGCATCAACGCGCAGCACATTCCCCTCGGGCGTTATCAGACGCGGAATTTCCGACATGTCAGGAGTAACGCGTCGCGTACCTGCACCGGCAGTTCCCTGCTTCACGGCCGGCTTCGCGGCGACAGTCGGCGTGCGATGCACCCGTGTTTTTACCAAATGGGGCACATGCCGCTTATGCGTAAGCGACTTGGTCGCGCCTGCTCCCTGAAGCAATCCACCCCGAGCTTCGGGCGGGTTCCAGATTTCTCGAGTGGCTCGATGACACGTTTAGGGGTCGGGCGTGGGTCGGTCTGGTGCTGCATCAACGCGCTATGGACGACATCCACCGTGGTTCGGTCGAGTTTATTGCCCGCCAACAGGACGTCCCTATCGTGGCGCTTGGCAACGTGGTCATGCATGTGCGCTCGCGCAAGCCACTTCAGGACACGATGACCGCCATCCGCGTCGGCAAGCCGGTGCACGAGTGCGGATACGCCCTCGCACCGAATGCCGAGCAACACCTTCGCTCGCGTTTGCGACTCGCGAACCTCTATCCGGACTACGCGCTTGCCGAGACGGTGAACATTGCCACTCGCTGCAGGTTCTCGCTGGACGAGCTGAGGTACGAATATCCCGACGAACTTGTACCGAACGGCTTCACGCCGGCGGCCTATCTGCGGCAGGAAACCTACATCGGCGCGCATCGCCGCTTTCCGAGCGGCATTCCGCACGACGTGCAGGCGCAGATTGAACATGAACTCGAACTCATCGTCGACCTGCAGTACGAGCCGTATTTCCTGACCGTCTACGACATCGTCCGGTTTGCGCGGAGTCAGGACATTCTGTGTCAGGGCCGGGGGTCTGCTGCAAATTCGGCCGTCTGTTATTGCCTGGGCATCACAGAAGTGGACCCGGCGCGCGGCAACATGCTGTTCGAACGGTTTATCAGCAAGGAGCGGGGCGAGCCGCCCGACATCGATGTGGACTTCGAGCATCAACGCCGCGAGGAAGTCATCCAGTACCTCTATCGCAAATACGGTCGGGAGCGCGCGGCGATTGCGGCAGCGGTATCGACATACCGGGCGCGCGGCGCGCTGCGCGAAACGGGTAAGGCCTTGGGCGTGGACCCGCAAATTGGTGATGCGGTGGCGAAAAGCCATCAGTGGTTCGACGGCCGGCACGATTTGCTCAAACGGTTTGCTGAATCGGGCCTTAATCCCGAGACACCGCTGATTCAGGCGTGGGCGTCGCTCGCTTCGCAACTGCTCGGATTCCCGCGCCACCTGTCTCAGCACTCCGGTGGATTTGTCATCAGCCGCGGCAAGCTCACCCGCCTGGTTCCGGTTGAGAATGCCGCGATGGCCGACCGCAGCGTGATTCAATGGGATAAGGATGACCTCGAGTCGTTGGGCTTGCTCAAGATAGACGTGCTCGCGCTCGGGATGCTGTCCGCTATCCGGCGCACGCTCGACCTCGTGTCCGAGCAACGCGGCGAGCGCTTCGAAATGCAAGACATTCCTGCTGAGGACCCTCAGACGTACGAGATGATTTCGCGTGCGGATACCGTCGGTGTTTTTCAAATCGAATCGCGCGCGCAGATGTCGATGCTGCCGCGACTGAAGCCGCGCACCTTCTACGACCTTGTCATCGAAGTGGCCATCGTTCGACCCGGACCCATCCAGGGCGGCGCCGTCCATCCGTATCTGCAGCGTCGACAAGGTTTCGAGCCCGTGACTTACCCGAGCGACGCGCTGAAGACAGCGCTTGGACGCACGCTCGGCATCCCCATTTTTCAAGAACAAGTGATGCAAGTCGCGATTCTGGCGGCCGGCTTCACCGCCGGCGAAGCCGACCAGCTACGCCGCGCAATGGCTGCGTGGAAGCGCAAAGGCGGCCTCGATAAATACTACGACCGCATCGTCAATGGCATGCTCGAGCGCGGCTACGACAAGACATTCGCGGATGGCATCTTTCAGCAGATTCTCGGCTTCGGCGAGTACGGTTTTCCTGAGAGCCACGCGGCCAGCTTCGCGCTGCTGGTGTACGCCAGCAGCTGGTTGAAACGCCACGAACCGGAGGCATTTCTTGCTGCGATGCTGAACAGCCAGCCCATGGGTTTTTACTCACCGTCGCAACTGGTGCAGGATGCGAAGCGCCACCGGGTGGCCGTGCTGCCGGTTGATGTGACCATCAGCGGCTGGGATGCTTCCCTTGAACCGGTGACGGGCGCCAACCGTCCCGCCGTTCGGCTTGGCCTGTCGCTGCTGCGCGGCATGCGGGATGGGTCTGCCGAGCGCATCGAGACCGCTCGCGCAGTCAGACAGTTCGAGAGCGTGCGCGACATGGCGCGCCGCGCTCAGCTCGACCGTCATGACCTGCAGGTGCTGGCTGCCGCCAACGCGCTGGCGTCGCTTGCCGGCAATCGACGGGAAGCGTTGTGGCAGTCGGTCGTCGCGGTACCGGACAAGGACATGCTCGCCGCCGCCGGACTGGAGGATGAAACACCTGTGCTGGGTGCCCCCTCGGAAGCGGAGAACATCGTCGGCGACTACCGGTCGATGGGGCTGACGCTCGGTCGGCATCCGCTTGCGTTGTTGCGGCCACAATTGCGTGCAAGGAGGCTGATGCCGGCGGCAACCTTGGAGACCTATCGCAATGACCAGCTCGCGCGCGGTTGTGGCATCGTGACGGTACGGCAACGACCTGACACCGCGAAAGGCGTCATTTTCATGACGATTGAAGACGAGACCGGCAATGTGAACGTCATCATTTGGCCGAAAGTGCTGGAGCAGCAGCGCAGAGAAGTGCTTGGCGCGTCGCTTCTCGGCGTGCTCGGCGTGTGGCAGCGCGAAGGCGAGGTGCGACACCTTGTTGCGCACAAGCTGATGGACCTGTCGCATCTGTTGGGTGAACTGCCGTCGATGAGCCGGAATTTTCATTGAAGCGACGGAAAACGGAGGTTCCCAATGTGCTATTCAGCCCAGATTCAAGCGGACTACCGGAAGTACGTACGAGCCTTCGGCGCTCACATGAGCATTCGCGAATTCGCGCAGCTGTTCTTTGAGCGCGCACAAGGCAGCAACGCGAAGATACCGAAAGCGATGGAAGATGCGTTTTCGGACCCGCAGTCGGACGCCGAACGCGCGGTCAAAGCGCTCATCGATACGTTTCGGGTCGAACAGACGACGAAGCTGGAACAGGAGCTTTTTAACCAGCGTGCTCGTCTCGCGGATGCGGAGCGTTCGCTTCAGAGCAAGGTAACGAAGGCGGCGACTGAAAACCAGCGCATCGCGACGGGCAAGATTGAGTGGACTCTAGGCAAGCTGGAGGACCTCCGGCGAACCTCGCCCGAGGCCCGCGACTCGCGCATCTTTCCGGGACACTATGCGCCGGTAATGGTGATGGAGAACGGCCACCGGGTCATCAAGCCAATGCACTACCAATGTCGCCTCGCCGGCAAACCAGCGTCGCACGACGTGAAGTACCCGGGCACATATAATGCGCGTCGCGATAGTCTCGAAGGATTTTGGAAATCCCTTTTCGGCTATTCGCATGGCCTAATTGCCATCAGCGCGTTCTATGAGAACGTAAGTAGGTCAAAGATGGAAGGGCGCCAGTTGGCCGAAGGGGAAAAGGACGAGAACCTGGTGCTCGAGTTCAAGCCAAGTCCAGCTCATGACATGCTGGTCGCTTGTCTCTGGTCACATTGGTCGGGGGCGGGGGAGCCAGATTTGCTGTCGTTTGCTGCTATTACGGACGAGCCGCCGCCCGAGGTTGCGGCCGCGGGACACGACCGCTGCATCATTCCGATAAAACCTGAAAACATTGACGCGTGGTTGAACCCCGATGCGTCAAACCTTGCGTCGCAGTACGCGATTCTTGATGACCGAGACCGGCCATACTACGAACATCAACTGGCTGCGTGACGCTGGGGCCCACTGGCCCATTGCTTGGATGACAGATGGGGGCTTAGGAACGACGCTAGTGTCTTTGTGGACGGCGTGGCATAGTGCGACCATTGAATACAAAGGGGATTCGAATGGCTACGCTCGAAGCAATTCAGGCAAGAATGAGAAAACTGCAAACGCAAGCCGACGCGCTAATCGCCAAGAAGGCGCAGGCTGCGCTCGACCAAATCCGCGCGCTGATGATTGAGCATGGGCTCACGACCGCGGACATTGAAGCCAAGGCTAAAGCTCGCCGTGAAAGCGCGCGGGCCGCGTTGGCTCCCGCCAATGCGAAGGGAAAGTCGTCGCCGAAGTTTCAAGACCCGAAGACGGGGGCGACCTGGAGTGGACACGGACGTGCGCCCGCGTGGATTGCAACCGCCAGAGACCGGACCAAGTTTCTGATTGCCGGCGTCGCCGTGACGGGTGGTAAGGAAGTCGCGAGCAAATCGAAGGCTGCAGCCAAATCGACCGGCAAGAGCGTGGCGAAGGGAAAACTGCCAGCAAAGTATCTGAATCCAAAAACCGGTGAAACCTGGAGCGGTCACGCTCGGCCGCCGGCCTGGATTAAGGACGTCAAAGACCGCTCGAAGTTCTTGATTGCAGGGAACGCGGACGGTGTTGCTGCGAGTTCTGGCGCTGTGGCGAAGAAAGCTGCCAGCAAGAAAATCGTCGCCAGGAAGGTAGCAGCAAAACCCGCAGTGGCGACGAAAAAGATGCCGGCGAAGAAGGCGGCGACTACCAAGAAGGGGACCACGAGCAAGGAGGCCGCCGCGAAGAAGTCCGCGTTGAAGAAGGCCTCGGGCCGGAAGGCCGTTGCCGCCAAGAAGGTGGTCGCGAAGCCCGATGTCGCCGCTGTGCCGGAATCTTCAGCGGTGGAAGCGAGCGCGTAACGAGCTGCAGCCATCGATGAACAGCAATTTCGATGCGAATCAGCTGGACCGCTACGCAGCTACACCAGTGCCATCATCGCCTCGTAGTGCTTCTTGTCATTCCTCTCGATAATCGTCAGCAAATCTGCAAGTACCGCTGGCGCTTCGGAAAGGACAGAGAGGTCGTGCTCAGGCTCAGAGACCTGCTCCATGTGAGAGTGAGTGTGCAGGAACCGGATAATTCTCGCCATCATCGCAGGCTCGCCGTCGAGCTCTTCCATCTGCCTCCTGAGATTGCCTGCGTGGCCAGGCACTCTGAAAGACAAAAACGACTCGAGAAGCCGCCGTGCGACGTTCGGCATTCCGTACACATCCGCCAGACTTTGCGGCTGAACCATCGCCGCGCCATCCTTTACGAGCCTGAACAGGTAGTGATACTCCGACTCATACTCGTGAAGAAGAGGGTCCAACGTTCGCAAGTACGCGTTGCGCTGGCCACCCTCCACTCTCATCGCAAGCATGTAGAAGTGAGAGATTGTCGATGTCTCAGGCTTGTAGACACCGTTCTTCAATTTCCCTGCGAAATTGAACCAGTTCTTCACCTGCCGGAAGAATCCGAAATTATGGGTTAGCACGAAGAGTTGCTTCGCATTCTTGGCGCGCTCCTTCATGTATCCGAAGGCACTGAACAAGGAATTTGCGTCAAGGCTAGACACTGGGTCGTCAATCACGACGATGCCCTCTTTCAGCTTGAAATCGGAATCCTCCAGTGTCTTGAGGAAGTACATGAAAGCGATGGCCGTGCGCTCTCCTTCGCTCAGATGCATCGCTGGCGCCTTACCGCGCATAATAGTGTAGCCATTGTCCCTGGTTTCGAAGCGGAGCTCGTCGCGGCCAAGATACGCAGCCAACTCGCGGGTCAGCTCTTTCGCTGGTTGATGATGCTGTCGAATCGCGCGCTGAAGGTTCGCAATCTGGCCTGCGAGCGGGCGAAGTTTTTCCTGCAATCCTGTGAGCGTGGTAGTCAGCACATTCACGCGCTTCTGGCGGAATGACCATTCTGAGAATGCCTTCAACCCCTCATCGAGCTCGAGTATCTTGCGTGCTTCGGCCGCTGCCTTTTCAAAGTTCTCCGAGTGCTTATTGTGCTTCTTGACCAGCTCCACGATGGACTGTATCGCCTGCATTCCAAAGCTAGCACCAACGACATTGATGCCATTGAATATCAGCCGAACAAATGCCCAGAATCCCGATTCCTTTTCGACGTTCAGCGCATCCAGAAAATCTGGCAGCTTAAGTTCGCCAAATGGCAGGCTCTTTTTCGCGTCAATGGCTCGCGATAGACCATCGAGATACGTCTCCACGTATAGTGAGTGCTGGTCCAGTTTTTTTACCGTTTGGTCATACTCTTCAAGGAACTGGGGGTATAGTGCGGAGCGCTCAGGAATCTCGCGCGCTCGCGCCGCTCTGCGCAAGGATTCCACTTCAGACGAGAGCCTCGTCAGCCGCTCTTGTTGAGCGTTGAAATGGTCATTGAAGTGGGCCGACAGGGCGGCGAGCCGCTCTGGTCTTAACTCCTGCAGGCAGAAATAACAGTGCGTTTGCCCGTCTGAATGCAGATGCAGGCCGCGCTCGACCCAGCCCGAAAGTTGAGGCTCCTCGACCAGTTCCTGGATGGAACTCGCGACAACTGTCGCCGCGAGCTCAGTGCTCAATCTACCCGTCAAGCTAGCAAGGTCTACCTCTCCGAACGAAGGGACCTTCACCTTCGGCAACGGCCTTCCCGCGATTGCCTCTTCCGCCTCCGCGCGATGCGGACCATCGAGTTGTGTCGGCAATGCATCTGCTGAAGCCAGACGGCGCATCAGTTCCTTGAATTTCGGGGCCTCGTAATTATTGTATCGCGCGTCACCCAAGAGAAGGTTACGGATGCTCCGAGCCTGGCTAGTACAAAATGCATTCAGCTCCGTCGTCGCCGCTTCCTTCTGACCCGAGAGTGTCATCTGCTCTTTGGAAAGCTCCTCACGCTGTGCTAGTAGCGCAAGTATCTGTTGTTGCTTCTCTGAGCTGTCTTCGCCGAGATAGAACACCGGCGGTAACTCGTGCCCCGGAGTCTCAAAGACGTTGCGGTCCACGAAATCACGGTTGAACACGCGTATGGAAACGGTTTTCCCTGATGCGAAGTCGGTGCCGGTCATGATATTCCCGTCGATGACCAGCTCGACCGCGCCTGACTCTGGAGGCTGCCGTCTCTGCATGTTTCTGAACAAAGACGAAAGAGATGTCTTGCCTGCCCCGTTCCAGCCGTAAATTAAATTATATCTACCGAAATCTGGAAGGCCATCCCAGTTGAAGTCGCGAAAAATCCGATACCCCTGCAGCTTCTTAATTCTTGCAATCGTCATGCAGCCCTCCCTTCTCTCCTTCGATTAGTGAGTCTCGCCAAGGCGACGAACGGGCGAGCGCTTCGAGCATAGAATGCTCGGCCCAGGGCGCACAGGCAAGCGCACCAGTCGCCGATGGCAATGTCACACGCCCTGGAGAGCTGAGTTGAGCATGCGATAACGGCGTAGCACCTCGTCAAGGAGGTTGCTCTCTTTGACTTTCTCCTTCTGCAGCCGGCGCACATGGGCCTTTTGGCGACCGCCGGCAAGCTCGGGAAATTTATCTAGCATCGCTGCGCACACGCGCTTGGCGGTGTCCGGCTTCAGATACGACTCACGGTAGACGACACTCACGACATAGAGGTTCTCGGTCGCCTGTTCCTGCTCTTCCTCGGAGAGAAGTTCAGGCGGAATGAAGCGCACCCGCACATAGAACGGCCACCACAGCACATCGTTCTCGTCGGCCTGCGTGTACGAATACCACGCTCGGTCGAATAGCTGAATCCAGGAGTCGCTTTCCTCGTATTCGAATTTCGCGCCGGGCAGCTCTTCTGCAAGGTCGGACCTCACAAAGGACAGGTTCTTGAGATGCGTGAGGCGCGTGACCAGCTCTGGATAGTGCTGCGTGAATAGCCAAATGTCGCTCGCGGGGTCACCTAGCGTGACGCCTTGGGCCTTGCTCAGCTTCGTCGCGCGCGCCTCTGCAAGCGGTTTGAGCAGGGGCCGGTAGTGACGCGTCAGCCGCGCCAGAATCGTGTCGACATCCTTTTCGGCCTGCGACTCGTAGTCCGACTGGCGCTGGCAGTAGGAAATCAGCAGGCTTGCGGTCTGGTTGCCCCGACGCATCTGCGTTTCTGCTCGGTTCGCGCCAGCCTCCAGCCACATGTAGTCGAGATAGACCCAATACTTCTTCAACTCGCGCAGCTTCAGCTGCCTCGAGCGGCCACGGTCCAGCGCGATGAGTGCGACCCGGAAATTTTTGAACCCGAGATGGCTCGCGACAAGGTTCTGCACTGAACGGCGATAGCGGAGGAGTTGCGGGTTCCCATGCTGCGCCTTGTACTTGTTCTCGACCACGATAACGAAACGGTTTACTGGGTCCACGATAAAGAAATCGAGGTGGTTCCCATCTGAAATACGGTACTCACGAAGCAACAGAATCGAGTGGAAGCCCGTCATGCTGATGCGCGCCGGCGTCCAGTGCGCGAAGAACTCCGTGTTCGGTCCATCCTCCGCGTAGCAATTCGCCCATGCGGCTGTCAGGAAGTCCTTGAATAGGGCGTCGCCCTGGCCGTGCCCCTCCCGCGGGTTGAGCAGCCACTGGAGCATCTGGGAATGCTGGGTTTCCTGCGGCTCGATGATATCGAAGATGTCGTTCGCCCGCTTCAGCGCCTCGATTGCGAGCCCGAGGTCCGTGTCGCCGACGAACTGCTGAAAGAGGTCGGCATCGTAGGTCGCCACCGGCGCAGGTCTTCTTCTTGTTGCCATAAATCCCCCGTGTTGGTTGGTGGATTATGCATCAAGCGAAAAGGCCGGCTGTGGCTGGTGCTCCGCCAAGGAAAGACGAAGGGCTCCAAGTAGTCGAAACCTTTTTGAAGGTAACGGAGCGTTCGCGTCAAGCGTCGAGACGCGATTACTACCAGTCTGCCAATTCGCCTGGATGCGTCACCGTGACTGCCGTCGCGGTTCTGCGGGCGGGTCAGCAAATCGACGAAACTGTGCGTCCCCGGCAGCGCCTCAACTTCCGATGCTGAGGCGGCAACCCATCGCACTTGTCTCCGACCTTGAGGCGGTCAACCACCACCGACTTTTTTCTATGGTCGAGATGCAACGCCATGGAGCCGACGCGACTGCTGCCCCCGAGAACTATCGTGGAAATCCCTCGTCCGTCGCTTTACTGCTCGGCGAGCCGGAATTGAACGGAGCCGGGTCCATGGCTCATTATTGCGATTCGCACGCCAAAAGAGATAAATTACTTACGTCAATGAAAGGAAAAGGCGCTAAGAGAAAAGTAGCGACGATATACTCATCCCGCCACACGTACCGCGTCACGCGACACGGCTCGCGAAAGCTGTGCACGCGGGAAGCGCAACAACAAGAACTCAACCGCAGACCGGGGAACGCCAATATGACCATCACCGTTGTTCTGTTCGCCGACACCTTTCCGGTCGTCATCACAGACACGCTCCTAACCTCGCCGGCGCACTTCGTGAAGGAGCCCGTTCCTCTGCCCTCCGTTGTTGGTCCAGTAGAGTCCGAATTTGAAATCCCGACATCGCTGGGACCGATGAAAATTAGCGACCTGTCGCAGAAGATACATCCATTCGGCAGGAACGGGATGTTCGCATATGCCGGCAGCGAATTCGTGGCTCGGGGCATTGCACGGGGAATCTCCGACCGCCTCGAAAGCGGCGTCGAGATGTCTGAGGAACTGGTTCTTGCGGAACTGAGCGAACTGACCGAAGCGGAGCGCCAGAGTGTGTCGTTCGTGGTCATTTACCGCATCGATGACCACCATCAGTTCCGGTTTCTTCACGACATGCAGGTCTTCAGAAGCGCGATTTTTGGTGAGGTCTACTTCACCGGTTCAGGCGAGGACAACCTCGAGAGATTGCTGGAACGAATCGACGCCCCCGAGTCACGCGGTTTGTCTTTACCTTCCACCATCACCGACGGACGAGAAGTCTTCTCCTACTACCGTAGTGCCCTCGCTCTCGTCTCTCAACTGACGTCACTAGACCTTAGTCCTAAGCGAGAGAGCCTGAAAGCCGCCCATGGCGCAGTCTACGATATCCGAATGATGTCAGCTGTAGGGCTTGAAGCGCCCAAGATTCTGTATGCGTTTTGGGACATCCGATTCAGACCGAATGGCGACGCTGAAATTCAACTCAAATGCCTGATGCTCGCGTGGCGCGATGGCGAGCGCTTACGGATTGAACGCGCCGTCACGTATGGAGAAGGCGATGGCGAAATCCCAGTCGCTGGATGCGTTTCGTACGGCATCCGCCCCCTGCTACCGGCCCGCGGAAATCATACTCGGGACGTGTCCCACAACAGACCGTGGCCGCGTGAACATGTGCCTTACGTAGTTCACTACGCGGAGGTAGCCCATCCTGGCGGCAGAGTCATGAAAGCACAGTGGCCAGAGCCCATTCCGGTCGGCAAGCGCAGCCGGGTCATTGACTTGTCCTTCGATGAAAACAATCTACCAGTGGCAGTACGCACTAATTTACGCACGCTTCTCGACACGCTGGCTGACTCGCTGTCCAAGCAAGCGGCGACGTAGGTGGGCGTTGGCGTCCTGAATCCGCTATACGGCGCGGCATAAAGAGCATGCGCAGTCATGGGCCATCTTCGTTTGCGTCGCTGACGGATGTTGACGGCATACACAGCACTCTCACTTATGCCACGATTGTCCGTTGGACAAGGTTTATTAACGCCCCGTACGCCAACAACGCGTTGAATTGCCGGGCCCGTCGCCGAGCATCTGCGTCAATCTAGGTTGCAGCGGAAACCCCTCGACGACGCTACTTCTTTCCTCGGTTGCGGCGCTTCGACGCCTTCTTCATCTTTTTGATTCTCTTCTCTGTTTCCTTCTTTTTTTCTTGTGTTTGCCGTGAGGCGTGTTCCCCGACCGAAACCATCGGCTGTCGTCCAACGTGCCGTGTCGCCTGCGGGAACTCGTCTTGATGATAGTGCCAGGTTTCCATCGATTTGCGCCAGATGCCCAGCTCGCGCCGCTTGGCTTCGAGCTCTGCAAGTTCGTCATCTGTCCAATTCTCCTGCGTCCAAACTAGAAGGTCTTCCGAGCCGCCTTGATAGTCTTTGTGCGGATTGTCGAACGCAACGCCGACAAACACTGTTCCCAACGGGGCTAGCAGCTTGGCCGTTCGCACATAGGCGTGCAAACGAGCAAAGCGGAATTCCCGGTAACTGGCGTAGCTCTCGTCCTGTCGTTTGGCGACAACTACGAACACGTAAACGGTCTCTCCGGCTACGCCTGCGTATGCTAGCCGACCGAGATGGTCCCCGGGGGTGATTCGTTGCAACGCGCCGATGAACGTCTCGGCTAGTTGCCGACGACGAAACCGCGTTTCGGCGGCCATGAGACGCAACCCTTGCTCGGTTTCGGCTGTTCCTTGGGTGCCATACTTGTTATGAATTCCGGGGTCACCGTATTCCACAAAGCGCTCGATGAGCTTGTCCCATTCATAGCCGACCTTGTCCGCATTCTTCTTACGCGTGTAGCCGGGGTCATTCTTGAGCGCTTCGTAAATGCCAACGTCGAAGAGAATTGCGTCTGGTATGGCACCGTCCGGTTGCGGCTCAAAGAACACGTGCTCTTGGCCGTCTGAGTCCATCGTGCGAAGATACGCCGCTAGCAACTCTTCTTCTCTGTAGGCCGAGACGTGAGTTCCGCGCCGACCTAACAGGGCCGCTCGCTTTTTTAGATAGTCGAGAAAGTCGGCAGCGGTATCCAGTTCGCTCAGCAACAGCTCGATTGACACCTCGTCAAAGACATGAACGAAGTGCTTCTCTGGCTCGGGAAGGCCCACGAGAAACGGCGTATCGAGGTGCTGGGAACTTTCGACCTCACTGTTTAGCCGGAAAGAGCCCAATCCCTCCCCGTCGTTGTACGCAAGCGCGGCTTGTCGGCTTCCTCGTGTAACTGCGACCAAGTGAAAATTAACCGCCCCTTTTGCTGGGACGACAACTGGCAGGCTGCGCGTGGACTTTGCATCCAGATATACCCGACTTGGGAAGCGCTGTAGCCATGACATTGCGCCGTGCAATTGCTTGCAGGACTCGAGTATCGCGCGCCTGTACCACCTTGGCCAGGCGATAGCGAGTTTTTTGTCAGCCTGGAATGCAATGTGTTTGTCCGAAAAGACAATCACGTCATTGCCGAATATGACGAGTGCATCGCACAGTTCCCGAGTGCTGCCCTTGCCGTCCTTGAAGCCTTCGTCCGTATAGACGTTCGTTTGCGACCAGAGCCTGAGGAAGGACCTACGGCACAGCGAATTGAGTATGCGCTCCGAATCGTTGACGCCGTCGGCATCCGCCAAATCGAACAGCTTTCGCTCCATTTCTGCGAGCGTATTGGGTGCAATGTTTTCGGGCATCGGAAAGTCGCCAAAAGAGTGCTACATATTAGCCTGCCGTCTCAGAGGAGTGTCACATTACGCACGAGCGAGGTTTCGTTCGTGCGGTATCGCTTTGCCTCGAGCGTGTTAGCCATCGTGGAACGTTGCCAGTTCCTCGACCTAATGAGATATTTGAACTGTCAAATCGAATTCACAGCGCGAGGTAGCATCGTCCACCGGCGCGAAGTCGTGTCGTCGATAACTATTACGAGAGGTTCCATTGAGTCACTATTCCCCGTTCGACGTGTCTTCCAGCAAGCGATTCGAGGTGACCGTTGCGCGGAACCTGCCGAAAATATTGTCCAAATACTCGAAGAGGCGGGCGCTGTCCGCTGTGTCTGGTCTGTTGACGCTTCCTCAGTTTCAGGCAAACACATACCGGCTGGAGATTCTGGCTCATCTCATTGCCGCGAACTGCACCGGGGAGACGATGGTCGGACCGAAGAATGTGCTCAATTGGTTGAATCGCCAGTTAGGTACGCATCCTGTCGCAACGATGGAAGACCCGCCAGAAGACGTCTTTGTAACGAACATCGTGTCTCTGAAGGGAGAATTTCTCGTGCTTCCCGGATTGTGGGAAACGCCGGACGACTCTTTAAACCTGATGCTCGAAGTCTTCGAACGAGCGAGCGTGCCAACAGATGAGGTGCTTCAGCCTGTCTACGCACTACTCGCTCTGTCGCATTTCATCCTGCAACGCGCAGGACTATCGAGATGGACCATCGAGCGCTCAGTTCCCAAAGGTCCTTTTCCAGAAAGTATCGCGGTCGATTGGAAGGCAACGAGCGTGCGCGCAATTGTGGGCCGGGACGAATTGAAGCAAGGTGGTATTAGCTTGACCCATCTGCAACCGTTCATCTTCCGGGCAGACAGTGACCATGCTTCACTCGCTGAGCACTTCGAGGAATCGCCTCTGCAACAATGCCCATTGGTCGAGTTTGCCGACTGCATTGTTCTCTCGCTGCCGACAGCGGTTACCTATGCTGCCCGACGCTACCTTCTTCGGAAGCTGTTGGAGCAAGGGCAGATTCGCTCCTTCCAGGAGGCATTGAATAATGTTCTGATGGCCCGAGCAGCTTCGTACCTGAACATTGGGGGGCGCCATATGGTTGAGAAGGTCCCCCTTCCGGACGACGCCGAGAATTGCGGTGCGCTCGGTCGTAGCGCGGTATTCCGGCTGGGGCAAAAAAGATTCTTTCACCTTTTCGTGCTTTGGGACGACCTAGAACAAAGCGCTGTTGCCGGACTTCTTGAGCCGAGGGAGTATGGCAGCCACGAGCAGGCGATGATTAACAATCATGTCACTAGGGTAAGAAGCCACGTCGAATCGATTGGCTCGTTTGCCATGGGCCATACCCTGGGGCTGTTTGGACATCTCGGTCAAGCCATAGCATTCGATTCTCCCTTTTCGACGCCGAACTGGACATTCGACCTTTGCCGACTGCAGGAGCTAGAGTTCATCTTGTGGGACCAAGCGGGTGCCCTCAATAGAATCGCTCTCATGCTTACTCAGAGGGCGCGAATGGAGGCTCAAGGATATGAGTTCGGCAATCCAAGCGGCCTTCTCAACCTCTACGCATATTGGCTGGAGTTGGATTGTCATTTGTCGCCGCCCGACTTACCGAGGGATAGATATGCGCATGTGCAGCTTGGGAACGACCACCTTACGGCGTTCCGCGTGCGGCATAGACGGTCCATGGACAGGCATTGCGAACCAGACGTTTGGGGTCGCTGGGACACTGTCTTTCGCGCCAATCGAGACGCGGTGTATCCAGTCCTGAAAAGCCTTCCCGTCTATCTGAGCATCACCCGACTCAGAGGCGGTGGGCGATGCTTCTGCATTCGAGTGCGGGGTACGTCTGTTTGGGTTTCGATGATTGGGCGAAGTGTCGGAGAACGACTGGGAGAGTTTCAGCACAAGGCTTGGGAGGAATTGCAGTTTCTGCTGCCTATGGCACTGTTGGGGACAACCCCTCCTGTCCAGTTCGCGATGCCCGCGGTGGAGGTCTTGCTCGACTTGAGGACTATTCGTTCAATTGACGAAGCGAAAAGCCTTCCACAGGAAGACGAAGAGTATCTCCTTTCGCGCCATACCGAGATTCCGCTAGTAAAGGTCACTGCAGGGGCGGCCTTTCTGCGCACGTTCTCCGGCGTGTCAAATGATGGGGAGCGTAAATTACTAGCCGCAGTCCTCGATGGCCTGGAGGCATTTCGGCTGCCGCCTCGTAGGACAGACGAAGCATTGGTGACAAGCGCGGAACGAGCGAAACAAGCTTTGGGTGCGGCGAGCGCAAAGGTGTTCCATGCATTTGAAAGCTATGACCCGATAGAGTATCTGCTCTCAAAGGAGGCGAACCCGATTTACGAACGTCCGGACGAACATGTCGGGGCCGCACAGAGGACTGCATTCGAGTTTTATCCGGTCCAGCTTAAGCCACGCAAACTCTCCCCACAGGACAGTTGCAAGGCGCTGAACCAAGCGGTCACACATCTGATGCATCAGGTTGCCAAGAAGTTAAGCTTGTTCAACCAGAAGAAACTGGTGATGCATCTTCTGTTTTTGCATGAATCGCAGTTAAACGACAAATTGCGATGGCGGTCGACTGCCAGAGCAGTGCAAGCCTTGTACGGTGCGGCGGATGGCGTTGGCGCTGCACGCAAGGCCGATGCGGTTCGTGCTGAAGTAAGCGTAACGCTACGAACATTGGTCGAGGCTGCGGTGTGCGAGAGTAGTACAAACGGAGGAGAGTTGCCCGATGACTTCTCCACAGACGAGCTGTACGGTCTGATGTGCACGTTGGTCTCCTTGGGCAGGCACTCCGAGACGATATATCACGGGCTATCGTCCTCGGGCATCACAATCTACCCGAGCGGTGCATATGCCTTTTCTCCCGATGTACTAGATGAGATTGGAACGCCCTACAGAGAAACGGCGTTTGCTGCTGGATTTGCAGACGCCGCGGCTTCGTACGAGGACTGGGTACTGCCATCAGAGCCTCAAAGTCCGGCTGCAACGACAAATCAATACGAAGGGCCAGTCTTCCGAGCTGCGTTCAAGGCTGAATATTGCCTCGAGTTCTCAGCGTTCACGGAAATAAGCGCGGCGATATTTGACTCGTTTATCACCGGTCAACAGGTCGTGACAGCCTTCACTCGCGATGAGCTGCTGAATTTCATGGGCAAGCGGGACGTCCGCGCCTGCGACGTCGATGCATTCTTGAAGTGCTTTGCATTGCCTGCGCGCGCGACGTGGGCTCCGCAGTCTCCCGTCAAGGTCCGAGACGTCGAGCCGTGGAGATTCGAGAGACGATTGTCTGTCATGCTGCGCCCCTTGATTACATGCGTGGAGGGCGACGTTACTTATTACGTTGTGGGGATGGGCACGCTGCGCGATTCGGTTACGTATCTCATCGATTCGACGGTCAACGCTCGTTTTGATAAAGACGTTTTTGAGTCGCGAGAGATGCGCTCCTATGTTGGCGGAAAGGTTGACGAAGCAGGGCGTCATTTTACGCACGAGGTCGCGTCCGCGCTACGTGAGCTCGGCTGGAATACCGAAGAGGAAGTCAAAATGACGCAGCTTGGTGCCCCCAAATCCCCCAACCTTGGAGATGTCGATGTGCTTGCTTGGCTGCCTTCGGGAGAGGTACTGGCCATTGAGTGCAAGCGGTTGAAAAGCGCGCGTACCATCTCCGAAATCGCTCAATGCTGTGCTCGGTTTGCGGGCCGCGAAGGTGACCATTTACACAAGCATTTGAGACGCATGGCGTGGATTCGTGCAAACCATGAACATGTCGCAAAATACTTGAAACTCTCCCTTACCAGTATGCATATCGAGAATCCTTTGGTCACCAATGTGGAGGTTCCGTTTAGTTATGTGAAGGACTTGCCTCTTCCGAGCGACCGCATCGTGTCACTCGGCAACCTCCGTGAGTTCGTCGCCAAGACTTTTCAATCATAGCAAGCAGGATGGTTACTTGCCGCTACTGAAAACCGTCGCCCCGCCGTCCACATCGACATCGATGACGGCTGCCGGCGCGATGATGGTCGCAATCGGTGTGTAGATGTCGGTATCGACATCCTCGCCGACGCGCAGTGAAACGACCAAGGCGTACCGGGCTTCCATGCCGTATTGCTTGGCACTCTTCCAGTATTTCCACCAGCCACCAACGGGAACAATCGCAATCTGGTTCTTGGCAGCGAGCTGCTGTGCCGTGCCTTTCCACATGTCCGAGTGGACGGAGCCACGGGTACGTATCTTCGGCCCATATCGCCAATCCTTGACGTCTGGGTCGTTGTACTCCTCCTCCAGCTCCTCTTCTGAGAGCTCCTCGCGCAGTTGCCGGTTCACCCGCAGCAAGAACTGCGCGTCCTCTTCAGAAGCACCTTTTACGAGAAACCGCAGACCAAAGGACTGATAGCGGAACTTGCTCAACCAGCCACGCGCACTCGGGTTGGGTTCTACAAAATACGACAGCGTGACGCGCAGCTCGACCTGTTTCTCGCTGAGACGCTTCAGCTCGTCTGCTGGCCACGGCAGGTCATGGAGCTGCATCGGCCCGGAGCCGATGTACCCGCCCACCTGTCGCTGATAGGGGGCGAACGAACGTTGAACTACGAGGGTCGGGCGGTGCGCGGTTGAGAACTGTGCGGAGTCGTGATTCACGAGGCCGAAGCCGTACATGCGCAGCAGGCGGTCCTTGTGGTCCTGCTTGAGGACTCTTGGAAACGGCGCGCGCATTGCTGGCGTGTGGTCTGCCCCATGGACAACCAGCGCGCGAATCGTCTCGGGCCAATAGTCTGGATACTCGGCGCGAAGGTGGGCACACAACCGTGCTACTTCGGCTGCCGCAGCGCTCGTATCTCCAGTCGCCGCGAAAAGTGCCGCCGTCGGCGTATCCG
The DNA here is from genome assembly GCF_014397785.1 of Paraburkholderia podalyriae. Lineage (GTDB taxonomy): Bacteria > Pseudomonadota > Gammaproteobacteria > Burkholderiales > Burkholderiaceae > Paraburkholderia > Paraburkholderia podalyriae. The sequence continues at coordinate 349,507 of NZ_VZQQ01000001.1, forward strand.
AAGTCGTCAGAACTCGAAGGGCGTCGGGCCCGATTGTCACCGAGTATTTGTCGCGGGAGGCGTTACCGCCTTCTGCAACGACATCTGGTTTCAACGGCCACGCCGTGTTTGCCCACAACAGTGAAGTCGTCGAAGACGGCGAAAGGTCGCCCGCCGTCGCAAGCGGCTTAAGGTCGGGATAGGTCTTGCCGTCGATTTCGGTGAGCGCCGTCGCCGCTCCCACCGTCAACACGTTCCATGCTTGCGCGGGGTTCTGGATGGGGCTCTTGTGGTTGCTGACGGGATATTCCGCCCAGTCGGCCCACGGCACATTGCCCGCGGAAAGTACGAACAGACGAGGGACTCGCACGGGCTGTTGCTTCGCGCGTCCAACGTTGGCGACGTCGACGGAGGGACGTCCGAAGGCAAGTTGGTCTAAGGTGGCCGACCATTCGGAGGGTAACCCAAGCAGATGTCCGACCGTTGTGGTCATCATCGCAAACACTCGCGAGCGTGCCGCCGCTGTGACCTCGACCCGGTAGACCGATTCTGCAGTGACCTTACCCCACAACTTGGGCGCGGTCTCCCCGACGGGAGGAAGGATTTTCACCGACTCGAGCCGATGCGGGACGAGGACCTCATCTTCGGACGACAACGGTTTGGTGAGGTCGCCCCAAAGCGCGATACCGGCCATTTCGCTGCCGTGGCCCGCATGGTCAGCTTTTTGCCACGCCGGGTCGTACGTATGCATGTCCTCATCAGCAAGCGCGGGGGCCAGAAGCGGATGCCCGTGGTTCACGCCCGTATCCATTAGGCATAGATGTGGCGCTTCATCTTCCGGGAAGGTTGTTCTGGAAAGCAGGCTTTTAGTCCAGTCTGCTTGTTCCGACTGACTAAGTTTGCTGAGGAAAAACTCAGCGTTCGGTTCGACCGGGCGTATTTCGGCAATCAGGTCAAGAAGTTCGACTGCCTGCTCGAACGCGTGTTTGGTGCCAAATGCTGCGACCACAATGCGGCCAGGAAACGCAACGTGGCCCGCTTCCGTTTGAATGCCCACATGCTCGGCCAGTTCGGTGAACTCGCTGACGATGTCGCCGGCATTACCGCGAGAATGGCGTAGCCAAACTTGGAACCAGTGCGCCTCTCCGTCAGTAGGCGGGTCGCCAGGACCTGTCCACATTTCACCGAAGGCCGCACGTTTAATGTTCTCAATCGCGTCGACAAGAGCCGCCTGTTTAATGGTGGGCTCATTTTCGGTTTCTACGTAATCGCGGATACGGCGCACGAGCGCGGCGAGCTTCCCATCTGGGATATGCAGGACCGCGATATCGGAGTTTGTGTGAGCCTGGACAGTGAGTAGCTCAATCTTGTCCTGACTCCAGTCGACTTTGCTGCAGTCGAACTTGCCGCGCGGCGTGAATTCCACTGCGATGGACATGCCCCGTTGCAGCGGTAGCTCGAGTGCTTTGCGGGCAGCTTCGAGTTCGCCGATGGCGGCGGCCAGTTCGCCGAGTTGAGCAAGAAGTCGGCGACCGTGTTCGCCCACGTTCCGTTTGTATATGTGCTTTCGTGGGACTGCCAGTGGCGGTTTGAATGGAATCCCCTTCACGCGCCCACCAATCAGCAGGTGGCTCAACAGTTCGTCTGCCATTCTCTCAAGTTCTAGATTTCGTTTTATTGACTTGAGTGAGAGTCTACCGCAAGATTTCCTGATTTTTCGGGGTGTTTTCCCAGCTTTTACCGGTTCAGATTGTGTCCTTGCGCGCGCTCCTCAAGATGGAGGATTACGCTCGCCTCGCTCACGGTCTTCTCGCCTTCCATAATCGCGTCTTTCAATGCGTCGAGGCACGCTTTGACGATATCGGCGTGTGACTCACCTTTGCCTACAAGGGCGAGCCGGCGATAGTCCATATCTGGCGTTCGGAACACGCCGAGGCTGTTCTTCAGCAGCGCTTCAATTTGCCGTTCGTCGGGCGCTTCGTACTTGATGACGTCATCGAATCTACGGAACAGAGCCGTATCCAAGTCCTTGCCGTGATTCGTTGCTGCAATCAGAAGACTGTCCGACGCGTCCTGCTCTATGAGCTGCAAGAACATGTTCAGCGTCCGGCGCATCTCGGCAACATCATGCTGGCTGCCGCGCTGCAGGCCGAGCGAATCGAACTCGTCGAAAAAATAGACGCCGCGCGTCGACTTTAGCGCTTCGAACACCAGGCGCAGCTTTGACGCGCTTTCGCCCATGAACTTGGTGATGAGGCTGTCGAAGCGCGCAGTGAACAGGGGGAGACGCAGCTCGCCAGCCAATGCCGCGGCCGTCATGGTTTTGCCAGTGCCCGGCGGGCCGACAAAAAGCAATTTCCTGCGTGGGCTTAGCCCGTGACTGCTCAACTGTTCATGATGGCGTTGCTCACGGAGCGCGCGATTCAACTTCGCTTGAACAGTGTTCGACAGCACCATCTGCTGCAGATGCTCTTCCGGATACTGCACCGTCAACAACTCGGAGAGCTCGCCCTTTGGCTGAGCGAGCGGAATCGCGCGCTCGGCACCCTTGCTGCGCACCGACGAAAGCCCGGGCTTCTTACCAGCCTTTGCTGCGTCCACGAGGTCGCGCAGTTCTGCCGCCAGTTTGGTGTGGCCACGATGCGCTTCGTCCGCGGCCATCTGCATGGCAACCGCGAAGAAATGCTCGTGGTTGTCACCAGCATATGCGCGCAGTAGTGCCTTCACTTGGTCGGAACGTGCCATCAGGAACCTCAAAAAAGTCTCGAAACGAAGTATAGGCTTCATACCGATTTTATAATGCTATTATAGCAACTAGATGCGATTACAGCACCACATTCAGGATGATTCCACCCAGAACCCAAGGCGAGTTGATTCGGTGGGCGCGCGGCAAAAGTACACAAGCCGAGTTCGCTGCCGCTCATGGCGTCAACAAGTCCTCCCTATCCAGATTCGAAGCCGAGAAAGCGGGAGCGCCGACGCACCTTATTAACGATTGCCTCTCCCTGCTCGCAGACTTCCTGATGGCCAACCCGGGCGCGGCGGACGGAATCCAGGGCGCCTTGGACAACGCGCGTAAAACGGTCAAGCTGCTCGAAGGCCTCGCAGGAGTTGACGGTTAAGTAAAGGCGCATTACTGTATGTATATACAGTAAAAATTAGATTTGCTAGTTGGGGATGCCGGAACCGGAGTAGAGCGCGAATCGCAAGTTGGGTCTCTTCTCGAGGCGGTCGAGGGCTTTGAGTCTCGGTGACCGAGAGAGGGTTGCAGCCTTTTCGCCTTTTGCTGCGCGGCGGGAGCTCTCGGACGCAAATTTTGAGGCCGATGAGCGGCTGCTCAGCCTTATCTGTCGAGCCTCTGGAGAAAAACTGAGTGCGACACCTGTAGGGTCGTTCAGGTGAATGTGCGACATCAGTAGGGTGCACCTTGGTTCGAGATGGCGGCCTGAGGTGGCCATCTTCTTCCAAAATCTGGTCGAAAACGGCCCTAAGCGACATCAGTAGAGTGCACTACGCGACATCAGTAGAGTAAAACCACATTCGGTGCGCCTCTAATCTCAACCTGGTACGGAAATTGTATGGAATCTCGCTCCCGGGAATTCCGTGCCGTTGCCATGACTGGCCGCCGGTGCAACCGGTTTCAAACTGCCGGCGATACGCATCGCTTCCCTTGCTTGTCCCAGCCGATGACTGATCCGACGCCTCGTCGCTACATTCGGGCTCGCATTCGAGTGCCGGACGGGATAGCGGCCCCGCAGCCATCGGCTTCTTTCAACGCTACCTCACTGCGTGAGTGGCGCTGGGCATTGTCAGCGGCATATTGCGTGGCCGGTGGTTTCCGGCGGTGTTTGAAACCGTCGGTCGCATGGAAGTCGCGCACGTCAACATCCCCGTCGGCCTCCTCATCTGGGTGATGATTATTCCGATGCTCATCAAAATCGACTTCGGCGCGATGGCGCAAGTGAAAGGACACGGGCGCGGCATCGGAGTGACGCTGTTCGTGAACTGGCTCGTAAAACCGTTCTCAATGGCGCTGCTCGGCTGGATTTTCGTGCGCCACGTGTTCGCACCGTACCTGCCGGCGGCGCAACTCGACAGCTACGTTACCGGCCTGATTCTGCTGGCAGCCGCGCCGTGCACCGCGATGGTGTTCGTCTGGTCGCAGCTTTGCAAGGGCGACCCATATACTTCACGCTATCCCAGGTCGCGCTGAACGATGTCATCATGATTGTGGCGTTCGCACCTATCGTCGCGCTTTTGCTGGGTCTGTCGGCCATCGCTGTTCCGTGGGACACGCTGATTATGTCGGTTGGTCTCTATGTCGTCATTCCGGTCATCATCGCGCAGTTGATGCGTCGAATCTTGCTTACCCGAGGTAAGACTCACTTTCAGCGGGTCGTATCGGCGCTCGGTCCGTATTCGAATTGCGCATTGCCTGGCACGCTGGTGCTGCTCTTTGCATTTCAGGGCCAGGCCATCGTCAAGGAGCCGCTGGTCATCGCAATGCTGGCGGTGCCCATCCTTATCCGGGTATTTTTAAATTCTGGCTTGGCATATGTGCTGAATCGCCGGCTCGGCGTCGCTCACTGTGTGGCTGGTCCATCGAGTCTGATTGGCGCGAGCAACTTCTTCGAGCTCGCTGTTGCAACGGCTATCAGCCTGTTCGGTTTCCAGTCCGGCGCTGCGCTGGCGACGGTTGTTGGTGTCCTCATCGAGGTACCCGTGATGCTGCTGGTCGTCGGCGTAGCCAACCGCTCGCAGCATTGGTATGAAGCGCGCGCAAACTGAGGGAGGACAACATGAGCGTCACGATCTACCACAACCCCGAGTGCGGCACGTCGCGCAATACGCTCGCGATGATTCGCAACGCCGGGATAGAGCCGGAAGTCATCGAGTATCTCGAACATCCCCCAACCCGCGAGCAGCTCAAGCGCATGATTTCGTCTGCCGCATTGACGGTCCGCGGAGCTATTCGCGAAAAGGGTACGCCCTACGCGGAACTCGGTCTGGCAGACGGGTCACTGACAGATGACCAGTTGCTGGATGCGATGGCTGCGCATCCGATTCTCATCAACCGCCCGTTTGTGGTCACGCCGCTCGGCGTTCGGTTGTGCCGGCCATCGGAAGTGGTTCTCGAGATTCTGCCGAATCCGCAACGGGGCGAGTTCACGAAGGAAGACGGCGAACGGGTAGTCAACGCCGACGGCCGGGGTTTGCTGATGTCGTCGGATCTTCGTAACGTCACGCTGCCATTGCTGGACACGCCCGACACCCAGAAGCTGGAGGCGCGTGCAGTCTCAACTCATGCGCCTCGAATTCTGCTGCTCTATGGCTCACTGCGCCCGACTTCTTATAGCCGCCTGCTGACGCTGGAGGCTGAGCGAATTTTGCGGCACTTCGGTGCCGAGACGAAAGTCTTCGACCCGCATGACCTACCCATCGCGGATAGTGTCCCGGCAGACCATCCGAAGGTGGTCGAGCTCCGGAAGCTGTCGGAGTGGTCCGAGGGCCAGGTGTGGTGCAGTCCCGAGCGTCACGGGACGTTGACGGCAGTCTTCAAGAACCAGATTGACTGGCTGCCGCTTGAGATGGGTGGCGTCCGTCCGACCCAGGGCCGCACGCTTGCCGTGATGCAGGTATGCGGTGGCTCTCAATCATTCAACGCCGTCAATGCGCTACGCGTGCTTGGTCGATGGATGCGGATGGTGACCATCCCGAATCAGTCGTCGGTCGCGAAGGCATATCAGGAGTTTGACGCTGACGGGCGCATGAAGCCGTCGTCCTATTACGACCGTGTCGTAGACGTCATCGAGGAACTCTACAAGTTCACGCTGCTCGTGCGCGACCGGTCCGACTACCTGACGGACCGCTACAGCGAGCGCAAGGAAAAGGCGCCGGTAGTTGCGGCAGCGCACGCGCACGCGGCAATGACCCATGAGCACGATGCAGACGCCGCAGACAGCGACGACGGCGAAGTCGAATAAGCTGGCCGAACCCTCACGGCGACTGTTGTCGCGGCGCGTCTTCGTCAAGCGACTCGTGCAATCGCCGTATGAGCGGGAAGCGCCGGTGTGCCTCGGCGCACGACGGTTTGCGCCGGGTCGTTCAGTGCTTCCGGCGATTTAGCCGGTTATGCTCTAGACTTTCGAGGTGACTGCAAGCGTTTCGGTCGTCGAGGAATCCGCATGCAAAGCAAGGAACACTGGGACCATGTCTATCGGGCGAAGAGCCCGAGCGCGGTTAGCTGGTATCGGCCGCACCTTGACACCTCGCTGAGGCTGATTGGCGAAGTTGCATTTAACCTGGATGCAAGCATCATCGATGTGGGTGGCGGCGAATCGACACTGGTGGATGATTTACTCGCGCGCGGCTACCGGGATTTGACCGTTCTGGATGTGTCACCCGTTGCTCTTGAGGCAACCAGACGACGGTTGGGAGCGCTTGGCGAATACGTAACGTGGGTCGAATCCGATATCACGCTGGCGCATTTGCCGGAGGCTCGCTATGACGTTTGGCACGACCGCGCTGCCTTTCACTTCCTGACCCAAGCGTCGCAACGAGACGCATATGTCAGCTTGCTCACGACTTCACTGAAGCCCGGGGCATATGCGGTCATTGCGACGTTCGGCCCGGAAGGACCTGTCAGGTGCAGCGGGCTGGACGTGAGGAGATACGACGTGGCAAGCCTGTCCGATGAAATCGGCGCCGGATTCGAGTTGCTCTCGAGCACGCTCGAAGACCACGAGACGCCCACTCACGCCAGACAGCAGTTTCTTTACTGCTGCTTCCGTAAGCGGTGACGCAGCTACGCCGCGCAGCTACGCCGGTTTGCCTGCCGTAGCAACCCACGCGAGGAGCCGCTGCCCATACCGGCCGTTCAACCACAGGAACAGCGCGGTAACCCCGAAATTCCACACCAGTATCATCATGGTGGCGTCGAGCGGATGCAGGATCGACAACGCTATCGATGTTAGCGCCGCGACCGCAAGGGTTCCAGTCATGGTGACCGGAGTTGGCGACAGGCGGCCTATGTAGCGCAGCATGACGAGCATCGCCAGACATAGCGGCACGCTGACCAGCACCAACGTTGCGAAGCATCGGGCAGTTTCTCCCAAGGACATACCGTCCGGCCCAATGGAAACCCAATTGGTCAGGCAGCCATAGCCAATGGTCGCCATCCAGATGAGCGAGGCGGGTATTGGCAATAGAAGCCAGCGACGCGACATACCCGGCACGCTGGCGATAAAAGCCGCCACCGCTGCGAGCGCGCCGGTCGTCATGGCTGCGGCTACGCCTGTGACAAAGAGAGACTCCTGGAGTTTGAGCGCCAGGTCCGCACGCACCCCATGCGCGATACCGACCACGAGCATCACGAGGCCCGCGAACAACAGCCAGCATGCAGCTCTCGCCGCGGGATGACGCAGGCGCCGGACCGGCGTTGCATCCGCGACCAGCACGTCAATCAGGTCGGAGGTCCGGGTCATGATTTGCCACCTCCAGGCAGGAATAGTGCACGCAGCCGTTTCATCGCCCGGTGAGTTGCGACTTTCAACGCAGCGACCGACGTTCCGCTCGCAGCCGCAGCCTCCTGAAGAGACATTTCCTCGAGCTTGAGCATTCGCATGGCGTCGCGCTGTCCGACTGGCAGTTGGTCGATGGCTTCCCTGACCAGGCGGGCATCTGCCGCCTCTTCCTGTAGGTTCGTTTCGGTCGCGGGAAAGGTTTCCGGGTCCATTTCCACCAGGGTTTCATGTGACCCGATGCGTCCGCGCCGACGCAGTCCATCGACGATGCGCCGGTTGGCAATGGCCACCAGCCAAGGTCCGAACGGGCGGGCCGGGTCGTAGGTATGGCGGACCGAGTGCACGGTGAGCAGCACGTCTTGAACCGCGTCCTCTCTATCTTCATCGCTGCGGAAGTGGCGCGCCGCGAGCGCGCGAAGATAGGGGGCGATGTCCTGGAGCAGCCGGCGATAGGCCTCCCTGTCACCCGCCTGTGCTCTCGCCATCGCGCTGGACCAGTCCAGCGTGCCGTCGGCTCGGCTGGCAAGCGGCTCCGTCTGTTGGCCAGATGCAGTCGTCTCCGGGCCGTTTCCCCCGGAACCTGAAACTGGATTGGTGGTGTGCGGACGCTGGAGCATCCGAAATTATTGCTGCGCGGACGGCCGTTTGTCACGTAGAAAAAGTTTGCCTGGGACGTAACCTTTTGCGCTGAGCGGCCGAACTTTCCAACACGGCCCGCGTGCGAGGCCGCAACCCGCAGGAGGATGCGCGATGAACAAACATGTTATGGCCGCTTCGACCCTGTCGTCGGCAATCGGCCTGGCGCTTGCGCTACAGGCGCTGCCGGCTCAGGCTCAGGAAATGAAGGACATGAGCAAGATGCCCCAGGTCGTCAAAGACAACATGGCTCGCATGGAGCAGAACAAACTGGAGAAGTGTTTTGGCATCAACGCGGTGTCAAAGAACGACTGCGCGGAGGGGGCTCACTCGTGCGCCGGCCAGGCCACCCAGGCACGCGACCCCAAATCATTCGTTCTGCTCCCCGCTGGAGATTGCAGCAAAATCCAGGGCGGCAAGCTGAAGCCCGCATGAGCCACGGAGCAATCGATGTCCGCCGCTCCTGCTGCATCGCAATGTGCGTCCGGCCTGATTCCGGCGCGGGCCGGGATTGGGCTGCGTTTCCAACACCATCTGGAGGTTGTCGAAAGACAGCCACCGATCGCGTGGTTTGAGGTGCACATCGAGAACTATATGGGCGGAGGAAGCACGCCGGGCTATCTGGATGCGATACGCTGCGATTACCCAGTCTCTCTTCACGGGGTCGGGCTCTCTCTGGGCAGCGCCGAAGGATTGGACGCTGTGCATCTGGAGAGCGTGCGCGCCGTAGTCGAGCGTGTCGAGCCAGGTCTGATTTCGGAACACCTGTCCTGGAGTGTCAGCGGTGGCATCTACCTTGCCGATCTGTTGCCGTTGCCGATGACCGAAGAGGCGCTCGCTGTTGTGTGCCGTCATGTCGACCAGGTCCAAACCTGTCTGCAGTCGCGCATTTCAATAGAAAACCCATCAACCTATCTGCGGTTCCGCCACTCGACCATTCCGGAATGGGAGTTCCTGGCCGAGGTCGCGGGTCGCACAGGATGCGGCATCCTGTGCGACGTCAACAATATCTATGTCAGCGCCAGCAATCACGGGTGGAATGCATGGACCTATCTGGATGCTCTGCCTCGGTCGGCCGTTACCGAGATCCATCTGGCGGGTCACAGTGTGCGGCCGCTCGACCAAGGGCAGGTCATTCGTATCGACGACCACGGCTCGCGCGTCGCTCCGCCGGTATGGAGCCTGTTTCAACAGGCACTCCAGCGCTTCGGCGCCGTTCCCACCCTCATCGAGTGGGACACGGATGTGCCGGCGCTCGAAGTCCTGATGGAGGAGGCGGCGATTGCGCAGGCATATTTGGAGGGGCAACGGAATGACGACGTGCGCGCCGACGCTGCTTGATTTACAACGCGCGGTCCGCAATGATCTGCTCGGTCTTGCTGACGGCGTCGCAGCTCAATACGTAGTGGCCGAAGGGGTGGCCCCGCAGGCACGGCTCGCCATTTATCGAAATACGGTGAACAGTGCGCTGCTCAAAGCGTTGCAGCTTTCCTATCCGGCCATACAGGCCTTGCTAGGAAAGGAATTCTTCGAAGGTGCGGCTCGATTGTTTATCGAGCAATGCCCACCGTTGCATGCGCAGCTCGACAGCTACGGCGCGGCGTTCCCGGATTTCCTCGCACGGATGCCAGAGGCGGCGTCGCTCGACTATCTGCCGGACACTGCGCGACTTGAATGGGCCGTGAACGAGGTGCTGCATGCGCCAGACGCAAAGCCGCTCGACTTGCGACGCCTTCAGCGACTGAACGAAGACGGGTTGCAGTCGGTACGTTTCGTATCAAGCTTTGCTGCCCGCCTGCTTAAATCAGACTTTCCGGTAGATGAAATCTGGCGCGCGGTGTTGACTCACGATGACAGCACATTGACGAATATCAGACTGGACGCCGCCCCGGTCTGGCTTCATGTTTACCGGAGCGCGGTCGGTGTGCAGGTCAGGCAGATAGCCGAGTGGCAATGGCGGTTTACAACGGCATTGGTTGCTGGGCACGCATTGCATGAGGCGCTTGCCGAAGCGCCGGACAGCGATGCGCACGTGTGGCTCGCATCGCTCCTGGCATCGGGTTGCTTTGTCGATGTCTGCACAGCAGATCCGGCATGCGGACCTACAACTGGGAGCCCGCTCGCATGACACGAAAATCTCAATCCGCCCTTCGCGGGCCGACGCTGAACGACCGCATACTACGTGTCATTGGATGGCTGGAGCGCGTGCCGTACGCGGTGCTTGCGCTCCCATTGCGATTCGCAGTGGCAACGGTCTTCTGGAACTCGGCGACGACCAAACTTGCCGACTGGAATGCAGCGCTCGAACTGTTCAAGGAAGACTATCGATTGCCGTTGCTGGCACCGGAGGCCGCCGCCTACGTCGCGGTGTCAATCGAACTGACCACGCCGGTTCTACTGGTTTTGGGCCTGGCCACGCGACCCGTCGCATTTGTGTTGCTCGGCATGACGACAGTCATCGAGGTGTTTGTGTATCCGCTTGCATGGCCCACGCACATCCAGTGGGCTGCCATGCTGCTGGTTCTGTTGTGCCGGGGCGCGGGCAACTGGTCCGTGGACCATCTGTTATATAGACGCTTTAGTACCGTCTCCAGCAATGGGTCAAGTCGTCCGGCAGACTGAGCCCGGGTCTTTTTTCATTGGGTGACGCTTCTGGTTCGACGGTTATAACGGGAAGAAACAGATAGTCCGTCCAGTTCAAGAGAGACGAAGTGATGAAGACAGTCATACGTGAGTCGACCATCACCTGTCCGATGTGCGGGTACGCCAAACGAGAAATGATGCCCATCGATGCCTGCGTTTGGTTTTATGAGTGCGAGCGCTGCAAAACGGTTCTCAAGCCGAAGGCCGGGGATTGCTGCGTTTACTGCTCATATGGCACGACGGCGTGCCCCGCGGTGCAACAGGCGAGTCCGTGTCGCGCCCACTGATTTGCAGACGAAACGCGCAATGGTCTTTCCTGTCAAATGAATAACCTGTGTGCACGCCGGTATTCGGAGAATGAGCATGTGGAAAACGATAGCGCGCATTTTTCTTGTTGCAACGCTTGCCTTTGCTGCAGTCGGGGCGCTCGGCGGCGAACAGCCGTTCAACCAGGCGCAGTTTGACCAGTTGAACGCCGCCGGCAAGCCGGTCGTTGTCTACTTCCATGCGACCTGGTGCCCGACCTGCAAGGTTCAGCAACCGATTGTCGACCGCCTTGCAGCGCAACCGGACATGAAGCAGGTGACGATCTTCGTGGCCGACTACGACAAGGAAGCCGCCCTGAAGCACGCCATGAAGGTGACGCAGCAGTCGACCTTCGTCGTGTTCAAAGGTGGCCACGAAGTCGGCCGGTCGACCGGGCAAACGCGCGAGCGGGATATCAGGGATACGTTCGCAAAGGCCTTGTGATGGACTTCGGACTGGGGACATTCGGTCTGAGCTTCGCGGCGGGCGCGCTGTCGACGTTGTCCCCCTGTGTGCTGCCGCTAGTGCCGGTTCTCGTCGCGTCGGCGTTGTCGGCGCACCGGATGGCAGTCTTCGCACTCGCGCTCGGATTGGGTGCTTCCTTTTCGGTCATCGGCATTTTTCTGGCGACGCTGGGCGCATCGCTCGGTTTCGAAGATAGCGTCTTTCGCAATGTTGCCGCGCTGTTGATGATTCTGTTTGGACTGGTGATGCTCTCTGCCGGCTTGCAGGCCGCGTTCAGTCGTGCGACCGCGCGCTTCGGCAGCGCGGGCCAAAGGTGGCTGAGCAAGGTAAGAGGCGACACCCTGCCCGGTCAGTTCGCTATTGGACTGCTCATAGGGGTCGTCTGGACACCGTGCGTTGGTCCGACATTGGGAGCGGCCACGACGCTCGCGTCCCAGGGACGAAACCTTGGCAATGTCGCGTTGTTGATGATGGTGTTTGGTGTGGGCGCCGGCCTTCCGCTGGTCATACTGGGTGCGCTTTCGCGAGCGTCGGTGACAAGGTGGCGCGGTGGACTTGGTTCTGCGGCGAAGCTCGGGAAGGCAATCTTCGGAGCATTCTTCGTCGCATTCGGCGTGCTTGCCCTAACCGGCCTGGACAAGGCACTCGAAGCTGCGATTCTCTCTGCAAGTCCACCGTGGCTGATTGCCTTCACGACAGCTTTGTGACCGGCAACGACGGGAAGCGCGTCGGCTCAGTGACTGTGCCGGTGGTGTATGTCTGAAAAAATGCGGATGGCGGTGAGTAACAGGCTCGTGCCGATGATGGTCCCGAGCGGCCAGGGGATTTCCGTCACGTGAATACGGCTTTCGTTTTGTCGTGTATTCATCGCAGTTCAAGTTTCCTGTGCGCATCGGTCAGCCGCATATGCAACCACATCCGGCCTATCGTAGCAACGACGCCGATTTACCTTCGGACGTGGCCAGAACAGCGGATGCGTAGCGCACTACAACTGCTTACAAATGTCGCAGTGGCCCGGTGCACCGCTGTGTCGGTTGCGGCGTTCTTCCTGATACACATCAACGGAGAGCGACATGAGCACCAACCTGACGTCCAGTTCACCGCAGCGCGGCCGCATTCACCCTTTGGTTGCAGGCGCAGCCGTGGCCGTCATCCTGGCCAGCGCCACGGGTATCGCGGCGATGACGGGAATTCTTCCGACGTCCCGGGCTGTCACGGCGCCTCCGACGCAAGCTCTACCGGTTGCGGCGCCAATCGCCAGCGCTCCGGTTGCTTCGCCGCAACCGAACGCGGAGCAACGCGTGACCCGGGAGGAAGCACCAGCCCAGCCGCGCGTCCATCATCGCCATGGTGTACCCGTTGAGCAGGCCCAAAGATATGCTAACAACGATGCATATCAATCCCCGGCAATTGCCGCGCAGCGGCCAGTCGCCGTTGACCCGAATGACGGCGAAGTAGTCGCCGTCAACGCGGTTCAGCAACCCGAGCCGACAACGGGGCTCGGGGCCGTCGGCGGCGCAGTGGCTGGCGGGCTGTTGGGAAATCAGGTCGGCGGAGGACGCGGTCGCGTTCTGGCAACGATTGCCGGCGCCGTCGGCGGTGGCTTTGCGGGCAATGGCATTGAGCATGCCGTGCGCAAGGAGACCAGCTACCAGGTGCAGGTCAGGATGCAGGATGGTAGCTACCGGAACTTCAACTATTCGACGCAACCGCCGGTCCAGATCGGTGAGCGCGTTCATGTGTCGGGGGACTCACTGAGCGCGTCGTAACCAGCCTCCAGAACCGGCGGGACCTTCACGGTTACTGCCGGTTACAGAATTGACAATCCGGCTGTACCTGCTGCAACTTGCGCCCCCTACAATCTGCATCGTTCGTCGTAGTCTGGCATCCGTCAGAACCGGCAGGACAGGAGAATTCCATGAAGCGCGCTACCCTTTTTCTCGCAGTGGGAATGGCCGCCGCCTGTGCTTCCAGCGCGGCTTTCGCTCACGCGGACATCGGCGTTTTTCTGGGCGTTCCTGGTCCCGTGTATGTTGCGCCACCTCCAGTCGTGTACGAGGCGCCGCCCCCAATGGTCTACGCGCCGGCCCCGGCCTATGGCTACGGATACCGCTATGAAGGCGACTACGGCGACGAGCGCCGATGGCATGACCACGGCCGGCACCGTGGATGGGAGCATCATCGTCACGAAGACGACGATTGATTCGTCATTGCTGGCTCGTAGAGTAGCCGCCAGGTCATGTCCTGCTGTCGCGTGTCATTGGCCGGATCACCAGCGCGAACAGCGTGGCGATACAGAATCCCGCTCCGGCATAAAACGTCGTACTCGCTCCGAAGCGGTCCCAGAGTTGACCGGCCACGACACTGGCGACAAGCATCGCCAGTCCGCTCACCAGGTTGAAGAAACCGAATGCAGTGCCTTTCAGCCCGGTCGGTGCTGATTGCGCGACCATGGTCGCCAGCAGACCTTGCGTCAATCCCATATGCAGCCCCCACAGGGCTACTCCGAATATCACGACCGGCCATGAGTTGCCATGAGCCAGCACGATGTCGGATGCGACGAGCACCAGAATGCCGGCGGCCAACAGCCTGGTGTGACTCATCGAGTCAGCCAGTTTTCCGAACGGGTACGCCGACAGCGCGTACACGATGTTCATCGCCACCATGACGAGAGGCACGAGGGCTATCGGCACACCGCCCTGCATTGCGCGCAACACGAGGAAGGCTTCACTGAAGCGTGCGAGCGTGAAGAATGCACCGACACCGACAACCCACCAGTAAGGCACACTGAGTTTCTTCAGGCTTTCGAGCTTAATCGGGTTGACGCGCTTTGCTCCCGGCTGCCGCGCGGGTTCCGTGATACCGAAAGCGAGTAACGCTACGGCAATAAGTCCCGGCACCACCGCGACCCAGAATACCCAACGGAAGTTGTCCGCCCACAGCAGCATCAGGGCGACCGCGAGCAAGGGCCCAAGAAAGGCGCCGATTGTGTCGAGTGATTGCCGCAGGCCATAGGCCGCGCCGCGCAGATGCGCTGGGGTGATGTCAGCCACGAGTGCGTCGCGCGGTGCACCCCGAATGCCTTTTCCTATTCTGTCGGCCCACCCGTGCCGTCAATACGATGCCCGCCGTGGGCGCCAGCGCAAACAGTGGCTTGCTTAACGCTCCCATCCCATATCCGATGACCGCGAGCCACTTCCGGTTACCGAGGTAGTCGCTCAGTGCTCCCGAAAACACCTTGACGATGGGTGAAGCCGCCTCTGCCACGCCTTCAATCAGGCCGACCATCGTGGCGCTTGCACCGAGACTTGTCACGAGGAACATCGGCAGCAGGCTGTGGATGACTTCGGACGAGATGTCCATGAACATGCTCACGAAGCCGAGCATCCAGATGCCACGGGGAATTTGGCTGAGCGTACTGGCACGCTGGGTTGAATCCGTCTGCACGTGTCCTCGGTTCAGTAGTGGTCTGCGTCAATCCGGGTATTGTCACATCGACGGGCAACGGTGCGATCAATCTCGATGCCTGCCTGCGGGGCCCTCCGGCGTCGACATCATTTAAGACGTATTCCGGCGTTGCCGCTCGCGCCGGTACACATAGAGCGCCGGCAGCAGGTTCGTACTGAGCAAACCGCTCCAGACCAGCCCGCCCAGTGTAACGATGGCGAGCCCTTGTTCCGGGGCAGCGCCTTTGCCAGCGGCATGTGCAATATAAGCAGTCCCGGCACCCGAACTTCACTTCATATCCCACCGGCATGCGAAGCGTTTCGAGCGCTTTTTTCGAGGCGGAGATGACCTGCCCGAGCGGCGCGGTCGGTGTGGCCAGTATCTCTCGGCCACGTCCCGCAAGGCGGCCCAGCCATTGGCCAAGATGGGGATCTGTTTCAGCTGCTCAATGGACAGTTGCGTGGGGTCCGCCAGTTGAACGAAGACGTCCAGGTGGCGGTTGCCCTCCGGAACCGTTGCAATCGTCTGCCCTGCGAGCAGGATGTGTGACACGGGACCCGGCATACCAGCTAACGAACTTGAGCGCGTGCTGGAACCGTTCTATCGGTTGAACCACTCATCAGCGTCAGGAAGCGGATTGGGTCTCTCTATCGTGTCCGAAATTGCGCGACGAACTGGTGGGCGCCTCGTGCTCGAGAACATGGACGGCGGATTTCGCGCCCGATATTTTCAACCGTTCAACTTGACGGCGAGAGAAAGCGCTTGAGCTCAACCCTCTTCCATGTTCGTCAGAACCCGGTCCGTCAGCGCGGCATATACGTCGCCGTTATAAAACGGATGCCGCGTGCTCAGCCGAGCGACGATCGCCCCGTCGTCCCCTGCCGCAACGCCTTCAAACGTCCTCTCGAACGCTGCTCGCGACTTCGCTTCGGCCTCGCGCAGCGCGGCCGTATCCGGCGAGGCGGCCGTGCTCAGCGCAACGTCGAATCGGGGACCATATACGAACGAAAAAATATCGAGCGAACGCGCGCCGTGATAAGCGCTGGTCACGACAATTACACGCGTCCAGCCGCGCGGCCGCGCGAGCCGCAATTTGGTAAAGACCGCATCGCCGACCGTGTCGCGTGCCGAGGTTTCGGCGACGACCGTGTCGTCATCGAGGCCATGAGCGTCGATCGCGTGACGGCGCATGGCGTCGGCGATAGCGATGTCGGAATCAGCGCGATACGCCCAGCCGCTGGTCACGATGAGCGGGACTCGCCCCGCTTGCAAGAGCGCGACGGCACGAGCGAGGCGCGCGCGCGTTTCGTCGTTGAGTCGTCCTTGCGCGTCCATCAAATTGGCAAGTACGATGGCGGCGTCGTAGTCGCCTTCGTTGGCATCGAGCATGAGAGATGAGAATCCTGTTTCTGACAAATAATGCGATCAGCGAGCCTTTAATCACGTGGCTCAGCCAGCGCGAAGACATGACGGTCGTCGATCACAAGCTGACGCCAGACGATGTCGTGGGGCATGGGCCGGACCTGATCGTTAGCTACTCGTACCGCCATATTCTAAAGCGGGCCGTGCTCGATACGTTGCCAGGCCGCTTCGTCAACCTGCATATTTCGTTGTTGCCGTTCAATCGTGGCGCTGATCCGAATGCGTGGTCGTACCTCGACGGGACCCCGCCAGGCGTGACGATTCATGAGATCGACGAAGGAATCGATACGGGCGCCATTCTCTTGCAGCAGCACGTTGCGATAGATGAAGCCAGCGAGACGCTGGCGAGTTCCTACCGGCGGCTTCACGAGGCGATTCAAACGCTATTCAGGAACCACTGGGAAGATCTGCGCACCCGAAGCATCATCAGCCAGCCGCAGCGAGAGGCGGGGACGTTCCATGCGTCGGCCGATTTCGCCCGTTTCAGGGAGCAGCTTCTAGGTACGGAGGGATGGGATGTTCCGCTGCTCACGCTGCGCGAACGCCATCGGCGGCTCATCGCGTCTTCGTGACGTGTTTCCCCTGTCTTGTAGTCGCCCGTTTCCGGCCAACCTGTGGGCGCCGTCTGACGGGGCTGCCAGTTTGCCGATTAGAAGGGTAAAACGCCTCCAAATCCAGCCTAAGACAGCCCTCCCTCTCGAATAGCATACGTCACTGGATGGCAAGCTTCGCGCTCGCTGTATCTGTCACCCGCATGGCGCGCATCGATTGACCGATCCGCTGCCGTAGATCGGCGGGTGCCGGGTGCGAGCGCATCGGCGGCATGTGACGGGTTTGAAGGATCGGGGAATGTTCGACAACAAATCGCTACTTATCACGGGCGGAACGGGTTCGTTCGGCCAGATGTTCGTCAAGACGCTGCTGGCAAAGTGGCGACCTGCGCGCGTGGTTGTATTCTCGCGCGACGAGCTCAAACAATACGAAATGCAGCAGAAATACACTGCTGGCTGCATGCGTTACTTCATTGGCGATGTGCGCGATGGTGAGCGTCTCAGGCAGGCGATGCGGGGCATCGACTATGTCGTGCATGCCGCCGCGCTCAAGCAGGTTCCCGCCGCTGAATACAACCCGACGGAGTGCATTCGAACGAACGTCGACGGCGCCGAGAACGTCATTAATGCGGCAATCGAGAACGGCGTCGAAAAAGTGGTCGCGCTGTCGACGGACAAGGCGGCGAGCCCGATCAATCTTTACGGGGCCACGAAGCTGTTGTCGGACAAGCTGTTCGTTGCGGCCAACAACCTCGTCGGCAAGCAACGGACGCGCTTTGCCGTCGTACGTTACGGAAACGTGGTGGGCTCGCGCGGCTCGGTCGTGCCGTACTTTCGCAAGCTCATTGCCGAAGGTGAGGGGAGTCTGCCGATCACCGACGAGCGGATGACGCGTTTCTGGATCACGCTCGACCACGGCGTCGACTTCGTCATGAAGGCGTTCGAGCGCATGCATGGCGGCGAGCTGTTCGTGCCGAAGATTCCGTCGGTCCGGATTGTCGACCTTGCCCGGGCAATGGCGCCGGAGTTGCCGCAGCACATCATCGGTATCCGGCCGGGCGAGAAGCTGCACGAAATGATGATCACGCGCGACGACAGCATGAACGCGATCACGTTCGACGATCACTACGTGATCACGCCGTCGATCAAGTTCGTCGTGCAGGACGACTACATGAAGAACGGCCTTGGCGAGCGTGGCGTGCCGGCCGAAGAAGGGTTCACGTACACGTCGGACAACAACCGCCATTTCCTGAGCGTCTCAGAGTTGAGAGCACTCGACAAACGAGACGTATGAGCGCAACGATCCCGTACGGGCGTCAGTCGATCGACGAGTCCGACATTGCCGCCGTCGTTCGCGTACTGAGCTCGGACTGGCTGACGCAAGGGCCCGCCGTCCCCGCCTTCGAAATCGCGCTCGCCGCGCGTGCACAGGCAGCCCACGCAGTGGCCGTCTGCAACGCCACGTCGGCCCTGCACATTGCCTGTCTCGCTGCAGGACTAGGCCCGGGCGATACGCTGTGGACGACGCCCAACACGTTTGTGGCTTCGGCGAATTGCGCGCGCTATTGCAGTGCCGATGTCGACTTCGTCGACATTGATCCCAATACCTTCTGTCTCGATGCGGCCGCGCTCGAACGAAAGCTCGTCCAAGCTCGGGACGCCAACACGCTGCCTAAGGTCGTCATTCCTGTCGCGTTCGCGGGCCGCAGCGCCGACATGCGCGCAATCTGGCGTCTCGCGGACCGCTTTGGATTCGTCGTGATCGAAGACGCCTCGCATGCCGTTGGCGCGACGTACGCGGGTCGGCCGGTTGGCTGCGGTGACTACGCGCACATGACCGTCTTCAGCTTTCATCCGGTGAAGATCGTCACGACCGGCGAAGGCGGGGCCGTGCTCACGAACGACCCCCAATACTATGAGCGTCTGTTGAGTCTGCGCAGTCACGGCATCACGCGCGATGCGTCCAGAATGGAAATCGATAGCGAAGGGCCGTGGTTCTACGAGATGCAGGAGCTCGGCTTCAACTACCGGATGACCGACTTGCAGGCCGCGCTCGGACTTTCGCAACTCGAGCGGCTCGACACATTCCTCGCGCGCCGCCGGGCGCTGGCGGCACGTTACGCGACGTTGCTCGAGGGCCTGCCCCTAACCCTCCCTCGATACGATGCACTCAATGATTCGGCGTGGCATCTGTACGTCGTGCGTCTAAAGCCCGGCGTGACCCGCCGCACGCATCGCGAGACGTTCGAAGCCTTGCGGCAAGCCGGAATCGGCGTCAATTTGCACTACATTCCGGTGCACCTGCAGCCGTACTACCGGCGCCTGGGCTTTGCGCCTGACCGGTATCCGGAGGCTGAACAGTACTACCGGGAAGCGATAAGCCTGCCCATGTACGCAGGCCTTTCCGACGAAGATCAGGACATCGTCGCCAGGGCATTGAAAGCGGTGGTTGCATGAGCGTCGTCGCAATCATTCCGGCGCGCGGCGGCAGCAAGCGCATTCCGCGCAAGAACATCCGCCTGTTCCACGGTCTGCCGATCCTTGCCTACTCGATCCGCGCGGCCCGCATGAGCGGCCTGTTCGATCGCATCGTCGTCTCGACCGATGACGAAGAAATCGCGCGTGTTGCTCGTGAGTACAGTGCCGAGACGCCGTTCATGCGGCCGCAGGCACTGTCCGACGATCACACGGGCACCATGGAAGTCGTCCAGCATGCAATCGACGAACTGATGCGGCTAGGCGACGCGCCGACGCTCGCCTGCTGCATCTACGCGACGGCGCCCTTCCTGCAACCGGCCTTTCTGCGTGAAGGCCTGCAATCGCTCGAATCGCACACCGACAGGTCGTACGCGTTCTCGGTGACAACATTCGGCTTTCCCGTCCAGCGCGCGTTGCATGTCACCGCCGATGGCGGGCTAGACGCGATCTACCCCGAATACCGCCTCGTGCGTTCCCAGGATCTCCACGAGGCGTGGCACGACGCCGGGCAGTTCTATTGGGGGCGTGTCGGCGCTTGGTTGCGCGGCGATACGCTGTTTTCCCCCGCCGCGTTGCCGGTCGCGCTACCCCGGCATCTGGTCCAGGACATCGACACCCCCGAGGATTGGCAACGCGCCGAATGGATGTACGCGGCGTTAACGGCCGCAGGCGAGCTGACGCCATGACCGCCCTGATCGGCCACCCGGTTCGGCCGGCGTATCACTGGTAAGGAGACGCGCAATGAGCGCATTCAAGATTGCGAATCGGCAGATCGGCCTGAACTGCCCGCCTTTCGTGATTGCCGAGATGTCGGGCAATCACAACCAGTCGCTCGAGCGGGCGCTGGAGATCGTCGAGGCGGCGGCCGCGAGCGGCGCGCACGCGCTTAAGCTCCAGACTTACACGCCGGATACGATGACGCTCGATCTCGACGCCGGCGAGTTTCGCATCGACGACCCGAAGAGCCTCTGGACGGGCACCTCGCTCTACCGCCTCTACGAGGAAGCGCATACGCCCTGGGACTGGCATCGGCCGATTTTCGAGCGGGCGCGCGAACTTGGCATGCTCGCGTTCTCAACGCCGTTCGACGAAACAGCGGTCGATTTCCTCGAGACGCTCGACGTGCCCGCCTACAAGATCGCGAGCTTCGAAAACACGGACCTGCCGTTGATTCGCCGGGTCGCCGCGACCGGCAAGCCGCTCATCATCTCGACGGGCATGGCGACGGTGGCCGAAATCGACGAGGCCGTGCGCACGGCGCGCATGGCCGGCTGCGGGCAGCTCGTGTTGCTCAAGTGCACGAGCTCCTACCCGGCGTCGCCCGAGAGCAGCAACGTGCGTACGATCACGCACCTGCGCGAACTGTTTGGCTGCGAAGTGGGCCTGTCGGATCACACGTTGGGAACCGGCGCCGCCGTGGCCGCCGTCGCGCTGGGTGCGAGCGTGATCGAGAAGCACTTCACGCTGCGCCGTGCCGATGGTGGCGTCGATTCGGCGTTCTCGCTCGAACCGGAGGAAATGAAGGCACTCGTTGTCGAGTCTGAGCGTGCGTGGCTGGCGCTCGGCCACGTTGCGTACGGACCGACGCAGCAGGAACGCGCGTCGTCGATATTCAGGCGCTCTCTTTACATCGTGCGCGACATCGCTGCTGGCGAAGCGCTGACGGTTGAAAACGTCCGCGCGATCCGGCCAGGCATGGGTCTTTCGCCGAAATACCTCGACGTCATTCTTGGGACGAGAGTCAGACAACCGCTCAAGCGCGGCACCCCCCTTTCCTGGGACATTCTGAAATGAACAATCGGCTGGCAACGCCCACTACCGAACCCGAACTGTCGGATCTCATTCGCTGGAAAACCGGGGCCTGGCAGGACCCCGGCATGGTCAACTGGTACTCGGGCCGCATGGTTCAGAGTGAATCGACCAACTCCCTGAAGAACGCCGTCGAGGTCGGCACGATCAAGCGCTTCGTGCGCGGGCCGGAGATCGTCGATATCGGCGTCGGCACGGGCCGGGCGGCACTGCCGCTGGTCGCGGACGGCTACCGCCTGACGGGGATCGACAGCTCGCAGGCGATGCTCGACGAGACTCGCCGGCTGGCGGCCGGGGCGCCCATCACGCTGAAGGTGGGCGACGTCGCGTCGCTGCCGTGCGGCGACAACGAATTCGACTGTGCAGTGGCGCTCAACGTGCTCGTTCACTTTCCCAACTGGCGCGAATCGCTTCTCGAATGGAAGCGTGTCGTGCGTCCGGAAGGACGGCTGATCTTCGACATCCATTCGCGCGATCACACGACTGCCGCCTACGGCGTCGATCATGCGAAGTGGCCCGAGCCGCTGAAGCTCACCGAAAACAACGGTGACTTTGCGTACTACATGTCGCGTGCGAGCGTCGACGAGCTCGTCGACTTCGCAAACAGTGCGGGATTGCGTCTTGTCGCCGCGGTGCCGTACGGCGCGTTTCTGGGCGGCGGCAACATCAACTGGCTCTCGTATGCCGAACTCGATGCGACGCAGCGCTTCAAGCGCGCGCTGTCGTGGTTCGCGCGGGACAACAAGTTGTTCGACCTGGGCCTCTTCCTCGAAGAATCGCTGATCGCGCACCTGACGCCGCGCGTGACGGGCCGCATGTTCGTCGTGTTCGACAACTGCCCCGATCCCGAGGCGAACGCGCGGTTCGCCGCCGACGTCGCCGCGCGCGACGCTGCGCTCGACAAGCGTGACTTCGCGGCGCTGCTGCCCTGGTTGCCACTTACGCCGAACGAGTATGCGACTGGGCTTGAACGGCTACTGCAGCCGCTGCGCAGCCGGCATTTCTTCTTCCTGCTGTTCAAGACGCTGACGGCGCGGCAACCCGACTTCAACTTTGGTGGCGTGATCCCACCGGGCGCGTTCGAGCAATTTCTGGCGTGGATCGAACAGGAGCGCATCGATCAGCGCGCGAGCGAGATCGCGCGCGGCTGGGCGGCCGACGCGCCGTTCCGCTTCAAGGACGGCGTCGACGTCACGGTCGGCGTTGAATACAACCTGGTCAAGGCGTTGCTGGAAAAGCATTTCGGTATGTTCACTGGAGGTCGGCAATGAAGCAAAAGGCCGTCATTAGCCTGTTGTGGGGCACGCAGTTCGACGCGCTGCGTCGATTCCTGGAGATGCACGAACCGATGGTCGTGCTGCTCTCGGCCGACCTGACCGAACCGCTGATGCGCACCGGGATCGAAGCTACGGGTAGCACGGTCGTCTATCTCGAGGATATGTTCGATCCGTCGGGCGATGCGAGATTCGCGGTCGAGACCGCACTGATGCAGGCGCAGTTCGTCCAGTATCTGAATACCCGTCCCAACGAAGCGCGCGAACCCGTTGGCGCGTTGGCTCAGACGTCGACGGTCATCGCCGGGACGCTCGCTGCTGACCTGCACGAGACGGCCGCGTTGCTGACGCGCCTGAACGAGGCCGCGAACCGTTTTGACATCACCTTGTTCGTCACGAGCGAGGACGCGACCGGGGACGGCAAGGTCGCAACGACGTGGGCCAAATCACGCGATATCCCCACGCTGCACGTGGCGCACGGCCTCGCCCTCGCGGACCCTTACACGGTGCACAACGATATCGTCGCAGACAAGCTTGCCGTGTTCGGCCGGCGAGGTATGGAAGGCTACCTCGATCTGGGCTACCCGGAAGATCGCTTCGTGATCACGGGCAACCCGGGCTGGGACAGCTACGCCCAGTTCCGCAGCAGGAAGGCTGACTGCCGTCGCGCTCTCGACGAGAAATACGGCTTCAAACCGGGCCTGCCGCTGCTTGTGTTTGGCACGACATGGTCGGCCAACTTCAGTGCGCACTGCAACGAGGACATCTACGCCGATTCGTTGATGGTGTTCGTCGCGAGCTGCGAGGCATTGCGCGCGAGCGGGCTTCAGTTCAATGGCGTCATCAAGGACAGGCCGGCGAACCGCACTGACGGTGAGCGTCGTTGCGCGCAAGTTCTCAGCGAACTGGGTGTGGCCGCAGGCGATTACTTCTACTGTGCCGACGATACGCAGATATTCGCCGCGGGTGCGGATCTGCTTGTTGCCGTCGATTCGAACTATCTGATCGAAGGCATGCTTGCGCGCACGCCGGTCATCAACCTGCTGAACGCAACGGGCATCGTAATGGGCCCGTCGTTCGAAGCAGAGTCGGGCATTCTGGAGGTCGAGGCTGCGGATCTGGCCGGCATCATGCACCGGATGTTGACCGACCAGACGGCCCGGCGTGAGGTGATCGAGATCATGGGCAACCGTGCCGCTCACTACAACGCTGCCGAGGATGGTTCGGCCGCGGCGCGGGTTGCCGAACTCATGGCGACGATGGCGGTAAGCTTGCCGCGGCGAGTGAAGCGGTATGTCTGGCAGCAATATCTGGATGCCGAGTCCGCACCGTTGAACGGGACCTACCACGCGAACGGCCGGAGCGATCTCGCCCAGATGTTCACGAACACGCCTTCGTTGATCCTGGACATTGGCTGCGCGGCCGGCAACAACGCCGCGCTCGTGAAGGACCGGTTTCCCGGCAGTCGCGCGTGGGGTATCGAGATGAACCGCTACGCCGCGGAACTCGCCCGCAAGAAGCTCGATAACGTGCTGGTTGGCCGCTTCGAGGATTTCGACCTGGAGCATGAGGGTCTAGCGCCCGGCACGCTGGACGCGGTCCTGCTCGCGGACGTGCTCGAGCACATGTACAACCCGTGGGGTGTGATGGTCAAACTGCGTGAGTACATGTCGCCGGGCGGCCAGCTTGTTCTCAGCATCCCCAACACTCGCCATCTCGGCTTGATGGACGGCCTCAGCAAGGGTAACTGGACCTACGCGGAGGCCGGCCTGCTCGACGTGACGCACATTCGGTTTTTCACGCGCAAGGAGATGATCAAGTTCTGTGAAGAGACCGGTTATCGCGTGACTCAGACGCGCAATTCGCTCGACGGCGGACTCCTGAAGTTCTGGCAGCAGCACCAGAACATGACGGCACCCATCAACATCGAGCTCGACCGGATGACGCTCAAGGACGTGACTCGCGACGAACTGCTCGAGCTTTGCACGATCCAGTTCTATCTTCTGCTCGAAAAAGCCTGAGCGCGAAACCCCGTCGACGGTGCGACGCCGTTCGAGCGGGGAGCCCCGGCAGGGGGCGACCTTGCTGGAATCAGTGGAGGCCGCGCAGGCCGCCACTGTTACTCGCCGTACTTGCGCAAATAGCGCTCATACCCGTCGCGCCACCCCCCCGACCCAAAAGCTCCACCACTTTCGTGCACGACCGAAAGCCGCCATGTGCCCATGCGCAGGCCCTTGAGTTCAGCCTGGCGGCAGAAGTCCATATCGTAGAAGTGGAACGCGAACTGATCGTCGAAGCGCAGGCCGGCTTCGATCAGCTTCGCGCTATCGGCGATCAGCATGAGCCCGTCCAGCAGCTTGACCTCGACACCGGACGGACCAAACGTGGACACGATGTCGCAAGGGAAGCCCTTGCCGTGACCGACCGTTCCGCTCAGATAGCGCGGCTCGTCCCATTTGAACTCGGGCGATACGAACGCCCATGACGGCTGACCCGGCACCCGGCGGGTGTTGCCGGCGAGCCCGACGACGTCGAAGCGCGCGAGCCCCTCGACGATCCGCTCGCTCCAGAAGAAATCGTGCAGCCAGACGTCGTCGTGAACGAACACCAGAATCGCTGGATGGTGCGCGGCGTAGTCGATCGCTTCGTTGTAGATCGTGGACAGACCGCGCGCGTTGTTGTCGAACAGATGCAGCTGCGCGTGCTGTAGATGGTTGTACAGCTTCAGCGAGCGGCCGAGCGCCGTCTCGTTCGAGAACTGTTGCGGGTTGCGGCGCGTCCCGCAGACGAATCGGATGGGCTTCATGGTTCAAACTCGATTGTTCGGGGGAGCTCAGGCATCGCGTCTAGCCACGGACCAGCCGCAGATCGACGGGCGCGACGATGGGGCGTGTCGACGACGGTTGCGCGGCGAGCGGATTGGTCGACTCCGAGACGTCGAACGATTCCGCCGGCAGGCCGTCACACCAGCGCCGCCACATGACGCGCAGCGCCTGCGTGACGGTCGCGGCCACCAGCTCCGGACGGAACACCGGCGACTGCGCACAACGTTCGCGCATGCCGGCGCGCAGTGCCGCCAGAGCGTCGAGATCCGACGCCAGCGCCACGCCCTTGAGCACGAAATCGTCCTTGTCGCGTGCGACGAAATCGGCGAGGCCCACGTGGGTCATCGCGGTGAGGCCGCTACGGCCGGGCACCGTGTCGCCGGGCAGCGTCAAGGTCGGAACGCCCATCCATAGCGAATGCAGCGCGGTGGTCAAACCGGAGAACGGGAAGCTATCGAGGCAGAAGTCGACGCGGTGATGTTGCTGCAGATAGACGGGCACGCTCGCACGCGCCATGAAGTCGAGGCGGTCCCGCGCAATGCCTTCTTCGGCAAACCATTCGGGCAGCTTGCCGAGGCTGCCGTCACGCGGCATGGCGCCGAGCACCATGCGCGAGTTCGGCACCGCGTGCATCAGCCGCGACCACAGCGCCACGACGTCGCGGCGCAGCTTGTCCATCCGATTGAAGCTGCCGAAGGTCACATAGCCCTTGTGCAGAGCGGGCAGCGCATTGACCGGCGGACACACCGCATCGGCGACGAACGGCGCCACCGCCGGCAGATAGGCGATCTTCTCGGAGAACTGGCTGCGGAACTTGTCGGACGGTACCCAGAGCCGGTCGGCGATGAAATAGTCGACGGCATCGAGCCCGGTGGTGCCGGGGTAGCCGATCCAGCAGGCCTGGACGGGCGCGGGTTTGCGCGCGAGCGTCAGCAGCCGGTTGTGCGCAGTGTGCCCGGCGAGATCGATCAGGATGTCGATGCCGTCGGCGCGGACCATGTCGGCGATCGCGTCGTCGTTCATGCCGACGACATGGCGCCAATGGCCGAAGATCTTGCGCAGTGAAGCGGTCGTGCCATCGTCGAGATAGGTGTTCGAATACGCATACAGCGACAGCTTCGGATCGCGCGACAGGTGCGCCGCGACCGGCTCCAGAAAGCTCGCGACGGCGTGGCGGCAAAAGTCGCCCGAGATGAAACCGACGCGCAGCGCGCGTTCGGGATCACGTGTGTTCTCGTGACGTGGCCACTTCGGCTTCAGCGGCGCTTCGAAGTGCGCGGCGAAGCGACGATGTTCGGCGAACAACTCGTCCGGCGCGATGGCCTCGTTATGCGTCATGCAGAACAGCAGGTTATTGTAGGCCAGCTCGAAGTTCGGATCGATGGTGAGCGCACGCCGGAACTCGTCGATGGCGTCGGACAGGCGCCCTTGCTGCATCAGCGTGACACCGAGCGAGTTGGGCGTGAAGCTCGAGGTTGGGTCGAGTTCCATCGAGCGTCGCGCGAACTGCTCTGCCTCGTCGAGGCGGCCCGTTTCCTGGAAGATGATGCTCAGCACGCGGTGCCCTTCCGCGCGGCTCGGGTTGCGTTCGATCAGGCGCCGGCAGAACGTTTCCGCCTCGGCGTGCGATCCCTTCGATGCGAGGATGCTAGCGAGCACCTGAAGCGTGTCCTCGTCGTTCGGCCACAGGCCGTGCGCAATCCGCGCGTACTTCAACGCTTCGTCGTATTGGGTGAGTCGGTGCAGGGCGACGGCCAGCACCTTCCAGCCGAACCCGTGATCGGGGAAGCGCTGCGCCATTTTGCGGGCGCTTCGCGCCGTCTCCTCGACCCGCCCGGTATTGAACAGTTCGGCTAACGCGTGGACTTCGCGTTCCGTCGGCGCAGCTGTGCTGGTCTGGCGCGGCCTGGTCTCGACGACGCTGTCAGGGGCAGCCTTCGGCTCGGGAACCTGTGGTTGCGGCGCGGCCGGCTTCGCCGGCGCGACCTTGGCGACCGGCTGCGTGCTCACCACCGTCATGATGCCGATCAGCTTGTCGATGGCGGGGCCCGCCAGACCGCGTTGCTGGGCCATTTCGAGCGCGATCCAGGCGGCCTTCAACTGGTCGGCTTGCAACAGGCCGTCAATGTAGTTGGCCCAGTACTGAAGCTGGTTCGGGGCGACCCCGATCGCGCGCTCGTGGTAGGGGAGCGACGCCTCGGGCTGCAACAGGCGAATCAGGATCACGCCATACCGGTGATTGGCGTCGGGGTGCTCGGGATAGGCCGCCAGCACACGCTGGTAAAGCTTTCCCGCCTGTTCGTAATCGCCGCGGCCGTCGAGCGCGAGCGCGTTGCGCATCGCGCACGCGGCGTCCAGATGCTGGCGTACTTCACCGTCGAGCGGCAGCAGCGCGGCAGCCCGTTCGAGCGGCGCGAGCGCGCCGTGCAGGTCGCCGCGCCGCAGGTGCGCGTAGGCGAGCGTTTTCCAGCCGTATCCATGGGCGGGGAGAGCCGCGATCATCTGGCGCGCCAATGCTTCGACGCTGTCGTGCATGCCTTTGTCGTGAAGCGTCTGTATGGTGGCGACGAACTCCGCGGCGAGATTGGCCAGTTCATCGGCCGCGGGCACGTTCCCGTCCGGCGTCGGTGCGCCGCTGTCGAACTTGATGCCGTGCCGGCGGCCCTCTTCCCGGACCCGTTCGGCCTCGGCGGGCTGGTCGGCCATCGTCAGCGCGTTGGCATAGACGTGCCAGTACTGCGGCGAACGCGGTGCGGCCGTCACAGCGGCTTTCAGATAAGGCAGGCTGGCCGCGGGCTGCTGCAACTGCAGCGCCAGAATGCCGAGATTGTGATTGGCATCGGGATGAGCCGGATCGGCCAGCAGGATCGAGCGGTAAAGCTGCTCCGCTTCGGAGAGCCGCTGTGCCTGATGATGGCTCAGGGCCTGTTGCAGGTCGGCTTCGGTAGTCATGTGTGCCCTTGTGTACGTCGATTGCAGGCATCGCACGACGAAGCCCTTCGTGGTCTGGCTTCTGGGAATCGTCGCGGATGGGGCGTAGGCGCGCCTCGCCCAAACTGGCATGTCGGATCAGTCTATCCAGACGCGAGGCAACCGATTGGCCGAGTAAAGGCTGGATTTCCTTGCTGTTCGTCGCGAACAGCCGCTGCCGTTTTTGCGCGCGAAAAAAAAGCCCGCACGGGGCGGGCTGGAGTCAACGGCCATGCCGTCGATGCGGCGGGATTTCGCGTGGATGCCATACGGCGTCCACGCGCTCGCCGTCTTGGACTACAGTTGCGCGATCTGGTGATACTGGCGGACCGCCTTGCTGGAACTGGTCGCAGTCCGGTATTCCGCCTCGAGTTCGTCGCGCGATTCCTGTGCGCTTTCGAGCAGCGCCGCGTCGAGTGCCTGAATGCGCCGGATCACGTGGAGGGTCGCCGGCGTTTGTTCGGCCTGGATCGACATCAGGAGCGGTGAGCGCTGTTGCGCCAGACCGGCAGCCTTCTGCCAGTCGTAAAGGCTCGCGGCGAACGCGATCTGCTGTGTCAGTCCGAGCACCTGTTCGACGAGCTCGGTTTGCTGTGCGGCATGCCGCTCCTGAGTCATGACCCTCTCCCGGATGGTTACGACGCGTTCTTGGCGAGCGCGCCCTCGCTATTCGTGCCGCCGAACAGCTGCGTCAGATACTGCGAGTTGCTGTTGGTGGTCGCCATCAGCGAATTCAGCGCGGTGAACTGGGCCGAGTATTGCGACGTGAGTAGCGCTTCGTACGCGGTGAGCGAATTCGATTGCGTGGTCACGCTCTTCAGGTCGGCGGTCAGTGCGCTGGTGCGAATGTCGATCACGCCACCGGTCTTGGTGAACGTCGCGATGTCGGTGTTCATCTGCTTCGCGATGCCGTTGGTCGAATTGAACAGCGTCCCGACTTGCGTCGGGTTGTTCTGCACTGCGCTCGTGAGCGTCGATGTATCCACCGACAACGTGCCGTCCGAATTCATCGAGATGCCGATAGACGACAGTGACGCGGTCACCCCCGAGCCGGAGACGCTCGTGCCCAGCAGGTTGCCCAAGGTGGACCGAATCGTCTGGAGCATCGAATCGCCCAGCAGCGGGCCGCCTTGCGAACCTGCCGACGCGCTCGAGTTGAACGACGACAGCGAGCTCATCGCGCTGACGAGCGAGTTATAGGAACTCACGAAGGATTGGACGTCGCTGATCTGGCTGGTGGCGTCCGATGCGACGGTCAGGGTCTGCGTCGTGCCGACGGAGGTCGAGCCCAGATTCATCGTCACGCCGGCGAGCACGCTGGTCACCGAGTTGCTCGAGCTGGTCGCCTTCGTGCCGTTAATCGTGAACTGCGCGTCCTGTGCAGCGGTAGTCTGGTTCCATGCGATCGTCCCGGCCGACGTGATCGTCGAGGCGCCGCTCGCGCCCGTGCCCGCGGCCGAGGTGACGCCGAGGCTCGACAGTCCGTTGTCGTTGGCCAGATTGCTGACGGTCACGTTGATCATGCTCGACGCGCCCGTCGTCGACGAGCCGAGCACCAGGTGCGAGCCGTCCGAGCCGGTCACGATGGTCGCCGTGATACCGGGATTCTGGCTCGAGCCGTTGATTGCCGCGGCGATTGAGCTCAGGCTGTTATTCGATGACGTCACATTGAGCGACATCGACTTGTCGCCGACGGCAATCGTCAGCGTGCCGGTGCCGAGTCCTGCCGCTTGCGTCGACGTGAAGGCGCCCGACGAAATGCTTTGTGCCTGGGCGATCTGCGTGACGTCGATCGAGTAGGAGCCGGACACGGCGCCCGAACCGGCGTGGGCGGTCAGACCGCTACCGCTGGCGGTCGCCGTGAAGTCGGACTGGAAAGCGCCGGTTGCAAGCGGTGCGAGGCTAATCTGAAGGCTCGACAGCGCGGACGAAAGCTGGCCGATGGCCGAAATCTGCGTGTTGTCGTTCTTGGCCTGGGCGGTGAGCGTCGCGGCCTGTCCGGCCACCTTGGCGTTGACCAGCGCCGTCGTGAGCGACTGGACGTCGAGCGTCGAGTTGCCTGTCGACCCGGCAATGAGGGATTGCCCAGCTTGTTGCAGGGCCGCTGCCGCCGCGGCTTGAGCCGCGGCCGCGGCCGCTGAGGCTGATGTTGAGGACGACGAGCCGGAAATCGTTGACATGAGAATGCTCCATGCGTGGTCGCGGCCACGCGACGGGGGGAACTTGCCTGCGGCCAGATATTCAGCGCGTCACGCGCTGTCCTGCACAATGCACTGCGGGAGGACGAGCCTCCCGTTTGAATCGTCGTGACGCGGACGGGGCGTATTGCCGCTCACCGCCCCGCCCGCGTCACTCTACCTGCGCCAGTATTACTGCAGCAGCTTCAGAACTTGCTGCGGCTCCGAGTTGGCCTGTGCCAGCACCGAGATACCGGCTTGTTGCAGCACTTGCGCCTTGCTCAGGTTCGCCGTTTCTTCCGCGAAGTTAGCGTCGGTGATCTGCGCGTGTGCGCTCGACAGGTCGGTCGATTCGGCTTGCTGCGAAGTCGCGATACCGGTGAAACGGTTCTGTGCCGCGCCCAGCGTTGCCTGGATGTTGTTGATCGTCGCGAGAGCGTTGTCGATCGATTCCATCGCGAGGTTCGCGCCGGCGGTCGTGCTGACGTTGATGTTCGCAACTGAGGTCGGCACGTTGTCCGTGTTGACCGATGCCAGTGCCGAGCCGGCCGTCTGCGCTGCCGACGTCGAGCCGATCGTCGTTTGGGCGCCGTTGAAGGCGCTGATGCCTGCGCTCGAACTCGTGAACAGGTTCGTTGCAGCCGTGCTCGAAAGCTGGCTGCCGTTCTGGTCGACGTACTCGAAGCCGCCCGTGCCGTTCGATTCGACGGTGATCGACGTGATGGTGTTCGACGTGCCTGCGGTTGCTGCCGAGCCGTTCGTCGCGTTCAGGTTGAGGCCCGAGAGGGTGCCGAGGACCGTACCCGCTGCCGCAGCCGAGCCGCCGCCGGTCGAGAACGCAGCGTTGACCGACGTCAGTTCGTTGGTTTGCAGCAGGCCGTTACTCGCGCCGGTAGCCAGCGAGATCGTCGAGATGCCGCTTGCCGAACCTGCAACCGAGAACAGGTTGTTGGACGCCGTCGGCGACAGCGTCTGGTTGTTCTGGTCGGTGAAGGTGAAGCCGCCCGTGCCGTTCGACAGGATGTTGATCTGAGTGATCGCGCCCGTGCCGCCAGCGGAGTTGGCCGTGCCGTTCGCGTTCAGGTCGAGACCGGTGATCGTGCCGAGCGTGTTGCCTGCCTGCACCGTGCCCGAGCCCAGCGAAGCGGCCGAAACGCCCTGGCTCAGGTTCAGGCTGATCGTCTGACCGACGTTCGAGCCGACCTGGACATTGATGGTGCCAGCCGTGCCGTTCAGCAGGTTGATGCCGTTGTACGTCGTCTGCGAGGCGAGACGGTTCACTTCAGAGATCTGCTGTGCAACTTCCTGTTGCAGTGCTGCCTGGTTGCTTGCCGACAGCGAGCCGCCTGCTGCCTCGTTCGCGAGCGAACGGATCGTTTGCAGGCTTTGCGTGATCTGGCTCAAGCCGGTGCTTGCCGTTTGCACCATCGACACGCCGTCGTTCGCGTTCGAAACGCCCTGGTTCAGGCCGTTGATTGCGGTTTGCAGGGTCGTGGAGATCGCGAGGCCGGCCGCATCGTCCGCCGCGCTGTTGATGCGCTTGCCCGACGACAGGCGGGTAATGGCCTGCGAGAGTGCGCTGCCGGAACCAGTCAGGTTTTCCTGAGCCGTCAGCGAATTGATATTACTGTTGATGCTAAGCATGAAAATTCTCCTGTAGAGGCATGAGCCCTAAACCTGCCAGTGGTGGCATCGGCGGAAGCACGTGTTCATTGCTGGCCGCCTCAGTGAAGGTTGACGGCCCGCCTCCAAAAAACTTGAGCAACTTTCTGTAATGGCGACCTAATTGTTTGCCGCGCCCGGCGGGGTTCGCGGGCGCGAGCCCCATCCTGTCTGACCGGCGCGATGCGCTGCAGGTGATCGAAAGTGGGCGTATTGTCGTTCGCTCGTCCGTTATCGATCCCGGAGAAAATCATGCAAAAGCGCAGGATTGGCCGTTCCGAATTGCAGGTCGTGCCGCTGATGTTCGGTGGCAATGTATTTGGCTGGACCGCCGACGAGGCGACATCGTTTTCGATCCTCGACGCGTTCGTCGACGCCGGTCTTAACTTCATCGACACCGCCGATGTCTACTCGGCCTGGGTGCCCGGCAACCAGGGCGGCGAGTCGGAGACGATCCTCGGCAAGTGGTTCCGTCACAGCGGCAAGCGCGAGCAGATCGTGCTCGCGACCAAGGTCTCGAAGCATCCGCAGCGCAAAGGGCTGTCGGCCGCGAACATCCGGGCTGCGGTCGAAGACTCGCTGCGTCGCCTGCAAACCGATTACATCGACGTCTATTTCTCCCACGACGACGACACCGCGACGCCGCTCGCGGAAACGCTCGGCGCGTATCAGACGCTGATCGAGGCGGGCAAGGTGCGTGTGATCGGCGCGTCGAACTACAGCGGCGCGCGCGTCGAGGAGGCGCTTGCGGTGTCGCGCCAGCACGGGCTGCCCGAGTATCAGTTGCTGCAGCCCGAATACAATCTGTACGACCGCGCGCAATACGAGCGCGACAGCGAGCCGGTGGCGCTCGCGAATCATCTCGGCGTGGTGGTCTATTACAGTCTCGCGAGCGGGTTCCTGTCGGGCAAATACCGCAGCGAGGCCGATCTGGCCGGCAAGGCGCGCGGGAGCGGGGTCGAGAAATACCTGAACGGGCGCGGCTTCCGGATTCTCGGCGCGCTCGACCGTGTTGCGCAACGGCATGGCAGCACGCCGGCTGCGATCGCGCTCGCATGGCTGATCGCGCGGCCGAGCGTTACGGCCCCCATTGCGAGCGCGACCTCGGTCGAGCAGCTGAAAAGCCTGGCCGCGGCCGTCCGGCTATTTCTCACAGCCGACGATATCCGCGAGCTGGACGAAGCGAGCACCTGACCGGACGCACACCTCGGCCGCCGACGCGGGCGGTCCGCGCCGGGGGAAAGCCTGGCGCAATCGGTAAACCCCTGGTAGGATGGGTAGTTTCCTGATATTATCGAGAGTGAATTGAGATCTTTGCCTGTTTCGTCAGTGTTCTGCATTGATGAAAGGTTGGCGAAACGGCAACAGACGCGGCTTTTGTATTATGTCTGTCCGCGTTCCGCGGTGAACTCCCCACCTCTCTTTTCCGGCCTCCGTGGCCGCTTTGCCTCTCGCTTCATTCGTGGTTTGGCCGGAGCTGTCTATCAGCCTCGCGTTTGCCTGTTACTGGCCATGAATCGGAGCGACCGGAGAGCCGGCGCGTGATTGGTGACCTGAGTGGTTACCACCACGCAATTAAATCTAGTGATTGAGTTAGGAATTACATGACGACGATTCTTCTGAAAGAAAACGAGCCGTTCGAAGTGGCAATTCGCCGCTTTCGTCGCGCAATCGAAAAGAATGGCCTGATCGCTGAACTGCGTGAACGCCAGTCGTATGAAAAGCCGACCACGGCTCGCAAGCGCAAGAAGGCAGCAGCTGTTAAGCGCTTGCACAAGCGTCTGCGCAGCCAGATGCTGCCGAAAAAGCTGCACTAAGCACGCTTTTTATACGCACGCCGAACGGCGGTGTGAGCTTCGAAAGAAGCCACATCGCCGTTTTGCTTTGGGGCGCGCGATTTCACTCCGTGCGTCCAGCTGTTACGCCGCGCTCCTCAGCAGCTCGGCCGACAGCGCGAATTCGCGCGCGATCGAGCCCAGCCGCTCTTGCCACTCCCATGTGCCGAATACGTCGTGCACATTTTGCAGGCAACTGAGCAAAGCGATGGTCACCGGGTCATACACATTGATGCGGGCCCGCAGCAGCGCTTTTTTCAGCGCGGCCACGCCGACATCCATGTAAGCGGGCACCTCGGCCGGTGGTTT
The DNA here is from genome assembly GCF_014397785.1 of Paraburkholderia podalyriae. Lineage (GTDB taxonomy): Bacteria > Pseudomonadota > Gammaproteobacteria > Burkholderiales > Burkholderiaceae > Paraburkholderia > Paraburkholderia podalyriae. The sequence goes on from NZ_VZQQ01000001.1 coordinate 383,818, forward strand.
GCCGATGAAGCGCACGGGCACGCCTTCCATCGCCGTCATATAGTCTCGCGGCCTGATCAGGTTGCCGACCGGGCAGCCGCCGCAATAGCCGCGGTAGGCGCCGCCGCCCCTCGGCAGCAAGGCGGCGCGTTTCTGGTCGAACAGATGCGTGACGGACTGATCGTAAATGTCCTGATGGGTCAGGAAGCTAAGTGATTTCATGGTTGGTCTCCCGCGTCCGAGGCGGTGGTTATTTGTTGAGCGCGCATCGCTTGAGGGCATGGCAACGAGTATCCGCCCCGGGTCGTCCGACGAAGGGCCGACTATGAGCATGAAACGGCTCCAATTCGCGCTTTTGCGCGTCCCCCAAACGCTGTCGCTCACCCCGCCTTAGGGCGACGCCCTTTCTTTCCCAGGGACGCGCATCGCTCGCGGCACATGCAGTTCGTCTCATGATCGTTGACCATGCCGACCGCCTGCATGAATGCATAGCAGATCGTCGAACCGACAAATTTGCAGCCGTAGCGCTTGAGACCCTTACTTAGCGCGTCCGATACTTCCGTCGATGCAGGCGCGTGCTTATACGAAGCCCATTCGTTCTGAATCGGCGTGTCGTCGACGAATGACCACAGGAAGTTCGCGAGCGAGCCATGTTCGGCCTGGATCTGCTGCACGGCGCGCGCATTCCGGATGGCCGCCTCGATCTTGCCGCGATGTCGCACGATGCTTTGATCCGCGACGAGCGCATCCACGTGCTTCGACGTGAAGGCTGCGACCTTGTCGATGTCGAAGTCGGCGAACGCGCGCCGATAGCCGGCGCGCTTGTTGAGTATCGTCGACCATGACAAACCGGCCTGCGCACCTTCAAGCACCAGCATCTCGAACAGGTGCTGATCGTCGCGCGACGGCACACCCCACTCGGTGTCGTGGTACTGTGCGAGCGCTTCGCTCGATACCCAGTTGCATCGTTGTGTCACTGTCGCGCTCCCGCGTGGCCATGTGGTTCGCCAGCATAGCGGAAGCGGTGTGCGCCGCAAGCTGGCCATTCGGCTAATTGCGTGATTCCAATTGACCTGCCACGCTACGAGTCATTCACCCACGGAACTGATTCGATTCGATGAACCACGACTTCTTTCTGATTGGCGTCGACGGCGGCGGCACCGGCACGCGCGTCGTGCTCGACGACGCGCAGGGCCGCGAACTGGCTCAGGCGACAAGCGGCCCGTCGGGTCTTGGGCTCGGCATCCCGCGCGCATGGCAGTCCATTCAGGCCGCCTGCGGCGAAGCGTTCGAGCGAGCCGGAGTCGCGCTTGACTGGTCGCGCTGCGTGCTCGGTTGCGGACTCGCGGGCGTCAACAATCGCGACTGGCTCGCCGAGTTTCACGACCAGGCGCCGCGGCTAGCCGGACTGGCCGTCGAGACCGACGCCTACACGACGTTGCTCGGTGCGCACGATGGCGCGCCCGGTGTGATCGTCGCACTCGGCACCGGCAGCGTCGCGGCATCGCTCGCGAGCGACGGCGAATTCCGCATGGCCGGCGGCTACGGCTTTCCATCAGCCGACGAAGCGAGCGGCGCGTGGCTCGGTCTCCGGCTGATCGTGCACGCGCAACATGCGCTCGACGGCCGCGCGCCCGTCGACGAACTCGCGCGTGCGCTGCTCGCGCATACCGGCGCGCGGGATCGCGACACTCTCGTCGTCTGGCTGTGCGCGGCCAATCAGACCGCTTATGCGCGGCTCGCGCCGATTGCTATCGAGCACCGCGCACATCCGTTCGCGGCGCGGTTGCTCGGCGAGGCCGGCAGCGAAGTCGGCAAGATGATAGCGGCGCTGGACGCCACGGGCACGCTGCCGGTCGCGTTGTGCGGAGGCCTCGGTGCGCCGTTACGCGAGTATGTGCCGCACGCGTATCAGGCGCGTCTGTGCGAGCCGCGGGCAGATTCGGCGCATGGCGGCTTGCAACTGGCGCGGCGCGAAGCGCGGCGGCTGGCCGGACGAGACCTGTAAAATATCCGCTTTGACACTGCCTCGACGGCTCAGCCGCCGGACTCACCATGTATAAAGTCATCGCCACGGATCTCGACGGCACACTGCTCAACGCCGACCACCAGGTCGACCCGTTCACGGTCGCCACGGTGCGCAAGCTCGAAAGCGATGGGCTGCGGTTCGTGATCGCCACGGGGCGGCATTACTGTGACGTCGCGGGCATCCGCGATCTGCTCGGCATCAATCCGTATCTGATTACGTCGAACGGCGCGCGCATTCACGCGCCTGATAACACGGTGATCCACGCGGACGATCTGCCGCCAGCGACCGTGCAGCGTCTCGTGCAGCCCGAAATTGCCGGCGCGCATGGCCGAGTGATCGTCAACCTGTTTGCGGACGACGCGTGGCTGATCGACCGCGATGCGCCCCATCTGCTGGCGTTCCACCAGGACTCCGGCTTCACTTACGAAGTGACCGATCTGCCGAAGCACGACGGCGTCGACATTGCAAAGGCGCTGTATATCGGCGAACCCGCCGATCTCGCGCAGGTGGCCGCCAATCTGGAACGCGAATTCGGCGAGCGACTGTACGTGACGTACTCGTTGCCGGATTGTCTGGAAGTGATGACCGCGAATGTGTCGAAAGGGCGCGCGCTGCAGATCGTACTCGAGCGCCTCGGTGTCGATGCGTCACATTGCGTCGCGTTCGGCGACAACATGAACGATATCGATCTGCTCGAGACGGCCGGCCATCCCTTCATGATGAACAACGCCAATCCCGATCTGATCACGCGTCTGCCGCATGTGCCGCGCATCGGCAACAATTTCGAAGCGGGCGTTGCGCATCATCTGCGCAAACTGTTTGCGCTGAGCGACGAACTGGCGTCTGAGCCGTAGCCACTGCGATAGAAAGCGGCCCGAATCCGCTCGCGCGAATGCGGGCCGCAAAAGTTGCTCGCGGAGCGCGGGGCATGCGCTCCGCCGGCGTTCGTCAATCCCGCCAGCCGCGATGCTCGCCGCGATCGTCATGACCCCAGCGGCGGTTGTCGTGACCCCAGCCGCGGTCATCGCGGTGATAGTCGCGGTAGTAGTCGCCGCGCTCGTAGCGATGATCCCAGCCGCCGTAATACACCGGCTCCGGTGCCGCGTACACGCGCGCCGGGGCGGCATAAACCGGCGCGGCATAAACCGGGGCGCCGAGCGATAGGCCGACGCTCAGATCCGTATGCGCCTGCGCGACACCGCATGCGCCCGCCGCGAGTCCGGCAGCAACCAGCAAGTGAGTGACGATGCGTTTCATGTTGGTCTCTCCTGTGAAGCGACGTAGGTTTGTCGCACAGGGCCAATGTATGCGCTCGCGGCGGGGTGAACTGCGACCAGATGTTACGGACTGCAAGCATCGTCGAAGTCATCGAAGACGACAGGAAAGACCGCGCGGACGTTGCGCGCGCCCACCTTGTCCCGCTTGCAGTCGCGCCACACGGGGCTTTGCGGCCGGTCAACTCAAGCCCGCAGGCGGCTCATCGCGCACGCTTGCCGCTTGACTCGCCAGCGCGCGTAATCACGGCTTACATCTGTATGACTCAATTAATCCGCCGCATGCGCCGAAGCGTCCGAAGTAGCGGAAGAGGCGGCCCCCGCGGAGGATGCCGACACGCCCGGCAACGCCGCGCAGGGGCAATCGGTGGCCCGTCCGTCGAGCCCTTCGCGATCGTGTTTGAAGCTCGCGCGCGGCGTGCCGTTCCGCCAGTCGAGTCGCACGATGTAAATGCTGTCGAAGTCGTCGGTTTGCCATTTCGGCACGTCGGCCGCACGGCCGCCATGCGCACTCAACATCTGCCGCAACAGCTTCTCGATCAGCTTGTGCTCCCACGCAATGACGATCAGCTTGCCGCGATTGGACGGATCGACTAGCGCATTGCCGAGCTGGTCGATCTGCGCAAAGCCGTACGGCGTTTGCACCGGCATCTGGAATTGAATCGCGGTCGGCTCGATCGTCGCGAGCGGGCGCACGTAATAGTACGGATGACCGCTGTCGTCCTTTTGCTGGCCAGGGTCTGGCGCGTAGATCGCATCGGGTTTGCCGAATTTGGCGGCGATCACGGCCGGCAGCGCGAGCGCACGGTTCAGCCCCTGGCAGTCGAGCTGGCCGTAGCCTTGCGCGGGTTTCTCGCCGTGTCGAACGAATACGAGGGTTTCGATATTGCCGCCCGCCGTCGCTACGGCGGGGGCCGCGGTCGCAACGACAGCCGACGTGTCCGTCGCCGCGGACAAGGCCGGCAACGCCAGCGCGCTCGCGCACAAGCCGCCGAGCGACAGTGCGACGCCATGCAGGAATCCGCGGAAACGGTTCATCGAGAGCACCTGTACGAGGCCGGGAAGTCGCCCGATTCTAGCAGCGGTGCACATCTGCACGCGGCCGGCGCGGCATTCGTATCGCGTCGGTGGTCGCAATCAATATTGGGCGCTGGGGCCCCCATTGATGCTGACCGGATCACGTTCATCCGACCGACGCGCGAAACCGGCCGTCAGTCGAGTACCCGCTTGCGCGCCTCGCTGATGCGATCCTCGGCGATCAGCGGATAGACGACCCCCGCGATCACCGCGCCGATGATCGGGGCAGCCCAGAACAGCCACAATTGATCGAGCGCCGCGCCGCCGACGAATAGCGCCGGGCCCGTCGAGCGCGCCGGATTGACCGACGTGTTGGTGACGGGAATCGAAATCAGGTGGATCAGCGTCAGGCACAGGCCGATCGCGATCGGCGCGAAACCGGCCGGCGCGCGGCGGTCGGTGGCGCCGAGAATCACGAACAGGAAGAAGCCCGTCATCACCACTTCGCAAATGAAGGCGGCGGCGAGCGAATAGTGCCCCGGCGATTGCTCGCCGTAACCGTTTGTCGCGAAGCCGCTCGCGACCAGATCGAAGCCAGGCTTGCCCGACGCGATCAGCGCCAGCACGAATGCGCCGAGCACCGCGCCGATCACCTGCGCGACGATGTACGGCAGCAGATCGCGGACCGGAAATCGGCCGGCGACGGTCAGGCCGACGCTCACCGCCGGATTCAGGTGGCAGCCCGAAATGTGGCCGATCGCAAAAGCCATCGTCAGCACGGTCAGGCCGAAGGCCAGCGACACGCCGATGAAGCCGATGCCCAGACCGTGAACCGGCCCGGCGAAGTTGGCGGCGAGGACCGCGCTGCCGCAGCCCCCGAGCACGAGCCAGAAAGTGCCGAACAGTTCGGCAACGAGGCGCTTTGACAACTCCATGTTTGGTGATCCTAAAAAGAATGGGTCTTCAGAAGCACGCAGCGAAAAACGACGAGTACGTGCCTTGAGCGCGCAATTCTAGGTAGGTAGCGCCAAATCGAATGTCAAGGATTGTCAACCCGGACAAAATTTATAAACTATTGTGAGATAAAGCACTGGTTTTCACATTTCACCCGATTTAATAATTATCAGAGGAAAATTCGCTAAACCCGTACTAGTGTCCATTGCGAATTTTTATAATTGCAGCTAGTCTGCGGTCGAATGAGTTCTTAGAAAGGGGAGATCCGAATGTCTCAATATGCAGACCTCAAGGCGCAGATTGCCAAATTGCAGGCGCAGGCAGAAGAAGCGCGACGCACGGAAATCGACAATGTCGTCGCCGATATCCGTCAAAAGATTGCCGAATACGGTCTGACCGCACAGGATCTCGGCTTCGCTGTCGCCGCCAAGCGGGGCCGGCCGCCCAAGAAGACGCCGCTGCCGGCGAAATATCAGGACCCAAAGTCGGGCAATACATGGAGCGGGCGCGGAAAGCCGCCAAAATGGATCGTCGGCAAGAATCGCGAGCGCTTTCTGATTGGCTCGGCCTGATGTCCGCACGAAGTGATGCGAGACGGGGTGCAAGCTGACTGAAGGTTTTTTTGCGGTCTGGCTTATTCGCCCCGCGCTAATCCGACGTGGAAGCGCAACCATCGCTGTATTAAAAAAGCCGTCCTTACAGGGCGGCTTTTTCGTGTCCGGCAGCGCAAAGACTTCGTTTCCCGCTCGTGCAAACGATTCCGACGCCGAATTCGTCCGCTATTGGGCGCTATAAGCCAAGGTTCACAGCGCTGGTTCAAAAGCGAACGAAAACGGCCGGCAGTCAAAGCGCCGACCGTTTCAAAGCGCGTCTAGCCGACCGCGTCTAGCCGACCGCGTCTAGCCGACCGCGTCTAGCCGACCGCGTCTAGCCGACCGCGTCTAGCCGACCGCGTCTAGCCGACCGCGACCTGGCGCAATACCGGGCGACGCGACGTTTCAATCAACGCCGAATAGCCGTCGATATAGTTCTGCGCCATCGTTTTCGAACTGAAGCGGCGTTCGAACTGGGCGCGGATTTCAGTGCGCGACAGCTCGTCGAGACGCTGCAACGCCGCTACCGCGCCCTGCACGTCCTCGACGATGTAGCCGGTCACGCCGTGGTCGATCACCTCCGGCACCGAGCCCCGGTTGAACGCAATCACCGGCGTGCCGCAAGCCATCGACTCGATCATCACGAGGCCGAACGGCTCGGACCAGTCGATCGGGAACAGCAGCGCCTTCGCGCCCGACAGAAACTCGGGCTTCTGCGCCTCGTTGATCTCGCCGACGAACTCGACATGCGCCATCGACAGCAGCGGCTCGATCTCGCGCTTGAAATACTCCATGTCGACCTTGTCCACCTTGGCGGCGATCTTCAGCGGCAGACCGCTTTGCGCGGCGATCTTGATGGCTGTATCGACGCGCTTTTCCGGACAGATGCGGCCGAGGAACGCGAGGTATTCGGGCTTCTTGTGCGGCTGCGGCGTCAGTAGCTGGTCCGGCAGACCGTGATAGATCGTGCTGAGCCAGTTGGCCTGCTGCAACGGCAGACGCTGCGAATCCGAAATCGACACGACCGGCACATGCGAGAACGCGTCGAACACCGGCTGCAATTCCGGCAGGTCGAGACGGCCGTGAAGCGTGGTCACGAACGGCGTGTCCATCGCCGTGAACAGGGGGAACGGCATGTAGTCGAGATGGAAGTGCAGCACGTCGAACTCGTGCGCGACCTTGCGGACTTTCTCCATCATTAGTATGTGCGGCGCCAATGCATCGCGAATCGTCGGATCGAGGCGCAGCGCGCGCGGCCAGCACGCATCGAGATTGGCGGACGTGACCGAGTCGCCGCTCGCGAACAGCGTGACGTCATGGCCGAGGTCGACCAGCGCTTCGGTCAGATACGACACGACACGTTCGGTGCCGCCATAGAGTTTCGGCGGGACAGCTTCGTAGAGCGGCGCAATTTGTGCGATTCGCATGCGTTTTCTCCTGTGTAGATCCGAATAAGCGCTTCTGCGCCGACCCCGATCCCATGCAGATTTTGGATACTTACCGGGGCTTCGCACGACGGCTGGATGACTCCATGTACGAATGCCTGACGGACGGTTGGGCGCGGTTGGCTCCCGCCCGAGGGTGCTCCGAAACAGGTATCGGGTAATCCCTTAGCCTCCATTATCGGGATCGACCGCGGTAATTCGAGTTATTTTTCAAACGCTTAATGTTGTTACAGCGCGAAACATGGACCGTTACAGCTGCCGCGCGAGGTCAGAGCGCGAGCCCCCATAATCGGGGAGAGTCAATTCAATGACTTAATCGAACGCTCAACAGGCGGAATGCACCGTAGCAAGCGGCGGGCCCGAGGGTCGGATGAACCGGATTGCGGACGAGTGAAAACCTCTTATAATTGTTTTTCACCGTATCACGGTGCGGCGGTGAACTTCTTGAAAACTCACCATTCGGTACACGCCGCAGCCGTGGAAGCTCCCAGCGCATCGTCAGTCCCGCCCCGCGCATCTGTTTCTTTCCCGTTCGTACCTCGCCGCAGCCAGAGTTGTAGGAAAAATTCCTACACAAATGACGGATTAATCCGGCACCCAGGTGGGGTGTCTCTCCGATTTTCGTCTGTGCCCCCATCCGGGACAATGCTTGCAAGACCAGAGACGAGCCGATTCGCACGGGTTTAGCGCGCGAGTTCGAGCAAACGTTTCCGCAAAAAAATCGGCCTGACCAGCCGGGCTACGTACGGGGGAATCATGAGCACGACTAGCCATATGCTCAATGAGATCAGAGAAGTCAACCTGTCCTATCTGCTGCTTGCCCAGCGTCTGTTGCGCGAAGACAAGCCGATGGGCATGTTCCGCATGGGTATTTCGGACCAGCTGGCCGACGTGCTCGCCAATCTGTCGTTGGCGCAGACCGTCAAGCTCGCGGCGTCCAACCAGATGCTGTGCCGCTTCCGCTTCGACGATCACGCGGTGCTGTCCGCCCTCGCGGACAAGGACAAGGCCAGCGCGATCGCGCAGGCTCATTCCGCGATCCTGATGGCGAGCCAGCCGGTCGAGCAAATCGGCTGATGGCCGGTAAGAGCGTCGTACTCGAAGTCCGGGAAATCACCCTCGCGATCGAGCTGATCGAACTGGGCGCGCGTCTGCAATTGCTGGAGGCGGAAACCAGCCTGTCGCGCGACCGGCTCATCAAGCTGTACAAGGAACTGAAAGGGGTATCGCCGCCCAAGGGCATGCTGCCGTTTTCCACCGACTGGTTCATGACCTGGCAGCCGAACTTTCATTCGTCGCTGTTCTACAACATCTACCGTTTCATGGCTGGTCACGGCGGCTGCCGCGCGATCGAATCGATCGTCAAGAGCTACCGCCTGTATCTGGAGCACGTGCAGTTGCACGATGACGAGCCGGTGCTTAGTCTCACGCGCGCGTGGACGCTGGTGCGCTTCTTCGACTCGGGCATGCTGCAGATGAGCGCCTGCCGCCGCTGCGGCGGCCGCTTCGTCGCGCACGCGCACGATCCGCAGCACGCCTTCGTTTGCGGGCTGTGCCAGCCGCCGTCGCGCGCGGGAAAAACGAAGAAGGCGGCGCAAACGCGGGCCGAGCGGCAAGTCGCCTCCGGCGGCATCCCGGCCCAGCCGCCGCAAATGGCCGACGCACGGGCTCACGAGGCCCGCTGCAGCGCCCCCACGCTCGACAACCTCGTCACCGCCGCAGTCTGAGCCGCATACGTTGAGGCCGCGCAAGCCTCTGGTTAACACCGGACTCGGGCGCCGCCTTTTTCCCCAAAGTTTTCCGCCTCGGTGCCGTAAACCTGACTAACGACGGTGACCGTCGCTTTTTTGTGAGGGCTCGGCAGTGCTGATTTTCGTGGGAACACTCGTGACGCTGTTGTCCGTTTTCGGCGGTTACGCGCTGGAAGGCGGCCATCTCGGCGCGCTGCTGCAACCCGTTGAAGTGCTGATGATCGTCGGCGCTGGACTCGGCGCGTTCATTCTCGGTAACGGGATGAAGACGATCAAGGCGACACTGCGCGTCATCCCGACCCTGTTCAAGGGCGCGAAGTACAACAAGGACGTCTACATGGAGCTGATGGGGCTCCTGTACGTGCTGCTCGCGAAAGCGCGCAAGGAAGGCACGCTGACGCTCGAAGCCGACATCGACGATCCATCGAAGAGCCCGATCTTCACGCAGTATCCGAAGATCCTCGCCGACAAGCACATCATCGAGTTCCTGACCGACTACCTGCGGCTGATGGTCGGCGGCAACATGAACGCGTTCGAGATCGAAAGCCTGATGGACGAGGAGATCGAGACGCACCACCAGGAAGGCGAGGCGCCCGCGCACGCGTTGAATAAGGTCGGCGACGCGATGCCGGCGTTCGGTATCGTCGCCGCGGTGATGGGCGTCGTGCACACGATGGCCTCGGCCGACAAGCCGCCCGCGGTGCTCGGCGAGATGATCGCGCAGGCGCTCGTCGGCACCTTCCTCGGCATTCTGCTTTCGTATGGGCTGATCGGGCCGCTCGCGAGCGTCGCCGAGCAGCGCGTGACCGAGTCGACCAAGATGTTCCAGTGCATCAAGGTGACGATCCTCGCGAGCCTGAACGGCTATGCGCCGGCGATCGCGGTCGAGTTCGGCCGCAAGGTGCTCTTCTCGACCGAGCGCCCGTCGTTCGCCGAGCTCGAAGAGCACGTGCGCCGCGTCAAAGCGAAATAAGCAGGCGACGGGAACCGAACCGATGAGCAGCAAGGACAAAGACCGCGCAATCGTCGTCAAGCGCAGCGCGCCGAAAAAGTCCGGTCATCACGGCGGCGCGTGGAAGCTCGCATACGCGGACTTCATGACCGCGATGATGGCGTTCTTCCTGCTGATGTGGCTGCTGAGTTCGGCCTCCACCGTGCAGCTGAAAGGCATCGCCGACTACTTCAACCAGCCGCTGAAGATCACGCTGTGGGGCGGCGATCGCAGCGCCGAAGACTCGAGCATCCTGAAGGGCGGCGGGCGCGACATCTCGACCGACGCGCAGGGCGTGACCCGCTCGACCGACGGCAGCAGCAGCCGCGCCGAGCGCACCGCGTCGCACAACGACGACGACTCGGTGAAGCAGCTGCAAGGCGCGCTCGAACGTCAGGAACAGGTGCGTCTGCACGACCTGCAGGTCAAGCTGATGGCCGCGATCGAGGCGAACCCGGTGCTGCGCCAGTTCAAGCAGCAGATCCGCATCGACTCGACGCTGACCGGCCTGCGCATCGAAATCGTCGACTCGCAGAAGCGGCCGATGTTCGCGACCGCGCGCGACGTCGTCGAGCCGTACATGCGCGACATTCTGCGCGAGATCGGCCATACGCTGAACGACGTGCCGAACCGCATCATCGTGCAGGGCCACACCGACGCCGTGCCGTACGCGGGCGGCGAGAAGGGCTATAGCAACTGGGAGCTGTCGGCCGATCGCGCGAACGCGTCGCGTCGCGAGCTGGTCGCGGGCGGCATGGACGAAGCGAAGGTGATGCGCGTGCTCGGTCTCGCGTCGACGCAGAACCTGAACAAGGCGGACCCGCTCGATCCGGAGAACCGCCGTATCAGCATCATCGTGTTGAACAGGAAGTCCGAGGAGGCGCTCGATCACGACGACTCCACGACGACGACCCTGTCGGACGACGCAGCCGGCTCGAAGCCGCTGCTGCAAAAACTTGCGCAGCCGATGTCGGTTGCACCGAAGTTGCCGGCGGCGGCGCCGTCGGCCCAGTAACAGTAACCGTAACAGACGGCGGCCGCCGGGCCGCGGCCCAGTGTTAAGCGCAGCGAGGTTTTCATGATCAGGCACATCCTGGCAATCGACGATTCGGCATCGATGCGGCAGATCCTCGCCGCGACGCTGACGGGCGCCGGCTATGAAGTCACGCTCGCGGCGGATGGCAACGAAGGGCTCGAAAACGCGCTCGCGATGGCGTTCGATCTCGTGTTGACCGACCAGCACATGCCGGGCAAGACCGGTCTCGATCTGATCACCGCGCTGCGCGGAAATCCGGCCTATCAGGCGACGCCCATCCTCGTCCTCACGACGGAATCGGGCGAACCCTTCAAAGAGGCGGCGCGCGCGGCGGGCGCAACCGGCTGGATCGAAAAGCCGCTCGACCCGGACATGCTGACCGAGCTGGTGGCGGCGCTCGCCGAACCGGACCCGGCCTGATACGCGTAATCAACACCTTTAGACACAGTACAGATAGCTTCCGACGCGCCTCTACGGCAGCTCGCGCCAGACAGACAGGCACTCTCGCGGTGAACCAGGCATGACACTCGACATCACACAGTTCTATCAGACGTTCTTCGACGAAGCGGACGAACTGCTCGCGCAAATGGAGCAGTTGCTGCTCAATCTCGACGTGGCCCGCCCGGACCCCGAAGACCTCGCGGCGATCTTTCGCGCCGCGCATTCGATCAAGGGCGGCGCGGCGACGTTCGGCTTCACCGCGCTCACCGAGACCACGCACATTCTCGAGTCGCTGCTCGATCGCGCGCGCAACAACGAGCTGGTGCTGCGCAAGGACATGATCGACACGTTCCTCGAAACCAAGGACGTGCTGTCCGGCCAGCTCGCCGACTATCGCGCGAGCGCCGAGCCCGATGCGGCGGTGGCGCGCGCGATCTGCGCGAAGCTCGAACAACTGCACGCGGAAAGCCGCATGGGCGGCGCGCCGGCGCAGGCCCCGGCAATGGCGATCGCTGAAACCGCGCCGGCCGCGAGCGCATCGGCGCCCGCAGCCACGCAGGCAGCGGCAACCCAGACAACGGCAGTACAGGAGTCAGGCAGTATCCCGCCCGAGCACGTCGTCGAACAGGCGGTGCAGGTGGCGGGCGAATGGACGGACGGCGAACCGGCACAGACCGGGCAGGCCGCGGGCACGGCCGACAGCGCCGGCCCTCATCTGAAAATTACGCTACGGGGCGTGGGAGAGAAAGACCAGGAACTGCTGGCCGAAGAGCTTGGCAACCTGGGCAATATCGTCGGGCAGCTCAAGAGCGGCAGCGATCTGACGCTGTGGCTTTCGAGCGACGTACCCTCCGACGACATCATCGCCGTGTGCTGCTTCGTGATCGACGAAAGTCAGATCACGATCGGCCGTGGCACCGCGCCGGCGGACGACGCGCAGCAGGGCGAACCTGGAACGCCCGACGCTGCCGCTGCGCCGCCGGCGCAAACCGTGCATGTCGCGCCCGCTGCTCCGGCAGCGCACGCGCATGCGGTCAATCACGCGGAGCAGGCGGCATCGTCGGCCCCGGCGGCCTACATCGCTGCCCCCGCAAGCGCGCCCAGTCACGCGGACAGCGTCGAGCCGCCGCCGGCGGCACCCGCCGCGGCTCGGGCGGCAGCCAAACCGGCTCCGGCCGCGGCTGCCGACCAGGACCGCAAGGCGGCCCGTCCGGCCGCCGCGGCGGCCGGCGGGGAAGGCAGCTCGATTCGCGTCGGCGTCGAGAAGGTCGATCAGCTGATCAACCTGGTCGGCGAACTGGTGATCACGCAAGCGATGCTCGCGGAGACCACCAGCACGTTCGATCCGGCGCTGCATGACCGGCTGTTCAACGGCATGGCGCAACTCGAGCGCAACGCGCGCGATCTGCAGGAAGCGGTGATGTCGATCCGCATGATGCCGATGGATTACGTGTTCAGCCGCTTCCCGCGTCTGGTGCGCGATCTCGCGGCGAAACTCGGCAAGGAGGTCGAACTCGTCACCTTCGGTCAGGCGACCGAACTCGACAAGAGCCTCATCGAACGGATCATCGATCCGTTGACGCACCTCGTGCGCAACAGTCTCGACCACGGCATCGAAACCGTCGAGGCGCGGCGCGCGGCGGGCAAGGACTCGACCGGTCAGCTGGTGCTGTCGGCGGCGCACCACGGCGGCAACATCGTCATCGAGGTCAGCGACGACGGCGCGGGCTTGCGCCGCGACAAGATTCTCGCGAAGGCGGAGAAGCAAGGCATGCAGGTCAGCGACACGATGAGCGACGAGGAAGTCTGGAACCTGATCTTCCTGCCGGGCTTCTCGACCGCCGAGCAGGTCACCGACGTGTCCGGCCGCGGCGTCGGCATGGACGTGGTGAAGCGCAACATCCAGTCGATGGGCGGTCACGTCGAGATCACGTCGCACGCGGGCAAGGGCAGCACCACGCGCATCGTGCTGCCGCTCACGCTCGCGATTCTCGACGGCATGTCGGTCAAGGTCGGCAGCGAGATCTTCATCCTGCCGCTGAACTTCGTGATGGAGTCGCTGCAGCCGCGAGCCGAAGACATCTACACGGTCGCCAACGGCGAGCGCGTGGTGCGCGTGCGCGGTGAATACCTGCCGCTCGTTGCGCTGCACGGGGTGTTCAACGTGCAGGACGCGAAGCAGGAGCCGACTCAGGGCATCGTCACGATCATGCAAACCGAGGGGCGGCGCTTCGCGATGCTGATCGACGAACTCGTCGGCCAGCAGCAGGTGGTCGTGAAGAATCTGGAAACGAATTACCGCAAGGTGCATGGCATTTCCGCGGCGACCATTCTGGGCGACGGCAGCGTCGCGCTGATCGTGGACGTCGCGGCGCTGAACCGCGAAACGCGTCATGCGCATGGGCATGCGCATCAGGCGATGAGCCTCGCGTAACGCATGCAGCAATCGCGGCAATGACAGACATCGCAACACCACTTCAACTCAATTTATCCCAACCGTTTGGGGGCTAACGTGGCAGAAGTCCAATCCATCAATTCGAGCGTCGCAAACGCGAGCGGTACGAATGGCCGCCGCGACGCGCAGGCGGACGCCGGCGGTCAGGAATTCCTCGTCTTCACGCTGGGCGCGGAAGAGTACGGCATCGACATCCTGAAGGTGCAGGAAATCCGCGGCTACGACAACGTGACGCGCATCGCCAACGCGCCCGAGTTCATCAAGGGCGTGATCAACCTGCGCGGCATCATCGTGCCGATCGTCGACATGCGCATCAAGTTCCATCTGGGCCGCGTCGAGTACGACCATCAGACCGTCGTGATCATCCTCAACGTCGCGCATCGCGTGGTCGGCATGGTCGTCGACGGCGTGTCGGACGTGCTGACGCTCGCGGTCGACCAGATCATGCCGGCGCCGGAGTTCGGCGCGACATTGACCACCGAGTACCTGACCGGTCTCGGCACGGTCGACGGCCGTATGTTGATCCTGATGGACATCGAGAAGCTGATGACCAGCTCCGAAATGGCGCTGACCGAGGCGCTCGGCGTCTGAGCGCAGGCAGTAGCGGAACACAGCACAAGGAGCATCAAAATGCTGAGCAGGTGGTCGATCCGCACGTCGCTGACGGTGATGGGGATTCTTCTGGTGACGCTGACCGTGGTGGTCGGCGCGCTCGCGTTGAACGCGCTGAATCGCGCGAGCGGCTCGCTCGATCGTATCGCGCGCGGCGAGCTGGTCGCGATTCATGCGCTCGACGATGCGTCGGCGTATCTGTTGCGCTCGCGCATCGCGATCAATCGCTTCAACACGCTGACGGCCGCCGGCAACGCGGATGAAGCGAAAAAGGTACTCGATCGCGCGCAGGAGTTGCTCGGCAAGGGCAACCAGAGCTGGCAGACCTATCTCGATACCCCGAAGCACGGCGTCGAGCAGGCCTTGCTCGACGATGTGCTCGCGAAACATACGACGGTGATGCACGACGGCGTCGACGTCGAATTCGCCGCGTTGAACGCGAACAATCTGGACGCGTATCACGCGGTCGCGGACACGAAGATCAGCCCGATGTTCATCGCCTACGACGCGGCTGCCGCCGCGGTCGTCAAGGCGCTGCAGCAGAGCGTGACCGAGCAGCAGACGAGCGCGCAGTCGAACGCATCGCTGATGATCACGCTGATCAGCGTGATCACGGCGCTCGCGCTGCTGGTGGTGATCGGCATCCGTTTCGCGCTGCGCGGCCTGATCGTGCAGCCGCTGAACGACGCGACCGCGTGCTTCGAGCGGATCGCCGCCGGCGATCTGTCCGGCACGGTCGAGGTTTTCAGCGGCAACGAAATCGGCCGCCTGTTCGCGGGCATCAAGCGGATGCAGGAAAGTCTCGCGACGATGGTGCGCGCGCTCCATAGCGGCACCGAATCGATCGACACCGGCGCGCGCGAAATCGCGATGGGCAACACCGATCTGTCGCAGCGCACCGAGCAGCAGGCCGCGTCGCTGCAGGAAACCGCGTCGAGCATGGATCAGCTGACCGGCACGGTGCGGCAGAACACCGAGAACGCGCGCCAGGCGAGCCAGCTCGCCGTCAACGCGTCGGACATCGCGACGCGCGGCGGTGACGTGGTGAGCCAGGTCGTCACGACGATGCAGGAGATCGCGACCAGTTCGAACAAGGTCGTCGATATCATCGGCGTGATCGAGGGCATCGCGTTCCAGACCAACATTCTCGCGCTGAACGCGGCGGTCGAAGCCGCGCGCGCCGGCGAACAGGGCCGCGGCTTCGCGGTGGTCGCGGGCGAGGTGCGCAGCCTCGCGCAGCGCAGCGCGAGCGCCGCCAAGGAGATCAAGGAGCTGATCGGCGATTCGGCCGACAAGGTGAAGAGCGGCTCCGAACTGGTCGGCCGCGCGGGCACGACGATGGACGAAATCGTGCAGGCGGTGCGTCGCGTGACCGACATCATGGGCGAGATCAGCGCGGCGTCGGAAGAGCAGTCGGGCGGCATCGAGCAGGTCAATCGCGCGGTCGTGCAAATGGATTCGGTCACGCAGCAGAACGCGGCGCTGGTCGAACAGGCGGCCGCCGCGGCGGCGTCGCTCGAAGATCAGACGCGGCAATTGCAGGCGGTGCTGGGCGGCTGGAAGGTGGCCGGCACACCGGCGCGTCAGAGCGCCCCGGCGACGCGTGCGCCGACCCCCGCCACGAAGTTCGCCAAACCCGCGCCGAAAGCGTCCGCCGCGAGCAATGGAACGAAGGCGACCGCGGCGGCCGCGACGGCCCCGGCCCAGCACGACGCAGCCGCACGCGTCGAACCGGCATTGAAGCCCAGACCGGCCGCAGCCGTGGCTCGCGCCACGACCGACACGCCCACCCACGCCGCTGCGGCGAGCGCGGCGAAGGCAAGCTCGGACGCGGATTGGGAAACGTTTTAGGCAATGGCAGAGTGACATGTGGTCAACCGGTATCGCGCCCGCGGATGGGCGAAGCATCGAAGCACGCGCATTACGCGTGTCGCGAGCCGGCCGTATGTCGATGGCACTCGCGGGAGGGCGCGACCTCGCGAAGGCAATTCCTGGCCCCCAGGCAGTCCGGCTGGGTGGCGAGCGTGATGGCTCATATCGCAGATGGGAATTTTCATGATGGCAACGCGCGCACCACAACGCCCCGTCCGGGTGGCACCTGACCGCACTGAGCCGGCCAGGTCCGTCGAGACGGGACGCGATTTCGAATTCACGGCGGCGGATTTCGCCCGCATCCGCGATCTGATTCATCGCGCGGCGGGCATTTCGCTGTCGGAGCACAAGCGCGACATGGCGTATAGCCGCCTCGCGCGCCGCTTGCGCGCGCGCGGCATCGATACGTTTCGCCAGTATCTCGATCTGCTCGAAGCGGAAAACGATCCGGCCGAGTGGGAAGCGTTCACCAATGCACTGACCACCAACCTGACCGCGTTTTTCCGCGAAGCCCATCACTTTCCGATCCTTGCCGAGTTCGCGCCGCGACGCCCGCAACCGGTGTCCGTGTGGTGCTCGGCGGCATCGACGGGCGAGGAGCCGTACTCGATCGCGATGACGCTGATCGAAGCGCTCGGCGACAGCGGCGCGCGCCAGGCGTCGGTGCTCGCGACCGATATTGACACCCAGGTGCTCGCGAAGGCCGAGGCCGGCGTGTACCAGTTCGACCAGGTCAAGCATCTGTCACCCGAGCGGCTCAAGCGCTTCTTCCTGAAAGGCACGGGCGCGCATGCGGGGATGGTCAAGGTGCGTCCCGAAGTGCGCGCGCTGGTGCGCTTCGAGCAACTGAACCTGACCGATCGCGATTACCAGTTGCGCACGCAGTTCGACGCGATCTTCTGCCGCAACGTGATGATCTATTTCGACAAACCGACGCAGGCGCAGGTGCTCACGCGCTTCGAGCCGCTGATGAAGTCGGGCGGTCTGCTGTTCGCCGGCCATTCGGAAAACTTCACGTACGTGACGCAGGCGTTCCGGCTGCGCGGGCAGACCGTCTACGAACTGACACGCGACGCGGGCGGCGCTCGCGCGCCGTCGCGCGCCAACGCGCATGACGCGCATCAATCGAGCGGGGTGGCCGCATGAGCAGCACGCTGCCGATTGCATCGAACCTGTATTACGACAACCACTTCGAGCGCCCTGGCGTGAAGCTGTTGCCCAACGAGTTCTACACGACGAGCGAAGACATGGTGCTCGTGACCGTGCTCGGCTCGTGCGTCGCGGCCTGCATCCAGGACCGCACCGCGGGCATCGGCGGCATGAATCACTTCATGCTGCCCGACGACGGCGCCGACGTCGCGCAGGCCGCGTCGGACTCGATGCGCTACGGCGCGTATGCGATGGAAGTGCTGATCAACGAACTGATCAAGGCGGGCGGGCGGCGCGAGCGCTTCGAGGCCAAGGTGTTCGGCGGCGGCGCGGTGCTCGCGGGCATGACCACGATGAACATCGGCGATCGCAATTCGGAGTTCGTGCGCCGCTATCTGGCCACTGAAAAGATCCGCATCGTCGCCGAGGACCTGCAGGGCTCGCATCCGCGCAAGGTCGCGTTCATGCCGCGCACCGGTCAGGTGATGGTGAAGAAATTGCGCTTGCAACAGGAAGCGGGCGTCGCCGAGCGCGAACAGGCGCTCGTGCGGCAAAGCGCCGAAGCGCGCGCCGAGCGGCTCGCCGCGGCGCGCCAACGGGTCGAGCTGTTCGCGAAGCCGGCCGCCGCGCGGCCGAGAATCGAACTGTTCGGCGCGAGCCCGCGCCCGACTCATTCCAACAACGCCAGAACCACAGAGGAGGCGTGAGCGCTGTGCAAAAGATCAACGTATTGTGCGTCGACGATTCGGCGCTGATCCGCAGCCTGATGACCGAGATCATCAATGGGCAGCCGGACATGACGGTGGTGGCGACGGCGCCCGACCCGCTCGTGGCGCGCGATCTCATCAAGCAGCACAACCCGGACGTGTTGACGCTCGACGTCGAAATGCCGCGCATGGACGGCCTCGACTTTCTCGAGAAGCTGATGCGCCTGCGGCCGATGCCGGTCGTGATGGTGTCGTCGCTGACCGAGCGCGGCAACGAAATCACGCTGCGCGCGCTCGAACTCGGCGCGGTCGATTTCGTGACCAAGCCGAAGGTCGGCATTCGCGACGGCATGCTCGACTATGCGGAAAAGCTCGCCGACAAGATTCGCGCGGCAGCCCGCGCGCGCGTGCGCCAGGCCGGGCCCGCGCAGCAGGCGGCCGCGCAGGCCGCGCAGACGCCGGTCGGCTCGGCGCCGCTCTTCAACAACCCGCTGCTGAGTACCGAGAAGCTCGTCATCGTCGGCGCATCGACGGGCGGCACCGAAGCGATCCGCGAAGTGCTGGTGCCGCTGCCGCCCGATGCGCCCGCGGTGTTGATCGCGCAGCACATGCCGCCGGGCTTTACGAAATCTTTCGCGCAACGCCTCAATGGTTTGTGTCGGATTACCGTTAAAGAAGCAGAGCACGGCGAGCGCGTGCTGCCGGGGCACGCGTACATCGCGCCGGGCCACGCGCATCTGTTGCTCGCGAGAAGCGGCGCCAACTATATTGCGCATTTGTCCGACGACCCGCCGGTGAACCGGCATCGTCCGTCGGTCGATGTGCTGTTCCGCTCGGCCGCGCAGCATGCGGGCAAGAACGCGGTCGGCGTGATACTGACCGGCATGGGGCGCGACGGCGCGGCCGGTCTGCTGGAGATGAAAAAGGCCGGCGCCTACACGCTGGCGCAGGACGAAGCGAGTTGCATCGTGTTCGGCATGCCGCGCGAGGCGATCGCGCTCGGCGCGGCCGACGAAATCGCCGCGCTGCCGGACATGAGCCGGCGCGTGATGGCACGTTTGTCGTCGATGGGTGACCGCGTTCAGCGGGTATGATGCGTGCCGGATGGAGTGACGCGGTCGAACGCCGCTACATGGATCAAGCAAAGGGAAAGAAATGGATAAGGGAATGAAGATTCTGGTGGTTGACGATTTTCCGACGATGCGCCGGATCGTCCGCAACCTGCTGAAGGAACTGGGCTACTCGAACGTCGACGAAGCGGAAGACGGCGCGGCCGGTCTCGCGCGTCTGCGCAGCGGCAGCTACGAGTTCGTGATCTCGGACTGGAACATGCCGAACCTCGACGGTCTCGCGATGCTGAAGGAAATCCGCGCCGACGCGAACCTGACGCACCTGCCGGTGCTGATGGTGACGGCCGAGTCGAAGAAGGAAAACATCATCGCGGCGGCGCAGGCCGGCGCGAGCGGTTACGTCGTCAAGCCGTTCACGGCCGCGACGCTCGACGAGAAGCTCAATAAGATTCTCGAGAAGATGGCGAAAGCCGGGAGCTGACGTGACGCCGCCGACCCAAACGCCTGGCGCCGAAACGGGCCACGACAGCGGCGACTTCGCGTCGGACCGCATCCTCGCGCGCATCGGCCAACTGACGCGCACGCTGCGCGATTCGATGCGCGAGCTCGGACTCGACAAGCACGTCGAGCGGGCGGCCGAAGCCGTGCCCGATGCGCGCGATCGTCTGAAGTACATCGCCAACATGACCGAGCAGGCCGCCGAGCGCGTGCTGTCGGCGATCGACATCGCGAAGCCGATCCAGGAGCAGTTGCAGAAAGACGCGGGCACGCTCGACGCGCGCTGGGAGCAGTGGTACGCGGCGCCGATCGAGCGCGAGGAAGTGCGCGCGCTGATGAACGACACGCGCACCTTCCTGCGCGGCGTGCCCGAGGCGACCGGCGCGACCAACTCGCAGCTAATGGAGATCATGCTCGCGCAGGACTTCCAGGATCTGACCGGCCAGGTGATCAAGAAGATCACCGACGTCGTCTATCTGATCGAGCAGCAATTGCTCGGCGTGCTGGTCGAGAACATCGCGCTCGAACGGCGCGAACAGTTCGCGGCGAACGCAGCGGCGCTCGCGGCCGAGGTGTCGTCGACCGGCAGCCCGGAGCATCTGCTCAACGGCCCGCAGATCAATCCGGAAGGCAAGACGGATGTGGTGCAGGATCAATCGCAGGTCGATGATCTGCTCGCGAGCCTCGGCTTCTGATCGACCGATTCGGCCCGGCAGGCGTGCCGGGCTGCTGGCTTCTCCGCGATTCGCGCCAAACACGCGTTCAATGCGCGCCGAATACCCATCTTCCGTCCGGTTTCCTGCTAGTAATAGGCGGGTAAGTCGTGCGCGCGGGCGCACCTTGCGCCGGCTGAAAGAATCCGCAGGCATACTACGAGGTCAAAGCGGTACGGCACCCGGCTAGCGCGACGCCGGGCGGTCGCGCGGTGAGGCGGACCCCTCAGCGTTGCGGCCGCGGCGGTGCCGTATCATCTGCCTATAAGCGGCCGGTTCGCCCAATCGGCGAAGCGTGCCGCGGCTCGGGAGGAGCATCGTCATGTGGAGTCGTATTCGTCGCGCCGGGAGAAACACGGCGCTGGTGTTGCCGTGTTCGTTGTTGGCCCTGACGGCCGCGCAGTCCGCCCATGCGGCGCTGGGCAGCGCGCCGCTTACCCCCCCATCCGACGCCTCGGTGTCGTCCCGCGTGGTGCAGCCCGCCAGCGGCGCGGCGCAAAGTGTCATGCGTTCTGAATCCAGCGCGGCATCGTCGACATCCAACACTTCCACCACGTCCGCTTCCTATACGGTACGCGAGACCACGTTCGGCAACGGCACCGTGGTGCGCGAATATCTGAGCACGAGCGGCGCGGTATTCGGCATTTCGTGGCATGGTCCGCAAATGCCCGATCTCAGTGATCTGCTCGGCAGTTATTTTCCGCAGTACGTGGCCGGCGTGAAGGCGGTTCGGGCCGCGCGCGGCAATGCGCGGGGGCCGGTCGCCGTCGACGACAGCGAGCTGGTGGTGCGTTCGGGCGGCCACATGGGCGCGTTCAGCGGCGTCGCGTGGCTGCCGTCCGCGCTGCCGGCCGGCGTCAGCGGTTCCGACATCCAGTAACGGCGAGGACCACGATGCGAACCATGCTCACGACCGCGAATATCAAAAGCTGGATGCAGGCCGCGCTTGCCGTGCTGCTCACGGCGACGCTCGTCGCCTGTGGCGGAGGCGGCAATAGTGACAACAATTCAAGCTCCAGCAGTGGCGGCAGCACGTCGAACGGACTGAACGGCGGTTCGCTGCCGGCCAGCCCGACCCAGCAGCCGATCCCCGCGAACGCGTCGAACACCGTGCCGATCACGGTCGGCCACGGCGTTTCGGGTGTCATCAACATTCCGACCGTCAGCGTGAGGATCTGCGCGCCGGGCTCGACCACCAACTGCCAGACGATCGACAATATCCAGGTCGACACAGGCTCGTTTGGCCTGCGCGTGGTCAGCTCGGTGCTCAATTCGACACTGCTCGGCGCACTGCCGGTCAGCACCATCGGCAGCGGCGGCTCCAAACTGGCCGAATGCGCAACCTTCGCGGACGGCTTCACGTGGGGTAGCGTGCGCACTGCGATCGTGACGATTGGCAGCGAAACGACGACGACCAGCATCCCCATCCAGACCATCGGCGACAACGTGAGCACGATGCCCGCGACCGGCTGCGGCAACGGCTCGGCACAGAACACGGCTAGCGATCTCGGCGCGAACGGCATTCTCGGCATCGGCACCGCGCTGAACGATTGCGGCGAGACGTGCGCGAACGCAACGACCGCGGCGACTTACAGCAACTACTTCGCCTGCCCGAACGGCACGTCGTGCGCGCGCACCGCGGTGCAGATTCCGCAACAGATCGCCAATCCGGTCGCGAACTTCCCGCTCGACAACAACGGCGTGATCGTGCAGATGGCACCGGTGTCGGACACAGGGCAGTCGTCGGCGACCGGCACGTTGGTGTTCGGCATCGGCACGCAGGGGAACAACCCGCTTGCCGCGTCGCAGGTATTCACGACCGACAGATTCGGCGACCTGAACAACAGCACCTTCAACGGCAAGACCGTCCAGGCTTTCCTCGATTCCGGCTCGAACGCGTACTTCTTCAGCGATAGCACGCTCACGCTGTGCGCCAGCCAATTCGCGGGCTTCTATTGCCCGTCGTCGGCGCAGACCCGCACGGTCACGCTGGTCGGGTTGAACAAGGTGTCGGCGGCCGCGAGCATCGGCGTCCTGAGTGCGCAGACGCTGTTCGCCACCGGCAGCAACTTCGCGTTCAACACCCTCGCCGGCCAGATCGGCGGCAATGCGAGCTTCGACCTCGGTCTGCCGTTCTTTTACGGCCGCCACGTGTACTACCACCTCGATCAGACCGCGAGCGGCGGTCCCGCGCCTTCCGTCGCCTTCTGACGCCCACGTCGATCGAATGCCGGACGGCTTGCGTGACAGACGCGCGAGCCGTCCGCTCATCCGTCGAAATACCCCCGTTTCTCCGCCCTTATCCGCCGATCGGCGCTTGCGCCGAGCAGGAATAATCGCTCTCACTGGAAAGAGGCGCCGCGCCTCGGCCGACTGGAGAGCTTTGTGGCAGAGGACAGTGACCTCGAAAAAACCGAATCAGCCACCCCTCGGCGCCTGCAGAAGGCGCGCGAGGAAGGGCAGATCGTGCGTTCGCGGGAGCTGTCGACCTTCGCGCTGCTCGCGGCCGGGTTCTACGGCGTGTGGGGCATGTCGGGCAGCATCGGCGAGCATTTGCAGAACATGCTGCGTGCGTCGCTGACGTTCAACCATGCCGGCGCGTTCGACACCAGCCGCATGCTGATCGGCGCGGGCGCCGCGAGCCGCGAAGGATTCTACACGCTGGTGCCGATCCTCGGCTTCACCGGACTTGCCGCGCTGCTCGCGCCGATGGCGCTGGGCGGCTGGCAGCTGTCGGCGAAAGGGTTCGAGCCCAAGTTCAGCCGGCTGAACCCGATCGAGGGCCTCGGCCGCATGTTTTCGATCAACGGGCCGATCCAGCTCGGCATGTCGCTCGCGAAGACGCTGGTCGTGGGACTGATCGGCGGCACGGCGATCTGGAATCGCCATGAGCAATTCCTCGCGCTCGCGACGCAGCCGCTCCACCTCGCGCTCGCCAACTCCGTGCATCTGATCGCGGTGTGCTGCGGCATGACGGTGGCCGGCATGTTCGCGGTGGCCGCGCTCGACGTGCCGTACCAGCTGTGGACGTTCCACAAGAAGCTGCGCATGACGAAGGAAGAAGTGAAGCGAGAGCATCGCGAGAGCGAAGGCGATCCGCACATCAAGGGCAAGATTCGCCAGCAGCAGCGCGCGATCGCGCGGCGCCGCATGATGGCCCTGGTGCCGAAGGCCGACGTGGTCGTGACGAACCCGACGCACTTCGCGGTCGCGCTGCAATACGCGGACGGCGAGATGCGCGCGCCGAAGGTGGTCGCGAAGGGCGTGAACCTCGTGGCCGCGCGGATTCGCGAGATCGCCGCCGAAAACAACGTGCCGCTGCTCGAAGCGCCGCCGCTCGCGCGGGCGCTCTATCACAACGTCGATCTGGATCGCGAGATTCCGGGGCCGCTGTATGGCGCGGTCGCGGAAGTGCTCGCGTGGGTCTATCAGCTGCGCCGCTTCAAGGCTGAAGGCGGCGACGTGCCGGTCGCGCCGACCGAATTCGACGTGCCGCCCGAACTGGACAAGGGCGGCGTATCGGACGAGGACGCCGCCGAGGAAGCCGCCGACACGCTGAACCCGGCTGACGACAAGGCCAACGACCGCGCCAATGACGACCCCGGCAACGACAATAACGGAGCCTCCGCATGAACGTTCGCGCCGGTTTCCTCGCCCGACGGCCGGAAGCGCTAAACAGCACCAACCTGCGCGCCCTCGCCGGGCCGGTGCTGATCTGCATGATCCTCGGCATGATGATTCTGCCGTTGCCGCCGTTCCTGCTCGACTTGCTGTTCACGTTCAACATCGCGCTGTCGGTGATGGTGCTGCTCGTCAGCATGTACACGATGAAGCCGCTCGACTTCGCCGCGTTCCCGAGCGTGCTGCTGTTCTCGACGCTGCTGCGGCTTTCGCTGAACGTCGCGTCGACGCGGGTCGTGCTGCTCGAAGGCCATACCGGACCCGATGCGGCCGGTCAGGTGATCGAGTCGTTCGGCCACTTCCTCGTGGGCGGCAATTTCGCGGTCGGTATCGTCGTCTTCATCATCCTGATGGTGATCAACTTCATGGTGATCACGAAGGGCGCGGGGCGGATCGCCGAGGTGTCCGCGCGCTTCACGCTCGACGCGATGCCCGGCAAGCAGATGGCGATCGACGCCGATCTGAATGCTGGTCTCATCAACGAAGAGCAGGCCCGCAAGCGTCGCGCGGAAGTCTCGCAGGAAGCCGAGTTCTACGGCTCGATGGACGGCGCGAGCAAGTTCGTGCGCGGCGATGCGATCGCCGGTCTCTTGATCATGGTGATCAACATCATCGGCGGGCTGATCGTCGGCATGGTCCAGCACGACATGAGTTTTGCCGCGGCGGGCAAGAACTACACGCTGCTGACGATCGGCGACGGCCTCGTCGCGCAGATTCCGTCGCTGGTGATTTCGACGGCGGCCGGCGTGATCGTGTCGCGCGTCGCAACCAACGAGGACATCGGCACGCAGCTGACCGGGCAGCTGTTCACGAACCCGCGCGTGCTGATGATCACCGGCTGCATCCTCGTGCTGATGGGCCTGATCCCGGGCATGCCGCACTTCGCGTTCCTGATTCTCGGCGCCGGCCTGATCCAGCTCGGCCGCACGATGAAGAAGCGCGCCGAGGAGCGCAAGAACGCGCCGGCGCTCGTCGACGTCGCGCCGGCCGCGCTGACGCCGGTCGAAAACGCCGAGGCGAGCTGGGACGACGTGACGATGATCGACACGCTCGGCCTCGAAGTCGGCTACCGGCTGATTCCGCTCGTCGACAAGAACTCGGACGGCGAGTTGCTGAAGCGGATCAAGAGCATCCGCAAGAAGTTCGCGCAGGAAATCGGCTTCCTGCCGCCGGTCATCCATATCCGCGACAACCTCGAATTGCGACCGAACGGCTATCGCATTGCGCTGAAGGGCGTCGAGGTCGGCGCGGGCGAGGCCTATCCGGGCCAGTGGCTCGCGATCAATCCCGGCCAGGTATCGGCCGCGCTGCCGGGCACGCCGACCCAGGACCCGGCGTTCGGCCTGCCCGCGATCTGGATCGATACGAACCTGCGCGAACAGGCGCAGGTGTACGGCTATACCGTCGTCGATTCGAGCACGGTGGTCGCGACGCACCTGAATCACCTCGTCGTCACGCACGCGTCGGAGCTGCTCGGCCGCCGCGAGGTACAGGCGCTGCTCGAGCGGATGCAGAAGGACACGGCATCGCTCGTCGACGACCTGGTACCGAAGGTGCTGCCGCTCACCACGCTGCAAAAGGTGCTGCAGAACCTGCTCGAAGAAGGCGTGCCGATCCGCGACTTGCGCACGATCCTCGAAGCGCTCGCCGAGCACGCGACCAAGATCACCGACCCGCACGACCTCACCGCCGCGGTGCGGCTCGCGCTGGGTCGCGCGATCACGCAGCAGTGGTTCCCCGGCATCGCCGACATGCAGGTGATGGGCCTCGACGCGAACCTCGAACGGGTGCTGTCGCAGGCGCTATCGACCGGACCGAACCCGGGCCTCGAGCCGGGTCTCGCGAACACGCTGCTCGCCGAAACGCAGAAGGCGATCACGCGTCAGCAGAACCTTGGCCTCGCTCCGGTGCTGCTCGTGCAGCACGCGCTGCGCCCGATGCTCGCGCGCTTCCTGCGCCGCAGCCTGCCGCAACTGAAAGTGCTGTCGTATGCGGAAGTGCCCGATACGCGCAACGTCAAGGTGGTGAATCTGATCGGCGCGCAAGGCTGACGAAGGCCGCTCGCTTGCGGCTGAGGACACCACACAAACCGGCGCTCCAGGGGGCGCCGGTTTTCATTTCCGCTTCGGGTTCCGCATGCCGTTGTGCCGCTGAAACGCCTTTGCCGACCTCGTCAATCGATGTTTCTGACGTGTGTCCATCAAGCGAATTGCCGACCTTTAACGGTCTTTATCCATCGATCGTCGCCCGACGCCTTTCGCAATAATTGATTGCAATGGGACACGGTGTATTGCCGGTCCGCCAGTCCGTATACCTCATCGGGGGTCCAGCTTGAACATTCGTAAATTTGTCGGTGCTACCAGTCGCGATGCGTTGCGTCTCGTTCGCGAAGCACTTGGCTCCGATGCGGTCGTGCTGTCGAATCGCACGATGGACGACGGCAGCGTCGAAATCGTCGCGCTCGCCGATAGCGATCTCGCCGCGATCACACCGAAAGCGCGCGAAGGCGCCGCATCGATGCTCACGCCGCGCGGCTCGCCCGCGGCGCCGATGAATCCGTACGCGAGCGCCATGCCGGATGTGTTTTCGTCGGTGTTCGGCGCGAGCCCGGAAGCGGGTGCTGAAGCGATGCCGCTGATCGCGCCGGCGAATTTTCCGGCGGATTTTCCTGCGAACGCGGCTGCGGATTTTATGGCTAGCCCGGCGCTCAACATGGCCGCGAATGAAGCGCCGTTGGCCGCCGCAAATACCTATCCGTCGACGAGCGGCACGGGCGCCACGACGGCCGCGTCCGCAGCCATCGCGACAGGCGCCGCGCCCGCCGCGAGTCAACCAGCATCCAACGCAGTCACTTCGTTCAACGCACCGGCCACGCCCGCCGCTTCAGCCATACCTTCCGGCGCGAGTGCCCGCGCCGCGGCCGCGCGCCTGTCGAACGACATTCGCGCGGATCTGCTGAAAGCCACAGGGGTGCCGGTATCGCCGGCTGTCGCATCGAGCGCAGCCGCCGCGCCGCGCACGATGGCCGAGTCGAATCCGTGGCTCATCGATCATGCGCGTCGTATCGCGGCTGAGCAGCAGCAACAAAGCGGCGAATACAGCGCCCGTCCCGCCGCGATGACGCCCGCCGTCGCGACCTCCAAGGGTCTCGGCAGCGCGGTCGACGCGCGGCCGGTAGCCGCGCCGCCGGTGATCGATACGCCCGACTGGGCGCGCGAAGCCGCCGAAGTCGCCGCGCGCCGCACCGCGCAGAAGATCGCGCCTGTGCCGTCGGCCACCGACGAAAGCCGCTCGCCGGCCGCCGTCGCCGAGGCGATCAAGGGGCGCATGGAGCAGGTCGTCAAGGACACCGTGATGCACGAACTGTCGTCGATGCGCGACATGATGGAAGAGCACTTCGCGGGTCTGCTGTGGGGCGATCGACAGCGCCGCAACCCCGGAGGCGCCGCGCTCACCAAGCATCTGTTCGCCGCGGGCTTTTCCGCGCAGCTCGTGCAGATGATGGTCGACAACCTGCCCGACGACATCGAAACGATGGACGGCGGCATGGACTGGGTGCGCTCGGTGCTCGAATCGAACCTGCCGGTGATGGAAGACGAAGACGCGCTGATGGAGCGCGGCGGCGTGTTCGCGCTGATGGGTCCGACCGGCGTCGGCAAGACGACCACCACCGCGAAGCTCGCCGCGCGCTGCGTGATGCGCTTCGGCGCAAGCAAGGTGGCGCTGCTGACGACCGACAGCTACCGCATCGGCGGCCATGAACAGCTGCGCATCTTCGGCAAGATTCTCGGCGTCTCGGTGCACGCGGTGAAGGACAGCGCCGATCTGCAACTCGCGCTCTCCGAGCTGCGCAACAAGCACATCGTGCTGATCGACACGATCGGCATGAGCCAGCGCGACCGCCTCGTGTCCGACCAGATCGCGATGCTGTGCCGCGCCGGCCAGCCGGTGCAACGCCTGCTGCTGCTCAACGCGACGAGCCACGGCGACACGTTGAACGAAGTCGTGCAGGCGTATCAGCGCGCGCCGGACCAGCAGCCGCTCGCCGGCTGCATTCTGACCAAGCTCGACGAAGCGACGAACCTGGGCGGTGTGCTCGATACGGTGATCCGCTACAAGCTGCCGGTGCATTACGTATCGACCGGACAGAAGGTGCCGGAGAACCTGTACGTCGCGACGAAAAAATTCCTGATCAAGAGCACCTTCTGCGTTCCGCGCGACAACTCGCCGTTCGTGCCGCACGACGACGACATCCCCGCTTTGCTGTCCTCGCTGTCCGCGCGTTCGACGGCCGAGTTGCACGAGGTTCGCTTTGGATAAATTCGTTTCCGATCAGGCCGAAGGGTTGCGGCGGCTGCTCGCGCGCGGCGGTGCGCGCGTGATCGCGTTGGCCGGTGCGTCGACGGGCGTGGGCAGTACGACCGTGGCGGTCAACCTCGCCGCGGCGCTCGCGCAGCAGGGCAAGGACGTGCTCGTGATCGACGAATGCGTCGGTGACAAATCGGTGAGCGCGATGCTTGGCGGCTTGCGCGGCGCGGGCAACTTCGCGGCGGTGATGCGCGGCGAGACCCCGGTCGATTTCGCTGCGGCGCGTCACGCGCTCGGCTTTTCGGTGCTGTCCGCCTCGCGCAACAACCGCGAGGGCCATACGGAGGCCGAACTCAGCGTGCTGCTCGGCGGCTCGGCCGACATCGTGCTGATCGACGCGCAGCTCGACGACGAAGGGCATCTGTCGCCCCTCGCCAAGCAGGCGCACGACGTGATGATCGTCGCGCGCATGTTGGGCGAGGCGATCACCGACGCGTATGCGTGCATCAAGCGCTTGCACTACGCGCACGCGATCGCGCAGTTGCGCGTGCTCGCGAATCACGTGCAAAGCGCCAACGACGCGCAAGCCGCGTTCGGCAATCTCGCCGGCGTGGCCGGCCGCTACCTGACCGTCGCGTTGGAAAACGCCGGCTGCATTGCGGCCGACGTGCGCATCGCGCGGGCGCTCGAGTTGTCGCGCTGTGTGGTCGACGCGTTTCCGTCGACACCGGCCGCGCGCGACTTCCGCCATCTCGCCGCCGAATTGCAGTACTGGCCGATGCGGCCAGCGATGTCGTCGCAAACGCCCTGGCGGGCGCCTGCGACAGTTACAGCGGCGCACCACGCCGACCAACCGTCCGCGCAGCACGCTTGAAAGGCCCGCACGAAGGACAAGGGGAGCACGATGTCGATGTATAACGCTCAGGGAAAGATTTCTCAGGCCGAAGTTCTGGCGAAGTACGCACCGCTCGTGCGTCGACTCGGCTTGCAGCTTGTCGCGAAAATGCCGGCGAGCGTCGATCTCGACGACCTGATCCAGGCCGGCATGATCGGCTTGCTGGATGCCGCCGGCCGCTACAAGGAAGACCAGGGCGCGCAGTTCGAGACCTATGCCAGCCAGCGGATTCGCGGCGCGATGCTCGACGAGCTGCGCAGCAACGACTGGCTGCCGCGCAGCCTGCGGCGCACGTCGCGCGAAGTGGAAAGCGCGGTGCACAAGGTGGAGCAGAACCTCGGCCGCTCGGCGAGCGAGGCGGAGGTCGCCGAGCACCTGCAGATGCCGCTCGACGAATACCAGTCGATGCTGCAGGACCTGCACGGCAGCCAGCTGATCTACTACGAAGACTTCGACCGCTCCGCCGACGACGAACCTTTTCTTGACCGCTACTGCGTCGATCATTCCGATCCGCTGTCGGCGCTGCTCGACGACAGCCTGCGCTCCGCGCTCGTCGAAGCGATCGACCGCCTGCCGGAGCGCGAGAAGCTGCTGATGTCGCTGTACTACGAGCGCGGCATGAATCTGCGCGAGATCGGAGCGGTAATGGAAGTCAGCGAATCGCGCGTGTGCCAGCTGCACAGCCAGGCCGTGGCACGCCTGCGCACCCGGCTGCGCGAAATGGCCTGGGCGAACGCCGAAACGAACTGATGCCGCCGCGGGACAGCCCGCCGCTTTTCAAGCGCTGGCTCTGGATGCGGCGGCGCGCCGATGCCGATTCGCGCCGGGCCGCCTGGTTGCTCATGCGTCCGCCATCTCATGTTCGGCTGCGAGCGCGAGAAATGCCGAGCGCGACATACCGCGCGCCTGCGCATACGCGTCGATCTCCTGCACCAGCACCTCGGGCAGCGAGATGTTGATACGGACCGCCTTCTTCAGCGCCGGAATATTGCGCGTCGTCACGAAACCCCATGTGAACCCTGCGAATTCCGGATTGCGCCGATGCTCGCCGAGCGCGAGCGGCTCGGGCAGCGGCAGCCCTTCGTCGAGCAGAGTTTCGAGATGCGATTCGATCGCCTGTTTTGCGTTCGCATACGCTTCTTCGAGCGTGTCGCCCGCGGAGTAACAGCCCGGAATATCGGGCACCACGACGCCGAACGCGTGCGTATTGTCTCCGGGTTCGATGGCGATCGGAAAGATCAGATGCTTCATTTGAGCCCCGCCTGTTTCAGAATGCTGTTCAGGGTGCCGGCCGGCAAATCTTTTTTCGGGTGCGGGACCGTCACGAGCCCCCGTTTTCCCGCGTGCCTGAAATGATGGTGACTGCCCGCTTTGCGGACGAGCTGCCAGCCATTCGCTTGAATCAATTTGACGACCTCGGCACTGTTCATACATCACACCCTCCATCATACACACGATTACACACGCTGACTAGCGGGCAAGCTTCCGCCTATTGATGCGCGGCCAAGTCGAAGCCGGGCGCTGGCGAAAACTCGACGGAAGTCACCATTTCAGCGTGACGGGTGGACTAGCGCTAGCTAGCCAAACAGCTAACGCAGCGTGACATGGAGCGGAACGTGGGTGAAAAAGCGGCAGCGGAAAAACGACAAGGCCCGCCGATGGCGGGCCTTCTCATTTCATATCGGATCTTTGCTCGATTGCAGGCCGGGCGGCCGGCCCCTCAAAGTCCCGAATAAGCCGGAACTCGCCCATCGGGCCCATACAGGTTCGTCTTGCGCGGCACGCTGACCTGCAGCGCCTTCAGCGCGCGCTGGTTGTACTCCATCCGCACGCGGATCAGCTCGCCGTTGTTGGCGTTGACGCGCCGCGCGCGCTCGGCCGCTTTCTGCAGCAGCTTCCATTGCGTCGCGACGCGCTCGTCGGCGCTCGCCGCGAGCTCTATGCCGGACCAGCCGGCCGGAAAGCCGAGTTCGGCCAGATGCGTGTCGCGCGCGGTTTCGAGCCTCGCGAGTACGCCGATCAGCTCGGTTTTCTTCTCGACGATCGGGGGCAATTGCTCCAGCGGCGAGACCGCCGTCAGCGCTTTGGTTTCGAGAGCGAGGATCGAGGCGAATGCCTCGACGGTCGAATATTCTTCGATCAGGGTGGCAACCAGGGCGTCTTTCATGTCAACAACTCGCTACGCACACCGGCCCGCGAACCACGCGAACCGAGTTGGTCGGACGCCGCCCGGCAGCTCACCGCGCGGCGAGATGCCGATCAGTTGCCGGTCGACGAGGTTTTGTTCTGCAACAGGTCGCGCGCCGTCTGCAGCACGCCGTCGGCGATCTTGCCGGAGTCGATCTGCAGCGTGCCGTCCTTGATCGCCTGCTTGATCGACTCGACGTGCGCGGTGTCGATGTCGGCCGAACCGGAGGCCGCGAGGCTGCGCAAATGCTGCGACAGCCCCGACAGGCTCACGCTGGTGTCGCCCGACGCGCTGCTCGCGGCCGGCGCGGCCGTGCTCGTCGCGCCCTGCGCGGCGCTGGCTGCCGGCGTGGTTTCGCCGCTTTGCTGTGAGCGGGACAATGCGTCTTTCAACGACGCCAGATTCGAAGAGGTGGTGGGATCGACTTTCACGATTGGCTTCCCTAACGATTTGATCCTGATAACGGCAACCGCCGATCAAAACTTTAGCGCAATCGCTCGACACCCGGCCCGCCAACCGGTGGCCATCTGCCCCTCTCAATGCCCGCTTCAATGCCCGCGTCAATGTCCGTTTGGCTGCTCTCGCCACCGCGGCAGCAGCTTCGAGCGTGGTCATTGCCGCCAGCCCGCTCACATCTGGATCTCCACCGTCCCGCCGTCCTTGACGATGCCGGAGATGATCTGGCCGTTCGCGGTCTTCACGCGCACTTGCTGACCGGGCGACGCGTTGTTCATCGCGCTGCCCTCGGACGAAATCGAGAAACCGTCGCCGGCCGCGACGACCCGCACGGTCTGGCCGATCGCCACCGCCGACGCGCTCTTTAGCATGTCGCGGCGCAGCGGCATGCCGCCCGCGATCCGCACGAGCGAGACCGAGCCGACCGCCTGCGACGGGTCGGTGACGATCGCCTGCGGCAGGCCGGTCAGGTCGCCGTCACGCGCGACCAGGTCGGCGGCCGTCAGCACTTCGCCCGGCGCCATCGCGCGGGCGGCCAGGTAATAGGTCGCATGCAGCGCGATGCGCGCCTGCAGATAAATGGTCCACGGCCGCTCGCCCGCGCAGCGCACGCCGACCGTCAGCCGGCCCCACAGGCGCGCGCCGGTCGGCATGAACGGTTCGAGCGACGTGCACGCGGCGAGGCCGCGCGGAAACGCGGGCGCGACTGTAATGTCCACCTTGCCGGGCAAGCCGACGGCCTGCTGTTGCAGGAACGCGAGCGCGCTCGCGTGAATCGCTTCCGGGTCCTGCTGGCCGGGCAGCGGCGCCGGTTGCGCGGGCGGCGCGGCGGTACCGGTCTGCGGTGTTCTCTGTGCGATCGTGGCGGCGCTCGCCGGTTGGCGCGTGCCCGACGATGCGGCGGGCATTCCCGCGATCGCGGGATTGGCCGGCTGCCCGTGCACGGTCGCGACCGGCTTGCCATTCGCGCCCAACTGGGGCGGCTCGCCGCGCGACGCGAGACTGTCGAAACCGCCGCCTTGCGGCGGATTGGCCGCGACCGCGCGCGGATTCGCGAGGCCGACGGCCGAGCCCGCTTCGGCATTGACGCGCGCGACGCCCGACGCGCCCGTGCTGGCCGCCGGCGGAATCGTCACCACGCCGTTGGCGTCCGGTTTGAAGTTGGTGCGGATGATTGCCGGCGCGGCGGCGGGCTCGCCCGCGCCCGCAATGACGATCGCGCCGCTCGCGTTCGCGGCGCGCCCGAACGCATCGGTGTCGCGCGGGACGCTCGCGCGGCCGAGCGACTGCGCGCTCGCCGCGGCGAGCGATGCCGCCGACGCGCGGCGCTGCGCCGGCGTCTGAATCCGTTGCGCGAGATCGTTCAGCGCGGCGGGATTTTTCTCGGCGGGTCCTGGAATCACGATCGGGCCACCCGCATCCTGCGCCCGGGTCGTGGCCGGCAACAGCACGATGCCGCCCGCGACCCATACCGCGACGTTCACGACCAGCCGCGTCAGGCAATGCGTCAGGCAACGCGCGAACGAGCGCCGCCCCGGCCGCGCGCCCACGCTCGTGCCGCTCGCACGCTGCGGCAAGGTGTTAGTGGGCTGGTCCATCGCGGGTCTCCATCGAATGCATCGGTACGCCTTGCATTCTAGTGAGCACCCCTTGCGCGCAAACGTTGAATAGAAGCCCCCTTTCCCGGTTATTCGTCCGATTGCCGCTTGCACGCGGCCCATAAGATGCATCACATGCAAAAAGGCCTTCGCACCCGCCGCGTGTCTCGCACGATGCGCACACGGGACGACCTTGGAAACGTTCTCGGGAGATTCCCATGCTCGACAAACTCGATGCCGAATTCGCGTTCGGCCGGCAGGCGATGGATGTACGCGCATACCGGCAGGAACTGCTGTCGTCGAATATCGCGAACGCCGACACGCCCGGCTACAAGGCGCGCGATATCGACTTCGCGTCGTCGCTCGCCGGCGCGCTGAAGAAGACAGGCGGCAGCACCGCGGGCCAAGGCGCATCGAACGGCTCGACGCTCGCGATGACGCAACCCGCGGGCGCGACGAGCGGCATGTCGATGAGCACCACCGAGGCCGGCCACATGAGCGGCAAGGCCACGCTGACGGCGACGGGCGGCAGCCCCGACGACTACGGCAACCTGCAATACCGGATTCCGCAGCAGCCGGCGCTCGACGGCAACACGGTCGATGTCGACACCGAGCGCGTGCAGTTCGCCGACAACACGGTGCACTTCGAGTCGGGTATGACGGTCGTGTCGAACCAGATCAAGACGATGTTGTCGGCGATCACGTCGGGCTCGTAAGCCGGACAGGCCGCACGGCACACAAGCAGAGCGCATGGCGGCTGAATCCAGCCAGCCAGCGCGCAGGAAAACGAACGCTACGGGACTTAACGTAACGCCGGTGCGAACCGGCAGGAGAGGTCAGGAAACATGCCATCCCTGATGAACATTTTTGGTGTCGCGGGCTCCGCGATGTCGGCGCAATCGGAGCGGCTCAACGTGACGGCGTCGAACCTCGCCAACGCGGACAGCACGACCGGCCCCGACGGTCAGCCGTACAAGGCCAAGCAGGTCGTGTTCGCGGTGAACCCGCTCGGCGGCGCGCGCTCGGGCTCCGGCCAGCAGGTCGGCGGCGTGCAGGTGACCGGCGTCGTCGACGATCCGTCGCCGATGAAGACCGCGTACGAACCCGGCAATCCGGCCGCCGACGCGAACGGCTACGTGACGCTGCCCAACGTCGACCCGGTGCAGGAGATGGTCAACATGATCTCGGCCTCGCGCTCGTACCAGGCCAACGTCGAAACGCTGAACACCGCCAAAACCCTGATGCTGAAAACGCTCACGATCGGAACCTGAGGAGAGAGCCTTGACCACCAACACCACGATCGGCGGCAGCGGCACGACCGTTTCGCAGACGCTGCTCGACACGATGAACGGCACGAGCAGCGGCTCGAGTGCGACCAGCTCGACGAGCAGCACGTCCGGCACCTCGGCGACGGACCTGCAGAACACCTTCCTGCAGCTGCTCGTCGCGCAGATGAAGAACCAGGACCCGACCAATCCGATGGACAGCTCGCAGATGACCTCGCAGCTCGCCCAGATCAGCACGGTGCAGGGCATCAGCCAGCTCAATACGTCGCTGTCGTCGCTGTCGACGCAACTGTCGGCCGGCCAGCAGTCGCAGGCCGCGCTGCTGATCGGCTCGACCGTGCTCGCGTCGGGCAACACGATCACCGTGTCGAGCGGCAAAGCGAACGAGTTCGGCGTCACGCTCGCGAACTCCGTCAGCGACCTGCAGGTCGTCGTGAAGAACTCGGCCGGCACGATCGTCAACACGATCGACCTCGGCAAGCAGTCGGCCGGCACGATTCCGGTCGGCTGGACGCCGACCGACTCGGCGGGCAACACGCTCGCCGACGGCACCTACACGATCACCGCAACCGGCACGATCAACGGCCAGCAGGCGACGGCCACCACGCTCACCGGCGCGACGGTCGAGAGCGTCGTGCAGCAGAGCGGCGGCACGCCGGGCCTCGTGCTGTCGAACGGCTCGACGGTCGGCCTGACCAGCGTCGCCGCGATCCTGTAAGCCGCATCCATCCAGTTACGACTTTGCAGATACGGAGTACGTCATGAGTTACCAAACAGGTTTGAGCGGTCTGTCGGCGTCGTCGAGCGATCTCGACGTGATCGGCAACAACATCGCCAACGCCAACACGGTTGGCTTCAAGAGCGGCACCGCGGAATTCGCCGACATGTACGCCAATTCGGTCGCGACCGCGGTGAGCCAGCAGATCGGTATCGGCACGAAGCTCGCCGAAGTGCAGCAGCAGTTCTCGCAAGGCACGATCAACACGACGAACCAGGCGCTGAACGTCGCGGTCAACGGCAATGGCTTCTTCCAGATGTCGAACAACGGCACGCTGACCTATTCGCGCAACGGCGTGTTCCAGCTCGACAAGAACGGCTTCATCACGAACGCGCAGGGCCTCGATCTGATGGGCTACGCGGCCAATAGCTCGGGCATCATCAACACCGCGCAGACCGTGCCGCTGACGGTGCCGACCGCGAACATCGCGCCGAAGGCGACCACCTCGATCACCGCGGGCCTGAACCTGAACGCGCAGGACAACCTCATGCTCGGCGCGCCGACCGCCACGGCCGGCGCCGGCAACACCGGTACGCTGAACACGACCGGCGCGACGATCACCAACGCGGCCGCCGGCACCAACACCGACAAGTACACGATCAACTTCACGAGCCCGACCACCTACACGGTCACGGACAACACGCTCGGCACGACCACGGCGTCGCAGAACTACACGGCCGGCACGGCGATCACGCTCGGCAACGGCGAAAGCATTACGTTCAGCGGCACGCCGGCCGCCACCGACACCTACACGATCACGCAGAACCCGACCACGTTCAACCAGAGCAGCTCGTCGACTTACAACTATTCGACGAGCACGACCGTCTACGATACGCTCGGCGGCTCGCAGACGGTCAACATGTACTTCGCGAAGACGGGCTCGGGCACGTGGAACGTATACGCTGGCCCGTCGACCGGCACCGCGAAGCTGATCGGCACGGCGAACTTCAATTCGTCGGGCACGCTGGTCAGCACGACCGACGCGACGACCGGCCTCGCGACCGCGACGCTCGGCGCGTTCACCATGTCGATCCCGACCACCGACGGTTCGGGCACGCCGCAGAACGTCACGCTGAACATGGCCGGCACCACGCAGTATGGCGGCAAGGACGGCGTGAACAGCCTGTCGACCGACGGCTTCGCGGCGGGCCAACTGACGAGCTTCACGGTCGGCTCCGACGGCACGCTGACCGGCAACTACTCGAACGGCGAGACCGCGGCGCTCGGCCAGATCGTGCTGGCGAACTTCTCGAACGAGAACGGCCTCGTCGATCTCGGCAACAACGAGTACGGTCAGACGGCTGCCTCGGGCGTCGCGCAGATTTCGACGCCGGGCTCGACCAACCACGGCGTGCTGCAAGGCGGCGCGGTCGAGAACTCGAACGTCGATCTGACGAGCGAGCTGGTCAATCTGATCACCGCGCAGCGCAACTACCAGGCGAACGCGCAGACGATCAAGACCCAGCAGGCCGTCGACCAGACCCTGATCAACCTGTAAGCCAACGGGACCTCTTCATGGATCGGCTGATCTACACCGCGATGTCGGGCAGCGCGCAGGCGCTCGAACAGCAGGCGATCGTCGCGAACAACCTCGCGAACGCGTCGACCACGGGCTTTCGCGCGCAGCTCGAAACCTTCCGCGCCGTGCCGATGTCGTTCGGCGACGGCAGCACGGTCAACGACGACACGACCCGCACGTTCGTGCTGTCGTCGACACCGGGCGCCGACTACACGCCGGGGCCGATCCAGCAGACCGGCAATCCGCTCGACGTCGCGATTCAGGGGCCGGGCTGGCTGTCGGTGCAGACCGCCGACGGCAACGAGGCCTACACGCGCGCGGGCAATCTGCACATCGACGAAAACGGCCAGCTCGTGAACGCGACCAATCAGGTCGTGCTCGGCAACGGCGGGCCGGTATCGGTGCCGCCGGGCGCGCAGATCACGATCGGCAAGGACGGCACGGTGTCGGCGCTGACGCCGGGCGATCCGCCCACCGCTGTCGTCACCGTCGATCAACTGAAGCTGGTCAATCCCGATCCGCAGTCGCTCGCGCGCGGCGATGACGGTCTGTTTCGTACCGCCGACGGCAACCCCGCCGACGCCGATCCGACCGTGACGCTCGCGCCGGCGTCGCTCGAAGGCAGCAACGTGAATCCGGTCAGCGCGATGGTCTCGATGATCACCAACGCGCGCCAGTTCCAGATGCAGACGCAGTTGCTGGAAAACGCCGACAAGAACGATCAGTCCGCCAACCAGCTGCTCAGCTTCAGCTAACGGCTTGCCACGGAGTGCGCTACGAGGCGCGCCCCGGACTTTGGAGAACCATAAGTGAACCGCTCACTCTACATCGCCGCTACCGGCATGAATGCGCAACAGGCGCAGATGGACGTGATCTCGAACAACCTCGCGAACGTCAGCACCAACGGCTTCAAGGGCTCGCGCGCGGTGTTCGAAGATCTGCTGTACCAGACCATCCGCCAGCCGGGCGCGAACTCGACGCAGCAAACCGAGCTGCCGTCCGGCATCCAGCTCGGCACCGGCGTGCAGCAGGTCGCGACCGAGCGCCTGTACACGCAGGGCAACCTGCAGCAGACCGGCAACTCCAAGGACGTCGCGATCAACGGCGCCGGCTTCTTCCAGGTGCAAATGCCCGACGGCACGACCGCCTACACGCGCGACGGCTCGTTCCAGACCAACGCGCAAGGTCAGCTCGTCACGTCGAGCGGCTACCAGGTGATTCCGGCAATCACGATCCCGACCAATGCGACCTCGCTGACGATCGGCAGCGATGGTGTGGTGTCGATCACCGTGTCGGGATCGAGCAACACGCAGCAGCTCGGCTCGATGCAGGTCGCGACCTTCATCAACCCGGCCGGCCTCGACGCGAAGGGCGAGAACCTGTTCTCTGAGACCGCGTCGTCGGGTGCGCCGAACGTGGCGCAGCCGGGCCTGAACGGCTCGGGCACGCTCAACCAGGGTTACGTGGAAGCGTCGAACGTGAACGTCGTGCAGGAGCTGGTGAACATGATCCAGACGCAGCGCGCGTACGAAATCAACAGCAAGGCCGTGACGACCTCCGACCAGATGCTGCAGACCTTGAGCCAGATGCAGGTTTGAGGACTGGAAATTTAAGGCGGTCAACGATGATGTCGCATTCCACTCGCACTCCGGTTCATTCGCGCACGGCCGAGGCGCTCGTGCAGCTCGCGCTGCTCGCCGCGCTCGGCGGCTGCGCACTCGTGCCGAAGCAACCGATCACGCAGCAACCGATGACCGCGCTGCCGCCGCTGCCGCCGCAGGCGCAGGCGCCGGGCTCGATCTACAACCCGGGCTACGCGGGCCGTCCGTTGTTCGAAGACCAGCGGCCGCGCAACGTGGGCGACATCATCACGATCGTGATCGCCGAGAACATCAACGCGACGAAGTCGTCCGGCGCGAATGCGAACCGCAACGGCAGCACGAGCTTCAACGTACCGACCGCGGGCTTTCTCGGCGGCCTGTTCGCCAAGACCAACCTGAGCGCGACCGGCGCCAACGGTTTTGCCGGCACCGGCGGCGCGAACGCGTCGAATACGTTCAACGGCACGATCACCGTGACCGTGACCGGCGTGCAGGCGAACGGCAACCTGATCGTCAGCGGTGAGAAACAGATGCTGATCAATCAGGGCAACGAATTCGTGCGCTTTTCCGGTGTCGTGAATCCCAATACGATTTCGAGTCTGAACGCCGTGTACTCGACCCAGGTCGCCGACGCGAAAATCGAATACTCCGCGAAGGGTTACATAAACGAAGCGGAGAACATGGGCTGGCTGCAGCGGTTCTTCCTCAACGTGGCGCCGTGGTGATCATGGGTATCGTCTTCCACACGCTGTCGCGCGCGGGCCGCGCACTGATGTTCGTCGCGCTCGCCTGCGCGGCGCTGCCGGCCGCCACGCCCGCGCACGCGGAGCGCCTGAAGGACCTCGCGCAGATCCAGGGCGTGCGCGACAACCCGCTGATCGGCTACGGCCTCGTGGTCGGCCTCGACGGCACCGGCGACCAGACCACGCAGACGCCGTTCACCACGCAGACGCTCGCGAACATGCTCGCGAACCTCGGCATCTCGATCAACAACCAGGCGGCGGGCTCGAGCAACTCGCAGTCGTCGCTGTCGAATATCCAGCTGAAGAACGTCGCCGCCGTGATGGTGACCGCGGTGTTGCCGCCGTTCGCGCGGCCCGGCGAAGCGATCGACATCACGGTATCGTCGCTGGGCAATGCGAAGAGCCTGCGCGGCGGCACGCTGCTGCTGACGCCGCTGAAGGGCGCCGACGGCCAGGTGTATGCACTCGGCCAGGGCAACGTCGCAGTCGGCGGCGCGGGCGCGAGCGCGAACGGCAGCAAGGTGCAGGTCAACCAGCTGGCCGCGGGGCGCATCACCAGCGGCGCGATCGTCGAGCGCTCAGTGCCGACCGCGGTGTCGCAGGCGGGCACGATGCAGCTCGACCTGAACGACATGGACTACGACACCACGCAGCGCGTCGTCGCGGCGATCGACAATGCGTTCGGCGGTGGTACCGCGACCGCGCTCGACGGCCGCACGATCCAGCTGCGCGCGCCGGCCGATCCGCAGCAGCAGGTCTCGTTCATGGCGCAATTGCAGAACCTCGAAGTGCGGCCCGCGCAGGCGGCCGCGAAGGTCATCCTGAACGCCCGCACCGGCTCGATCGTGATGAACCAGATGGTGAGCCTGCAGAACTGCGCGGTCGCGCACGGCAATCTGTCGGTCGTGATCAATACACAGCCGGTGGTGAGCCAGCCGGGCGCGTTCTCGAACGGCCGCACGGTGGTCGCGCAGCAGTCGCAGATCCAGATGAAGCAGGACAACGGCGCGCTCAAACTCGTGAACGCCGGTGCGAATCTCGCCGACGTGGTGAAGGCGCTCAACGCGCTCGGTGCGACGCCCGCGGATCTGATGTCGATTCTGCAGGCCATGAAAGCAGCCGGCGCGTTGCGCGCCGACCTTGAAATCATCTAAGGAGCACGCCAGATGAATTCCGATACGACCAATAGCGTAAACTCCGCCAACGATCTGACCAGCCGGTTCGCGCTAGACGTGCAGGGCTTCGGCGCACTGAGCGCGCAGGCAAAAGCGTCGCCGCAAGCCGGCATGAAGATGGCCGCGCAGCAGTTCGACGCCGTGTTCACGCAGATGATGCTCAAGAGCATGCGCGATGCGACGCCGCATGACGGTCCGTTCGATTCGCACGACACCGCGACCTTCACGTCGATGATGGATCAGCAGATGGCGCAGCAGCTGTCGAAGAAGGGCATCGGCGTCGCCGACGCGATGCTCAAACAGCTGATGCGCAACCAGGGCATGCAGGTGGATGGCGCGAACGGCGCGGGCGCGGCGGGCGGTCTCGCCGGCATGACCAACGCGCTCGGTGGCGGTAGCGGCGGCGACCAAGGCCAGAGCGCGGCGCTGAACGCGCTCGCGCGCGCCTACGGCAACGCCCACACAAACGGCCAGCTCGCGCTCGGCCGCGCCTACTCGGCCAATAGCGCGCTGACGCCGCCGGTGCGCGGCGACGGCAGTTCGCCGAAGGTCGACGCGTTCGTCGACAAGCTCGCCGCGCCGGCGCAGGCCGCGAGCGCGGCGACGGGCATTCCGGCGCGCTTCATCATCGGTCAGGCCGCGCTCGAATCGGGCTGGGGCAAGAGCGAGATCAAGAAGGCCGACGGCACGACCAGCCATAACGTGTTCGGCATCAAGGCGGGCAACGACTGGACCGGCAAGACCGTGTCGACAGTCACGACCGAATACGTGAACGGCAAGCCGCATCGCACGGTCGAGAAATTCCGCGCGTACGACTCGTACGATGAAGCGATGACCGATTACGCGAGCATGTTGAAAAACAACCCGCGTTACGCGCAGGTGATCAATTCGTCGCGCGACGTCAACGGCTTTGCGAACGGCATGCAGCGCGCCGGTTATGCAACCGATCCGCATTACGCGAAAAAGCTGATGTCGATCATGCAGAAAATGGGCTGATTAGAAACAATGCACGCGACGAGGCCGCGTGCATAAAACGAACAAAATCACGGAAAATGGGGCGGATACGGTTTTAACGTTTGCGCGAGATTTCCGGCAAATATTTAATAGAAGCCCCTAAATTTTGGCTGGATGCTGCCGCTAACGAGTTAGACCCGATACCGGAATAGCGCTGTAAGGTCCGGTCGAACGCGTGTG
Source organism: Paraburkholderia podalyriae (assembly GCF_014397785.1). Lineage (GTDB taxonomy): Bacteria > Pseudomonadota > Gammaproteobacteria > Burkholderiales > Burkholderiaceae > Paraburkholderia > Paraburkholderia podalyriae. Next base: position 425,826 of record NZ_VZQQ01000001.1, read on the forward strand.
GTGCGGCTTGCATGAAGACCCTCAGAGTCGACGGCCAGGCCGTGGCACATGCCCGCAAGAACATGCTTACCGGCAAGCCCATGGATATGAACCAGTCGAACGGCCAGACTGACACGAACGGTCAGCCGCACCTCCCGGAAGACGAGAGCGTTCCCGATTTCGGCCGCCGCAATCCGCTGGAAATCGGCGTGCAACTGCGCAATCTCGTCAATCGCGGCGACTTCCTCACCGTCGAATACGCGGGTGGGCAGCTCGTTACGCGCCTGCTCGACGTCGACGTGCGCGAACGCACTTTCACCTTCGATTGGGGCGCGCTCTCCGATCAGAACGCGGAGCTGCTCGGCGCGCCGCGCTGCCAGTTCCACGCGTCGCCCGACGGCGTGCGCGTCGAGTTCACGACCCCGACGCCGCGCGAAACCCGCTTCGAAGGACTGCCGGCGTTCGAGGCCGACTTCCCCGAGGTGCTGTTCCACGTGCAGCGCCGCGAGTACTTCCGCGTCGCCGCGCCGATTCTCGATCCGTTCTTGTGTACCGGCCGCCTGCCCGAGGGCGACACGTTCCGCTTCGAGGTGCACGATCTGTCGCTCGGCGGCGTCGGCATGCGCACGACCGACCAGCGCGTCGGCGAACTGCCGATGGGCGCACGCCTGAGGGACTGCGAGCTCACACTCGGCGCGCTAGGCCGTTTGTCGCTGGATCTGCAGCTCGTGTCGCATCGCTCGCTCGCGCTGCCGAATGGCACGCAGCGCTATCAGCTCGGCTTTCGTTTCCTGACGCTGCCGGGCAGCGCGGAAAACACGCTGCAACGGCTGATTACGCAGCTCGAAATGAAGCGCCGCTCGCTGGCGCGCTGAGCGGCGAGGCAACGCGCGGCGACCGCAAACGAAGTGGAATGGCCCTCAATTTTTTGCGCGGCGGGCCGTTAAAGAGGATGTTCCACTAACGCGGTGGCATGTCTGCGATGCCGCCCTTCAGGATGACGCATGTCCAGCAATCTGTTGACTATCGGCCTTAGCGGACTCAACGCGGCCCAATGGGGTTTGACGACCACTGGTGAGAACATCAGCAACGCGTCGACACCCGGCTATACGGTGGAGACTCCGGTGTATTCGGAGACGAGCGGAACGTATACCGGCTCCGGCTACCTGCCGATGGGTGTCTCCACCGACACCGTGCAGCGCTCGTATAGCCAGTACCTGACGACCGAGCTGAACAACGCGCAGTCGTCGAGCAGCTCGCTCACCGCGTACAACACGATGATCACCGAGCTCAACAACCTCGTCGGCAGTCCGACCTCGGGGATTGCGAGCGCGATCAGCGGCTACTTCACGGGCCTGCAGAACGTCGCCAACAGCGCATCGAGCGTGTCGACGCGGCAGACCGCGATCAGCGACGCGCAGACGCTCGCGAACCAGATCAACGCGGCGGGCCAGCAGTACGACCAGTTGCGCTCGAGCGTCAACACGCAGCTGGGCGACGCGGTCAAGCAGATCAACACCTACACCGCGCAGATCGCGTCGCTAAATACGCAGATCACGCAGGCTAGCAACCAGGGCCAGCCGCCGAACCAGCTGCTCGACGAGCGCGACCAGGCGGTGTCGAACCTGTCGCAACTGGTCGGCGTGTCGGTCGTGCAGGACAAGGGCAGCTATAGCCTGTTCATGTCGAACGGACAGCCGCTCGTGCTGGCCGGCAACAGCTTCAACCTCGGCACGGCGACGTCGACGAGCGATCCGAGCGAGCTGTCGGTCCAGTATCTCGGCCAGGCCGGCGCGAAGCCCGCGCCGACCCCGCAGACGCTGTCCGACACGAGCGTGTCTGGCGGCACGCTCGGCGGCCTGCTGCAATTCCGCTCGCAAACGCTCGATCCGGCCGAGGCGCAACTCGGCGCCATCGCGACCAGCTTCGCCGCGCAGGTCAACGCGCAGAACGAGCTCGGCCTCACGCTGAACGGCACCGCGGGCGGCGCGTTGTTCACCGTCGGCTCGCCGACTGTGTACGCGAACCCGCAGAACACCGGCAATGCGACGCTCGGCGCGTCGTTCGCCAACGCGGCCCAGCCGACTACGAGCGATTACACGCTGTCGTACAACGGCAGCGCCTACACGCTGACCGACAACGAGACCGGCGGCATCGTCGGGTCGGCGGCGAACCTGAACAACCCGATCGGCGGCCTGCAGTTCTCGGTCGCGAGCGGCACGATGAAGGCCGGCGACTCGTTCTCGGTCGAGCCGACCCGGGGCGCGCTGGACGGCTTCGCGCTGACCACCACGTCCGCCTCGGCGATCGCGGCGGCGGCGCCGGTGCTCGCGTCGGCCTCGACGTCGAACACGGGCAGCGCGACGATCACGCAGGGTACGGTATCGGCCGGCTACAGCGCGCCGACCAGCAAGTCGACGATCACCTACACCGCCGGCACCGGCCTCACCGGCTTCCCGGTCGGCTCGGTGGTGACGGTTGCCGGTTCGCCGTCCACGTCGTACACGATCAGCGCGGCGACGACCGCGGTGCCGTACACGGCGAGCGCGGGCGCGACGCTGACGATCACCAACCCGACCAACGCGACGAGCGCGGGCGTGATGAACAACGTGACGGTTACGCTCAGCGGCACGCCCGCCAATGGCGACTCGTTCACGATCGGTCCGAACACCGGCGCGACCAACGACGGCCGCAACGCGCAACTGCTGTCGAACCTGACTTCGGCGCAGGCGCTCAACGGCGGCACCTCGACGCTGACCGGCGCGTATGCGAGCTACGTCAACACGATCGGCAACCAGACTACGCAGATCCAGACGTCGGCGACCGCGCAAAGCACGCTCGTCACGCAGATCACGTCGGCGCAGCAGTCGGTGTCGGGCGTCAATATCAATGAAGAAGCGGCCAACCTGCTTCAATACCAGCAGCTCTATCAGGCCAACAGCAAGGTCATCCAGACCGCGCAGACGTTGTTCCAGACTCTGCTTGGCATCTTCTCGTAAGGCGTTGAACCATGCGAATTTCGACCCAGCAGTACTTCAGCATGAACGTGTCGACGATGAGCGACCAACAGGCTCAGTTGTCGCAGATCTATCAGGAAATCTCGAGCGGCCAAAGCCTGACCACGGCCGCCGACAATCCGCTCGGCGCCGCGCAGGCGGTGCAGCTCAGTTCGACGGCGGCCGCGCTGTCGCAGTACACGACGAACCAGAACACCGCGCTGTCGTCGCTGCAGGCCGAGGACTCGACGCTCTCCAGCGTCATCACGACGCTGCAAAGCGCGAACACGCTGGGTCTGAGCGTCGGCAGCGGCGTGCTGAACGACACCAACCGCGAGGCGATCGCCGCGCAGTTGACGAGCCTGCGCGACCAGCTGCTGACCTATGCGAACGCGACCGACGGCTCCGGCAACGCGCTGTTCGCCGGCTTCCAGAATGCGACCAAGGCCTTCACGACCGATTCGGCCGGCACCGTCGTCTATACGGGCGACACCGGCTCGCGCACCGTGCAGGTCACCGATAGCAATGCGGTCGCGACCGGCGACAACGGGCTGTCGGTATTCATGAGCGTCGGCGCGACCAATGCGCAGCCGATCGCCTCGGGCAGTTCGGCCAACACCGGCACCGGCGTGATCGGCCCGGTGACGATCACCGATCCGACCAACGCGGCGAACGCGGACTCGTACCAGATCCAGTTCAGCGGCAGCGGCAGTTCGTTGACCTACACGGTCACCGACACGACGACCAACACCGCGGGTACGGCGCAGCCCTACACGTCGGGTTCGAACATCACGATCGGCGGCCAGACCGTCGACATCACCGGCACGCCGGCCGCCAACGACACCTTCACCGTGCAGCCGGCCAACCAGGCAGGCACCAACGTGTTCGCGAACCTGAACGCGATGATCGCCGCGCTTCAGCAGCCGGTGAGCGGCAACGACGTGGCGTCGGCGACGCTGCAGAACGCGATGAACACGGGTCTGTCGCAGCTTGCCAACACGTTGAACAACATCACCGCGGTGCAGGCGTCGGTGGGCGGCCGCGAGCAGGAAGTCGAGGCGCTGCAAACGGTCACTCAGACCAACACCACTCAAACGGCAAGCGATCTCGCGAACCTCACCTCGACCGACATGGTCAAGACAATCAGCAAGTACACGCTGCAGCAGGCGGCCTTGCAGGCGTCGCAGCAAGCGTTCGTGAAGATCCAGAGCATGTCGCTGTTCCAGTACATCGGCAACTGATGCCGCTTCGGCACAGCAGTAAAAAAACCGGCGCGAGCCGGTTTTTTTTGTCCATGGTTCGGGATTTACGCGGCGTTACCCCAGCGCCGCCGCGACCCGCCCCATTTGATCGATGCCGCTATCGAACAGCCGCACGAAGAACGGGATCATGTTCGGCAGCATCAGCTGCACGAGCAGCAGACCGACCAGCATCGTCAGCGGAAAGCCGATCTGGAACACGCCGATCTGCGGCGCCGCGCGATTGAGAATGCCGAGCGCGAGGTTCGCGATCAGCAGCGCGACGACGACCGGCAACGCGAGCAACAGCCCCGCGGAAAAAATCGAGCCGCCCCAGTTCGCGAGCGTCTGCCAGCCATGCGGCGCGAGCAGGTTCGCCGACACCGGCACGGACTGGAAAGTCGTCACGAGCGCGGCGATCATCTGCAGATGACCGTCGATGGCGAGAAACACCAGCGTCGCGATCGTCGTCATGTAGCGCGAGATCACGACGCCCGAGCCGGTCGCCTGTTGATCGAAGAAGGTCGCGAAGCCGAGCCCCATGCCGAGGCCGATGAAGTAGCCGGTCGCGTCGATCGCCTGGAACACGATCTGCATCGTCACGCCGAGCGCGATGCCGATCAGGAACTGATTGACGAGAATCCACACGCCGGCCGCCGAAAAGACAGTGACCTGCGGCAGCGCGCCGATCGTCGGCGCGACGATGATCGTCGTGAATGCGGCAAGGCCGATCTTCACGCGCGAGGGCAGCGACATATTGCCGAACACCGGCGCGGTCGCGATCAGCGCGGCGATACGCGCGAACGGCCACAGGAACGCGGTCAGCCAGACGTTCAGTTGCGCGTAGGTGACCGTGAACATGAGGCGAACAGGGCAGGGTGGGCGTGCGTCGACGTGCCAGCGGCGCTCAATTGACGAGCGTCGGAATGCTGGTGATCGTGTGGCGCAGATAGTCGAGCATCGTGGTCAGCATCCACGGCCCGGCGATCACCAGCGTGAGCGCGATCGCGAGCAGCTTCGGAATGAACGACAGCGTGGTTTCATTGATCTGCGTGGCGGCCTGGAACAGGCTCACGAGCAGACCGACGACGAGCGCGACGAGCAGCAGCGGGGAGGCCAGCATGAGGCCGATGTACATGGCCTCGTGGGCCAGCGTCATGACTGCTTCGGGTGTCATCGTGAGTGCCTGCGAACGAGGAGTCGGAAAACGATCAGACGAAGCTCTGCGCGAGCGAGCCGAGCAGCAACTGCCAGCCGTCGACGAGCACGAACAGCATCAACTTGAACGGCAGCGAAATCGTCGCCGGCGACACCATCATCATCCCCATCGACATCAGCACGCTCGCGACCACCATGTCGATGATCAGGAACGGAATGAAAATCGTGAAGCCGATCGTGAACCCGGTCTTCAGCTCGCTCGTCACGAACGACGGCACCAGCAGCGACAGCGGCACGTCTTCGGGCCCCTGCATCGGCGCCGCATGCGAGATGCGCGCGAACAGGGCAAGGTCGCTTTCGCGAGTCTGACGAAGCATGAAGGTCTTGAACGGCGCGACGCCGCGCGACACCGCCTGGTCCATCGAGATCGTGCCTTCGGAGAACGGCTTATAGCCTTCGTTATAGGCCTTGTCGAGCACCGGCGACATCACAAACAGCGTGAGGAACAGCGCGAGACCGACGAGCACCTGATTCGGCGGCGTCGTGGTCGTGCCGAGCGCCTGGCGCAGCAGCGACAACACGATCACGATGCGCGTGAAGCTCGTCATCATCAGCACCATCGCGGGCAGGAACGACAGCATCGTGAGCAGCAGCATCGTCTGCACGCTCAGCGAGTAGGTCGTGCCGCCGTTCGGGCCGGGGCTCGTCGTGAAGGCCGGCAGGCCGGCGGTTTGCGCGAACGATAGCGTCGGCAGCGCGAACAGCAATGCCGGCAGCGCGAGTTGCAGCACTGCGGGAAGCGCCCGCGCGACACGGCGCGCTAGCGTGAGGAAAGCACCTGACTGCCTGAAACTGACCTGCATTACCGATCCCCGCCGCCGTGCGCGTTGAAACGTTTGCCCACTTCGCCTTTCAGGGCGTCGCGAAAGCGTTGGCCAAAGGTGCCGGAAAGCGGTGCGGGCGAAGCGGCAACCGTATCGGCCGCGACGGAACCCGCCGGCATCGTATGCAGCAGCCGCACGTTGCCGGGCGCAGCGCCAAGCACCAGCCATGTATCGCCGATCTCGACGACCGCGACGCGCTCCTTGCCGCCGAGCGAAGCGCCGCCGACCGTCTTCACGAGGCCGCCGCGCTGGCCCGGTTGCAGGCCGAAACGTCGCGCGAGCCACGCGCAGCCGAACACGAGGCCGATGACGACCGCGAGCCCGACAAAGGTTTGCAGCACCGCACCGACGCCGAGCGCCGGCACCGCGCTCCCCGCGCCGACGCCCGACGCGAACTTCGCGGCGTTGTTGACCGCGTTCATGTCGGCGGCGTGCGCGACGGTGGACGCGCCGAGCACCGTGGCGCTCGCGGCGAGCGCCTTGAACGCAAACAGGACGCCGCGACCGGCCAAACGTTTCATCGATTGAGTTTCCGGATGCGTTCGGACGGCGTGATGATGTCGGTCAGCCGGATACCGAACTTGTCGTTGACGACCACCACCTCGCCCTGGGCGATCAGGCAGCCGTTGACGAGCACGTCCATCGGCTCGCCGGCGAGACCGTCGAGTTCGACGACCGAGCCCTGCGCGAGCTGCAGCAGATTACGGATCGCGATCTTGGTGCGGCCGAGCTCGACCGTCATCTGGACGGGAATGTCCAGGATCATGTCGATGTCGTTGTGCGTCGAGGTCGGCGCGACCTTCGACAGCGGCTGGAACACGGCGCCCGCAGCCGGGTTGATTTCGTCGTTGCCGTTCTGTTCGGCGAGCGCGCTGGCCCAGTCGGCCATCGCCGCGTCTTCGTCCGCGGCGGACAGCGCGCCGGCGGCGAGTTGCTCGGCTGCCGCGAGATCGCTCTCGGGCTTTGCGTTCAGGTCACTCATATCCACCTTCCTTCATCGTGTCGGCTGCGCTGATCATCTTCTGGACCCGCAACGCGTACTGACCATTGAAAATTCCGTAGCCGCATTCCATCACCGGCACGCCGTCGACTTTCGCGGTGATGTGCTCGGGAATGTTGATCGGCAGAACATCGCCTTTGCGCATGTTCAGGATCTGTTCGAACGTGACCGGCACCTGCGCGAGGTCGGCGGTCAACTGCACTTCGGCAGCCTGCACCTGCTGCGACAGCACGCGCACCCAGCGGCGATCGACGTCGATCGCCTCGCCCTGGATCGGCGAGGACAGCACGTCGCGGATCGGCTCGATCATCGAGTACGGCATGCAGATGTGCAGCGTGCCGCCCGTCGAGCCGAACTCGATCGAGAACTGCGTGACGATGACGATCTCGTTCGGTGTCGCGACGTTGGCGAACTGCGTGTGCATTTCCGAGCGCACGTATTCGAACTGCAGCGGGCGCACGCTCTTCCACGACGCCGCGTAATGCTCGAACGTCAGATTGAGTAGCTTCGTGATGATGCGCTGCTCGGTCTGCGTGAAATCGCGTCCTTCGACGCGCGTATGGAAGCGGCCGTCGCCGCCGAACAGATTGTCGACCACGAAGAACACGAGGTTGGGATCGAACACGAACAGCGACGTGCCGCGCAGCGGCTTCACGTGGACCAGGTTCAGATTGGTCGGGATCGGCAGATTGCGCGTGAATTCGCTGTACTTCTGCACCTTCACCGGGCCGACGGAGATTTCCGCCGAGCGCCGCATGAAGTTGAAAATGCCGACGCGCAACAGGCGCGCGAAGCGGTCGTTGATGATTTCGAGGCCCGGCATCCGGCCACGGACGATGCGCTCCTGCGTCGCGATGTTGTACGGGCGCACGCCCGTGCGGTCGCTTTGCTCGGATTCCGTGTCGGATTCGCCGGTGACGCCCTTCAGGAGGGCATCGACCTCCTCCTGGGACATGAACTCTTCGTGGCCCATTGCTTATTCCTCGTGAGTCCCTTGGCGATTGATGATGGCAGCGCTAGACAACGTCACGTCACTGCACGACGAACTCGGTGAACAGGACGTCCTGCACGCGGATCGGTGCGGCGCTCTTGTCGGTCGGCTCGGTGATCAGCGTCTTCAGTTCGTTGGCGAGAGCGCGCTTGCCTTCGAGCGGCGCGAGCTCGTCGGGGTGCTTGTTCGACAGCGCGAGCAGGATGCGGCTGCGCACTTCCGGCATGTGATCGGTGAGCGCCTGCTGAGTGGCGGCGTCGCCGAGCTTCAGCGTGAGGCCGATGCGCAGGAAGTGCTGCTGGCCGTCGTCCGATTGCAGGTTGACGGTCATCGATTCGAGCGGGAAGAAGAGCGGCACGGCGGCCGGCGCCGGCGCGGCTTCGGCGGATGCGGCGACGGGTGCGCGCTTCGACATGAAGAACCACATGCCCGCACCGGCGGCGCCCGCGGCGATCAGCGCAATGAGGACGATCAGGATGATGCGCTTCAGGGGGCCCGGCGAAGCGGGCGCGGCTTGTTGCGGGGCGGTCGTGGTTGCCATTTGGGTTGCTGGCTTTTTGCCAGCCTAGTAAGGGTTAGGGTGATTGTTGTTGATTTGCCTGCGGCGCTATGGGTCGAAAAGAAGGGCTATTTCTGGTTATCTCAGGTTTTTGGCTGTTTTTTTTATCTTTGTTCTGGTTGTTGGTCTGGCCTTGTTGGCCTTTCCTTGCTTTGTTATCGGTCTATTAGCGTTGCCCCTGTGCGGGGCGGCACCTACTTTCTTTGCTGCTGCAAAGAAAGTAGGCAAAGAAGACAGCTCAAACCGCCAGCTCATAAGCGGGTCCCTCGGTCTGCGTGAGGCAGTGGTGCATCTGGAGTCGGTGTCCCCGCACATTCCACCTCGGTGACAAAGCCGTCATCCGCTCCCACTCCGCACTGCGTGCGTCGCGGACGGGTCTGCCAGGAGAACCAACCGATGGTTTTGGAACGGGGTTTCGGCGCGCGCAGCGCCGCCGGAAGGATGACTGCGTTGTCACTAGCGCCGAATGTGCGGGAGCACGGATTCCAGATGCACCACTGCCGCCTGCGGACCGGGGGACCCGCTTATGAGCTGGCGGTTTAAAGCTGTCTTCTTTGCCTACTTTCTTTGCAGCAGCAAAGAAAGTAGGTGCCGCCCCGCACAGGGGCAACGCTAATAGACCGACAACAAAGCAAGGAAAGGCCAACAACTCCAGAACAACGAAAAAAGCCAAGCCTCTTCAGGCAAACGTATCAACCAACCCAACCTGCCGCCGCACGGCAACACCAGAAACGGCCTCGCCGGAGTCCACCGAACCATCACCGCCGAGCGAGCCGCCACCACGGCCGGCACCCCCACCTGACCCACCCGCGCCAGCGCTCTTCTGCTGCTGCCCACTCTGCCGGGCAAACCCATCACTCACACTCGCACTCCCAAGCCCAATCCCATTGGACTCCATAGCCTCACGAAGCTTCGGCAACGCCGCTTCAACCGCTTCCCGCACCGACTGATGCTGCGAAACAAACAGCGCATGCGCGTGGCTATCCGCAACTTGCAGCACCACCTGCAACGGCCCGAGATCCTTCGGGTTGAGCGTCAGCTCGGCACTCTGCGAATGCGCATTCGACAAAAACACCACCTTCTGGCTCAACGCGTCTTCCCAGTCGCTCGTGCCGACCTGCGGCGTCAGCGCGTTCGCGGCGGCGGCCGCGCTCGCGTTGCCAGTGCTCTGCGCCGCCGCCGTCGTGCTCGCGGCGTTGGCTGCCGCTTGCGTCGCGGACAGCGCGGCGTTCGCCGCATCGGACGCGCTGCGCGCCGACGCGAGGTTGTCCGCCTGGCCGCCCGTCGCGGCTGCGGCGCTCAACGCATCGGCGGCTGACTTCGCTGCCGATGGGTCGGCCAGCGCGGTCGCGGCGGCCGTCGCCGTCGTCACCGTCGTGTGGCTCGTCGAGGCGCTCTTGCCGTCGCCGGACAGGCCGTTCGCGAGTGTCTTGTCGCTCGTTGTGCCGTTCAGACCGCTCTTCGCGTTGCCCAGACCGCCCGCCGCGCTCGACACGCTCGCCGCCTTCGCGGCGGCGCCGCTTGCGAGCGCCTGCGCGGGCACCGCGCCCTGGCCGCTCGATAGCGCGGACAGCGCACTCTGCAACGCATCCTGCAGCGACGTCGGATCGACCGCGCCTTTCCTGCTTGCGACGGTGCCGGTGAGCGCGTTCGCGGCCGTGCCGGCCAGCGCGCTGACCGCATCGGCGACGGAGCTTGCGGCATCGGTCGTGGTGCTCGCGCTCGCGTCGGCGTTGTTGTTCGCGGCGCCCTGTGCCTGCGCTTGCGCCTGAGCCTGGGCGGCAGCCGCCGCGGCGGCAAGCGCGCCAGCGTCGGTCTGCGCCCTGGTGTCCTTCTGCCTCACTTGCGTCGTGCCCGACTGGCTGTTCGATGCCTGCTGCGTTTGTGTCGTCGATGTTGTCGACGTCGTGGACGACGCGCCGTTGCTCGCCGTACCGCTGCCGCTCTGACTGCTGCTCGCGCTGTGCTGCGCGGGAGCCGGAGCGGGCGAGGGCGGCGGCGCACTGGGCGCGCTCGACGCCGACGATTGCGACGGCGTCGCTGAACTGGTCTGCAGTTGATTCGCGCTGTTCTGCTGGTCGATGCTTTGCCGCAAGGTCTGCGCGAACGGGCTCGAGTTGACCGCGGCGCTTGCGGCCGCGCTGCTCGACGCATTGCCGCTCGTGTCGAGCAGCGAGCTCAGTTGTGAGCCGATCTGTGAAAGGAGCGACATAAGGAATCCTGTGAATCCGTCAAACGGGTGTGCCGTCAGGCTTTAGCCGCGAGGCAACGCCTCACGCGCCCTCGGCACGCATGCGCAGAATCCGCGCCGCGTGTTCGTCGGCGTCGCGCTGCTCGCGCCGCGCGGCAACTTTAGCCTCGGCCGCCTCGCCGCGTGCCTGCAGCACTTCGTACGAGCCGAGCTTCTGCTTGTGGCGCTGCCAGTCGGGCTTCGCCGCCTCGACGCGCGCGTTCGCCGCCGCGAAGAGGTTGCGCTGCTGCTCGATCGCGGTGTCGAGCGTGTCGATGAACGCCTGGAAGTTGCGCATGTTGCCGGCCGGCATGCCCGACTGCGCGCTCTCGGTGAAACGCGCGTAGTACTCATTGCGGTACTGCACGAGCGAATCGAGTTGCGCCTGCACGTCGTGGCGCTCGCGCTGCGCGCGGCCGAGCCGCTGCGCGGCGGCGTCCACGTCGTCCTGCGCGAGACCGATCAGCGTCTTGATCGGAAAATGTTTCGACATCGTCAGCCTCCTCGGCCCTAGGCAAACAGCGCGTTCAGCATGTCGATGCTCGGCTGGAAGTTCGCGCACTCGCGAAATCCTTGCTGCAGGAACGCTTCCATCCGCGGATACAGCGCGATCGCGCGATCGAGCACCGCGTCGCGCCCGCTCGAATACGCGCCGACGTTGATCAGATCGCGGTTGCGCTGATAGCGCGACAGCATCTGCTTGAACATACGCGTTTTATTCAGGTGATTTTCGTCGATCAGCGCGGTCATTGCCCGGCTAATCGACGCTTCGATATCGATCGCCGGGTAGTGGCCGGCTTCGGCGAGCGAGCGCGACAGCACGATGTGGCCGTCGAGAATCGCGCGCGCCGAGTCGGCGATCGGGTCCTGCTGATCGTCGCCTTCGGTGAGCACCGTGTAGAACGCGGTGATCGAGCCGCCGCCCGCCGGCCCGTTGCCGGTGCGCTCGACGAGCGCCGGCAGCTTCGCGAACACCGACGGCGGATAGCCCTTGGTCGCGGGCGGCTCACCCACGGCCAGCGCGATTTCGCGCTGCGCCATCGCGTAGCGGGTCAGCGAGTCCATCAGAAGCAGCACGTGCTTGCCCTGGTCGCGGAAGTATTCGGCGAGCGACGTCGAATACGCGGCGGCCTGCATCCGCAGCAGCGGCGACACGTCGGCCGGCGCGGCGATCACGACCGAGCGCGCCAGACCTTCCTCGCCGAGAATCTGTTCGATGAACTCCTTCACTTCGCGGCCGCGTTCGCCGATCAGGCCGATCACGATCACCTCGGCGCTGGTGTAGCGCGCCATCGTGCCGAGCAACACCGATTTACCGACGCCCGAACCCGCGAACAGCCCCATGCGTTGACCACGGCCGACGGTCAGCAGCGAGTTGATCGCGCGCACGCCGACATCGAGCACCTTGTGAATCGGCTCGCGATTGAGCGGATTGATGACCGGCGCGGACAGCGGCGCGTCCGTTTGCGTGCCGAGCGGGCCGAGTCCGTCGAGCGGACGGCCCGATGCGTCGAGCACGCGGCCGAGCAGTTCCCAGCCGACCGGCAGACGCTTCGCGCCGGCGAGCGGGTCGGCGATCGGCGCGCTTTCGAGCGGAAAGACGCGCGCGCCGGGCAACAGGCCGATCACTTCGGTGGTCGGCATCAGGAACAGCTTGTCGCCGGAGAAGCCGACCACTTCGGCTTCGGCCATCGGCAGCGAACTGCCGGGCGGCAGCTCGATCATCACTTCGGCGCCGACCGACAGACGCAGCCCGACCGCTTCGAGCACGAGACCGGCCGCGCGTGTCAGACGCCCGCAGGCGCGCAGCGGCTTGGCGATCGCGTTGCGCGCGCGCAGCGCGTCGAGCCGGCCGCGCCACGACTGCATGTGTGGATTGAGGTCGAGCGCGGGATCGTAGGACGGCTCGCCCGGAGCGTGAGCGGCGTGGTCCGGCGCGGCGGACTCGCGGCTTGCCGCCGCGCCTGTCGAGGGATGCGCAGCCGACGAAGCTTGCGGTGTGGAATCCGCGGACTCGGCGGGACTGGCCGACTCGGCATCAGCCAGCGCTTCGGCGCCGAACGACGCTAACGAGAGCTCGCGTTCGAGCGGCGTCAGATCGCTCGCGCGGATCTCTTCGAGCGTCGGCTTCACCACGTGCTCACCTGGCCGAGCGCGGCGGCGACGCGCTGCCAGCGCGTGTCGATGCCCGCGTCGACCTCACCGGTGCCGGCCTGCGCGCGGCATCCGCCACGTTCGACCGACGCATCGGTGCGCACGGTCCAGCCGCGCGTTTGCAATTCTTCGAGCAGATACGCCTCGACGACCGGCAGGTCGGCGGGACTGACGATCAGCGCGGGCGCGCCGGCGAGCGCGGGCTCGGCCGCGAGCACCTCGCGCGCGGCCGCGATCAGCGCGGTCGGGTCGTGCTGCACGTGCTGGCGCACGACCTGCTGCGCGATGTCGAGCGCGAGTGCGACCAGGGTTTCGGAGATCGCGTGCTGCGCGCCATCGAGCGCGGTCTTGAAAGTTTCGGCGAGCGCGGCGAGCCGCATCGCTTCCTCGCGCGCCTCGGTTTGACCCTGCGCGAAACCCTGCGCGCGCCCCTGGTCGTAGCCGGCCTGATAGCCGAGCGCCTGGCCGGCCACATGACCGGACGCGACGCCCTGCGCGTGCGCGGCTTCGCGGCGCCGCTCGAGATCGGCCTCGAACGCGCGCTCGTCGAATTCGGGTTCGGCCGGCGGCGGCGCCGGCGGGGCCGGGTCGAACGACGCCATCTCCCAGCGCTGGTAGGCCGAGAGGCTTTCCTTTGCCGTGGCGTTCGGATCAGACATAGGCATCTTCCGCCTTGCCGCCTAGCGCGATCTGCCCGCTCTCGGCCAGGTTGCGCACGATCTGCAGGATGCGGCGCTGCTGCGTCTCGACTTCGGACACACGCACCGGGCCGCGGGCGTCGAGGTCTTCCGCGAGCAACTCGGCCGCGCGCTGCGACATGTTCGACAGGAACTTCTGACGCAGCGCGGGCGGCGCGCCCTTCAGCGAGATGATCAGCGCCTCGGATTCCACTTCCTTCAGCAGCAACTGGATCGCGCGGTCTTCGAGGTCGAGCAGGTTCTCGAACACGAACATCTGGTCGACGATCTTCTGCGCGAGTTCGGCGTCGTACTGGCGCACGTTTTCGAGCACGCCTTCCTCGTGGTTGCTCGACATGAAGTTGAGAATCTCGGCCGCCGTGCGGATGCCGCCCATCGGGCTGCGCTTCAGATTGTCGCTGCCGGAGAGCAAGCCGGTCAGCACGTCGTCGAGCTCGCGCAGCGCGGCCGGCTGGATGCCGTCCAGCGTCGCGATCCGCAGCAGCACGTCGTTGCGCAGGCGGTCCGTGAAGCACGCGACGATCTCCGAAGCCTGATCGCGGTCCAGATGCACGAGGATCGTCGCGATGATCTGCGGATGCTCGTTCTTGATGAGTTCCGCGACCGCCGCCGAGTCCATCCACTTCAGGCCTTCGATGCCGCTCGTGTCGCTGCCCTGCAGGATCCGGTCGATGATCACGCCGGCCTTGTCGTCGCCGAGCGCCTTGGTCAGCACCGAGCGGATGTAGTCGTTCGAATCGAGCGACATGCCGGTGTGCTGCTCGGCCTCGCGCACGAATTCCTGCAGCACTTCGTCGACCTGTTCGCGCGTCACGTTCTTCAGCGCGGCCATCGCGACGCCGATTTTCTGGACCTCACGGGGGCCCAGGAACTTGAATACCTGCGCCGCCTCTTCCTCGCCGATCGACATCAGCAGCAGCGCGCTCTTCACTACGCCTTCAGCGCTCATCGGACACCCAGTTCTTGACGACGGTTGCTACGATCTTCGGATCCTGACGCGCGATGCTGCGCGCGAACTCCAGGTTCCGCTCGTATTTGTGCTTCGCGTTTTCGAGCGCGAGCTTCTCGCTGTCCGCTTCGATTTCGACGATCGCGCCATCGCGCTCCTCGGCCGGGATGCCATCGAGCAGCACCGGTTCGTCGGGCGCCATCAGCGCGGCAACCGGCTCGGGCGGCGGCGGGAAGGCGCGGCGCAGCGCCGGCTTCACCATCACGAAGTACAGGAACAGGGCGACCGCGCCGATGCCGAGGTACGTCGCGATCTGCTTGTACAGCGCGAGCATGTCCGGCGTGCGCCACCACGGCAGGTCGGCGTTCGGGTCGAGCTCGGTGGTGAATGCGCTGTTGACCACGTTGACCGAGTCGCCGCGCGCCGCGTCGAAGCCCATCGCGTCCTTCACGAGCTGCGTGATCTGCGCGAGCTTGTCGGCGCTGACCGGCTGCATCGTCACATGGCCCTTCGGGTCGACGACCCGCAGATAATTGACGACCACCGCGACCGACAGCCGGCGGATGCCGCCCATCGGCTGGTCCACGTGGCGCACGGTCTTGTCGAGCTCATAGTTGGTGGTCGAATCCTTGCGGTCGCTGACCGGCGTGGTGGTGACCGAGCTCGCGCCGTTGCCGGCCACGATCGGCGCGGAGGCCGGCTGCGGCGGCTGGTTCGACAGCGCGCCCGGCACGCCCGAGGCGCCGCCCTGCGACATTTCCGTCGCGCTGCTGCTCTGCTGGCTGCGGATCGCGGCCTGCTGCGGATTGCCGTTCGGGCCGTAGTTCTCCGAGGTCTGCTCGCTGTGCGAGAAGTCGACGTCGGCGCTGACCTGCGAGCGCGCGTTGCCGGCGCCGAACAGCGGCGCGAGGATCGCGTCGATGCGCTGCTGCGTGTTGCGCTCGATCTGCTGGCGGAACTTCAGCTGGGTCGCATCGAGGCCGCTGCCGTTGGTCTGCTGCGTGAGCAGGTTGCCGTCCTGGTCGAGGATCGTCACGCCGCGCACCGGCATTTGCGGCACCGCCGACGCCACCATGTGCGTGATCGCAACGACCTGGCCTTCGTCGAGCACGCGGCCCGGGTACAGGTTCACGAGCACCGCCGCCGATGGCGCTTCCTTGTCGCGCACGAACACGCTCGGCTTCGGAATCGCGAGGTGCACGCGCGCGGATTTGACGCTCGAGATCGCTTCGATCGTGCGTTCGAGTTCGCCTTCGAGCGCGCGCTGATAGTTGATCTGCTCGTCGAACTGGCTGATGCCGAATTTCTGGTTGTCCATCAACTCGAAGCCGACCGAGCCGCTCTTCGGCAGCCCCTGCGACGCGAGGCGCAGGCGCATCTCGTGGACCTGCTCGGCCGGCACGAGGATCGCGCTGCCGCTTTCGGACAGCTTGTACGGAATATTGGCCTGCTGCAAAGCGGCGATGATCGAGCCGCCGTCACGGTCGGACAGATTGCTGTAGAGCACCTTGTAGTCGGGCGCGCGCGACCACAGAAACAGGCCGGCGATGACCGCGATCAGCAATGCGACCGCGAACACGAGCGGCGCGCGCGGGTTGCCGCGCATCTGCGCGAGTCCTGACAGACGCTGGCCAAAATTGCCGCCGATACCTCCGAGGCCGCCGAGGCCGCCGAGGTCGGCCGCACCGCCGGCCGGGCCGCTAGCGGCCTGACCGGCCGCGGACTGCGCGCCGGCGAGCCCCATGCGGGCGTCGGGGTTGATCAAAGAGTTGGCTGACGAATCCATGCGTCGGGTTTCTCCGGGGGATGCCTTGGCGTTCTGCCGTGTTGCCGCGCCGTGACTCGGCGGACGGACAGAGACTTTCACGATTGAAATTATCCGCAGCGCCGCTCAAGCCGATTGCTTGAATAGAGCCGGGTTTCCCCCCTAGTTTCGGGACTTTCCGCGAGGGGCCGCTGCTATGCTTTCGTCCAGATCGGTACACCTTCCGGCGGTCCGATCATCCATCCAACGGAGAAAACATGACCATGCCCGTGAACGCGCTATCGTCGGCGCTGCAACAGATGCAGGCGATGGCGGCGCAGGCGGCCGGCGACGCGGCCCCGGCGGCGGAGCAGTCCGGCGCGGCAACGCCCACCAGCTTCGCGACGGCGCTGAAGGCCTCGCTCGACAAGATCAGCAGCGACCAGCAGACGGCGATCGGCGAGTCGAAGGCGTTCGAACTCGGTGCGTCGAACGTGTCGCTGAACGACGTGATGGTCGACATGCAGAAGGCCAACATCGGCTTCCAGTTCGGCCTGCAGGTGCGCAACAAGCTGGTCTCCGCGTACAACGACATCGCGCAGATGTCGATCTGAGCGGGGTTGCGCAGGTCTGCACGAGCCCCGTCCGACGATCCGGCAAGCCGCTGCCGACGCATGCGCCGGCGGCTTCCTGCCGCGTTTGCTGTCCGCGCCCAGCGGCGCCTTCGATCTCCCTTACACCGGCCTAAAGCTTTGTCGTCGCGCATCCGATAACCAAAGTACATGTCAGCGAGCGGCCGGCGACGCGCCGCCGCGCGGCCACGCCACGACTTAACCGCAGTCAGTATCAGAGGAGGAGCGCCGATGTTTTCCCCGGGACACGCTGGAGCCAACGCGTATGCGCGCGTCGGCATCGAGACATCCGTGATGGGCGCGAGTCCGCATCGGTTGACTGTGTTGTTGTACCAGGGCGCACGGCAGGCGATCGCGCAAAGCCGCATGCATTTGCAGCAGGGCAACGTGGCCGAGCGTGGCATGGCGATCAGCAAGGCGATGCGGATCATCGAAAGCGGGCTGCAACAGTCGCTCAACCTTGAAGTGGGCGGCCAGGTCGCCGCACGGCTGAATGCGTTGTACAGCTATATGACGCGTCGGCTGCTGGAAGCCAATATCAATCAGAGCGAGGCGATGCTCGTGGAAGTGGACGGTCTGCTCGCGACGCTCGAAGAAGCATGGATCGGGATAGCCCCGGAGGTCGCGCGGATGGCAGCCCAGCCAGCCGCGGAAAGCCTGAGATGACATCGAACGCAGAATATTTTGCCCGCTATGAAGCGGTTGCCGCGCTGTCCTGTCGCATGCTGGTGGCCGCCCGCCGTGCGCTGTGGAACGACCTGGTCCACTTGCAGGAGGAGTACCGGCATCTGGTCGAAGCGCTGCGCGAAGCCGACGTGGGCGTCAAGCTCGACGAGGACGAGCGCCTGCGCAAGTACGCGCTGATCCGCCAGATCCTCGCCGACGACGCCGCGATCCGCGACCTCGCGAACCCGCGCATGGCGCATCTGTCGGCGCTGTTCGCCGGCCGCCCGACGCGCGTGCTGAAGGAGCTGTACGGGGCGCGCTGAGCGTGGGCGGGTGCGCGCGTGAGCGGGCGGCGCGCCGCGCTCGTCTGCAGGATCGAAGCAATCAGAGCATCGCGCGCATGGCCGCCGATGCGACCAAGGAACCGGCATGAACGGAATCGATTCGGCCCTCGCTTCGGTGCTGTCGAGCCGGATCGACAGTCTGCTCAGCATCGCGCCTGGAACCGCGACCACCTCGCAGACTGGCGCGGCCGGCGTCGACACCTTACCGACCACGGCGCCCGTGAACACGACGGCCGCGCCGCAGCCGTCGGCGCAAACCGCGCTGTCGGCAGTCGCGCTGACGTTGAATGCGATCGCGCATTCGGGCGGCGAGGCGACACCCGCCGTGCTCGGTCGCGCGCCGATCTGGGCCGCCGCGCCGGCGCTCGACGTCGCCATCCAGGGCTTGCCGCTGACCGATGCGGCGGGCGGCGCTGCTGTCGCCAGTTCCGCCGCTACCTCCAATATCCATCCCGATCCTGCTACTAACGCAAGCGCAGCGGCCACCGCGAGCGTAGCGGCGACCGAAGTGCCCGCCGCGGCGCTCGCGGCCGCGCTGGAACAAACGGTCGCCGACAGCGGCCTTTTCTACGAGGCGCATCTCGCGGCGTGGCTGATCGGCCAGCGCTCGCCGGCCGAGCTGTCGAACGAGGCGCAGAACCAGCTTGTCGCGCAGTCGCAATTGCCCCCCGACTGGCGCGCCGACGATGGCGACGCGAACGCGTGGTCCGCTTCGGCGAACGGAGCAGCGCAGGCCACGCCACGCGGCGCGCCGAGCGGCCCACCGGCCGGCACGCCGAACGCCGCTGACAACAACCCCGCCGCGCACGCGATGCCATCGATCCTGAACGCGCAGGCCGCGCGTCTGGTCGCCGGCGAACTGCTGGCCAGCTCGGTCTCCGACCTGAACGGCCAGTCCACGCATTCGGGTTTGCACAGCGCGGCGCCGCACGCGGCGGATGCCGGTTCATCGCAAACCGCGCAGGCGATGGCGGCCGCGGTGCATCCGGCGACCGTACCGCTGGTGCGTCAGCAGCTCGATCTGCTCGCGACCGGGCAGTTTCGCTGGACTGGCGAGGCGTGGCCCGGCGCGCGTTTCGACTGGACGATCGAGCAGGACGGCGACGAATGGGACCGCAGCGGCGGCGGCCTCGCGAGCGAGGACGACCAGCCGTGGCGCACGCGCCTGACGCTGTCGCTGCCGACGCTCGGCACCGTCGACGCCGAATTGACGCTGACCGGCATGCGGCTTACAGCGCGCGTGCAGGCGAGCCCGCGGGGCGCCGCGCGGCTGGCGAAGCAGGGTGACGGTTTTCGTCAGCGTCTCGCGGCGGCGGGGATCGAGCTACAAGGATTGACGATTCGCGAGATCGGCGGCGGCGCACCGGGTATGACTACGGGCACATCGGCGGCGGGCGCGCAGGCGGCATCCGCGTATGCGCGTTCGTCGGCCGCGGCTGTGACGGCGTCGACGGGGTCGAGCAGCGCGTCGCGCGACGACTTCGATTGGGAGATCTGATGAGCCGCACCCATCGCCGCGGCGCGGCTGCGCTGATGTACGACGCTCAAGGCGGCGAGCCGGCCCCGCGGGTAGTCGCGAAGGGATATGGGCTGCTCGCCGAGATGATCGTGCAGCGTGCCAGGGAAGCAGGGTTGTATGTGCACGAGGCGCCCGAGATGGTGTCGCTGCTGATGCAGGTCGATCTCGATGCGCGGATTCCACCGCAGTTGTATCAGGCTGTCGCTGAGTTGCTGGCTTGGTTGCATCGGCTCGAGAGCGGCGCTGACGCCGAGCCGGAGCATGGCGCTGGCGCGGGGGATGTGGTTGATGTTGTTGCTACTGACGTGCAGGAAGGGGATTAGCGCGGTGCTTTTTTCGTTGTTGTTCTGGACTTGTTGGCCTTTCCTTGCATTGTTATTGGTCTATTAGCGTTGCCCCTGTGCGGGGCGGCACCTACTTTCTTTGCTGCTGCAAAGAAAGTAGGCAAAGAAGACAGCTTTAAACCGCCAGCTCATAAGCGGGTCCCTCGGTCTGCGTGAGGTAGTGGTGCATCTGGAGTCGGTGCCCCCGCACATTCCACTTCGGTGACAAAGCCGTCATCCGCTCCCACTCCGCACTGCGTGCGTCGCGGACGGGTCTGCCAGGAGAACCAACCGATGGTTTTGGAATGGGGTTTCGGCGCGCGCAGCGCCGCCGGAAGGATGACTGCGTTGTCACTACCGCCGAATGTGCGGGAGCACGGATTCCAGATGCACCACTACCCCTTCCAAGCCAGGGGACCCGCTTATGAGCTGGCGGTTTGAGCTGTCTTCTTTGCCTACTTTCTTTGCAGCAGCAAAGAAAGTAGGTGCCGCCCCGCATAGGGGCAACGCTAATAGACCGACAACAAAGCAAGGAAAGGCCAACAACTCCAGAACAACGAAAAAAGCACGCCCAAAGAGCAAAAATCAAACCCTCATCATCAACTTCAACACCGCATTCACACGCCAACCATACGGCGGCGAAATCAACCCCCTCGCATTCAAGCGCGATTGCATGAGCACCGGCTTCATCTTGGAAAAAGTAACGAACCCCTCATACCCGTGGTACGCCCCCATCCCACTCGCCCCAACTCCGCCGAACGGCAAACTCTCACACGCAAGATGCATCAGCGTCTCATTAACCGCCATCCCGCCGGCAATAGTTTCATGCGTGACACGCTCGACCGTCCGCGCATCGTCGGCATACAGATAGAGCGCCAGCGGCCGCGGCCGCGCATTGATCCACGCGATCGCATCGTCGAGCGTGTCGTACGGCACGAGCGGCAGTAGCGGTCCAAAAATCTCCTCCTGCATCAGCGCGCAGTCGTCCGGCGCGCCGGTCACAGCGACAAGCGGAAAGCGCCGGCTCGCGGCATCGGGCGTCGCGTCGGTCAGCGCATGCAACTGTGCACCGGCGCCGCGCGCTTCGTCGGCGAGACGTTCAAGCCGCTCGAAGTGCCGCGCCGAAATGATCGACGTGTAGTCCGGGTTCTGCGCGAAGTCCGGATACATTTTCATCATCCGCGCGCGCGCCCGTTCGATGAACGCCTGCTCCTTGCCGCGCGGCACCAGCACGTAGTCCGGCGCGACGCAGGTCTGCCCCGCGTTCAACGTCTTGCCGGCGACCACGTTGTCGACCGCCTTGTCGAAACGCGCATGCGCGCCGATCAGCGCCGGCGACTTGCCGCCGAGTTCGAGCGTGACCGGCGTCAGATGCTCGGCCGCCGCGCGCATCACTTCGTGACCGACCCTGGTCGAGCCGGTAAACAGCAGATGATCGAACGGCTGCGCGCTGAACGCGGCGGCCAGCGCCGCATCGCCGTTGACGACCGCGACGTGATTGCGTGCGAACGTCTGGCCGACCAACTGCTCGAAGAGCGCCGAGGTGCGCGGCGTCAGCTCGGACATCTTGATGATCGCGCGGTTGCCGGCCGTCAGCGCGCTGATCAACGGCCCAACCGCGAGCAGCACGGGATAATTCCACGGCACGATGATGCCGACCACGCCGAGCGGCTGCGGCACGACCTTCGCGCGCGCCGGCAGCAGCCACTTGTTGGTGCTGCGGCGCTGCGCTTTCATCCAGCGCTTGCCGTGACGCAGCGCGGCGTCGATCTCTTCCTTCACGAGCAGGAATTCGGCGAGCAGCACCTCTTCCTTCGCGCGATTGCCGAAGTCCGCGTGCATCGCGTCGGCAAGCGCGTCGCGATTGTCGAGCATCAGCTTGCGCAGCGTGCGCAGATGCGTCGCGCGCGTGTCCCACGTCGGATACGGCGCGCGCAGATACGCGTGACGTTGATCGCGTAGCAGCGCTTCGAGCGCCGCGACCTCCGGCAGATCGTTCTTCATGTAGTCCACTCCCTGATGGATGACGATGCGCGTCGAGCGCGCTTATTGGTTCGAGCTTGCGTCGGAATTGCGAGCGATGCGTTCGGGGTTTGCGGGGTCGCCGCGCTTAGGCGGGAAACGCGCGCTCGACGATCGCGGCGTGATCGAACGTGGCCGGCAACGTGCCGTACACGCGACCGCTTTCGCCGCAGCCGTCGGCGAGACGCGTCGCGATGAACGCGTCGGCGACATCGGCGGGCGCGTGTTGCGCGAGCAGCGTCGCCTGCGCGATCAGCACGATCTGCTGCGCGATACGTCGTGCCGACGCCTCGCGCTGTGCGGCCGGTCCGTTCAGCGTCGCGGCGAGACGCGTCAGTGCCGCGCCCAACGCCGGATGCGCGCGCGCGATGTCCTGCCACGCGGCGAACAGTGCCTGCGCGGCTTGCGGCTCGCGCTCCATCGCGCGCAGCACGTCGAGACACATCACGTTGCCCGAGCCTTCCCAGATCGAGTTGACGGGAGCCTCGCGATAGAAGCGCGCCATCGGTCCGGTTTCGACGTAGCCGTTGCCACCCCAGACTTCCATCGCCTCGCCGGTGAATTCGAGCGCGCGCTTGCAGACCCAGTACTTCGCGGCCGGCGTAACGATGCGCCGCCACGCGCGTTCGGCCGATGAAGCCGGGAACGCGTCGGCGGATTCCTCGAACGCGCGCGCGAGACGCATGAACAGCACCGTCGCCGCCTCGGATTCGAGCGAGAGATCGGCGAGCACGTTACGCATCAGCGGCTGTTCGGCGAGATGCCGGCCGAACGCACTGCGATGCCGCGCATGATGGATCGCCTGTACTAGCGCGGCGCGCATCAGCGCGGCGCTGCCGATCACGCAATCGAGCCGCGTGTAGCTCGCCATTTCGATGATGGTCGGCACGCCGCGTCCTTCGTCGCCGATCATCACGCCGTATGCGTCGAGAAACTCGACTTCGCTGCTTGCGTTGGAGCGATTGCCGAGCTTGTCCTTCAGCCGCTGGATTTGCACCGCGTTCTTGCTGCCGTCGGGCGCGAAGCGCGGCACGAAAAAGCACGACAGCCCCTCGTGCGTGTCGGTGCGCGCGAGCACCAGATGCGCGTCGCACTGCGGCGCCGAGAAAAACCACTTATGACCGATGAGCCAGTAGGCGGCGCCGCGTCCGCCGGCACCATCGAGCGCATGCGCGCGGGTCTGGTTGCTGCGCACGTCCGAGCCGCCCTGTTTCTCGGTCATGCCCATGCCGATCATCGCCGAGCGCTTCTGCGTGAGCGGCACGTCGCGCGGATCGTGCTCGCGCGTATACAGCGGCTCGCGCAGCGTGTCGAACAACGCGGGTTCGCGCTGCAACACCGGGATGCTCGCGAAAGTCATCGTCAGCGGACACAGCGAGCCCGATTCGATCTGCGCATGCATGAAGTAGCCGGCGCAGCGCGCGGCCATCGCGCCGCTTCGCGGATCGGAAAACGGCAACGCGTGCAGCCCTTCGCGGCGCAGCAGCGCGAGCAGTTCGTGCCACGCGGGATGAAACTCCAGCGCGTCGATGCGCTCGCCGCGCGGACTATGCGTGACCAGCTCTGGCGAGTGGCGATTGGCGAGCTCGGCGAGCGCGAGCGTGTCGGGCGTCGTCAGCGCCGCGCCGTGCCGCAGCAGCGCCTCGCGATGCCAGCTCGCGCCGTCGCGATAGACGGCCGCGCTCAAAGCGGCGTCGCTCGCGAACAGGTTGTAGTTCGCGAGTGGCGGTGCCTGATTCGTCACCTCGTGAGTCTGGCCGAAGCCGTGCCGTTCCATCTGCTGTCTCCGTGCTTTGCCTATTGTGCGCCGCTTTGCCGACGGCGATCCACGATGCGCTTCGAAGCGCCTGGTTGAGCGCCGCGCGTGACGCCGCATGCGGTGAAGAGGGCGCGGTTCGCGCCATGTTTGACGCCGCCAGCAAGCGGGGACGTCGGCGACGGTGGCGCCCCGGCACCCAGGTGACGTGGCGGCGCGGGCGGCTTGATCGACGTTGGCGTGAAGTTCGGGAAACGCAGGCTGCGCCATGCAGCCGCCCGCCGCGCGTCACTCGTCTGCTGACGTCGGCGTTCCATCCGGCACCGCGATGCCGTTGAAGCCGATCCCTGGTCCGAGCATGAAATCGTCGCTGACTTGCGTGGGCAGCGTTTCCCGCGCGACGTCGAGCCATGCGCGCGCCGCGTGCGACAGATAGCCGTTGCGACGCCAGCCGATCGCCATTTCCCACGGAATCTCCGGTTCGACGACCGGGCGGCAGGTGAACTGCACGGCATCGAGCCGCCGGCAATAGGGCGCCGGCAGCAGCGCGATGCCGACGCCGGCCAGCACCAGCGCCGCCATGAAGTCCCAATGCCCGCTGCGTCCGACGATCGCGGGTGCAAAGCCCGCCGCGCGGCACGCGTTCAGCACGACGTCGTTCAACGCGAGGCTCTCGCCGTAAAACACGAACGGCTCGTTCGCGAGTTGCGCGAGCGGCACTTCGTTCAATCCGTCCCAACGCGAGCCGGTACGCGCGACGAGCCACAGCAGCTGGCGCGACATCGGCAGCACGTCGATGCTGTCGGGGTCGACCGGCTGCAGCACGCCGCCCAGTTCCAGTTCGCCGTTGATCAGCGCTGCCTCGATCGCGCGCGAGCCCTGCTCGAACAGCTTCAGCTCGATCTTCGGATAGCGCTGGCGGAATGCGGCGATTGCGGGCGTGAACAGCGCACCGCCCATCGGCGGGATGCCGATTGCCAGTTCGCCGCGCCCGAGCGTGTCGAGATCGTTCAGCTCGGCCTGCAGTTGCGCATGCGCTGCCAGCACATCCTGGCCGCGCTGATAGACGATCCGGCCGACGTCGGTCAGCACCATCTGGCGGCCGTCGCGCAGCAGCAGCGGCGAGCCGATCTCGTCCTCAAGCGACTTGACCATCTTGCTGATGGTCGGCTGCGTGACGAACATCTGCTCGGCGGCGACGGTGAAGCTCTGTTGACGGACCACTTCGACGAAATAGCGCAGCGCACGGAGTTCCATGATCGCCCCTCGAATTCCAGTTTGGAATGACTTCGATGATTGTAAGTCATTCTGTTTATGCGGCGGCGCACCCGATACTCCGTCGCATCCGATGTCAGCCAGGCACTGTCGAAGCGCCACTGGATCTCGCTGTCGGTCGGCGCGACAGTGGGCATTCTGGTCGGCGAAATCGTGCTCGCGTTCGTGCCGCGGCGCACGCGGCTCGCGCGCGCAGCGCCATCTGGCGCGCGCCGAAGTCATCTCGATTTGCTACAATCGCCGTTCGTCTTCGAGGAGCGTTGCGACGGGTACCGCGAATCCGCATTCGCCGGCCGCCCGCCAGGCTCGAAGGCTTCAATTGGCAGCATGGAACACGCCTCGCGCGATTCCGAACGCTGCCTCAAACCGCGCTCACGTCACATTTCTAGTCATTTTCTTAGAAAGGAGGGCGTGATGAACGCCGCAGTCATCGATTCCCAGAACCAGGATTACGTTGTTGCCGACATGTCGCTCGCCGGCTGGGGCCGCAAGGAACTCACGATCGCCGAGACCGAAATGCCCGGCCTCATGCAGACGCGCGAAGAGTACCAGGCGCGGCAGCCGCTGAAGGGCGCGCGCGTCGCCGGCTCGCTGCACATGACGATCCAGACCGGCGTGCTGATCGAGACGCTGACCGCGCTCGGCGCGGACGTGCGCTGGGCCTCGTGCAACATCTTCTCGACCCAGGACCATGCCGCCGCCGCGATCGCGCAGGCCGGCACGCCGGTGTTCGCGTTCAAGGGCGAATCGCTCGACGAATACTGGGAGTTCTCGCACCGCATCTTCGAATGGCCGAACGGCGAGTTCGCCAACATGATTCTCGACGACGGTGGCGACGCGACGCTGCTGCTGATCCTCGGCTCGAAGGCCGAGAAAGACCGCTCGGTGATCGCCAAGCCGACCAACGAGGAAGAAGTCGCGCTGTACAAGTCGATCGCCGCGCACCTCGAGATCGACCCGACGTGGTACTCGAAGCGCCTCGCCGCAATCAAGGGCGTCACCGAAGAAACCACGACCGGCGTGCACCGTCTGTACCAGATGGAAAAGGAAGGCCGCCTGCCGTTCCCGGCCATCAACGTCAACGACTCGGTCACGAAGTCGAAGTTCGACAACCTGTATGGCTGCCGCGAGTCGCTCGTCGACGGCATCAAGCGCGCGACCGATGTGATGATCGCGGGCAAGATCGCGGTCGTGGCCGGTTACGGCGACGTGGGCAAGGGCTGCGCGCAATCGCTGCGCGGTCTGGGCGCGACCGTGTGGGTCACCGAAATCGATCCGATCTGCGCGCTGCAGGCGGCCATGGAAGGCTACCGCGTCGTGACGATGGAATACGCGGCCGACAAGGCCGACATCTTCGTGACCGCGACCGGCAACTACCATGTGATCAACCACGATCACATGAAGGCGATGCGTCATAACGCGATCGTCTGCAACATCGGCCACTTCGACTCCGAAATCGACGTCGCGTCGACCCGTCAGTACCAGTGGGAAAACATCAAGCCGCAAGTCGACCACATCATTTTCCCGGACGGCAAGCGCGTGATCCTGCTGGCCGAAGGTCGTCTCGTGAACCTGGGCTGCGCGACGGGCCACCCGTCGTTCGTGATGTCGAACTCGTTCACGAACCAGACGCTTGCGCAGATCGAACTGTTCACGCAGGGCGCGAAGTACGAGAACAAGGTGTACGTGCTGCCGAAGCATCTGGACGAGAAGGTCGCGCGTCTGCATCTGGCGCGCATCGGCGCGAACCTGACCGTGCTGTCCGATGCGCAGGCCGGCTACATCGGCGTCGACAAGAACGGTCCGTTCAAGCCGAACCACTACCGCTACTAAGCACGCGCCCGCCCGCGGGTTCGATGCGCGCTTCGGCGTGCCGGGCCACGCGGGCGGCGCTGCAAGCTTGACGGTCTGATCCCGGGGCGGCGCGCAATGCGCCGCTTTGTTCGCCAGCGCCGCTTTCCGTTTGCTGGACATCTTCTCCGCACAGGTGCTTACAAGGAGTTCTACATGACCGTGCTGCTGACCTGGCTCATCAACGCGCTCGCGCTGCTGATCATCACCTACATCGTTCCGTCGATCCATATCCGTAGCTTCGGCACCGCGCTGATCGTCGCGATCGTGCTCGGTCTCATCAATGCGGTTCTGCGGCCGCTGCTGATCCTGCTGACGCTGCCCGTCACGATCCTCACGCTCGGACTCTTCATTCTGGTCGTCAATGCGCTGTGCTTCTGGCTGTGCGCGTCGCTGCTGAAGGGCTTCGAGGTGGCGGGCTTCTGGTCGGCGTTCTTCGGCTCGATCCTGTACAGCATCGTGTCGTGGCTGCTGTCCGCGCTCATTTTCGGCAACCGCAGTCTAGGTTGACCTCTTTGACTATGAATCCGATCGAACTCTCATTCGAATTCTTCCCGCCGAAAACGCAGGAAGGCATCGACAAACTGCGCGCGACGCGCGCGCAACTCGTGTCGCTCAAGCCCAAGTTCGTGTCCGTCACGTTCGGCGCCGGCGGCTCGACCCAGCAAGGCACGCTCGATACCGTCATCGACATGGCGAAGGAAGGGCTCGAGGCGGCGCCGCATCTGTCGTGCATCGGCTCGTCGAGGGAAAGCCTGCGCGCGATCCTGGGCGAGTACCGCGCGCATGGCATCCGCCATATCGTCGCGCTGCGCGGCGATCTGCCCTCGGGCATGGGCGCGTTCGGCGAGCTGCGCTATGCGTCGGAGCTGGTCAGCTTCATCCGTGCCGAGTTCGGCGACTGGTTCTGGATCGACGTGGCGGGCTACCCGGAATACCATCCGCAGGCGCGCTCGCCGCGTCACGATCTCGAAAACTTCGCGCGCAAGGTGAAAGCCGGCGCGAACTCGGCGATCACGCAGTACTTTTTCAACGCGGACGCGTACTTCCGTTTCGTCGACGATGCGCGCCAGCTCGGCGTCGACGTGCCGATCGTGCCCGGCATCATGCCGATCACGAACTTTTCGCAGCTGATGCGCTTCTCCGAAATGTGCGGCGCCGAAGTGCCGCGCTGGATCGCGCGCCGGCTCGAGAGCTTCGGCGACGATCGCGAGTCGATCCGCGCGTTCGGCCTCGACGTGGTGACGGATCTGTGTCAACGGCTCGTCGACGCGAAGGTGCCCGGCCTGCACTTCTATACGCTGAACGCTGCCGCATCGACCAAGGCGATCTGCGAACGGCTTGGCGTGTAACTGCCATGCCCCGCGCGGCCGCAACGGCCGCGCGGTCTCCGCCAGTCTCGCGTGCGTGCGAAATTTGTCCCAAATAGCGTGGTAAGTCCCTGTTGAAGCTCATTTTTTGGCTGTCTATCATCGAAATGCAGCTACCCCGGCTGCTGTGCGGAGGACGATATGACAGTGACAAGAATGACTGCGGCACACCGACGGTTCGCGCTTCACCAGTTCTGCCTGCCGGCTCTCGCCGCGCTCGCGGTCGCCACGAGCGGCCTCGCGCCCACCGCGTCGCAGGCGGCCACGCTGCCCGACAAGACGCTGATCTTCTGCTCCGAAGGCAGCCCGGCGGGCTTCGATACCGCGCAATACACGACCAGCGTCGAATTCAGCGCCGGCTCGTACACGGTCTATAACCGGCTCGTCGAATTTGCGCATGGCAGCACCGATATCGAGCCGGGCCTCGCCGAAAAATGGGACGTGTCGCCCGACGGCCTCACCTACACGTTCCATCTGCGCCGCGGCGTCAAATTCCAGACCACGTCGTACTTCAAGCCGACCCGAGAATTCAACGCGGACGACGTGGTGTTCACCTACGAGCGCATGCTCGATGCCGAGAACCCGTTCCGCAAGGCGTATCCGGTCAATTTCCCGTACTTCAACGACCTCGGTCTCGCGAAGAACATCGCCAAAATCGAGAAGGTCGATCCGTACACGGTGCGCTTCACGCTGAAGGAAGTCGACGCGCCGTTCCTGCAGCAGATTGCGATGCCGTTCGCGTCGATCCTGTCGGCTGAATACACGGATCAGCTGCTCAAGGCGGGCAAGGCGTCCGACATCAACCAGTACCCGGTCGGCACCGGCCCGTTCATCTTCCGCAGTTACACGAAGGACGACACGATCCGCTTCGACGGCAATCCCGACTACTGGAAGCCGGGCGTCGCGAAAGTCGGCAAGCTGATCTTCGCGATCACCGTCGATCCGGCCGTGCGCCTGCAAAAGTTGAAGCGCGGCGAATGCCAGGTGATGAGCTATCCGCGCCCGGCCGACATCCCCACCGTGAAGGCCGATGCGTCGCTCGCGATGCCGAGCGAAGTGGGCTTCAACCTCGGCTATATCGCATACAACACGACCAAAAAGCCGCTCGACAACGCGCTAGTGCGCCGCGCGCTCGACATGTCGGTCAACAAGAAGGCGATCATCGACGCGGTCTATCAGGGCGCGGGCCAGGCCGCGACTAATCCGATGCCGCCGACGCAATGGGGCTACGACAAGAATCTGAAGGACGCGCCGTACGACGTCGACAAGGCGAAGGCGCTGCTGAAGCAGGCGGGCTACCCCGACGGCTTCGAGCTGACGCTGTGGGCGATGCCGGTGCAGCGGCCGTATAACCCTAACGCGCGCCTGATGGCCGAAATGCTGCAGTCGGACTGGGCGAAGATCGGCGTCAAGGTGAATATCGTCACCTACGAATGGGGCGAGTACATTCGCCGCGGGCACGCCGGCGAACATCAGGCGATGCTGATCGGCTGGACGGGTGACTACGGCGACCCCGACAACTGGCTCGGCGTGTTGCTCGGCTGCGACGCGGTCAACGGCAGTAACTTCTCCAAGTGGTGCTACAAGCCCTATGACGATCTGATCAAGCAGGGCCGCAGCACCACCAACATGGCCGATCGCACTAAGGCCTATACGCAGGCTCAGGAAATCTTCAAGGACCAGGTGCCGTTCACGCCGATCGCGCATTCGACCGTCTATCAGCCGATCAGCAAGAACGTGACGGGCTTCAAGATCGATCCGTTCGGGCCGACTCAATTCCTGGAGGTCGGACTGAAGTAAGCGGACGCGGCGCGTTTTTTGCACCGCTTTCGTCGCCGGGCGGCCCGAATGGGCTGGCCCAGCTCGCGGCAAAACCGCGGCAAAACGTTTGCACGAAGTGTTTCCTATCGTCAACAGAGGGATTTTGCTCCGCTTGGTGGCCGGGCCAAGCTCAAGTAATATCCCGCTACGCCGGCGCAAGCCGGCCCTGAACCTGGAGGAAACATGAAGCAAAACAATCTGTTGCGCGCCGCGCGTGTGACTACGCTCGTCGCTGCCGCAGCGGCATCCCTGCTTGGCGTGACGAGCGCGCAGGCCGCTGGGATCCCGAACAAGACCCTCGTTTACTGCTCGGAAGGCAGTCCCGCGGGCTTCGATCCGGCCCAATACACGACGGGCGTCGACTTCACGGCCAACACGTTCACCGTCTATAACCGCCTCGTCGAATTCGAGCGCGGCGGCACCAAGGTCGAGCCGGGCCTCGCGGAGAAGTGGGACGTGTCGCCCGATGGCAAGACCTATACGTTCCATCTGCGTCATGGCGTGAAGTTCCAGACGACTTCGTTCTTCAAGCCGACGCGCGAATTCAATGCGGACGACGTGGTCTTCTCGTTCCAGCGCATGCTCGACCCGAACCAGCCGTTCCGCAAGGCATATCCGGTGCAGTTCCCGTACTTCACCGACATGGGCCTCGACAAGCTGATCACGAGCGTCGAGAAAGTCGATCCGTACACGGTCAAGTTCACGCTGAAGGAAGTCAACGCGCCGTTCATCCAGAATCTGGCGATGGAATACGCATCGATCCTGTCGGCTGAATATGCGGATCAGCTGCTGAAGGCCGGCAAGGCCGCCGACATCAACCAGTTCCCGGTCGGCACCGGCCCGTTCATCTTCCGCAGCTACACGAAGGACGCGACGATCCGTTTCGACGGCAACCCTGACTACTGGAAGCCGGGCGCGGTGAAGATCTCGAAGCTGATCTTCTCGATCACGCCAGACGCCGGCGTGCGCGTGCAGAAGATCAAGCGCGACGAATGCCAGGTGATGAGCTATCCGCGCCCGGCCGACATCGCGCCGCTGAAGGCCGAGCCGAACATCGACATGCCGTCGCAGCCGGGCTTCAACCTCGGCTACCTCGCGTACAACGTGACGCACAAACCGGTCGACAAGCTCGAAGTGCGCCAGGCGCTCGACATGGCGATCAACAAGAAGGCGATCATCGACTCGGTCTACCAGGGCGCGGGCCAGCTCGCGACGAACCCGATGCCGCCGACGCAATGGTCGTTCGTCAAGAACCTGCCGGCCGCCTCGTACGACGCGGCCAAGGCGAAGGATCTGCTCGCGAAGGCCGGCTACCCGAACGGCTTCGACATCACGCTGTGGGCGATGCCGGTGCAGCGCGCGTACAACCCGAACGCGCGTCTGATGGCGGAAATGATCCAGGCGGACTGGGCGAAGATCGGCGTGAAGGCGAAGATCGTCACGTACGAATGGGGTGAGTACATCAAGCGCGCGCACGCGGGCGAAGACGACTCGATGCTGATCGGCTGGACCGGCGACAACGGCGATCCGGACAACTGGCTCGGCACGCTCCTCGGCTGCGAGGCGATCAACGGCAACAACTTCTCCAAGTGGTGCTACAAGCCGTTCGACGATCTGATCCAGAAGGGCCGCACGACGTCGGACGTGGCGACGCGCACGAAGATCTACGGCGACGCGCAGCATATTTTCGCGCAGCAACTGCCGTTCTCGCCGATTGCGCACTCGACCGTCTATCAGCCGGTCAGCAAGAAGGTGGTCGACATGCGCATCGAACCGCTCGGCTACGCGCGCTTCGACGGTGTCAGCGTCAAGTAATCCGTAAAGTTCGCACAGTAGGCCGCAATACAGTACGCCGCAACACAGTACACTTTTCGCACGGTTAGAAAACTGGTCGAAATGGTCCGGCGACCGGGGTCACGAGCCCTCGTCGCCGGTTGCGTTTTTTCATCACCAGTACCATGGGAGCGAACCATGTTCCGCTTCGTTTTGCGCCGCATCGGCATGGTGATACCGACGTTCATCGGCATCACGATCCTCGCGTTCGCGCTGATTCACCTGATCCCGGGCGACCCCATCGAAGTGATGATGGGCGAGCGCGGCGTCGATCCGGCCATGCATGCGGCCGCGATGCACCGCCTGGGGCTCGACGAGCCCTTGCCACTGCAGTACTTCCACTACATCGCCCGCGCCGTGCACGGCAACCTCGGCACTTCGATCATCACCAACACGAGCGTGATGGGCGAATTCCTCGCGCGCTTTCCCGCCACCGTCGAACTGTCGCTCTGCGCGATGCTGTTCGCGCTGATCGTCGGCCTGCCGGCGGGCGTGTTCGCGGCGTTGAGGCGCGGCACGGTGCTCGATCACGGCGTGATGGGCACCGCGCTGACCGGTTACTCGATGCCGATCTTCTGGTGGGGCTTGATCCTCATCATGGTGTTCTCGGTCAAGTTCGGCTTGACGCCGGTGTCGGGCCGCATCGCGGTCGAATACGACATTCCGCACGTGACCGGCTTCATGCTGATCGACTCGCTGATGTCCACCGACGAAGGCGCGTTCAAGTCCGCGCTCAGCCATCTGATCCTGCCCGCGATCGTGCTCGGCACGATCCCGCTCGCGGTCGTCGCGCGTATGACGCGCTCGTCGATGCTCGAAGTGCTGCGCGAAGATTACATCCGCACCGCGCGCGCGAAGGGTTTGTCGCCGGGACGCGTGATCGTCGTGCATGCGCTGCGCAATGCGCTGATTCCGGTCGTCACCGTGATCGGCCTGCAGGTCGGCACATTGCTTGCGGGCGCGGTGCTGACCGAAACGCTGTTTTCATGGCCGGGCATCGGCAAGTGGCTGATCGACGCGATCGGCCGGCGCGATTATCCAGTCGTGCAGGGCGGTATCCTGCTGATCGCGACGCTGGTGATCGTCGTGAACCTCGTCGTCGATCTGTTGTACGGCGTGCTCAACCCGCGCATTCGCCATACGAGGTAAATCACCGTGGCTGACATTCAAAACACCGTCCCCCAAGCGGTCACACCACCGAGCGGCCGCGCCATCGCGGCTCGCGAATTCTGGGCCAACTTCTCGCGCAACCGCGGCGCGGTCGGCGCGGGCATCATCGTGCTGGTGCTGATCTTCATCGCGATCTTCGCGCCGCTGATCGCGCCGCATAGCCCGATCGAGCAGTACCGCGACTTCGTGAAGATCCCGCCCGCGTGGCTCGACGGCGGCAACTGGAAGTTCATTCTC
Source organism: Paraburkholderia podalyriae (assembly GCF_014397785.1). Lineage (GTDB taxonomy): Bacteria > Pseudomonadota > Gammaproteobacteria > Burkholderiales > Burkholderiaceae > Paraburkholderia > Paraburkholderia podalyriae. The sequence continues at coordinate 459,225 of NZ_VZQQ01000001.1, forward strand.
GGTACCGACGAAGCGGGCCGCGACATTCTGTCGCGTCTGATGTTTGGCGCGCGGCTGTCGTTCTGGATCGGCTTCGTGTCGGTGGTGCTCGCGTTGATTCCGGGCGTCGTGCTCGGCCTCGTCGCCGCGTTCTTCGAGAAATGGGCCGACACGCCGATCATGCGCATCATGGACGTGCTGCTCGCGCTGCCGTCGCTGTTGCTCGCGGTCGCCGTGGTCGCGATCATCGGTCCGGGTCTGGTCAACACGATGCTCGCGATCGCGATCGTCGCGCTGCCGGGCTACGTGCGTCTGACGCGCGCGTCGGCGCAGGGCGAGTTGCAGAAGGAGTATGTGACGGCGTCGCGCGTCGCGGGTGCGAGCACATTGCGGCTGATGTTCTCGCAGGTGCTGCCTAACTGCACCGCGCCGCTGATCGTGCAGGCAACGCTCGGCTTTTCGTCGGCGATTCTCGATGCCGCCGCGCTCGGCTTCCTCGGCCTCGGCGTGCAGCCGCCGTCGGCGGAGTGGGGCGCGATGCTCGCGTCGGCGCGCGATTATATCGACAGCGCGTGGTGGATCGTTACGATGCCTGGCTTGTCCATCCTGATCTCGGTGCTTTCGATCAACCTGCTCGGCGACGGGCTGCGCGACGCGCTCGATCCCAAACTGAAACGGATGGCGTGACCATGAGCAATCTATTGACCATCCGCAATCTCGCGGTCAGCTTCGGCGGCCTGCCCGCGGTCGACCGCATCAATCTCGACGTCGCGCCCGGTGAAGTGGTCGGCGTGGTCGGCGAATCGGGCTCGGGCAAGAGCGTGACGATGATGGCGCTGATGGGCCTGATCGACGCGCCCGGCAAGGTCACCGCCGACGAAATCACGTTCGACGGCAAGAACCTGCTGAACGCCTCCGCCAGACAACGCCGCAAGATCATCGGCAAGGACATCGCGATGGTGTTCCAGGACGCGCTGACGAGCCTGAACCCGAGCTACACGGTCGGCTATCAGATCAAGGAAGTGCTGAAGCTGCACGAAGGCTTGCGCGGCGGCGCGCTGGACAAACGCGCGCTCGAACTGCTCGACCAGGTCGGTATTCCCGATGCGAAAAGCCGCATTGGCTCATTTCCGCATCAGATGTCGGGCGGCATGAACCAGCGCGTGATGATCGCGATGGCGATCGCCTGCAACCCGAAGCTGCTGATCGCCGACGAGCCGACCACCGCGCTCGACGTGACGATCCAGGCGCAGATCATGGAACTGTTGATGCGCCTGCAGAAGGAACGCGGCATGGCGCTCGTGCTGATTTCGCACGATCTGGCCGTGGTCTCCGAAGTCGCGCAGCGCGTTGCCGTGATGTACGCGGGCGAGGTGATCGAGACGAACAAGGTGCCGGACATCTTCGCCGCGCCTCATCATCCGTACACGGAAGCGCTGCTGGCCGCGATTCCCGAGCACAACGTGGGCGCGGTGCGGCTCGCGGCGTTGCCGGGCATGGTGCCGGGCCGCGACGACCGGCCCAAGGGGTGCCTGTTCGCACCGCGCTGCAAGTACGTGATCGACGACTGCATGAAGGCCCGCCCCGCGCTCGCGCCGCTGCCCGCTCACGCCGACTTCACGCGCGTGCGCTGCATCAAGCCGCTGAACCTCGAGAAGGACGCCAACGTTTACACGCAAGGAGGCGCCCGATGAGCGCAGTACCCGAAACCCGTCGCCAGTCGGACCGTACTGGCGATCACGTGCTCGTCGCCGACCAGCTCGCGCGCTACTACACGGTCAAACGCGGCATGTTCGCGCACGGCACGGTGAAGGCGCTGAACGGCGTGTCGTTCGCGCTCGACCGCGGTAAGACGCTGGCGGTAGTCGGCGAGTCCGGCTGCGGCAAGTCGACGCTCGCGCGTCAGTTGACGATGATCGAAACGCCGAGCGCGGGCCGCTTGCTGATCGACGGCGAGGACGTGGCCGGCGCGAATCACGAGAAGATCGCGGCGCTCAGGCGGCGCGTGCAGATGGTGTTCCAGAACCCGTTTGCGTCGCTCAATCCGCGCAAGACGGTCGAGCAGACGCTCGGCGAACCGCTCGCGATCAACACGCAGATGAGCGCGACCGAGCGCGCCGAACGCATCGCGCAGATGATGCGCACGGTCGGCCTGCGCCCCGAGCACGCGAAGCGCTATCCGCACATGTTCTCCGGCGGCCAGCGTCAGCGTGTCGCGATCGCTCGCGCGATGATCCTCGATCCGCAGATCGTCGTCGCCGACGAACCGGTGTCCGCGCTCGACGTGTCGATCCAGGCGCAGATCCTGAACCTGTTCATGGATCTGCAGGATCAGTTCAAGACGAGCTACGTGTTCATCTCGCACAACCTGTCGGTGGTCGAGCATATCGCCGACGACGTGATGGTCATGTACTTCGGCGGCGTCGCCGAACTCGGCGACAAGCAGCGCATCTTCTCGAAGCCGCGCCACCCGTACACGCGGGCGCTGATGTCGGCGACGCCGTCGATCTTCGAGGCGGACCGCACGATCAAGATCAAGCTGCAAGGCGAAATGCCGTCGCCGCTGAATCCGCCGTCGGGCTGCACGTTCCATCAGCGCTGCCCGTACGTGATCGACCGCTGCCGCGGCGAGGTGCCGAAGCTGCGAGAAGTGGATGGCCGCCTCGTCTCGTGTCACCGCGCCGAAGAGGTGGGGGACGTGGATGCCTGATGCGGTGGCGGCGCGTCGTCTTGCGCGCCGCTTGTGTCGGGGCGGCTGGGTGGCCGCCTGCGCGCTGTCGGTTGGCGTGGCGCACCCCGGCATCGCTGACGCCGCCGGTGCGGCGGCCAACGCGCCAGGCCCGGCGGCTCGTCCGGCGGTCACGGTGCCAGCCGCGCCACCGCCTTCCATTGCGCCACCACCGGCACCGGGCACCACGGCGAGCGGCCCGGTGCGCCAGCAACCGGCGCGCATGCCGTTCTACGTCGCGACGCGCGGCAATACGACGATCTACGTGCTCGGCACGCTGCACGTCGGCGATCCCGCCGACTACCCGGCGGGGCAGCCGTTCCGCGCGCCGATCCTCGCGGCGCTAGCCGCGTCGCCGACGCTCGCGCTCGAGTTGTCGCCCGACGAGCTGCTGGTGTCGCAGGACGACGTTTCGAAATACGGCGTGTGCAAGCACGACTGCCTGCCGGGCCTGCTGCCCGAGCCGCTGTGGCACAAGCTCGCGTTGCGGCTGCGCGGCAACCCGGCCGCGCTCGATGCGATCAAGAACATGCGGCCGTGGCTCGCGTCACTCGTGGTCGAGACCTACGACTCGCTGTCCGCGGGTCTGCAAACCGAGTACGGAACCGAAGCGCAATTGCAGAACGTGTATCTGAAGACGCGCGGCAAGATCGTCGGACTCGAAACGCTCGCGCAGCAGATGCGCTCGTTCACCGGGCTGGCGGCCGCGCAGCAGCGCGAGATGCTCGCGCAGGATCTGGTGCAGACGCCCGCGCAGAACGTCGAGGACGTGCGCACGCTGCATCGGCTATGGCGGGTCGGCGATGCCGATGCGATCGCCGCGTGGCAGGCTGCCAAATCGGAGAAGCTCGCGCGCGATCCGCGCATCTCCAATTCGATCGACAAGCGGATCGTCTACGAGCGCAATCGCCGCTTCGTCGCGAAGATTCTGCAACTCGCCGCGCCGAACAGGCCGCTGTTCGTCGCGATCGGCGCGCTGCATCTGGGTGGACCGAAGGGCGTGCTGCAGCTGTTGCGGCAGCACGGCTTCGTGGTCGAGGCGGGGTGAGTCGGATCGAGGCTGCAGCCGTAGCGGCGGGATCGATCAGTAGGCAACTGCAGGCCGCCGTATAGCGCGATCGCCGTGCTGAGCAGGCCATCGCGATCAGCGCCCGTGAAATGAAAAAAGGCGCTAATTTGTGTTGCGCTCGCACTGGCGCTGACGCTCGCCATCGACGAGGTACCGCGCCAGATGGCCAGCAGCTCGTCGATACGAAGGGGCGTGGACGACGATGATCCGAACGCTCAAACGCGCGCGGCGCCCGCTGCGTGCACTTCGATGCCGGCGTCGTTGAGCGCGCCGCGGATGCGTCGCGCAAAGGCGAGCGCATGCGGGCCGTCGCCATGCAGGCAGATGGTCTGCGCGTTCAGCGCCACCCATTGTCCGTCGACGGCTTTCACGCGTTGCTCGCGGATCATCGCGAGCGTGCGCGCGAGCACTTCGTTCACGTCGTCGAGCAACGCGCCCGGCTCGTTTCGCGGCACGAGCGAGCCGTCGGCTCGATAGCCGCGGTCGGCGAACACTTCCTCGATCGCGGTCAGGCCCGCGTTGCGCGCGGCGCTCACGAGCCCGCTGTTGGCGAGCGCGAACACCGCGACCGACGGATCGAAGTCGTGTACCGCGGAGACGATCGCGTCGGCGATCTTCGCGTCGCGCGCGGCCTGGTTGTACAGCGCGCCGTGCGGCTTCACGTGCGCGATGCGCCCGCCTTCGGCCTGCGCGATTGCCGACAGCGCGCCGAGCTGATACAGCACGCCCGCGTAGATCTCGCCCGCCGGCAGATCCATTTCCTTGCGGCCGAAATTCTCGGGATCGTTGAAGCTCGGATGCGCGCCGATCGACACGCCTCTCTGCACGGCCCAACGCACGCAGTCGCGCATCGCGTTGGGGCCGCCCGCATGCCAGCCGCACGCGATGTTGGCCGAGCTCACGAGGTCGAGCAGCGCCTCGTCGGAGCCGCAGCCCTCGCCGAGATCGGCGTTCAGATCGATTTCCATGGGGAGTCCTTTAGTCACTGTTACAGCGCCGCGAGCGCGGCCTGGCGTGCGCAACGCTCTTCATGCATCGCGATCGCGGCATCGATCTGCCGCAGGTACGCGCGTTCTTCAAGCAAAGCCTGGCGTGCCTCGTAGTGCGTCGCCGGGATGAAACGGACCGCCGCGTTCAGGCGCACCTGCGCGAGCTTCCACAGATCGGCCTGGATTACCGCACCGATCTTCGGATAGCCGCCAGTGGTCTGTGCGTCGCTCATCAGCACGATCGGCTGGCCGTTCGGCGGCACCTGGATCGTGCCGGGCAGCACTGCGTGCGACAGCAGATCGGTGTTGTGCGTGCGTTTCAGCCCGGTGCCGGCGAGACGGTAGCCCATGCGATTGCTGTTCGGCGTGACGAGCCACTCGTCGGACCAGAATGACTGCTGCGCGTCCGGGGTGAAGCTGTCGTATTCGGGGCCGCGCAGCACGCGAACCGGTATCGCCCACGGCACGCCCGACGGATGCCGGCCGCGCCGCAGCGGCTCGTGGACCAGCACGAACTTGCACCAGGCGGGCGCCTTCACGCCGAACTCGGGCGCCTCGGGCGTGAAGCCGAACTGGCCGCGCTGCGGCGGCGCGCCGACCGGCAGACGGTCTCCGTCATTCAGCGCGCGGCCGCCGAGTCCGCCGAAATGGCCGGCGAGGTCGGTGCTGCGCGAGCCGAGCATCGGCAGCACGTCGATGCCGCCCGCCACGCATATATAGCCGCGCATGCCGCGCTTCGCCGCGTTCAGCACGAGCTCCTGGCCGGCCTGCACGGGCAAGCTCCACCACGAATAGACCGGTTTGCCGTCGAGCGTTGCGCCGAACTCAGCGCCGGTGATCGCGACGCGCGTGGCGCGCAGGAAGCGCAGCACAGTCGGGCCGAAGGTGATTTCGAGGCCGGCCGCGTCGGGGCGGTTGCCCACCAGCCGGTTGCCGACTTCGAGCGACAGACGATCGAGCGCGCCAGCCATCGCGACGCCGAGATGCCGGTAGCCGTGGCGGCCGAGGTCCTGGATCGTGGTCTGCAGACCCGCGCGGATCACGTCGATCATGCGTGGATCCCCGCGATCGTGAAGCGCACCCGGTCGCCGGGCTGCAGCAGTGTGGGCGGGCGGCTCGCCGGATCGAACAGCGGCACCTCGGTGCGGCCGATCAGCTGCCAGCCGCCCGGCGACTCCGCGGGATAGATCCCGGTCTGCTCGCCGCCGATGCCGACCGAGCCCGCCGGCACCTCGAGCCGCGGCGACGCGCGACGCGGCGTGTGCAGCGCGGCGTCGAGCCCACCCATATAGGCGAAGCCGGGCTGAAAGCCGAGAAAGAACACCACGTAGGCGCCGCTCGCATGCCGCTCGACGACCTCGCGCGCGCGCAAGCCCGTGTGTTCGGCGACAGCCTGCAGATCGGGACCGAAGGCGCCGCCGTACTGCACCGGAATCTCGACGTCGCGCCCCGGCACGGCGGCTTTGGCCACCGCGTTCCAGGCCGTGAGCAACTGCTCGCCGAGCGCGTCGGCGTCGGTCTCGAGCGGGTCGAACACGAGCGTCAGATTGTTCATGCCGGGCACGACTTCGAGCACCTGCGGCCAGTCGCGTGCGGCCATGGCTGCGGCCCAGACGCGCTGCTGGCACTCGAGCGTGGCGGGCGGCGGCGCTTCGCAGACGAGCGCGGCGTCGCCGAAGGGAATGATTCGTGGTTGGCTCATGACTGGGCGGCCCGGGTCGAGTCGGAAAATGAGGCGGACGGCGCGGCGCGTTGGCGCATGCCCGGCACGAAGTCAGCGGCGTTGGGAGCGTACATTATCAATAAAATATCGACGATTTACCAATAAGCGTTTTTGCCAGGCTCGTCGGCGACGGGGCATCGTCGTACACTTGCGACACTTTTCCAGCCCATTTCCGTCCCGGGAACCTCGTATGACGCGTCATCCCACCAAGATCGTTTCGTCGGAACACCTCGTCTCCGACAGCAGCGCGGAACTGTCCGAGCTCGAATACGCGTTGATCATGGCGGGCAATGCGTTCAACCGCTGGATGGTGCGCTGCATGTCGGCGGCCGGTGACAAGGACATGACCGCGATCGAGGTGTCGCTGCTGCACCACGTGAGCCATCGCGAACGCCGCAAGAAGCTCGCGGACATCTGTTTCGTGCTGAACATCGAGGACACGCACGTGGCGACTTACGCGTTGAAAAAGCTCGTAGCTAGAGGGTACGTAAAAAGCGAAAAGACCGGCAAGGAAGTGTTCTTTTCCGCCACCGACGCGGGCCGCGAACTATGCCTGAAATATCGCGAGGTGCGCGAAAACTGCCTGATCTCGACGCTCAAGGAAAGTGGCCTCTCCAACCAGCAGATCGGCGAGGCCGCGCAGCTGATGCGCAATGCGTCGGGCTTGTACGATACGGCCGCGCGCGCGGCGGCTTCGCTGTAGCGGCCCAGGCGTCGCGCATTGCGCGCGTTCTATCGCGCGTTCAGGTCGGCAGCGCCGGATGAAACCCCGCTTCGGTCACGATCAGATTGAGCGGAATGTCATGCGCCTCGCGGCCTAGCGTGTCGGTGCGGCACGCTTCGTACGCGATGCCGACCGTGATCGGCTTGTGCGCGGCCGGCCAGCCGGCTAGCGTGCGGTCGTAATAGCCGCCGCCGTAACCGAGGCGGTAGCCGTCCGAGTCGAAACCCACGCAGGGCACGAACAGCAGTTCGGGCAGCACGACGCGCCCCGAGGTGGGCTCGGCAATCTTGTGATGGCCGATTTTCATCGGCGTCACGGGGGTCCACGCATGGAATTCGAGCGCCATGCCACGTTCTTTAATGATTGGCAGACTGGCTTCGTGATGCGGATTGGCCGCGAGCCAGATCCCGATCGCGCCGCGCGCGTCGAACTCGCCGACGAGGGGCCAGTAGAATCCCACGCTGCATACCGCGTAGTGCGTCAGCGCGTCGAGCATTCGACGCCCGAGCGCGGCATTCTTCGCTGGCTCGGAAGCCGCTTGCAGACGGCTTTCCAGCAACATCCGGCGCAGCGCCTTTTTCGCTGCCGGGACAGGGTTGCATGCTATGCTTTGGTCCAATTCGCGCTCCAGAAACAACGATGTCAAAACGCCTTTTTCGAGTATATCGCGCGGCCGGTATCGCGCTGGCTGCAGCGGCACTCGTGGCCTGCAGCACTGCCTCGGCCGTCAAGCCCCTTCCGCTCTCGCAACCCACGAACGACGACCAGATATTCGTCCAGCTGCGCGAAGCCGCGCGCAATAACGACGCGCCGCGCGCAGCCCAGCTTGCGAGCATGATCCCGAATTATCCGGCGCCCTCGTATCTGGAGTATTTCCAGATCAAGCCGCAGCTGTTCGATTCGACCGGCCATGCGCGCATCGACGCGCCGGACGCGCCGGTGCTCGCGTTCCTGCAGAAGTACGACGGCCAGGCGATCGCCGATCGCATGCGCAACGACTACCTGACCGTGCTCGGCACGCGCCACGACTGGCGCAACTTCGACCAGCAGTACGCGAAGTTCGTGCTCGACGACGACACTCAGGTGAAGTGCTATGCGCTCGAATCGCGCGCGTCGCGCGGTGAGAACGTCACGGACGCGGCGCGAGCGCTGCTCGTCGATCCGAAATGGTACGGCGACGGCTGCGTCGATCTGATCACGGTGCTGGGCGTGAACCGCCAATTCAGCGCCGACGACATCTGGCAGCAGATCCGTCTCGCGTACGAGCAGAACTACACGAGCACCGGCAGCAAGCTCGTCGACGCGCTCGGCGACCAGCCGCCCGACCCGGTGCTGTTCGGCCAGGCGACCAGTACGCCGCCGCTGTTGCTCGCGCGCGGCGTCGGGCCGGATGCGCCGTCGCATCAGCTGGCGCTGCTCGCCATCACGCGCATGGCGCGCAACGATCCGGCGATGGCCGCGGCCACGTTCGCGGCGGTCGCGCCGTCGCTGAATTCGCCGGAGCGCGCGATCGGCTGGGGCACGATCGGCTATCAAGGCGCGCTCAAGGGGACGCCTGGCGCGGTCGACTGGTTCCGGCTGTCGGCGAACGCGCCGCTGTCCAATCCCGCATACGAATGGCGCACGCGCAGCGCGCTGCTCGCCGGCGACTGGAACATGGTGCGCTGGTCGATCGAGCAGATGCCCGAGTCGCTGCGCAAGCAATCGTCGTGGGTGTACTGGCACGCGCGCGCGCTGAAGCAGGCCGGCGACACGGCCACGGCCAGCGAGGAATTCCAGTCGATCGCGTCGAACTTCAACTTCTACGGCCAGCTCGCGCTCGAAGAGCTCGGCCAGAAGATCACCGTGCCGCCGAAAACCACCGTGACCGACGCTGAAGTGCAGCAGGCCGGCACCACGCCGGGCTTCGATCTCGCGCAGCGCTTCTATGCGCTGAACCTGCGGCTCGAAGGCAATCGCGAGTGGAACTGGCCGTTGCGCAACATGTCCGACCGGCAACTGCTCGCGGCCGCCGAGTACGCGCGCCGCATCGAGCTGTACGATCGCACCGTCAACACCGCGGACCGCACGAAGAGCGAGCACGATTTTTCGCTGCGCTATCTGTCGCCGTTCCGCAACATCGTCGAGCAGGACGCGCAGTCGAGCGGGCTCGACGTCGAGTGGGCGTACGGGCTGATCCGCCAGGAGTCGCGCTTCATCATTAACGCGCGCTCTGACGTCGGCGCGGGCGGACTGATGCAGCTGATGCCCGCCACTGCGCAACTGGTCGCGAAGAAGATCGGTCTGGGACCGGTGTCGCGCGAGCAGATGAACGACATCAACACCAACATCCTGCTCGGCACGAACTACCTGGCGATGATCTACAATCAGTTCGACGGGTCCGCCGTGCTGGCCACCGCTGGCTACAACGCAGGTCCGGGCCGTCCGCGCAACTGGCGGCAGTCGTTGCAGCGCCCGGTCGAAGGCGCGATCTTCGCCGAGGCGATCCCGTTCCAGGAAACTCGCGACTACGTAAAGAATGTGCTGTCCAACACGGTCTACTACGCGGCATTGTTCGAAGGCCGTCCGCAATCGCTGAAGGCGCGCCTGGGTTACATCGCACCGTAAGCGCCTTGCCGCCGCAATCTCGCTTCGAGGTTGCGGCGCGCCTCGCCAGCCGTTGCCGCGGCTTCCATCAGGGAGTCGAAAATGCGACATCAAGCCATCGCGATCATCGGCGGCTCAGGGTTTATCGGCAGCTACGTCGTCAACGCGCTCGTCGAGATGGGCAAGGACGTGCGCGTTGCCACGCGGCGACGCTACAACGCGCGCCATCTGACCATGCTGCCGATCGACGTGCTCGAAACCGACGTGTTCGACCCGGTGCAGCTCGCGCGCTTCGTCGAAGGCGCGGATTGCGTGATCAACCTCGTCGGCATCCTGAACGGCAAACGCGGCAAGCCCTATGGGCGGGAATTCGCGCATGCGCACGTCGAGCTGCCGACACGCATCGCCGCCGCCTGCGAAGGCAAGGGCGTGCATCGGCTGATACATCTGAGCGCGCTCGGCGCCAATCCGAGCGGCCCGAGCATGTACTCGCGCTCGAAAGGCGACGGCGAGAAAGCCGTGCATGCCGCGAGCGTCGCGTGGACGATCTTCCGGCCGTCCGTCGTGTTCGGCCCCGAGGACGCGTTTCTGAACAAGTTCGCGTTCCTGCAGCGCGTGTTTCCGGCGATCCCGCTCGCGATGCCGGACGCGCAGTTCCAGCCGGTCTATGTCGGTGACGTCGCGAAGGCGATCGTCAACGTGCTCGATTTCGACGGCGCGAGCGGGCGCACTTACGAGCTCGGCGGCCCGACCGTCTATACACTCGAAGACCTGGTTTCGTACTGCGGCGACGTGATCGGCAAGCATGCGCGCATCATCCGTCTGCCCGAGCCGCTCGCGCGCCTACAGGCGCTGAGCTTCGAAATGGCGCCGGGCGAACCGGTGATTTCGCGCGACAATCTCGATTCGATGAAGGTCGCCAATATTCTGAGCGGCCCGCTCGCGCCCGAACTCGGACTCGAACCGGTCAGCATCGAAGCGATCGTACCGACGTATCTGACCGGCGCGGCCAAGGGGTCGCGACTCGATACGTTCCGCGCCAGCGCCGGCCGCTGAGACCCATTCCTCACTTCCTGACAAAAAGCATGAAATTGCTGATTGGTGACAAGAACTATTCGTCGTGGTCGATGCGTCCGTGGCTGCTGCTCAAGCACTTCGGCATTCCGTTCGACGAGCAGCTGATCTGGCTGTACGAGCCGGACACGAATGTAAAGATCCGCGCTCAGGCACCGCGCGGACCGGGCAAGGTGCCGTGCCTGATCGACGACGCGGGGCGGGCCGTGTGGGAGTCGCTCGCAATCGCCGAAACGCTGGCCGAACGCTACCCGCAACATGCGCTGTGGCCGCGCGACGCGGCTGCGCGCGCACACGCGCGCAGCATCAGTGCCGAGATGCATGCGAGCTTCGGCGAATTGCGCTCGAAGATGTGGATGAACATCCGCGCGTCGTTCCCGGGCAGGAACGCGACGCCGGGCGCACTTGCCGATATCGCGCGGATCGAGGCGGTCTGGCGCGACTGCCTCGAAACCTACGGCGGCCCGTTCCTGTTCGGTGAATTCTGCATTGCCGACGCGATGTACGCGCCGGTCGCGATGCGCTTCAACACGTGGAAGCCGGCGTTGTCGGAGACCGCGGCGGCCTATGTCGAGCGGCTCACCGCGCTGCCCGCGGTCAATGAATGGATCGACGCCGCGCGCCGCGAAACGCACGCGATCGCCTATCAAGACGAATGCCCATGAATATCTACGCAGTGGGCGGCGCGATCCGCGACGAGCTGCTCGGCGTGCCGGTGCAGGACCGCGACTACGTGGTGGTGGGAGCGACACCCGAGCAGATGGTCGCGCAGGGCTATCGGCCGGTGGGCAAGGACTTTCCGGTATTTCTGCATCCGCAGACGCATGAGGAGTACGCGCTCGCGCGCACCGAGCGCAAGACGGCGGCCGGCTATCACGGTTTCCAGTTTTTCTACGCGCCCGAGGTGACGCTCGAGGAGGATCTCGCGCGCCGCGATCTGACGATCAACGCGATGGCGCGCGAGGTGCGCCCGGACGGCGAGCTGACCGGCCCGGTCATCGATCCGTTCAATGGCCAGGCCGATCTGCAGGCGCGGCTTTTTCGCCACGTCAGCGCCGCGTTCCTCGAAGATCCGGTGCGGATTCTGCGCATCGCGCGGTTCGCGGCGCGTTTCGTCGATTTCACGGTCGCGCCGGAGACGCTGGCGCTGATGCGCGAGATGGTCGCCGACGGCGAAGCCGATGCGCTGGTGGCCGAGCGCGTGTGGCAGGAGGTGTCGCGCGGATTGATGGAGAAGCAGCCGTCGCGGATGTTCGACGTGCTGCGCGACTGCAGCGCGCTCGCGCGGATTCTGCCGGAGATCGACGCGCTGTTCGGCGTGCCGCAGCGCCCCGACTATCACCCCGAGGTGGATACCGGCGTTCACGTGATGATGGTGCTCGACCATGCCGCACAGCAGGGTTACTCGCTGCCGGTGCGCTTCGCGGCGCTGACGCACGACCTCGGCAAGGCGACCACGCCGGAGAACCTGCTGCCGCGGCACGTTGGCCACGAGGGCCGCAGCGTCGATCTGCTGAAGCCGCTGTGTGAGCGGCTGCGCGTACCGAACGAGTGCCGCGATCTCGCGGTGCTGGTCGCGCGCGAGCACGGCAATATACATCGCGTGATGGAGATGGGGGCGGCGGCTCTGGTGCGGCTGCTCGAGCGTAGCGACGCTATCAGGAAGCCGACGCGCTTTGCCGAGGCATTGCAGGCCTGCGAGTCCGATGCACGCGGGCGGCTCGGCTTCGAGATGAGCGAGTACGCGCAGGCGGAGCGACTGAGGGTTGCGCTGGTGGCCGCGCGAGGCGTGGACGCGGGGGCGGTCGCGAAGCGGCTCGCCGATGCGCCGGCCGGCATCAAGGACGCCGTCCATCAGGAGCGGGTTCGCGCGGTGGAAGCGGCGCTTGCCTGAGGTGGCGGTGGCCTGATGTGGCGCGCGGCGCCTACAACGCCCGCGCGAGTAGCGACAACAGCATCGACAGCACGAGCGTCGACATGAACGGAAACGGATACTCGCGGCCGAACAGCCGCAAGGTCACGTCGCCGGGCATCCGGCCGATGCCGAGCTTCCTCAGCCACGGCCAGCACGACGACAGCACCGCGACGGCAATGAAGGTAGTCAAAAGCCAGCGGATCATCGCGACTCCTCGAACCGGGGCGAATTCGGAATCACAGCGTGTGCGAGCGGTCGCCGCTCGAAAAGGCGCGCAGCGTGTCGTCGAGTCCGCGCGAAAACGCGATCACCTTGAAGAGTTCGCCCATCTCCGCCTCGGACAGCAGCTTCTGTACCGCGTTGGCGGCGGGCAGAAAGCGCGCGGGGTCGGCGGGATCGATTTCGCCGAGCGCCTCCGTGACGCCCGCGTTCAGCAGGAAGCGCGCTTGCGACGTGAAGCCGAGCAGGTCCGCGCCGGTCTCGACGCCCGCTTCGGCGATGCCGGTGAATTCGACGTGCGCGGTGATGTCCTGCAAACCGGGATACAGGAACGGGTCGCCGTGCGCGCGGTGCCGGTAGTGGCACATCAGCGTGCCCTGCGCGCGCTGGCCGTGATAGTACTCGTGGCGCGGAAAGCCGTAGTCGATCAGCAGAATCGCGCCGCGCGCGAGCATCGTGCAGATCGTGCGCGTGAAAGCGCGCGCGGCCTCGTGCGTTTCGGTCACGTAGTCGTCGCCGGCGTGGTCGCGGGTCGCATCGATTTCCGTGAGCAGAGCGAGATCCGCGGCGGCCGCGGCAGGGCGGTCGTCGAACGCGAATGCGCCGTCGCGCCACACCACGCCGCGCTCGTGCCAGACGCCGCCGCGTTGCGCGAAGAGCCGCACCGGCATTGCGTCGAGCACCTCGTTGCCGATCACCACGCCTTCGAAGCGCTCCGGCAATGCGTCGAGCCAACGTACTTTCCCGACCAGCGCGGGCGCGGCCGCCGCGATCGTTTCGCGCTGCCGCTCGCGCAGCTCACCCGACAGATCGACGATCGAATAGCTGTCGAATTCGGCGCCGAGCGTGTCGAGCGCATTGAGCAGCCCTGCGGCGAGCTTGCCGGTGCCGGCGCCGAACTCCATCACGTTGCGCGTGCCGCTCGCCTGCAACGCTTCGGCGACCGGGCGCGCGAGCGTCGCGGCGAACAGGGGCGACAATTCCGGCGCGGTGACGAAGTCGCTGCCGTCGTCAGCGCGCAGGCCAAATTTGCGCGCACCGCCGCTGTAGTAGCCGAGCCCCGGCGCGTACAACGCGCGCTCCATGTAGCGGTCGAACGGCAGCCAGCCGTCGGCGGTGTCGAGCTGCTTGCGGATCTCGGCGACGAGCGCGTCGGACTGCGCGAGCGCGCTCGGGCCGGGAGCAGGTAAACTATCGGGCTGGTGAGCTTTCGGATTCATCCCCGCATTGTAAATGACCGTTTCTCCGGACAACGCTGCCCGCGCGGCCGAAGTGCCGCCCCAAACGCCCCGCGTCGCGCTGATCACCGGCGCCGCGCGCCGCATCGGGCGCGCGCTCGCGCTCGGCTTTGCCGCGCGCGGCTGGGACGTGGCCGTGCACTACGGCGCCTCGCGTGAGGACGCCGACGAAGTGGTCGCGCAGATCGTCGCGCTGGGCCGCCGCGCGGTCGCGCTGCACGCCGAACTCGGCGACGAGGCGCAGGTCGTGCGGCTGCTGCCGGACTGTACCGCCGCGCTAGGGCGCCCATCCTGCGTCGTCAATAACGCGTCGCGCTTCGAGGAAGACACGGCGCGCGACATCGGCTACGAGCTGCTGCTGAAGCTGACCGCGATGAACCTCGGCGCGCCGCTCGTGCTCGCGCGCATGCTTTACGACGCGACGCCCGATGCGGCGTTGCGCGACGAGAGCCAGCGCGGTGTCGTCATCAATGTGCTGGACCAGAAGCTGTACAACATGAACCCGGACTATCTGTCGTACACGCTGTCGAAGGCGGCGCTGCAGACCGCGACGGTCGCGCTCGCTCAGGCGCTCGCGCCGAAGCTCCGGGTGGTCGGGCTCGCGCCCGGCCTGACCATGCAATCGGGCGACCAGACCCACGACGGGTTCGAGGCCGCTCACCGTATGACGCCTCTTGGCCGTGCGTCGCGGCCCGAGGATATCGTCGCCGCCGCGCTGTATCTCGCGGATGCAGCCGGCGTCACCGGAACGACGCTGGTGGTCGACGGCGGGCAGCATCTGGTGCCGCTGCCGCGCGACGTGATGTTTTTGACGGGCGCCTGACACGCGGGCGCGGCTTGCCTCGCCGAGGCGGCCGTTGCGTGTGGTGAAGCGCCCCCTTGCGTGCCCCGCACGCTTTTTTGACTGGAACGAACATGTTTGCCGCTCTTTCGCACCCCCGGCTCGCCGATTGCCGCCGGCTTTTTCTGCGCAATTACGAAGTGCACATCAATATCGGCGTGCACGACTTCGAAAAGCGCGGCGAGCAGCGCGTCGTGATCAACGTCGAACTGTTCGTGCCGCTCGCGATGTCCACGCCGGTGCAAGACAAGCTCAACGAAGTCGTCGACTACGACTTCATGCGCTCGACGATCGCCAAGCGCGTCTCGCAAGGCCATATCCATCTGCAGGAAACGCTGTGCGACGACCTCGTGCGCGCGATGCTCGAACATCCGCAGGTGCGCGGCGCGCGCGTGTCGACCGAAAAGCCGGACGTGTATCCGGACTGCGATGCGGTCGGCGTCGAAGTCTTCCGCATCAAGGAGGACTGAACGATGAACGCACCGGAAATCCTGAACGCAGGCAACCAGGCCGCCGAGGCCACCGCGGCGACCAGCGCCGCCCGCGCCCCGAAATCGCCGCTCACGCGCCGCGAGCAGAAGGAAGCGTACGAGAACAACAAGCTGTTCAAGCGGCTCGCGCGCCAGGTCGGCCAGGCAATCGGCGATTACAACATGATCGAGGACGGCGACAAGGTGATGGTGTGCCTGTCGGGTGGCAAAGACAGTTACGCGATGCTCGACATTCTGATGCGGCTGCGCGAGCGCGCACCGATCAATTTCGACCTCGTCGCGGTGAACCTCGACCAGAAGCAGCCGGGCTTCCCCGAGCACGTGCTGCCCGAGTATCTGACCCAGCTCGACATCCCGTTTCACATCGAGAACCAGGACACCTACAGCATCGTCAAGCGGCTGGTGCCGGAGGGCAAGACCACCTGTTCGCTGTGCTCACGGCTGCGGCGCGGCATCCTGTACCGCGTCGCGGGCGAACTCGGCGCGACCAGGATCGCGCTCGGCCATCATCGCGACGACATCCTGCAGACGCTGCTGCTGAACCTGTTCTACGGCGGCAAACTGAAAGGCATGCCGCCCAAGCTGCAATCGGACGACGGCAAGAACATCGTGATCCGGCCGCTCGCCTACGTGAAGGAAACCGATCTGGAGAAGTACGCGGAGCTGCGTAAATTCCCGATCATTCCGTGCAATCTGTGCGGTAGCCAACCGAACCTGAAGCGTGCGGAAATGAAGGCTCTGGTCCGCGACTGGGAAAAGCGTTTCCCGGGCCGCATCGAGAACATGTTCAACGCGTTGTCGAACGTGGTGCCGTCGCATTTGATGGATCACCAGCTGTTTCCGTTCGCGGGGCTGCGCGCGACCGGCGAGGCCGATCCGCAAGGCGATATCGCGTTCGACGAAGAACCGTGCTCGACCGGCGACGACGGTGCGCCGCTCAGCGGGAAGACGATCCCGCTGGTCCAGTTCGACGACCTGTAACTGGCGAAACGTGCCGGTTTTGGCGGCATTCCGGCGGTTTTCCGCTGGAATGCAAGTGCTGCAGAGGCCGCGTCAGCGGCCTTTTTTGCAGGTGCAGCATGATAGAATCGTGCGCTCCAAACTCGTCTATTTGCCGACGCCATGAACATCGTTATTTTGGCGGCAGGCACCGGCAAGCGCATGCGGTCCGCGCTTCCCAAGGTGCTCCATCCTCTGGCCGGCCGGCCGCTCCTCGCTCATGTCATCGACACCGCCCGCGCGCTGAAGCCCGCGCGGCTGATCGTCGTGATCGGCCACGGTGCCGAAGCCGTGCGTGAAGCCGTCGCGGCGCCCGATATTCAATTCGCGGTGCAGGAGCAGCAGCTCGGCACCGGCCACGCGGTGCAGCAGGCGCTGCCGCTGCTCGATCCTTCGTTGCCCACGCTGGTGCTCTATGGCGACGTGCCGCTCACGCGCGCGCAAACGCTGCGCGCGCTGACCGAACGCGCGGGCCGGGACGGCTACGGCGTGCTGACCGTCACGCTCGACGACCCGACCGGCTATGGCCGCATCGTGCGCGATCCGCAGGGCAAGGTGCGGCGCATCGTCGAGCAGAAGGACGCGAGTCCCGAGCAACTGAAGATCGCCGAGATCAACACCGGCATCATCGTCGCCCCGACCGCGCGCCTCGCCGGCTGGCTCGCGGCGCTCAAAAACGACAACGTGCAAGGCGAGTTCTATCTGACCGACGCGGTCGAGATGGCGATCGAAGCCGGCATCGAAGTCGTCACCACGCAGCCCGACGACGAGTGGGAAACGCTCGGCGTCAACAGCAAGCAGCAACTCGCCGAACTCGAGCGGATTCACCAGCGCGATGTCGCCGACGCGCTGCTGGTCGCCGGCGTGACGCTCGCCGACCCGGCGCGTGTCGACGTGCGCGGCACGCTCGAATGCGGTCGCGACGTGTCGATCGACGTGAACTGTGTGTTCGAAGGCCGCGTCACGCTGGCCGATAATGTCAGCATCGGGCCGAACTGCGTGATCCGCAATGCGAGCATCGGCGCGGGCACGCGCGTCGACGCGTTCACGCACATCGAAGGTGCGCAAGTCGGCGCGAAGGCCGTCGTTGGTCCGTATGCGCGCTTGCGCACAGGCGCCGCGCTGCAGGACGAGTCTCATGTAGGGAACTTCGTCGAGATCAAGAATGCGGTGCTTGGTCACGGCTCGAAAGCCAACCACCTCACCTACCTCGGCGATGCAGATGTCGGCGCGCGCGTGAATATCGGCGCGGGCACGATCACCTGCAACTACGACGGCGCGAACAAATTCCGCACCGTGATCGAGGACGACGTGTTCGTCGGCTCGGACACGCAACTGGTCGCGCCGGTGCGCGTGCAGCGCGGCGCGACGATCGCGGCCGGCACCACGGTTTGGAAAGACGTCGCCGCCGACGCGCTGGTGCTGAACGACAAGACCCAAACGAGCAAAACGGGCTACGTGCGCCCGGTCAAAAAGAAAAGCTGATCGATACGGCGTGCCCACGAGGCGCGCTCACTGAATCCGGCACTGAAAAGGAATACACCATGTGCGGCATTGTCGGCGCGGTTGCGCAACGTAATATCGTTCCCGTCCTGATCGAAGGACTGCGACGCCTCGAATATCGCGGCTACGATTCGTGCGGCGTCGCCGTGCTCGGCGCTCGCGGGCCGAGCCGCGCGCGCAGCGTCGCGCGCGTCGCCGACCTCGATGGCCAGGTGCGCGACAGTCACCTCGAAGGCGTGACGGGAATCGCGCATACGCGCTGGGCCACACATGGCGCGCCGGTCACCGACAACGCTCACCCGATTTTCTCGTGCGATGCGCTCGCGTTGGTACACAACGGCATCATCGAGAACTACGAGGTGTTGCGCGAAATGCTGCGGGGCAAGGGCTACGAGTTCGTCTCGCAGACCGACACCGAGGTTATCGCGCATCTGGTCCATAGCCTGTATCGCGGGGACCTGTTCGCGGCGGTGCGCGAAGCCATCGCACAACTGCATGGCGCGTACGCGATCGCGGTGCTGCACAAGGACCAGCCGCATACGGTGGTCGGCGCGCGCCAGGGCTCGCCGCTCGTGGTCGGACTCGGCGATGGCGAGAACTTCCTCGCGTCCGACGCGCTTGCGCTCGCGGGCAGCACCGAGCGCTTTATCTTCCTCGAGGAAGGCGACGTGTGCGAACTGTCGCTCGATCGCGTGCGCATCGCCGATCGCCAGGGCGAGGCCGCGCAACGCGAGGTGCGCCAGGTCGCCGCCTATGGCGGCGCGGTCGAACTCGGCCCATATCGCCACTTCATGCAGAAGGAAATCTTCGAGCAGCCGCGCGCGATCACCGACACGATTCCGCAAGCCGACGCGTTCGATGCGTCGATCTTCGGCGAAGGCGCGCGCCAGGTGTTCGCCGACATCGACAGCCTGCTGATTCTCGCGTGCGGCACGAGCTATTACTCGGGGCTCACCGCGAAGTACTGGCTCGAGTCGCTCGCGAAGATTCCGACTCAGGTCGAGATCGCGAGCGAGTATCGCTATCGCGAGTCGG
Source organism: Paraburkholderia podalyriae (assembly GCF_014397785.1). GTDB lineage: Bacteria > Pseudomonadota > Gammaproteobacteria > Burkholderiales > Burkholderiaceae > Paraburkholderia > Paraburkholderia podalyriae. The sequence goes on from NZ_VZQQ01000001.1 coordinate 478,338, forward strand.
TGCCGAATCCGAAGTCGCTGGTGGTGGTGATTTCGCAGTCGGGCGAAACCGCGGACACGCTCGCGGCGCTCAGGCACGCGCAGGAACTCGGCCACCGGCACACGCTCGCGATCTGCAACGTCGGCACAAGCGCGATGGTGCGGCAGACCGGGTTGTCGTTCCTGACGCACGCGGGCCGCGAGATCGGTGTCGCGTCGACCAAAGCATTCACGACGCAGCTGGTCGCGCTGTTTACGCTGGCGGCAACGCTCGCGAAGCTGCGCGAACGCCTGAGCGATGAGCAGGAAGTCGGTTATCTGAGGCAGTTGCGCCACCTGCCGGCCGCGCTCAACAGCGTGCTCGCGCTGGAGCCGCAGATCATCGCGTGGTCGGAAGAGTTTTCGCGCAAGGAACATGCGTTGTTCCTCGGACGCGGCATGCACTATCCGATCGCGCTCGAAGGCGCGCTGAAGCTCAAGGAGATTTCGTACATCCACGCCGAGGCGTATCCGGCTGGCGAACTCAAGCATGGGCCGTTGGCACTCGTGACCGAGGCGATGCCGGTAGTGACGGTCGCGCCGAACGACGCGCTGCTCGAAAAGCTGAAGTCGAACATCCAGGAAGTGCGCGCGCGCGGCGGCGAGCTTTATGTGTTCGCCGATGCGGATACGAAGATCGTCAACGGCGAAGGGCTGCATGTGATCCGGATGCCGGAGCACTATGGCTTGCTGTCGCCGATTCTGCACGTCGTGCCGCTGCAGTTGCTCGCGTATCACACCGCCTGTGCGCGTGGCACGGATGTGGACAAGCCCCGGAACCTGGCGAAGTCGGTGACGGTGGAGTGACGAAGACGCAGCGGCAAACCGGGCCGCAAGCTCACGCGATCAGCCGCACCGCGATGCGGTCCGGCTGACGAAATATCCATCGCTCCAATCGGCATCTGTCTTTCCACGATGCCTCGACGTGACGACGCCACATCGACTACCCTCTGTCGACATCCCACGTGGCCTCGTCATCATGAAGACCTCATCTCCCAACACGCTGACCGAAAAGCTGAAGTCACGCGTCGCGCTAATCGCGCTGTTCGTCGGTTCGATGTGGGCGGTGTTCTTTCTGTCGGTCGCGTTGCCGTTCCTGCGTCTGAACGAACACGGCGTCGTGCCGCGTTCGCTCGGCGGTTTGCAGGGCATCCTGTTCGCGCCGTGGCTGCATGCGAGCGTCGGGCACATCGCCGCCAACACGAGCGGGCTCGTCGTACTCGGCTGGCTGTGTACGTGGCCCAACATCGCCGGCTTCTGGCGCGCGACCATCGGCGCGATGCTCGGCGCCGGTCTTTGCGCGTGGCTATTCGGCGCACCGTATTCGGTGCATATCGGCGCGAGCGGGCTGGTGTTCGGCTATGCCGGTTACCTCGTTGCACGCGGTTACTACACGCGCAATATCGTGTCGATCCTCGTGGCCTTGATCGTCGTCAGCAGCTACGGTCTGAGCCTGCTGTTCGGTGTGCTGCCGATCTATCCGGATGTGTCGTGGCAGAGTCATATCGGCGGTGTGCTTGGCGGAGTGCTCGCCGCGCGCTCGGGCGCCGGTGCGGCAAGCCGGGTGCGTGTTCGCTGACGGACACGTCGCGCTCGTCGGGACGCGGGCCGTCGAAAGAAGCTACCGCCTATAACTCCGGCCGCGCCAGATCGCTCGCAACGATGTGTTCGCCATACACCTGCGCGGCCGCGAGCGCTTCGAGGCGGCTCGGATGCGGGCCCAGTTCGGGCGCGCCATCGAACGGAAACAGCACGCGGCCGTCGGTCGTGCGCACCACCTTCAATACGCCGAGGAAGCGCCGGTAGCCGGCCATCTTCGCGCTCGCCGAAATGTCGAAGTCGTCCTCCGAGGTGCCGGGGACGCTGGGAATAAACGCGGTCTTGCTCATAGCGGAAACATCGGTTGTTCATCGAAGCGACGCGCAACGATATGCGCAGTCGACATGCATTGTCTCAAATCCGCGCGAAGCGCGAAGCGAGCGGGCAACCCTTCGCCTATGAGCCGATGCGCGATGCCGACACGTTCGCTGGTTCGCCAATGGACTTGTTGGTGAACTAACGTCAACTTTCACCGCAATGTCACGGGTGCTACCTAAAGTCTGCCCGCGAATCAGACAGCACTCCCGACAGGGCAACAAAGAGGTAACAACAAAGGGCAACCAACATGTCACACCGCATCGGGTTACGCGCATTCATCATGGCCGCGTGCACGGCTTTCATCGCTTTGATCGTGGCCGCCTGCGGCTCGTCTTCTTCGTCCGGCGGGCTGCAACTGACCGGACAGCAGCAGATTCGCCACGTCTTCGTGATCACGCTCGAAAACGAAAACTACTCGACCACGTTCGGCGCCAACACCAAAGCGCCGTATCTCGCTCAAACACTGGCATCGCAAGGCGCGCTCGTGCAGCAGTACTACGGCACGGGCCACGTGAGTCTCGATAACTACATCGCGATGATCAGCGGCCAGTCGCCGACCAACGAGACCGAGAACGACTGCATCACCTACCAGGACTTCAAGCTCACCGGCATGACCTCCGATGGCCAGGCGATCGGCTCGGGCTGCGTGTATCCGGCGAGCGTGAAGACGCTGCCGGACCAGCTGACGGCAGCGGGCTATACGTGGAAGGGCTACGAAGGCGACATGGGCAACGACCCGTCGCGCGAAACCGCCACTTGCGGCCACCCGACGCTGAACACGACGGACCTGACGCAGTCGGCCGAAGCACCGAGCGCGGCCGTGCCGCTCGGCGACCAGTACGCGACGCGCCACAACCCGTTCATGTACTTCCACTCGATCATCGATTCGCCGGACTGCGGCACGCACGTCGTCAATCTGAATAACCTGCAGAACGATCTGCAATCGGTGGCGACCACGGCGAACTTCAACCTGATCACGCCGAACCTGTGCGACGACGGCCACGACGCGCCTTGCGTGAACGGCCAGCCGGGCGGTCTGACGAGCGCGAACGCGTTCCTGCAGAAGTGGGTGCCGATTATCACCGCGTCGCCGGCGTTCCAGAAGGATGGTCTGCTGATCATCAACTTCGACGAAAGCAGCTACGCGACCGTCACGCAGTCCGCGTCGGGCCAGGATCTGACGTTTGCCGGCACGACCTGCTGTAGCCAGCAACCGGGCCCGAACCTGCCGTCGTTTCCGCAGACTTCGTCGCTCGCGTATAAGGGCATCACGATCAACCTGACCAAGACGAGCTTCGGCGGCGACCAGACCGGCGCGGTGATGATCTCGAAGTTCATCAAGCCGGGCACGGTGTCCACGGTGCCGTACAACCACTATTCGATGTTGAAGAGCATCGAGGACATCTTTCAGCTCGACCACCTCGGTTACGCGGGACAGGCCGGTCTGGTCGGGTTCGGCAGCGACATCTTCACGAACCTGTAAAAGATTCGATGCTGTCTTCTGTCATGCGATTCACGGAGCGCGCGAGCGCGCATCGGCTAGCGCTCGCCGCCCTGATGGGCGGCGCGTTGCTGGCCGGAGCCGGGGCGGCGCGCGCTGCTGCGCCGACGCCGACACCGGCATCAGCCGATGCGAGGCCCGTCTATAGCGATGCCGCCGCGCTCGGCAAGCTCATCTTCTTCGATCCGGCGCTGTCGGGCTCGGGCAAGATGTCGTGCGCGAGCTGTCACAGTCCCGAGCACGCTTACGGGCCGCCCAACGGCCTCGCCGCGCAACTGGGCGGCGCGGACCTGCATCGGCAGGGCACGCGCGCGGTGCCGAGCCTGCGCTACGTGCTGAACCGCACGCCGATCTGGACGCATGCGCAGGCGGCGAGCCGGTCCGAGCGGCTCAGCGAAACCGATAACGCGCCCGTCGGCGGCTTCGGCTGGGACGGGCGCTTCAACTATCTGCACGAACAGGCAAGCTTCCCGCTGTTCAATCCGAACGAGATGGCCAACAAGGATCCGGCCGCGTTGCTCGCGAAGATGCAGCGCGCGCCGTACGCGGCGCGTTTCAAGGACGTGTTCGGCCAGAACATCTTTGCCGACCCGTCGAAAGCGTTCACGCAGGCGATGTACTCGATCGAGCGCTTCGAGCTCGAAGACTCGAGTTTTCATCCGTACACGAGCAAGTTCGATTACTACCTTGACGAAAAAGTGCAACTAACTGTACGGGAGTTGCATGGTAAAAAGCTGTTCGACGACCCCGCTGGCGGCAATTGCGCATCCTGTCACATCGACCAGCCAGGCGTGAACGGCGCTCATCCGCTCTTTACCGACTTTAACTTTCAGGCACTCGGCGTGCCGCGCAACCCTGAGCTGAAGGTCAACGCCGACCCGAAGTATTTCGATCTGGGCCTGTGCGGACCTTTGCGAAAGGATCAGAGCGACAAGCTCAATTGCGGGCTGTTCAAATCGGTGTCGCTGCGCAATACCGCGACGCGTCACGTGTTTTTTCACAACGGCCGTTTTCACATGCTGAAGGATGCGCTGCGCTTTTACATGCAACGCGATACGAACCCGGACAAGTGGTATCCAAAGGATGCGCAAGGAAAAGTCGACAAATTCAACGACCTGCCGGTCGCGCTGCGCGTGAACGTCGACACGACCGATGAGCCGCTGACGCGCAAAGCGGGCGAGCGCCCGGTCTGGTCCGAACGCGATATCGACGATGTCGCCGCGTTCCTCGCGACGCTGACCGACGGCTATGAGCTGAAAGGAAAAAGCGGCGAAGTAAGCGGATCGAAAAGCAGCGACAGTTCCGGTCGCCCTTGATTTAAAAGACAAAAATCGTCGAAGAAAGGTGCCGCCCGGCACGGCGGCGCTATAATGCGCGCATCTTTTTTACCTCCATCGTCCGCCATGAGCCGGTTACTTTGCCTGATCGTGCTTTCGCTCGGCCTCGCGCAAACCGCGGCGGCCGACGAAAACAGCGACCGAATCTCGGCGTATCTGACGCGGAAGTTCGGTGTCGGCAGAGAAAAAGCTCAAAAGATTTCCGACGCGGTGCAATCCGCCGCCTCCAAATACTCCCTCCCTCCGGCCCTGCTGCTCGCCATCATCTCGATCGAATCCCGCTTCAAGGAAAAAGCCCGCGGCGCCAACGGCGCGACGGGGCTGATGCAGGTCGTGCCACAAGCGCACCGCGGGCTGCTGCGCAATGTGAAGGACCTGACCGAGCCGAATGCGAACATCGAAGCCGGCTCGGCGATCCTGTACGGCTACATGCGCTCGGCGAACGGCGATCTGGATAGCGCGCTCAAGAGCTATGGCGGCTCGAAGGCCTATGCGCAAAAGGTGAATCTGCGCGTCGAGGATTTCGCGGCGGTCGCGACACCCGCAGATGGCGCTTCAGGGGCCGCCGGGCGGCCCGCCGCGTGCGAAGTCGATCTTTGTGCCGGCGCAAACCAGTGGGCCAACGCGTTCAGCGTGCCGGCGGCGCTTACGATACCCGCGACACCCGCGGCGAGCGGGGCGGCCGCGGCATCGTCGGCCCCGGCCTCGGGCTCGACTTCCGCGGCGACAGCGGGCTCGACGCGCACGGCATCGAAATAGGCGCGCTCGCGCAGTTCCCCGTCTCCTTCCGGTCCGTACGCGCTTCGACGGTCATTGGCGTGCATCTCGTTACTATCACGCGACGTAATAGGTTTCGGGTTGCACACTTTTTACGCACATAGCGCTGCGCGCTCTACAATGCATTCCCATTCGCGCCCATGAGGCGCTTCTCGCACCTGATCATGCAGATCCCCTTTTCCCGCACCACCGCCGCGGCCCTGTTTGGGCTGCTCGCGCTCACGGCATGCAGCAGCACGCCGCAGCCCAAATTCACCCAGGAACTGTTCGAAACCGGCGCAAGCCCTTACGCCCGCAATTTCAATTCGAGCACGGGCGATAGCTGCGAGGCCGCGCGCCGAGCACTGCTGAGCCAGGGCTATCTGACGACGATGTCGCGTCCCGATACCGTCGACGGCACCAAGAATTTTCAGCCGACCGGCGATACCCATGTGGTCGTCGAATTTCACGTCGTGTGCACGCCCGGCGAAGAGGCGGCCGATACCAGCATCGTTTATGTGAACGCGGTGCAGAACGGCTTCGCGTTGAAGAAAAGCGATACGTCGGCGAGCGTCGGACTCAGCGTGCTAGGTTCGCTGTCGCTGCCGATCCGCTCGAATAGTGACGCGATGGTGAAGATCTCGAGCGAGACGATTCCGTCGGGCAAGTTCTACGACCGCTTTTTCAGCCTCGTCGATCATTATTTGGAGACCGTCGTGCGCACGCAGCCGGTGACGAGCAGCCCGATCGAAACGCGGACGCTGCCGGTCGCCGCGCCGCTCCGGGTGACCACGCCTGAGCCGGTGCCCGAACCGGTGCCCGCGACGTCGCCCGCCGCCATTCAAACGCAGCCGACCGTGCCGGTCCAACCGACGTCGGCCTCGCCCGCGACTGCTTCGTTTGCGACACCCTCACCGGTCGTCCAGCTCGCCGATCCGATCGGCCAGGCCGCAGCGATCGAACCCGCGAGCGGCACCAAGCTGATGCCGTGATAGCGTCGCGGCGGCTTTCGCATCGAGGCTGAGCAAGTTCCGATCAGGCTGTGATTCAGGCGCGAAGTGGTATTGCCTTATGGTGTTTACTTAATACGTATACATACGTAGTAGTAGTTAACAAGGGCTAACCGAATCTGTGGATAAGTCGCAAATGTCACGCCGCTTCAACATCATGCGGAATCGATAACCCCGCGGAACACGTCGGTAGAAAAACTACATAAGTGGGATAAGTTCGAACACCGTTAGCCGACGCTCGCCTTTATCAAGATTTCGCGCACAGGCTGTTCGTCGCGCTATCCCGACGTTATTCAGAGGCCGCTGTGGATAACCGCCGCTTCCGATGGCGTTTCCCGTTGCTCTCGCAACAACACTTCGCGCGATGCGAAGCGCTCGCCAACGCACAGATTTCCGCCCATCGAACGCGCACATTGATAGCGCGGTACGGGGATTGCATGTCTTCTTATTGCAAGCGCAACTGTTGCTATTTCGCAAAAACCATTGGGCCAGCGAACAATCCGGCATAGAGTTAAAGTGCTTTGTGAGGTTTCTGGTGCAGTGCGGGGGACGTATGAAACGCAGATCAGCACGACAGTTAGTCCGTATTCTCTCGGACCTTCGACATGCGGCTCATTGCAGTTCACTACGCGCGGCCGCGACCAATCGGGTGATGGCGCTGGCAGCCGCCGAGGCTGCCGAGGACGTCGATCCGACTCGCGACGACGACAGCCCCGAGTCCGCGCGCGACGCACAGCGGGACAAGCTGTTTCGGGGCAGATCATGAGAGCCGCGAGCGAACAGTCGTTGCGGTTTCTGGTCGAGAAGTGGCTTGCGCCATCGCCGGCTGATCCGGTTCACGTGACGGAGTTCAGCCGCACGCGCACGGGCGGGCGGCGTTATGTACGGGTCGAGACGTCGTCGGAAGAGGGCGGGCGCGGTCTGTTCTTCTTTCGTCACGACGACGGCTGCTGGTGCGTGTTTCCGCCGACCGCCGATACCCCGAGCCTGTTTGTTCATCCGCGCGCGGCATAGTTAGCGAATGGGTGAGACGCCTGTGGTGCGCACCGCACTCACTCGACGCGTCAGCCACGCAACGAAACCCGATTACGACGCCTGCGGCGCACGCTGCCGCGCGCGTTTCCAGCCTGGCAGTATCTGGCACACGATCAATCCCGACAGCATCAGCGCGCAGCCGAACAATGCGCGAGCCGTCAGCGTTTCGCCGAGCACGAGCCAGCCCGCGAACGCCGCGAACACGCCTTCCATGCTAAAAATCACCGCCGCGTGCGAGGGTGCCGCGTAGCGCTGCGCGACTGTCAAAGCCCGCGAGACGCGCGATAATCGCGCAACCGCCGCGGGTTCGCCGCTCACGTCGATCACCGTCGTCAAGCAAATTGCCGAACGGACCGCGATCCCCGGCTCTTGCACGAGCAAACGAAATGGACGACAGGGACTGGATTGCGGGCGCCGCGAAGGCGCTCGCGATCATCGAAGCATTCGACGAAGAGCACGCGCGCATGACGCCAACGATGGTCGCCGTGCGCGCCGGCCTGTCGCGCACGGCCGCGCGCCGCTATCTGCTGACGCTGTGCGAACTCGGCTACGTCGACACCGACGGCAAGCTCTTCTGGCTCGCGCCGCGCGTGCTGCGGCTCGGCCAGTCTTACCTCGATTCGGCGCGCCTGCCGCGCACGGTGCAGCCGTTCCTGCAGCGGATCACCGCGACTGTGCAGGAAACCGCGCTGGTCGCGATCCTCGACGAACACGATGTCGTCTACGTTGCGCGCAATGGCGTGAATCGGGCGATGGCGGTCGGCTTCGTGACCGGCTCGCGGGCGCCGGCGCCGTTGTCGTCGGCGGGGCTCGTGCTGCTCGCGTTCCAGCCGCCCGATAGCATCGACCCTTGGCTCGCATCGTATCCGATCAAGATTTTCACGCCGTACACCTATTCAACTGTCGAACGGCTCAGAGAAGTGCTTGGTGAAATCCGCCGCAACGGCTACGTGGTCACCGACCAGCAGCTGGAGATCGGGGTGCGCGGCGTCGCAGTGCCGTTGCGCGACCGGCACGGTACGGTGGTCGCGGCGATCAGCGTCAGCATGCCGATCGGCGAGGAATCGGCGAACGCCGCGTTGCACCGCGTTTTGCCGGCACTGCAGGAGACCGCGAGCCTGTTGCGGAATCTGATCTGAGTGCGGCGAAGCAGTCGACGAAGCGCGCGCAGGCAGCTTGATACGGCCCTGTAGTGTCCCCGGTATCGCTTGCCGGGCAAATGAAAGCGCTCTGAAAGCAGCCTGTCTCCCGGAAAATACACATCGAGTTTTGCGCATGACAAACCGCCGACGCTTGGGTAATACTCTCCCGCGGGGAGCACAAGGCGCCTCGAAGTCCAGCCCGCTCCACCGCGCAGCTGTATTCATTCACATTGACTCAGTCGTCTGGTTTGGGGATCAACACATGAAAAAAGTTATCGTCTCGCTCGCAGCCGCCTCGATCGCGCTGGTTTCCGTTCAAGCTTTCGCCCAGGCATCGGATGCCGCTGCTATGGAAGCAGCAAGCGCACCGAAGAAGCACCACGTCAAGCAGCTGAAGACCCACGGCAAGAAAGCACACGTATCCGCCGCAGCTTCGGCAGCAGGCACGAACGACAAGGGCACGCAGAACTAAGCCAACGCCCGCTCGTCGGGCGCGCCGTACCGCTACGCCGCGCCACTTGCCGGTCGACGCAGCCGGTGAAGGCAGATGCGTTGCCAGCAAAAAGGCCAGAGCTCGCGCTCTGGCCTTTTTGCTTTTGCGGCGGATGTTGCGCGCGGGAAGATCAGCCCGCGAGCCCGCGCCGGATTACTTCGTCCAGCAGCCCGTTCAGGCCGTCGGGATGCGTGGCGGCGCGCGTTTTCAGTTCATCCACCAGCCCGCTGTTGAGCTTGCACGCAAACGGCACAAGGCCTTGCGCCTGATCGAGCTTGCGCTGCTCACGCCGGTCGACCTTCGGTTCGGTCGCCACGCCCTTGCCGCCAAGGCTCGCGGTCGCCCGCTTCATCGCGTTGCCCAGTTTCAACGCCTTGTTCTTTTCAAGGTCGGTTTTTTTCATCGCCATCGGAAAGGCCTCTGCCAAATAGATCAACCCGCATTGTACGCAAGCGCGCGGCGCGTCAGCCGACGCGCTCCGGCGCGCCGGGGGAGACGCTGTCCATCAACGCGCGCATCCTCTGCCAATGCGTGCCTTCCCAGAACACGCGTCCGCACACGTCGCAGGTCACGAAGCGGCTGTGCCGCTGCAGCACGCCGTGCGGCACGCGCGGGCCGGCTTCCTCGCGCGCGATGCGCCGCAGCGGCGCATTGCATATCAGACACAGCCGGAACGGTTGCGCGCTGCGCGCGAGATCGAGCCGTTCGAACACTTCGCGCAACTGCTCACGCGGCCGCAGCGCGCGCACGTAGCAGCCATGCGTGATGTTGCGGCGTTTGAGCAACTCGCGGTCGCGCGTCAGCACTATACGCTGCTGCGCGGCGGCGAGCGCCTCGATATCGGCGTCGGGAAAGTGGTTGTCGTACAGCGTATCGAAGCCTGCGAGCCGTAGAAGCGGCGCGAGGCCTCCTAAATGGGCATCGGCGATGAAGCGCATCACTCGCAAAGGTCGCTCGCGCACGCGCAGCAACGGCTGGATGTCGAGCGCCTCGAATTTCGGATACACGGCGACGCGGTCTCCGTCGGCGAGCGGATGATCGAAACCGACCGAGTCGCCGTTCACCAATATCAGTTCGACCTCGGTATGCGGCACGCCGAGCACCTCGATCATGTGCTTGGTCGTCGCACCGCGCGCACAGACGCAGGGGAACGCGCGCCGACGCAGCGGCCGGGCGATGAAGTCGTTCAGCTCCTCGTAGAAGCGGAATGTCGCGGTGACCATCTCGGCAGTATCGCACCGCTGGCGTTGCGCGTTGTCCTGCGCGTGTCGCATGAGTGTGCTTTACTTCGGGTTCTTTAGAAGACGGAGCGATAGATGGACATCGGTTTTATCGGTCTCGGCGAGATGGGCGCCGCGATGGTTGCAAACATTCTGAAAGCCGGGCACCCGGTGCGCGTGTGGAACCGCTCGCCGGACAAGGCGCAGCCGCTGGCCGGGCTGGGCGCGCAGATCGTCGCGACGCCGGCAGAAGCGTTTGCGGGCGACGCGGTGTTCTCGATGCTCGCCGACGATGCCGCGTTGCGCGAAGTCATCACCGCGTCGCTGCTCGAGCATGCGCCGCGCGGGCTGATCCACGCGAACATGGCGACGATTTCCGTTGCACTGGCCGAGGAACTGGCGACCGCGCACGCGTCGCGCGGCGTGCACTATGTGGCCGCACCGGTGCTCGGCCGGCCTGACGTCGCGGCCGCGGGCAAGCTGACGATCGTCGCGGGCGGCCCGGCGGAATCGATCGACCGGGTCCAGCCGATTTTCGACGCGCTCGGCCAGAAGACCTGGCGCATCGGCTCGCTGCCGCAGCAGGCGAACGTGATGAAGCTGGCTGCGAACTTCATGCTCGGCGCCGCGATCGAGACGCTCGGCGAAGCGGCCGCGCTCGTGACGGGGCACGGCCTCGCGATGCAGGACTTCCTCGACGTGATCACCAACGGCCTGTTCCCGGGACCGGTGTACTCGGGCTACGGCAAGTTGATCGCCGAGCAGCGCTTCGAACCGGCGCTGTTCAAGGCGCGTCTGGGGCTGAAGGACGTGCGCCTCGCGCTTGCCGCCGCCGATGCGGTGACGACGCCGATGCCGGTCGCGAGCGTGGTGCGCGACAGCCTGATCGAGGCGATCGCGCACGGCGATGGCGACAAGGATTTCGCGGTGCTGGGTCAGGTGGCGACGCGGCGGGCCGGTCGTTGACGGTGGCTGTCGAGCGCCGGGCGCGAGCGATCGACGCAACGTGGCCGGATGGAGTCACGCCGGGCGGCAAGGCATAATAGCCGTCCGATTCCCCCTTCTCCCGACTTCGATGACTCTGCATACCTGGTGGCTGTTCGCCGTGACCGTTTTCGTCGTTTCCGCGATTCCCGGTCCCAACATGCTGCTCGTGATGACGCACGGCGCCCAGCACGGCCTGCGCCGTGCGAGCGCGACGATGGTCGGCTGTCTTTCGGCGCTGGTGCTGATGCTGGCGGTATCGGCGGCGGGGCTCGGCGTGTTTCTGGCGGCATGGCCGACCATGTTCAACGCACTGCGCATGATCGGCGCGGCCTATCTCGTGTATCTGGGCATCAAGGCATGGCGCGCGCCGGCCGACGAAGCGACTGCGCGAAACGTCGACGAACTAACGGCGAGGCCCGCGCGCTCGCGCTTCGCGCTATTTCGCAACGGCTTTCTGGTCGCGAGCAGCAATCCGAAGGCGATCCTGTTCGCGGCCGCGCTGCTGCCGCAATTCATCGATGCCACCCAGCCGACGTTGCCGCAATTCGGCGTACTGCTCGCCACGTTTGCGTCGATCGAGGTCAGTTGGTATCTGGTGTACGCGGGTTTCGGCACGCGCATCGGCGCGAAGCTGAAAAGCCGCGGCGTTGCGCGAATGTTCAACCGGCTGACGGGCGGTGTGTTCGTCGGCTTCGGCGCGATGATGGCGCTGGCGCGGCACTAAGCACCGCGCTCCACAGCAGACAAGAGGAAATGGAGCCGTACGAATGTGACCGTGGTATGTTTGCAACATCGAGGGTGAACCCTAATTTGCATGTTGCAATGCACCAAGCGGTTTGCTATAGTAGGCCTTGTCTCCTCCATGTCTCCACTGATATGGATTCAGCCCGCCAACCTAGGCGGGCTTTTTTTTGCCCCGAATTCGCCGTGGGACTGCGGACGCTTGACCTGGTGTCGACGTTCGCGGTTCGACTCGCCTAGCGTTTCAAACCGGTCTCTTCGTCCGTGCTGATGGCGAGATTCATGCACTGGATCGCCGCACCCGATGCGCCCTTGCCGAGATTGTCCAGACGCGCAACGGTCACGAAGTGCTCCTCGTTGCCGAACACGAACAGGTCGACGCGATTGGTGTCGTTGTTCGCCTGCACGTCGAAGAAGCCGTTGTCGAGATTCCCGTCGGCGTCGAACGGTGCGACGTGCACGAACGCTTCACCCGCGTAGTACTCGGCGAACAGAGCCTGCACGTCCTGCGGCGTCGTCTTCTTCGCGAGTTGGCCCGGCGAGAAGTACGTGGTGACGGCGAGGCCCTTGTAGAAGTCGCCGACGATCGGCGTGAAGATCGGCGCCGACTTCAGGCCGGTATGCGCGGCCATTTCCGGCAGGTGCTTGTGCGTAAGGCTGAGCGCGTACGGGCGCGGGCTCTTCAGCCTGTCGTTGCCGCCGGCTTCGTAGTCGGCAATCATCTTCTTGCCGCCGCCGCTGTAGCCCGTGATCGAGTAGGCGTGCGCGGCGAACTCGGGTGCGACGACGCCGCCTTCGACGAGCGGGCGCATCGCCAGCACGAACGCCGAGGCGTGGCAGCCCGGCACGGCGATGCGTTTGGCGGTGCGCAGGCGCTCGCGTTGCGAGCGTGCCAGCTCGGGCAGGCCATAGGCCCAGTCGGGCGAGGTGCGGAACGCGGTGCTCGCGTCGATCAGCACGGTACGGTCGTTATCGACAAGCGAAGCGGATTCGCGCGAAGCGACGTCGGGCAGGCACAGGAACGTGACGTCCGACGCGTTGATGAGACGACGGCGCTCGTCCAGGTCCTTGCGCTTCGCTTCTTCGATACGCAGGATTTCGACGTCGGCGCGCTGCGACAGATATTCAAAAATCTTCAGGCCGGTCGTGCCTTCCTGTCCGTCGACAAAAACTTTCGTGCTCATCTCGATCTCACTCGCTGGAAACGGGGCGCGAGGCCGCGCCGGAACGTCATTTTATGACGTCATCGCCGCGCATGTGCGGTGCAGCGCGAAAAAACGACGATGCGCGCGCAACGTGACATCGGCGTGACCTGTTGCACGGCGAATGCGTGCTGATGACCGAAGATGAACTGCGGATGAACCGCGGATGAACCGCGGATGAGCCGCGCCGCCATCGCGGCGCCGTTCAGCCATTACCCGCGCGGCGCGATCCAGCGCGCGGTGACGCCCGCAATGCGTGCGCCGAAGAGGCGCGCGGTTTCGAGATCGCCGGGGGGCGGTGCTTCGTCGGGCGACGCATCGGCCGCCGATTGCGTGAGCAGCCCGGTAAAGCCACCGACGAAGTTCAGGTCGTTGCGCGTCGCGGCCTTGGTGTTCGACGGCATCATGCCGGTGCCCGCCCAGATCATGCTGTGCTGCATCGCCAGCGTGACGAAGTACTGGATCGTCGAGAACTTGTCGCCGTTCATCGTCGCCGAGTTCGTGAAACCGGCCGCGATCTTGTCCTTCCACGCCTGGCCGAACCACGGCTTCGAACTCGCGTCGGCGAACTTCTTGAAGTCTGCCGATGGACCGCCCATGTAGGTCGGCGCGCCGAAGATCAGCGCATCGGCGGCGGCGAGTTCGTCCCACGACGCGTCGTCGAGGTCGCCGACCGGCATCAGCTTCGCCTGCGCACCGGCTTCGAGCGCGCCCGCGAGCACGGCTTCGGCGACTTTCTTCGTATGGCCGTAGCCGCTGTGATAAACGATGACGATCTTCGACATGAAATGCTCCGGCAAGGCGATCCGCAACGTGAACGGGAGAAGCAACGCGCTGCGGCGCGGGGCTCGCGATGACGACCGCGATGGTCGCCGCTAGCGCCCGAAATTGACCACCAGCCGCGCGCTGCCGATCGCGGCCGTGCCGATCTGGTGATCGAACATCAACGCGGGGCGTCCTTGCGCGAGATGCAGATCGGCCGAACTCAGCGCGTACACGGTGATGATATAGCGATGCGGTTTGCCGGGCGGCGGGCAGGGGCCGCCATAGCCGTCGGTATCGAAGTCGTTGCGCGCTTCGACCGCGCCGAGCTTATGCAGGAAACCGGATGAACTAGCATTCTCCGGCAGGCTGTCGACCGTGGCCGGGATGCCCGCGACCGCCCAGTGCCACCAGCCGCGCCCGGGCGCGTCCTCGTCGAACATCGTGATCGCGAAGCCGCGGGTGCCGGCCGGCGCGTCGCGCCATGACAGTTGGGGTGAACGGTTGCCGCCTTTGCAGTCGTTCTGATCGAACACCTGCGCATTGGGCACGGCGCCGCCCGCGCGCACGTTCGCGCTCGTCAGCGTGAACGGCTCGTCGGCCCGCGCACCGGTGCCGTGTACCGCGAATAGCGCGAGCATCGCGCCGACGGCGAGCGATCGATGCCGCCAGCAGGAAGCCATCGAAACAACCAGGCAACGTTCGCGCATATGCCGGTTCTCCTGTCAGGGCGCGAGGCGCGGGTCCTCGCGATGGTCGTTGTCTTGAATTGTGCCCCAAGGTCGAATCAAGTCTAACATCAGCGCTGATTAGCTCTGCGACGCAATAAGTTCGCGTCCCGCGGAATTCGCAGATAGGAAATCAGCTATAGTGGAAGGCCTTATCGCGCGACCCTGGCTGTATTTGACTCGTCTAAATTGCGAGCGTCGAAATAAGTGTTAGAAGTTGTGGAGACCGGTTTATCCGTCCAGAGGAGGACGATGCAAGTTTCACTCAGGGTCGTGGTGGCAGACGATCATCCGGTCATTCTGTTTGGCGCTGAACATGCGCTGGTCAAGTTTCCCGGTATGCAAGTCGTTGGGCGTGCAAGGCAGTCGACTGAACTCATCAAAATATTGCAATCCACCGAGTGCGACGTACTCGTCACCGACCTGGCCATGCCGGGCGGTCAGTACGGCGATGGCTTGCAACTCATCGACTATTTGCGCCGCAATTTCCCGGACCTGCCGATCGTCGTGCTCACCATGCTTGAGAACGCCGCATTGCTTAAACGGCTCAGGGAGCTTGGCGTGACGTCGGTCGTGAACAAATCGGACGATCTCAGCCATATTGCGCTTGCGGTACAGCACGTCGGCCGTCGCATGACGTATATGAGTCCGTCGGTGAAGGCGGTGCTCGATGGGTTGCGGGT
The DNA here is from genome assembly GCF_014397785.1 of Paraburkholderia podalyriae. Classification (GTDB taxonomy): domain Bacteria; phylum Pseudomonadota; class Gammaproteobacteria; order Burkholderiales; family Burkholderiaceae; genus Paraburkholderia; species Paraburkholderia podalyriae. Next base: position 493,869 of record NZ_VZQQ01000001.1, read on the forward strand.
CAATCTGGCCGGCAGGCGCGACGACTCGAAGCTGTCGCGGCGCGAACTCGAAGTCGTGCGCCTGTTCGTGTCGGGCATGACGATCAAGGAAATTTCGCAGCGCTTGAATCGCAGCATCAAGACGATCAGCACGCAGAAAAACGCGGCCATGCGCAAGCTCGGAATCGATCGCGACTCCCAACTATTCCAGTATGCGCAGAGCAATGGTTTGCTGAATCTGACGTCGGACTCGCGTAAAGACATCGCCAACGAGTCCTGATATCGCGCGCGGTTCCTTTGCCGGGTAGTCGGCGATAAAAAAGCCGCCAGTTTCGCAACAGGCGGCTTTTTCATTCGCTCCGCATCAAAGCGGCTGCGTTTTATTGTCACTGCTATAGCGCGATGGCTTTATTGCGGCGTCGACGTTGCACCGCCATGCGCAGCGGACCACTCGGCCGGCGCGTGCAGGAACTTCTCCACTTCGTCGATCGTCTTCGTGTCGAAGTAGTTGTTTTGCTTCGCGACGCGCAGTACGTCCCACCACGTGGCGAGCGCGTGCAGATCGACGTCGATGTCTTTCAGCACCGACACGCTTTCCTTGAAGATGTTGTAGTGGAACAGCACGAAGCAGTGGTTCACCGTCGCGCCCGCGGTGCGCAGCGCGTTGATGAAGTTGATCTTGCTGCGGCTGTCGGTCGTCAGGTCTTCGACGAGCAGCACGCGCTGGCCTTCGGTCAGCAGACCTTCGATCTGCGCGTTGCGGCCGAAACCCTTCGGCTTCTTGCGCACATACTGCATCGGCACCATCAGGCGGTCGGACAGCCACGCCGCGAACGGGATGCCCGCGGTTTCGCCACCGGCGACCGCGTCGATCTGTTCATAGCCGACATCGCGCAGGATCGTCGCTTCGGCCATTTCCATCAGGCCGCGGCGCACGCGCGGATACGAGATCAGCTTGCGGCAATCGATATACACCGGGCTTGCCCAGCCGGACGTGAAAATATACGGTTTCTCCGCATTGAAATGCACTGCTTGTACTTCGAGCAGCATCTTGGCGGTGGTGTCGGAGATCGTCTGGCGATCGAAGCCTGTCATGGGGCGGATCCTTCGGAGTGAGCGGGGGAGAAGCGGGCGCTGGGCCCGGTGGCGCAGCAAGCGGGGTATGCCGCGCCATGCTGGGCGGAATACGCGGCCGGGAGAAGAGCACAGACCGGCTTTTGCTGCGCGCGTGGGCCGCTATTTTACCTGAAATGGGTCCCACCGAGGGAGCGTCGTGCGCGGCGGCGTGGCCGGCGGGTGCCTCGGCGCGCGCATCGTCTTGTGACCGGGTGAGGCCGCCTTCAGACCTACGGAATGCTTTCAATGAACGCCGATCCACCCGTCTCCGACTCCGCCATCGATACCCGCCCCGCCGTCAAACAGGGCTATGCGGGCCACGCGCTGCTCGCCTCGGTGCCTAGGCTACGCGATGGACGGCTTCGATCTGCTGATCCTCGGCTTCATGCTGCCCGTGATCGCTGCCGACCTGCATCTGAGTTCGCGTTCAATCGCATCGAATCCGCAGCATCCGCGGCGACTGTTTCGCTAATGGCGAGTCCTGTTAACCACTCAGTGCATCGACACGTCCGGGGTGTACACTGATCGACCCGCGAAGCACTCCACATCGTCCGGTCTTCGTCGAGGTGAGCCATCGCGCCTGACCGGGCGCGTGCGGAAACCGCCTCGGTCGGCTATCCGTCCGACAGATGAAAGCACTGCAACGGTGTGGGTCGCCGGGCCCAATCACTTACGTCTCGCAGGCCTAGAAATGGACGAACAACTCAAGCAAAGCGCTCTCGCATATCACCAGAATCCGAAACCTGGCAAGATTTCGGTGACGCCCACCAAGCCGCTGTCGAACCAGCTGGATCTGTCGCTCGCGTATTCGCCGGGTGTGGCCGCAGCCTGTATGGCGATTCACGAAGAACCGCTCGACGCGCAGAAGTACACGTCGCGCGGCAACCTCGTCGGCGTGATCACGAACGGCACCGCGGTGCTCGGCCTCGGCAATATCGGCCCGCTCGCCGCCAAGCCGGTGATGGAAGGCAAGGGCTGTCTGTTCAAGAAGTTCGCGGACATCGACGTGTTCGACATCGAGCTCAGCGAATCTGACCCGGACAAGCTCGTCGAAGCGATCGCGATGCTAGAGCCGACGTTGGGCGGCATCAACCTCGAAGACATCAAGGCGCCCGAGTGCTTCTACATCGAGAAGAAGCTGCGCGAGCGTATGAAGATTCCGGTCTTTCACGACGACCAGCACGGCACCGCGATCATCGCGTCGGCGGCGATCCTGAACGGCCTCAAAGTGGTCGGCAAGAAGCTCGGCGAAGTGAAGCTGGTCTGTTCCGGCGCGGGCGCGGCGGCCATTGCGTGTCTGGACCTGCTCGTCAATCTCGGCCTGTCGAAGAAGAACATTCTCGTCGCCGACTCGAAGGGCGTGATCTACGAAGGGCGCGGTAACCTCGATGCGTCGAAGGAACGCTACGCGGTCAATACCGACGCGCGCTCGCTCGCCGATGCGATCCGCGGCGCCGACGTGTTCCTCGGCTGCTCGAGCGCCGGCGTGCTGAAGCCGGAAATGGTCGCCGAAATGGGCTCGCAGCCGCTGATTCTCGCGCTCGCGAACCCCGAGCCGGAAATCCGCCCGGAGGAAGCGCGCAAGGTGCGCCCGGACTGCATCATCGCGACTGGCCGTTCGGACTATCCGAACCAGGTCAACAACGTGCTGTGCTTCCCGTTCATCTTCCGCGGCGCGCTCGACGTCGGCGCCACGACGATCACCGAAGAAATGAAGCTCGCGTGCGTGCGCGCGATCGCCGAGCTGGCCGAGGAAACCGACCAGGGCGACGAAGTCGCGAAGGCATACGAAGGACACTCGCTCGAATTCGGTCCTGAATACCTGATTCCGAAGCCGTTCGATCCGCGCCTGATCATCAAGATCGCGCCGGCCGTCGCGCAGGCCGCGATGGATTCGGGCGTCGCGACCCGCCCGATCCAGGACATGGACGCATACCGCGAACAACTCGGCGCGACGGTCTACCGCTCAGGCATGGTGATGCGTCCGGTGTTCGCGGCGGCGAAGTCGTCACCGGCGCGCATCGTGTTCGCGGAAGGTGAAGACGAGCGCGTGCTGCGCGCCGCGCAGTTCGTGCTGCTCGAAAAGATCGCCAAGCCGATTCTGGTCGGCCGTCCGTCGGTGATCGAGATGCGTCTGAAGAAAATGGGCTCGAAGCTAAGGTGCGGTGAAGACTTCGAGATCGTCGATCCGGAAGACGATCCGCGTTATCACCAATGCTGGCAGGCGTATCACGAACTCGGCGCGCGCGAAGGCGTGACGCCGGACGTCGCGAAGGCCGCGATGCGCAAGTTCAACACACTGATCGGCGCGATCCTCGTGCGCCTCGGCGAAGCGGACGGCATGATCTGCGGCATGATCGGCCAGTACCACACGCACCTGAACTTCATCGAGCAGGTGCTCGGCAAGGCCGACGACGTCGAGAACTTCGCAGCGATGAACCTGCTGATGCTGCCGGGCCGCAACCTCTTCATGTGCGACACGTACGTGAACGAACTGCCGACCGCCGAGCAGCTCGCCGACATGACGATGCTCGCCGCGCGCGAAATCGAGAAGTTCGGCATCACGCCGAAGGTCGCGCTGCTGTCGAACTCAAACTTCGGCAGCGCGCCGTCGTCGTCGTCGCAGCGCATGACCGCGGCACGCAAGCTGATCACGGAACGCGCGCCGTCGCTCGAAATCGACGGTGAAATGCACGGCGACGCGGCGCTGTCGGAGACGATCCGCAAGGCCGCGTTCCCGGGCACGACGCTTGGCGGCGAAGCGAACCTGCTGATCATGCCGAACGTCGAAGCGGCGAACATCGCGTACAACCTGCTGAAGGTCGTGGGCGGCGAGGGCGTGACGGTCGGCCCGTTCCTGCTCGGCGCGGAAAAGCCGGTGCATATCCTGACGCCGGCCGCGACCGTGCGCCGGATCATCAATATGACGGCGGTCGCTTCGGCGAACGCGCGCAAGTCGGTGAACGCGAAGTAACGTATTTCGCTCGAGGTCGAAGCGGGCGCGGCAGTCACGCGCTCGCGACCACGCCGTCAAAAGCGCTACGGAACTCCGGCTCCGTAGCGTTTTTTTCGTGCCAAAAAAAGCGGCGGTCCGTGAAGACCGCCGCCCTTTCAGTTCAGCCGCGAGAGTCGATCAAGCCGCGTGCTGCGTCGTCTTGCCCGCATCCGTCGAGCGCCAACGCGCGAGCAGCTCGTTCCACTTGATGCGCACGCCTTTCAGGTTGTTTTCCTTCACGTGCCCATAACCGCGAATGCCGTCGGGCAGATTCGCGAGCTCCACCGCGAGATCGCGCTTCTGTGTAGTCAGGCCGCCGATCAGCTCGCGCACCAATGCCTCGTATTCGCCGATCAGCGCGCGCTCGGTGCGACGCTCGTCGGTGCTGCCGAACACGTCGAACGCGGTGCCGCGCAGGAACTTGAGCTTCGCTAGCACGTGCATCGCACGGAACATCCACGGACCGTACTTCTTCTTCACCAGATGGCCGTGCGCGTCCTTCTTCGATAGCGTCGGCGGCGCGAGATGCAGATGCAGCTTCCAGTCACCTTCGAACGTCGCGTTCAGGGTTTCGATGAAGGCAGGGTCGCTGTACAGACGCGCGACTTCGTATTCGTCCTTGTACGCCATCAGCTTGTGCAGGTTCTTCGCGACCGCTTCGGTGAGCGGCATCTGACCGTCGGCGGAATCGAGCCCTTCTTCCGCGGCCCGCACCTGCGACACCAGCGCGCGATAACGCTCCGCATACGCACGGTTCTGCCACGCGGTCAGATAGTCGACGCGCTTGTCGATCAGCGTGTCGAGCGCCTTCGGCGTATGCAGCGCGATGATCTTGCCGCTCGCGCTGTCCGCCGGGACGCCGCGTCCCTGCGTTTGCGCGAGCTTGCGCACTGCGGTCAGATCGTGCGCGGCACGCCGGCCCCATTCGAACGCCGCGCGGTTTTTCTCCACCTGCACATTGTTCAGCTCGATCGCGCGAATCAGCGACTCGTGCGTGAGCGGCACCCAGCCGCGCTGCCACGCGTAGCCGAGCACGAATGGGTTCGTGTAGATCGCGTCGCCGAGCAGCGCGAGCGCGAAGTGATTCGCGTCGATTGTCGAGACGTTGTCGTCACCGGCTGCGGCACGCACGTCGGCTTCGGTGCTGCTGCCGGGGAAGCGCCAGTTCGGGTTCTTGATCAACTCGGCCGTCGGCGTATGCGCGCTGTTCAGCACGACGCGCGTGCGATCGGCTTGCATGCGCGACACGCATTCGTCGCTGGCGGTCACGATCGCGTCGCAGCCGATCACGAGGCTCGCCTCGCCCATCGCGATGCGGGTCGCGTGGATGTCGGCCGGCTGGTTCGCGATCTGCACATGGCTCATCACGGCGCCGCCTTTCTGCGCGAGGCCGGTGACGTCGAGCACGGTGACGCCCTTGTTCTCGAGATGAGCGGCCATACCGAGCAGCGCGCCGATCGTGACGACGCCGGTGCCGCCGACGCCCGTCACCAGCACGCCGTACGGATGGTCGGTGGACGGCAACTCGGGCGTCGGCACCGGCGGCATGTCGGCGCCGACGCCCGACGCGGCCTTCGGCTTGCGCAACTGGCCGCCTTCAACGGAGACGAAACTCGGGCAGAAACCGTTCACGCACGAGAAGTCCTTGTTGCAGGTCGACTGGTTGATCTGGCGCTTGGTGCCGTACTCGGTGTCGAGCGGTTCGACCGACAGGCAGTTCGACTTCACCGAGCAATCGCCGCAGCCTTCGCACACCGCTTCGTTGATCACGACGCGCCGCGCCGGATCAGGATACGCGCCGCGCTTCCTGCGACGGCGCTTCTCGGTCGCGCAGGTCTGGTCGTAGATCAGGATCGTCGTGCCGGGAATCTCGCGCAACTGGCGCTGCACGTCGTCGAGCTGGTCGCGGTGATGAATGTCGACGCCGGGCGCGAGGCCGACGTTCGCCGCGTATTTCTCCGGCTGATCGGTGACGATGATGATTTTCGCCGCGCCTTCGGCGGCGAGCTGGTGCGTGATCTGCGGCACGGTCAGCACGCCGTCGACCGGCTGGCCGCCCGTCATTGCGACCGCGTCGTTGTACAGCAGCTTGTACGTGATGTTCGCCTTCGACGCGATCGCCGCGCGAATCGCGAGCAGCCCCGAGTGGAAGTAGGTACCGTCGCCGAGATTGGCGAACACGTGCTTGTCGTTCGTGAATGGTGCCTGGCCGATCCACGCGACGCCTTCGCCGCCCATCTGGCTGAACGTGCTGGTGCTGCGGTCCATCCACACAGTCATGTAATGACAGCCGATGCCGGCCATCGCGCGCGAGCCTTCCGGCACGTTGGTCGAGGTGTTGTGCGGACAGCCCGAGCAGAACCACGGCTTGCGCTCGACTTCGACGCGCGGCCGCGCGAGCGCCTTTTCCTTCGCTTCGATCACCGCGATGCGCGCGGCGATGCGCGCGCGTACGTCCGATGGCAGATCGAACTTGTCGAGCCGCGTGGCGATTGCCTTCGCGATGATCGCGGGCGACAGCTCGTAGTGGGCCGGCAGAAGCCAGTTGCCCATCGGCACAGACCATTCGCCGCCGGCGCCGTCTTTTTCGTCGAACTTGCCGAACACGCGCGGACGCTGCGCGTCGGGCCAGTTGTACAGCTCTTCCTTGATCGCGTATTCGAGGATCTGACGCTTTTCCTCGACCACGAGAATTTCGTCGAGACCGCGGGCGAAGGCCTGCGCGCCTTGCGCCTCGAGCGGCCAGACGCAGCCGACCTTGTACAGCCGGATGCCGATGCGCGAGCAGGTTTCGTCGTCGAGACCGAGGTCGGTCAGCGCCTGACGCACGTCGAGATAGGCCTTGCCGCCGGTCATGATGCCGAAGCGCGCATGCGGCGAATCGATTTCGACGCGGTCGAGTTTGTTCGCGCGCACGTAGGCGAGGCCCGCGTACCACTTGTAGTCGAGCAGACGCGCTTCCTGCACCAGTGGTGGATCGGGCCAGCGGATGTTCGGCCCGCCGTCGGGCATCAAGAAGTCTTCCGGCAGGATGATGCTGGTGCGGTGTGGGTCGATATCGACCGACGCGGACGATTCGACCACGTCGGTCACGCACTTCATCGCGACCCACAGGCCCGAATAGCGGCTCATCGCCCAGCCGTGCAGGCCGAAGTCCAGATATTCCTGCACGTTCGACGGGAACAGCACCGGTAGCCCGCACGCCTTGAAGATGTGTTCTGACTGGTGTGCGAGCGTAGAGGATTTGGCCGCGTGATCGTCGCCGGCGAGCACGAGAACGCCGCCGTGCCGCGACGAGCCGGCCGAGTTGCCGTGCTTGAAGACGTCACCGGAACGGTCGACGCCGGGCCCCTTGCCGTACCACATCGAGAACACGCCGTCGTATTTGGCGCTCGGGTACAGATTGACCTGCTGCGAGCCCCATACGGCGGTGGCCGCGAGGTCTTCGTTGACGCCGGGTTGAAACACGACCTGATGCGCGGACAGATGTTTTTGTGCTTTCCACAGCGACTGATCGAGTCCGCCGAGCGGCGATCCGCGGTAGCCGGAGATGAAGCCGGCGGTGTTGAGGCCGGCGGCGCGGTCGCGCTCCTGCTGCAGCATCGGCAGACGCACCAGCGCCTGGATGCCGCTCATGTACGCGCGGCCGCGATCGAGGGTGTATTTGTCGTCGAGCGTGACGGAAGACAACGCGGCTTCGAGCGAGGCTCGCTGGCCTGCGTCTAGCGGGGCATTCATTATGTGTACTCCTCCACTTCAGCTTGGGATCACCAAAACTTTTCTGGCCCCCGGCATCTCGTGAATGCTGGGGCCGGGGTCGTCATATTGACGGGTTTTAAGTGATGGTAGCACTGGTGGAAACCCGCCGCAGCCGATCAAAAATTGCCAGCGCACGATCTGACTTCAACCGGTTTCGCGTCTAGTTACCCGCAGGTTGACGGAAATTGGCTAGGATTTTTGGCGGAATCGGCTTAGTTGCGCTTGGGCGTGTAACAAGCTGTAAAACCTACAAATTTGCGGAACCGCAGTGAAAACCACTGTCTAACCCCCGACCTGCGAGCGATGCCGAACGCTGCGCATTCTGCGCAGCTTCAGGGCAGCAGGTAGCTAGCTAGAAAAGGAGTACGCATGAACGCAAGAAACATCCAGACCTTCCTGATGGTTTCCGCCGCTTTCTTCGCGATGAGCGCGCCGGTCCGCTCGAATCCGGGCAGCACGGGGGCACTATCGAACGCGATCATCCGCACGGCGCAGGTAGCCCCAGCGCGTCTGGAAATGAAGCGGATCGACAGTGCGATCGGCAGCGACCAGTACAGGCAGAATTCGTGACGCGCCGTATCGCGCGCGTCTTATTTCTACCGGCCGCCGTTCCGACGAGAGCGGCGGCGTAGCAAGGTAAAAGGGCGAGGATCTGCGATCCTCGCCCTTTTTTCTGTGCACGCCGGTTACTCGCGACTCACCGTGATCAGGTCTTGTCTTGCACAACGCCGCGGCGAATCTGGTCGAGTTCGATCGATTCAAACAGCGCCTTGAAGTTGCCTTCGCCGAAGCCCTGGTTGCCCTTGCGCTGGATGATCTCGAAGAAGATCGGGCCGATCTGGTTTTCGGTGAAGATCTGCAGCAGCAAATCGTCCGGTGCGCCGTCGATCAGGATCTTGCGCTTGCGCAACTCGTCGAGCGGCTCGCCATGATTCGGCACGCGCCGGTCGACGAGTTCGTAGTAGGTATCGATCGTGTCGAGCAGCGAAATCTTCGACGCGCGCACGCCGTCGACGGTGCGGTAAATGTCGCTGGTGCCGAGCGCGATGTGCTGGATGCCTTCGCCGTGGTAGGCATCGAGATATTCCTGGATCTGGCCGGCGGTGTCCGAGCCTTCCTCGTTGATCGGAATGCGGATCTTGCCGCACGGCGAGGTCATCGCCTTCGACTTCACGCCGGTCACCTTACCCTCGATGTCGAAGTAGCGCACCTCGCGGAAGTTGAACAGACGCTCGTAGAACTCGGCCCATTCCTGCATACGGCCGCGATGCACGTTGTGCGTCAGGTGATCGATATAAGTCAGGCCGTGCCCAACCGGATTGGGGTTTGCGCCCGGAATCGGCTCGAAGTCGACGTCGTAAATGTCGATGTCGCCGATGCTGTTCGGCGTCGCGCCGTTTTTGCCGCGCCAGCGGTCGACGAAGTAGATCAGCGAATCGCCGATGCCCTTGATCGCCGGAATGTTCAGCTCCATCGGGCCGGTCTTGTTGTCGAAGCCCCATGCGCCTTTTTCGAGCGCCTGGCTGTAGGCCTTCGCGGCGTCCTGCACGCGAAACGCGATCGCGCAGATCGACGGGCCATGCAAGCGCGCGAAGCGCTGCGCGAACGAATGCTTTTCCGCGTTGACGATGAAGTTGATGTCGCCCTGACGATACAGCGTCACGTCCTTGTGACGATGCCGCGCGACGGCTGTGAAGCCCATCCGCTCGAACAGCTTGCCGAGCGCTTTCGGGTCGGGCGCCGTGTATTCGATAAATTCGAAGCCGTCGGTGCCGACCGGATTTTCCCAAGTTGAAACCTGCATTGTCTGTCTCCAATCCTATGCAAGCGGGTTGCCGAGGTGCGCTGGCGGTGAGCGCGGGACGATCGCCTGAACGCGACCGGATAGAGCAAGTGTAGAACTGCGGCGGGGGCAAAAACTTGCGAAGTTAATCGCGCGTCGCTACGCTTGAGCCAGTTTATAGCTCCGTTTGGAGGATGCGCGGCAGAACATGGCTAACAGCGAAATAGACGCAATCGATCGGCGCATTCTGGCGATCCTTCAGCAGAACGGCCGGCTCTCGAATCAGGAGATAGCGGAGCGGATCAATCTGTCGCCGAGTCCGTGCCTGCGTCGGATTCGCCGGCTCGAGGAAAGCGGCGTCATTCGCGGCTACGTCGCGCTGCTCGACGCGCAACGGCTCGGGCTCGACCTGCTTGCGTATGTCAGCGTGCGACTGGAGAAAGGCGGCGGTCGCGCGTTCAGTCCGCATGGCGAGGCCACGCACGCCGATCTGTTCGGGGCGGCCGTGCAGACGTGGCCCGAAGTGGTCGCGTGTCACGCGATGACTGGTGAGATGGATTACCTGCTGCGCGTCCAGGTGGAGGACATGGCGCACTTTTCGCGCTTTGTGCAGGATCAGTTGCTGCGGCATCCGTCGGTAATCGACGTGAAATCAAGCTTTTCGCTGGAAAAGATCAAGGAAACGACTGCGTTGCCCATTTTGTAGGCCCGGGGCGCATGGTCCTGCGCGTCGCGATCGTTTGGTTCCAGACAGAAAAAGGGCGGCCTTGCGGCCGCCCCATTCTCATTTCCCCGTAGCGATTATTCAGGCAGCGACAGCCACCGGCATGAACGACTCGAACAGTCGCGATGCCTGGCGCGCGTGGCGCTTGAGCGCGTAGTCGAACACGGCGGCCTGCTCCTGCAGCATTTCCGCGAGGATGCTCGAATGATCGGCCGGCGACAGCGTCAGATAGGCGTCGGCTTCGCCGTACGCGTACTCGATCTTCATGCCGGCCTTTTTGGCGATGTGCATCATGGTCGAATTGTGCGACAGGCAGTGGATGTACAGCATCGTCACATGCGCGTTGCGGCTACGGATCGCGGCGCGCTCGAACAGCTTCGAGCCGATGCCCTGGCCGCGCACGCTTTCGAGCACCGAAACGCCGAATTCGGCGGTGCGCTTGTCGCCTTCGGCCGGCAAATAGGCGAGATGGCCGACGCCGCTCAGTTCCAGCTTGCTGTTGAACACGCCGAACACGGTGTCGCGCGTGAAGTCGATCGCGCGCACGTAGTTCTCGATCACGTGGTTCGGCACAACCTGGCCGAAGCGCAGCAAACGGTCGTTTTTGTCGAGCGCGAGGAAGTGCGTGAGGAGGCGGTCGCGATCGACCGCGGTGAGTTCCCGGACCAGAACGTGCGCGCGTCCGGCAGGCAGCGACGCACGATCGCTCGGTGCAATCGGTTCGGTGGTGCGATGGTTAAGCGTGTTCATGGTGAGTTCTCCTTTTAGTCAGGCGGCGTTGTGCACTGCAAAACCGATTTTAGCGGAAACCCGGGCCATTCACTAGGGAAAACCCGTATTAAAAACTGAGGCGAATACCTAGAATGCTGGGACCATAAATATAATTAATTGATTTTAAACAGGAAATAAAAGTGAACGCACGTTCGTGACATGATGCCGCATGCATTCCGTCCGCGGATTTATCACGTCCGCATGTTGTTGCTTTGCGTCATTGCGGGCGCAGGTGGCGATCGGTTCGAACCGTCGCGTCACTCGACCGGCGCCGTCCCAAGGCCATGCTCGACCATGCCGATCACCTGCTCGGCGAACTCGCGGTAGCCCATGCGGCCGTCCGGCTTGAGCCACGTGAAGGTCCAGTTGATCATGCCGAACACCATCATCGTCAGCGCGGTCTGGTTGTCGCGAGTCGCGCGTTCGGGGTATGCGCGCGCAAGTTGCCGCGCGAACGCGGCGACCACGTCGCGCTGGCGGTTCAGGATGATCTCGCGCTGCGAATCGACCAGATACTTGACGTCGTTCAGCAGTGCGACGTGCCGACTGTGCGACGTCTCATACTCGGACAGAAACGCGCGGATCAACTCCGCGAAGGTTTCGCGCTCACTCAGTTCGCGCCGCTGGCTCGAGCCTTCCACCTCGGCGATGATCAGCATCAGTCGCTTCGTGTAGCGATCGAGCAGGTCGAACAGGATCGCTTCCTTGCTCTCGTAATAGTGATAGAGGCGCGCCTTCGAGGTGCCGCTCGCCGCGGCGAGATCAGACATCGACGTGCTCGGATAGCTGGTCTGCGCGAATTTCGCCGCGGCCAGTTCGAGAATCTGCTCGCGTTGGGTTTCGTGGTCGGGGGCTCGGGTGCGGGCCATATTCGTCTGTTCTTGTCTTATTGGGGTGAGCAGGGGGCGGGCGCCCCGCGCAGTTCGAGCGAGCGCCATTCGGTCGCGTCGCCGCGCAAAAGGATGCGCCGCAGCGCCGCGAGTTCGCGCATGCGCCACAGCACGATGCTGTCGCTGACGAGGAGCCACTGCTCGGCGGCCATCACATAGGCGGCGACGCGCGCGGCGGGCTGCCAGTCGTCGGTCGCGCATTCGACGATCAGCGCGTCGAGTTCGGCAAAGCTGCTGTTCGTGAAGGTGTTGTCGCGCCAGCGCCGCGTCTCGCCGTTCGCCTGCTTGACCTCCTGCCATTCGAGCGCGAGCCGGCTGATGCGCAGTACGGAAATCGGCGCGGCGTCCGGCAGATGAGTCTGCAGCACGTCCGGCGCAAACATGCCGACCGATGTCGCGCGATCCGAGCGGGTATGCGCCCACGCTTGCGGATCGGTCAGGTCTGCAATCGACAGGCGCACTTCGTTCAAACGCTGCGGATCGTTGCGCATCAGATAGCAGACGCGGCGCAGCATCAGCTGATCGGACGCGCTTTCGCCGTGCCACACCACGAGATTCGCGGTGCTGCCTGCCAGGCCGTCGAGCACCCCTGCCTGTTCGCGGAACTCGCGCACGAAGTCGCGTTGCCTGTCGGCGCTGACGCGCGCCCAGAAGTCGGCGCGCACGTGCGGAGCGTCGTCGACGCCGCATAACGGGCCGACCGCCAGATCGTCCCGCAACGGCTCTACGCGATCGTCGCGGCCCGCTTGGGCCAGCGCGGTACGAAGCGACTCGGCGGCGACGTCGCCGTTGGTGAGGTGAATCGTGCTCATGGGCAAGGGCTTGCTGTGACGCCAGCAGCTGTAACAAAAAGAGGCCGCTCGCCGGCGGGAAACCGATGTCCCGATCGACGAGCGGCCCCTAGTGTAAGCGGATCGCGAAACGTCCGAAAGCGGCGGCGGCCGCCACGCGAAGCCAGTCCGCACCCGGGCCGCAGAAGTGCTCGACTCAACGTTCGTCGTAGCTCACGACGACCCTGTCGCTAACCGGATGACACTGACACGTCAGCACGAACCCGTCGCGGACCTCGTGTTCTTCGAGCGTGTAGTTCTTTTCCATCTTCACTTCGCCCTCGAGCACCTTCGCGCGACAGGTGCAGCAGACGCCGCCCTTGCACGCATACGGCAGCGAGAGGCCCGCGCGCAGTCCGACGTCGAGCACGCTCACGCCCTGATAGGGCAGCCGCAGCTTGCGTCGCTTGCCGTCGATCACGATTTCGAGGTCCGCCGCGGGCGTGTCCGCGGTGATCTCGACGGGCGGCACGCCCGCCTGCGGCAGCGGCGTGCCGAAGCGCTCGACGTGGACCTTCGCCTGCTCCACGCCGGCCGCTTTCAGCGCGGCCTCGGCGGCGTCCATCATCGGCGCGGGGCCGCAGATGAACGCTTCGTCGATCGCGTCGGCCGGCAGCAGCTGTTCGATAAACGCCGCGCATTTCGGCTGGTCGAGCACGCCGTTGAACAGCTCGACGTCCTGCAGATCGTCCGACAGCACGTGATACAGCACGAAGCGGTTCATGAAGCGGTTCTTCAGATCCTCGAGCTCTTCGGCGAACATGATCTGCTCGACGCTGCGGTTGCCGTACACCAGCGTGAACATGCTGCGCGGCTCGACTTCGAGTGTGGTCCTGATGATCGCGAGCACCGGCGTGATGCCCGAGCCGCCCGAGAACGCGAGGTACTGCTTGCCCTGTCCGGCGTTCAGGTGCGTGAAGAAACGGCCGTCCGGGGTCATCACGTCGATCGTGTGGCCCGGCTGCAGTGTGTCGAACGCGAAGTTCGAGAAGCGCCCGCCGCGCACGCGCTTGATGCCGATGCGCAACTCGCCGTCGCGATCGTAGTCGGTGACACCCACGCAGATCGAATACGAGCGGCGCGTTTCCTCACCGTCGATGTGCGTCTTCAGCGTGACGAACTGGCCCTGCGTGAAGCGATATTGGTCGCGCAGTTCGAGCGGGACTTCGAAGGCGACCGAGACCGCATCGGCGGTTTCGGGGCGCACTTCGCGGATACGCAGCGGATGGAATTGCGGGGTGGCCATATCAGTACGGTTTGAAGTAGTCGAAGGGTTCGCGGCAGTCGAGGCAGCGATACAGGGCCTTGCAGGCGGTCGAGCCGAATTGCGCGAGCCGCTCGGTGTGCGCGGAGCCGCAGCGCGGGCAGCCCGGCGCGGGTAGCGCGCGCGGGACGAAGCGCAGGACTTTTTCCTGCGGCGCCGCGGGCGCGTGGGCGGCCGAGCCGCAGTTGCCCGTCGGCGGCGCGATGCCGTACGCGCGCAGTTTGTCGCGGGCGCCGGCGGTGATCCAGTCGGTGGTCCACGCCGGCGCCAGCACGGTGGCGATGCGGTAGGGCGTGAGCTGCGCGGCCTCCAGCGCGAGGCTGATGTCTTCGGCAATCTGCGACATCGCCGGGCAGCCCGAGTAGGTCGGCGTGATCAGGACTTCGAGCGCGCCGTCCGCGGCGCGTCGCACGTCGCGCAGGATGCCGAGCTCGCGGATCGATACCACCGGGATTTCCGGGTCCGGGACCGCTTCGAGCACGCTCCAGGCGCGTGCGAGCGTGGCGTCGGACAGGTTCGCGGGCTGCGGGGCGCTCGAGGTCGAGGTTGTCGTCATCGCGTGCTTACCAACTCGCGCCCGGATGCTGGCGCGCGAGGCTCTGCATTTCGGCGAGCACGAAACCCATGTGCTCGGAATGCTCGCCGTGCTTGCCCGTCGTCACGTGCCTGAGCGCCGCGGGCAGCGTCAGCGTGGCTTCGTCGAGCGTGGCGCGCACGTCGTCGAGCCACGCGGCCTCCAGCGCCGCGGTGCGCGGGCCGATGCCGGCCGCGGCGACCGCGTCTTCCACCGCGTCTGCGCTGAAGAACTCGTACGTGTACGGCATCAGGTAGTCGAGCGCGGCCTGCGCGCGACGGTGCGATTCGTCGGTGCCATCGCCGAAACGTATCAGCCACTCGCTCGCGTGATGCGCGTGGTACTGCGTTTCCTTGATCGATTTCGCGGCGATCGCGGCGAGCTGCGCGTCGGCGGACTCGGTCAGCGCGCGCCACAGATGCATCATCAGCGTCGCGTACAGGAAGTTGCGCACGATCGTGACCGCGTAGTCCTTCTGTGCCTGGGCGGTGCCGGCCAGCGGCCCGTAATGCGGCAGCTCGGCGAGCGTGTAGTTGGCGAATTCGAGCTCGGCGCGAAAGTACGCGTAGTCGTCTTCGTTGCGCCGACGGCCGGTGAGCTGCGCTTCGAGCGCGGCCGCGTGCGTGTACAGCAGACGCGCCTGGCCGATCAGGTCGAGGCTCATGTTCGACAGCGCGATGTCCTCTTCGAGGATCGGGCCGTGACCGCACCACTCGGCGTTGCGCTGACCGAGGATCAGCGCGGTATCGGCGAGGCGCAGCACGTACTTCAGATGTTCGGGCGTAGTGGACGTAGTGGTCATGGCTGCGCTTACATGTGGTTGACTTCGTCGGGGAGCGTGTAGAACGTCGGGTGGCGATAGATCTTGTCGCCCGCCGGTTCGAACAGCTCGGCCTTCTGGTCCGGCGCGGAGGCCGTGATCGCCGAGGACGGCACCACCCAGATGCTGATGCCTTCCTGGCGGCGCGTGTAGACGTCGCGCGCCATGCGCAGCGCCATCGGCGCGTCCGCGGCGTGCAGACTGCCGCAGTGCTTATGGTCGAGTCCCTGCCTGCTGCGCACGAACACTTCCCAAATCGGCCATTCCCTATTCATTGCTGATCTCCTATTCCTCTGATGTGCTGTGCCGCTCAGGCGGCGTGCTGTTGCGCGCGCTGGCGCTGTTTGCCGGCATGGGCGAGCGCGGCTTCGCGCACCCAGGCGCCGTCTTCGTGGGCCTTCACGCGGGTCGCGAGGCGCTCGCGGTTGCACGGGCCGTCGCCGTTCACGACGCGCCAGAACTCTTCCCAGTCGATGTTGCCGTAGTCGTAATGGCCGCGCGCCTCGTTCCATTTCAAGTCCGCATCGGGCAGCGTGACGCCGAGCACCTTCGCCTGCTCGACGGTCGCGTCGACGAATTTCTGGCGCAGGTCGTCGTTGGTGATGCGCTTGATGCCCCATCTGGCCGACTGGTTGCTGTGGACCGAGTCCTTGTCGCTCGGGCCGAACATCATCAGCACCGGCCACCACCAGCGGGTCACCGCCTGCTGCACCAGCGCGCGCTGCGCGTCGGTGCCGGCCATCATCGCGAGCAGCGCGTCGAAGCCCTGGCGCTGATGGAACGACTCTTCCTTGCAGATGCGGATCATCGCGCGGGCGTACGGGCCGTACGTGCAGCGGCACAGCGGGATCTGGTTCATGATCGCCGCGCCGTCGACGAGCCAGCCGATCACGCCCACGTCGGCCCAGGTGGGCGTCGGATAGTTGAAGATGCTCGAATACTTGGCCTTGCCCGCATGCAGCGCGTCGATCAGCTGGTCGCGCGAGACGCCGAGCGTCTCGGCGGCGCTATACAGATAGAGGCCGTGGCCGGCTTCGTCCTGCACCTTGGCGAGCAGGATCGCCTTGCGCTTGAGGCTCGGCGCGCGCGTGATCCAGTTGCCCTCGGGCAGCATGCCGACGATCTCCGAGTGCGCATGCTGCGAGATCTGTCGCACCAGCGTTTTGCGGTACGCCTCGGGCATCCAGTCCTGCGGCTCGATCTTGCCGTCGGCGGCCATGACCGTGTCGAAGCGCGCCTGTTCGGGCGAATTCGCGTCCGCGTCGAGCGGGGCGACATGGCCGGGGATATCGAGGGATTGCGTGTACATGGGGGGACGCTCTCTGGGGGAGTGGTCTGTGTGGGCGTAGTATAAACCAACCGACCGGTCGGTTAATAAATTTTTTGCCGGCAGAGGTCGGAGTCGATAGCGTCATTTACGGCGTCGAAGCATGCTTGCTGGCTTGTCGTGATTTCGATGCGTCGGCGGTTCATGAGCGGCCGTCACCCCGCTCCGACTCTTACCGGTAAAATCGCGAATTGGCCGCGGTTTGCGGCCCACTTGCATCTCCGGTACTCATGTTACGTCTAAGCGAAATCAAACTCCCGCTCGATCACCCCGAGAGCGTCCTCGAAGCCGCCATCCGTGCGCGCCTCGCGGAACTCGGCGTGGCGGGGGACGGGCTCATCCGATACACCGTGTTTCGCCGTGCGCACGACGCGCGTAAGCGCGCCGACATCAAACTCACCTACCTCGTCGATGTCGAGGTCAAGGATGAAGCGGCCGCGCTGAAGCGGCTCGCCGACGTGCCGCATTGCGGCGTGACGCCCGACATGAGCTACAAGTTCGTCGCGAAAGCGCCCGCGCAGCTGAACACGCCGCGTCCGGTCGTGATCGGCATGGGGCCGTGCGGGCTGTTTGCGGGCCTGATCCTCGCGCAGATGGGCTTCCGGCCGATCATCCTCGAGCGCGGCAAGGCCGTGCGCGAGCGCACCAAGGATACCTTTGGCCTGTGGCGCAAATCAGTGCTGAATCCCGAGTCGAACGTGCAGTTCGGCGAGGGCGGCGCAGGCACGTTTTCGGACGGCAAGCTGTACAGCCAGATCAAGGACCCGAAGCATTACGGCCGCAAGGTGCTCGACGAATTCGTGCGGGCCGGTGCGCCGGATGACATCCTGTACCTGAGCCGGCCGCATATCGGCACGTTCCGCCTCGTCAGCATGGTCGAGAAGATGCGCGCAATGATCCACGAACTGGGCGGCGAGGTGCGCTTCGAGACGCGTGTCGAGGACATCGACATCGACCACGGCCAGGTGCGCGGGTTGACGCTGTCGACCGGCGAGACGCTGCTCTGCGACCACGTGGTGCTGGCGGTCGGCCATAGCGCGCGCGATACCTTCCAGATGCTGTACGACCGCGGCGTGCACGTCGAGGCGAAGCCGTTTTCCCTCGGCTTCCGGATCGAACATCCGCAGGGGGTAATCGATCGCAGCCGTTTTGGGAAATTTGCCGGTCACAAAGAGCTCGGCGCAGCCGACTATAAGGTGGTGCACCACTGCAGCAACGGGCGCGCGGTCTATAGCTTCTGCATGTGTCCGGGCGGCACCGTGGTCGCGGCCACGTCGGAGCCGGGACGCGTCGTCACGAACGGCATGAGCCAGTACTCGCGCGCGGAGCGCAACGCGAACGCGGGCATCGTGGTCGGAATCACGCCGGACGACTACCCGGGCGGGCCTCTCGCCGGCATCGCTTTCCAGCGCAAGTGGGAGGAGCGGGCGTTCGAACTCGGCGGTGGTAACTACATGGCGCCGGGGCAGTTGGTCGGCGACTTCATCGCCGGGCGGCCGTCCACGTCGCTCGGTTCGGTCGTGCCGTCGTACAAGCCCGGCGTGCGCCCAACCGATCTCAGCACCGCGCTGCCCGACTACGCAATCGAGGCGATTCGCGAAGCGCTGCCTCAGATGGAGAAGAAAATCGCCGGTTTCGCAATGCATGACGCCGTGCTGACCGGCGTTGAAACGCGCACGTCGTCGCCGGTGCGCGTGCGTCGCGGCGACGACTACCAGAGCATCAACGTCAAGGGGCTGTATCCGGCGGGTGAGGGCGCGGGGTACGCGGGCGGGATCTACTCGGCGGCGATCGACGGAATCGAGGTCGCCGAAGCGGTCGCGCTGAAGATCATGTGTCAGCAGACGGTGTGACGTTCAGCGGGCGCAGCAGCCGACCGTCGGAATGAAGCGGGCCTGCCTGCGATTGCCGACGATTGCCTCGGCGTTCGGGCACAATGCGCGTTTCGCCTCGAAACGATCCTCCGAATGACCATTCGCACCTTGGCTGCCGCATGCGGCGCGGCGCTGCTTGCCCAATTTGCTCCGTTTGTCGTTTCCTCGAGCGCATTCGCTGCCGGAACGCCCGAGCATTGGGTCGCCGTGTGGGCGACCGCGCTCCAGCCGATTCCGCAGCACGCAGAGTTGCCGTCGCTATATCGCGCGCCAGAAGTCGCCGGGCGCACAGTTCGGCAAATCGTTTATCCGACCTTATCGGGGAAAACGGCGCGAATCCATCTGAGCAATGCATATGGCAAGACGCCCCTCGTCATCGATGAACTGCGCATCGCGCGCTCGGTCGGCGGCGCGGCGGCGGTCGAGGGCGGCGGTAGCCGTGTGACGTTTGGCGGTAGGGGCGCGGTCAGGATTCCGCCTGGCGGAGAGCTGGACAGCGATCCGATCGTGATTGACGTCGTCGAAGGCTCGCCCTATGCGATCAGCGCGTTTATGGGGCCCGAGCAGCGGATCGTCGCGTGGCACCGCGTGTCGAATCAGGTCAATTATGTATCGGGTCCCGGCAATCACACGGCCGACGCGTCCGCCGCACCGTTTCGCGGCCGCTTCACGCAATATGTATGGGTCACTGAGTTGTCGGTGGAGGCGGCGGTGCCGTCGGCTGCCGTGGCCGCGATCGGCGACTCGATCACCGACGGCATGCGCTCCAGCCTGAACCTGAACCGTCGCTGGCCGGATCTGCTGGCTCGGCGGCTGGCGGCAAGCGGCGCGCAGTCGACTGCGATCGTGAATCTCGGCATCAGCGGCAACCGGCTTTTGAGCGACTCGCCTTGCTATGGCGACGCGCTCGCGAGCCGCTTCGACCATGACGTTTTGCGACGTCCAGGCGTCAAGGCGGCGATTCTGCTGATTGGCATCAACGACATCAACTTTGCGGCAATGCCGCCTCATGGCGGCCTCGACTGCGACTTTCCGCATACGTCGGTCACGGCCGCCGATCTGATCGCCGGTTACCAGCGAGTGATCGCCGCCGCGCGGCGCAATGGCGTCAAGGTCTTCGGCGCGACGCTGACGCCGGCGTCGCTGCCGCCAGAGCGGGAAAACATCCGGCTCGCTGTTAATCGGTGGATTCGGACCGGTCATGCTTTCGATGGCGTTGTCGACTTCGACGCGGCGCTGCGTGACCGGGCGCAGCCGGACCGTCTGCAGCGTGCTTTCGATAGCGGCGATCACATCCATCCGAGCGACGCGGGCTACGCGGCTATGGCCGACGCTGTCCTTGTTGAGGCCGTGGTGAGTGCGGCCTTGAAGTGAGGCACAATTTTTTAAGCGAAAGCGAAAACGGGTATTGACGGGGCGTCAAAGAGTCTCCATAATTTCATCTCTCTGCTGCAGATGCAGCGACGCAAACGAAGCGGTGCCGGTGGTTGTGGTGCAGGTGCTGCGGGTTGGGCGGAACGATCTTTAAAAACTAACAGCCGATAAGTGTGGGCGCTTGATGCGCGGTGCG
>NZ_VZQQ01000200.1 GCF_014397785.1 Paraburkholderia podalyriae
TGACTGCGCGCGCTCCCATCACCCCGATGCAGACATCGCCGGTTGATCTCAACCGACGCGGTGCGGCTACGCTCGGCCGTTACTTGCAAACGATTCTCCATTCCGTGTGCTAAATCCACCGCTTACAATCATTCCGCAATCATCCCGAGCGTCGAGGTCTTCCCTGCGCCGGCGTACGCTTTCACTTTCACGGTCGTGCCGGATGCGACCGTTTCGAGTGTGTCGAGCTGCTCGTTCGTCGGTGGGCAACCAAGGGTGCAGCACAAGGCGATGTTCGACCGGTTCCTTCGAGCGTTGCGAGAATCGGCGGCGGTCTGCGCCGGCCGCCTCGGTTGTCTGCCATTGCAGATAGGCGGTGCGCGGCTCAGCTGTCCAGAGATGCGAGTCGTTCATGAAAGGCGGTACCTTATATACTGAATTGGCATCACCCCGACGCCTTGCGAATCTGCGATTCGCCACCCCGTCTACAGGAAGAGGGGGGCATCCCCATGCCCTGTGCGTCGGCGATCGCACGCAGGCATGCGAGAGGACCGCCCTCGACGATCTGCGCCGCGCACGCGAGCATCAGGTTGACGGAAAGTCCAAAGTCCTCGACCAGATACCCGCGCTCACAAACGTCGCCGAGCGCTGTCGCAATGCACGGCACGCGCTCACGCAGTGCGGTCAGATCGTCGCGATAAGCCCATATCGGCTTTCCCAGCGCGGCGGCAAAGCCGAGTTCGAAGGCGGTGCCACTATCCGGCTCGCCAACGCCGCGGAAGTCGCCCAGGTTGGCCATGACGATATCGGCGCGGCGAATCGCGGCCACGTTGGCGCGGTAGATCCACGTGGCCTTGTCGCCAGGCGACAGGTTCGCCGGCGCGACCGCGTCGAGCGGGTAAAGCCCCTCGAATCCCAGACTGGCGCAAAGTCGCTGCAGGGAGCGACCGTATTCCAGTGCGTCGGCGCGAAACACGTCGAAACCCGCGAGATAAATACGCGCCTTCCCGGCGCCGTCATCTGCCACAGTCATTCGGTGATGCGGAAGCGTTCGACGTTCTGATCCTTGAGCCATCGTGGCGCGCGCCCGCGCCCGCTCCACGTTTCACCAGTCTCGGGGTTGCGGAACTTCGCGGCCACCGCGCGCGGCTGCACGTTCTTGCGGCGCTTGCCAAACACGTCCTCAGGCGTAAATCCGAACTCCCCGACAGTCTCACGCACCTTCTCAAGCGCGGAAGCCGCCTCCTGCTGCCGCGCCTCCGCGATCAGCCTTTCAAGCTTCTCTTTTTCCGCAAGCAGTTCTTTATATCGTGCCATCGTCTTGAATTTCCGTTGTGGATGATGGACGATTCTACCAGGCGCGAATCCCTGTCAAGTGCCTAACCGGGGCTGGCAGGCGCGAGGCGCTATGTTCGTTCCAGTCCTCGCCAGCGGTAGCTCAACTTCGACATTCGCAGTATCAATCATCGATGAAAAGAATTTCTGTCCGCCGCTCCAGCGTTCACGGTCGCGGCGTCTTTGCGCTGCGCCCGCTGTTCGCCGGCGAGTTCATCCTCGAGTACACCGGTACGGTTATGAGCCGGAAGCGCGCGATAAGTCGCCATCGCCGGTTCGGGGAGGAGGGCCATACGTTCCTCTTTGGGCTTTCTGATGGGCGCGTCCTTGACGGTTCGCTCGGCGGCAACAGCGCGCGCTGGCTTAACCATGCCTGCGTCGCCAACTGTGAGGCCGTCGAGGATAATGGAAGGGTCTACATTCAGGCGGTGTCGGACATTCAGCCCGGCGAGGAGCTGTTCATCGCATACGGTCTCACGACAGAGGGGCGCGCCTCGGCAGCAGTGCGAGCGCAGTATGCGTGCCGCTGCGGCCACCGGCGATGTCGCGGAACGATGCTCGCTGGTAGTTCATTGCGCTTTTCCGACTCATTCAAGGTTGAGCAGGCCAATTAACGAATCGACGCCAGAGAA
>NZ_VZQQ01000201.1 GCF_014397785.1 Paraburkholderia podalyriae
CTGACAGTTTCGACGGCAGCGGGCCAAGCCGTTTCTCCAATGCCTTGCCGCGCCTCGATCGGGCAACGCGGCAGCCGGATCTTTTCGCCGCGGCCGACCAGTCGCTCGAAGAGGCTCAAGCCGCAAGTCTTGGCCTGACCTTGTAGTGAACTCATGATTCTTTAACCCTTTCGGGAGCCGATCCCGAAAGGGACGCTCCCATTCCTGTACGGAGCGAACAGATGGACCGTGATATTCATACCCTGATGGAAACCGCCATTGCATCGATGCAGTCGTACATCGAGCAGGGCTATGTACTGGCCGCAGGTGTGAGCGGTGGCAAGGACAGCACGTGCGCGATGGTGCTCATGCTCGAAGCAGTAAGGCGCGCGAGGCATGCACCCCCCGGCGTCAGGCACTACATTACGTCGTCGGATACCACGATCGAAAACCCGAGTGCTGCGAACTTTCTGCATGCGATGCTCGATGAGGTCGCACTGTTCGTGGAGGACAGTGGTCTGCCGGTCGAGATACACGTCACGCAGCCGTCGCTGGCCTCGCAGTTCGTTGTTTCAACGATCGGGCGTGGCACGCTCGTAAGAACGCCAGAAAATGGCGTGCGTGACGGTAAGCGCATGCGGGCCTGCGCCGACAGCTGGAAAGTGCAACCACAGGGCAGGCTTCGTGCGCGGCTTGAAAAGGAGGCGTCATCGGCCCGCGTGAAGGAAGTCATCAGCGTCGTAGGCACCAGGCTGGACGAGTCGGCGGTACGGCGCGCAGCCATGACTGAGCGCAACGAGCAGGCCGACGTGGCAACACGGCAGGCGTCTGGCTCACTGTCGCTTTCGCCTTTGAAGGACTGGACGTCTGACGATGTCTGGACGATGCTTGGCTGTATGGTTGATCCAGGGTCACTCCGGTTCTCGAGTCCGCTCGCGCCGGCGACCATCGCAAAACTCTCGGATATCTACCGCGCTGGCAATGGCGGTGTCTGCGGTGTCATAGCCGGGGAGAGCGGCGCTCGCGCAGCTTGCGGAAGCAGGTTCGGATGCGCACTATGCGGTGTCACAGGTGCTCGTGACAAGTCGATGGAGTTCATGGTTCAGGAGCCGGAACACGCGCACCTGAAGCCGTTGAACGAGTTCCGTAACTATCTTCTGGCGATCCAGTGGGATCTGTCTCGGCGTGAGCTCGTTGGATGCACGATCAGTGATGCGGGGTACGCGCGAATCCAGCCGGATACCTATGGATTATGGGAGAGGGTCCGGATGTTACGCATGCTGCTTTCGATCGACGCGAACGAGCGGGATCGGGCGGAAGCTCACGCGGGCGATCTCGCATCCGGTCGCATTGACGATACCGAAGACAAGCGGATGCTGTGCGATCCGCAGTTCGAATTCGTCACGCCGCAGCAGCTTGTGGCGATCGATTTCTTTCTGTCGATGCACCACTACGCACCGCATGCGTTCCCCGCGCTCACTGCGTGGCATGACGTCAACGTGCTTGGCCGCAGATATGCGGTTCCTCACGTCGAGCCGAAGCCGAAGGCAGAGATTGTTCTGCATGGCTGGTACCCGGTGGATCGGTATGACCGTGAGGCACCTACGGTCGGCCTCCGCGACGTTGATGCGGAACAGTGGAATCGCTATCGGCATCCGGAGCGTGCAGGGTGGTACGCGCGTACGTCGGCCGGCGAGCAAACGCTGTATTTTGAGGAGGCCTCGCAGTTTGAGGTCGACGCCGAAGCCGCATATGAGTTTGTGACTTGCACGTACGACACCGCGTTCATGCTGAGAACTCAGCACCATGATGCGATGGAGTCAGCGCGTTTCTGGCTGAACGAAGGCATTGTGAAGCTGCCGGTCGGCATGGCGCAGCGA
>NZ_VZQQ01000202.1 GCF_014397785.1 Paraburkholderia podalyriae
TGATCTCGTACCGACTGTCAACGCTTATTCGTGGCGTCGGAACGAGGCTCTACGCTGGTTCTGGCATGGGCTGGTTCCTGCGAGACTGGCGGACTTCGAGCGGCACGGTGAATCGCTCAACGACGATACGCTTGCCTTCCTGGACAGTAATCGCGTTGCCTTCCCGGTCCCGAAGCACGTACGGCTCGCCGGTCTTCAGCACTCGATAGATCCGGTTGATCAAACGCGTAGCAACTGCGCAAATGGCCTGCTTGTGGTGATGTCCCTTGTTCACCATGAGACGCCAGTAAACGGCGGCAAGATCTGGATCGATCTTGCGTGCGACGTCCGCGGCGATGTAGAGCGCCCGCTTGACACGGTCGCTACCGCTCTTTGTCAGCCTCTGGCCGGGCTTATCCAGGCCACCCGACGAATTTCTGGTCGGGAACATGCCGCAGAAGCCACGGATGTGATCCTCGTTACGGAAGCGTTTTGCGTAGCCGAGTACGCCGATGAGCAAGGGAGCCAGGGTCGCCCCAATGCCAGGGATAGACCGGAGCGCATTTGACGGATGCACTCGCTGGTAGATTTGCTCGACCTCATGCTCGATCGCGCTGACGTGACGATCCCACAAACGCAAATGTTCGACCTCCTGTGCCACCTCGAATTGCAGTGCAACGAAATCGACACTATCACCATGGAGCTCGATGGTCTCTTCGGCCGCTGACTTAAGTTTCTCGACCAGCGAATCGATAAAGGGGCCGCTCTTGGGATGATTTCCTGACGCGTGTCGCGACAGGAATCGGGCGAGTACATCGCGTCGCATGGCGACAACCTTGCGCGGATCGAACAGCTCGCCGAGAATTGCTAGCGTGAGCTGCGTCACGGTATCGGGTAACACGGGCTCAAGGGCCGGGCAGGCCCAGCGGATGAGGTCAAGAACGCGGCGCCGCGCAGAACATACCAGTTCCTGATAGCGGTGACGCTGTTTGGTCAGTCGTTGTAGCGAATGTTGCTCGGGCCCTGGCACATGAACTGGGTCGAGACCACGACCACCAAAGCCAGGTATTGCGCCCAATACATGCGCGTCGGCCGCATCTGTCTTGGCGTGCTCGCTGAGGTATTTGCGCAACGCTTTCACGCGCTGACCTTTTACCCGAATGACCTTGATTCCGGCACGCTGCAGCCAGTTCGCCACCGGAAACCATGCCATGCCGGTTGGTTCCATTACTGCTGTGATCGGCGTGTCTGCGCTGACGCCACTCTTGATGGCTGACACGAAACGCCTGAGGTCGGTTGACGTCAAACGGAAGCGAATCGGCTTGCCAATTGCACGTCCATCGTCGAAGATCTGCGCGACCTGTACTGCACTGATTGCCAAATCGATGCCGACGGTTCGGTGACGCACGGGTGCATTGCTGATAGAAGCCATGAGTTATTGTTCTCCTTATCAACGAATCAGAGGGCTCGTTGCTGGGCAGCACTGCCAGGTGTTTCATTCGTGGCCGCTTGAAATTCGCAGATTCATGCGCCACCATCTCGTTACTCTTGCCTGCGCCAGCCCGAACCCTGCAACCATGGGCTTCACATCGTCGGGACGAACTTTGCGGGCTCTCCCACGTTCTTAAGGTCGCCGGGCCCGGTGCCCGCAGGCAAGAGTACCAGCGAGTGATCGGGCGGAGTTGAACGGCGAGTCAGAATCGACAGAAGCTCGGCCTCATACTCTTGCCCCTCGGCGTTCGCCCTGCGCCCAGATTCAGATAAGAAGCTATTGAATTCGATGGTACGAGGTCGACCCGCGATCACTTCGTCGAGGCGCCTTGCAGCCCCATCATCGACTTGGCCCTCGGCGTCAACCCCGCACTGCTATAGATACCTG
>NZ_VZQQ01000203.1 GCF_014397785.1 Paraburkholderia podalyriae
GCGGATAGATGCTATGAAAGGGACGCGATAACGCGGAGCCCTACAATTCCCACATCGCATCGGTTCGCGTTAAAGGAGGGCATCATGCGAAATTCCGCTTACGCAGCTGGCAGAGAGGAACTCATACTGGCGGTATCACTTGAGCTTGCCACGGCGAGCTGGAAGATAGCGTGCCACGACGGTCGCCGTGACAAACCCGCGGTGCACACCCTCACCGATCCGCAGGCCGGGGCGCGCCTGCAGGCCGCACTGGATCTGATCGAGCGCCAGAAGCAGCAATGGTCGCTGCGCGCCGGCGTGCGCACCGTTGTCTGCTACGAAGCCGGACAGGACGCATTCTGGATCTGTCGTGCACTGCAGGCGCATGGCATTGAATGTTACGTCATCGATGCCGCCAGCATTCCGGTCGTACGCCACAGGCGGCGCGCGAAAACGGACCGGCTGGATGCCATCAAGCTCGTGCTCAACCTGCGCGCGTGGCTGCACGGCGAGCGCGACCGCATGCACGTCGTTCACGTACCCTCAGTACAGGACGAGGCGCTGCGTCACCTGACCCGCGATCGCGCAGAGCTCCAGAAGGAGGTCCTGCAGCACCGCAACCGGATCGGAAAGCTGTTGCGCACGCTCGGCTGCTGGGACGACCTCAAACATGGGTTCGCCAGCCGGCTTGCCCGGGGGGAGGTCAGGTGCTACGACGGTTCCCCACTGTCCCCCGAAATGCACGACCGGCTCCTGCGCGAATGCGAACGGGTCGCCCTCGCCAGGCAGCAGCTCGCTGCCCTGGAGAAGGCGCGTCACCAAGCCCTTCCCGCCACGGTGCGCGAAAGAATCGATCACCTCACACGCCTGAAGGGAGTGGGCCAGATTGGAGCGTCCCGGCTGGTGCTTGAACTCTTCTGGCGGCAGTTCGACAACCGCCGTCAGGTCGGTTCTTGTACCGGTCTCGTTCCGCAGCCGTACGACAGTGGCGACAGTCACACCGATCAGGGCATCAGCAAACAAGGCAACCGTCGCGTACGGTCACTGCTGGTCGAGATGGCCTGGTACTGGCTGCGCTACCAGCCTGGCAGTCCGCTTGCGCAGTGGTTCCGCCATCGCACTGAGGGCACCGGCGCCAACCGCCGCGCGCGACGCATCGCGATCGTCGCGGTGGCACGGCGGCTGGTGATCCTCCTGTGGCGCTACCTCGAGCACGGTGTGATCCCCCAGGGAGTACAGATGAAGCCGTCCACATAGCCAGACACACGTCGATAGCCGCAACCCTCACTAACGGTCATACTGGCTGACCATCAGGGTCATGAAGCGGAAGTACCCGTTCACCACCGTGGTTGTTCATGCAACCGATGCTGATAGATGGGGTACCTCCCCGGAACGCTTTCCGGCGCACTGCGCATACTGCATCAGGCTGGCTCCACGCCAGCGGATAGAAGAAGGTCGGGACGCCATGTCCCACGCGCGCGACAACCGGCTTCACGTTTGCCCAGGCAGTGCCAGGGAGGTGCGCAGAATCGGACGTGTCATGGCAAGCACGGCTACACGAATGCCGCCTGCATGGTGGCAGGCGCAATAACCCACGCGCCCGCCACCCCGTACCAGCGTATCGCGCTTCGCAGCGTCAAGGGGGCCGCTGACGCCAGGCTTCGCCTGCCCTTGACGCTTGCTACGCGCTTTCCTGACAAGGGACCTCGTAAACTTGATGACGTCTCAGGAGGGATCTGTGCAAACCGGGCCTTGACAATTACTTACCCTTCATAGAAG
>NZ_VZQQ01000204.1 GCF_014397785.1 Paraburkholderia podalyriae
AGCCTCGCGAAGCTCGGCCTCAAAGATACCGCTGCGCCCGCAGTTTGGGAGGCCGTCCTGTCTGCTTGATGAGGTATCCTTTCTATAACAAAAATCTCGTCCAGACCGCCTATTTGCACCAGAGCCGATCTGGGTACCCGGAAGTTAGCGAGCATCTGGCATGTTCCCGGCCCAAGCCGAAACTCGGCTACGGCGTTCGATCCGACGAGGGGGCGCCTGTTCATCGGATCGCGTGGCCCCGGCAAGCTGTTCGTCCTGGACGCGAGTAACGGCTCGGTCATACAGTCTCTCGATATCGTCGATATTTCGGACGACTTGACTTTTGACCCACTGCATCATCGACTGTACGTAACCGGCGCGGAAGGCCTCGATGTCGTCAAACAAGTCGATCAGAACCATTATGCGATCGAGCAACATATGGACACTCTCGGTGGCAAGACCTCGATCTATGTTCCGTCGCTAAAGAGGTTCTACGTCGTTCACACGAAGGGTCCCCAGGCAGCGGAAGCCGGACTTCAGGTGTTCAGCGTCCACTGACCTGGGATCTGATGCGTGGACAGAGTTTCAACTGCGCCCGCGTCATTCTGAGCGGCATCGCCAGACGTCCATTGGTTCGCAACGCGCAGTTCGCCGTTTGCATCTTCAGCGTCGCGCACGATCTGGGCCGCCGCTCGGAACTCCTTTATCTTCAGCGACATCGCCTCGCAGCACGGCGCCTGTCAGGCGATTGGAGCTCACGAATGTCAGCGATGGTGGCGACTTCGTGCGGCGCGCCGCCGAACGAGAGAGAGCGTCGCGGTAAGCGGGCTACACCCCGCGTCAGCTCATGTCCTTCGGCTAGAACACGTAGACGACCTGGCGCAAAGCGCAGATCAACTGCACGGGACAGTCGTCAAGATCTATCCGCCGCGTCCGAGTCGCAACGTTGATCACGTTGATGGCGCTGTCGAAATTAACCTTCCGCACATGGAACCCGATTCGCTTGCGGCCCAGCACTTCGCCACGGCGAAGTGCTCCTTGATCGCGGGCAACGCGTGTCTCCAGCCCGACTGCTTTTACTCCCTTCGCCACGAAATCAATTTCCTCAAACAGTCTAGTCCGTCTGGGTGAAGTCAAAGGACTGCTCAACAACGACCTGATCGCCGCCGTCGACCTTACATTGGTACTGCGCCATCGCGCGCCGTACCGCCCCATCAAAGACCCCCGGGGGCGTCGACCTGACGATGTCGACACGAACCACCTTGCCGCCTTTGACCGTGGCACGCGCGGTTACTGCGCCGACAATTCCCTCGGCGAGCGCGCGCGTCGGCATTTCCGGCCTGGCCTGGACGGGACACACGATTGCGATGTCGCCCGGCGCCCCGGTGGCCGCCGTCGTGTTGCCGGACGCCGCAGCCGCCGGAGCTGGCCCGGCTGGCGCAGCCTGAAGACTGGAGGGCGCGTTCTGCGTGGGGATGGGCGCCGCGGCAACCGGCACCGGTGCGACCGTCGGCGTAGCAACGTGCCGTTGTACTGGCGCGGCCGGTCGTGCAGTCGGCCTCGGCGCCGGAACTTCCGACTGGTGCATCACAACTTTCTTGATGACTGGCGGCGGCGGGGGCGGAGGC
>NZ_VZQQ01000205.1 GCF_014397785.1 Paraburkholderia podalyriae
TCGGGCCAGCATCGGAACGCTGCTGATGGACTTGCTCTCCGAGCAGGAAGACACCGGTCGCGCTGCCCGCTTCGACATCGAACTGCTGGCAGTGCGTCTCGCGCAAGCAACGGCCTGGATCGCGGCGAAGCAGACGACACGCCTCTCGTTCGGCTACTTCGGCGCGAGCACGGGCGCGGCTGCGGCGATCCGCGCGGCGCACGTGTCGTGGTTCCCGATTGAGGCGATCGTTTCGCGAGGCGGCAGGCCCGATCTCGCCGGACGCGACGTCCTCGCCGCGGCGCAGGCGCCTACGTCGCTCGTGGTAGGCGGGCTCGACGCCAATGTCATCGAAGTCAACCGGGAGGCTTTCGCTCTGCTCGAATGTCCGAAGGATCTTGTGATCGTCCCCGGCGCGACCCACCTGTTCGAAGAGCCCGGCACACTGGAAGCCGTTGCGCGATACGCGGTGCAGTGGTTCGAGCGTTATCTCGGCGCCTAAGCGCCCGCACGCAGCACGAGCGTGTCGTTAGCGCGGCGCTCCAGAGTGGCGCCCAATGGCTGACTCTCCCGATTCAGCGTTTCGTGTAACCATCGAATGCCTTCTTCAGGCGCCCGGTTGATCTGGAAGTGGCGTGTCTGCGTCGGCGTCATCGACAGTTCGGCCAGCGTGCCCGTTTCAAGGTCGAGCGTGGGAAAATACATCAGCGCAAGGTCGCTGCGAAACGCTTCCTGACCGCCGATACCTTCATAGTCGTTGATGAAGTCCCCGGCACCGTACAGGACGAGTTTGCCTCGATACAGCTCGATGCCCTTCACGTGATGCGACGAATGGCCGTGTACGAGATTCACGCCCGCCGAATCGATGAGTTCGTGCGCGAAGTATCGCTGCGAAGCAGGTATGTCGAAATCGAAGTTCTCGCCCCAATGGATCGAGACGATGACGATGTCGGCTGCCTGCCTGACCGCTCGCACCTGCGCTGCGATCGTGCATACGGTGTCAGCCGAAAGATCAGAGAGCCGGTTCACGCCGGGGCGGCCCCGATCGGCGGCCCAGTCCGCGCCCACGCCGCTGCATTCCGTGGCAAAGGCGAAGATCATCACTCTGCCGCCGCCCGCCAGTTCGATCAAGGCAGGCGCGGCCGCCTCGACGTCGTCCTGCCCCGCGCCAGCCGTATGAATGCCGGCTGAACGCAAGGCATTCAGAGTTTCCGTCAACCCGCGAAAGCCCCAGTCGAGCACATGATTATTCGCGAGCGCGCAGCAGTCGATTTTCGCGGCGCTCAAGACGGGCGCGTTGGCGGGGTGCATGCGGTAGTGGATGCCCTTTCTGGGCCATGCGTCCTCGCTGGATGTGACGGCCGTCTCGAGGTTGATGATGCGCGTGGCAGGACTCATGCGCTCCAGTTCGAGCAGCGCATCGCCCCACACGTAGCCGAACGGGACACACTCCGGTAACGGGCCGGTTTTCGCTTCAGCGAGGCGCACATAGCCTCTCGCCGAACGCATATAGGGTTCGAAGAGATGGGGCCGGTTCGGATGCGGCAGTATCTGATCGATACCGCGTCCCAACATCACGTCCCCGCACAGAAACAGCTTGACGCAGTTCATCCTTCGGG
>NZ_VZQQ01000206.1 GCF_014397785.1 Paraburkholderia podalyriae
GGCCGCTTCTATGGGGACTTGTTTGTCAAGCCGTGTTCGATCGTCAGGTAAGCGGATCAGATTTCATCCCGGCACCTTTGTATTGCGTGTGATGTGAAGCGGGCGTGCTGCGCGGTGGCTTGATCCTGATCCCAGGTCGGGGTATGACGAGCGTTCCAGCCAGTGCCGGAACGAACTTCTATCCGTGCAGGATGTGAAGGTCCTGCACCTCATGCAGCATGCGCGCGAGGCGCACTGGCAAACCCCAGTTACCGGCGCACCCCATCTTAGGGGGCGGTCACCGTGTCGTGACCCGCGGCCGTTTCGGGCGCGTCGACCTTTGATCATGATCTGTTCCTTGGTAGGGCACGCAAACGATGTTGACCCGGAACTTCAAGGAGCAGCAGCTTTGAGCGAAGCCCCGGCCGGAATCTCGCCGTGCTCGAGGTAACGCCATAGGGCGATGGCGAGACGTCGTGCCAACGCGACGATGCCCACACGTCGCATGCGCTTGCCGTTGCCCGCAAAGCGCCGGTTGAACCACTGAGTCAGGAGGCTGTCGGGCTGCAGGCGTAACCAGCGCCAGGCCAGTTCGACGAGTATCGTGCGCGCTCGTCGGTTACCGGCTTTGCTAATGCCTTGTTCGATCTGGCTATTTCCGCTGGCGTAGGGCGTGGGCGTCAGTCCCAGACATCCGGCGACCTCACGCCGGTTGGCGAAACGTCGCCAACCGAACACTTCCTTGACCAACACCCAGGCGCCCTTGGGGCCGATCGCGCGCAGCTGGGCCAGTTGGGCCACCAGCGGGTGCTTGCCCTCGGCCAGCTCTTCGCGCCGGGTGGCTTCGAGCATCTTCGTCTGTTGCCTGACCAGCGCCAGCCGCGCACTCTCGCGCTCGATCTCGCCGCAAAGCGCGGCCGGTATCTGCCCGCGGTGGTTTGCCCACCACTGCGCCCAGTCGCGCCCGCCGATGATGACCTGCAGACGTACGTTGTGCAGCACCAGCAGTGAGCGGATGCGGTTCGTGTGGGCGACACGCTCCTGAGTCAGCCGGGCCAGTTCACGATGCGTGCGGCGAGCGTCCTCCTGCTCAGGCGTGGGCTCGCGTAGCACCGACCAGACGCGCTCGCCGGCGTGGTGGCGCCTGAGCATCGTCAGCAGCTTGTCGCCGTCGAGCCGGTCAGTTTTGGCCCGTCTCGCGCGTCGATTCACTTCAATGCTGGCGGCATCAACCACGAGGTTGTCGATGCCTTGCCCCGTCAACCAGCGGTGCAGCCACCAGCCATCCCGGCCAGCCTCATAGCAGGAATGCACCTTGGCCCCGGGCGCAAGCCGGCAGCGCTCCTTCGCACGGCGCACACAATCGAGCACCGCAGCGGTGTCGCCGCCTTGCACGCTGTAACGACTTGGGCCACGACGACTATCGCTCGCCGTCAATCTCCAGGATTTGTCGCCGAGTTCGAAGCTTATGTATAGCTCGACGTCGATTGCCGTATTCTCGTCTTGTGGGACTGCTTGGGTCGTGGACATTTCCGTCTCCTTCGCACAGAGTTGGAAATTCCGTTTTAGCTAAACGGACCTTTCTCCGGTAGTCCCACATAGCATCTT
>NZ_VZQQ01000207.1 GCF_014397785.1 Paraburkholderia podalyriae
ACCCGTGCCGATGAGCGAAGCTGACGAAGGGACAGAGACATGAGCCTTGTCGATTATCAACTGATGGAAGTGGCAAGCGGCAAGGCCGTGAAGATGTGGGCGCAGGGCGTCGCGATTGAGGAGGCGGCTCGCCGGCAACTGAGAAACACGGCCCGCATGCCGTTCGTGTTCAGGCACCTTGCCGTAATGCCGGACGTGCACGTGGGCAAGGGGTCGACGATCGGCAGCGTGATTCCGACACAAGGAGCGATCATCCCGGCGGCGGTGGGCGTGGATATCGGCTGCGGAATGATGGCGGTTCGCACGACGCTGACGGCCGCGGACCTGCCCCATTCGCTTTCGGGCGTACGCGGCGCGATCGAGCGCGCCGTGCCGCACGGCAGCGCGCAAGGGCGACGCGACCCGGGCGCATGGTCGCGTCCGCCGCCGGCCGTCGACGAGGCCTGGAAACTGCTGGCGCCCGGTTTTCAGCGCATCGTTGGCAAGTATCCTTCCCTCGCGCGCACGAACAACCGCACGCACGTCGGCACGCTCGGCACCGGCAATCACTTCATCGAGGTTTGCCTCGACGAGGAGGACGACGTCTGGTTCATGCTGCACAGCGGATCGCGCGGTGTGGGCAATGCGATCGGGAGCCTGTTCATCGAGCTGGCTCAGGCCGACATGCGTCAACACCTTGCGAATCTTCCGGACAAAGACCTCGCGTACTTCAAGGAAGGTAGCCGGCACTTCGACGACTATGTTGAGGCGGTCGGCTGGGCGCAGGAGTACGCGCGCCGCAACCGTGAGGTCATGATGAGTGCCGTGATCGGTGCGGTGCGCATGACTATTGGCAAACCCTTCACCATCGACGAGCACGCGGTGAACTGCCACCACAATTACGTGCAGAAGGAGCGGCACTTCGGCGCCGACGTGTTCGTCACGCGTAAAGGGGCGGTGTCGGCACGAGTGGGCGAGCTCGGCATCATTCCGGGTTCGATGGGCGCGAAGAGCTTCATCGTGCGCGGTCTCGGCAATGAAGAGAGCTTCTGCTCATGCAGTCACGGCGCCGGGCGCGCGATGAGCCGGAAGGACGCCAAACGGCGCTTCACGGTCCAAGATCAAATCAGGGCGACGGCGCACGTCGAATGCCGAAAGGATGCGGGGGTCGTCGATGAAATTCCGATGGCCTATAAGGACATCGACGCCGTGATGGCCGCGCAGCGGAGCTTGGTCGTGGTGGTTCATACGCTGCGTCAGGTGGTTTGCGTGAAGGGTTAGGCTCTGATTGGCTTGCGACGGTCAGTCGATTCGTAGGAGGTGGATATGGCAACGGCAATCATCACCCCGAGAAATAACGGTCCGTATCACATCAAAGGTGATTTCACGATCACGGCGCAAGGGGGCAGGCAGATTCAAGTCGAGAAAGATGAGGTCTGGCTCTGCCGTTGCGGGCACTCGAATAACAAGCCGTTTTGCGACGGGTCGCATCGGAAGGTAGAGTTTAAGAGTGATCTGGATGAGGGGGCGGGTAAAGAATAGATTTGCGCCGTCGCGGGACGCGCGTGAATGACTCTTTGCAGGGCCACTGAAGGTCTTTT
>NZ_VZQQ01000208.1 GCF_014397785.1 Paraburkholderia podalyriae
CAGCAAGAAGTGGACGATGCCTATCCGCGACTGGAAAGCGGCCCTGAACCGCTTCACAATCCAGTTCGAAGAGCGGCTAGTGCCGGGTTAAACCTCAACCCGTTTACACAAAATTCCGGACACCCCCAAGTAGCCATTGCGCACGACATTCGTTACCGCGTCCGGGAACGTCTCGCTGAAAGCGTTCAGCAGTTCAAGGCTGTCGCGTTGCCGGTTGATCACCCACAGGACAACAAGCCGACGCCGAAGCTCACCAAGCGCGCTGGCCAGCGTTGCGCCGAACTGCTCGACACCCGTTTGGCTCCGCGCCGCCGTGTTAACAACGATCGCGGCGTCCCGTTGCTCATCGCAGAAATTGACGAGGCCGATCCAGCCGTCTGCATCGTCCAGGTTATATGCGATACAACGCATCTCGCCCTGAACCGCTTTCATCACGTCCGGATTGGAGGTATCGGTTTCCACCAGCGCGGCACGAATATCCTGTCGTAGCAGATAGTCGGCCAGCGCGAGTGCAACAAAACTTTTGCCTACGCCGCCCTTGCTGCCGCCAACGAGATAAATGGGGTAAGTCGTCATGTCCATTGGAATCCTCTAAAGGTTCTCGGTATCGGGCCGGATCTCGAATGAGAACGCGTCACGCATCACCATGCTCCCCGGCCTGCTGACTGGTTTTCCCCCATCCTGCTTCTGATTCTCTCTGACAGCCCCCGCGCGCGGTACATTGTCCTTGCTTACCCTCTTCACACGGGGCGATGGCGCGGCATTGCCCCGTGCCGATTCCTTTACAACCTGTCGAACTGGCTTGTCTTTCTTCGAGGGATATAACGCGTACTTGACCGAGCCAACGCTAAAATCGACACCCCTCTTCCTTGCATGTTCAACGATTTCTTCCAGCGTATATCCCTTCTTCCTCACCGCACCGATCACCGGACGCATCTCTTTCATCGCGTCGGTAATCGAGACGCGCTGCTCGGCCTCTGGCTTGACGGGCAGCGATTCCAGAGAGCGGACAAGCTCATCCCATTGCGCTCGGGTATAGCTTTTCGCAACCGGCATGGTTCGCTCCGTCGTGCTTTCTTCATCCCATCTTGTTGACTCAGGAATCCGCCGTCAACACCTGTTTTCGACCGTATTTTCGCTATCGGCACATCATGGACTCAGACGGATGGCGTCGGAATAAAAGAAATATTTTGGGCGCGTCTGGCAGGAGCAACAGACACAGGCCGAAGTCCGGGAAACGCATCGTAAGCCTTCGAGGCAAACGCAGCGGCGGCGCAGTCGCAGAACGACCCCTGCCAACGGACAGAAGCGCTTTGACCATCAGGACGCGCACGAGGAACTGCGCCGACAACGACACGACAAGCTCGCAGACTATGCCCCTGTCCTGACGAACTTCCGATAGCCCTGATGGCGTACTCTCGGGAATGACCGCGCAGATTTTGGGAGGCGGTTTCAAAGGTGAAGCGCAACAGCGGGTTAATGAACGGAAGCTGAAGTTATGGAAGCGGTTGCGAGCATACGTTCGAACACCTCGAATGGCGAATGAAATGCATGCGTAGCACGCGGTCGGCT
>NZ_VZQQ01000209.1 GCF_014397785.1 Paraburkholderia podalyriae
ACGCCGGTGAGTGTGTCCGTCGGTTGCGTTTCGTCATCTTCTGGTTCCTTGTTGCCGGCCATTATGACCGACTCACGCCCCAGCTTTTCCACTTACCGACCTGTCCGGATTCTCGGCGCCACCTCTAATGCTCGGATAGTATTCGCGGTCCCGTTCAGGTTATTGTCGATGACGTCCGTCCACTCGGTGTCCTGGAGGTCCAGAAGTGGCTTCCAGTACTGAATGGCGGCGTTGGCTATCACGATGTCGATCTTTCCGTAACGCTGTTCGATGCGATTAGCGGCGGCGCGCAACGCGCCGAGGTCGCGGACGTCTGCGCGAATACCGTCGGCGCGGCGCCCATACGCCTGGATCATGCTGACTGTCTCAGCAAGCTCTTGCGGCGTGGCGGGTGCCGCATCAGAGGCGGTACTGACCGGTCCCGAGATGTCGAGCGCAATGACGTCCGCTCCATTTGCCGCGAACTCGACCGCAATGGCGCGACCGATTCCGCGGACCGCCCCGGTGACGACCGCAACGCGTCCCTGCAACCTTGAATCTCGGCCAGCGATGATCGGCCCGGCCGTCTTATCCGCCGGCGGCACTGGCACGGGCAGCCCGTCCATCGTCGGAGCGCCGCCGGGCGACTACTGAGCTTGCGCGACGCCAGACAGCAACATACCGGCTGCGGCCACGCCGCCGCCAACAATCAACTTTCGTCGCGAGCAATCGGGAACATCGTGGTCGTTGTCAGATTTTCTTTCTTTCGTTATCAATTCAATGCTCCTTTCGGATAGGGTTCGGGCAGCGCGTCTCGCCTATGACGGCGCGTGACAGAAGGTCATGCCGTGGGCGACGAGGCTGCGATGTGCAGACCCTGAAATCGGAATTTTCAGAGGCCGGGCTAGCGCGAATCAAATTCGGAAGACTAAAGCTCGCAATCCTTACTCAGAAAACAGCTCGCCAGGCAATTGGCGCGGGCGTGGGCCGAGCCAACAGGTCAGGAGCTCGCCGGGGCGCAATCGGCAACGAACTTTGCATGCAGGCGCTCCTCCGCCTGCGTGAGTTGGTTCGGATACTGCGGATCATTTCTGGCCGGTTGGTATCCAACCGATTCGAGCTCCGACAATTCCCGCATGATGTCGCCATGTGTTATCCCCGCTTTGGCGGCTACAAAGGGATACGAGTGACATTCCTCTGCCGAGAATTTCTCCGTTGCGCTCGCGGACACGCTAATTATCATCAAGGCGATGATTGAGGTTAGTTTGAATTGGCTGTTCATATCGAGCTCCAGGTTATCGCGACTTTAAGAAATCACAAACCGCCGTCGTCATCGACTATGCGACCCCGATGCCCGACGACACGAATGCGTGCCATCACGATATCTGGTCGGTCAGCGCGTTTACACATCGCAAACGTGAAGGCTAGTTAATCAGGCTCTGGTGCAAATAGCGCGGGGGCGAATCGGTTAAGGTGTCAGGCTGAACGAATTGAGAACCGACGATGAGCAAGCTGAAGAGCCTTGACGAACTGTTCGCAGGCCGTCACTTTGACCGCGATGT
>NZ_VZQQ01000020.1 GCF_014397785.1 Paraburkholderia podalyriae
GCGCTCAACGTCACGTTCCTGATTCCATTACTACGTTGCGCATCCTGCTTGGACAAAGGCTCATGCAACGGTGGCTCTCTTCCTGTACGGCAATAGACTGCGCAACTACTTTTGTGACACAGTAGTAATAGCCGACGAGGTTCGAACGTGGAAACTGGTTTTTTGCGGCCCCGGTCCGATTTCGGCGAGTAGGCCGGGGCGCGCGGCGGCTCGAACGGGTGACGTGGGCCAAGCCGGACCAACTGTCCGGTTGAAATCTTTAAACCTGCTAAAATATTGGGTTTTTCGCCGATATCACATTCAAAGGGACGCGCCGTGCTGTCTACTGCCAACATCACCATGCAATTCGGGCCGAAGCCGCTCTTCGAGAACATTTCGGTCAAATTCGGGGGAGGGAACCGCTATGGCCTGATCGGTGCGAACGGCTGCGGCAAATCCACCTTCATGAAGATTCTCGGTTCCGACCTGGAACCGAGCTCGGGCAACGTGATGCTCGAGCCGAACGTGCGCCTGGGCAAGCTGCGCCAGGACCAGTTCGCGTACGAAGACGTGCGCGTGCTCGACGTCGTGATGATGGGCCACGCCGAAATGTGGGCCGCGATGACCGAGCGCGACGCGATCTACGCGAACCCCGACGCGACCGACGACGACTACATGCACGCGGCCGAGCTCGAAGCGAAGTTCGCCGAGTTCGACGGCTACACGGCCGAAGCGCGCGCGGGCGAACTGCTGCTCGGCATCGGCATTGCGATCGAAGACCACAACGGCCCGATGAGCAACGTGGCGCCCGGCTGGAAGCTGCGCGTGCTGCTCGCGCAGGCGCTGTTCTCGAAGCCGGACGTGCTGCTGCTGGATGAGCCGACCAACAACCTCGACATCAACTCGATCCGTTGGCTGGAAGATGTTCTCAACCAGTACAACTCGACGATGATCATCATCTCGCACGACCGGCACTTCCTGAACCAGGTCTGCACGCACATGGCCGACATGGACTATGGCACGCTGAAGGTCTACCCGGGCAATTACGACGACTACATGCTCGCCAGCACACAGGCGCGCGAGCGTCAGCAGGCCGCCAACGCAAAGGCGAAAGAGCGCGTGGCCGATCTGCAGGACTTCGTGCGCCGCTTCTCGGCGAACAAGTCGAAGGCGCGCCAGGCCACCAGCCGTCTGAAGATGATCGACAAGATCAAGATCGAGGAATTCAAGCCGTCGTCGCGGCAGAACCCGTTCATCCGCTTCGAGTTCGAGAAGAAGCTGCACAACATCGCGGTGGTCGCCGACAGCATTTCGAAGAAATACGAGCGCTCGATCTTCAATAACTTCAGCATCAGCGTGCAGCCGGGCGAGCGCATCGCGATCATCGGCGAGAACGGCGCGGGCAAGACCACGCTGCTGCGCTCGCTGCTCGGCAATCTGCAACTCGATCACGGCACGGTGAAGTGGGCGGAAAACGCGAACATCGGCTACATGCCGCAGGACACGTACGAAGAGTTTCCGAGCGACGTCACGCTGATGGACTGGATCGACCAGTACCGCAAGGAAGGCGACGACGAGCAGATGGTGCGCGGCACGCTCGGCCGCCTGCTGTTCAATGCGGACGACATCCGCAAGTCGGTCAAGGTGCTGTCGGGCGGCGAGAAGGGCCGCATGATCTGGGGCAAGCTGATGCTCGGCCGCCACAACGTGCTGCTGATGGACGAGCCGACCAACCACATGGACATGGAGTCGATCGAGTCGCTGCAGATCGCGCTGGATAAGTTCGACGGCACGCTGATTTTCGTGTCGCACGACCGCGAGTTCGTCAGCGGCCTCGCGAACCGGATCATCGAAGTGAAGACCAATGGCACGCTGAACGACTTCGGTGGCAACTATGAGGACTTCCTGACCAGTCAGGGCGTTCAATAAGCGTTTCGATTCGCGCTGATCGAATTGCGTCGCAGCAAAAAAGCCCGCTTCGTCGAAGCGGGCTTTTTCATGGCAGCGTCAACCCGCGATGCGCGCGACGAACAGCCTCACACCTTGTCGTTCTGAAACCGCATCGCCGTGCCTTCCCGTTCGATCCGGGCCCAGATCGCGCGCTTTTCCTCGTCGCTGAGGAACACCCAGTTCGACACCTCGCCGGCGGTGCGGCCGCAGCCTTTGCAGACCTCGTCGAAAAGCGTGGAGCAGACGCCGATGCACGGGCTGTCGGGAAGATCGTGGAGATTCGAAGTCATCGGAAACCTTGAGGCGGGGAGGCAAAGTCCCGCTATGTTAACCGATGGCGGCGCGTGCCTTGCACGCGGCGCTCAGCGTCGTGCGAAGTTCCTGCCAATCGCGCTGAGCTTTGCGTCCGCCATCACACCGCCGTCGCCAGTTGCCACAACAGCGCACCATTGAGCGCGATGATGAACGCCGCCGACAGCCACGACAGCGCGAGCGGCACGCCGCGCACGCGCCAGCCGCGCATCAGCGTCGCATCGGACGCACAGCGGATCAGCGGCACGACCGCGAGCGGCAATTGCAGGCTCAGCACAACCTGGCTCGCGACCAGCAACTGATTCGAGCCATGCTGGCCGAACGTTCCGACAGCGAGCAAGGCCGGCCCGATCGCGAGCGCACGCGTGAGCAGCGCGCGTTTCCAGCGCGGCAACCGCACCCGCAGGAAGCCCTCCATCACCGTCTGACCGGCCAACGTGCCGGTGACGGTCGCGCTGAGTCCACAGGCGAGCAGCGCCGTCGCGAACAGGATGCCGGCCCAGTGGCTGCCGACGAGCGGCGCGATTAGCCGATGCGCATCGGCCAGATCGGTCACGTCCCGATGGCCGCTCGCATAGAACACGGCGGCCGCGACGATCAGCAGCGCCGCGTTGATCACAAACGCGAACGCAAGCGAGCCGAAGGTATCGAGATTGACGACATGCAGCGCGGCCTTGATCTCTCCGTCGCTGCTGTCGGGCGCGTGATGCTTGACGAGCGCCGAATGCAGATACAGGTTGTGCGGCATGACCGTCGCGCCGACGATGCCGGCCGCGAGCCACAGCATGCCCGCGCTTCTGATCAGCTCCAGGCTCGGCGCGGTGCCGGCGAGCGCCGCGTGCCAGTCGGGCCGCGCGAGCGCGAGCTGTACGACGAAGCACAGGCCGACCAGGCCGATCAGCGCGGCGATCACCGCCTCCAGCCTGCGGCCGCCTTTCTGCTGGAGCGCGAGCAGCGCGAAGGTGCACACCGCCGACATCAACACGCCGACCGTCAGCGACACGCCGAGCAGCAGTTGCAGCGCGACCGCGCTGCCGAGCACCTCGGCGACATCGCAGGCGATGATCGCGACTTCGCTCGTGAGCCACAGGAACAGCGTCGCGCGCCGGCCATTGCGCTCGCGGCACAGCTGCGCGAGATCGCGCCCGGTCACGACGCCCAGACGCGACGACAGCCATTGCATCAGCATTCCCATCAGGCTCGACAGCAGCACGATGCCGAGCAGGCGGTAGCCGTAGCCTGCGCCGGCGCCGAGCGCGGTCGCCCAGTTGCCGGGATCGATATAGCCGACCGCGATCAGCGCGCCGGCGCCGAGGTACGAAAACCAGTGCGCCGGACGCGTCGGCTCGCCCGGCAAACGCCGGCGGCGGTTGGGACGCATCGCGAAAGGATTGGTGTTCATCGTGCCAGCGTTTCTGGGAAACCCATTCTGCTGCAAATCATATGGCCACCATTGCACGCGCGCCGCGGCTGGCCGGCCGTCGCGCGACGACGTCGCGCAATTCGCATCAAGAGGTCATGATAGGAGCATTCGAGCCGTCGTGGCGCCGCCGCGGCCAATGAAAGGTGCAGATCACGCCGACGCAGCTCGTCACCGGCAACGGCCGCCGGGCACCCGCGCGGGCCACGGCGACGCACCGCCCAGGTGCGCGACGACGCCGACCTGACAACCAGATAACAAGGACTCGACGAAACCCCGCAGCCTGTGCCCAGCGCCGATCAAGCGCGGCCGCGGCACGCGTATTTTTTGATAGACACGCGTCGATAACCCGTTAAAATTGCGCCCATTTTGCAGTGGTGCGGCCAGAGCCTGTACCGTTTGCGCGACAACTCCGGGTTTATTTTGGAGCGGGCAATATTTGGTGGTAGTTTTCGGGGTTTTCAGGGGGCCGTGCGCGCGAGGGCGCGGCTTGAGTGACGAAAGAATCGGAGAACGGGATGAACAAGCGGATAGTGGGGCATATGGCGGCGCTGATCTTGTGCGCGGCGCCGTGGTTGACGGCCGCTGCGAAGGATACGCAGCTCAACGTATATAACTGGTCCGACTACATCGCGAAGGACACGATTCCGAACTTCACGAAGCAGACCGGCGTTCAGGTCAAGTACGACAACTACGACAGCGACGACACGCTGCAGGCGAAGCTGCTCACCGGCAATTCGGGCTACGACATCGTCGTGCCGACCAGCAACTACGCGGGCAAGCAGATCGCCGCGGGCATCTTCGAGCCGCTCGACAAATCGAAGCTGCCGAACCTGAAGTACCTCGACCCGTCGCTGATGGCGCTCGTCGCCGGCGCCGATCCGGGCAACAAGTACGTGGTGCCCTGGGCGTACGGCACGACCGGCCTCGGTTACAACGTGACGAAGGTCCAACAGATCCTCGGCAAGGACGCGCCGCTCGATAGCTGGGACATCCTTTTCAAGCCGGAAAATATCTCGAAGCTGAAGACCTGCGGCGTATCGGTGCTCGACGCGCCGGACCAGATGTTCGCAGCCGCGCTGCACTACATAGGTAAGGACCCGATGAGCACGAACCCGGCCGACTACCGCGCCGCGCTCGCGATGCTGAAAAAGACCCGCCCGTACATCACGCAGTTCAACTCGTCGGGCTACATCAACGACCTCGTCGGCGGCGACATCTGCTTCGCGTACGGCTGGTCGGGCGACGTCGTGATCGCCAAGCATCGCGCGATCGAGGCGAAGAAGCCTTACAGGATCGAGTACTTCGTGCCGAAGGGCGGCGCGCCGGTGTGGTTCGACGTGATGGCGATTCCGAAGGATGCGAAGCACAAGGAAGCCGCGCTCGAGTGGATCAACTACATCGAGACGCCGCAGGTGCACGCCGCGATCACCAATGCCGTGTACTACCCGAGCGTCAATACGGAAGCGCGCAAGTACGTGGACAAGGACGTCGCGAACGATCCGGCCGTGTACCCGTCGCCGGAAACCATCAAGACGCTGTTCCTTTTGAAGCCGCTGCCGCAGGAAATCCAGCGGCTGCAAACACGGCTGTGGACCGAGTTCAAGTCCGGCCGCTAGGCGCGGCAACAAACAGATAAGCAGCATATGAAGCCCTCGGTGTTCACCGGGGGCTTTGTTCGTCAAACGCCGGAGTGAAGCAGCATTATGATCAGCAGTGAGCAGTCGGGCGCGCTGGCCGGGACGGCCGTGCCGTCGACGGGCCCGGACGCCGTTACGGGCGACGCAGCGGACGGGTTCATCCAGATCGTCGACGTCGTGAAGAAGTTCGGCGAAACCGTCGCGGTCAAAGGGGTCAGCCTGACGGTGAAGAAGGGCGAGCTATTCGCGCTGCTAGGCAGCTCTGGCTGCGGCAAGTCGACGTTGCTGCGCATGATGGCCGGCCTCGAAACCGTGACGTCGGGCAAGATCCTGATCGATGGCGAAGATCTCGCGCAGCTGCCGCCGTATCGCCGGCCGGTCAACATGATGTTCCAGTCGTACGCGCTCTTTCCGCACATGACGGTCGAGGCGAACGTGGCGTTCGGCCTGAAGCAGGAAGGTGTGCCCAAGGCCGAGCTGAAAGATCGCCTGCACAACGCGCTCGAACTCGTGCAGATGGGCCGCTTCGCGAAGCGCAAGCCGCATCAGCTATCGGGCGGGCAGCAGCAGCGCGTCGCGCTCGCGCGCTCGCTCGTCAAGCGGCCGAAGCTGCTGCTGCTCGACGAGCCCATGTCGGCGCTCGACAAGCAGATCCGCCAGCGCACGCAGATCGAGCTCGTCAACATTCTCGACCAGGTCGGCGTCACCTGCATGATGGTCACGCACGATCAGGAAGAAGCGATGACGATGGCCAACCGTCTCGCCGTGATGAGCGAAGGCCAGATCGTGCAGCTCGGCACGCCGCATGAAGTCTACGAGTATCCGAACAGCCGTTTCTCGGCGGAATTCATCGGCTCGACCAATCTGTTCGAAGGCCATACCGTCGAGGACGAACCCGATCACGTGTTCATCGAAACGCCGGATCTGACGTGCCATTTGCACGTCAATCACGGCATCACCGGTCCGCTCGGCATGCCGGTGACGATCTCGGTGCGGCCCGAACGCATCGCGCTCACGCGCAAGCCGCCAGAGGGCGCGTACAACTGGGGCAAGGGCGTCGTCACGAATATCGCGTACATGGGCGGCTATTCGCTGTATCACGTGAAGCTCGACGGCGGCAAGACCGTGATCGCGAACGTGACGAGCCTCGCGCTCACCGAAATCGATCCGCCGTCCTGGGGTGACGAAGTCTACGTGCGCTGGAGCGCATCGGCCGGCGTGGTGCTGACGTCATGAAAGAGGCGCTTGCGTCGTTTTTCGCATGGCCCGTGCGGCGTCTGCAGCTCACTGGCCGTACCGCGGTGGTGGCGGGGCCGTTCGTCTGGCTGCTGCTGTTTTTCCTGGTGCCATTCCTGCTGGTCGTGAAGATCAGCTTTGCCGATTCGCAGCTCGGCATTCCGCCGTACACGCAGCTCGTCAACTTCGCGGAAGGCGCACTGCACATCACGCTGGATCTGTCGCACTACGTGTTTCTGCTGACCGACAGCCTGTACTTCGCGACCTATGTGAATTCAGTCGTGGTCGCGGCGATTTCGACGGTGCTGTGTCTGCTGATCGGCTATCCGATGGCGTACTACATCGCGCGCTCGAATCCGGCCACCCGCAATCTTCTGATGATGGCTGTGATGCTGCCATTCTGGACCTCGTTCCTGATCCGCGTATATGCATGGATCGGCATTCTGAAGAACAACGGGCTGCTGAATAATTTTCTGATGTCGGTCGGCCTGATCCATTCGCCGATCGAGCTGTATCACACGAACACGGCGGTCTATATCGGCATGGTCTATTCGTACCTGCCGTTTCTCGTGATGCCGCTTTACGCGCATCTCGTGAAAATGGACCTGACCTTACTGGAAGCCGCCTATGACCTCGGCGCGAAGCCGTGGAAGGCGTTCTGGCAGATCACGCTGCCGCTGTCGAAGAACGGCATCGTCGCGGGCTGTCTGCTGGTGTTCATTCCGGCGGTCGGCGAGTATGTGATTCCTGAGCTGCTCGGCGGCGCGAACACGCTGATGATCGGCCGCGTGATGTGGAACGAGTTCTTCGACAATGCCGACTGGCCGATGGCGTCCGCCGTCACCTGCGCGATGGTGTTGCTGCTGCTGGTGCCGATGGCGCTGTTCCAGCATGCGCAGGCGAAGGCATTGGAGGAGGGCCGCCAATGAAGCCGAATCGCATGCTGCAGTTGATCGCCCTCGGTATCGGCTTTCTGTTTCTGTATATCCCGATCGTCAGCCTCGTCGTCTATTCGTTCAACGAATCGCAACTGGTGACGGTGTGGACGCGCTTCTCGACGCGCTGGTACGCGGCGCTGTTGCAGGACGGCGAGCTGATTACGTCGGCGTGGCTGTCGTTGCGTATCGGCCTGCTCACGGCATTCGCGTCGGTGATCATCGGTACATGGGCCGGCTTCGTGCTCGCGCGCATGG
This sequence comes from Paraburkholderia podalyriae, assembly GCF_014397785.1. Classification (GTDB taxonomy): domain Bacteria; phylum Pseudomonadota; class Gammaproteobacteria; order Burkholderiales; family Burkholderiaceae; genus Paraburkholderia; species Paraburkholderia podalyriae. The sequence continues at coordinate 7,731 of NZ_VZQQ01000020.1, forward strand.
GGCGCTTTCGCGGCTTCACGCTGTACACCGGCATGATCAACGCGCCGCTGGTGATCCCTGAAGTGATTCAGGGCATCTCGCTGCTGCTGCTGTTCATCGAAATGGCGCGCTGGATCGGCTGGCCAGCCGAACGCGGCATCTTCACGATCTGGATCGGTCACGTGATGCTGTGCATTTCATACGTCGCGATCATCGTGCAGTCGCGCGTGCGGGAGCTGCATCCGTCGCTCGAGGAAGCCGCGCTCGACCTCGGCGCGACACCGCTGCGCGTGTTCTTTTCCGTCACGCTGCCGCTGATTTCGCAGGCGCTGGTGTCGGGCTGGCTACTGTCGTTCACGCTGTCGATCGACGACGTCGTGCTGTCCGCGTTCCTGTCGGGTCCCGGCTCGACGACCTTGCCGCTCGTCGTATTCTCGCGCGTTCGCCTTGGCCTGAACCCGGAGATGAATGCGCTCGCGACGCTGTTTATCGCGGTCGTCACGGTCGGCGTCGTCGCCGCGAACTTCTTCATGCAGCGCGCTGAGCGCAAGCGGGCCGTGATGGCGGTCTGAGAGGTTGCGTGATCGAACCGCCCCTCACTACTTCCGACGATAGCGATGATCGAGTCCCTTCTGCGTGTGCTGGACTGGGAGCCGCTTTATCGGCTGTGGGAACTGATCGTGATCATCGTGAAGTTTCTGTGGGAGCTGTTGCAGTTGCTGAGCGGCGGCGGGTGATGACAGTGCCGGCCCACGAGCTTCAACGCGCGAAGCGGTAATCCTGCGGCCGCACACGCCGCGTACGCCTGCGAAAGCTGAACGTGAAGCCGGGCCAGATCGCGGTGACTTTGCCGCTCTGCGTCTGATACCAGCTATGGCAGCCGCTCGTCCACACCGCGTGCTGCATCTCCCGCTGCAGACGCGCGTTGAAATCGCGCTGCACGTCGGCGCGCAAGGTCATCGTGCGTGCGTTCCGCTGGCGCAGCACGCGCAAGCAATCGCCGATGTACCGCAGTTGCGACTCGATCATGTAGATCATCGAGTTATGGCCGAGCCCCGTGTTCGGGCCAACGATCATGAAGAAGTTCGGGAAGTTCGCGATGCTCGTGCCGAGATAGGCCTCGGGGCCATCGCGCAGCCATAGCGTGCTGAGGTCGGTGCCGCCGAGGCCGGTCACTTCGAACGGCGCGGGCACGTCGTTGACCTGGAAGCCGGTGCCGCAGATGATCGCGTCCGCGCGGTGATGCACGCCGTCCTCGGTCAAGATGCCATCCGCGGCGATCTCGCGAATGCCGCTCGTCACGACCTCGACGTTCGGCTGACAGACGGCCGGGTAATAGTCGCTCGACAGCAGCACGCGCTTGCAGCCGAGCCGGTGGTTCGGCGTGAGCTTCGCGCGCAGCGCCGGGTCCTTGACGCGTCGCTCGAGATAGCTGAGGCCGAACTTCATCGGCATCTTCATCAGTTCGGGATTGACGACGAACGCGATTCCGCGCGATTCGAGCTGCCAATAGATCGCGCTGCGAACCAGGCGCTGCGTGAACGGCAGCGTGCGGAACAGCCATTGCGCGCGCGGGCCGATCGGCTTGTTGCGCTTCGGCATCACCCACGGCGCGGTGCGCTGGAACAGATCCAGGTGCGCGACGCGCGGCTGGATTTTCGGCACGAACTGGATCGCGCTCGCGCCGGTGCCGATCACCGCGACGCGTTTGCCGTCGAGCGGATATGCGTGATCCCAGCGCGCCGAATGGAACAGCTTGCCTTCGAAACGTTCGATGCCGGCGATACGCGGCAGCGCGGGACGCGACAGCGGACCGTTCGCGGCGATCAGCACGTCGGCCTCGATGGTTTCGCGAGCGCCGTTCGTGTCGAGCTCGACGAGCCAGATCTGGCGCGCTTCGTCGAAACGCGCGGCGCTCACTTTTGTATTGCAGCGCACGTAGCGCTCGATGCCGTACTTGCGCGCGCAGTGCTGCAGATACGCGAGAATTTCGGCTTGGCTGCTGAACGCGCGCGACCACGCCGGATTCGCCTCGAACGAAAACGAATACAGATGCGAGGGGACGTCGCAGGCCGCGCCGGGGTAGGTATTGTCGCGCCACGTGCCGCCGATGCCGCTCGCGGCCTCGTAGACCGTAAACGACGTGATGCCCATCTGCTGCAGACGAATCGCCATGCCGATGCCGGCAAAGCCACTGCCGACGATCGCAATGCGCGGCGCGGCGGATGAAGCGGAAGGGGCAGATGTCAAGGCGGTCTCCGGCATGGGGCGAAAGCGGCGGGTGAAACGATTGCAGCTGCGGCTACGGCGCAGTGGGCTCGCGCAGCACGAGGGCAGCCAGGCGGAGTCGGCGCGGGTGTAACTTGAACGAAGGCGGTGCGCAAAAACCGGCGGGCAAAAAACAGGCTCCGCGAAGGAGCCTGTTGTTGATTCGACGCGGATCGGCCAGGATCGATCAGGTATCGGTCCAACCGCCGGAATCGTCGTTGCTGCCCATGTCGATGCCGCCGCCGCTGCCGTCATCGTTCCAGTCGTTCGAACCCTGACCGAAGTCGAGGCTGCCGCCGTTTCCTGCGTCGCTGCCGCGCCGGCGCAGTTCGTCGGGGTCGACGATCACGTCGCGTTCGACGACGCGCTCACGCCCATGACTGAGCGCTTCGCCAAGCAGCACGCCGGTCAGCAGACCGCCCATGCCGCCACCCATGCCACCGCCTTGCTGCACGATGACCTGCGGCTGCTGCTGATATGGACCCTGTTGCGGATAAGGCGGCTGCGGACTGCCGAAGCGCTGGGCTTCCTGCGCGTACGGCGATTGCTGAGCGGTGCCCACGGACGCGGAAGTCGGATCGGGCCGGCCGTCGGCGCGCGCGCGCAGACTCGCGATGCGCTGCTCGAATTCGTCGAGTGCATAGGGCGGCAGCGGATTCTTGCCGGTCGACAGCGTTTCGACGGCGCCGCGCAACTGCTCTTCGGTCGCTTCGACGTCTTTTTCGAGCAACTCGTGACCCGGCGCGATGGACAGCTTCACGTCGAGCTTGATCGAACGCACCGTGTTGAGCATGTCGGTTGCGCGCTTCAATTGCGCGCGTCGATCGTCGTCGGCGCGCGTGTCTTCCTGGCTGCGCGCGCGTCTCAAGGTCCAGCGCAACACGAGCGCGATCACCGCGATCAGAACAATGATACCGATCCACATACCCACCCCCGGACCATGCCGTTGTTGCGCTTGCGACATCATCGCCGACTGTTGCTGCACAGCAGGCGCATTCTGCTGCGCGAACGGATTCGCGGCGTGACGGGTGACGTTGCCGCCCGCGCGTTCCGCGTCGCGGCGCAGGCGCGCTTCGGTTTGCGCGAAACGGCTCGGGTCGGCGAAACGGATTTGCGGATCCAGCGTCTTCGCCTGTTGGACCTGCGCGAGCGCCTCGGCCGAACGGCCTTCGCGATCGAGCACCTGGGCGTACAGATAGTGCGCGTGAGCGTTGTTCGGATGCGCTTGCAACACTTCGGCGAGGCCGGCGTCGGCCTGCTGCCAGTTGCCCTGCGACATCGCCGATTCGATTTGCTGAACGGTCGGCACCGCGAACGCCGCGGCCGACACGAGCAGCAGCGAAGCGAAGGCGGTTGCGAAAAATTTTTTCATTTGCAGACCGGGCGCGGCGCGCCCGTCTCCATCAGTCGATTGCGGTGGCTACCTGTGGCGGCCGGTATGCCGGTGCGTTCAGAAGCGAGCGCACCGGCATGTGCTACTACTGCTGCTGCCATTGCTGTGCGTACTTGCTGCGAGCAGGTGCACGCATCCGGCATTTACTGCGCCGGCGTATTGAGTTGCTTTTTCAGCGCTTCGAGCCGATCGTCGACGGACGGGCCGCGGTTCAGATCCGCGAGCTTGTCGTCGAGCGCCTTGCCGCTTTTCTCGTCGGCGGAGTTCAGACGTGCGTCGGAACGCGCGTTCGACAGCGCGACCTTGTCTTCGAGCTTCTGGAAATCCTCGGACAGGTTCTTGCCGCCGATGCCGCCGAGTGCGGTGGCCGCGGTATCTTTCGCCTGCGCGATCTGCTGCTTGGCCTGCAGGATATTCGAGCGCGCGTTCAGGTCGTTGCGGCGCGTGCGCATGTCCTCGATCTGGCTCTTTAGTTGCGCGACCGACGGTTCCAGCGAAGTCAGTTCTTTCGTCAGCGCATCGCGTTCGGCTTCGGCGGTGGCCTGCGCGCCGAGCGCTTCGCGCGCGAGCGCTTCGTCGCCGGACTGCAGTGCGCGGCGGGCACCGTCTTCATACTTCTTCGCCTTGTCAGCGGCAACATCGCGCTTGCTTTGCTGAGTGGCGACCTGCGCCTGAATCTCGATCAGCGAGTTCTCGGCCCGGCCGATGCTGTCGTCGAGTTCGCGCACGATCTGGCGCGAGTCGCGCGACGGGTCCTGCACGGAGTCGGCCGCATCGTTCAGAAGACCTTTGAGCGTGCGCGAAATGCTGTCAAAAAGCGACATGAAAACCTCCAGAGAATGTGGGCGGCGCCGACGATGCGTGCGCGCCTGAGTGCCTTGAACTACTGCTACTTTACGCCGCCGCGCCTGATGCTGCGCAGCGTTCGGACCGGAGTTCGGGGCGCACTTGCCAATTGCAATAGTGCAGCCCGTTTTTGTTGGGGCGCAATGCCGGTTGATGCTTGCCTGGATGTTGGAGAGCCGCGATGGGCATGGACTTGACGGCGGATATTACACCATCGGCTGTCTTAAAGATGGCTTAAACGATGCGGCCGCCCGAAGGCTCGCGCGATACTGGAAAAGCCGCTGTTTGCGCCTGTGGGCGGGCGTTATCGAACGGCATTCATACGGGTGTCACTGATGTAACGATATGCAACCGGCGTTGCGCACGAGTGCCGGCTTGCTCAAAGGCGGTGATCGCGGCTCATGCGGTAATTTTCCGTGACGCTTTTCGTCACGCGAAGCGGCCGCCTTCGGCGCGCGGGTCGCTGTCCGGTTCGTCGTCGTCGGGGGCGTCGTCGATGCGGGGGCGCTTGAGTGAGTTGCGCAGACGCGCCGACGTGCCGGACAGCCGTTTCGACGCTGCATCGTCGATTGCGTCCGTTTCGGCGTTTTCCGCGTTGTCGGCGGCTCGCGCTGCCGTCAGGCGCGCGACGGCTTCGGCGGTGGCCGCCGCCTGTTCGTCCTGCTCGGCGGCGAGCGCGGCGGCGACGCCGGCGGGAAGCAGCGGCGCGGGGGAGTCAGCAGGGTCGGTTGCGGTGTTGGCCGCCGCGTTTGTCGCCGCGTTTGCCGCGGCAGTGTCGCCAGAGGCACCCGCACCATCCGTCTGATGCGCTGGCAGCGACGCCGGCAATGCGGCACGTGCATGGCGTGTACCACGCGCGACGCGCTGCAGCGCTGCATTCAGCGCGTCGGGCGCGCGCGGCGCGCGCAGCCGGTCGACGATGCTCGCGGCCTTGACCTGTTCGCTGGTCGCGCCGAAGCTCAGCACCGCGCGCCGCATCAGTTCACTCACGCTGATACCCAGATCCTCCGCGGTCGCGGTGATCGCACGTTTCTGCGCGGTCGTGACGAATACGACGATGCGCTCGCTGGGCTTGGACATGATCGACTCGCAGTCTTGTTGGCATGGGCGGGTCGGCGCGTGCCTCCGGATACGGTGTCGGAGCCCGTCATCGGATTTGCGTTGGAGCCCGCCGTTGGGTCCCCGTCGCGCGCATCGAAGGACGCGCGCGGGGTTCATCATATGACGAGTTGCGCCGCCACGGAACAAGCGCGGTGCGAAAATCCCGTGACATCAATGAGTTGTAGTGTTTGCGGGCGGTTTGTCCACAGCCCTTTCAACAGAAAATGTTGATAACCCCGCACAAGCCGCGCGTCGAGCGCACGCTGGCACGCGCTGCGCGAAATTACAGACCCTTACCAGCAAAAGGCCGCCGACGAAGGGAATTCTTACAAAAAATCTGCGTTGGACCGCTGCCGATTTCTTTAAAATGCGCTGTTACATTGCGCCGGACATGGTCCGAGGCGTGCCGTGCGGCCGGCCGGGGGCAAGGTCCGCAGGGCGGCGTGTGTCCCGCCCAGCATGTCGAACACGACCCAGCGCGCGCCGCGAGCGCGTGCAGACAGGCGCGCAGTTGCGGGCCCATTACTCCAGTCATGCCAATTATCAAACGACCGCATTCCTCGAACTCTCCGGCCGGTGAAGACCGGGACTCCAACCAACGCACGCCTGGACGCAACGCCGCTTCGCGCGAGCCCGAGCGCGGCCGTCGGTCGATCGGCGCGTCGCTCGTTCTGTGGTTCTTCGGCCTGATCGCGACCGTCGTCGTGGTCGGCGCGCTGATCGTCGGCTATGCGCTGGTCGTGATGGGGCCGCAGTTGCCGTCGCTCGACGCGCTCACCGACTATCGCCCGAAAGTGCCGCTGCGCGTCTATACCGCGGATCACGTGCTGATCGGCGAATTCGGCGAGGAGCGCCGCAGCCTGGTGCGCTTCCAGGACATCCCCGACCAGATGAAAAAAGCGGTGCTCGCGATCGAGGACTACCGCTTCTACGAACACGGTGGCGTCGACTTCGTCGGCATCCTGCGCGCCGGCTTCGCCGACCTGGCGCACGGCGGCGCGTCGCAGGGCGCGAGCACGATCACGATGCAGGTCGCGCGCAATTTCTTCCTCTCCAGCGAGAAGACCTACACGCGCAAGATCTACGAAATGCTGCTCGCGTACAAGATCGAGCGCACGCTGACGAAAGACCAGATCCTCGAGCTGTACATGAACCAGATCTATCTGGGCGAGCGCGCGTACGGCTTCGCAGCGGCCGCGCGCGTGTACTTCGGCAAGGACCTGAAGGACATCACGCTGGCGCAGGCCGCGATGCTCGCGGGTCTGCCGAAGGCGCCGTCCGCGTATAACCCGGTCGTCAATCCGAAGCGCGCGAAGATCCGTCAGGAGTACATCCTGCGACGCATGCTCGAGCTGAACTACATCACGCGGCAGCAGTACGACCAGGCCTTGAAGGAAGAGATTCAGACGAAGAATCCGGGCAACGAGTACAGCGTGCACGCCGAGTACGTCGCCGAAATGGTGCGGCAGATGATGTACGCGCAGTACAAGGACGAAACCTATACGCGCGGCCTGAACGTCACGACGACGATCGATTCCGCCGATCAGGACGCCGCGTATCGCGCGGTGCGCAAGGGCGTGATGGACTACGAGCGGCGCCACGGCTATCGCGGACCGGAAGGCTTCGTGCAGTTGCCCGACGCGGGCGACGACCGCGATCAGACGATCGACGACGCGCTGACCGATCACCCGGACAACGGTGAGATCATCGCCGGCGTGGTGACGGCGGCGAGCGCGAAGCAGGTGGTCGCACAACTGGTCGACGGCACCCAGGTAACGGTCTCGGGCGATGGCCTGCGCTTCGTCGCCGCCGCGCTGAGCCCGCGCGCGAACGCGACGCTGCGCATCAAGCCAGGTTCGATCGTGCGCCTCGTCGCCGACGACAAGGGCAACTGGCAGATCACGCAGTTGCCGCAGGTCGAGGGTGCGCTCGTGTCGCTGACGCCGCAGGACGGTGCGATCCGCGCGCTGATCGGCGGTTTCGACTTCAACAAGAACAAGTTCAACCATGTGACGCAAGCCTGGCGCCAGCCGGGTTCGAGCTTCAAGCCGTTCATCTACTCGGCGGCGCTGAACAAGGGGCTGGCACCGGCGACGATCATCAACGACGCGCCGCTGTTTTTCCCGCCGAGCACGCCCGGCGGCGACGCGTGGGAGCCGAAGGACGACGACCAGCCTGATGGTCCGATGTCGATGCGCGTCGCGTTGCAGAAGTCGAAGAACCTCGTGTCGATCCGGATCCTGTCGTTCATCGGCACCAAATACGCGCAGGACTTCGTCACGCAGCGTTTCGGCTTCGATGCCGACAAGACCCCGCCGTATCTGCCCATGGCGCTCGGCGCGGGCCTCGTCACGCCGTTGCAGTCGGCGGGCGCGTACTCGGTATTCGCGAACGGCGGCTACCGCATCAATCCCTATCTGATCAGCGAAGTGAACGACGCGCGCGGCGTGGCGATTTCGCGCGCGCAGCCTCTCGTCGCTGGGCGCGACGCGCCGCGCACGCTCGAACCGCGCAACGCGTATGTCATGAACAGCCTGTTGCATTCGGTCGCGACCGCGGGTACGGGCGCGGGCACCAACGTGCTGAAGCGCTCGGATCTGCAGGGCAAGACCGGTACGACCAACGACGCGAAGGACGGCTGGTTCGCCGGCTATCAGCAGTCGCTGGTGGCGGTCGCGTGGATGGGCTACGACCAGCCGAAGAGTCTCGGCAGCCGCGAATTCGGTGCGCAGCTCGCGCTGCCGATCTGGGTCGAGTACATGCAGCGCGCGCTGCGCGGCGTGCCGCAGGCCGAGCCGCAGCAGCCCGACGATGTGACGGTGATGAACGGCGAGCTGTTCTTTACCGACATGTTGCCGGGGCAAGGCTTCGTCGCGAGCATCGGTCTCGATTCGGGCAATCCGATGGCCGGCTCGAGCGATGCGGTGGGTGGCGTCGGGCTGGCGGGCATGACGCCGCCAGTGGTGCCGCCGCCGAGCGTGACCACGACTGAGAAGAAGCAGATCATGGATCTGTTCGAGTCGAACAAGCCTTGATGTCGGGAGCGCAGGTGTGCGGGGTGGGCCCATCCTTTTCAAAGCGATTCGGGTGCCCGCCCGCTCTCGCCGCATACCGTCATATCAACGGTGAAATACCTCGACGCGAGGCACCTCGTCGGAAAAAGCGGACAGAAGTTCCCACGCCTCGTCAGGCCTTGCACCGGCAAGATGCTCCGATAACTTCATCGTCAGTTCATGCCAGGCTGAATCGTCTTCGGGCACAGTCAGGGTACGGCCATCGTTTAGCCTGACGAGCAACACGATCGAATTCCCAACCCATTGATCGCGCCCAACACTCTGGCTGATTTCGCACCGTACAAACAAATCGTAATACGTTCAATGCGTTAGCCCGCTTTTCAGGCAGTTTTCAACAGGCTCATCAACACGAACTGGGGATAAGTGCGCAGCGTTCCGTACGGAATCCCTCGTTTAGTTGGATGCCGCCGTGTTCGCCGCTTCAACCGATGCAGGCGCAGAAGCTGAAGTCGCCGCGGTCGATGACGCACCAGCCTGATCAACCGGCGGATTCCCCATCGCCTGAAACAACGCGGCCGTATCCGTCAGCCGCGCGCTCATATAGCGGATCTCATCGAGCTGCGCGTTGCGCCATTGCTGCTCGCTCGAACGCGTCGCCGCGACGGGCAGCGCGCCGAGCCGATAGCGCGCCGATGTCTCGTTGAACACGCCTTGTGCCGAACGCGCGGCGATGTTCGCGGCATCGAGCGACTGCGCGTCGTGCTCGAGCGAGGCGAGCGTATCGGCGACGTTCTGGAACGCGGCCAGCACGGTCTGCTTGTATTGCGACACGCTCGCCTCGTACGTGTGCTGCGCCGCGCGGCGCTGCGCGACGAGCGCGCCGCCATGAAACAGCGGTTGCGACAAAGAAGCGCCGATGCTCCAGATGGCCCCAGCACCTGACATCGCAACCGGCCAGCTAAAGCCGCCTTGTCCCATCGATGCCGACAGCGACAGGCTCGGAAACATCTGCGCGGTCGCGACGCCGACATCGGTCGCCGCGGCCTTCAGCGCGGCATCGGCCGCCTCGATGTCAGGCCGCGTGCGCAGCAGCTCCGACGGCACGACGACCGGCACCTGCTCGGGCACATGCAGCTGCGCGAGATCGATGTCGTCCGGCGCGGCATCGGGTGTGCGGCCGAGCAGCACCGCGAGCGCGTGACGCGTAGTGAGCCACTGCTGCTTCAGCGCCGGCAGACTCGCCGACACGCTCGCCGCGCTTTGCTGCGCGTTCAGCAGATCGGCATGCGACACCGCGCCGAGCGCGAAGCGCCGTTCGGTATCGCGCGCCTGATCGTTGGCGAGGCTCACGAGCCGCTCGGTCGTATCGATCTGAGCATGCAGCGCGGCGCTCGTAATCGTCGCCGTGACGATGTTCGCGGCGAGCGCGCGCCGCGCTGCCTCGAGCTGGTAGACCTGCACGTTCACGCGGGCGGAGAGTGCCGCGTTCGCCAGACGCGCGGCGCCGAACAGATCGAACGTATAGTGCGCCTGCAACTGACCGACGAACACGTTGTACAGAAACGTGTTCGGTCCAATCTCGGGAATCGCGAGCGCGCGATTGCGGGTGGCCTGGCCGCCGGCGTCGATGGTCGGCAGCAACGAGCTGCCCACCTGCGCGCGCAGTTGCTCGCGCGCGGCGGCGAGACTGCGGTCGGTCGCGGCGAGCGTCGGACTGTTGCGCAGGCCTTCGTCAACGAGCGTGTTCAGCGCATCCGAACGGTACAGCTTCCACCATTCAGGCACCGGCTGCGCGCCGGTCACGAACTGCTGCGTGACGCCCTGCGCGGGCACGGTTTGCGTCGGCATCGCTTCGGCGCCGTAGTGCGCGGGCTGCGGCATCGCGGGCGCATCGCCGTTCGGTCCGAACGAGCAGGCGCCGAGCATGCAGGTGAGGCTCGCGATGCTCGTGGCAATCGCGGTACGGGCCAGCGCATCGAAGCCCGCGCGGCGGTGGCGGGATAGGGCGGGAATAATCATGCTCGTGCTCATGCTCAGTTACCCGTGTGCGTGGCGCCGGCACCGGGCGGCGCGTGCGGCTCGCGCTCGTCGGTGCGCACACGGAACGACGCGGCGTACAACGCGGGCAGATAGAACAGCGTGAGGATCGTCGCACTCGTGATGCCGCCCATCAGCGCGGTCGCCATCGGCCCGAAGAAGTTCGAGCGCAACAGCGGGATCAGCGCGAGCACGGCGGCCGCGGCGGTCAGCGTGATCGGCCGGAACCGCCGCACGGTCGCGCCGACGATCGCATCGAAGCGTTTGTGCCCCGACGCGATGTCCTGCTCGATCTGATCGACGAGAATCACCGAATTGCGCATGATGATGCCGAACATCGCGATCACGCCGAGCATCGCGACGAAGCCGAACGGCTGGCCGAACAGCAGCAACGTAAGCACGACGCCGATCAGGCCGAGCGGCGCGGTCAGTACGACCATCAGCACGCGCGCGAAGCTTTGCAACTGGATCATCAGCAGCGTGAGCACCGCGATCACCATGATGGGAATCTGCGCGTTGATCGAGGTTTGACCTTTGCCGCTTTCCTCGACGGAGCCGCCGATCTCGATCCGGTAGCCGACCGGCAGCGTCGCGCGGATCGGCGCGAGCGCGCGATCCACCGCGTGCGTGACGTCGATGCCTTGGGCGCCGGCCGAAACGTCGGACTGCACGGTGATAGTCGGCTGACGGTCGCGTTCCCAGATCACGCCGTATTCGAGGTCGTTGCGCAGATGCCCGAGCGTACCGAGCGGTACCGGGCCGTTCGATGTCGGCATCGCGAGCGCGGTCAACTGCGACGGATCCACACGTTCGGCGCGCGGCGCGCGCAGATCGACGCTGATCAGCTTGTCGCGCTCGCGATACTGCGTGACCGTATAGCCGGACAGCGTCATCGCCAGGAAGCTGGAGACGTCTTCGGAAGTGACGCCGAGCTCGCGCGCGCGTTTCTGGTCGATCTCGAAGCGCACCGAGCGCTCGGCGGGCTCATCCCAGTCGAACTGCACGTTGCGCGTGCCGCGATTGGCGCGCATCGTCACGGCGACGCGCTCGGCGATCGAGCGCACAGTCGCGATGTCGTCGCCGCTCACGCGGAACTGCACCGGATAGCCGACCGGTGGCCCGTTTTCGAGGCGTGACAGGCGCGTGCGGATCGCCGGGAAGTTGTTCAGCAATTCCGGTTCGAGCCATTGCGCGAGCTTCTCGCGATCCTTGACGGACTTCGCGGTGATCACGAACTGCGCGAAGTTCGGTTGCTGCAATTGCTGATCGAGCGGCAGATAGAAACGTGGTGCGCCGGTGCCGACGAAGCTGACCGTGTGATCGATCTCGGGGCGCCCGTGAAGCGCTTTTTCGAGGCGTTCGGCCTGGCGCAACGTGGCATCGAACGACGCGCCTTCGGGCAGCCGCACATCGACCAGCAGCTCCGGCCGGTCCGAGCTCGGGAAGAACTGCTGCGGCACGAGCGAGAAGCCGGCCATCGCGAGCACGAACAGCAGCACGGTGATCGCGAGCACGACGAAACGCCGCTCGATGCACCAGCCGATCCAGCCGCGCAACCGCGTATAGAAGCGCGTGTCGTAGATGTCGTGTTCGTGGTCGTCGGGCTCGTGCGCGTGACGCTTGCGCTCCGGCAGCATGTGATAGCCGAGCAGCGGGATCAGCACGACCGCCGCGAGCCACGACGCGATCAGCGCGATCGCCGACACCTCGAAGATCGAGCGCGTGTACTCGCCGGTGCTCGATTTCGCGAGCGCGATCGGCAGGAAGCCCGCCACGGTGACGAGCGTGCCCGTCAGCATCGGAAACGCGGTGCTGGTGTATGCGAAGGCCGCGGCGCGCGCGCGGTTCCAGCCTTGCTCGAGCTTCACCGACATCATCTCCACCGCGATGATCGCATCGTCGACGAGCAGGCCGAGCGCGAGCACGAGTGTGCCGAGCGATACCTTGTGCAGGCCGATATCGAACAGGTACATGCACAGCGCAGTGACCGCGAGCACGACCGGAATCGAGATCACGACAACCATGCCGGTGCGCACGCCGAGCGACACGAGGCTGACGACCAGCACGATCCCGACCGCTTCGGCGACCGCTTCGAGAAAGTCGTTGACCGAGCGCGCGACCGCGTGCGGCATGCTCGATACTTCGACGAGCTTCAAACCGGCGGGCAGCGCGGCGCGCAATTGGGTCATCTGCTGATCGAGCGCGCGGCCCAGGCGGATCACGTCGCCACCCGTCTGCATCGTCACGCCGATGCCGAGCACGGGCTTGCCGCCGAAGCGCATCTGCGTGACGACCGGGTCGTCGTAGCCGCGCCGGATCGTCGCGATGTCGCCGAGACGAATGGTGTGGTTGTTGATGCGGATCAGCATGTCGGCGAGCGCATTGACGTCGTTGAACTGGCCGCTCGGGCGCACGAACACGCGGTCGTCGGTGGTGGTCAGCGTACCCGCGGGCGCGATCGTGTTCTGCGCGTTGATCGCCTGGCCAAGCTGTTGTGGCGAGATGCCGAGACGCGTCAACTGCGTGTTCGCGATCTCGATGTAGACGTGCTGATCCGGGTCACCGAAATAATCGACCTTGCCGACGCCCGGCACGCGCAGCAGCACCGAGCGTAGCTGGTCCGCGTAGTCGTGCAGTTGCGCGGCGGAAAAGCCGTCGCCTTCGAGCGTATAGATGTTGGTGTAGACGTCGCCGAATTCGTCGTTGAAGAACGGGCCCTGGATGCCCGGCGGCAGGGTCGCCGCAATGTCGCCGACTTTCTTGCGCACCTGGTACCACGTCTCGGGCACCTGGCGCACCGGCGCCGAGTCCTTCATCGTGAAGAAGATCAGCGATTCCCCGGGACGCGAGTAGCTGCGAACGAAGTCTATATAAGGCGTCTCCTGCAGCTTGCGGCCGATGCGATCGGTCAGCTGCTCCTGCACCTGGCGCGCTGTGGCGCCTGGCCAGAACGTGCGGATCACCATCACGCGAAACGTGAAGGGCGGGTCTTCCGACTGCGCGAGGCGCGTGTACGCGAGGATGCCGAACGCGGTGGCGAGCGCGATCAGGAACACGACCAGCGCCTGATGACGCAGCGCCCACGCTGACAGATTGAAGCGTCCTTCTTCGTGCGACGTGCTCATGAAGCGAAGTCCTCGGGATGCAGCGGTGCGATCGCGCGGACTTTCTGGCCGGCGCTCACGGTGTGCACGCCTTGCAGCACGACGCTTTCGCCATCTTTCAGGCCGTCGCTGACGACGAACGTGCGCTCGTAGTAGCGCGTGACGCTCACGCGACGCAGTTCGAGCGTGTTGTCCGCGGCGCGCACGACCCACACGGCCGGCTCGCGTCCCTCGTGAAAGAGCGCGGTGACCGGCAGCGTGAACACGCCATGCTGCGCGGCCGCCACGGCGAGCGGCACGGCCGGCGTGACGTCGGCGGTCATGCCGAGGCGCACCTCGGCACCGGCATCGAGCAGCGTCAGACGCGCGCGCCAGGTGCGGCTTTGCGGATCGGCGGCCGGCGACAGCTCGCGCACGCGCGCGCTGAGCCTGCGGCCAGGCAGCGCGGCGAGCGTGACGCTCGCGTTCTGGCCGACGGCGAAGGCGGTAAGTGCGCTTTCGGGCGCGTCGCACAGCACGTCGACGTCGCCGCTCCACGCGAGGTTGTAGACGGCCTGACCCGCCGACACGTTCTGGCCCGTGTCCGCCTGTTCAGCCGTGATGACGCCAGCATGACCGGCGACGAGCGTCGTGTATTGCAGCTGGTTCTTCGCGAGTGCCGCCTGCTGCTGCGCCTGATCGCGCTGCGCGAGCGCGGATGCGTAGGCGTTGGTGGTCTGTTCGAGCTGTGCCGGCGCGATCAGGTTTTCTTTGGCCTGCGCCTTGTCGCGCTCGAGCTGCTGCTGCGCATAGACGAGGTTGTGCTGCGCGGCGTCGAGCTGCGCCTCGGTGCCGGCGACGTTTTTCTGCGCATCGGCCGGGTCGAGCAACGCGACGACTTCACCGCTCTTCACCGTGTCGCCGAGCCGCACCCGGCGCTCGATGATCTTGCCGGCGACGCGGAACGACAGCGGCGTCGAATAGCGCGCCTGCACTTCGCCGGGCAGCGACGCCGCCTGCAGCGCGTGCCCGTCCGCATGGACGGCGAGCGCGACCACCGGGCGCGGCGCGGGCGCCGCGGCTTCCTGCTTCGAGCAGGCCGCGAGCGCGAGCACGCCTGCCAGCGCCAGCGCGCAGGTCTGCCGGGAGAAGCCGCGGTGACAGGATGGAGGAGACTGCTGGCGCATCGCTGACGATGCGAGAGAACCGGGACGCTTCACAATTACCCCAACTGGAGACAGCGAACGAACTCGGCAAGCCGCGCGGCCCGCCCGCGAAGACCCGCACGCCGAGTCATGCAATTGGCATACAGGTATGGCTTGGAATGACGAGATGCATTCTAATACACTCATGTATTTGAATGTGAGGGTGAATTTGAATTCTCTTCGGTGCTAGACTTGCGCCCATGAAACGTCAAAGACTCACGAGAGAGCAGAGCAAGGACCAGACGCGCGAGCGTCTGCTCGATGCCGCGCAGGTCATTTTCATGAAGAAGGGCTTCGTCGCGGCGAGCGTCGAGGACATCGCGGCCGCGGCCGGCTACACGCGCGGCGCGTTCTATTCGAACTTCCGCAGCAAGAGCGAGCTGTTTCTGGAGCTGTTGCGGCGCGATCACGAAGCGATGCAGGCGGACCTGCATGCGATCTTCGAGAGCGCGGCGTCGCGCGAGGAGATGGAGGCGCGCGTGCTGCGCTACTACAGCTCGCTGCATCGCGAGAACAAGTGCTTTCTGCTGTGGGTCGAGGCGAAGCTGCTCGCGGTGCGTGACGGGCGCTTCCGGCTGCGCTTCAACGCATTCATGCACGAGAAGCTCGAGCAATTGAGCGCCTATGTGCGCGAGTTCTCGGAGCGCGTCGGCACGCCGATGTCGATGCCGCCCGAGCAACTCGCGATCGGCCTGATTGGCCTGTGCGACGGCGTGCAGTTCTTCTACACGATCGATCCGCAGAACGTGCCGGCGGAGATGGCCGAAATGGTGCTGGCGGGTTTTTTCTCGCGCGTGGTGTTCGGGCGCGATGCGTGAGGTCAGGCGTTAAGCCTTGGGCGCGCAGATGCGCGAACGCGCGAGCCGGGCGGATCGCGCGTCAGATCCGGCGAAAACCGGAACAATCAGTCGATTGGCAATTTCGCACAAGCGTCGGCGGCGGGCGCCGCGCACGCGAACGCGTATTGGCCGCTGGCGCTGAGGATCTTTTCCCCGGCGTGCAGGGCTACCTTGATATCGGGGCAGCGCTCGTAACCGATATACGCCGAACTCGCGGCGGCCGACCAGCAAACCAGCGAAAACGCGATTTTTTCGAGCAGATGAAAACGATGTGGCATGGCGGGTGGTGCGGTGATTTCCTTTGGCCGCCATTTTACCTGCTGACTAGGGTTTATACCTAGCTAGAACCGACAATAGACGCCGCAATAGTGGCGCGATTAGCACACTGCGTCGAATCTGACCGGAATGTCATGTCTGGGTCAGGGTTGGGACATGTCCGATCGCTAGAATCGGTTGGGTTGGGCAAACCCGCGCTCGTCCATGCGGCGCGGGTCGACACTGGCGGCAACAGTTGCGCCGGCCCGGCTTTACCGACGCAGGAGTCGTCCCATGAATCAACTGCAGTCGATGCGCGTGTTCGTCAAGGTCGCGGACCTCGGCAGTTTCGTCGGCGCGGCGGGCGCGCTGGATCTGTCCACCGCGGTCGTCACGCGGCACGTCGCGGATCTCGAAGCGCGGCTCGGCACGCGACTGCTGAACCGCACGACGCGCCGTCTGTCGCTGACCGAATCCGGCGCGACCTATCTGGAGCGCGTGCGCCACATCCTCGCCGATCTCGAAGGCGTCGAGCAGATGGTGGTGGCGCGCAATCATGAGCCTGTCGGCACGCTGCGTATCGTCGCGCCGGTCGTGTTCGGACTGCACAGTCTCGCGCCGGTCGTGCAGTCGTACGCGGCGCGCTATCCGGACGTGGTGCCCGACGTCACGCTCGCCGACCGTCACGTCGATCTGGTCGAAGAGGGCTTCGACGTCGGCATTCTGGTTGCGCGGCACATGCGCAGCGCGAGCATCGTGACCCGGCGGCTGACGACCGGCTACATGACGGTCTGCGCGACGCCCGCCTATCTGGCGCAACACGGCACGCCGACGCGCCCCGAGGATCTGCTCAGGCATTCGTGCCTGAGCCGGCCGGCCGAGCAGGGCGGCGGCGAGGAGCGCGTGTTCAAGGGTCCGGATCGCGAAGTGCGGGTGCGGCCGACCAACGCGATCGCGGCGAACAATGCCGAGATGCTTCGGCAGTTCACGCTGCTGGGCATGGGCGTGGCGATCCTGCCGAGCTACCTGATCGGGCGGGATCTGACGGCGGGGCGGCTCGTGCGTCTGCTCGACGGGTACACTCTGCCGCCGATCGAAATCACGATTGCGTATCCGAGCCGGCTGCATCTGCCGGCGAAGGTGCGGACCTTCATCGACCATCTGGTCGAGCATTTCCAGCCGGAAAGCGCGTCGGCGCGGGATTCCCGTAGCGCAGCGCAGTTGCGGGCGACGGTGGAGGCGAGCGGGTCCGACGATCCGACTGCGCGCGAGATGACCGACCACGCGCTCGAAAGTGGTGGCACGACGCGCCGTGTGACGCGGGCCCCGCGCACGCGGATGGCGGTGTCGTCGCAGTTCTGATGAGTAAAGTGAGGCGCGTGTGAATGCGGGTTTGGATCCCTGGGTTCAGATCCCCAGGCCCGGGCCATAATTGCCGCCGATCAAGCGCGTGACCGACTCGATGTCGACATAATCCTGCTCTGGCATGCCGTCGAGCATCGCCAGCACCTCGTTGCTCGCGCCGGCTTCGCGCGCGGCGTCGACGAGCGCATCCTTGTTGGTCGGGAATTCGAGTTCAGCGAGAAGATCGGTAATCTGCAGATCGATCGATTCGCCCGGGATGTCCGAGGCCGTCATGCGCATGCTCCTGTCGTGCTGGTGTTGGTGTTGGTCGTCAGGGTGCAATTGCCGCCGCGCAAATTCAGCACCTCGCCGCGACGAGCTTCTCGCGGTCTCTCGCAGTTCCGCGCGCATCGCCACGCCATCGACCGCCGTTGCGGCCGCCCTCAGGTGGTCAGATGCTCGTTTTGCCCGGTAAGGCTGCGTTCCAGATGTCGGGACTTCGGCAACGCAATATGCTCCCATTGCTGCGGACGACTCGCGTCGGTGCTCGTGACGTCCGGAGCCGGAGGCGCGACCGGCGCGGCGTTCGCGCGTTGGGCAAGCGTGATGGAATCCGTGCTGTCCGACGCGGTATGGACCGGCGCGGCAAAGCACGAGGCTGACAGCGTCACCATGATTAACAGTGTCGAGGTTTTCATCGCCCGACCTCCTAAAACTCATGCGGCGCTGACAATCGAGCAAACCCTGTGCCGTCCCGCGTCGATAGGACGGTGCAAGCCAGGGACGGCGTGGCGCTGCGCGGCCCAGGCCCCTTACCATCTTAGATGGCAAATACTGCAACGCGCGCATATTTGCGACAACACCGTCTTGCAGATTCCATGATCGCCCGAACGGGCTCGCGCGTCCAGGCCCTGCGCTAGCGCAGCACGTCGAAGCGCGTCCACGGCCACGACGGCCGGTCGCGCATGTAGCCGTTCAGCCAGTTCCACTGCGGATGCCGCTTCATGAACGACTGCGCGTCGAACGGCCGGCCGCACGGATGACCCCAGCGCGCGGTGAACGCCATCTCGCGCGCCATTTCGCTATCGACCACCTTGCCGTCGTTCGCGCCCCACGGATTGAACGGACCGTGATCGGTGCCGCCGAAGCGCGCGTCGTCGAGCTCCAGATGCCCGCAGATCGTGCGCGAGCAGGGATTGTCGTTGCGATCGAGATAGACGTCGTGATGATCGGCGATCATCTGCTTCGCGAGTTCGACGTCGATGCTGCCGCGATGCATGTCCTCGAGCTGCATGAAGCGCAGACGCCGCGCGCCGTTCTTGCGCACGTCGGTATAGTCCTCGCCTTCGCCGATGCATTCCTGATTGCGGATCTTCAGATCCGTCGCGGTGTTGTAGCCGCTGTAGAAACCGTCTTTCGTGCTCTCGAAGCCTGAATAGTGCAGCCCGAGTTCGTAGCGCGCGATCTCGCCGGTCTTCGTGTCGCCGAGCAGCCAGCTGTTCGCGTAGCCGCCGTTGTTCGCGAGCGAGAACATGTCGCACCATTCCTTGATGCTGTCCGCATATTGCGACGCGCGCCTCGAGCGATAGAATTCCGGCGCGCCCGCCGCGTTGTAGCCCGCGAAGTTCGAGATCGTCGTTTCGGTGACCATCAGGCCGGCCGCCGTGACCCAGAAGTCGGTCAGGCTCGAAATGCAGCCCGGCAAGCCCTGCATCAGGATGCGGTTGCCGCGATCGGGCACGATGTCGAATACGACGTTGAACGCGTCGCCGGCGGCGTAGCGGTCCCACGAGTTGTGCGCCATCACGATGCGGCCGTCGCGCGTCGCGTTGCCGGTCGCGATGAACGCACTGCAGTGGTGACCGCGCCGGCCGCGCCACAGTTTCGCGCCCAACTGCGGCCGCTGCTGCGCCGCGTGTGTCGGCCACCAGCTTTGCAGCAGATCCATGTAGCCGTTCCACGCGAGCACTTCGGCGAACGGCAGCTTCGCGCCGTCGGCGATCCCCTGGATTTCGTCGGCGAATTCGGTGTCGAGCTTGCTCGCGAACTGGCTCGTTGCGGCGTTGAGGAAGGTGTCGAACTCCTCGCCGGTGTCCCATTTGGCGAGATAGCGCGCAGTGCGGATCGCGTTTCTGATTTCGTCGGCGAGCAACTGGCCGTGCTGTTCGCCGCGATCGTACGGCTCGCCTTCGATATGCACGAAAATCCAGCCGGCTTGATCGCGGCGTACGGCCTCGGGGGACGGTTCGCTCATCTTCGCTCCGACGATACGGCGGGCGCTGTCGCTGCACCCATGCTGGGCTCACGCGTGCCGCCCGCAACAGGGGCCGGCGGTCTGTTCATTGTAGAGAATCTGCGGCGCTTTGCATCGCGCCGCGAAGCGGGTAGCCGCGGAGCTTTGGCGAAGGCGCTAGGGCGATGGATTCATGCGGAAGTACGCATCCAGCAGCGAGGTCTTGTAGACGACGCCGGCGAGCTTCGGATGCGCGGTGCTTTCGATCACGGGCAACCGCTCGCCCTGAAACGCCAGGAAGTGCTGCAACGCGACGGCGAGCGACATGTCCGGCGTCAGCACGTCGAAATGCGGCTGCAGATAATCGGCGGCGGTCTTCATCGACGTGTCGCGGCCCTCGAGCAGATCGGACGTGATGTCCTTCAGCGCGACCACGCCGAGAAACGCGCCGGAGTCGTTCGCGACGTACAGATACTTGACCGGATATTCGAGGAACACGCGGGTCATGTCGTGCACGGTCGCGTTCGGCGGCACGACGGTTTGCGCGGGGCGGATCAGCTCGCGCATCTGCGTCGCGCGCAATCGCGAGCGCTCCTGCTCCTCGCGATTGCGGCGCAGCGTGATCTCGTACATCGAGGTCTTGCCGATCGCGCGCGCGATGAAATACGCGACCACGCACGACAGCATCAGCGGCAGCACGACCTGATAGCTCAACGTCATCTCGAAGATCATCAGGATCGCCATCAGCGGCGCCTGGGTCGCGCCCGCGAGAAACGCGCCCATGCCGACCATCGCATACGCGTAAGCGGCCGACGTCGCATGCGGCCACAACGCGTGCATGGCCTGGCCGAACAGCGAGCCGACCGCCGCGCCGACGAACAGCGTCGGCGTGAACACGCCGCCCACCGCGCCGGAGCCGGCCGTCGCCGCGGTCGCCGCGAGCTTGCAGACGAGCACGAGCAGCAGCGCGGACCACGTCCACGGCGAATGCAGGATCGAGTTCACGACGCTGTAGCCGTTGCCCCACACCTCGGGCTCCCCGACCGAAATGATGCCGACCACGAGACCGCCGAGCGCGAGCCGCAGAGGCAGCGCCACCGGCAGCTTGCGAAAGGCCGCCTTCGACGCATCGAGCAGCCGCAGGAACTGCGGCGCGGCCGCGCCGCACAGCGCGCCGAGCGCGACGAACAGCAGCACCTCGGCGCCGGTCACGGTCGGAAACTCCGGCATCTCGTAGGGCGGCTTGTAGCCGGCGAACTCGCGCATCGTGATGTTCGCGACGACCGCCGCGACCAGCACCGGCCCGAAGCTTTCCATCGCGATCGAGCCGAGCACGATCTCGGTGACGAAAAACGCGCCCGCGATCGGCGCGCTGTACGCGGAGGTGATACCGGCGGCCGCGCCGCACGCGACGAGCAGGCGCAGTCGTGGCGGATCGAAGTGGACCCAGCGGCCGACCAGCGACGCGGCGAGCGCCGCGAGCTGCACCATCGGACCTTCGCGGCCGATCGAACCGCCGCTCGCGATCGTAAACAGCGACGACACGCTGCGCCACAGGCTGAGGCGCACCGGCACGACGCCATCGCCGATCGCGACGGCTTCCATGTAGTCGGTGTGCGTGCTGGTGTCGGCGTGACGTCGCGCGATCAGCAGAAAAATGCCGGCGACCAGACCGCCCGCCGCCGGCACCCAGATGCGCGTGGTCCACGGCAGGCTGCGCGCCAGTTCGACGAAGCTGCCGGATTGGCCGGTCATCGCCAGTTGCAGCAGTTGGATGCAGTTGCGAAACGCGATGGTCGCGAATGCGCCGGCTATGCCGACCACAACCGACCAGACCAGCATCGTGTGGGCTTCGGAGAGGCGGAAAAGACGTTGGGCGCGGGTGCGCAGCTTCAGCAGGAAGGAAAGCACGTCGACGGTACGGGGCGTGAGCGAAGGTTGAAAAAAGCGCGGCACAACAGCAGCGCGCCCGCCTCGAATGGCGGGCGCGCGGCGGCGAGCGGGCGGGGGCGGGCGGCGCGGATCAAGTCGCCGCCCGGTCGAGTTCAGGATAGTGCCGGAAGATGCAACTTTCGTTATGGCCGATGCGCCGGTCCGAGTCCAGATACGCGGCGATGTTCGGTCTTGCGATCACCATGTCGTGCAGCGCGGCGAGCCGCGGATAGTGCTCGCCGAAGCGCTTCAGCGCGCGCGGAAACGCGTACAGCAGACCGTCGATCAGCTGGAACATCGACAGATCGACGTAACTCAGCGTGTCGCCGACCATGAAGTTGCCGCCGGCCGGATTCTGCGCGAGCACGCGCTCGAAGTACGACATGAACTTCGGAATCCGATGGTCGATGAAATCGTGCGCGCGCGACTTCGCCGCGTCTTTCTGCTCCTCGTAGTAGAGGCCGCTCGCGAGCGGATGGTGGGTGTCGTGCGCTTCGGTGACGACGTCGGCGATCGTCAGCTGCAGGCCGTTCGCGACATAGCGCAGACTGTCCACCGTCGGCGCGAGATTGAGCCGCGGGCCGAGATAGAACAGGATGTTGGCGGTCTGCGAGATCACCAGATCGCCGTCTTTCAGAAACGGCGGCGCGAACGGCGGATACGGTTCGTCGGGGCTTTGCATCACCGCCATCATCGCTTCGGTGCCTTGGCCCTTCGAGTGTTTGCCGCGCGCGACTTCGACGTAGTCGACGCCGGCTTCCTCCAGCGCGAGCCGCACGAATTCTCCACGCCCTTGCAGGCCATCCCAGTAGTACAGTTCCAGGCTCATCGATCGATCCTCATTCCGGTGGTCCGGACGCATCGCGCGAAGGCGGTGTCAGCGCTGCCATCGGACGTCGCGCACGGGCGGGTTGCGGGAGCAAAATTCGCAGCAACGAGTATGCCGTGTGATCGGCCCGGATGGTGCGCCAGAAAGCGCAAAACCCCGCGCGCGGCGGGGTGTCGGGAAAGGCGGGGAAGCCGGGGAAGCCGGCGACGGCTCAGTGGAACAGGTGCTGGACGGTCCATGTGATGCCCAGTCCGCCGGCGATCAGCCACACATACAGAATCAGGCCAGTGCTCAGCGCGCGCGGACCCGCTTCGCGAATCTGCGAGACCCGCGTTTCGATGCCGAGCGCGGTCATTGCCATCGTCAGCGCGAAGGTGTCGACGAGGTTCAGCGTCGAGGTGGCGCTTTCCGGCAGCACGTGCAGCGAGTTGATCACGACGCAGGCGAGAAAGCCGAGTGCGAACCAGGGAATCGCAAGCTTGCGCGGGGCGGCGCCGTCCGTGCTGGCATCCTTCGCGCCACGAGCAGCGCGGTTGACCCACAGGCCGACCACCAGCAGTACCGGCACGAGCAGCATCACGCGGGTCATCTTGACGATCGTGGCGATGTGCGTCGCTTCCGGGCTCACGTTGCTCGCCGCGCCGACCACCTGCGCGACCTCGTGGATCGTGCCGCCGAAGAACAGGCCGGCGCCGAGCGTATCGAGGTGCAGCCAGCCGGCCTTGAACAGCACCGGGTACAGGAACATCGACAGCGTGCCGAACAGCACGACGCTGCCAACCGCCATCGCGCTCTTGTGCGGCTTCGATTGCAGCGTCGATTCGAACGCGAGCACCGCCGCGGCGCCGCAGATCGCGCTGCCGGCCGCCGTCAGCAGCGCGGTGTCGCGATCGAGCTTCATGATTTTCATGCCGGCCCAGGTGCCGATCACGAGCGTGCTGACGACGATCAGCACCGACTCCGCGAGACCCGGCAGGCCGACCTGCGCGATTTCCTGCAGGCTCACGCGCAGGCCGAAAAACGCGACCGCGATACGCAGCAGCTTGCGCGCCGAGAAGTTGACGCCGGCCGCCCAACTGGCCGGCATGCCGTCGCGCAGTGCGTTGCCGTAGATCGCACCTGCGACGATGCCGACGATCAGTGGACTCAGGCCGAGACCGGCAATCGCCGGAATCGCCGCGATGCGCGTGACGGCGGCCGCGAACAGCGCGACGAACAGCACGCCGTTGAGCTGGCCGCGGGTGGACAGCGCGGGGGAGGCGGTGGGGAGCGGAACGGTGGGCGTGGACATGATCGGATGCCTGATCTCGTAACGGACTGCATGAAACTGCATGGGGAGCAACGGGGCTAATCCTAAATTAGATATATCGATATGAAAAATCATCATTTAGAATGTAAAGTATCGGCCTAACTGATATTTAATCGAGATGACCCCGGATCAACTTATAACGTTCGCCGCCGTCGCCGAACATCGCAATATCAGCCGGGCGGCGGTGGCGCTGCATCTGTCGCAGCCGGCGGTGTCCGGCCAGCTCAGGCAGCTGCAGGACGAATTCGGCGAGCCGCTGTATCAGCGCGATGGCCGCGGCGTGCGCCTGACCCCGGCCGGCGAGCAACTCGCCAGCTATGCGGCGCGGCTGCGCGACACCTGGCGGCAGGCCCATGCCTATCGTGACGCGCTGCGCGGTCTCGAACAGGGCACCTTGCGGATCGGCGCGAGCACGACGCCGGCCAGCTACCTGCTGCCGTACCTGATCGCCGAATTCCATCGCCGCTACCCGGACGTGACCGTGCATACCGCCAACGGCAACACGGCCGAGATCGTCGGCGCGCTCGGCTCGGTCGATATCGCGATGATCGAGGGGCCGCCCGGCGCCGATCTGCCGCCGGACACGGTCGTGCATGCGTGGCGCGAGGACGAGATCGTCGCGATCATGCCGCGCTCGCATCCGCTCGCGCAGGCGGACAGCGGCGGGCGCATCGAGCTGGCCGCGTTCGGCGCGTATCCGCTGGTGCTGCGCGAGGAAGGCTCGGGCGTGCGACAGACGGTCGAGCGCGAGTTCGCGCGCGCGGGCGTGCCGATGCGTGTCGCACTCGAAATCGCCGGGGTCGAAGGGGTGAAGGAGGCAGTCCGGGCCGGCATGGGCGTCGGCTTCGTGTCGGCGATGTCGATGCGGCACGAGAACGGTGCGCTGCGGCTGATGTCGCTGAGCCCGCAGCCGCTGACGCGGCGACTGTCGATTCTGGTGCCGCACGCGAGCGCACCGTCTCGGCTGGTCGAGCGGTTTCTGGCGATGTGCGTCGCGGATCAGCGCGGCTGAATGGCGCGCGGTCGTGCCAAACGAGTTCCGGGTCACGCTCGCCGCATGCCTACCGCGCCTGGGGATTTCCTCTATGGTGCGCGGTGGCTGTCCCGCGCACTATTCGCACGTCACAGCGCCTCGGCGCTTTTTTTCAAAGTAGTTTTGGAACCGGTTCCAAACATCAGTTTCACCCGAGGATCGAGCGAGTTCGACATGACTGAAGCCATAGAGATCGTGATCGTCGCCAGCGCGTTCGGCATGAATGCGGTGCGCGCCGACGGTCATCTGAAATGGGCGCGAGCGGCAAAGCGGGCCGGCGCGGCCGGGTTCGAAGTGCGCCGCGAACTGTTCGCGAGTGCCGCGGACGCGCACCCGCAACGGCTGCGCGCGCTCGGCGCGGCGTTGGCCGATCTGGGCCTGTGGTCGGTGTTTTCGACGCCGGCATCGTTGTACGCGGCGCACGGCCAGCTCGATACCGACGCACTGCGGGTCGCGCTCGACCAGGCGGCCTCGCTCGGCGCGCGCTTCGTCAAGCTGCAACTCGGTGGCTTCGCGGGCGACGCTGACGGCGCGGCCATCGCCGCGCACGTCGCGAGCGGCGCGCATCCACGAGTCGTCGTCGAAAACGGGCAACTGGCGCAGGGCGGCTCGCCCGCGCAGTTCGTCGGGCTGTTCGACGCGCTCGCGCGCGAAGGCCACGCGGGCGTGCTCGGCATGACTTTCGATACCGGCAACTGGGCGTGGCTCGACGTCGCGCCGCTGCAGATCGCCCCGCAGCTCGCGCCCCATGTCGAGTACATCCATTGCAAGACCACGGCGGGAGAGGGCGCGCGGCGCTTCGCGACCGCACCGGCCGACGATGACGCGCCATTCCGCGCGGTCCTCGACCGTCTGCCGCGCGATGTGCCGCGCGGCATCGAGTTTCCGTTCGACGCGAGCCGGATCGACGCGGATGCCGCGCGTTATGTGAACTGGCTCGCCCGCGTGTAGACGCGCGACGCGGCATCACGAATCACCCGTATCACCCGCATCACCAGCACCGCCAGGAGCCCAGCATGACCCACCCGTATCCCGTCCTCGATGTGATCACCTACGGCGAGGCGATGGCGATGTTCGTCGCCGCCGAAACCGGCCCACTCGCGGGCGTCGGGCACTTCACGAAGCGCATTGCCGGCGCGGACCTGAACGTCGCGATCGGCTTGTCCCGACTCGGCTTCAGGGTGGGCTGGATGAGCCGCGTCGGTGACGACTCATTCGGCCGGTACGTGCGCGACACGCTGACGAAAGAGGGCATCGACCAGCGCTGCGTGAGCACCGACGCGCGCTACCCGACCGGCTTCCAGCTGAAGTCGAAGAACGACGACGGCAGCGACCCGGCGGTCGAATATTTCCGCAAGGGCTCGGCGGCGAGCCATCTGTCGCTCGACGACTACGTCGCCGATTACGCGCTGAGCGCACGTCATCTGCATCTGACCGGCGTCGCGCCGGCGATCTCGGCCAGTTCGCGCGAACTCGCGTTCCACCTGGCGCGCGAAATGCGGGGGTCAGGCAGGACGATCTCGTTCGACCCGAACCTGCGTCCGACGCTGTGGCCGTCGCGCGCGGCGATGGTCGAAGGCTTGAACGCGCTCGCCGCGCTCGCCGACTGGGTGCTGCCAGGCATCGCCGAGGGCGAGCTTCTGACCGGCTACACGCAGCCGGAGGACATCGCGAAGTTCTACCTCGAGCGCGGCGCGCGCGGCGTGATCGTCAAGCTCGGCGCGCAGGGCGCGTATTACCGCACCGCGACCGATGCCGCGACGATCGCCGGCCGGCCGGTCGCGAACGTCGTCGATACGGTCGGCGCGGGCGATGGTTTCGCGGTCGGCGTGATCAGCGCGCTGCTCGAAGGCCGCACGCTCGCGCAGGCGGTCGCGCGTGGCAACCGCATCGGCGCGCTCGCGATCCAGGTAATCGGCGATTCCGAAGGTTTGCCGAGCCGCGCCGAACTCGACGCGCTCGAACTCGCCGAGGTGCCGGGCGTCGCAAGCGCGGCCTGACGCGTATCGGAGCGCATCGACGACGAGCATAAACACCCAGCATCGACGACAACGAGAGCGCCGTCAGCGCGCCCAGATTTTTTCATCATTGATTCGGGACGACGCCGTCCAAGGAGACTTCCATGACCTCATCGCTTGCGATTCGCCGCTGGTGGACGATCATGCCGATCGTGTTCATCACCTACAGCCTCGCGTATCTGGATCGCGCGAATTTCGGCTTCGCGTCGGCGGCCGGCATCAACCAGGATCTCGGCATCAGCAAGGGGCTCGCGTCGCTGATCGGCGCGCTGTTCTTCCTCGGCTATTTCTTCTTCCAGATTCCGGGCGCGATCTACGCCGAGCGCCGCAGCGTGAAGAAGCTCGTGTTCTGGAGCCTCGTTCTGTGGGGCGGCTGTGCCGCGCTGACCGGCATGGTCAGCAACATTCCGTCGCTGATGGCGATCCGCTTCCTGCTCGGCGTCGTCGAAGCCGCGGTGATGCCGGCGATGCTGATCTTCATCAGCAACTGGTTCACGAAGAGCGAGCGTTCGCGCGCGAACACCTTCCTGATTCTCGGCAACCCGGTCACGGTGCTGTGGATGTCGGTCGTGTCGGGCTATCTCGTGCATTCGTTCGGCTGGCGGCAGATGTTCATCGCCGAGGGCGCGCCCGCGATCATCTGGGCGATCTGCTGGTGGTTCCTCGTGAAGGACAAGCCCGAGCAGGTGTCGTGGCTGTCGCAGCAGGAAAAGGACGCGCTCGCGCAGACGCTGCGCGCCGAGCAGGCGGCGATCAAGCCGGTGCGCAATTACAGCGAGGCGTTTCGCACGCCCGCCGTGATCAAGCTGTGCGCGCAGTATTTCTGCTGGAGCATCGGCGTGTACGGTTTCGTGCTGTGGCTGCCGTCGATCCTGAAGAACGGCTCGTCGTTCGGCATGGTGGAAACCGGCTGGCTGTCGGCGCTGCCGTATCTGGCCGCGACGATCGCGATGCTTGCAGCTTCGTGGGCATCGGATAAACTCAACCGCCGCAAGGTGTTCGTGTGGCCGTTCCTGCTGATCGGTGCGATTGCGTTCGCGGCGTCGTACGGGCTCGGCTCCGCGCATTTCTGGGTATCGTATGCGCTGCTCGTGATCGCGGGCGCCGCGATGTACGCGCCGTATGGACCGTTCTTCGCGATCGTACCGGAGCTGCTGCCGAAGAACGTCGCGGGCGGCGCGATGGCGCTGATCAACAGCATGGGCGCGCTCGGTTCGTTCGTCGGCTCGTACGTGGTCGGCTATCTGAACGGCGCGACCGGATCGCCCGCGGCATCGTACGCATTCATGAGCGTGGCGCTCGTCGCCGCGGTGATCCTGACGCTTGCCGTCAAGCCGGCCAGCGTCGAAAAACGCGGCCCCGCTCGTGCCACCGTCGCAAGGAAAATTAGCTGATGAAGAAGATCGTCGCCTGGAAGTCGCTGCCCGAGGATGTGCTCGCCTATCTGCAACAGCATGCGCAGGTCGTGCAGGTCGATCCGTCGCAGCATGATGCGTTCGTCGCCGCGCTGCGCGATGCCGAAGGCGGCATCGGCGCGAGCGCGCAGATCACGCCGGCGATGCTCGAAGGCGCGAACCGGCTGAAGGCGCTGTCGACGATCTCGGTCGGCTACGACCAGTTCGACGTCGACGACCTCACGCGTCGCGGCATCGTGCTCGCGCACACGCCGGACGTGCTGACCGAATCGACCGCCGATACCGTGTTCTCGCTGATCCTCGCGTGCGCGCGGCGCGTCGTCGAGCTGGCCGATTGGGTCAGGGCGGGGCAATGGCGCGCCAGCATCGGGCCCGCGCAGTTCGGGCTCGACGTGCAGGGCAAGACGATCGGCATCGTCGGCCTGGGACGGATCGGCGGCGCGGTCGCGCGACGCGCGGCGCTCGGCTTCAACATGAAGGTGCTGTACACGAACCGCAGCGCGAACCGCGAAGCGGAACAGGCATATGGCGCACGGCGCGTCGAGCTGGCCGAATTGCTCGCGCAGTCCGATTTCGTCTGTCTGCAGGTGCCGCTCACGCGAGAGACGCGGCATCTGATCGGCGCGGCCGAATTGCGCGCGATGAAGAAGAGCGCGATCCTGATCAACGCGTCGCGCGGCGCGACCGTCGACGAACTGGCGCTGATCGAGGCGCTGCGCAACGGCACGATTCACGGCGCGGGCCTCGACGTGTTCGACACCGAACCGTTGCAGGCGGACTCGCCGTTGCTTTCCATGCCGAACGTGGTCGCGCTGCCGCATATCGGCTCGGCGACGCACGAAACCCGTCATGCGATGGCGCTGAACGCGGCGCAGAACCTGGTCGCCGCGCTCGATGGCACGTTGACGACGAACATCGTCAATCGTGACGTACTGGCCAGATGAATCGCGGGGCGGCGCGTCAGCGTCCGCCCGCGGTCCGACACGAGCGATCAGCGAATGAGCACGAAATGAGCACGACCCCGCCCAGCCCGCCACCCGGAAGTCCGCGCGCGGCGACGCGCCGCGCGACCATCACCGATGTCGCGCGCGAAGCCGGCACCGGCAAGACCAGCATCTCGCGGTATCTCAACGGTGAGATCAGCGCGCTGTCGCCCGAGCTGCGAGCGCGCATCGAAGCCGCGATCGCGCGGCTCGACTATCAGCCGAACCAGATGGCGCGCGGCCTGAAGCGCGGCCGCAACCGGCTGATCGGCATGCTGGTCGCCGACCTGACCAATCCGTACTCCGTCGAAGTGCTGCAAGGCGTCGAGGCCGCGTGTCACGCGCTCGGTCTGATGCCGCTGATCTGCCACGCGGCGAACGAGGTCGAGATGGAGCGGCGTTATCTGCAACTGCTGACCACGTATCGCGTGGAAGGCGTGATCGTCAACGCGCTCGGCGTGCGTGAAGAGACGTTGCGGCCGGTCGGCGACGGCGGGATTCCGGCGGTGCTGGTCGATCGGCGCGTCGAGGGGCTGGTCGCCGACATGGTCGGTCTCGACAATGGCGCGGCCGCCGGGCTCGGCACGCGGCATTTGCTCGAACGGGGCTTCGAGCATATCTGGTTCATCGTGCAGCCATTCGAGCAGGTCAGCTCGCGGCAACTGCGCGTCGCAGCGTTCGATCGCGCGATGCGCGACGATGGCCGCGCGCGCGGTCATACGCTGGTGCTGGATCTCGCCGATGCGGCCGCGCTCGAGCGCGGCCTCGCGGCGCTGGATCGTGCGATCGACTCGCTGGTCGGCGACACTGCCGAGCCCGCCGGCGCCACCGCACGCGTCGCGCTGTTCGCGGCCAACGCACCGGTCGCGTTGCGTGTCGCGCTGCATCTGAACGCGCGTTTCGGCGCGCACTGGCAGAGCCGTGTCGCGCTGCTTTCTATCGACGATCCGGATTGGGCCGAGCTCGCCGGCATCACGACGATCCGTCAGCCGACCTACGACATCGGCTATCGCGCGGTCGAATTCCTGCACGAGCGCATCGAAGGCGCGCAGATGGGCGCGCGCGACTGCCTGCTGCCGGGTGAGTTGATCGTGCGTGCGTCGACCGCGCGCTGAGTTCCGATCAATCTGCGATCATTCGGGGCTGCGGCGCGCAGCGGTTGCGCGCCGGGGATTGCAACGAACCCCGCAAGGATACACATGGTCGTGCCACCGCTTACCCTCGCGAGCCTCGCGCTCGCCACGCTCGTCATCGCCGCTTTACCGTTTCTGATTTACCGGCAGTTGCGCCGGCCGCTCGGGCTCAGACCGCGCGACGCGATCGCCGGCGTCGCGGTGTTCGCGCTGTTCGCGATGGTGATCGAGCGTGCGCTGAACGACTATCTGCTGCGCGGCAACGACGCGACCGCGGCGTTCCTTGCGCAGCCGATTGTGTTCGTCGTCTACGGTGCGCTGGCCGCAGGCGTTTGCGAGGAAGTGGGGCGGTTCTTCGGCATGCGGCTGCTCGTGAAGCGCGCGGCGGCGCGGCCGGTCGCGCGCCGAATGGCGAACCTCGACGCGAACGTCGGCGTCGATGCAAGCGCGGGCACCAGCACCGCCGCCAGCACGACTGCCGACCCGCGGACCGCCGCATTGCGCGCTGACGATGGCGTCGCGCTCAGCTACGGCCTCGGCCACGGCGGAGCGGAAGCGTGGATGGTCGGCGTGCTCGTGCAGTGCCAGTGGCTCGTGTTCGCGGTCCTCGAAAACCGCGGCCGGCTCGGCGACTATCTCGGCAATCTGCCGGCCGAAGCGGTGATGCGCGTGCATCTGATTCTCGCGAGCCTGTCGCCGCAACTGGCCGGGATTTTCGCGCTTGAACGCATCGCGGCGCTGGTGTTTCAGATCGGTCTGTCGGTGCTGATGTGGCGTGGCGTGCGGGCCGGCTCGCGCGTCATCCTGCCGCTCGCAATCGTGGTGCACGCGCTGATCGACGTGCCCGCGGCGATGTCGCAGGCGCAGCTGCTGCCGCTCGCGGCGGTCGATACGATCTATGCGGTGGCGGCGCTGTTCGTCGCGGGTTTGCTGATACGGAGTTACCGGCGGCCGGTCGTGGTGTGAGCGAATGAAGCGAATCCGCGCCCGGGTGGCCGGCGCCACGCGCCTCGCTATCCCCTCGGCGTTTCTCTAAAATGCGCCTACGTTTCAGTATCCTCTTTTCCCGGCAGCCTTCATGGAAGCTTACCAATACGACTGCGCGCATCCCGAGTTCGACGAGCTCGCGCGCGTCATCAGCGATCTGTTTCCCGAGCAGACGCAGTTCATCGAGCGTGCGGCCGACGACGGCGCGCCCACGCTGACGATCCACTGGGTAGCGATGCGCTTCGGTTCGACCGCGCGCCGTATCGTGATGACGGTCGCGATCGCGCCGGCGGCGCTCGCGCGTTATCGCGCGATGCCGGCGCGGCTGCGCGGCCGCAGCTTCGCGGTATTGCGCGCGTACGTCGAAGCGAGCCTCGGCTCCCTCGAAGAAATGTACGCGAACCGAGAGGCGGTTCCGCGCGAAGTCACGGTGGATCTCGGCGACGAGTTCGCGTGAAGCGCGGATGAAGCGCGGATGAAAGCGCGGATGAACTTGTCTCAGTCCGCGAGCCGATAGACCTTCGCGAAACGCGCGGCCTGCACGACACCGTAGTCGCCGGGCGCATATTGCATGACCCAGTCGCCGGCCGCGCCGTGCAGCACGTCGCCGCCGCTGGCCGAGCGCGCGAGCGAGAAGGCCTCGTCCATCCGACGGGCAAGCACGACCGCCGGGCGGTTGCGATAGGCGCCGGCCTGGCCGTGCGCGAGCGCGGTATCGGCGGGCAGGTACTTCGCGTCGAAGCGCTCGCGCGACACGACCCAGCGGTCGCCGGTCGAGCCGGTGATCAGCGCGTCGCCGCGTACATAGCGGTTCGGGCCTTCGAGGCTCATCAACTGGCCTTCGGCGGCGGCGAATTCGACGCTGACCGTTTCGTCCTTGACGACGCGTTGGGCGTGCGGATCGTCACGCAGATCGAGATTTCTGAGTTCGGTCATGAAGCGGGCGGGAGATTAGGAGTAGGTGTTGCGGTGAGATTTGCCGCTTTGCGGCGG
This sequence comes from Paraburkholderia podalyriae, assembly GCF_014397785.1. Classification (GTDB taxonomy): domain Bacteria; phylum Pseudomonadota; class Gammaproteobacteria; order Burkholderiales; family Burkholderiaceae; genus Paraburkholderia; species Paraburkholderia podalyriae. The sequence continues at coordinate 39,960 of NZ_VZQQ01000020.1, forward strand.
TCGTGTGTCGGTCGCTGGGACGGATAGCCGGCCCGGACGTCGCGCACCGAATCATGCCAGATGCATGGGCCGGGCGGGGCATTCTGAAAGGCGGAGGGGAGGTGAGCAAGCCGCTTTTCGGGCGCAACGGGAATGGCTCAAGTCAAATGCGTCCGAACGGATCCGCGCCCGCAACGCGGCAACCCCCGCCGCGGGCGCCCTTTGATTACGGCTTCACGGTCGCGTCGCTCGCGGCTTCGGCCGCGGGCTTGCCGCTCGTGCCCTTGCCGTGATGGCCGTGATGGCGGCCACCTTCGGGGCCGCCCCGGTGAAACGTCGCGTCCGCGAGCTTCTTTTGCTCCGGCGACAGGCTGCTATACAGCGGATCGAACGCATCGACGAGCTTCTTCATGCCGTCCGCATGCGCCTGCGCGATCGTTGCGTACTGTTTCATGTCGTCGAGCGCGCTCACGTTGGTGGCTGACTTGCGCTGCTCGAACAGCTGGCCCATCGTTTCGCCGTTGCTGCGCATGACGTCGGCGAACGCCTTCCATTGCGTGTCCTGCGCGGGCGTGATCTTCAGTTGCGAGTGCAGATAAGCGATGCGGTCTTCGACGTTGCGTTCGTGGCCGGCCTTGGCCGCGGAGGCCGATGCTGTGGTGTCCGGCGCCGCGGCCGGCGCGGCGGTTTGGGCGAACGCGCCGCCCATCGAAACGGCCGTAGCCAGCATAACCAGTGCTTTTTTCATCGAAACTCCTGATGTCTGTTCGTTATTGAGACACGGCGCGCGGCGAGCGTCTTACCCCGCGCCAGCGGCGAATGCGGCGTCCGCCAAGCGGCTGCCGCATTCGCCCGTCGCCGCTATTAATAACACGTTAACCCTGGCATACGGTGTGTGTGCGACAAACGCTTACAACCGAAACGAACGCGAAACGGCTCGCGCCTGAGCGGCAATCGCGCCGATACACTGCGCCGAGGCCGCCCCACAATGTGCCGTGCATCTGTGACCGGATAGCGTGACATGGTGCCGCCGCGTGCAGACGCGCGATAATCCGCGACATTCCACACCAACTTCCTCGCCCTTTCGATGAGACCTCCGCGCCTCGACCAGCTCGACGACCTCGACCGCAACCTCGTTGCACTGCTTCAAGCCAACGCGCGCGAGAGCGTCGCGAACCTTGCGCGGCAGCTCGGCGTCGCGCGCACGACCGTGATCGCGCGCATTGCGCGGCTCGAGCGCAGCAACGTGATCGCCGGCTACAGCGTGCGGCTTGGTCAGGACGTACTCGATTCGAGCATCGTCGCGTACGTCGGCATCATCATCGCGCCGAAGCACGGGCCGGCCGTGCAGAAGCGCCTCGGCAAAATGCCCGAAGTGCAGCTGCTGTGCGCGGTGAGCGGCGAGTTCGACTACGTGGCATGGCTGCGCGCCGATTCACCGGAGCGGCTCAACGATCTGCTCGATCAGATCGGCGGCCTCGAAGGCGTCGAGCGGACCACGACGTCGATCATTCTCGCGCGCAAGATCGACCGCGGCACGGTTTGAGCCAGCGCGCGGCGTGACCTTTTCGCGAGCGCTTCGCGAATCCTTCGCGAGCCCGTTGTTAGCGCCTTTTTCTACGACATTTCGACGAATCGTTTTACGCGTTCGTCAGAACGTCGAACCTGATGGTCATACCGCAGCATTTTGCGCGTATGAACTGTTTTTGCTTCTTCCTACACTGTCATTCAAGGGTTCGGCCCGCAGGCGCCGCGCGCAACGCGCGGCGCCCCTTCCAAGCTCGAAGACAGCACATGGATAACAAGGAGAAGCAGATGAAAGTAGCTATCGTTGGCGCAGGTCTGATCGGTCACACCATTGCCCATATGCTGCGCGAGACGGGCGACTACGAAGTCGTCGCTCTCGACCGCGATCAGCACGCGCTCGACAAGCTCGCGGCCCAGGGCATTCCGACGTGCCGCATCGATTCCGCCGACGCCGCCGTGCTGCGCGCCGCGATCCAGGGCTTCGACGTGCTGATCAACGCGCTGCCGTACTACCTCGCGGTCAACGTCGCATCGGCCGCGAAGGGCGCGGGTGTCCATTACTTCGACCTGACCGAGGACGTCCGCGCGACGCACGCGATCCGCGCGATTGCCGAGGATGCCGATCACGCGTTCATGCCGCAGTGCGGTCTCGCACCCGGTTTCATCGGCATTGCCGCGCATGAGCTCGCGAACCGCTTCACGGAAATCCGCGACGTGAAGATGCGCGTCGGCGCGCTGCCCGAGTTTCCGACCAATGCGCTGAAATACAACCTGACGTGGAGCGTCGACGGTCTGATCAACGAATACTGCCAGCCGTGCGAAGCGATCCGCGACGGCCGCACGCAGTGGGTGCAGCCGCTCGAAGGCCTCGAGCATTTCTCGCTCGACGGCACCGAGTACGAAGCGTTCAACACGTCGGGCGGCCTGGGCACGCTGTGCGAAACGCTGTCGGGACGCGTCGAATCGCTCGACTACAAGTCGGTGCGCTATCCAGGTCATCGCAACCTGATGCAGTTCCTGCTGGAGGACCTGCGTCTGTCGAGCGACCGCGATACGCTGAAAGCCATCATGCGCCGCTCGGTGCCGTCGACCGCGCAGGACGTCGTGCTGGTGTTCATCACCGTGAGCGGCATGCGCGACGGTCAGCTCGTGCAGGAGGTGTTCACGCGCAAGATCTTCGCGAAGACCGTCTGCGGCGTGCCGATGAGCGCGATCCAGATCACGACCGCCGGCGCGATGTGCGCGGTGCTCGATCTGTTCCGCGAGCGCAAGCTGCCGCAAAAAGGCTTCGTGCGGCAAGAGCAGGTGTCGCTAGGCGATTTTCTGGCGAACCGCTTCGGCAAGCTGTACGAAGGGCAGTCGCTGGAGGCGATGGCGACGGTTTGAGGCTGCAATAGCTCGCGACAAATAAAAATCCCCGTACGTCGATGACGTAAGGGGATTTTTCGTTATTCAGCCCATCACCGGGCCTCCGCTTTGCGGGTGACGGCGGCCGTCAACCAGCCATGATCCGCGCAACGAGCGCTTCGTAGTCCGCCGACTTCGGCGCGGTATTGTCGAACATCAGCAGACCATCGCGGCTCGCGCCGCTCGGCATGAACCGGCGATGTCGGTACTCGTCCCAGTGCGCGAGCTTGTACGCATCGTTGGGATTCGCGCGCGCGACGATCCGCTGCCGCGCCACATCCTCCGACGTGTGCACCCACACGACACGCAACGTTACGTCCGGCGCGACGCCAAGCCACGCATGGTCGAACAGACGCCGTTCGCGCACCTCGCGCGACAGCGGGCCGACGACCAACGCACTGACGCCGAGTTCGAGATTGTCGCGGGCGGTATCGATGAGGCCGCGATACTCGGGCTCGCGCAGATGCTGCAGGAAAAGAGGGCTGTCGCGATCGTTCGGATCGCCGGTCAGCATGGACATCGCCGCCGCGCTATAGCCGCCGTACAGCGTGTCCTTGTCGAGCAGGCAGAAGGGGATGCCGCTCGCTTTCACCAGCGGGCCGAACAGTTTTTTCGCCAGCGTCGTCTTGCCCGTGCCCGCATGACCGCAAAAGAAAACCAGCGAGCTCACGCAGGCTTGTCCTCACGCGGCGCGGCGGCGGCATCGGGGCGCGGGTCGCGCGCGAACTTGCCGTTGGTCTCGAGCCACATCACGTTGATGATGCCGAAGCCGAGCGCCACACCCACGCCGAGAATCCAGGTGAAATACCACATCGCAGCCTCCCTGATCGTGCGTCCGACTACGGCCAACCGCCAGTGCGGCCGCCTTCGTAACGATCATGAAGAAGAACGCTGCGCCATGCAAGAGGCGCGGCGCCCGAGCCCCGTCGGCGTTGGCTGGCGTGATGCCCGCGCGTTGCTATGATGCGCAACAGCTGTGTCTGCCGATCACGCGGACGCACGACGACGACCCGCACCGCGTAGTCGGAAAGCCGACCCACAATCGGCCCACAATCGAGAGCACACGGGAGAACCAGCATGCCGATGCGCCTGTCTTGCCGCGGCCGAACCGCACGGATGGCCGGCTCCGCACGCTGCGCCGCGTTGGCCCTATGCGTTGCGATCAACCTGATCACGTTAGCCGGCTGCGCGTCGACGCCGGCAGAGCCGGTGCCATTCAAACTGGTGCCGGCCGAGCACATCGTCAGACCGGGCTATACGCAGCCGGGCCCCGGCCTCGTCGCGGTGGACCTGCGGCGCGAGCGTTCGCGCGACGTGATCGTGCGGTTCCGCGATGCGCTCGTCTATATCGACGGCGAGCGCGTGACCGACCTGATGAACGGCGAGCATGTGGTGTTCTATCTACCCGCCGGCGCGCATCGGATCGGCGTATCGACGCAGTTCGATCCGGTCGTCGAACTGAACTTTATCGTGACGGCCGATCCGCGCTACACGAACCGCGCCTCGGTCACGTTCAACGACGATCACCGCATCGGCCTGCAGCGGGTCGCGCAGTAGCGTGTCGTCGATCATTAACAATTGGATACGCGCGGCTTATGCATCCCGCCTTAACATGTCGGCTGCTGCAAGCCGGCTGCAAGCGCGCTTGTCCGTTCATGCAGACCCGTCGCCCGTCTTACGCAACGCTTACGCGGCATGGCGGCCCGGTCTGCTTCCGTATGCAAGGTAATTCGAACATGCTGATCAATTGCGCCGCCTATCAGGACGGCCGGAAGCTCGCTGACATCGATATTGACGGCATCAGCGACTACGTCGCGCGGCCCGAGTGCTTCGTGTGGGTCGCGTTGAAAGACCCGAGCCCCGACGAACTCGCGGTCATGAAAGACGAGTTCAACCTGCACGAGCTAGCGATCGAAGACGCGCAACACGGCCATCAACGCCCGAAGATCGAGGAGTACGGCGATTCGCTGTTTACCGTGATGCACACGGTCGAGATGGACGAGCAAGGCGATTTCGTGATCGGCGAAGTCGACGTGTTCGTCGGCAACAACTATGTGCTGTCAGTGCGCCGCGGCACGCGCACCGGTTTTAAGGGCGTGCGCGCGCGCTGCGAGCGCGAGCCGCAGCTGTTGAAGGAAGGCTCGGCGTTCGTGCTGTATGCGCTGATCGACGACGTGGTCGACCGTTATTTCCCGGTCATCGAGGCGATGAGCACCGAGCTCGAGACGCTCGAGGACCGCATTTTCGAGAAGAGCGATTCGGCCGCCTCGCGCGCGATCGTGCAGGACCTGTACACGATGAAGCGCCGGCTCGTAACCCTGCAGCACCATATCGCGCCGCTGCGCGAAGCGGTCGGCAAACTGACGGGCGGGCGCATTCCGAGCGTCTGTGCCGGCATGCAGGCGTACTTTCGCGACGTCTACGATCACCTCGACCGGATCGTCAGAACCATCGAAGGGCGCCGCGAAATCGTCGTCACGGCGGTGCAGGTGAACCTCGGCATGATCTCGCTCGCCGAGAGCGAAATCACCAAGCGGCTCGGCTCGTTCGCGGCGCTGTTCGCGGTGCCGACGATGATCGCCGGTATCTACGGGATGAACTTCGAGCGCATTCCCGAGCTGCATTTCAAGTTCGGCTATCCGGTCGTTCTGCTGGTGATGCTGGCGATCGACTTCTTGCTGTACCGGCGTTTTCGCAAGGCCGGCTGGCTGTAGCCGGCGCACCTTGCGATTTCCTCGCGGTTTCGCTTGCAGCGCGCGCTATACCAGGCCAGCATAAGCGGCCGGTACGTCGCGTCGCGTGCGACGCACGGGCGACATCGACTGCACGGACTGAGCGAGGGAACCTTGCCACACGCTGCCCGGATCGAGCGAACCCACTGCGGCGGCGCACAGAGTGCGCGGCGGTGCGCTGCAACACCGCGATTCGTTGACAATCCAAAAGGCTTGCGCTGAGAATAGCCTCGCAAACGTTTGCGCATCACTAAAAATACGGCTCGTCCGCGAGCTGACAACCATGGAGATACGCATGAGCCATCGAATCCGTCGCCGCATTCTTGCCGTCGCAGTTCTCGCCACCGCCTCCGCCGTCCTGCCTTTTTCCGCCGCCTACGCGCAGAACGCGCCCGCTCATAAGCCCAAGGTCGCGCTCGTGATGAAGTCGCTCGCCAACGAGTTCTTCCTGACCATGGAGACCGGCGCGAAGGATTATCAGAAGCAGAACCCCGGCAAGTTCGACCTGATCACCAACGGCATCAAGGACGAAACCGACACCGCCAACCAGATCCGCATCGTCGAGCAGATGATCGTGTCGAAGGTCGACGCGATCGTGCTCGCGCCGGCCGATTCGAAGGCGCTCGTGCCGGTCGTCAAGAAGGCGGTCGACGCGGGCATCATCGTCGTCAACATCGACAACCGGCTCGATCAGGACGTGCTGAAGTCGAAAGACCTGAACGTGCCGTTCGTCGGCCCCGACAACCGCAAGGGCGCGCGCATCGTCGGCGACTACCTCGCAAAAAGCCTGAAGGCCGGCGACGAGGTCGGCATCCTCGAAGGCGTGTCGACCACCACCAACGCGCAGCAGCGCACCGCGGGCTTCAAGGACGCGATGCAGGCGGTCGGCGCGAAGGTCGTGTCGGTGCAGTCGGGCGAGTGGGAAATCGACAAAGGCAACGCGGTCGCCTCGGCGATGCTCAACGAGTATCCGAACCTGAAGGCGCTGCTCGCCGGCAACGACAACATGGCGATCGGCGCGGTGTCGGCCGTGCGCGCGGCCGGCAAGCAGGGCAAGGTGCTGGTGGTCGGCTATGACAACATCAACGCGATCCATCCGATGCTGAAGGACGGACGCGTGCTCGCCACCGCCGACCAGTACGCCGCGAAGCAGGCCGTGTTCGGCATCGATACCGCGTTGAAGGCGTTGAGCGAACACAAGAAGCAGTCGCAGCTGTCGGGCGTCGTCGAAACGCCGGTCGATCTCGTGACGAAAGACACACTGAAGTAAGCGCGGCGCGCCTGGCGTCAAACGCGAGCCGGGCGCAGCCGCAGAGCCCGCGGGAAACCGCAAAAAGCCGCGCTGAAGCGCGCGAACAGCACGCTTCGGCGGCAATGCGGCAACCCCGACGATCCGCTTTTATTCAACGAACGCTCAAGAAACCCGCCGCGGCGCCGTTAATTCCAGAGATAAGCGTCATGACGGCGGCTCGCGCGGCGAGAGGAAGCGCGGCCGTGAGCATCTGCGCATTTCGCGCGAGGGGCCGGCATGACTCGTGGCAGCCGGGAGCGGCGAGCTGTGCGGCCAGGCGCAGCGGACCGCCGAAACGCCACGAAGGCGCCAGAAGCGCCATGCAACCAGGAGCGCGATGGATTCAATCGACCACGACGCCTTGCCTGTCGTCCTGACCGTCAGCGGCATCGGCAAGACCTATGCCGAACCGGTGCTGGCAGACGTCTCGCTGTCGCTGCGAGCAGGCGAGGTATTGGCGTTGACCGGCGAGAACGGCGCGGGCAAGAGCACGCTGTCGAAGATCGTCGGCGGGCTGGTCGAGCCGAGCACGGGCACGATGCGGCTCGCCGGCGCGCCGTACGCGCCCGCGAGCCGCACCGAGGCCGAGGCGCTCGGCGTGCGCATGGTCATGCAGGAGTTGAATCTGCTGCCGACGCTGTCGGTCGCCGAGAACCTGTTCCTGAACCGGCTGCCGCGCGCGGGCGCGTTCAGCTTCGGCTGGATCGATCGCGGCAAGCTGCGTGAGAACGCGCGCGCGGCGATGGCGCAGGTCGGGCTCGATGCGATCGATCCCGACACGCTGGTCGGCGAACTGGGCATCGGCCATCAGCAGATGGTCGAGATCGCCCGCAACCTGATCGACGACTGCCGCGTGCTGATCCTCGACGAGCCGACCGCGATGCTGACCGCGCGCGAGGTCGATCTGCTGTTCGAGCAGATCGGGCGGCTCAAGGCACGCGGCGTCGCGCTCGTCTATATCTCGCACCGGCTCGAAGAGCTCGCGCGGGTCGCCGAACGGGTCGCGGTGCTGCGCGACGGCCGCCTCGTGCATGTCGACCCGATGGCGAACCTGACGAGCGAGCAGATCGTCACGTGGATGGTCGGCCGCGAGCTTGGCGAGCATATCGATCTCGGCGAGCGCAACATCGGCGCGCCGCTGCTGAAAGTGGAGCGGCTCGCGCGCGGCAAGGTCGTGCGCGATGTGTCGTTCGAGGTGCGCGCGGGCGAGATTTTCGGTGTGAGCGGACTGATCGGCGCGGGCCGCACCGAGCTGATGCGGCTCATCTACGGCGCCGATCGGAAAGACGCCGGCAGCGTGTCGCTCGCCGCGACGCCGGGCGCGCCGCCCACACCGGTGCGAATCGACTCGCCGGCGGACGCGGTGCGCACGGGCATCGCGCTGATCACCGAAGACCGCAAAGGCGAAGGCCTGCTGCTGCCGCAACCGGTCGCGGCCAACCTGTCGCTCGGCAATCTCGGCAGCGTCGCGCGGCACGGCCTCGTCGACGCGAAGCGCGAGAATGCGCTGGCGCACAAGCAGATCGCCGCAATGCGGATTCGCAGCTCAGGGCCCGCGCAGATCGTCGGCGAGCTGTCGGGCGGCAACCAGCAGAAGGTCGTGATCGGCCGCTGGCTCGCGCGCGACTGCCGCGTGCTGTTGTTCGACGAACCGACGCGCGGCATCGACGTCGGCGCGAAGTTCGATATTTACGGCCTGATGGGCGCGCTCGCTCGCGACGGCCGCGCGCTCGTCGTGGTGTCGAGCGATCTGCGCGAGCTGATGCTGATCTGCGATCGGATCGGCGTAATGTCGGCGGGCAGCATGACGGGCGTGTTCGAGCGCGCGAGCTGGAGCCAGGATGCGCTGCTCGCGGCCGCGTTCGCCGGCTACCGCGGCCGCGAGGCGCTGCTGCACACGCATGGCGTCAACCAGCCAGGGAGTCTGTGATGACCGATCAATCGTGGCGCGAGGCGGCGGGTGTCAAACAGGACGGCCAGTTGGATGGCCAGCTGGACGGCAAGCAAGCCGGCGCGCCGGACGCACCCGGTGCGACGCCGCCCGCCGATCCGTCGGCGCCGCTCGCGAGCGGCAAGCCGGCCGGCACGCGGCTCGGCTTTTCGAACTACCTGGGTCTCGCCGGCGCGCTGCTCGCGATGATCGTGCTGTTCTCGCTGCTGAGCTCGCACTTTCTGACCTACGACACGTTCAGCACGATCGCGAACCAGATTCCGGATCTCGTCGTGATGTCGGTCGGCATGACCTTCGTGCTGATCATCGCGGGCATCGATCTGTCGGTGGGCTCGGTGCTCGCGCTCGGCGCGTCGGTGGTCAGCGTGGTGACGCTCAAGTGGGGCTGGGGGCCGGCCGCGGGTGCGCTGCTCGGTGTCGCGGTCGCGGCGCTGACCGGCACCGTGACCGGGGCGGTGACGGTGGGCTGGCGGATTCCGTCGTTCATCGTGTCGCTCGGCGTGCTCGAGGCGGCGCGCGGCATGGCGTATCAGATGACCAATTCGCGCACCGCGTATATCGGCGACGCGTTCGACTTTCTGTCGAACCCTATCGCGCTCGGCATCTCGCCGGCCTTCCTGATCGCGGTCGCGGTGATGGTGATCGCGCAGCTGATGCTAACGCGCACGGTGTTCGGTCGTTACCTGGTCGGGATCGGCACCAACGAGGAAGCGGTGCGGCTCGCGGGCGTCAATCCGCGGCCGTACAAGGTGATCGTATTCGCGCTGATGGGCGCGCTGTCGGGACTCGCGGCACTGTTTCAGATCTCGCGGCTCGAGGCGGCCGATCCGAATGCGGGCGTCGGCGTGGAACTGCAGGTGATCGCGGCGGTCGTGATCGGCGGCACGAGTCTGATGGGCGGGCGCGGTTCGGTGATCAGCACGTTCTTTGGCGTGCTGATCATTTCGGTGCTGGCGGCGGGCCTGGCGCAGATCGGTGCGAACGAGCCGACCAAGCGGATGATCACCGGCGCGGTGATCGTGATCGCGGTGGTGCTCGATACGTACCGCAGTCGCCGCAAACGCGCCTGAGATGTGCGCCGTGGCGCAATGATGAATGACTGCATGGGACCGGAGAGCAACAGGTTATGGCGACGATCAAGGATGTAGCGGCCGTGGCGGGGGTGTCGTTCACGACGGTATCGCACGTCGTGAACAACTCGCGGCCGGTGTCGGCCGATGTGCGGGCGAAAGTCGAGCACGCGATCCGTCAACTGCACTATGTGCCGTCGGCAGTCGCGCGCTCGCTGAAGGCGCGCTCGACCGCGACGATCGGACTGGTGGTGCCGAACAGCACGAACCCGTATTTCGCGGAGCTCGCGCGCGGCATCGAAGACGGCTGCGCGCGCAATGGCTACTGCGTGTTCTTCTGCAACTCCGACGATGACCCCGCGAAGCAGCGCAACTATCTGCGCGTGCTGCAGGAAAAACGCATCGACGGGTTGATCGTCGCGTCCGCCGGCGACGACGCCGTGCTCGCGCAGGCGCTCGCCGACGCGCGCGAGCCGCTCGTCGTGGTGGATCGCAACATCGAGGGCATCAACGCGGACCTCGTGCAGATCGATCACGAGAAGGGCGCGTATCTGGCCACGCGTCATCTGCTCGAACTCGGGCATGTGCGGATCGGCTGCATCACGGGGCCGGTGCAGACCGCGGTCAGCGCGATGCGCGTGCACGGCTTCATTCGCGCGATGGCCGAACGCGGCATCGAGATTCCGGGCGATGCGATCGTCGAAAGCGATTTCTCGGGGACGGGCGGACACGGCGCGGCCGCGCAGCTATTCGACACGGTCAGGCCGTCGGCGATTTTCGCATGCAACGACATGATGGGCATCGGCGCGTTGCGCGCGGCGGCGGAGCGCAACATCAGCGTGCCGCGCGACTGTTCGATCATCGGTTTCGACGATATCGAGCTGGGCCGCTTCACATTCCCGTCGCTGTCGACGGTCGGGCAGTCGGTGCGAGCGCTCGGCGACACGGCCGCGCAGACGCTGGTCGACCGGATCGCCGAGGCGTCGTCGAACAACCCCGTGCGGACCCCGGCGCGCCGGCGCGTGGTGTCGCCGCGGCTGATCGTGCGCGAATCGACCGCGACATGGGCGGGCGAAGGGCGGCGGGATCTGGCGGCCTGATGCGCCGCACGACGTAGCATGACGGACGCATGATGGACGCGCGCGCGCAATAGCAACCCGATCCGCCGCGCAACGGAGGACACTCAAGTGGCAAGCAACGAAACGCGCGCACGCGTCACGGTGGTCGGCAGTCTGAACATGGACCTCGTGGTGCGCTCGCCACGCCTGCCGCAGCCTGGCGAGACGCTGGCCGGCCGCACCTTCGCGCAGATCGCGGGCGGCAAGGGTGGTAACCAGGCGATCGCGGCCGCGCGGCTCGGCGCGCAGGTGTCGATGCTTGGCTGTGTCGGTGCCGATGCGAACGGCGCGCAGCTACGCGCGGGCCTCGAAGCGGAGCGCATCGACTGCGCGGCGCTCGAAACCGGCAGCGAGCCGAGCGGCGTCGCGCTGATCGTTGTCGACGATGTGAGCCAGAACACGATCGTGATCGTCGCGGGCAGTAACGGCGAGGTCACGCCCGACACGATCGCACGACACGAGCCGACGCTCGCCGCCGCCGATGTCGTGATCTGCCAGCTCGAAACGCCGCCCGAATCGGTGCGCGCCGCGCTCGCCGCGGCGCGGCGGCTCGGCAAGACGGTGATCCTGAACCCGGCGCCCGCCACCGGCCCGTTACCGGCCGACTGGCTGCCGCTGATCGACTACCTGATTCCAAACGAACTCGAAGCCGCCGCGCTGAGCGGGCTTGCAGTCGACTCACCCGCGGACGCCGCGCGGGCCGCCGCCGCATTGCGGGCGGCCGGCGCGCGCAATGTGCTGGTCACGCTCGGCGCGCGCGGCGTGCACGCGGTGCTCGAAGGCGCGGCCGCGACGCTGTACGACGCGCCGCGCGTCGAGGCGGTCGACACGACCGCGGCCGGCGACACGTTCATCGGCGGCTTCGCGGCGCAGCTTGCGCAGGGCGCGAACGTCGAAGCGGCGATCCGCTTCGCGCAACGCGCCGCCGCGCTATCGGTGACGCGCGCGGGCGCGCAGCCGTCGATTCCGACGCGCTCCGAGGTCGACGCATTCAACTGATTCCGTCATCGCGTTAGCACGCTCCCACACTCCCACACTGCCTGATCGATCTACCTGCCACCGCGCGGGGCGATTCCGAACCCACGCGCCATCACGAACTCCCGCCGTTCAAGCGTCAAAAGTCGGCTTTGACGCATATCACCGGGTTGCCCCAACGCGCCGCGACCGAACCGGTCTGCAATCAATTTGCTTTCAACGGCTTACAACGTCTTTGTTCATACCTTTTAAATGCTTCAAGTCTGTGAATGCACTGCCGTAAACCGTGATTAGAGCGCCCGCTCAAAAAGCGCCGAACCCAATTGCGCCGCCCCGGAGTCTGCTGCGCGCAGCCTCCCATTTCAGTACAGCCAACAGGAACCAGCATGTTGAATAAAGGCATCACGATCAAGGCGCGAATTGGCCTCACGATGGCGTTTCTCGCCGCGTTGCTGGTTGCAATCGGCGTTTTCGGTCTGTTCGGCATGAGCCGTTCGAACGACGCCTATATGGACACGTTCACCAACGCGATGCCGGGCGCGGTGAACATCGGCAATGCGGAAATGTACGCAGCGCGCGAACGTCTCGCGCTCGATCGCGCCGCGTTCATGGTCGGCACGCCGGAAGCGGCACCCACCATCGAGCGCGCGCACATGCTGCGCGGCACGTCGGACATGTGGTGGAAAAAATATCTGGATCTGCCGCGCGACGCGGACGAAGACCGGCTCGCGCAGGACGTCGCCGCGAAGCGCAATGCGCTGCATCAGCGGCTCGATTCGTTTGCGGCGGCGATCACGGCGAACGACCAGAGCAAACTGGTCGAGGACGCGAAGAATCTGCAGATCGCTTTCAATGACCTCGTCGTGGCCAACGACGCGCTGCGCAAGTTCCAGTTCGATTCGGCCAAGCAGGGCTACGACTCCGCGCAGAGCAATTTCGAGACCTTTCGAATGGTCAGCATCGCCGCGCTGGTGGTCGGGGTGCTCGCGGCGGCGCTATCGTATCTGACGCTGAGCCGCGCGATCGCGCGTCCGCTCGACGAAGCGCTCGGCCACTTCGATGCGATCGCGGCCGGCGATCTGCGTCGTCCGGTAACCCTGACGTCGCGCGACGAAATGGGGCAGCTGCTCGAAGGAATCGCCAAAATGCAGCGCAGCCTCACCGAAACGGTGCGCAGTGTGCGTGGCGGCAGCGAGTCGATCGCGACCGCGACGCGCCAGATCGCGGCGGGCAACATCGACCTGTCGTCGCGAACCGAGGAGCAGGCGTCCGCGCTGCAGGAAACCGCGTCGAGCATGGAGCAGCTGACCGGCACCGTGCGCCAGAACGCCGACAACGCGCGCCAGGCGAGCGCGCTCGCGGCCAATGCGTCGGAGATCGCCAACAAGGGCAGCGCGGTGGTCGGCCAGGTGGTCGGCACGATGGGCGACATCAACCAGAGCTCGGCGAAGATCGCCGACATCATCTCGATCATCGAAGGCATCGCCTTTCAGACCAACATCCTCGCGCTGAACGCGGCCGTCGAGGCGGCGCGCGCCGGCGAGGAGGGGCGTGGCTTCGCGGTCGTCGCGGGCGAGGTGCGCAGCCTCGCGCAGCGTTCGTCGGCGGCGGCCAAGGAGATCAAGGAGCTGATCGATACGTCGGTCGAGCGCGTGCAGTCGGGCTCGGCGCTGGTCGACGAGGCCGGCCGCACGATGAGCGAGATCATCGGCGCGGTGCAGCGCGTCACCGACATCATGGGCGAGATAGCGGCGGCGTCGGAGGAACAGAGCGGCGGCATCGATCAGGTCGCGCGCGCGGTCACGCAGATGGACGAGGTCACGCAACAGAACGCGGCGCTCGTCGAGGAGGCGGCCGCCGCGGCGGCGTCGCTCGAGGAGCAGGCGACCCGGCTGCGCGGCGCGGTCGCGGTGTTCCAGCTCGACGACAGCGGCCGTGGCGGTCACGAAGCCGCGTCGGCGCTGGCGGCGCCGCAGCGCGTGGCGTCCACGAGCCAGACCGCCGCGCGCGCGCGCAAGCGCACGCAGGCTACGACGCAGCCGGCATCGCGGCCAAAGGCGGCGGTCCCGGCCGCAGTCGCGCCGCCGGTGGCGGCCGCGCCCGCGCCCACGCGCGCGCCGGCCAGGCCCGCGGCGACGGCCGGCGGCGGTCAGGATTGGGAGGCCTTCTGAGCTTGCCCAGATTCAGGTGAACATGCGCGGCAGCGCTGTCGCGCGTCGAGTGATTCGACACGCGACGGTGCGACGCAACATCCGTTCCCCATCGCTCGCTTTCGGTCCAGCACACGCACCGCCCCCAGCGACGATCGCATCGCGAAAAGCGCGCAGGCGTTCGCACGCGCGGTTTATTTTTCGACGCGCGCAAGAATTAACGTTTGCGCGCCGCCGCCTTTCACCGGTGCGCGCCGCGATCCGGTACATTGACGGGCACGGCCCCGATCCGCGTGCGCGACGTGTGGCTGCCCGCACCTCGAACAGGTGGCTCCCACTTATTGCTACGTTCTGTGAACCCTGCCATGCGCCAGCCACAAAGAACCGACATCACGCGATACGATCTTGCGCCACGCCTTGTCGAGGCACGCCGGCAGCACCGGCCGATCGACGCGCCACCACCCGACAGCCTGCCGCCCGACGCGGCGACCGCCTACGCGATCCAGCAGGCGGTGATCGCGGGTCTCGGCGAGTCGACCGGCGCGTGGAAGATCGGCGCGAAGTCGCCGGGCGGCGCCACGTCGGGCGCGCCGATTCCGGCTTCGCTGGTGGTGCCGTCGCCGGCGCGGCTCGCGCATGACGGGTTCTTTCGCGTGCTGGTCGAGCTCGAGATCGCGTTCCGCTTCGACGTGACGATCGAGCCGCGCGCGCAGGCGTATGCGCGCGACGAGGTGCTGTCGAAGCTCGGCGCGGTGCTGCCGGCCATCGAGATCGTCGACAGCCGCTTCGCCGAGTGGCCGAACGTCGCGCCGCTCGCGCAGCTGGCCGACGCGCAGAACAACGGCGCGCTGATCACCGGCCATCCGGCCGTCTACGCGAGCCTCGCGCGCGGCTTCGACTTCGTGTCGCCCGAACTGGAGCTGGGTTTCAACGGCCGCTCGCTGATACCCGAAGTGACCGGCAATCCCGCGGGCGATCCGCGCGAGCTGCTCGTGTGGTTCGTCAACCATTGCGCGGCGATGGGCATCACTATCGAGCGTGACTGGACCTTGACCACCGGCTCATACGTCGGCGCGCACAAGATCGACGAACCCGGCATCGTGCGCGGTCATATCGACGGACTCGGTGAAGTGGAAATCGAACTCACCTGATCGATGCTGCGGCGCTTGTAACCGCAAATTACAGCGCGTCATTTCAAACGGCTGCCCGCGTGCAGCCGTTTTTGTTTTGGCGAATGCGAAATGGTGGCGACCCTTGAATCGTTAACCTGTTCGAATGCTCTGTTTGCATAGCGGCGGGCAGCGAAAACGTCATCACGTGCATGCTTCCAGTGACGAAGTGTGCGTGCGCAGACAGCCGCATTTTTATAAAGGGTCGACGGTGCAGGTACGGGATGTGCAACCACAACGCGATTGCATGGCGCGATGCAGCGGTAAGGCGAAGTCATGCAGGCGCACTGATTAGCGATGCGGTGCCGAAGAAATCAGCGGTACAGCGGAGCAGCGCGGATGTGATTCGTTGCAACGTGAGTGAAAAATTGTAGGTGGTCGAATATTTGTTTCCAGGCGAGGATTGTAGCGTGGCGGTTACGGCGCGATTTTCGCAACGTAGTCCGTGAAAAAAAATTTAAAAGGGTTTAGGATGAATTCGAGCGATGTCGTTTCCGAATAGCGCGCCGCGCACGACATCGCCCCAGACTTCGGCGAGGAGGTAGCATGGATATCTACAGCAGTTTCGCGACCCGCTTCGAGAAAACACGGGAGGACGAACTCTCGCTCGAGGAGTATCTCGCGCTCTGCAAAGACAATCCCGCCGCGTACGCCACGGCCGGCGAACGCATGTTGATGGCAATCGGAGAACCGGAACAGATCGACACGCGCAACGATCCGCGTTTATCGCGTATCTTCGCGAACAAGGTCATCAAGGTATACCCCGCATTCCGTGAGTTCTACGGAATGGAAGAGGTGATCGAGCAGGTGGTCGCCTACTTCCGGCACTCGGCCCAGGGGCTCGAAGAAAAGAAGCAGATCCTGTATCTGTTAGGGCCGGTCGGCGGCGGCAAGTCGTCGATCGCGGAACGTCTGAAGCAACTGATGGAGCACGTGCCGTTCTATTCGATCAAGGGCTCGCCCGTCAATGAATCGCCGCTCGGCCTGTTCGACTACGAGGAAGACGGTCCGGTCCTCGAAGAGCAATATGGCATTCCTCGCCGCTACCTGAGAGGCATTCTGAGTCCGTGGGCGGTCAAGCGCCTGCATGAGTACAACGGCGACATCCGCAAGTTCAAGGTGGTGCGCCGCTATCCGTCGATCCTTCGTCAGATCGCTATCTCGAAGACCGAACCGGGCGACGAGAACAATCAGGACATTTCGTCGCTGGTCGGCAAGGTCGACATCCGCAAGCTCGAACAGTACGCACAGGACGACGCCGACGCGTACAGCTACTCGGGCGGCCTGTGCCTCGCCAATCAGGGCCTGCTCGAGTTCGTCGAAATGTTCAAGGCGCCGATCAAGGTGTTGCACCCGCTGCTCACCGCGACCCAGGAAGGCAACTTCAAGGGCACGGAAGGCTTCGGCGCGATTCCGTTCGACGGCATCATCCTCGCTCACTCGAACGAATCGGAATGGAAGGCATTCCGCAACAACCGCAACAACGAGGCACTGCTCGACCGGATCTTCGTCGTCAAGGTGCCGTACTGCCTGCGCTATAGCGAAGAGGTCAAGATCTACGAGAAGTTGCTGCGCAACTCGTCGCTCGCCAACGCGGTCTGCGCGCCGGGCACGCTGAAGATGATGGGGCAGTTGTCCGTGCTCACGCGTTTGCACGAGCCGGAGAACTCGAGCCTGTTCTCGAAGATGCAGGTCTACGACGGCGAGAATCTGAAGGACACGGACCCGAAGGCGAAGTCGTATCAGGAGTACCGCGACTTCGCGGGCGTCGACGAAGGCATGACCGGCGTGTCGACCCGCTTCGCGTTCAAGATTCTGTCGCGCGTGTTCAACTTCGACTCGACGGAAGTCGCGGCCAACCCGGTACATCTGATGTACGTGCTCGAACAGCAGATCGAACGCGAGCAGTTTCCGCCGGAAACCGAGCAGAAATATCTGTCCTTTATCAAGGACGTGCTCGCGTCGCGCTATGCCGAGTTCATCGGCAAGGAGATTCAGACCGCGTATCTGGAGTCGTATTCCGAGTACGGTCAGAACATCTTCGACCGCTACGTCACGTATGCGGACTTCTGGATCCAGGATCAGGAGTTCCGCGACCACGATACCGGCGAAAGCTTCGACCGTGCGTCGTTGAACGCCGAGCTGGAGAAGATCGAGAAGCCGGCGGGCATCAGCAATCCGAAGGACTTCCGCAACGAGATCGTGAACTTCGTGCTGCGTGCGCGGGCTGCGAATGCGGGCAAGAACCCCGCGTGGATCAGCTACGAGAAGCTGCGCGTCGTGATCGAAAAGAAGATGTTCTCGAACACGGAAGAGCTGTTGCCGGTGATCTCGTTCAACGCCAAAGGCTCGGCCGAAGAGCAGCGCAAGCATGAAGACTTCGTCAATCGCATGGTGGCGAAGGGCTATACGCCGAAGCAGGTGCGCTTGCTGTGCGACTGGTATCTGCGCGTGCGCAAGTCGTCATGATGCGCGCATGATACTCATGGTGTGCCGCCCGCACGGTTCGACCGTGCGGGCAACCAGCGAGGCGCAGGCCGCAGGGACATAGCATTGCACTGCGCGGCGGGTGTCTCGCGCACCCGAAATATTAGTGCGGCCGCAGTGGATCGCGGTTGCATGGACGGGAGACCGGGCGTGCTTCATCAAATCATCGACCGCAGGTTGGCAGGCAAGAACAAGAGTATTGCGAATCGCGAGCGCTTTTTGCGCCGCGTCAAAAACTATATTCGTCGTGCCGTGTCGGAGGCGGTGCGCGATCGCAGCATCAAGGACATCCAGAACACCCAGAGCATCACGATTCCGCGCAAGGACATCGCGGAGCCGTCGTTCCGTCATGGACCGGGCGGCCGGCGCGAGATGGTGCATCCCGGCAACTCGGACTACATCCGCGGCGACAAGATCCAACGCCCGCAAGGCGGCGGTGGCGGCGGCGGCGGGAGTCAGGCCAGCAACGAGGGCGAGGGTCAGGACGACTTCGTGTTCGAGCTGAGCCGCGAGGAGTTCATGCAGTATTTCTTCGACGACCTCGAACTGCCGCGTCTCGTCAAAACCCACCTGATGGCCGTGCCGACGTGGAAAAGCGTCCGCGCGGGCTGGGCCGCGGAGGGCACGCCAAACAATATCGACGTGGTGCGCTCGTTGCGCAGCGCGCTCGGCCGGCGCATCGCGCTCGGCGCGCCGCTCGTGAACCAGCTGCACGAAATGGAGCGGCAGGTCGAAGAGTTGAGGGCCGATCCCGCCGATCGCCGCGACGAGATCAAGCTGCTCGAGGACGACATTCACCATCTGAAAGGACGCATCTGGCGGATCCCGTTCATCGATCCGTTCGATCTTCGCTACGTGAATCGCGTGAAGCAGCCCACGCCGTCGAGCCAGGCGGTGATGTTCTGTCTGATGGACGTGTCCGGCTCGATGGACGAGCAGCGCAAGGATCTCGCGAAGCGCTTCTTCATCCTGCTCTACCTGTTCCTGAAGCGTAACTACGAGCGCATCGAAGTCGTGTTCATCCGCCACCACACGCGCGCCGAGGAAGTCGACGAAGACACGTTTTTCCACTCGACCGAAAGCGGCGGCACCGTGGTGTCGAGCGCGCTCGAACTGATGCGCAAGGTGATGGACGAGCGCTACTCACCGACTGAATGGAACATTTACGGCGCCCAGGCGTCCGACGGCGACAACTGGACCGACGACTCGCCGAAATGTCGCAAGATGCTGTCGGATGACATCCTGGAGAAGGTGCGGTATTTTGCGTATATTCAGGTGACGCCCGAAGAGCAGAATCTGTGGCTCGAATACGCGCAACTTGCGCTATCGCAGCCGCATATGGCAATGAAGAAGGTCGAAACCGCGGCCGATATTTATCCGGTGTTTCGCGAGCTGTTCGAGAAGCAGGCGGCGACTTCGTGATGGAACGTGCCGCAGCGACAGTCGGGCATGCCGAGGCAGGAGCGGCCAGCACGGGAGCCGCTCGCGCCGGAGCAGTCCGCGATGCTGCAGCACGGGACACACCGGAACGCCCGACGAGGGCAAAGGGAAGTCCGTATGAACGTAGCCGATAGACGGCCTCTGCCGTGCCCGTCCGACTGGACCTTCGAATTGATCGAAGAGTACGACTCGCATATTGCCCGTGTTGCGGAGCAATACGAGCTCGACGTATATCCGATCCAGCTCGAACTCATCAGCGCCGAACAGATGATGGATGCCTATGCGTCCGTCGGCATGCCGGTGAACTACCGTCACTGGTCGTTCGGCAAACATTTCCTTTCTACCGAAAAAAGCTATCGTCGCGGCCAGATGGGGCTCGCGTACGAAATCGTCATCAATTCGAACCCCTGCATCGCCTATCTGATGGAAGAGAACACGATGACGATGCAGGCGCTCGTCATCGCGCATGCGGCCTACGGTCACAACTCGTTCTTCAAGGGCAACTATCTGTTCCGCTTGTGGACGGACGCGCACGCGATCATCGACTACCTCGTGTACGCGAAAAACTACATCGCGGAATGCGAGGAGCGCTATGGGCTCGATCGCGTCGAGGAATTGCTCGATTCCTGCCACGCGCTGATGAATTACGGCGTGGACCGCTACAAGCGGCCGCAGAAGCTGTCGTTGCAGAAAGAGTTCGCCGCGCGTCGCGAGCGTGAGGCGTATCTGCAGTCGCAGGTCAACGAGTTGTGGCGCACGTTGCCCACGCGCAATACGCCGCTGCCCGAAGAGGTCGAGGGGCGCTATCCGCCCGAGCCGCAGGAAAACCTGCTGTATTTCGCGGAGAAAAACGCGCCGCTGCTCGAAGCGTGGGAGCGCGAGGTGATCCGGATCGTGCGCAAGATCGGGCAGTACTTCTATCCGCAGCGGCAGACCCAGGTGATGAACGAAGGCTGGGCGACGTTCTGGCACTACACGCTGCTCAATACGATGTACAACCAGGGCAAGCTCGAAGACGGCTTCATGATGGAGTTTCTCCATTCACACAGCAACGTCGTCTATCAGCCGCCGGTCACGAAGCCGTATTACAGCGGCATCAACCCGTATGCGCTCGGCTTTTCGATGATGAGCGACATTCGCCGCATCTGCGAATCGCCGACCGACGAAGATCGCAGGTGGTTTCCGGATCTGGCCGGCAGTCCGTGGCTGCCCGCGATGCACTACGCGATGCGCAACTTTAAGGACGAGAGCTTCATCGCGCAGTATCTGTCGCCGCATCTGATCCGCGAAATGCGCCTGTTCTCGGTGCTCGACGACGACATGCGCGACGCGCTCGAAGTATCGGCGATTCACGACGATAGCGGCTACCAGTACGTGCGCCAGGCGCTCTCGCGGCAGTACGACATGCATCACCGCGAGCCGAATATTCAGGTGTGGGCCGTCAATACACGCGGCGACCGCAGTCTCACGTTGCGGCATTTCATGAGCGACAACCGGCACCTGTCGTCGGATAGCGAGGAGGTGCTCAAACATATGGCGCGCTTGTGGCAGTTCGACGTGTACGTCGAAAGCGTCGACGAAAACGGTACCGTCAGAAAACGCTACGAGTGCCGGTACATGCCGCCGTCCGTGCGAATATGAGCGCCGCCTGACTGCCGCCTGAGCGGTCCGTGTCGCCCGTCAAGCCCTGCCAGTCCCCAACTGGCAGGGGCTTCGTTTCTGTTGGGCGCAAATCCGGCCGACCCAGGGCTTTCATCAGGTCACGCTGACAAAAAACCTTCCTGTGCTTTCACTTATGTAAAATTCGCGCACCCGCGACGGCCGCTCGGGCTGGGCGCGCGACATCAAGGCGGCACCACGACCGTTCTCCTCGTTTAAATAAGGAAAGACACCAGCATGAATGACCAAACCGAACAATACGCGGTGGCCTCGGCGCACGATACACGGCGCCGCATTTTTGCAATCGTCGGCGCTTCATCGGGCAATCTCGTCGAGTGGTTCGACTTCTATGTGTATTCGTTCACGGCGCTCTACTTCGCGCCGTCGTTCTTCCCGAGCGGCAACACGACCACGCAGTTGCTGAACACGGCGGGCGTATTCGCCGCGGGCTTTCTGATGCGGCCGATTGGCGGCTGGTTCTTCGGGCGGCTCGCCGACAAACGCGGTCGCCGCACCGCGATGATGGTGTCGGTATTCATGATGTGCGGCGGCTCGCTGGTGATCGCGCTGCTGCCCACCTACGCGCAGATCGGCGCGCTCGCGCCGGCGTTGCTGCTGCTCGCGCGGCTGTTGCAGGGGCTGTCGGTGGGTGGCGAATACGGCACCAGCGCAACCTATATGAGCGAGGTCGCGCTGAAGGGCCGGCGTGGCTTTTTCGCGTCGTTCCAGTATGTGACGTTGATCGGCGGCCAACTGTGCGCGCTGCTCGTGCTCGTGACCCTGCAACAGACGCTGACGACCGAAGAGTTGAAGGCGTGGGGCTGGCGCGTGCCGTTCGTGATCGGCGCCATCGCCGCGTTGATCGCGCTGTATCTGCGTAAATCCCTTGATGAAACCACCACCGCGGCGATGCGCCAGCGCAAGGAAGCGGGCACGCTGCGCGGACTGTGGGAGCACAAGACCGCGTTCATGACGGTGCTCGGCTTCACGGCCGGCGGCTCGCTGATCTTCTACACGTTCACCACCTACATGCAAAAGTACCTGGTCAACACGGCCGGCATGCATGCGAAGACCGCGAGCTCGGTGATGACCGCCGCGTTGTTCGTCTACATGTTGATGCAGCCGGCGTTCGGCGCGTTGTCGGACCGCATCGGGCGGCGCCGCTCGATGCTGTGTTTCGGCCTGTTCGCGACCCTCGGCACGGTGCCGCTGCTGCATGCGCTGAAAGACGTGACGAGCCCGTATGCGGCCTTCGCGTTGGTCGTGGTGGCGCTCGCGATCGTCAGCTTCTATACGTCGATCAGCGGCCTGATCAAGGCGGAAATGTTCCCGCCACAAGTGCGCGCGCTCGGAGTGGGCTTGTCGTATGCGGTCGCGAACGCGATCTTCGGCGGCTCGGCGGAATACGTCGCGCTGTGGTTGAAGCAGGCCAACGTCGAGTCGATGTTTTTCTGGTACGTGACGGCGATGTGCGCGATCGCGGGCCTCGTGTCGTTGCGCATGCGCGATCCGTCGACGCAAGGGTATTTGCGGCACGAGCCTTGAGCGGGCAGGGGGCGCGAATCGTCGTGCGTGGCACGTTTCATCTCACGACGTTCCGGGTTCCCCAAGTATGCAACTGATCGCGCAGGCTCTCCGCCTGCTCACAGACGCTCGCGCAATTTCACCCGCTCGTGCCGTTCGCTGACCAGTTCGTTGACGAACTCCTTGACCGCCGCGGCCTGATCCGCGGCGACTACTGGCGCGGCCGCGACGACCGCGACCGCGGCGGCTGCCGCATCGGTCGCGACGCTGGCGACCGAGCGCCGTGCCCGCAGCGCCGCGCGCGCGAGCATCGCCAGATGGTAGTAGAGCCGCGCGCTCAATCCATAGCGGTAGGCGAACAGATGCGCGAGCGCGACTTGCAGGCCCGCGCGCGGCTGGCCGTTGCGCGCGTGAATCGACACGACGATCGGTGCAAGCCGCCGCAGCGCGAGCCGCCGTGACGGCTCCAGTCGCGCCGGCAGCTCGAGCGATGTCAAGAACGCATAGGCGCTCAGCGATGCGGCCATCCTGGTGCCGCGCGTGCCGTGCGAGATCGACGTCGCGGTCTTCCGATAGACCGACACATAGTCGTGCAGATAAAACACCTCGCGCGCGGCAAGGCATAGCTGAGTGCCGAACACGTAGTCGCAGCACACGCCGTACCGCTCGTCGTAACCGATCCGCTTGACCAGCCGCGCATCGGCCATCCAGCCATTGTTCGGAAACATCTGGAGCAGGCCGGTGCGGCCCGCGAGCGGCTGCAGACCCTCGCTGGCCTTGGTGCGCCGGAATGCCGCGTTCAGGCGCACGCTCGCGTCGAGGTCGATCTCCCCGTCGTCATCCGCTTCGTACTGAGCGCCGAATGCCGCATCGAGGCGCGGATAGCGCTGCCATAGCGACACGAGTTTGTCGACGGCATCGCTCGTCAATAGATCGTCGTCGTGGATCAGCAGGATCTTGTCGCCGCGCGCCCACGCGAACAGGCTCGACACATTGCGCGCCTGCCCAAGCGGCGGTTCGTGCTTCTCGTAGCGAACGCGCGGCTCGTCGCGGTAACGCTGCGCGATCAATTGCCGTGAGCGCGCGTCCGTCGAATCGTCGCCAATCAGGATTTCCAGATGCCGATAGTTTTGCGCGAGGCACGAGTCGATGCATTCGACGAGCAGCTCGGGACGATTGCACGTGGGCACGCAGATGGAGACATGGGCGACGGGCGCATGGACGAGCGGAGAACTTGATGCAATGGACATGGATGACGCCTTTTATCGATCGGAAGCGGCATAAAGCGGCAGAAAGCGGGCAGCCAGTCGCACGGCGCATAGCTTGCTGTTAGCAGCAAAATAGTCCAAGGCGCGGAAAAAATATTCGGTAAAAATGAGGAAGAAATGTTTGCTTACAGAAAGGTACTGGAAGGCGAAATGTGATGCGGCCTGGGTGCAGCGCGCAGCCAGGCCGTTTCGGGACGGGGTTTATCCGCTCAACTGACCGACGGTTCGCCCTCACCGGGCTTTTTGCCGGGACGGTCGGCGGGGGATTGCTTGCGGCCTTCGTCGCCGCGCTCGGGCATCTTGCTCTTGGGGTTGTCGCTATGCACTGCATGGTGCGGGTGTGCGAGGTCCTCGGTTTGGGTGCCGGCCTGGTTTTTTGATTCGTTTTTGGTCGCGTTTTCCGCTTCGCCCCCGGATTTTTCCGTCGTTTTGCTCATCGCTGCTCTCCTGCAGAAGAAGAAGACACACGTCAGCAGCAAGTCGCGGACCCGGACGGGTGGCAAACAAACGTTTCGCGCTCAGGCAGTCGCGTGGCGCGGCCTGCCGCCCGCGATGGAATCACCCGCGTCTCAACGCCCTGTGCCCGGCGCAGCCTGGCCGCGAATCACGCGCGTGCCCGACGCGCAGTCGAGATGGCGGAAGATCCAGGCGGACACCAGCGTGATCACGCCGACGCACACGAACGCGAGCCGGAAGCCGAGTTCCGCCGAGCCCCACTGCGCCGCGAACAGATTGACGAGCCCGCCGCCGATCGACACGCCGAGTCCGATCGCCAGCATCTGCACCATCGAAAAGAGGCTGTTGCCGCTGCCCGCGTCTTCGTGCGACAGATCCTTCAGCGTGACACTGTTCATCGCCGCGAACTGCATCGAGTTGGCCGCGCCGAATGCCGCGAGGATCGCGATTTCGATCACGAGCGGTGTGCCGCGCGAGATCAGCGATAACGCGACGATCGCCGAGCCGACGATGATCGTGTTGACGAGCAGGAACGTGTCATAGCCGAAGCGGCGCACGAGCGGCGCGATCCAGCGTTTGGCGAGCGTGCCGGCGAGCGCCGCGGGCAGCATCATCAGACCGGAGTGCAGCGGCGAGTAGCCGAGCTGCAGTTGCAGCAACAGCGGCACGAGGAACGGCACCGCGCTCGAACCGACCCGGCATACGAGGTTGCCGATCAGGCCAACGCTGAAGTTCGGCTCGCCGAACAGCGACAGCTTGAACAGCGGATCGCGGCGGTTTCTCGCGTACGGAACGTAGGCGAGCGCGCTGGCGACGGCCAAAGCGAATAGCCCGGCCGACCATGCCGTGCGATGCGACGGGACCGGCGCGTCGATGGCGAGCGAAAAAGCGATCATGCACAGCGACAGCAGCGCGCAGCCGATCACATCGAATGGGGGCGCCTGCGCTTCGTCATGCGACGGCAGAAAGCGGTGCACCGCGTACAGACCGAGTGCGCCGATCGGCACGTTGATCAGAAAGATCCAGTGCCAGCTGATCGCCTGCACGAACCAGCCGCCGAGCGTCGGCCCGGCGATCGGCCCGAGCTGGCCCGCGATCGAAATGAACGCGAGCGCCGACACGTATTGCTCGCCCGACACGCTGCGCAACACCGCGAGCCGTCCGATCGGCAGCAGCATCGAGCCGCCGAGGCCTTGCAGCACGCGCGCCATCACGAGCTGGCCGAGCGTGTGCGCGCTCGAGCAGCAGATCGAGCCGAGCACGAACACCAGAATGGCGGCGAAATAGACGCGGCGGGTGCCGAAGCGGTCGGCAAGCCAGCCGGAGGCGGGCGTCAGCATCGCCATTGTCAGTGTGTAGGCGACGACGACCGGTTGCATCGCGAGCGGCGCGACCTGCAGGCTGTTGGCGATCGACGGCAGCGCGGTGTTGACGATCGTCGTGTCGAGCGACTGCATGAAGAAGCCGGCGGCGACGATCCACAGCAGGGCGGTCTGAGAGGAATCCTTGGTCATGTTTTCGACAGCGGGCGCGGCGGCAAAGCGCCGCCAGAGCAGGGGCAAGCGCGGGGGCAAGCGGAATTCCGTTATCTTATGGACATCGTCGTCAATCGGGAACCCCACTAGGCTTGCTGACTGTCATCGACAACGCCGATAAGCAGCGCGACAATCACGCATGCTCAATCCAATCTGGCTCAAGACCTTCTCGACCGTCGCGGCCTGTCATAGCTTCACCGAAGCGGGGCGGCGACTCGACCTGACGCAGTCGAGCGTCAGCGAACATATCCGGCGCCTCGAACAGAGCGTGGGCCGGCGCCTGTTCGTGCGCGATACCCATTCGCTCGCAATGACGCCCGACGGCGAAGCGATGCTCGCGCATGCGAGCGTGATTCTGCAGGCGCTGGCGCGCGCGGAATCGCAGTTTCGCGCGCCGCGTCTGAAAGGGCGCGTGCGGCTCGGTTCATCGGACGACATCGCGCTCGGCCCGCTGCCGACCGTGCTGGCGGCGTTTCGCAACGCGCATCCCGACGTCGAGCTCGAAATCACGATCGGCATGACCGGCAGGCTCTACGAACGGCTCGACGCCGGCGCGATCGATCTGCTGGTCGGCAAGCGCCGGCTCGGCGACCGGCGCGGCGTGCCGCTCTTCACCGGGCGGCTCGAATGGCTCGCGCGGACCGGCACGCTCGTCGATCTGAGCCAGCCGCTGCCGCTGATTCTGGTCGCCGAGCCGAGCGTGACGCGCGCGGTCGTGCTCGATGCGCTCGCCGAAGCCGGCGCGAGCTGGCAGATCGTCTGCACGAGCAGCAGTCATTCCGGCTGTATCGCGGCCGCGCGCGGCGGACTCGGCATCACCGTGCGGCCGCAGTATCTGGCCGCGCGCGGGCTTGCACCGCCGTTGAATGCGGCCGGACTGCCGACGTTGCCGTCGGTGGAATTCATCGCGCTCGCGGCGAAGCGCTTGAGCCGCCCGGCGGGCACGCTGCTGCAGTTGCTGCATGACAGCGATCTGCGCGGGTCGTGGGTGGGTGAGTGAGGCGGGCAAAGCGCGCCGCTCAATGCTGCCGCTAAATGCCGCCGCTTATGCCGCCGCTTATGCCGGCATTTTCCGGAACGAGATCGCAAAGCGGTTCCATGCATTGATCGCCGCTACGAGCAGCGTCAGGTCGACCAGCTCCTCGTCGCTGAAATGAGGCCGCACCGCTTGCCATACCGCATCGGGCACGTGATCGTGCGACACCAGCGTGAGCGCTTCAGTCCACTCGAGCGCCGCGCGTTCGCGGTCCGTGAAGAACGGTGTTTCGCGCCACACGACGACGGTCGCCAGACGCCGCTCGGTTTCGCCGCCTTTGCGGGCGTCGCTCGTGTGCATGTCGACGCAATACGCGCAGCCGTTGATCTGCGACGCGCGCAGCCTAACCAGTTCGGTCAGCGGTTTTTCGAGCGCCGACTTGCCGATGCGCTCTTCGACGCCGAGCAGCGATTTGATCGCAGCGGGGTTGGCTTTGTAGAAGTCGAGACGTTGTTCCATGATGGGCTCCTGAACGGGTGAGACGATGCGGTGCATCGGGTAGTTGTCAGCTTAGTCCGCGGTTTGGATGATAAAAATGGCCGATTTCAGATTTTTTCAGGTAGCCACTTTCGGATGCCGGGCGCGCGTGCCGAGCATCCTTACCGTCGACAATGACATCGTTGCCGCGTGTGGGCCGATTCGGTATGGTGGGTCATCAATTCTTGCTTTGCGCCTCCCACCGTGATCCGGAGACCTGCGCCATGACCGTTGCCGCCAATCCTTCTGCTCCGCCCACCTCGCCGATCCGCACCGATGTGCTGATCGTCGGCGCCGGTCCCGTGGGTCTGTTCGCGGCATTCGAGGCCGGCGTGATCGGCGTCACCTGTCAGATCGTCGACATACTCGGCCGCGTCGGTGGACAGTGCATCGAGCTGTATCCCGACAAGCCGATCTACGACATCCCCGCCATTACGTCTTGCACCGCGCGCGAACTGGTCGAACGGCTGCTCGCGCAGTGCAAGCCGTTCGATGTGCCGATTCATCTGGAACAGCGCGTCGAAACAGTCGAGCAGCGCGACGACGGACGCTGGACAGTGCGCACGCAGCGCGGCCTCGTGTTCGACGTCGCGGCGATCCTGCTCGGCGCCGGCAATGGCGCGTTCGTTCCGCAAAAGCTCACGCTCCCCGAGGCCGGGCCGCTCGAAACGCGTCACGTGCACTACAGTGTGCCGCGCCTCGCGGACTTTGCCGACAAAAACGTGGTCGTCGCGGGCGGCGGCGATTCGGCGCTCGACTGGGCGCTGGCATTACGCAAGGTCGCGCGGCGCGTGACCCTCGTGCATCGGCGCGCGGGCTTCAGCGCGGCCGATTCGAGCGTCGAACTGATGCGGCGCGCGGTCGACGCGGGCGAGATGGACTTCATCGTCGGCGGAATCGCGGCGCTCGACGTGACAGACGGCGCGCTGCGTTCGCTGACGCTGCGGCAGATCGGCGGTGAGACGCAACTCGAAGCCGAGCATCTGATCGCGCTGTATGGACTCGTTGCCGATCTCGGTCCGATCGCGCAATGGGGACTGACGATTCACGGCGGCCGGGTCGACGTCGATACATCGAACTATGAAAGCTCGCGGCCGGGCATCTTTGCGGTCGGCGACATCGCGAACTATCCGAACAAGCAGAAGCTGATCCTGTCGGGCTTTCACGAGGCGTCGCTCGCACTGCGCAAGGCGTACGAGTACGCGTATCCCGACAAAAAGCGTGTGCACGTCCATTCGAGCTACGACGCGAAGCTCGCGGAAAAGATCGGCGCGGCGGGTTGACTCGCGGCGGCCGCGGCGCTCGCGGCCTTGTCTTTCTTCGTGGCCTGATGGTGCCTGATCGCCGCCCGCCATCGCACCTTCGCGAGGCGAAAGTCGTGAATATCTTTTTCAATCGACAGGCCTGTTTTTCCTGACCAACGGCAAATCGGAGAGCCGAAACCGCAACGCGGCGACGCTATCCGTCATTGGCATTTAGCCATGGCGAGGCCCGCCGTTATGAGCTTTGCGCCTTATGGGCCGGGGCGCGCGCGCCGCTGGCGACGCATCCCGGCCCAGCCGTGGACCGCGCGACCGTTTGCGCGCCGGCTGTAGCGCCGGCCAGGCGCGAGGGTTGCTTCACACGAAAATTCCAATTGCGTGCCCGCCATGACCCAGCTCCCTGTTTCTTCTTCCCGCGATTACTGCGAGCCCGCTCGAGTGCGGGCCGACGCTGTGCCGCCAGCGCCCGTCAGCGTCGATTATTTGTCGCTCGTACAGGCGATTTCGGACTATGCGATCTTTCTGCTCGATGCGAAAGGCAACATCGTCAGCTGGAATGCCGGCGCGCAGAAGCTGAAGGGCTACACGGAGAACGAGATCGTCGGCCAGCATTTCTCGCGCTTCTACGTCGAGGAGGCCGTCGCGCGCGGCTGGCCGACCTACGAGCTGGAACAGGCGGCGCTGACCGGCCGCTTCGAGGATGAAGGCTGGCGCGTGCGCAAAGACAGCACGACGTTCTGGGCGAACGTCGTGATCACCGCGATACGCAACCAGGCGGGCGAGGTCACGGGCTTCGCGAAGATCACGCGCGACCTGACCGCGCAGCGCGAATACCTCGAAGCGTTGCGGCAGAGCGAGGAGCGCTTCCGTCTGCTGGTCGATAGCGTGAAGGATTACGCGATCTTCATGCTCGATCCGCAAGGCTTCGTCGTGAGCTGGAATTCGGGCGCCGCGCGCATCAAGGGCTATACGCACGATGAAATCGTCGGCCGGCACTTCTCGTTGTTCTATGTGCCCGAGGAGGCGGCGGCCGGCAAGCCCGCGCGCGAGCTCGCGATCGCGCGGCAGATCGGCACCGTGGAAGACGAGGGCTGGCGGGTGCGCAAGGACGGCTCGACGTTCTGGGCCAACGTGATCATCACCGCCGTCTATGACGAATCGCGACACCTGCGCGGCTTCGCCAAGGTCACGCGCGATCTGACCGAGCGGCGCCGGCGCGAGGAACTCGAGCGCTCCGGTGAGCGCATGCGCGAATTTCTCGCGACGCTCGCGCACGAACTGCGCAATCCGCTCGCGCCGGTGCGCAACGCGATCGGCACGATGCAGATGGAAACCAATCTGAGCCCGATGCTCGCGCGGGCGCGCGATCTGATCGATCGCCAGGTCGCGCACCTGACGCGGCTCGTCGACGATCTGCTCGATATCGGCCGCATCATGTCCGACAAGGTCGAGCTGCGTATTTCACGCGTCGATCTCGCCGAACTCGTCGCGCGCGCGGTCGAAGCGGCGCGGCCGTTCACCGACTCGCGCGGGCAGCGCGTGGTCGCGCATGTGCCCGACGCCCCCGTGATCATTCGCGGCGACATGACGCGGCTCGTGCAGGTGCTGCAAAACCTGCTGCACAACGCGTCGAAGTTTTCGCCGAACGGCAGCGTGATCGAAATGCAGGGCCGCGTCGACTTTCGCATGGCGGTGCTCGAAGTGCGCGACCCCGGCTGCGGCATTCCGGTGCGCTCGCTCGACAGGATCTTCGAGCTGTTCGCGCAGGAGAAAGACGGGCAAAACATCGGCGAGGGCGGACTGGGGATCGGCCTGACGCTGTGCAAGTCGCTCGTCGAGATGCATGGCGGCAGCATTGTCGCGAGCAGTGAAGGACTCGGGCTCGGCAGCACCTTCACGCTGAGTCTGCCGCTCGCATCCACGCTGTCCGACACCGCGGACAGCGACACGAGCGGTACCGCGCCGGACGTGCAGCCGTTGCGGATTCTCCTCGTCGACGACAATCGCGATTCGGCCGACAGCCTCGCGATGCTGCTCGAACTGAAGGGCCACGAGGTGCGTATCGCCTACGAGGGCGAGCAGGCGCTGCAGATTGCGCCGCGCTTTTCGCCGCATCTCGCGCTGATCGACATTGCGATGCCGAAGATGGATGGCTATGCGACGCTCGCGGCGATGCGCGCGCTGCCCGAAATGATCCGCACGATGTACGCGGCGATGACGGGCTTCGGTCATGCGAGCGATCTCGATCGCACCCGCAAGGCGGGTTTTCATGCGCACCTCGTGAAGCCAGTCGAGATGGCGGTCCTCGATGCGTTGCTCACGAAGGCGGATGGGCGCCTGAGCGGAAGCGCGGGGACGTAGCCGCTTTTTGCTGCCGTGGGCTCCCCGGGGCGGGGCACGGTGCTTGCTCCGACTCAGCATACGTTGCGGTCCACCGCCACCCGGCGGGCCGAGGATCGAACCGGTGCGGGGAGGCACGATGCTCGACACGCGCGACCACGCGGCCAGCTTCAAGGCCCAGTCACGGCAAGTCTCGAATGAACAAGGTGACCGCGCGCCGCAGCCCGGCAAACCCGCTGTATCGCTCGACGATTTCTTGCGCGACGCGCGCTTCGATGCGAACGATCCCGTCGCCCTCGGTGAACTGCTCGCGCAGTTGATCGAGCGCGGCTACGATCGCGCGCCGACCGTGCCGTTGCCAGGGCATGGCCAGACGCTGGTGCGCTGGCGTGCGCTCGCCGCCGTTGCCGCGTGCGACCTCGGTCTCGTCAAACTGTTCGAAGGTCATACCGACGCGCTCGCGATTCTCGCCGAGCTGAATGGTCCAATGCCGCCCGCGGCAAGCCGCTGGGGCGTGTGGGCCGCCGAGGCGCCCGACGCGAGGGTGCGCGCAGTCAACGAAGGCATCCAGAACGTCTGCGGCGACGGCGTTCAGGTACGCCTGTGCGGCACCAAAGCCTGGTGCTCCGGCGCGCGGGCGCTCACCCATGCGCTCGTGACGGCATGGCGCGACGACGAGCCCGTGCTCGCGGCGCTCGCGCTGGACCAGAGCTCGATCTCGATCGATACATCGAAGTGGCAGGCCGTCGGTATGCAGGCGACCGCGAGCGCGGATGTCACGTTCAACGACACGGCGGCGACGCTCGTCGGCGGGCCGCATGCGTACCTCCGTCGCGCGGGCTTCTGGCATGGCGGCGCCGGTATCGCCGCGTGCTGGTACGGCGCGGCCGCGCAGATCGGCCGCACGCTGCGCGACGCGTGCGCCCGGCGCGCGGATGCGCATCGTCTGGCTCATCTCGGTGCGACCGATGTCGCGTTGCAGTCGGCCGCCGCGGTACTGCGCGAAACCGCCGCGTGGATCGACGCGCAGCCGTCGGCTGATGCGCAGATGCGGGTGTTGCGCGCGCGTCTTGTGGTTGAACAGGCTGCGAGCGCCGTGATCGATCACGCGACGCGTGCGCTCGGCGCGGGCCCGTTGTGCCGCAACGCGCGCTTCGCGCGGGCGCTCGCCGACCTGCCGGTATTTCTGCGGCAAAGCCACGCGGAACGCGATCTCGCCGCGCTCGGCGAACGGCTCGTCGCGTCCGTTGACACGACCGCCGCTCCGGCATCGCCTCATGCGTGTTCGCAAACACTCATGCCGTGGACGCTATGACCTGTTTTCCCCAGGCTTCGGAGGATCGCTGAGATGAGCTCGACGATGCTGGACTTCGATGAACTTTACCGGCACAGCGACGATCCGTGGCGCTTGCGCGAAGGCTGGTACGAACTCCGCAAGCGTGCGCTGACCCTCGCGCTACTGCCGCGGCCGCGCTATCGCAACGCGTTCGAACCGGGCTGCGCGAACGGCGAGTTGACGGCGGAACTCGCGGCGCGCTGCGACGCACTACTCGCCGTCGATCTGCACGCGCGCGCCGTCGAGCTTGCGCGAGAACGCGTGGCGCGCGCATCGAACGTGCGGCTCGAACAGCGCAAGGTGCCGCGTGAATGGCCGACGGAGCACGGACCGTTCGATCTGATCGTGATCAGCGAGTTCGCGTATTACCTCGAGGCGGCCGAGCTCGAAGCACTGGCCGCGCGCATCGCCGGGTCGCTGACGATGGACGGCACGCTGCTCGCCTGTCATTGGCGCCGGCCGTTTGCCGAAGCGCGCGTATCCGCCGACCGCGCGCACGCGCTATTCGACGCGCGCTGCGCTGTCGCGCGTGTCGCGCATCACGACGAAGCCGATCTGCTGATCGACGTGTGGTCGCGCGACGCACGCTCGGTCGCGCAACGCGAGGGGCTTCTATGATCGGCGTGATCGTTCCGGCGCATAACGAAGAGGCGTTGATCGCGCGCTGCCTCGCGGCCTTGCTCGAAGCCTCGCGGCACGAAGCGCTCGCCGGCGAGGAGGTGCGGATCGTCGTCGCGCTCGACGCTTGCAGCGATTTGAGCGGGGCGATCGCGCGCGCTTACGGCGTGCAGACGCTCGCGCTGAAGGCGCGCAACGTCGGGATCGCGCGGGCGCTCGGCGCGTCGCTGGTGCTCGCGCAGGGCGCGCGCTGGCTCGCGTTTACCGACGCCGACAGTCGCGTGTCGCCCGGCTGGCTAGCCGCACAACTGGCGCTCGATGCCGATGCAGTGTGCGGCTCGATCGCCGTCGACGACTGGGGCGCGCATCCGCACAGCGTGCGCGAATATTTTCGCAAGACCTATGTCGACGCCGACGGACATCGTCACGTGCATGGCGCGAATCTCGGCGTTTCCGCGGACGCCTATCGGCGCTCGGGCGGCTTTCCGCCGCTCAGGTGCAGCGAGGACGTCGCGCTCGTCGATCGCCTGATCGCGACTGGCGCGCGCATCGCGTGGAGCGCGGCGCCGCGCGTGAGCACGAGCGCGCGCACCGCGGTCCGCGCGCGCGGCGGCTTCGGCGATACGCTCATCTCATGGGCGACGGATAGCGCGCTGGCCTGATCGACGGCGATGCGTCGCGGGGAGGGACGAACATGATGGACGCGTTTTTCGTTCTATTCGGCCAGGGCCGGGAGCTCGACCCGTTGCAGATGGGTCTGCGCTCGATCGCCGTGTTCGTGATCGCGCTCGTGCTGATCCGCGTATCGGGGCGACGTTCGTTCGGACAGCGCTCGCCGTTCGATTCGGTCGTCGTGATTCTGCTCGGCGCGACGCTGAGCCGCGCGATCGTCGGTGCGTCGCCGTTTATCGCGACCGTGGTCGCGTCGTTCGTGATCGTGTTATGTCACAGGGTGCTGGCGTGGGCGTTCATACGCTCGCGCCGCTTCGAATTGCTGGTGGGCGGCACCGAGCGCGAGGTGTTCAGCGACGGCAAGTTTCACGCGGACGAAATGCACGCGGCGCTCGTCACGCGCACCGACATCGAGGAAAGCGTGCGACAGAAGACCGGCTCGCGCTCGATGGACAACGTGGCCGCCGCGATTCTCGAACGCAATGGCGAGGTGAGCGTGATTCGCAAGCGCGCATGAACGCCCGAACCCGTGAAGGGCGGGGCGCTGGCATACGGCTCAGCCGCGCCCGCCTCGCGAAATCTCCGCGCCCGCGCCGCGCGGCAAGCGCAGCGTGACCGGAATCGACGCGAACGAGCACAGCCCGACGACGAGAAACGCGGGCCAGAAATCCGACCACGTGATGCTCGGATGCCCATGCAGCGCGCGCGAAATCTGCAGCACGATCCCGCCGACGGTCACGCCGAGACCGAGCGACATCTGCTGCACGACGCTGCCGAGGCTCGTCGCGCGGCCGATGTCACGGCTCGCGATCTCCGCGTAGGTCAGCGAATTGAGGCTCGTGAATTGCAACGCTGGGAAGAAGCCACCGAGCAGCACGACGAACCAGATGATCCACGTCGGCGTGTGCGGGAAAAAGAGCCCGCATGCCGCGATCGAAAGGCCCGATAGCGCGGCGTTGATGACGAGCACCTGGCGAAAGCCGAAGCGGCGCAGCACGGTGGAGGCGACCGTGCGCATGAACATGCCGCCGAACGCGGACGCGCAGGTGATCAGCCCCGATTGGAACGCGCTCATGCCGTGCCCTTCCTGCAACAGCAGCGGCAGCAGGAACGGCAACGCACCGAGGCCGATGCGGAACAGCGAGCCGCCGAGCACGCTCGCCTGGAAAGTCGGCACCTTGAAAAAGCGCAGATCGAGCAGCGGCAGCGCGACACGCTGCGCGTACGCGACGTAGATCGCCAGCAGCATGGCGCCGAGCGCGCACATGCCGAATGCGTCCACACTGGAAATCAGTTCGCCGCCGACCAGCGACAAGCCGAGCAGCAGCAGCACCGCGCCCGCCGCCGACAGCAGGAAGCCGACCCAGTCGAGCGGGCCGGGGTCGGGCTCGCGCGTATTGGCGATATAACGGTTGGTCAGATAGATGCCGAGAATGCCGATCGGCACGTTGATGAAGAAGATCAGCCGCCAGTGCAGATACGTCGTGATGAAGCCACCGAGCAGCGGACCAGCGGCGGGGCCGAGCATCGCCGGCACGCTCAGGTAGTTCATCGCGCGGATGAAGTCGGCTTTCTCCACGACGCGAAAGATGATGATCCGCCCGACCGGCACCATCATCGCGCCACCGACCCCCTGAATGAAACGCGCAACCGTGAAGGTGGCAAGCGAGTTCGACGCGGCACACAACAACGAGCCCGTCACGAAGATGCCGATCGCCGTGCGAAACACCGTGCGCGCGCCGAACTTGTCGGCGAGCCAGCCGCACACGGGGATGAACACGCCGAGCCCTAGCACGTAGCTCGTCACCGCGATCTTCAGCGTGACCGGATCGCGCGCGAAATCGCGCGCCATCGCCGGCAGCGCGGTGACGATGACGTTGGCGTCGACGCTTTCCATGAACATCGCGCACGCGACGATAAGAGGCGCAATCAGAGCTTTCTGAGTCTGGGCGATGGTCATGACGGCGAGACTGCGGCGAAGCGTCGCAGGCAAAGGGGGCATTATTGCACCTGTACGGTGCAGGTTGTTAATACCTGCGTTATCGATGTCGCCCTTTTACAAACTTTTATCGCCGCCAAGCGACGGTGGCGCCGCTACGTTGCATAAGAAGTATTTTGATTTTTGTTGCGCTGCGCCATGACACGGCTATAATCGGGTTATTGCCTAGGTATAAACCCTATAAGGAGCCGCCATGAACACCGCATCGAATGTCGTCCGTTCCACCCCCGCCGCCAATACGTTCTTCGGCAAGCTGCGCGCGCTGGCGCTGCATGCGCTGAACCTGCATCTGCAGAACTGCGCCTTGATCGCCGAAGCGCACCGTCGCCCGAACTAAGCGCAACAACAAGTGTTGCTGCCGGCCGCGCAAGCGCCGGCTGTCGTGTCAATGCCCGCTCGAGTAGCGGGCATTGTGCTTTCTGGGCCGGTTAAACGGACCGTCAGGCACCCGTTAGCTGCGTATTTTCTGACGTCAAGCCCGATCTGCGATCCCCATTTCCCTCCAGCTCCGGCACCTGACACGGCCAGTGCGCCAGTGGCGCCGCTAGCCGCGCGGCGTCCCGCGCCGCGGTTCCGCTCCTGATTACGGCGCGCCCAGGCGGCTTCTTGATGCCGCGCTTGCTCTATCATCGATGCCTTGCATCGCGCGAACAAGCATTACAATCGCGCCCTTTTTGACGCGACGCGTGACGGGATCGACAGCGAAATAGCTAATGCTGTCAACCTTTTGCACGTTTTGCCGTTATCTCTTTGTAATCGCCGCCACAGGCGATACCGCGCGCGACGGCCCGTCGCGGCGACCGCTCCTCGCAAGGCCCGCATTGACCATGTTTCCCCGACTTCAACCCAGCCTCGAGCGCCTGCGCGCGCTGCTCGGCCGTGCAGCGAAAGCGCCTGGCAACCGGGGACTTCTGTCGCCCGTGCTCGCGCTCGTCATTTGCGGGCTGCTGCTGGTCGTGCTGCAGCATCTGTCGGAGGCAGTGGATTATCGTTCGGTGATCCGCCATCTGCGCGAGCTGTCGGCGCGCGAGTGGATCGGCGCGCTCGGCGCGACTGCGCTCAGCTACGTCGCGCTGGTTGGGCGCGACGCGGTGGGCCTGCGCTATCTCGGCGCAAGCGTGCCACGCGCGGCGCTGTGGGTCGGCGCGACGGCCGGTTCGGCGCTCGGCAATGCGACCGGTTTCGGCGCGCTGACGGGAGGCGCCGTGCGCGCGCGCGTGTACGGCGTCGCGAACATCACCCCCGCGCAGATCGGCCGCATGACGGTGTTCACGAGCGTGTCGCTCGCGCTCGCGCTGGTGTTGATGACCGCGCTCGGCATGGTCTGCATGGCCGGCCAGCTCGCGCCGATGCTGCATCTGTCGCCGGTCGCGCTGCGTTGGAGCGGCGCTACGCTGCTGATCGCGCTGACGCTCGCGGCCGCCGCGTGCCGCCGCGAAACCAGGCCGGTCCGCACGCGCTGGCAATGGCTGTCGTTCGATATTCCCGCGCGCCGCGATCTGCTCGCGCAAGTCGCGCTGGCGGTGCTGGACGTCATCGCCGCGGGCCTCGCGCTGTGGGCATTGCTGCCGCATGCGAACGTGAGCTTCATCGGCTTCATCACCGTCTACGCGGCCGCGATGCTGCTCGGCATGATTGGCCATACGCCTGGCGGCGTCGGCGTGTTCGAGGCGGCGATGGTGTTCACGCTGAGCGGCAGCGTGCAGATGCATCAGATGGTCGCTGCGCTGCTCGCTTATCGCGCGATCTATTTCGGCGTGCCGCTGGTCGTCTCCGCGGCGCTGCTCGCGGGCTTCGAGGGGCGCGCGCTGAAGAACCGTCTGTCGTTGTTGCAGGCGGAGCGCGTGTCGGAACTCGCGCCGCTGTTTCTGAGCCTCGTCACGTTCGTGGTCGGCGGCATGCTGGTGATTTCGAGTGCGACGCCCGCGTTCTGGCAGCGCATTCATGTGCTGCGCGACCTGGTGCCTCTGTGGGTGCTCGAAAGCTCGCAGATGCTGTGCAGCGTGCTCGGCGTGCTGCTGCTATTCGTCGCGCGCGGGCTGCTGCGGCGGCTCGACGCCGCGTGGTGGATGACGCTCGCGCTCGCGGTGCTGAGCCTCGCGCTGTCGCTGACCAAGGGTCTCGCGTTCGTCGAGGCCGGTGTGCTCGGCATGCTGATCGTCCTGCTGCTCGCGACGCGCAAGCGCTTCAATCGTCATTCATCGCTGTTCGCCGAGCGTTTTACGGCTGGCTGGCTCGTGTCGATCGTGATGGTGCTGATGCTCGCGACGTGGGTCATGCTGTTCGCTTTCCGTGACGTGCCGTACACGCGCGACCTGTGGTGGCAATTCGCGTTCGACGAGCGCGCGCCGCGCGCGCTGCGCGCGACGCTCGCCGCGAGCCTGTTCGCCGCGACCTTCTCGTTCTGGCAATTGCTGCGTCTCGCGCCGGGCCGCTTCGTGAAGCCGGCGCCAGAAGATCTGCACGACGCCGCGCGCATCGTGCGAGCCCAGGAGCGCAGCGATGCCGGTCTCGCGTTGATGGGCGACAAGAGCTTCCTGTTTTCGGAGTCGCGCGAGGCTTTCCTGATGTACGCGAAATACGGCCGCACGTGGGCCGCGTTGCACGATCCGGTGGGTCCGCGCGAAGAGTGGGCGGGCCTCATCAGCAAGTTCGTCGCGCTCGCGCATGCGCACGGCGGTCGGGCCGCGTTCTACCAGGTGCGCGCGAATGCGCTGCCGCTGTATCTCGATGCCGGCCTCACGCTGATGAAGCTCGGCGAGGAAGCGCACGTCGTGCTCGACGACTTCGATCTGAAGGGCTCGCATCGCGCGCATCTGCGCTATGCGCTAAAACGCGGCGAGCGTGACGGCTTTTGCGTCGAAGTGATCGATCAGGCGCAGGTGCCGGCGTCGCTCGAAACGCTGCGCGGCATTTCCGACGGCTGGCTCGACAGCCGCGACGCGCGCGAGAAAAGCTTCTCGGTCGCGGCTTTCCATGACGAATACCTCGCCGCGCAATCCGTGATGCTGGTGCGCCAGAACGGCGAGCCCCTTGCGTTCGTGACCTTCATGACGACCGATATGAATACCGAGGCGACCGTCGGCGTGATGCGACACGTCGAAAGCGCGTCGCCGTACGCGATGGAATATCTGTTCACGCAGCTCGCGCTGCATCTGAAACAGGCGGGCTTCCGCTCGCTCAGTCTCGGCATTGCGCCGCTCTCCGGCGTGCAGCCGACGCCGCTCGCGTCGCGCTGGCATCGGCTGGCCGGCATCGTGTGGCGCTTCGGCGGCCGCTTCTATAATTTCCGCGGACTGCGTGCTTTCAAGAGCAAGTTCCAGCCGCATTGGGAGCCGCGTTATCTCGCGGCATCCGGTTCCGGCGTGTTCTTCACGCTCGCGGACCTGTCGCTGTTGGCAGGAGGCCGGCGTTCATGACATTGCATCCGTTGTTTCGACTCGCCGTCGCGGTGAGCGCTCTGAGCTGCGGCGCGCTCGCGCACGCGGCCACCACCACGGTGCCCGGCGGCCGCTATGGCGACGTGCGCGTGACGCAGCCTGAGGGGCCGCTGCGCGGCTTCGTCGTGCTGTATTCGCAGGCAAGCGGCTGGAGTGGGGCCGATCAGCAGAGCGCCGATGCGCTCGCGAAAGCGGGCGCGTTGACGGTCGGCGTCGATACCGCGCGCTACGCGGCCAACCTCGCCGCGAAAAAGGAAACCTGTCATCAACTGGTGGGCGATGCCGAGGCGCTCAGCCATCAGCTCGAACGGCAATCGCAATCGAGCCACTATTTCGCGCCGATCGTCGCGGGTACGGGGCAGGGCGCAACGCTCGCGATGCACGTGCTCGAGCAGGCGCCGTCCAATACGATTGCGGGCGCGGTGTCGGTCGATGCCGACCACGCGCTCGACGCACGTTTCAAGCCGTGTGCGCCCGACCCGACGGTGATCCGCGACAAGGTGCCGGGCTTCGTCGAGAAGGCGAGTACGGGCAATGCCGATCGCGCGCGTGTCG
This sequence comes from Paraburkholderia podalyriae, assembly GCF_014397785.1. GTDB lineage: Bacteria > Pseudomonadota > Gammaproteobacteria > Burkholderiales > Burkholderiaceae > Paraburkholderia > Paraburkholderia podalyriae. Next base: position 79,433 of record NZ_VZQQ01000020.1, read on the forward strand.
TCGCGCTGCTGACGCCGCATCTGCAGCCGGTCGCGACAAGTGCCGACGACGTATCCGACCTGCCGCTGATCGAGTTGCCGGCTGCGCATCCGAATGGCCTGATGGCGATCGTGATCTCCGGCGATGGCGGCTGGCGCGATCTCGACAAGACGATCGCGCAGGCGCTGCAGAAAGATGGTGTGTCGGTGATCGGCTGGGATAGCCTGCGTTATTTCTGGAGCGAGCAGTCCCCCGCGCAAACGAGCCGCGATCTCGCGCGCGTGATGCAAACCTATGGCGCGCGCTGGCACGCGCAGCACATCGCGCTGATCGGCTATTCGTTCGGCGCCGATGTCATGCCGTTCGCGTACAACCGTCTGCCGCAGGCGCAGCGCGATCAGGTGTCGCTGATGTCGCTGCTCGGCTTCGCGCCCGACGCCGATTTCCAGATCCGCGTTGGCGGTTGGCTCGGCATGCCCGCGAGCGACAAGGCGCTGAACGTGCGGCCCGAGTTGACGCATGTGCCGCCGTCGATCGTCCAATGCTTCTATGGTGAGAGCGAAGAAGACACGCTGTGTCCGGCGCTCGGGAAGACTGGTGTCGAAGTCATTCGCACCTCCGGCGATCATCACTTCGGCCGCGATTACAACGTGCTGGAGCAGCGCATTCTCGCGGCATTCAAGAAGCAGAGCGGCGTGCACGATTGATCGCGGCGTTGCTCAAAGGCGCTTGGGAAGGCTGTTCAATGGCAGTCCGAAAGGGCTCGACAAGATCTTGACCGTGCCTGTTCCACTACCGCAACCAGGGCGCGGACTACAGCTCGATTCTGGTCGGCATTCAGGTGCCCGAAAGCGACCACCACGCGTTCGAGCGCTTCATCGAAACGCTCGGCTATCCGTGCTGGGAAGAGACGAAAAATCCTGTCTACCGGCTGTTTCTTGGCTAGTTGAACTGCGTTTAGCAGATCGGGGTTTACCTGAGTGACGCCATGCGGGCAGAACCAGCCGTGTGTCGTCCAGATCGCCCGTAAGCCCCGCCAGTTTTACGTTTGCGGCCGGCACAACCGCGCCGCACCGGCTCGCGCCCCACACCTTTTATCGCGCAGCGCAATACGGCCTATCCGGCATATCGCGTTGCGCGATAGGTGCCGCGATCGTCACACTGAGCGCAAATTTTCATCACCGCATTCAGGAGACATACATGCGCACCCAAGTCGGCATCATCGGTGCAGGGCCCGCTGGCCTGCTTCTTTCCCATCTGCTTCATCTGCGCGGTATCGACTCGGTCGTGCTCGAAACACGCACGCGCGATCAGATCGAATCGACGATTCGCGCCGGCGTGCTCGAGCAGGGCACGATGGACCTGCTGACGCAAACCGGTCTCGGCGAACGCATGAAAGCGGAAGGCGCGCTGCATCACGGTTTCGAACTCGCGTTCGAAGGCAAGCGCCGCCGCATCGACCTGACCGGTCTCACCGGTCATGCAATCACGGTTTATGCCCAGCACGAAGTGATCACGGATCTCGTCGGGGCCCGCGTGGCCGCGGGCGCTGAACTGCGTTTCGGCGTGTCGGATACGTCGGTGCACGGCATCGATACCGACAAGCCGTCGATCCGCTATCGGCACGAAGGTGCGGAGCACGAGCTGCAATGCGACTTCGTGATCGGCTGCGACGGCTCGCAAGGCGTGTCGCGTCAGGCGATTCCGCAGGCGCTGCGCAAGGACTTCGAGCGCGTCTATCCATTTGGCTGGTTCGGCATCCTGTGCGAGGGGCCGCCGTCGTCGGACGAACTGATCTACGCGCGCCACGAGCGCGGCTTCGCGCTGATCAGCACGCGCTCGCCGAACGTGCAACGCATGTATTTCCAGTGCGATCCGAAGGACTCGGTCGGGAATTGGTCCGACGATCGCATCTGGGCCGAGTTGCATGCACGCGCCGATTCGGACGAAGGTCACAAGATCATCGACGGCAAGATCTTCCAGAAGAACATTGTCGGTATGCGCAGCTTCGTGTCGACGACGATGCAGTACGGCCGCCTGTTCCTGGCTGGCGACGCCGCCCATATCGTGCCGCCGACCGGCGCGAAGGGCATGAACCTCGCGGTCGCCGACGTCAACGTGCTCAGCAAGGCGCTCGACGCGTTCTACAAGGAAAACCGCACCGATCTGCTCGAGCGCTACAGCGAAACCGCGCTCAAGCGCATCTGGCGCGCCGAACACTTCTCGTACTGGATGACCAGCATGCTGCATCGTATCGAAGGCGCTTCGGCGTTCGAGCAGCAGTTGCAGGTTGCCGAACTCGAGTACGTGACGACGTCGCGCACGGCTGCGACGGTGCTGGCGGAAAACTACGTCGGCGTCGCCGGCGCGCAGATGCAGGCGCAGTTGTAATTGCACTGCAAGCCCTGCGCGATGGATCGGGACCGCTAGTTGATCGACAGGTCCCGATGCGCGGCCGACTAGAACTCTTTGGGCGTGACGCCCGTCTGCTTGCGGAAATAGCGGCTGAAACAGGCAGCATCCTCGAAACCGAGCGCATGCGCGATCTGCTTGATGCTCGAACCCGAGTACACCAGATCGCGCTGCGCCTCGCGTATCAACTGATCGTTGACGAGCGACAGCGGCGAATGCCCGATCTCTTCACGACAGATACGGCCCAGTTGCGCCGCGGTCACCCTCAACTTTTCCGCGTAAAAATCGATTGGCTGATGCTCGCGCACGTGCGCGGCATCGGTCAGACGCGCGACCTGCCAAAAGTGCAATCATCGGCGACATGCCCGCGGCGATATGGCCGCGCGCGCTGCCGCGAAAATCCTGCTCCAGCAAACCGTGCGCTCGCCGATGGCAGGCCGCACGGGAATCAGCGCGGGCCGTTGCAGCACCGGCACTAGGCCTGGCAATCTTCCTCCCGTCCCTCTGTAACGCTCTCTCCAGTATGAAAAGCTCGCGCTTGTCGCCTTTAATCTTTGCGATCGGCCAATGCCGCCTTTTTGATTCTCAATATCGGAAAGATGCACTGAAGGAGATACCCGGAATCATCAGAATCGTAAATATTTGTCAAAACGGTTTTATCTCAATTTAAAGTCCTTGACCGTGTCGCGTTTTAGATGGTTAATTCGTCGGGCGTTTTCTGGAAAATCAGTAGAGGTCAAATGGGACAACAGAAACAGGATGAAACCGCAGGCAAGGAAGAATGCCTGCTTTGCCGTATCACCTATTCCATCTACTCAAACTTCCCGCCAATGCCTTCCGCAATGGCACTGAATGCCGAAACCGGCGAATGGTTTCCGTTCGATAGGCTGAAGTCGTATCCAACCGGTTACGAGATGGCCGAAGCCCTGGGTTACGCATGGGCGTGCGATTGTCGCGGACGCTCCCCTGATACCGTGCAGAAAAAAGGCCCGTTATCGCGCTACCGCGCAACGCCAGGCTCGGTGCTTCCGCAGCCGTCTATCTGTCTCGAATGCATGATCCATGCTGCCGGGCAAGGCGCGATGACTTTGGAGCGCTGATGATTCCCGCCTCTGTCAATGAACAGCTTCGACAGTACGGGGAACGGCACTACAGTGGCCATGTGCTGGCGCTAGTGGACGGTCTCCAGTACCAGCAGCATACCGGCCAGCAACTCACGCCCGAAGACGATATGACGGTTTCGCTGTTCGCGGGCACGAAAGACATGGCACTAGCACACGCGGGGCCGTGGCTGGTTGATCCGAAGACGGCGCGCGAGCATCTTGCGGACCTGGGCGAACTCGAACAGGCCCGCCCTGGCGTGATCTGGCTGATTACCTCAGAGAGCCTGGAGAGGCAGGCCGCAAAGCTGCGCCCGCACCTGGATACCGGAATCCCGAAAGGACGATCCGCCCTGCTGCGCTTCTGGGACCCCAGGGTGTTGCATGCGCTCAATGCGGTATGCCACGGCAAGAGCGAGCGCGAGCTTTTCAGGGCTGCCGACGCGTGGCAATACCTCAACGAAAGACAACGATTCATCATCAACGACAATGGAATTTACTGAAGGGCAATGGGCGCTTCTGAAAGCCTATGAAGACCGCAACTATGTAGACTTTATCCGTGGTCATATCGTGCGCGATTATCCCGCACTGGCCAATGATCCGACCTTGCGCGACCGGCTTAATGCGGCCTTCGCGCGAACCAAGGTACTCCGCTTTACGCATGACGCGCCGATAGTCGATTTCCTGTATGTGGAAGCAACTACGCCCGGCTTTTACAGGATTCCGGCGGTCGCAGCATGGCTGCACAAATCAGGCGTTCCGGGTGACCAGCGATTCGAAATGTTGCTGCAGGCAACGGGTAAAAGACAACAGGAAATGAAGGAGAAACGCTGATGGGTATTCCATTCCCGGCGACGCTTGGAACTGCCGCTGCTCAGTTGGCACAGGTTAGACCGATCCCTGTTCCCAGACCTGCACCCGGCCCTGCGGCTGGTCACTTCGGCGATAGTGGTGCGGGCGCAGACCGCGGATTGGACTCACTACCGCGGGACCGGAGCCGCGAGCGCGAAAGGCCGTGCAAGTGCCCGCCTGAGAAGAGCGGTGAAAAAGTGCAGCGAAACCACAATATGAATCCCGAGCCGCGACGTTACCAGGCCCGCATAACAGAGTTTGAGTATGGGATAGTCACGGGTGGAAATGGCAACGAAACCAGCCAGGGCTGGAATATGGAGTGGGAATGGCTTGGCACAGACTTCGATGGGTTTCAGCCCGCCCAATGTCTTTTGCAGGAAGCCAAGGGGAATTACGATCAATTTATCGGGGTAGACGATAAACCAAAGCCATTTTTCGCCGGCTTCAAAAAAATGACAGACCAAATAATAGACCAGGGGACTAAAGTGCGCGCCAATCCTCCGGCAAGGCTAATGTGGTATTTCCAGACCCCCAAGACGAGGCAATACATGCTTTCCACGCTTCGGGTCGCCGGCGTGCCTTCCGTCAATCAACCTTGATTTAACCATGAATCTATTCGCACAACATCGAGACAGCAGCGTTGTTCCCTCTTCGGCCTTTGAATTCCACATTCGCCGGCTGCGACTTCTTGTTGACTTGATGTCGAAAAAAGACAGCACATTAGCTAATTGGTATTTTCAGGGTGATACGATCGCGGAGGCGTTACGGTACAAATTTTACGATAATAATGAGTCGTCTGCGGCCGCCATTCTCGTATTGTCCGATGAGTATACAGGCAAAAACTCAAGCGCGACGAAATCGATCGGCATTTGGAATGGCGTTCAATCAGGGGGACAAGGAGCCACTGCTTACGTTTCGTTCGATGGTGGCGGAGTAATTTCCCAAATGATTGATCTGGAAATGAGTGAGAAAAATTCTAACTCCTCCAGATTGGGCGAATATAAATCCGTTGCTGAAGTTATAGCGAAGACGGTTGAAATTTATGGGTCGTTTTATGTAACTTTTGGGCCGCGTAAGTACGCCACTGAAGCTGTTTTCGAGGACCGCCTCTGCGTAAGCTGGATGCTCTACTTGCCGCACGCTCTTACACCGGCTCTGGTGCCAGAAGCGCGCGACCTTATTCCTGTCATGCGGGATGGCAAGCGACAAGGCACGATCATTGTCAGCGTGACGGATGCCGTGTTCGACGCGAGCAACCGCGAGCACGTCAAGGCGGCAAATGATATCGAAATCCGCCTTGCCGATCAGGACCTGTTGCCGCGTTTCGTCGATCTCTGAGTTCGGCTCGCTACCCCCGCTTCAGCGTGGCTTTTCCCTGAGAGGACCCAACGAGCGGGTCTTTTTGCGGTTACGCCTGATTCCTGAGAGCGGGCCTCAGAGGCGATCCACCATGATGCCGTTTGCGATTGAATCAGCGGCGCGGCCGCGCGTGCCGCTACGCCCGGCTCTCGCGCGACCACTCAGGTCGCGCGCAGCAAGGCCATTTCGTTGTGCAGCAGCGCGAGCAATTCGTCGTCAGTTGGCCGCGTGCCCCAATGGCGCGCGCCGGCCACCGACGCGATCGCCATCCACGAATGCGGTGGAAACCATTCGCGCACCAGCGTGCCGTCCTGGCGCAGGCACAACTGGCCGGTCAGTTCGCTGTATTCGGCGCAGATGTCGGCGCCGTCGACCTGCGCCGTTACTCGTCTCGGATCATTGCGTAGCACGTCGTCGCTCCTGTCGAAGGGGTGGCGCGAATGCCGGCGCGACACGGTGGCGTGATGGACGCCACCTGCCGCCCGTCAATGGTCATGTCCATGTTCGTGCCAGCCATTGTCGTGCCAGTCGCCGCGCGAGCCGTGCCGGTCGCGCTCGTCGCGCCAGTCGTGTCCCTCGTGCGCCTCGCGCCAGTCGCCGTGACGACGTTCCCACTCGCGACGCTCCCAATAACGATGACCATCGTAGTAGCGATCGTCGTACCAGCCCGGCGCGAGCACGACCGCGGGCGGCGGGGGCGGCGCATACACAGGCGCGGGCTGCACATAGACGGGCGGGGGCGGAGCTTCGACCGCGAAGCCCGGCACGCCGATGTTCACGCCCACATCGACGTGCGCGAAAGCGGCCGTTGATGCGCCGATCGCGAGACCCGCGACGAGCGTCAACGATATCAAGCGGTTGCGTGAATGACTCATGATTGTTCTCTGTGTGGATGTCCGTGATGGAATGGCGAGCCGGACGCGCACCTACTGCGCGTGATGGCCCGTTCAATAGCGTTCGTAGTGGTCGTAGTGGTCGTGGTGCGGATGATCCTCGGGGACGACGATGCAGCCGCTCAACACGCCGCCGAGCGTGGCGGCAAGAATGACCAAGGCGAGGATTTTTTTCATGACGTTGCTCCCTGAAATCTGTGATGCGAGTGGCTGTCGTGCGAAGCGTTTCATCTGAACCGCTTTCGTTTGAACCGAACTCTACTGAGCGACGCGATTACCGGTGTGTTTGTGTGTAACAGGACGTGTCGATTCGGACTCGCGTCGATCGCGCGATGCGAGTGCAACGAATGAAGAGGGGATACGTCGACAGATGCGCGTCGACATGCCGGGCGACTGTCAGGCGCGCGGGCAAACCCTTGAACGCGCTATGAAAACAACCGCATTCAAACGCACGCGATGCGTCGGTGCGAAGCGCCGATTCCGCGCATCGATTGCCGAGAAAATAAGCGAAGCGATTTTGGCCTTGTCTATGCGGTCCAGATACATTCGGTTGCAGACTGGGTACGAGGCTCGCCAATGCGCTCGCGCGAGCATGATGGAAAGACGCTACACCTGTAGCGCCATCAACTTGTCTTTAAGCTTCCATGGGGTCGATAACAAACGCATCTCGCACGCGGCCCGTCGGAAACGATATCGACAGACCCGCGCTCCCGCGATGCTATATTGCGCCGCACAGGGAGAGCCCGGCGCAGAACGGGACACCAACACGGGTCATCCGCCCGTCAACGGGACGTCACCGTCCATGGAGGAGACATGAAGATCAAGAAGGCCATCGACCGCATTCCTGGCGGTCTGATGCTGGTGCCGCTGCTGCTCGGCGCCTGCGTGCATACGTTCGCGCCGGGCGCGGGCAAATACTTCGGCTCGTTCACCAACGGCCTCATTACCGGCACCGTGCCGATCCTCGCGGTGTGGTTCTTCTGCATGGGCGCGACGATCGACCTGCGCGCGACCGGCACCGTGCTGCGCAAGTCGGGCGCGCTGCTCGCCACCAAGATGCTGGTCGCGTGGATCGTCACGCCGATCGCGGCGCGCTTCATCCCGATCGACGGCATCAAGACCGGGCTGTTCGCGGGGCTGTCGTTGCTCGCGATCACCACGTCGATGGACATGACCAACGGCGGTCTCTACGCGGCCGTGATGCAACAGTACGGTACGAAGGAAGAGGCGGGCGCGTTCGTGCTGATGTCGGTCGAATCGGGGCCGCTGATCAGCATGATCATTCTCGGCGCGACGGGTGTCGCGTTCTTCGAGCCGCGCCTGTTCGCCGGCGCGGTGCTGCCGTTCCTGATCGGGTTTGCGCTCGGCAACGGCATCGATCTGAACGTGATTGTCACGAGCGGCCTGCCGGGTATCGCGCTGGGGCTTGGCGTGATCGTCGTGACCGGCGTGCCGCTGATTCTCGCCGATCGCTGGATCGCTGGCGGCAATGGCGCGGCGGGGCTCGCGGCGTCGTCGACGGCGGGCGCCGCGGTCGCGAATCCGGCGATCATCGCGGACATGATTCCGAGCTTCAAACCGCTGGTGCCGGCCGCGACCGCGATGGTCGCCACCGCTTGCCTGGTGACTGCGATTCTGGTGCCGATGCTCACCGCGCTGTGGGTGCGCCGGCATCCCGCGCGCGACGCGCTGCGCGAGGAGTTCGCGGCGGCGACCCAGGCGGCGCCGCTCAATGAGCAGCGCGATGCGCCCGTTTGAATGAGTCGGTAGCCGGAAACTGGCGCGCCGCTTAGCGCGCCAGTTTCGCTTCGAGCATTGCCTTCACGGCCGGCCATTCGTCGTCGATGATGCTAAAGCGCACCGAGTTGCGCTTGCGACCATCGCGCATGATCCGCTCGTGCCGCACGATGCCTTCCTGTTTGGCGCCGATACGCAGGATCGCCGCGCGCGATGTGTCGTTGAGCTCGTCGGTCGTGAACTGCACGCGCACGCAGCGCATCACGTCGAACGCGTGGCACAGCAGCAGGTACTTCGCTTCGGTGTTCACGGCCGAGCGCTGCGCCGACGCGGCGAGCCACGTATGGCCGATTTCGAGCTTGCGGTTCGCGCGATCGATCTTCCAGAAGCGCGTGCTGCCGACGATCCGGCCAGCGCCCCCATTCTTTTCGTCTTTGTCGCGCCGCACGATCGCGAACGGCATCACTTTGCCGGCCGCGCGGCCGGCGAGCGCCGTGGCGATATAGGCGTCGATCGTCGCCGGGCCCGGCACGCTGGTCAGCTTCATGTCCCACAGTTGCCCGTCGGCGGCGGCGTCGACGAGGGCCTGCGCGTGCTCCTCGCGCAGCGGCCGCAGTTCGACGAACGAGCCGCTCAGCGTGGGTTGCATCGATCCGGCGGAAATATCGTTCATGGCAATAAAAAAGGTCCGCGAGCGGAAGACTCGTGGACCTGGCAGATCGGTTGAGCCGCGCTCGGCAACGATGCGAACGGCAAACCCGCGGCGCCGTTCCCGAAGCGCGTGATTGGCGTGATCCGCGTGATTAAGCCGACATCACCGTGACCGCCTTGGTCACGAGGTAGGCTTCCATCGCCTCCGGGCCGCCTTCCGAGCCGTAGCCGGAATCCTTGACGCCGCCGAACGGCATTTCCGGCGTCGGCGTGGCAGGCTGGTTGATCCACAGCATGCCGACTTCCATGCGCTGCGACAGCAGATGCACGTTGGCGAACGACTTCGTATACGCGTAGCCGGCGAGGCCGAACGGCAGACGGTTCGCTTCGGTGATCGCTTCTTCCAGCTTGTCGAAGCCGCGGATCGCGGCGACCGGGCCGAACGGCTCGTTGTTGAACACGTCGGCGTCGAGCGGCACGTCGGTCAGCACGGTCGCCGCGAAGAAGTTGCCTTCGGTACCGACACGCTCGCCGCCCGTCGCGACCTTCGCACCGGTCTTGCGGGCGTCGTCGACGACCCTGGCCATCGCGCCCAGACGGCGCGCGTTGGCGAGCGGCCCGAGCGTCGTGCCTTCGGCCAGACCGTCGCCGAGCTTCAGGCTTTCGGCGTGTTTGACGAGCGCCGCGGCGAACTCTTCGCGGATGCTGTTGTGCACGAGGAAACGCGTCGGCGAGATGCAGACCTGGCCCGCGTTGCGGAACTTCGCGGCGCCGGCCGCCTTGACCGCGAGCGCGACGTCGGCGTCTTCCGCGACGATCACCGGGGCGTGGCCGCCGAGCTCCATCGTCGCGCGCTTCATGTGCGAGCCGGCCAGCGCCGCGAGCTGCTTGCCGACCGGCGTCGAGCCGGTGAACGTGACCTTGCGGATCACCGGATGCGGAATCAGGTAGCTCGAGATTTCAGCCGGATCGCCGAACACGAGGCCGACCGTGCCGGCCGGCACGCCGGCTTCGACGAATGCCTGCAGCAGGGCCGCCGGCGAGGCCGGGGTTTCTTCCGGCGCCTTCACGAGGAACGAGCAGCCGCAGGCGAGCGACGCCGACAGCTTGCGCACGACCTGGTTGACCGGGAAGTTCCACGGCGTGAATGCCGCGACCGGGCCGATCGGCTCCTTGAGCACCTGCGACTGCGCGGCGAGGTTGCGCGACGGCACGATCCGGCCGTACACGCGGCGGCCTTCGTCCGCGAACCATTCGATGATGTCCGCGGCCGCCAGCACTTCGCCGCGCGCTTCGGCGAAAGGCTTGCCCTGTTCCTGCGTCATCAGGCGGCCGATGTCGGCGGCGCGCTCGCGCACGAGGGCGGCGGCACGGCGCATGATCGTCGCGCGCTCGTTAGCCGGCACCTTGCGCCACGCTTCAAAGCCGCGCTGCGCCGCTTCGAGCGCGCGGTCCAGATCAGCGATGCCGGCATGCGCGACCTTGCCGATGGGCTGGCCGGTCGCGGGGTTGATCACGTCGAGGGTCTTGCCGCTGGCGGCGTCGCACCATTCGCCGTTAATCAGAAGACGGGTATCGGTATAGCTCGAGATGGCCATGCTGGGTTCCTGTGAGTGGTAAAACAACTGGCCGCGCGGTCGTGCGGCACGAGGCGACACACCTGCGCGGCCATGAATGAATTGCCGATACCATTTATATTATCTGATTGCGGGTAATCGCACCGGGCGCGGACGGCAAGCGCCCGGTGCGGCATGCGGCTTGCTGCGGGCTTGGCACCGAACCGACTTTGCGGGTCGGGGCGGGGCGCCGCGACCGCGCTGCACGAACAGCCTGCACGACATAGCGCTTCATCCATTCAACCGCTACTCAAGCGCATCACGAGGACATCGACATGCCAACCGGAACAGTGAAGTGGTTCAACGACGCGAAGGGCTTCGGCTTCATCACCCCCGATGACGGCGGCGAAGATCTGTTCGCCCATTTTTCGGAGATTCGCACCGAAGGTTTCAAGTCGTTGCAGGAAAACCAGAAGGTCAGCTTCGAGATCAAGCAGGGACCGAAGGGCAAACAGGCAGCCGACATCAGACCCGCGTGACGTCGGCAGGGCGGCTCTCCCGCATGCGAGGTAACGATGGATAAGGACGCCGCCTACGCGGAGATCGAGCGGAATGGCGGCGCCGCCTATGCGAAACAGTTCGCCGCGCGCAATCCCGACGAACCGCTGACGCCGTTCTGTCATCGCTATCTGTTCGAACAGTCGCAGCGCGCCGACGCGGAGCATGACGCGGCCGCGGCCACGCACGACGATGAGCGCGGTTTCGCGCTGAGATCGCTCGCGCGCATGGAGGCGTCGTCGCATATCGCGCAAGCGGCGGCGAGCGCGTCGCGTGACGCGGCAGCCGGCGCCCACACGTCGGCACGTGCGGCGCGCCGCTCGGCCTTCTGGACCATGATCGCGGCGCTCGCGTCGGCTCTCGGCTTAGTGGTAAACGCGGCCCTCAATCTCGGTTGGCTGGAGTGGGCGAGGCATGTCGCTCGGTAAGCTTTGCGTAAGACCGGGCATTTGCGCGCGTGAATGTGGCGTGAATCGAGGGCTCGCAAACACGCTACCCGACGTTCCATTCAATACCACACCGATACGACATCGATGAGACACGGCTATGCAAGCGGGACGATCGCAACAAATCTACGCATATGGACATCGCGCGCGCGGCCTGAACGCAGTATTATTCTTCAGTTTTCCTTCAGCTTTGCTCCGTACTATTTGCGCCACTGCCCATGGCCTTTCCGGACCGCGGCCGCCGCTACGTGCATGTCGTGCGCAGGCTTTCGCGGCCTGCGCTTTGGGCAATGGATCAAATAGATTCCTACTGAAAACCGAAAGCGCCGATTAAGGCTTGCTGGAGCATCCATGAAAACCCTGTTCTTGCAGGCGCCGTCGTACGACGGCTTCGATGGTGGCGCGGGTTCGCGCTATCAGGCCAAGCGTGAAGTCCGCTCGTTCTGGTATCCGACGTGGCTCGCGCAACCTGCCTCACTCGTTCCCGATAGCCGCGTGCTCGACGCCACGGCAGATGGCCTGTCCGTCGACGCCGCGCTCGACATCGCCACGCAATACGAGCTGGTGGTGATTCACACCAGCACGCCGTCCTTCCCGACCGACGCCCTGTTCGCCGAGGACCTCAAGAAGCGCAAGCCGTCGCTGCTGATCGGCATGGTCGGCGCGAAGGTCGCGGTCGATCCGCATAACTCGCTGACCGCGACCCAAGCCATCGACTTCGTGTGTCGCGAGGAATTCGACTTCACCTGCAAGGAGATCGCCGAGGGCAAGCCGTTCGCGCAGATCCTGGGCTTGAGCTATCGCGCCCCCGACGGCTCGATCGAGCACAACGAAGCGCGCCCGATCCTCGAGAACATGGACGAACTGCCGTTCGTCGCGCCGATCTACAAGCGCGATCTGACGATCAAGAACTACTTCAACGGCTACCTGAAGCATCCATACGTGTCGCTCTACACCGGCCGCGGCTGCCGCTCGAAGTGCACGTTCTGCCTGTGGCCGCAAACGGTCGGCGGCCATCGCTATCGGGTGCGTTCGGTCGAGAACGTGCTCGAGGAAGTCAAGTGGATTCGCGACAACATGCCCGAAGTCAAGGAGATCATGTTCGACGACGACACGTTCACCGACTTCAAGCCGCGCGCGGAAGAAATTGCGCGAGGCATGGGCAAGCTGGGCGTCACATGGTCGTGCAACGCGAAGGCGAACGTGCCTTACTCGACGCTGAAGATCATGAGGGAAAACGGCTTGCGCCTGCTGCTGGTCGGCTACGAATCCGGCGACGACCAGATCCTGCTGAACGTCAAGAAGGGCTTGCGTACCGACATCGCGCGGCGCTTCGCACAGGACTGCCGCACGCTGGGCATCAAGGTGCACGGCACCTTCATTCTCGGCTTGCCGGGCGAGACGCCGGAAACGATCCAGAAGACCATCGAGTACGCGAAAGAGATCAATCCGCTGACGATCCAGGTGTCGCTCGCCGCGCCGTACCCAGGCACTACGCTCTATAACCAGGCGGTCGAGAACGGCTGGCTCGCGGAGAACAAGGTCATCAATCTCGTCAGCAAGGAAGGCGTGCAGCTGGCGGCGATCGGCTATCCGCATCTGTCGCGCGACGAGATGTATCACCAGCTGGAAAACTTCTATAAGCGCTTTTATTTCCGGCCGTCGAAGATCTGGGAGATCCTGCGCGAAATGCTGACGAGCTGGGACATGATGAAACGGCGCCTGCGCGAAGGCGTCGAGTTTTTCCGCTTCCTGCGCGCGCACGAGGCGTGAGCGCCGCGCACTTCGTCGCCGTCACGCTCGCGTATGCGTGCGCGGCGGCGACTGTTGTCGGCATCGGCTACACCGTGCTCGCGAGCGCGCTGATCGGGCGCTTCTTCGCGAGGGCGGTAGCCGAACCCTCCAGCTTTCCACCCATTACGGTTATCAAACCATTGCATGGCAACGAGTGGGCGTTGCTCGACAATCTGTCGAGCTTCGCTGCACAAGATTATCCGGGGCCCGTGCAATTCCTGTTCGGCGTGCACGACTCAGCCGATCCCGCGCTGCAAACCGTCGACGAGTTGCGGCGCCTGCATCCGCACGCGGACATTACCGTGGTCGCCGATGCCCGCCTGTACGGCCCGAACCGCAAGATCAGCAATATCCTCAACATGGTGCCGCAGGCGCGCCACGACGTACTTGTGTTCGCCGACAGCGACGTGGGCGTCGGTCCCGACTATCTGCGCAATGTGATCGGCGAATTGCAGAAGCCGGGCGTCGGACTCGTCACCTGCGCGTACCGCGGCCAGCCCGATCCGGGTCTCTGGCCGCGGCTGTCGGCGCTCGCGACCAACTATCAGTTTCTGCCGGGCGTCGTCACCGGACTCGCGCTCGGGCTCGCACGGCCGTGCTTCGGCCAGACCATCGCGATGCGGCGGGACACCTACGAGCGGATCGGCGGCTTCAAGCCGTTTGTGCATCATCTGGCCGAGGATTACGAAATCGGCGCGGCGGTGCGCGCGGCGGGCGAGCAGGTCGCCATTCCGCCGTTCGCGATCGCGCACGCGTGTGTCGAGGCGAGCGCGGCGGCGCTCGTCACGCACGAGCTGCGCTGGAGCCGCACGATTCGCCGCATCGATCCGCTCGCGCACTTCGGCACGGCACTTGTGCATCCGTTGCCGTTCGCGCTGCTTACGCTCGCGTGCTCGGGCGGCGCGCTGTGGGCGTGGCTGCTCGCGGCGGCGGCGATGGTCGCGCGTCTCGCGTTGAAGTGGCGCGCGGATCGGGCGCTGCGTCAGCGGTGCCGCGATCTGTGGCTTCTGCCGTTATGGGATATCGTAGCGTTTGCGATTTTCGTCGCGAGCTTCCGCTCGTCGCGGGTGATGTGGCGGGGCTTCAGCTTCAAGGTCGACGGCGATGGGTTGCTGTCGGCGGCGCAGGACGAATGACGAACGAACGGCAGATTGGACGGAAATGATCGAAGAGGTTTTGAGCGGGCGAAATGGGAGCGCCCTGGAGGCGAACGGGCGCGCCCCGGCGGCACGGACATCAGCGCCGGCGGTGATGCAGACCGTGGCACGCAGCATGCGGCGCATCACGTTGATTGAGGTCGTGTGCGAGGTGCCCGCATGATGAAGCATCTGGGCCGCGCGGCTGCGCTCGCGGGTTTGCTCGTTTCCCTGTGGCTCGTCTGGCGCGAGGATCCGCGCGCCGTGTTCGCCGTGTTGCGCGTGGCCGGTGGAGGCCTCGTGCTGGCCGCGCTTGCGCACGTGTTGCCTATCATCGCCAACGCCTGCGACTGGCGCTCGCTGATTCGCGGCGCGAACCGCCCCAGCCTCGGCAAGATGCTGCATCTGGTATGGGTGCGCGAATCGGTCAACTGCATGCTGCCGGTCGCGCGGATCGGCGGCGAACTCGTGTCGTTCCGCATGTTCAGGCGCTGGGGCGTCAGGCCGTCGACAGCGGTGGCCAGCACCATCGTCGACATGCAGCTGACCGTCATCAGCCAGTTGATGTTCACGATGGTCGGCATCGGTTTTCTATTTGCCAATGCGCAATCGGGCGCGCTTCGGCTCGCCGGGCAGCTCGCGTGGGGCGTGGTGGCGTTGGCGCCGGTGCTATTGCTGTTCGGGCTCTTGCAGCACGTGAATCCGTTCGAGCGCATCACGCGCGTGCTCAATCGTCTCACCAGCGGCAAGCTCACCACGCTGGTCGGCCAGTCCGCGCAGATCGATCAGTCGATCAAGCTGATCTGGCGCCGCCGCGCGGTCGTGCTGCGCTATCTGTTCTTCTGGCAGCCGCTGCAATGCGTGCTGACGTCGCTCGAAATCTGGCTCGCGCTGTATTTCCTCGGCGCGCGCGTGACGCTCGTCGAAGCGATCGTGATCGAGTCGCTGATCCAGGCGATCAGCAGCGCCGCGTTTTTCGTACCGGGTGGTCTGGGCGTGCAGGAGGGCGCTTTCGTGCTGATCGGCGGGGCGCTGGGGCTCGACCCCGCCACGTCTCTCGCGCTCGCGGCCGCGCGGCGAATTCGCGATCTGCTGATCTTCGTGCCGGGTCTGATCGCGTGGCAGCTCTTCGAGGCGTCCGGCGGCAGCGCGCGGCCGCATACCGCGCCGCACGGCGTGCGCCCCGAGCTGGCCAAGCAGCGTTCGGGCGTCGCAGACGCGAACCGGCGCGGCGAGCGGCGCTGAGCGCTCGGCGCGCGCGGTTTCTCGCTTGCCGCCCGCCTGGCCCACGGAAAATCCACCAGGCGCGCCGCGTCTTCGACACGCTCGCCGCGCGCCTTCAGCGCTCCGCGCGATAGGCCGGAAACGACACCTGCACCGCAAGCCCGCGCCCGCCGATCCCGGCGCCCAGCTGCAGACTCGCACCGAAATGGCCGGCGATCCGCGCAACGATCGACAAACCCAGCCCGCTACCGGTCGCCTGATTGCCGGTCGCGCGGAAAAAGCGGTTCGTGAGTCGCGCGAGATCGGCCGGCGCGACGCCGGGGCCGTCGTCGCGCACGCTCACCTGCACGCGCTCGTCGGCACGCTGCACCGCGACTTCCACGTTTCCGCCCGTGCATCCATACTTGATCGCGTTATCGAGCAGATTGTCGAGCAGGATGCCGATCAGCACGGGCTCGGCGTCGATCTCGGCGAGCATGTCGCCGACCAGCATCACGTTGATGTGCTTGTGCTGCGCATTGCGCCTGTTCGCGAGCAGCGTATCCTTCGCGATCGCCGCCGGCTTCAGCGGCTCGGTCGGCAGCCTCTCCTGCACGTCCAGGCGCGCGAGCAACAGCAGCTGCTCGGCGAGCCGCGCGCTGCGATCGACGCCTTGCACGACGCGCTCCATCGCGACCTTCTGCAACGCGATGTCCGGCTCGGCGAGCGCGACCTGCGCCTGCACCTTGATCGCGGCGAGCGGCGTCTTCAGTTCGTGCGCGGCGTCGGCGGTGAAGGCGCGCTCGAGTTCGAGCGCATGGTGCAGACGCGCGAGCATCTGGTTGATCGCATCGACCAGCGGGCGCACTTCGAGCGGCGTGCGGCCGATGCCGACCGGCTCCATCCGGTTGATGTCGCGCGCGCGGATCGCGGCCGACAGCACCTTCAGCGGCGCGAGACTCCAGCCGATGCTGAACCAGACGAGCAGCGCGAGCACCGGCAGCGCGATCAGCGTGGGCCGCGCGATGCGGCTCACGACACCGCTCACCAGGTCGCTGCGGGTGTTGGCCGGCTCGAACACGCGCACGATGTGACCGGGTGTGGTTTCGCGTAACGTGAACGAGTGATAGAGCTGATCGCCGAGCGTGACGTCCTGCGCGCCGCTTGCTGGCGGCAGCGGCAAATCCCATGCGGCGAGCGCGCGCAGTTGCGGGCTGCCCGCGAGAACGGCGCCGTTGGCCGCGCGCACCTGGAAAAGGGCGTCGCGCGGCAACGCGTCGTCGTCGTCGAGCTCGTTCGCGCCGGGCTCACCGCCTTTTTCTTCTTCGCGCACGTCGATACGCGCGTTTGCCAGTGTGGCCAGACTGGCCGGGTCGAGCAACGCGAGAATCTGCGCGAGTTCGGCGAGGCGCGCTTCTTCCCATTGGGCGACTTCGCGGGTCGCCAGCCGATAGCTCGACACGAGCGCGCCGCCCCAGACGATCGCGATGCTCGCGAGCACCAGCAGCACGAGGCGCCGACGAATCGACGGCCCGATCATTCTTTCTCCATCACATAGCCGATGTTGCGCACGGTCTTGATCAGGCTGGCGCCGAGCTTCTTGCGCAGGTTCGACACGTGCACCTCGATCGCATTGCTTTCGATTTCTTCCTGCCAGCCGTACAGGCTTTCTTCGAGCCGCGAGCGCGACTGCGGAATCCCGAGATTGGTCAGCAATTGCAGCAGGATCGCCCATTCGCGCGCCGTGAGCGGCACGCGCGCCGCGTCGAGCTGCACCGTTTGCGCGGCCGGATTCACTGTCAGATTCTGGTAACGAATCAGATCGATACTGCGACCTTGTGCGCGGCGCAACAGCGCGCGGCACCGCGCGATCAGCTCGGTGAGATCGAACGGCTTGCCGAGATAGTCGTCGGCGCCCGCTTCGAGACCGCCGACGCGATCGACGACCGTGCCTTTCGCGGTCAACACCAGCACCGGCACGTCATTGCCGGCGTCGCGCACCCGTTTGAGCAGCTCCGTGCCGCTCACGCGCGGCAGGCCGAGGTCGAGTATCACCAATGCATATTGAGTCGTGTCGAGCGCGAGGCCGGCCTTGTGGCCGTCGCGTGCCCAGTCGACTGTGAAGCCGGCCTGACGAAGGCCCGCTTCGACACCGCAGCCGATGAGCTCGTCGTCTTCTACGAGGAGTAAGCGCATGAGGCAAATATTCCATTGTGGGGTTTTATTGCATATCGTCCAGCGTTTTTACGCAAGCCGGCATCGATGATCGTGCACGCATCGTCCGCCGCGCTCCGAAGTGTAACCACGCCGTTCATTAGCCGCTTCATGCCATGCGCGTGCTTAAGGTCGCCTTCAGCTTGAATCGATACCATCGACACGCTATAAATGGGTCGTCGCGGATCCGTGATGCATGCGCGAGACCATGTCGCCGTCAGGCCATCGCAACCTGATCGTAAGGACTTCGATGGAGTGACCCGCGAGGCATTCTTTTTGCTGGTCTATTGCGTCAATCGAGGGTCTCGACGAGTCCCGCCCATCCCCAGGCATCCGGTCAGGCCGCAAGGCCACGCACGAGGCACGTTATGAAGCCAGTCACCACCGACATGCTGCGAGCCCATTTGCCAGTCGCGTCTGTGACGGCCGCGGTCGCGTCGAACTGTCCGCTTCGCTGGCGCGTCGTGCTGCATCTGCGCCTGACGGGGCAACCGTTCGTGCTGGCCGGACACTGACGGAAACGGACGACACACAATGGCGGCGCACGCGTTGATTGCATGTCAATGGCTCCTGTTAGCCGGCTGCGTTAGCGCTTCGATTTACACGGTTGCCGCCGCGCTCGCCATGCCGTTTTTTACCGCACGGCATAAATCGAACCATCACGGCGGCAGGTCCGTCAGTCGCGCGCCCAGTCATCCGCCGATGCATGCGCTCGAGCGCCCGGCCGATCCGTTCGCGCAGGTCGGTGTCAGCGTGCTGAAGCCGCTGTGCGGCGCCGAGCCGCGTCTCTACGAAAATCTGCGAACCTTCTGCGAGCAGCGGCATCAGCATTTTCAACTGGTGCTGGGCGTCTCGTCGCCGCACGATCCCGCCATCGCGGTGGTGCGCCGTTTGCAGGCCGCCTATCCGAACTGCGACATCGAGCTCGCAATCGACACACGCGTGCACGGCAGCAATCTGAAAGTCAGCAACCTGATCAACATGGCCGCGCGCGCGCGTCACGACGTGATCGTGATCGCCGACAGCGACATCGCCGTCGACCCGGACTATCTCGACAGCGTCGCCGCGCCGCTCGCGGACCCCAACGTCGGCGTGGTGACGTGCCTGTACGTCGCGCGCGGCGTCGGCGGCTTCTGGCCGCGCGTCGGTGCGCTGTTCATCAACGAGTGGTTCGCGCCCTCGGTGCGGGTCGCCCATGCGATGGGCTCGCGCCGCTTCGGTTTCGGCGCGACGCTCGCATTGCGGCGCGCGACGCTCGAGCGCATCGGCGGCTTCGAAGCGCTGAAAAACTACCTCGCCGACGACTACTGGCTCGCCGAGCACGTGCGCGCGCTCGGTCTGCAAACGGTGCTGTCGCGCGTGATGGTCGCCACCGACGTGATCGAGCCGACCTTCGCCGCGCTGTGGCAACGCGAAACCCGCTGGCTGCGCACGATCCGCTCGGTCAATCCGCCGGGTTTCCTGTCGCTGCTGATCACATTCCCCACACCGTGGCTGTTGACGAGCGCGTGGCTGACCGCGTCGCTCGCGACCAGCAACTGTGCTCATGCGCCGTTCGCGGCGGTGATCGCGAGCGCGTCGGCCAGCGCGGTCTGCATTGGCGCGCGGCTGCTGCTGCATCTGCGCGCGGCGCGCCGCGCGCGCACGTTCTGGCGCGATCTGCCGCTCGTGCCGTTGCGCGATACGCTGCTCGCAGCCCAGTGGCTCGTCAGCGCATTCGGTTCGCACGTCGTGTGGCGCGGAGAGCGCATGCAGGTCGGCACGCCGTCCACCGAGCGCAGCGGCCGGCTGGACAGTCTCACCTGATGGACAGCGTGAAGCCGGCCCAGCCGCGCGGATTGATCACCACCGCCGACGATTTCGGCCTGCATCAGCGCGTCAATATCGCGGTCGAGCGCGCGCATCGCGACGGTGTGCTGCGCGCCGCGAGTCTGATGGTCGGCGCACCAGCCGCGACAGACGCGGTCGCGCGCGCGCGTGCGCTGCCGGAACTGCGGGTGGGCCTGCACCTCGTGCTGGCCGACGGCGCCGCGCTGGCGCCGCGCGAGCAGGTCGCCGCGCTGCTCGACGAAAGTGGCCGCTTCGGCAGCAACATGGTGCGCGACGGCGTGCGCTTCTTCTTTCTGCCGCATGTGCGCCGGCAGCTCGCGCACGAAATTCGCGCGCAGTTCGAAGCCTTCGCCGCGACGGGCCTTACGCTCGACCACGTGAACACGCACAAGCATTTTCATCTGCATCCGACCGTGCTCGGCCTGATCCTCGACATCGGCCGCGACTACGGCATGAAGGCGATGCGTCTGCCGTTCGAAGCTAACGCGCCGCTGTGGCTGCGGCCGTGGATCGAGCACGTGAAGACGCGGCTCGAACACGCGGGGATCGCGCACAACGACTACGTGGTCGGCATCGCGGCGAGCGGACGCATGGATGAGGCGGCCTGGCTCGCCGCGCTCGCGAATCTGCCGCACGGCGTCGGCGAAATCTACTGTCATCCGGCGCTGGCCGGCGACGCGCTGAGCGACGGCATGCACGACTACCGGCATGCCGACGAGTTGCAGGCGCTGCTGTCGCCAAGGGTCGCCGCCGCGATCCGCGCGCTCGGCGCGCGGGTCGGCGGGTTCGCGGATGTGCTTGCGTAGCGGTGCGTTTCGCGAAACGCGCAAAACCCGGCCCGCGCTCACACCGTCCGCTGTTTCATCAACAGCTTCAGCAACGCGGGCAGCAGCAACAGCACGAGCGGTAACTGCACAATCAGCCCCGAAATGATCGCGATCGCGAGCGGTTGCTGCATCGCCGAGCCTTGCCCCAGTGCGAATGCGAGCGGCAACAGCGCGAGGATCGCCGCGATCGTCGTCATTGCGATCGGTCGCAGACGGTTGCGGCCGGCGGCCTGCAACGCGTCGTCGAATGGCATCTCGTCGTCGCGCACCAGCGCCTGCAACTCCGACACATAGAAGATCGCGACCTCGGTCACGATGCCGATGATCATCGTCATGCCCATCATCGCGGAGATGTTCAATTCGATGCCGGTGATCCACAGGCCGATGAACACCGCGCCGGTCGCGAGCAGCGGCATCGCCAGCACAGCGAGCGCGACGCGCAGGCGTTCGTACAGGAACAGCAGCAGGCCGAACACCAGCGCGATCGCGGCGCCGAACACGGTTAGCAGGCCCTTGAAGGCGATCTGCTGTTGCTGGTACAGCCCGCCGAGTTCGTAGTAGACGCCCGAGGGCAGCAGGTTCGCGTCGCCGAGCGCCTTCTGCACATCGGCGATCGTCGAGCCAAGATCGCGTCCGTCGATGCGGGCGGTGACCGCGACCATCCGCTTGAGGTTCGAGCGGCTGATCTCGGGTTGACCGGTGACGCTCACGCGATCGGCGACGCGCTCGAGCGCGAACAGATGTCCGTCCGGCGCGCGTATCTGTAACTGACCCAGTTGCGTATCGGTCAGCTGACGCGCGCCGTTCACGCGCACGCGCACGCCGATCGTTTTCGGGCCGCTCTGGAACTGCGTCGCGACATTGCCTTCGAGCATGTCGGTGACGGCCTGCGCGATCGCTTGCGGGTCCATGCCTTCGGCTGCGGCAGCGGCGGGCAGGATGTGCAGTTCGATGGCATCGCCGGCGGGGTTGATGCCGTCGTTCACGTCGACGATGCCCTGAATCTGGCCGATCCGCGCGGCGACCTTGCGCGCGGTCGTGTCGAGCGTGTGGGAGTCGTCGGAGAAGATCTTGATTTGCACCGGCTGCGGCACCGCCGTCAGATCGCCGATCAGGTCTTCCATCAGCTGGGCGAGTTCGATGCTGACGCCCGGCACCTGCGTATCGATCTGCGAGCGGATTTCTTCCATCACGGCGTCGATCGGCTCGCGCTTGCCGGACTTCAGCCGCACGAAGAAGTCGCCCTTGTTCGGCTCGTTCAGATCGCCGCCGAGGCCCGCGCCGGTACGGCGTGAATAGGTCGCGACGTTCGGATTCGCGCGCACGATGCGCTCGATCTGCTTCATCAGCCGGTCCGTTTCGGTGATCGACGTGCCCGGCGGCGTGTGATAGTCGAGCACGAAGCCGCCTTCGTCCATGCTCGGCATGAAGCCGCTGCCGACGCGCGTGAACGCGAACGCGGCGACGACGATCAACGGCATGAGGCCGAGCAGCACCAGCGGCGGTCGAGCGATCACACGCTGGACCGTCACCGCATAGCGCCGGTTCAGCGACGCGGCGAAACGCGTGTCCTCGTGCTCTTCGGCGTCTTTGGGCTTCAGCCAGCGGTCGCACAGGATCGGCACCGCGAGCCACGTCACGAGGAACGAAATGAACAGCGCGCTCGCCATCGTCAGCGACAGCGCCTGGAAAAAGGCCCCCGTCACGCCCGACAGAAATGCGAGCGGCACGAAGATGATCAGCGTCGCGGCCGACGAACCGGCGAGCGGCCGCGTGAATTCGAGTGCCGCGGCCATCACGCGGCCGTGGAAAGCGTGTGCGCCGGCTTCGCGCATGCGCCGCACGATATGCTCGATCATCACGATCGCGTCGTCGATGACGAGGCCGACCGCGGCCGCCATGCCGCCCAGCGTCATGATGTTGAAGCCCATGCCGAACACGTCGAGCAGCAGGATCGTCGCGGCCATCACGACCGGCACCAGCGCGACCGCGATCGCGGTGATCTTCCAGTTGCGCAGGAAGAAGAACAGAGTCGCTGCCGCGAGCACGATGCCGATCATGATCGCGTCGCGCACGCTGGTGGCCGATGCGATCACGAGTTCGCTCTGGTCGTACCAGTTCGACAGATGCACGCCCGCGGGCATCTGCGGCTCGAACGCGGCGAGCTTCGCGCGGATCGCCCGCGCCATCGCAACGCTGTTGGCGCCGGGTTGCTGATACACGTTCAGTAGCACGGCATCCTGACCATCGGCGGTGACGCGCATCCATTGCGGCACGACGCCCTGGCTCACCGTCGCGACGTCGCCGAGCCGGATCTGCGCGCCGTTTGCGTTGCCGTTGGCGGCCACGACGACGTTGCGCAGTTCGTCGAGCCGCGTGATCGTCGAGTTCGTGACGACGAGGTACAGCTTGTCGTGATCCTCGATGCGGCCGTTTGCCATCAGCACATTGCTCGCGCCGATCGCCTTCGATACATCGGCGAGCGACAGCTTGTACGCGGCGAGGCGGGCGGGATCGACAGCGACTTCGAACTCGTCCTGCGCGCCGCCGGTCACCTCGACGCGCGCGACGCCTTCCACCGACGACAGCAGCGGCCGCATCTGGAACTGCGCGAGATCGCGCAGTGCGGACAGCGACTGCCGCGTCGACGTAAGGCTGTACGCGAGCACCGGAAACACGGTCGGGTCCATGCGCCGCACCTGCATCGTGGTGCCGGGCGGCAGCGCCGCGAGAATTTCGCTGATCGCCGATTGCGCTTGCAACGTCGCCTGGGCCATATCGGTGCCCCAGTCGAAGTTCAGCGAGATTTCCGCGGCGCCGCGGCTCGTCCTCGATGCGACGTCGCGCACGTTCGGTACGCGCCGCAGCGCTTCCTCGACCGGCATCGTGACGAGCGTGGCCATCTGCTCGGCGGGGCGGTCGCCCGCGTCGAGCGACACGACCGCGCGCGGAAACGCGACGTTCGGAAACAGCGAGATCGGTAGACGAAACGCGCTCAGCGCGCCGGCAATCGCGAGCAATGCGATGACGAACAGCAGCGAGCGGCGATGCGTCTGCATCCATTGGCCGAAGTTCATCGCGCGCCGTCCCCGCCGGCGCGTACCGCCATGCCGTCTTTCAGCTCGTAGTTGCCGCTGGTCACGACGCCGAGCGCGGGGTCGAGCGGACCGTCGACGCCGTAGCGCCCGCCGTTTTCGACCGCGATGCTCACCGCGACGCGGTGCGCCTTGTTTTGCGGGGTGATCTGGAACACGTATGCGTGCTGGCCATCCCGCAGCACGGCCGCGCGCGGCACGATCCAGTGCGTGCCGGTGCGCGTCGCGATGTCGCCGGCGACGCGTGTACCGGGGATGAACGGCGTCTGCGCGAGCGGCACCGTCGCGCCGATGTTGACCAGCTGGGATTGCGGATCGATCGCCGCGCCGACGAACACCACGCGGCCGTCAATCGACGTCTGCGCGAGTGCCGCGGACAGGCCGTGCAGCGTGACGGCATCGCCGGGGTGGATCGAGGCGGCGTCGGTGGGCTCGACACCGAGCGTCACGTTTGCGCGCGCGTCGCGGCTCGCGCCACTCGCGAGCTGCAGGATCGCCGCGCCGGCCTGTAACTGGTCGCCTTGCGCTGCGGACAACTGCAACACCACGCCGTCGAACGGCGCGGTCACGATCTTGTTGCCGCTCGCGATGCCGGTCTGATTCTGCGCGGCGAGCGCTTCGCGCGCATCGTCGACGGCCTTGCTCGCGCTGGCGAGCTGCGATTGCGTCGCGAGACCCTTGTCGTACAGCGACCGGCTACGGATGAGTTCGCCTTGCGCGAGCGCCAGCGCGCCTCTCGCCTGGGTTGCGGCAAGCACCGCGGCTGGATCGGCCTGTACGACGAAAAGTGGCGCACCGCGTTTGACGGTCTCGCCCGCCTGAACGCGCATCTGCACGATCCGCGAGACGTAGGGCAGATTGATCGTCGTGACGTTCGACGCCGTGGCCGCGACGCTCCCGAAGCCGCGCACCGGCTGCGCGATTGCGGCGCGCTGCACGCGCACGGTCTGCACAGCGACCGACGGTTGCGCTTGGCCGGCGGCGCTGTCGTCCGCATGAACCGGATGGACCGTTGCATACAACAGGACCGCGCAAACGAGCGGCGCGGCGGCGGCCGCAACACGCGGCCACGGATGCCGCGATGAAAACAGGCTATTTCGCATGAGTGTCGATGAAAGTCAGGTCGGATAGAAAGGCGTCGGGAATCGCGCTGCCGAGCAGCGCCTGCAAGCCGACGCGTTGTTCGTCGAGCGCTTCGCGCAGCGTCGCGACGTCGATGCGTTTCGTGAGCGCGGCGCTTTGTGCGTCGGTGTACGCCCCGAGCACGAGGTTGCGTTCGGCGTAGGCCGCCGCGGCGTCGCGCGCGGCGCGCTCGACGCCGGGCAGCGCGGCTTCGGTCTGCTGCAATTGGCGCGCGAGAATCGCGCTGTCTTCGCGCAGCCGGGCGACGTCCGCATACGCCTGGTTCAGGCGGGTCTGGTACTCGTCGCGAAGCCGCTGGCGGGTCGCTTTTTCGATCGCGACATTGCCCTGGTTGCGGTTGAAGATCGGCAGACTCAGGTTGATCTGAAAACCGCTCGTGTAGATGTTCGACGTGTCGCGCGCACGCACGAAGCCGACCGACAGACTCGGGAACTGGCTCAGAATCGCCGCGCGATATTTCTGCTCCTGCGCTTCGTACCCGGCTTGCAGCGCGATCAGATCGGGCCGGCGGCGGGCGAGGTTGGCGAGCGCCGCGTCGAGCGTCGCGTCGGGGAGCGGCGCGACCTCATTGTCGCTGCCCGTTTGCAATTGCAATTGCACGTCCGGCGCGAGGCCGAGCAGCGCATTCAGATCGTGACGCGTTTGCGCGGCCGCGCGCTCGGCGTCGGTGTATTGTTTGCGCGCGTCGCTATAGGCGAGGAGCGCGGCGCTCAAGGTATCGTCGGTCAGGTTGCCGTCGGCGCGCGCCGCGGCCATGCGCTCGTAACGCGTGCGCGCGAGATCGCGTTGCTGTTGCAACAGCGGCAGCGTGCGCTGCTGGAAACAGGTCTTCACGAACAGCTGCCGCGCTTGCGCGACAATCTGCCATTCCTGCCACAGCAGGCCGAGATCGGTCTTCGCGAGCGTCGCGTCGGCGGACTGTTTATTCGCGCTGCGCAGCACGATCGCCATCACGTCGATGCTGAGGCCATAATTGAACGCGCGTGTGGTGCCCACCGCGCCCGGATAATCGCTCGACACGCTCAGTTGCGGATCGGGCAGCAGACCCGCCGAATAAGCCTGCGCGCCGGCGATGCCGAGATCGTCGCGGGCGAGCTTTAGATCGGGGTTGTTGGCGACCGCGAGCATCGCGACTTCATCGATGTCGAGCCCGTCGGCGGGATCGAAACGATGCGCGGCCAGTTCGGGCAGCGGCATGCTCGCGGGATCGATACGGATCCGTTCGAGCGATCGCGCGGACGTCGAGGTGTCCTGCGGCGCGAGCGGTTCGCGGTGATAGGTCGCGCAGCCGCTCATCAGCAGCACGCACAACGGCACGAGCGCGCGCACACGCAGCGCCACGGCATGGAAAACAGGCAAAATCCGGCTCCTGCGAATCATCGGAAGGGGCGAGCGACGCGCGAGCGAGGCCTCGCAAAGAAAGCCGATTTTCCACAGCGCGCGCTTAAGATAGCCTTAACGTCGAATCGCGTGACACGCGCCGCGAAATCGACGCGTCGTCAGTACCGCGTAAGCGTTCGTTAAGCTGCCGCGGTCGATAATGCGGCGGCCAAAACCGCATCAAGGAGAGGAGAGGCCATGCGCCTGCTACTGGTCGAAGACGACGACATGATCGCGGAATCGGTGCTGGGCGCGATGCGCCGCGCCGGCTACGCGATCGATTGGGCCGAGGACGGCCGCGCGGCGGAACTGTCGCTCGATAACGGCGTGTACGACCTCGTGCTGCTCGACCTCGGCCTGCCGAAAAAAGACGGCATCGACGTGCTGAACGCGTATCGCCGCAACGGCGGCGCGGCGCCGGTGATGATCCTGACCGCGCGCGACGCGGTCGACGAACGCATCCGCGGTCTCGACGCCGGCGCCGACGACTACCTGATCAAGCCGTTCGATCTCGACGAACTGGCCGCGCGCATTCGCGCGCTGCTGCGTCGGCGCACCGGCCAGAAGCAGCCGGTCTACAGTCACGGCGAACTGACGCTCGACCCCGCCGCGCATGAAGTCACCCGGGACGGCGTGCCGCTGCCGCTGGTGCCGCGCGAATTCGCGCTGCTGCAGGCGCTGATCGAGGAGCCGACACGCGTGTTCACGAAGGCCGAACTCGAAGAAAAGCTGTACGGCTGGGGCGAGGAAGTCGGCAGCAACACGATCGAAGTGCATGTGCACAGTCTGCGGCGCAAGATCGGCGCGGACCAGATCGTGACCGTGCGCGGCGTCGGCTATCGCCTGAAGAGGTGCGGATGACGTCGATTCGCCGCTGGCTGCTCGGTTGGCTGATCTTCGGCATGGCGGCGGCGTCGATGGTCGCGGCTTTCGCGATCTTCCATACCGCGCGGCGCGAGGCGAGCGAGCTGTTCGACTACGAACTGCGCACCGTCGCGCTGTCGCTGCCGTCGGGGCTGCGAGGCGCAGGCAGCAGCGAGCGGCGTGACCCCGATCTCGGCGATCTCGCCGACGACCGCATCGTCATCGAGATCTGGGACAGCAACGAGACGCTCGTCTATCACTCCGCGCAGGCGCCGGTGTTCGGGCGTCTGCCGCCGGGCTTCAACACGGTGCCGCGCGGCGACTATCACTGGCGCACCTTCGGCGTCGCGCAGAAAGACCGCTACGTGCAGGTCGCCCAGCCGGTCTCGGTGCGCGAGGACCTCGCGCTGCACCTCGCGCTGCACACGCTGTGGCCGCTTGGCGTGCTGCTGCCGGTGACGATGGCGCTCGTGCTGCTGGTGGTCGCGCGCGGGCTCGCGCCGATCGGCGGGCTGTCGCGCGCGCTCGCGACGCGTTCGATCGATTCGCTCGAACCGCTGCGGCTCGATGGCAACCTGCCGGTCGAAATCCGGCCGCTCGTCGAAGCGCTGAACGATCTGCTGCAGCGCTTGCATACGGCATCGCAGGGGCAGCGCACGTTTATCGCCGATGCCGCGCACGAACTGCGCTCGCCGCTCGCGGCGCTGAAGCTGCAACTGCAGGCGGCGTCGCGCGACGGATCGCTCAGCGGCGAGGGGCAGACGCTTGAGCGCGTCGAGCATCGCGTGAATCGGATCATCCACCTCGTGCAGCAACTGCTGACGCTCGCGCGCGAAGACGCGCAGCCCGTGACCTCGACGGTGCCGGTCAGCCTGCGCCGCATCGGCGAGCAGGCGGTCAGCGATTGTTCCGTGCTGGCGGAGCTGCGCGAGATCGATCTCGGCCTCGAATGCGAACACGCGCGCGCGCCGAACGACGCTTATACGGTGCTCGCCGAGCCGCACAGTATCAGCGTGTTGTTAGGGAACCTGATCAATAACGCAATCCGTCACACGCCGCCGGGCGGCCGTGTCGACGTGGTGCTGCGGCGCGCGGGAGAGCGGGTCGGGTTCGAGATCGTCGATAGCGGCTCGGGAATTCCGGATGCGGAGCTTGAACGCGTGTTCGACCGCTTCTATCGCGGCGAGGAGTCGAAGGGCGAGGGCAGCGGACTCGGTCTCGCGATCGTCGCACGGATCGCCGAGCGGCATCACCTCGAACTGTCGCTGCGCAATAATGTCGGCGCGCCGGGTTTGCGAGTGTCGGTCACCGGGCTGCGCGCGCACGATGCCGCCGCGCCCGCCGCGGCCGCGAATTGACCATCGTCACTCGTGCTCGGACTTGTCATGAGCGCGCGGGCGCACGCTGCTACAATCTCGTCTTTACAGATCGACAGACTGATTGTGCACTATGGGTTTCGAACAACTCGCTGAACTGAAGAAGCAACTGGCCGCGGCGCGCGCCGCCGCCGAGTCGGCCGGCAAGCCCGATCGCAAATCGGCGGCGCGCCCCGCTTCGAAGTCCACCGGCAAGCCCGCCTCAAATGCCGGGGCGCATGCTGACTCACGTCCCGACCGTGGCGTCAATCCCGGCGCGAAGCCTGAAGGCCGGTCCGGTGCGAAGCCGGGCGCGAAGGCCGGCGGTCGCCCGGACGGCAAACCGGGCACGCGAGCCGGCCGCCCACAGCCGGCGCGCCACGGCGCGCCCGCGGTGGACGCCAAGCCGGTTGATCCGGTGGTGCGCTCGATCGGTCGTCTGCAAAAACGTTTCCCGGTCGCTTTCCCAAAGAATCCCGCCCCGAAGCTGCCGCTGAAGATCGGCGTTTTCGAAGACCTCGTCGTGCATGCGAAGGAACTGTCGCTGAGCGAAGCCGAGTTGCGCGACGCGATCAAGACGTGGTGCCGTGGCGGACGCTACTGGAAGAGCCTCGTCGAAGGCGCGGCGCGCGTCGATCTGGCGGGCGTCGAAGTCGGCAAGGTCACGGCGCAGGAAGCGGCCGGCGCGCAGCGCCTGCTCGCGCATCGCGCGGCGAAGGGCGCGCAGAAGGCCGCCGAAGCGACGGCCAACGCAAACGCGCCGGCCGCTGCAGCCGCGACGGGCGAGCACGCGGCCGCTGACAAGCCGCAAGCCGAAGCACCGGCAGTCGCCGAACAGGCGGTCCCGCAAGCGGATGCCGCCGCCGCGTCGGCGCAAACCGCGGCGGCGAATACCGCCGCAAACACGGCCACCGAAGCGCCAACGAGCGCGCAAGACGATCCGCAGGCCACCACTCCCGCTTCCACTCCGTCCCAGCTCTAACCCTGGCAGCGCCCGTCACGGTCTCGGTCACGAGGTCATGACGGGCCGCGCAGCCGTCAGCCGGCTGCGCACGAATCCCACATGCTCGCGCAGCACATAAAACGCATCCGCATGAGCGAGCGGCATGCGCAGATGGCTCAGCGCCGCCTCGATCTCGTCCAGTTGCCCCAGTAGCTGCCTGCGCTCCTCTTCGGTTGCGCCGGCGAGCGCGTGCCGCTCGATCGCAATCAGCGAACCGTAATAGCGATAGATGCGCGAGCGCACCCGCCAGCGGTACAACGCCGGAATCACCCGCATGGCGGGCAACAGCAGCACGGCGATCGGCAACAGCAGGACCAGCGTGCGATCGCCGATGCTCGCGAGCCAGAACGGCAGCGTCCGATACAGAAAGCCCTTGCCGGTCCGGTAATAGCGCTGCGCGTCCTCGCTGACCGGGTACTCGTGCGCGACCGGGTTCGGGAACTGCCCGGCATGCTGCAACAAGCCAGCGGTGCCGTGTACTTCCTGCGCCGCCTCGATCAATAGATCGGAAATCGCGGGATGCAGCGTGCTGCGCGCGACGAGCTCGACGGTCGGGCTGATCAGGTGAACGGTCTCGGGCGGAATGCGCCGCTTCAGATCGAGCACGCCGGGCGGCAGGTCGATCTGGTCGAGAAACGGAAAGACGCGCGTATAGGCGTTCGCTTCGTCGAAATTCATCACCGAGATGCCGGGGACGCGCAGCAGCCGCAGCATCAGGCCGCGCGTCGCGGAGTCGCCGCTCAGGATCGCCGCGTCGACTTCGCCGGCGACCAGCTGCGTGGCGGCCTGCAGGCCGTCGCTCGGCACCAGCGTCGTGTCGCCGCCGGGCTCGATGCCGTTCGCCGCGAGCAGTTGCAGCGCGAGCAGCCGCGTGCCGCTGCCTTCGCGGCCGACCGCGATCCGCTTGCCTTCGAGCTGCGCGAGCTGCGTGAGCGCCGCGCCGCGATAGAACACGACGATCGGCACATAGAACACGCTACCGAGCGACACCAGCGACGACGTGTCGAGCCCTTCGGCCACCCCGCCTTGCACGAAAGCGATATCGACGTGCTGCTTCGGGTCCAGCAGCCGTTGCAGGTTCTGCACCGAACCATCGGATTCGAGCACGTTCAGGCGGATGCCGTTGCGAGCGAGGATCTTGCGGTACTGGTTCGCCGTGGTGACGAACGAACTGTCGCGCGGGCCGGCGCTGATCGTGATCGTGCGCGGCGGCGCCGGATTGGCGATCCACACGATCAGCACGACCGCGAACGCGATCAGCAGCGCCGTGATGAAGTAGGGCAGCAGATGCTCGCGCCATTCGGTGCGCGTCAGTTCGCCGGGAAAGTGCCGAGGACGCGGACGCAGCGCTTTCATGAAGACTCCGTGCGTGAAGCCGGGATCAGGCATTGTCGCCTGCGCGGGGCGGCTCGATAGAGGCAGCAGCCGACGGCCTGAAAAAACGACCAACATGGCATAATTTGCCGCAAATCGCGGTCTGGCAGTAGTGGACGACAAAACTCACGGCGTGGCGCTGGGCGCATGTTGAATCGATGGCATCGGAAGATCGGCAGTTGGCTGGGATTGCTCGCGATCCTGATGACGACGCTCGCGCCGACGGTCTCGCAGACGCTCGCCGCCCATTATCACGCCGGCGCGATGATGGACGAGCATTGCCGGACGGCGTCGATGCCGGGCATGCAGATGCAGGACGACGCGCCCGAGCCCACCCAGGTCGTCGCCACGCCCGACGGCCCGGACGACGCCGGCACCGGGGCCAGTCATGCCGGCGAAAAGCACGCCCAGATGTCCGGCGACGCTTGCGGCTATTGCAGCCTGCTCGCGCATCTGCCGGTGATGCCGAGCGTCGGCATGCTGTTCGTCGCCGCGATCCGGGCGCGGCAGCACGCGGCCGCGACGCGCTTCGACAGCGTGCACCGTGTCGAACCGCTTAGCTTCGCGCAGCCACGCGCCCCGCCTTTCACCTCCTGATTCGAATCACGTACGACGTGATGCGCCAACCCGCGTCGCGCCTGCTCGCGCGCGTCCGTTCGACGGCGCGCGCCAGCATCGTAATAACCGATCCGACAGGATGCACTCATGCACACACCAGCAACACGCGGCGGCCGTGCGCCGCGCGCGGCGCCGCTCGTCGCGGCCGCCACCTATGTCGCCTGCACCGCCTACGCCGCGTGCGGCGTCGCCGGCCTCATCGCCGTGCCGTCCGTTGCGCAGGCGCACGCGATCGCGGGGGACCGCGTATTTCCGGCGACGCTCGCCATCGACGACCCCGGCGTCGGCGACGAAGCCAACTTCGAGTACGGCCATCAGCGCGTGCCAGGCGACGCTGGCGACCAGAGCATCAATACCTTCAGCTTCGAATACGACAAGCTGATCACGCCGCGTCTCGCGGTGTCGATCGACGGCGCGTACGCGATGCAGAACAACCCGCGCGCGGCCGGCTTCAACAACTTCGGCGTCGGCCTCAAGTACCTGCTGTACGTGAACGAGCCGCACGAGCTGATGACGTCGATCGGCCTCAGCGCGGAACTCGGCGGCACCGGCAGCCGTGCGATCGCCGACAACTTCTCGACGATCTCGCCGACCGTCTACATCGGCAAGGGCATGGGCGATCTGCCCGATTCGCTCGCGTATCTGCGGCCGGTCGCGATCACGGCCGAGGCGGCCCCCGCGTTGAACACCGGCGCGGGTCAGCCCAACGCGTTCAACTACGGCTTCACCGTGCAGTACAGCCTGCCGTATCTGCAGCAGCACGTGCACGACGCGGGCCTGCCGCAGCCGTTCGCGAACCTGATTCCGCTCGTCGAGATTCCGCTGTCGCGCAGCCAGGGGCAGACGACCGGCACCGTCAATCCGGGCTTCATCTGGATGAATCGCTACGGACAGTTCGGCGTTGAGGCGCAGATTCCGATCAACCGCGCGAGCGGCTCGCACGTCGGCATTCTGGTGCAGGCGCACCTGTTCTTCGACGACATTGCGCCGACCACGCTCGGCAAACCGCTGTTCCAGTGATCCGGAGACAAACGATGAACAACACCTTCAAACATCACGCGATGCGCGCCGCGGCACTGATCGCTGGCGTGACGCTCGCGAGCGCGGCCCTCGCGCATGTGTTTCCGCAGAAGCAGGAGCCGGGCGCGGGCGCATCGGTGGTAGCGCCCACGCAGGTCAAGCTGACCTTCGACGGGCCGCTCGAACCGGCGTTCAGCTCGCTCACCGTCAGCAATGCGAGCGGCAAGCCGGTCAGCACGCAGAAGTCCTCGGTCGACCCGCAGCAGCGCGCGGTGATGACGCTGCCGCTGCCGACGCTCGCTGCCGGGCACTACACCGTGCATTGGGTCGCGGTGGCGTCGGACGGCCATCGAACGCATGGGGATTATGGGTTCGATGTGAAGTAGCGCGGAACGACGCGGCGTGTCGCCGTGCTCGCGCCGCAGTTGTTCAAGCGGCGCTCAAACCCGCTTGAACAACTGCCGCGCGAGCGAGCACATCAGCATCGTCGCCGGCGATTCGTCCTGCAGGCGCCGGCTCATGATGATCGGTGACGCCGCGCTTGCCGACGGAATCGGTCGATATGCGACGCCATGCGCGCGCAAGCCCTCGACGCTCTCCGGCACGAGACAGACGCCGACCTGCGCGGCGACCAGCCCGAGCGCGGTCTGCAACTCGCGCACTTCATGGATCGCTTTAGGCTCCAGCGCCTGATCGTGCATCGCCGAGATCTGCTGGTCCGCGTAGCTCGGCCGCGGCGTGCTCGGATAGACGATCAGCGTTTCCTCGGCGAGCGCCGCGAGCGTCAGCGGCTTCTTCTGCCGGGCGAGCGGATGGTCCTGCGGCAACGCGGCGATCATCCGCTCCTCGACGAGCACTTCGCGCGCGAGCTGAGCATCGTCGAAGCGCAGGCGGCCGAAGCCGACATCGATGCGGCCGCCTTTCAGCGCGGCCAACTGCTCGATCGTGAACATCTCGATCAGCGACAGCTCGATATGCGGCGCGGCCTCCCGAAACGCGCGGATCACCGCGGGCAGCGCGCCATACAGCGTCGACGGCACGAAGCCGATCACGATGCGCTCCGCGAGTTGCGCGAGCCGGCGCGTGAGCGGCGCGAGCTCGTCGGCTTCATCGATCAGACGTTTCGCCTGGGTGTAGAAAATGCGGCCGGCCTCGGTGAGCCGCAACGGCCGCGAGCCGCGCTCGAACAGCGGCAGGCCGACACTTTCCTCGATCTGCTGGATCTGTCGCGACAGCGGCGGCTGTGTCATATGCAGACGGTTGGCCGCCCGCGTGATGTTCATCTCCTCGGCGACCGCGACGAAGTAGCGAAGTTGGCGAAATTCCATGCGTGCCTCTGAGGTGTGATGCGTCGGCGATCAGTGTTGCGTTGGTCCGGTACGGAGCTCCCGCCGCGGCGCTGCGCGAGGGCAACGAATGATAGCAACTGAGCCATCAAATGGCCGCCAGATGGCGCATGAGCGCCTTGGAAGCCCAGCGCCTCGCCGGCATCGAAGGCGGCACGCTCGTTGCGGCACCGTTCATTGCGGGGGCGGCGGCGTCTGGGCGGTTCAATCGATGGCGCGCGCATTCGTTTGAAAGACGTGGGGGCAGCGGATAGCAGAGGAGGGAGATCATGTGGCCCATTGTTCTCGATACGCTTGGCGCGCTCGCGGTGCTCGCGAGCGTCGCCGCGCAGATCGCGCTGCTGCTCAAGCAGAATTATTCTTCGTAAGCCGCGCGTGACTCGGGCCGTCCAGGTTCGATGCCATTCGATTGTTCGTCACAACCGACGATTCAATTCGTCCCGGGCCGCTTTATCCCGTGCGGCCAGTTGCCTACATTGATGTCCAGTAACAGCGCCACTGCATTTGCAGCTTTTGCGGCGTGGAGCTCGCGACTTCTCGCGGGCCATGCCGGCGCAAACCCATTGAAAGGACACGATGATGAGCAAGCTCACAGGCAAGGTAGCGGTTGTAACGGGTGGATCGAAAGGCATCGGTGCGGCGATTGCGAAGGCATTGGCGGCGCAAGGCGCATCGGTCGTCGTGAACTATGCGTCGAGCCGCGCGGGCGCCGACAAGGTGGTCGCCGATATCACCGCGGCGGGCGGCAAGGCGGTCGCGGTCGGCGGCGACGTGTCGAAGGCCGCGGACGCGAAGGGTATCATCGACTCGGCGATCGAAACCTATGGCCGCCTCGACGTTCTGGTCAATAACTCGGGTGTCTATGAGTTCGCGACGATCGAAGAGATCACCGAAGCGCATTTCCATAAGCACTTCGACGTCAACGTGCTCGGGCTGCTGCTGGTCACGCAAGCGGCGGTCAAGCACCTGGGCGAAGGCGGCAGCATCGTCAACGTAAGCTCGGTCGCGACCCGCATCACGCCGCCGAACACCACGGTCTACACGGCGACCAAGGGTGCGGTCGATGCGATCACCGGCGTGCTCGCGAAGGAACTCGGGCCGCGCAAGATCCGCGTGAATTCGGTGAATCCCGGCATGGTCGAGACCGAGGGCACGCACAGCGCTGGCGTGATCGGCTCCGACTTCGAAACGTGGGTGATCAGCACGACGCCGCTCGGCCGTATCGGCCAACCCGACGATATCGCGGATGTCGTCGCGTTCCTCGCGTCGGACGACGCGCGCTGGTTGACGGGCGAGAGCCTGATCGCGAGCGGCGGATCGCGTTGAGTCTGACGCGCTTGCCAACGCTTGTGGCAACCCGCGCAAAAGTTCGAGCGCGATAACAGGCGGCGCGGCCGGTAGCACGAAGGCCGCGCCGCGGAGCGGCGGTAGGGCGGCTACGCGCGCTGGGGCTCGCCGCCCGAGACCTCGGCTTCCGCCCCCGCCAACTCCACCGCAAAAAACGCGTCGAGCAGATTGGAACCCGGCCGTTCGGCGAGCCGCGTCAGCGATTCGATCATCTGCACCCGGCAATCGAGCAGCGGCACCATCCGGATACGCCGCGACTCCTTGAACTCGGCGCGCGCGATCACGCCGACGCCGATGCCTTGCGCGACCGCTTCCTCCAGCGCCTCGCGGCCATCCACGTACATCACCGGCTCGACCTGCAAAGACTCGCGCACGAGCTCGATTTCTAGCAGCCGTTGTGTGACCGATTGCGGCTCGCGGAAGATCATCGGCTGTTTGACGAGCTCCGCGTAACTGAGCCGGCGCTTCTTCGCGGCCGGGTAGCTGGCCGGCACCATCGCGACCAGCGGATCGCGCCGCAACACGCGCGAGCGCAACCGGCTATGCACCTGCGGCGCGGCGGTGATCGCCGCGTCGACCGCGCTCGACAGCACGCGCTGCATGCACTCGGCCGCATTGGCGATCGACAGCGTGACGACGATGCCAGGATGCCGCTCGCGAAACGCGCCGATCAGCGCGACGGCGAGATCTGGCGCATCGGCGGCGAGCGATAGCGAACCCGACTCCAGCCCGCCCGCCGATTCGAGCAACTGGCGCGCGTCGCGCTCGCAGCTGAGCATATGCCGCGTCACGCTGAAAAGGCGCAGGCCGAGCTCCGTCGTCTCGACGCCGCGTGGCCCGCGCTCGAACAGCTTGACGCCGTAGTCCCGTTCGAGCCGCCGCACGTGATCCGACACCGCCGGCTGCGTCAGCGACAACGCCTGCGCCGCTTTCGAAAAGCCGCCATGTTCAGCGACCGCATGAAACGCCCGCAATTGCGCGTATTGCACGTGTGCCTCGCGACCGGATAAGTTTTTACAATATCGTCATCGATTATATCGATTTTACCGATGGACAGCGTTTCTGTATCGTGCGAGGTATCGACATAGGGATATCGGAGTACCGGACATGGAAAGCGCGATCGGCGATTCGGCGGCGGCATCGACCGTTGCAGCCGCGGCAAGCTCGGTCACTCGTAGCACCACATGCGCCGCGCCGGCTGGCGGCGAGCCTTATCTGCTGACGCCGGGTCCGCTGAGCACGGCGCTGTCGACGAAACAGGCGATGCTGCGCGACTGGGGCTCGTGGGACGGCGACTTCCGCGCAATGACCGCCGAGTTGCGCGCGAGCCTGCTCGAGATCGCCGGGGATACGGCCGGCGACTACGACTGCGTGCCGCTGCAGGGCAGCGGCAGCTACTGCGTCGAAGCGATGCTCGGCAGCCTGATGCCGCGCGACGGCCACGCGCTCGTGCTCGCGAACGGCGCCTACGGCAAGCGCGCGGCGACGACGCTCGGCTACCTCGGCCGCGCTTCTACGCTGCTCGACAAGGGCGACTATCTGCCGCCGCGCGGGGTCGAAGTAGAGCGCATGCTCGCCGCCGATCCGTCGATCAGCCACGTGGTCGCGATCCACTGCGAAACGAGTTCGGGCATCCTCAATCCGCTCGACGAAATCGCCGCCACGGTCGCGAAGCACGGTCGCAAGCTGCTGATCGATTCGATGAGCGCCTTCGGCGCGGTGCCGCTCGACGTGCGGCAGATCGCGTGCGAGGCGTTCGTGTCGTCGGCGAACAAATGTATCGAGGGCGTGCCGGGTTTCGGCTTCGTGATCGCACGCAGGTGCGCGCTCGGCGAAGCGAAGGGCCGCAGCCATTCGCTCGCGCTCGACCTCTACGATCAATGGGACGTGATGAATCGCACGGGCCAGTGGCGCTTCACGCCGCCCACGCATACGGTGGCCGCGTTCCTCGAGGCGCTGCGTCTGTACCAGCTCGAAGGCGGGCAGCCCGCGCGGCTTGCGCGCTACGCGAACAACCGCGACGTGCTGGTCGCCGGCATGCGGGCGCTTGGCTTCGAGCCGCTGCTCAACGCACGCTGGCGCTCGCCGATCATCGTGACGTTTTTCTCGCCGGCGCATCCGTCGTTCGAGTTCGCGCGCTTCTATGAACTGATGAAGCAGCAGGGCTTCATCATCTATCCGGGCAAGCTGACGGTGGTCGACAGTTTCCGCATCGGCTGCATCGGTCAGGTCGACGAGCAGGTGGTGCGTCGCGTGGTCGATGCGTGCCGGCAAGCGCTGCGCACGATGGGCGTCACGCACGCGGCGCCGCCGCC
The DNA here is from genome assembly GCF_014397785.1 of Paraburkholderia podalyriae. GTDB lineage: Bacteria > Pseudomonadota > Gammaproteobacteria > Burkholderiales > Burkholderiaceae > Paraburkholderia > Paraburkholderia podalyriae. The sequence continues at coordinate 116,840 of NZ_VZQQ01000020.1, forward strand.
CGCCGCGCTCGACGAACGCAAGGCGCTCGCGCGGGCCGCCTGATCCGCTACGGCAAACTCAATACATTCGGATTGCTGGGGATTCAAGCCAATGAAACACGTGAAGGCGGTGATTTTCGACTGGGCCGGCACGGTGGTCGACTACGGTTCACGCGCGCCGATGGGCGCCTTCGTCGAGACCTTCGAGCAGTTCGGCGTGCCGATCACGATCGACGAAGCGCGCGGCCCGATGGGTATGGCCAAGCGGCCGCATATCGCGGCGCTGATGGCGCTGCCGCGGGTTGCGCAAGCATGGGCCGAGCGCCATGGCCACGCGCCGGGCGACGCCGATATCGACGCGGTGTACGACGTGTTCGTGCCGAAAAACATCGCGGTCGCGGCGAGTTATAGCGCGGTGATTCCGGGCGTCGCCGAAGTCGTGAGCGCATTGCGCCAGCACGGCATCCGCATCGGCACGACCACCGGCTATACCCGCGAGATCATCGACGAAATCGTGCCGGGCGCGGCCGCGCAGGGCTTTTCGCCGGACAGCATCGTGTGCACCGGCGATACGCCGGAAGGGCGGCCGTCGCCGTACATGATCTACCGGACGCTGCCGCAGCTCGGCGTGTGGCGCGCGAAAGAGGCGATCAAGGTCGACGACACCGAGGTCGGCATCGAAGAGGGCATCAACGGCGGCACGTGGGCGGTCGGCGTCGCGGTGAGCGGCAACGCGTTCGGCATCAGCGAGGCCGAGGTGAAAGCGTTGCCGGCCGACGAATTCGCCGCTCGCCGCAACGCCGCGACGGCCAGACTGAAGGCGGCGGGCGCGCATTACGTGATCGATAGCGTCGCGGATCTGATGCCGGTCGTGTACGACATCGACGCGCGGCTCGCGCGTGGCGAGCGGCCTTGAAGCGTCACTTGAAGAAACCGACCGCGAGATCGATGAACTCGCGCACCTTACGCGGCACGAACTCGCGGCTCGGATACACCAGCGACACGGCCACGTCACCATTGAGCACCGCGTAGCCGTCGAGCACGCGCGCAAGCGTGCCGGCGCGCAACTCGTCCTCGACCATTTCGAGCGGCAGCAGCGCGATGCCCATCGCGCCGAGCGCAGCCTGCTTCTGCATGATCATGCTGTTGACCGTGAACGATGCATCGATCGCGATGCTCTCGCCGCCGTCCTCGCTGGCGCTTCCGGCGGCGTCACCTTTGCGGAAGATCCACATTGGACCGGTCGTGTCGAACGGCGCGGCAATCAGCCGATGCCCCGCCAGCTCGGCAGGCGTGTGCGGATGACCGGCCTGCGCGAGATACGCGGCCGCGGCCACCGGCACCGCGTGCGAGTTGATCAGACGCCGCACCACCAGCGACTCCGAGCGGATCATATGCTCGGTCACGATGCCGACATCGAAGCCGCCTTCGAGCAGATCGACCCGTTTTTCCGTCAGCGTGACGCGCAGGTTCACCTGGGGAAAGCGGGCCTGATATTCGGCGAACAGCGGCGTTAGCCGAAACAGCGAAAAACTGCCGAGCGCGACGATGCGCAGGTCGCCCGCCACGTCGCGCGACGCCGTGGTCGCGCGCGACTCCACTTCCTCGAGTTCGGCGAGCAGCACGCGGCAACCGTCCGCGTATTGCGCACCCGCCTCGGTCAGCACGACCTTGCGCGTGGTGCGCTGAAACAGGCGAATGCCGAGATGCTGTTCGAGGCTCGACACATGACGCGTCACGACCGACGTCGACACGTTCAGTTGCGCGGCGGCCTGCGCGAAACTGCCGACATCGGCGACCTTGATGAAGGCCTGCATGGCCTGAAAAAGATTGATCATCTGAGTGCAAAAACATCTTTGTTGTAGCGGACGGCGTGACCTTGCGCGCGCATCGAGGCGTTCGTCGTGGCAGGCGGGGCGGTCGTGGTCATGGGTGGCAGGCGCGGGGAATGGACGGCGTGAACGGGGTGAACGGGGTAATCGGCGTGGCGTTGGCGCAAGCCGCGATGGTACGCGCAGACGATAATAAAATCCGTCCCCGCCGCGACAAATAAAGCGTGAATCAATGCGGGAATTCGACCCGGCGAGATGGCGGCGCAAGGCCGCGCAAACCCGCAAAATCCAAGGCTGTAAGGCGGTTCACGGTATACTCCCGCGTAACTTGCCTTATCGCCAGGCTTGCCCGATACTCACCTGTTACCCCCAAATCTCCCCGTACGTCGAGTTTAACGCTACTGCTTATGAGTACAATCCTTGAAAGTCTTCCGATCGGCCAGAAGGTCGGTATCGCGTTTTCCGGCGGCCTCGACACCAGCGCCGCGCTGCACTGGATGCGCAAGAAGGGCGCCGTGCCGTACGCTTACACGGCCAACCTCGGTCAGCCCGACGAAGACGATTACGATTCGATCCCGCGTCGCGCCACGCAATATGGCGCCGAAGGCGCGCGCCTGATCGACTGCCGCGCGCAACTGGTCGCGGAAGGCATCGCGGCGCTGCAGTGCGGCGCATTCCATATCTCGACGGCGGGCGTCACCTATTTCAACACGACGCCGATCGGCCGCGCCGTGACCGGCACGATGCTCGTCGCCGCGATGAAGGACGACGGCGTCAACATCTGGGGCGACGGCAGCACGTACAAGGGCAACGACATCGAGCGCTTCTATCGCTACGGGCTGCTCGTGAATCCGGACCTGAAGATCTACAAGCCGTGGCTCGACCAGCTGTTCATCGACGAACTCGGCGGCCGTTCGGAAATGTCGGAATTCATGCGCCAGTCGGGCTTCGACTACAAGATGTCGGCCGAAAAGGCGTACTCGACCGACTCGAACCTGCTCGGCGCGACGCACGAAGCGAAGGATCTCGAAAGCCTCGAGTCCGGCATCAAGATCGTGAACCCGATCATGGGCGTCGCGTTCTGGCGCGACGACGTGCAGATCGCGAAGGAGGAAGTGACGGTCCGCTTCGAGGAAGGCCAACCGGTCGCGCTGAACGGCCAGACGTTCCCGAACGCGGTCGAGTTGCTGCTCGAAGCGAACCGGATCGGCGGTCGTCACGGTCTCGGCATGAGCGACCAGATCGAGAACCGCATCATCGAGGCGAAGAGCCGCGGCATCTACGAAGCCCCGGGCCTCGCGCTGCTCAACATCGCTTACGAGCGTCTCGTCACCGGCATCCACAACGAAGACACGATCGAGCAGTTCCGCGAGAACGGCCGCCGCCTCGGCCGTCTGCTGTACCAGGGCCGCTGGTTCGATCCGCAGGCGATCATGCTGCGCGAAACCGCGCAGCGCTGGGTCGCGCGCGCGATCACCGGCGAAGTGACCGTCGAGCTGCGCCGCGGCAACGACTACTCGATCCTCAGCACGAAGTCGCCGAACCTCACGTATCAGCCCGAGCGTCTGTCGATGGAGAAGGTCACATCGACGTTCTCGCCGCGCGACCGCATCGGCCAACTGACGATGCGCAACCTCGACATCACCGACACGCGCGACAAGCTGCGCATCTACTCGCAGGTGGGCCTGCTGTCGTCGAACGAGACGTCGGCGCTGCCGCAAGTGAAGGGCGACAAGGAGTAAAGCGGCGCGTCTGACCAACAGAACGTCGCATCGATCGATGGGCCGGCTCGCAAGAGCCGGCCCATTTTCTTTGCGGCTGCCGGATGCGCTCCGGCGCTTGGGCGCGATCCCACATTCTGTGCTCAAGTTTCGCGTGCCTATGCCGTTGACATAAGCTAAGCCCATTCTGGAACCCTTCCGTGCAACTCGCTTACAGTAACGACCGCCTCGCCAGCCGGATGCCAGTCGACTCGACCGCCGCCGGCGAACCCGAGGTCGGGTCTTCGGTCATCGAGTGGCTGTTGCACGACGACCAGGTGATGCGCGAGTGCTTCACGCACGCGGCGGAGATTCTGAAGAGCGTGACCGGCGCGGCAATTACCGCGATCGTGCTGCTCGACGAGGAGTATCAGCACTATCGCGCCGAGATCGGCATGTCGATGCCGCTCGTTACGCGCGCGCGCTCGCTCGCCGACTACGCGGTGCGCGACGCCGATCTGTTCGTGATCGAGGATGCGCACAACGACAGCCGCTTCGGCGAATGCATGCTGGTCAAGCGTCATCCGTTCGTGCGCTTTTACGCCGCGATCGCGTTGCGCGCGCCGAACGGCGAGATCGTCGGCGCGCTGTGTGCGATGGACCCGGCGCCGGGCCGGCTCGACGCGGGCCAGCGGGGCGTGTTCTACCACCTGCGCGCGATGATCGAAAACGATCTGAAGATGCGCACGGCCACCGCGATCGATCCGCTCACGCAGTTGTACAACCGGCGGTTTCTGCTCGAAAGCATCGCGCGCCGCTGGAAGGAAGCGCGCAATGGCGACGTGATGGGTTCGGTGGTCGTCGACGTCGACTGGTTCAAGCAGTACAACGACACCTATGGTCATCAGGCTGGCGATCACTGTCTGTGTCTGGTCGCCTCCGTGATGCAGGCCGCCGCCGACAGCGAGCGCATCGTGGTCGGGCGCATGGGCGGCGAGGAGTTCGGAATGCTGGTGCTCGAAGCGCAACCATCGATGCTCGAAGACACGCTCGAAACGCTGCGCCAGCGCGTGGCGGACCTCGCGATCGAGCATCGCGCGTCGCCGCTTGGGGTGGTGACGGTCAGCATTGGCGCGTCGCTCACGTGTATCAGCGACCTGTCGCGACCCGCGCATCGCGACGGTTTCGCGAGCGCTGACCGTGCGTTGTATCGCTCGAAGCATAAAGGACGAAATCGCGTGACGATGGCGTAGTGGGCATTGGCGATTACGTCGGTACGGCTCTACCTTCAATCATGGCGGCATTGCTTATAGGACCATCGTCCCATTTTCAGCCGTTGCCATCGTGGCAATATGGATGCGCGTAGTGAACGTCGACGCAGTCGCCGGGCGCGACAGCAGGGTGTTTTACGATGCGCATCATTCAAACGTTGCTGTACTTCGCGGCGTTCTGCTCAGGCATGTTCGTCGGCCCCGCGGCGTGCGTCGCCGCCCAAAGTGTCGCCGCGCAGCCGGCCGCCTCGTCGGTCCTCCCGGCATCCCCAACCGCCGCGGCGTCGGCTCCCGCAGCGCGCCGTATCGATCTCGGCAATCAACCGTTCACGGGCGATTTCGACGCCATGCTCGAGCGGCGTCTGATCCGCGTGCTGGTTCCCTACAGTCGAACCCTCTATCTGAATGAGCAAGGTCACGAACGTGGGCTGACCGCCGGTCTCATGCGGGACTTCGAGCGTTATGTGAACAAGAAGTACCAGGCGACGCTCGGCAAGCGTCCGCTCACCCTGGTCATCATTCCGACGACTCGCGACCAGTTGATCCCGGGGCTGGTAGCGGGCCGGGGCGACATCGCCGCGGGCAATCTGACGGTCACGGAGGTCCGCCTGAAGCACGTCGACTTCGTGGCGCCACGTGACCGGACAGCAGTACGCGAAGTGGTCGTGACCGGGCCGAAGTCGCCGGCCCTCGCGAAGCTCGACGATCTCAGCGGTAAGACGGTCCATGTGCGGCCAAGCAGCAGCTATTACGAGAGCCTGAAAGCGTTGAACGCGCGTTTTCGCAAGGAAGGCAAAGCTCCGGTGAAACTCGTGCCGCTGCCCGACGCGATCGAGGACGAGGACGCGATGGAGATGCTCAATGTCGGGCTGCTCCAGATCCTCGTCGTGGACGACTGGAAGGCAAAGGTATGGGCGCCGGTACTGGCTGGAATCGTCGTGCACAACGATATTTCGGTGCGCGACGCAGGCTACATCGGCTGGGCGGTGCGCCTCAAGAGCCCCAAACTGCAGGACGCGATCAACGACTTTTACCTGAATTACCTGAAGAAGCAGAGTGTCGCGGAAGTCCGTCTGCAGCAGGAAATGAAGCGCATCAAGCAGATCTCCAACAATACGGAGTCAGCGGAGCTGAAGCGGTTCAGGCAGACGGTCGGTCTTTTCGAAAAATACGGTGCGCAGTACCGCTTCGATCCGCTTTTGCTTGCAGCTCAGGGCTATCAGGAATCCCAACTGAACCAGGGCGCCCGCAGTCACGTTGGCGCAATCGGAATCATGCAACTGATGCCAGCCACGGGGAAGGAACTTGCGGTTGGCGACATCAGGGTGGCGGAGTCCAACGTACATGCGGGAGCGAAATATCTCGATGTGCTGATGGCCCGTTACTTTCCCGATGCTCACTTCTCGGAAAGGGACCGCTCGCTGTTCGCGTTCGCCAGCTACAACGCAGGACCCGCAAACATCGCCAAAATGCGCAAGGAAGCGGCGGCGCGCGGTCTCGATCCTAACAAGTGGTTCAACAATGTCGAAATCGTAGTCGCCGAGAAAATCGGCATCGAGCCAACGACGTACGTGCGCAATGTCTTCAAATATTACGTTGCGTACCGGCTCGTCCAGCAGGCCGAGGCTGCACGCGCTCGCGCTATCGGGCAGATGCGCAAGCAGGGCGGAGCGTGACGGAAGCGGGCATCTGAAAGCGTTGTCACCGCAGCGACGTGCCGCAGCAATGCTGCGCATACAGGTATCCACCTGTGTGCGCGTTGCTGTGCATTCTTTGTTTGCGTCAGCCTCAGCGGCCGCATCGCTGAAACGTGATCGTTTCCTCGCGGAAAGCCTCGAGGATCGAGACGGTCGGGACGCTGCACGAGCGGTGCTCAGCTTCGCGCCGCGCAAAACGCTTTAGCCGCCGATCAGCTTCAACCCGACCGGCAGCGATTCGCCGAACACGCGACCTTCGTCGGCGTTATCGAGCGCGACGACTTCGCTGACCATCGTGATCCACGCGCGCGGCGCGCTCGCCGCTTCGAGGCGTCGCACGACGCTCGCGCGCAGCTCGTCGGGCAGATCGCGCGAGCGGTCGCCGGTCATGCGGGCGATCTGGACGGCCGCGAATGCGGCGGGGTCGACCTTCTTCCAGTCGAGCGCGAGGATCGCATCGAGCCATTGCGCCGCGACCTCGGGCGGCACGACGCTATGCGCGCTGCCGTAGAACGGCTGGCGCGCGCCGATCCGTCCGACCGCCCACCAGCTTTGATGGTTTTCCGCGGGTTTTTTCAGGCGAGCGAGCACCGCCTCGCCGAGTTCGATCTTGCGTTCGGCCGGAATCCGTTCGAGCGATGCGGACAGGCGAACCATATCGGCGAAGCCGGTCTTCGCGACATCGAACGGCAGCTTGTGACGCGATTGCGCGGCCTTCTGCAGATAGTCCATCGCGTCGAGCACGCGCAGCTGCGCGTCTTCGCCGAGACCCCCGGCCGCACGGCGCCACAGCGTCCACCATTCGGACCACACCTGGCTGTCGGTCACGTACTGGATGCCGTCGTCGAACAACGTCCACAGTTGCTCGACGCGCCATTCGTCGAGCGGATAGCCGAAGCCGGGCCGCACGCAATAGCCGGCCAGATTCAGCCACAGCCGTTCGTGATCGGCCGAGCGGCGGCGGCGGCGCGCGCGCTCCCACAGCGCGCCGAACAGTTCGCGCAGCAACGCGCTGTTCCAGCCGTCGCGCGGGCCGAGCAGATGTTCGAGTTGTGCGCGCAGCCGTTTGATTTCCTTCGGGTCGACGTTGTGCGCGCGGGCGCCGAAGCAACGGTCGATCAGTTCGATCGCGCGATCGAGCGCCGGGTGGCGTTGCGGCGCGCCCTCGGCGGACAGGTGCACTTGCGCGTCGTCGCGGCGCAACTGGAATTCGAGCAGCCAGCGTTGCGATGGATCGTCGAGCTCGATGCAATGCACGTCGAGCGTGCCGAGCTCGGTCAACGACGTCGCGATGCGCACCGCGGTTTCGCGTGCGCGGTGGCCGTCGCGCGATTGCACGATCGTCGCGATCGGCGGCAGGCGCACGAAGTCGCCACCCGCGAGGTCGACCAGCTCACCGGGCTGATACGCGGTGTCCGCGCTCGACGACACCAGATGAAAGCGCACCGGATGCCCGAGCCGTAGCGCGAACGTGCGGTCCGCGATCAGAATCTCGTGACCTTCGTCGGTGCCGCGCGGCAGCAGGCAGATGCCGCGTTGCGCCGGCGCCGCGTCCGGCTCGGCGTCGTCTTTGCCGGCAGGCGTTTCGTCGAGCACCAGAAAATAGCTGCGCGGCGAACCGCCGCCGATTTTCGGCGCGAAACCCGCGCGCGCGAGCGTATAGGCGACCGCGCCGCGCGCGACCGCGACGTCGGGGTTGTCGTTGTGCAGCACGTTCAGCGGCGCGCCGCGCCAGCCGCCGAGCGTGTCGGCGAGACGCCGCGACAGTGCGTCGGCGCGGAACACGCCGCCGTTGAGCAGCAGCGTGTCCGGAACGGGCGGGCCGGCCGCCGCGTCTGCGTCGGGCGCGCTGGAGTCCGCGCCGAGGGCCTTGCGCGACTGCGCGGCGAAGCGTTCGAGAAATGCCGCGATATGCCGCGTGACCGCCGCATCGGTTGCGTACGGCAGGCCGAATTCGACGATCGCGCCGCGCGTTCGGCCCGGTCGCTCATCGGCGGCTACCCGCGGAAAGAAACCATCGACGATGATCTTTTCGACCTCGTCGCGTGTGAGCTGCGCGGTGCGCGCGCCGCCGATCAGCTTCGAGCCCGCGCCGAGCAACGTGACCGGCGCGGAGTCGGGCGCCTGCGCATCAAGCAGCTGCTCCTTCGCGACGCGGCATCGCTCGACCAGCTGCGACAGGCTCGCCGCCGACAGCCGCTGCGGCGCCTGCGCGCCGGTACCAGCGCCGCCCAACAGCCGCGCCTCCACCCGATGCGCGAGCGCGAGGTCCATGTTGTCGCCGCCGAGCATCAGGTGATTGCCGACGCCGACGCGCGTCAGGTGCGGCTCGCCGTCGCCGGTGAGGCCGACCTCGATCAGCGTCAGATCGGTGGTGCCGCCGCCGACGTCGCAGATCATCACGAGCCGGGTGTCCGCCAACTCGTCGGCAAGCTTCTCGCGGTGCCGGAACAGCCAGTCATAAAAGGCGGCCTGCGGCTCCTCCAGCAGCCGCAGCGACGGCAGGCCCGCGAGCCGCGCCGCCTCGACGGTCAACGCGCGCGCGCCCTCGTCGAACGATGCGGGCACCGTCAGCACGACGTCCTGCTGTTCGAGCGGCGCCGTCGGAAAGTGCTGGTTCCACGCGGCGCGCACGTGCGCGAGGTAGCTCGCGCTCGCGTCGAGCGGCGAAATCTTGCGCACGTCGTCGGGCGCGCCCCACGGCAGGATCGGCGCGACGCGATCGACCGACGCGTTCGACAGCCAGCTTTTCGCGCTCGCGACCAGCCGCCCCGGCACCTGCGCGCCGAGCAGCCGCGCGAGCCGGCCGACCACGACCGGCTGCGTCGTGTCGTTGCCGTGGCCCGACGCCGCACGCGCACCGGACCAAGGTAGCGGCAGGTCAGCCGCGCTCAGTTCGCCGTCGGCCGCCTGATAACGCACCGACGGCAACAGCGGCCGCGCGGCGACCTCGCCGGGGCTCACCAGCTGCTCGATGTCGAACACGCGGATCTGCTGCGATCCGGCTTGCGCGTACGCGAGCACCGTGTTGCTGGTGCCGAGATCGATGCCGACGCTGTACCGTTTCATGTCAATCACGCATTCGCGTTGCCGCGCACGTCGAATTCGACTTTCCAACGTTCGTCGGAACCGCGCGGGATCGCCTCGAGTTCGAGCGTGCCCGCTTCGGTCACGCGCGCATGCAGCTTCACCGGCACGACTTCACCGGCGCTGCGGCCGGCGGCAGGCAGCGTTGCCTGGATTTCCTCGAGTTCCTGCAACTCCTCGGGTCCCCAGTAATCGAGCAGCGTGCCGACCTGATCCTGTCGACGCACCGACGAGCCGAAGAAACGGAAATGCACGGGCTCGCCGACGACCAGCCCGAACTCCTGCGCGGGCAGCTCGGCATCGGTGCCTTCCTCCATGCCGAACGGCGCGACGCATAGCGCCTGCACCGGCGGTTCGAGGCCGGGCACGGCCGGCATCGCCGACTCGATCGCGATGTAGTACGCGCGGGCGGTGCCGCCGCGAATCCGCACGCCGCGGCCGCGTCGCACGTAGCCGTAGTAGGCCGCGCCGCGCGCGACCGCCAGATCGAGGTCCGCGCCTTCAAGCAGACGCGCGGGCGCCGCGCCTTCGGCCGCGAGCCAGCCGTTCAGCGTGGTCATGATGCGCTCGACCAGCAGCGTCGACTTGAACACGCCGCCGTTGAACAGCACTGCGGTGGGGTGCAGGAAGCTCGCCTCGGGGGCGACATGCTCGCGCAGTCCTTCCAGTTCGGCGAGCGCGCCGACCTGACGGCCGAGGAACCCGGCCAGTTGCCGCGTGATGCCCGCGTCCTGCGCATACGGCAGGCCAAGCTGCGTCAGACCGACCCGCGCGCGGCTCACTGGACGCGCAGCGCTGTCGACCTGCGGGAAGAAGCCGTCGAGGATCGTCTGCGTGAGCTCGGCGCGCGTCAGCTCGGTGCGGATCGAGCCGCCGATCAGCTTCGAGCCGCGGCTCGGCACGACGAGCGGCACGGTCTCGGTGGCTGGGTCGCTGAGCAAGGTCTCCTTCGCGGCGCGGCACGCGTAAGTGAGCGCGCGCAGTTGCCACGCGTCGGCCTGGGTGCCTTGCGCGGCGAGCTTGCGCGCGACCACGTGCGCGAGCGCGAGGTCCATGTTGTCGCCGCCGAGCAGAATGTGATCGCCGACCGCGACGCGGTGCAGTTCGAGATTGCCGTCGCGCTCGATCACCGCGATCAGCGACAGGTCGGTCGTGCCGCCGCCGACATCGACCACGAGGATGATGTCGCCGATCTTGACCTGCTTGCGCCACTCGCCGCCGCTCTTCTGGATCCAGCTGTAGAGCGCCGCCTGCGGTTCTTCGAGCAGCGTCATGCGTGCGAAGCCGGCGGCCTCGGCGGCTTCCGCGGTCAGCTCGCGCGCGGCTGGGTCGAACGACGCGGGAATCGTCACCGTGACGTCCTGCTCGCCGAACGGCGCGTCCGGATGCGCGTGGTCCCACGCCTCGCGCAAGTGCGTCAGATAGCGCACCGAGCTTTCGAGCGGCGACACGCGCGCGACTTCGGGCGGCGCGTCGTTCGGCAGAATGCCCGCGCGCCGGTCGACGCCCGGATGGCACAGCCAGCTTTTCGCGCTCGATACGAGCCGGATCGGCGTGCCGGCGCCACGGCTGCGCGCGAATTCGCCGACCGCGAATTCGCGCTGGCCAGTCCACGGCAGGAACAAGTCGCCGGAGGCCAGTTCGTCGGGATGCGGCAGGTACAGGAACGAAGGCAGCAGCGGCAGATTGTCGATTGCGCCGGGGCCCGTGAGCTGCGCGATCGACAGCACGTGCTGGGTGGTTTTTTCGCCGTCGCTCGCGTGCGTGTCCACGAAAGACAGCGCGCAGTGCGTGGTGCCGAGATCGATGCCGATCGAGTAGCGTGCGTCGCTCATAGCTCCACCTCCGCCGGTGCGATGACTTTCGCGTTATGGCCGTCCGCGAGCTTCGGCAGACGCACCTCGTCGACGCGCCAGCCGCGATGGCTGATGCTGCCGTTAAACGGCGCGCTGCCGACGACGTTGCCGGTCAGACGGACCGAACTCGCGTCGAAGCCTTCGGGCAGCGTCACGCGGCTGCCTTCGGCTTCGTCGCGCACTGGGCGGATCGTGAAGTGCTCGCGCAGCGTCGCGCGACAGCCTTCGTGCACGAGGCGCGCGGCCGCGCCGATGTCGGCGTCGCTATAGCTCCTGATGTCTTCCTCGACAAAATCGATGAAGCGCGCGTCACGTTGCAGCAGGCCCAGCAGTTGCAGCGCGGCGTCGGGGGGGGCCTCCTTCAGGACCGGCGCGGGTTGCGGCTTCGGTTGCGCAGCGGGGGCGGGTGCCGGAGCCGCAGCGGCGCCGGCGGCCACCGGGGCCGCCCCGATCTTTTCACCGTTGCGCAGGCGCAGTACGTCGGCGGCGAAGTCGCCATTGCCGAGAATGCTGAAAAACGTGCCGACGGCCAGCGAAATCCGGCCGAGGAAGGATGGGTTCGAATCGCTCATAAAGGCTCCTGATCTGCTCTGTTTGGGGGACGAGCGGTCCTCGCCGCGCCGCGTGCGCCGGGCAGCGAAGCTGACGGGCAGGGCGGGGCTGTGGTGTTGCGGTGGGCGGGCAGCCGGGGGCGCCTGTCCGAGGCGGCGATGCAACCGCCGGGCCGCCAGACGGCGACGGGCCGGGAC
>NZ_VZQQ01000210.1 GCF_014397785.1 Paraburkholderia podalyriae
GTGACTATTCAGCCGGTGTTGTAAACAGCGGCTGAACCTGGCATAGTTGCGGCATGAAGAAGAGTGCCGAGCTCCAGGTTCCCGATCTCAAGACGCTGACGCACGAGCAGAAGGATGCGCTCATCATCGAGCTGGTGGGGCTCGTCAATGACCTTCTCAGACGCGTGAGTGAACTGGAGGCAAGGCCGGGGAAGGACAGTCACAACTCGAGCAAGCCGCCGTCGTCGGACGGCTTTGCAAAGAAGACGCGCAAGACGCGCTCCCTGCGTGAGGCGTCCCGCAAGAAGGCCGGTGGGCAAATCGGTCACGAAGGGACAACACTCAAGCAGCTCGAGCGGGCGACCCGGATCGTGTCTCACCCATTGCCAGCGCAATGCACTCGTTGTCACAACCCACTGCCGCAGGACGAAGCACGCGTGTCGGAGCGCCGGCAAGTCTTCGATGTGCCCGCGCCCGCCTGTGATGTCATCGAGCACCGTACGCTGGAACTGGTCTGCCGGTGCGGCCAATCGCACACAAGTACTTTTCCGGCGGGCGTGAGCGGGGCAGTTCAATATGGTCCGAACCTGCGAGCCTTGGGCGTGCATCTGACACAAGGGCAGCTCTTGCCGTTCGCGCGCGCGGCCCAGCTCATTGAAGACCTGCATGGCATCGCTGTTTCGCCGGGCACGCTGGTGTCATGGGTGAGCGAAGCACGCAGCGCGTTGGACAGCACGGCCGCTGTCATCGCCGATCAACTGGGCAAGGCGCCGATACTACATGCCGACGAGTCCGGGCTGCGCGTTGCCAGCAAGCTCCATTGGCTGCATGTCGCGGCAAGCGAGACGCACACGTGGTATGGCGTTCATGCCCGACGCGGCATGGAAGCTATCGAAGCGCATGGCATTTTGCCCAGGCGTCTGGGCGTGCTGGTTCACGATTGCTGGGCGCCGTACTGGCAACTCGATTGCATCCATGCGCTGTGCAACGCGCACCTCATGCGCGAGCTGGTCTACGTACAAGAGCTCACCGGCCAGGTTTGGCCACAACGGATGAAGGATTTTCTGCTCAATGCCAACGTCCTATGCGAGGCGGCACGACACCGGCAGATCCCACTTTCCACCGAAGACATCGCAGCCTTGAGCTCGCACTACGATGCGATCCTGTGCGAGGGGGAGCGGCTTAATCCTCAGGTAACCAAACCGGCAGGCAAACGTGGCCGCAGCAAGCAGTCCACCGCCTTCAACCTGCTGCGCCGCTTGAGGCAACATGCCGATGCGGTGCTGCTTTTTATCCGCGATCCGGCTGTGCCGTTCACCAACAATCTCGGTGAACGAGCCGTCCGTATGCCAAAAGTTAAACAGAAAATATCCGGCTGCTTTCGCACACTCGACGGGGCCGAAAATTTCTGCGTCATTCGTTCCTGCCTCGACACACTCCACAAGCAAGGGCATCGCATGCTCGACGTATTACGGCGTGCCTTTGCTGGCGATCCTATACGGCCTGCAACCTAGCTGCTGAACTGTCACG
>NZ_VZQQ01000211.1 GCF_014397785.1 Paraburkholderia podalyriae
GGCCTTTACGGCTGCCAGGCCTCTGAGTTGGCTCTGACAAAATGGTGTCCACCACTTCGAAAATGATGGACATCACTTTGATGCCGATTCTTGCGCCCGTCTACAACGGCCATCGCGAGCCGCTTACGGAGCTAACGAGTGACAATAAAGTTTGTACTAAGCCAATAAAGTCTGTACCAAGCCAATAAAGTGTGTACCAGTGACAACAAAGTGTGTACCAGTGACAACAAAGTGTGGCCGACCTTCGAGCAGCTCCAAAGTTTGTGGTTGCAGAAGGCGCGACACGCGGCACCCTGTACAGCAATAACATGTACGTCGTCTGCGCCTGCGCGGCACAGACGGCAGAGACAACTCATGTTCGCGACGATAGCGCGTGCATCGCTGTTCAGGAGGCTACGTCCCGAACAGCGATTAGCATTCGCCGTCCTTATGCACGCCAGCGAGCGGCAGGGATGGCCCCGTTTACTTCAGGTCGTGGCGCCCTGACTTGCGCCCGACACCCCATCCAGTAGAAAACGGGCCGATTCTTACCAGATGTAGTATTTTGGTAACGGCGAAAGCCGTTCCTGCACGCTAACTACACATTGCGAGGTATACGATGGCATGGCCGGGAAGAAAGACAGCAATAACCTGTACATAGAGCGTCGCGAGGACAACACGTACGCCGTGCGAAAGCCAAATTCGGAAAGGGCAAGCGCAGTTGCGCCGACTCAGGGGCAGGCAATTGAGCGTGCAAAGCAATTGAACCCCGACGCAGCGGTCCATGTTGAACGAGTTCGAAACACCACAGGTGGCAAGCCTGATAAGTGGCGCAAAGGATAAGTGCTGCTGATATTCACCAGCGCAAGTTGCGAGCTTTCCGGAGTTGAGCGATACGGCTATAGATAGTCAAATCGAGTCTCGAAGGCTTCGAACCCTTTTCCGGTGAAATTCCGATACAGGAAATTAGGCCGGCGACAAGCATGGTCGTATATCGCACCCGCTGTAGCGTTTGGAAAGTGTGAGGAAAGTGCTGCGTTGCTGGAGACTTCCACGATCTGATCGCTGAACGGTACGAGCGCACATCAACTCTCTTAACCAGCAATCTGGATTTTACGGAATGGGGAGATGCGTTCGCGACCAACAAGATGCTCGGCGCCGCAACGCTCGATCGCCTGCGGCACGCCGTGTACCGTGCCGTGCTCGATGGCGAGAGTTACCGTGTTCCACGTCCAATGCCCGACAGCAATAAATCAACACTCGCGAAAGGAGGTAAAAACAAGGATTCTTGATCCTCGTTCGAGCCCCGAATCAGGCGCCTTTCGCTGGCGCCATTACCCCGAAAGCACCCGGCTCCTTTACAGCGAAAAGCAACAAGTACCGAAACCCCAATCGAACGTAAGCGCCCGGCAATGGCACCCTGGGGAGTGCCTACGAGCGATCAGGCGGTGATCGGCGCCCAGCGATGAGGCAGTAGCTGAGCGATGTGGTCGGCGCGATGCGTTGGCAAGCGATTCAGTACGTC
>NZ_VZQQ01000212.1 GCF_014397785.1 Paraburkholderia podalyriae
TACTACTGTGTCACAAAAGTAGTTGCGCAGTCTATTGCCGTACAGGAAGAGAGCCACCGTTGCATGAGCCTTTGTCCAAGCAGGATGCGCAACGTAGTAATGGAATCAGGAACGTGACGTTGAGCGCGCTGGACTGCCCCGGGGGATGTAATCCGAGGGAAGGGCAGGCAGCGCGCATTCAAGGAAGTTTTTTTTACCACGTCCGTCTGATTGCATTCTGAGTCGCTGAGCCATCAGAAACCCATACGCAGCGATACTCAGTGTGGCGTGATGGTGAAAGCCACGCCAGCCTCGCCCTTCATAGTGACCGAGCCCGAACTCCTGCTTCAGGTCCTGATAGTCGCGCTCGATGCGCCAGCGCATTTTGGTCACGAACACAAGCTGCTCGAGGGTCGCCTCTTCGGGGGCGGTAGTGAAAAAGTATTTGAGCGGCTCCGTATCGCCATCAGGCCATTCAAGTAGCAGCCATTCTTCGTCGCGAACGGTACTTCGCCAAGTGTCGCGATGGGCGGGACGAACCCGCACGGCGGCAAAGCGTGAGGAAAGTGCCGCATTGCTACCTTCCCGCCAGGTTACGGTCTGCCATGCGCTTGCGGGTAATTGCATGGCCAGGTCCTTCACTGCGAGCGGTTCATGGCCGGGCGCGCGGCGTAACAATGTCGGGGGTTTGCCGCGCCCGCTCCAGGGCTTGGGCGGAAGCGGCGCCGTACCGGGTGCCCACACAGAGGTGCCCGGCCGGATCCCTACCGCATACAACAAACCCAGTTCAGTTACGCTTTCACGGAAAGCGGTTTCGTCGCCGTACCCGGCATCGGCGAGCACAATGCCCGGTGCAATGCCGGATGCTATAGCCTCTCGAAGTTGGGCTAGCGCAATCTGTGGCTTGGTCTCGAAGGCGAGATCGTCGGGAATGCCCGCACGACGCGCTCGTTCCCGGTCGTCAATCCATTCCTTGGGGACATACAGCTGCCAGGCAATTGGCAGGCTCCCGCGTTGCGTCGCGATCGACAGGCTCACGGCGATCTGGCAGTTATCCTGTTTGCCCAGTTGCCCACAGTATTGCCGCGCTACGCCGACCGAATGCTTGCCTTTCTTCGGGAAGCCCGTGTCGTCAATAATCCAGTAGTAGCCGCTTTCTTCAGCAGCGTGCTTGTCTAACGCGGGCATCACCCATTCGCGTACCCGCTGCAGGACCTCACGGTCAGACCAGTCTGCCTTCGCCACAAAGTGGTGGAGTGACTGGTGCTTCGCACTCGCGTGAAGTGGGTCAATGTGCGCGGCCATCGGCTCGACGCTCTTGCGAGACAACGGCAACACCAGGCCCGAACAGTAACCCTTGAAGCCAGCGTGGCGATCGGCGTGCCCTAACGTCTGCGCCAGATGATTCAGATACGCGTCAAATTCGTCGACATCTTCTCTCATCATCATCGCCCGAAGTCTGTATTATTCAATACTACCAGGTATCGCTTCGCTGTAAATAGGTTTTGTGACACAGTAGTACTA
>NZ_VZQQ01000213.1 GCF_014397785.1 Paraburkholderia podalyriae
CGGTAGCCAATCCGCGGATATCAGTGTGATCCACCGTCGACCTTACTGCTACGCCGCCCTCAGGGAATTCTCGCGCCTATGAAAAAGCGAAAAATCAACATCGCGATTGACATGGAAAGTCATATCAATATCTGAACAACATCGTCGAGCAGGATCATCGGGCGATCAAACGACGAACGCGGCCCATGCTGGGGTTCAAGAACTTTCGCTGTGCCCGGATCCTTCTGGCCGGCATTGAGATTATGCACATGATCGCCAAAGGACAGATGAAATGTGCTCGCGGAGCCCATCCGTCCGCCGCTGATCAATTCTACGAGCTCGCAATATAAGCAGTACTTCGCATATCGATCTCGCTCGCTCTTTGATCCTTACTGCGACAAAGCCTCGGCGTTTGCCCTCTGAACTTCCATCAATGCGTAATACATGAGTACCTCCTCGTAAAGGGTGCCGTTGCGAACGGCATGGATGTACGTGCAAGGGGAATGCCTATACGCGCACCACCTCTGGAGCGAGGCTGCGCGCGAAGGCCATCGCGTCAGTATGTACAAACCGACTGTCGGCTCTGCGGCAACGAGAGCCAATAGGAGACGCCTGCGCCTATCGCTTCAAACGGGCGGTTTGGCGTTCGCCAAACCACCCGATAGCGACCCGCCGCCGTGTCGCTGCCACGATCGTGCCAATCCAGGCTCAGATTTACCCGCGGTTACATCCACCACGTCCTCAATCCGACCGGACAAATCAGCAGCAATTGTCGGCGCTCTCCAACGTTGGTCCCGATGGGCACTTTGGCCAGCACCATCCACAATAGCCGCTGTACTACGCAGAGGATGGCCTGTGGGCGTCAACTTCGACCTGAATGATTTGCAGGCGTTTCGAGCCGTCGTATTGTTGGGCGGCTTCCGGAAGGCCGTCGAGGCGGTCAGCTTGTGGCCGGCGCTGAGCCGCCCTTTCGACAAGCTCGAGCACGCAATCCGCGTGCGGCATTTCGAGCGAGCGTTGTCTTCGGAACGATCGATGTCCGCTGGTTATCAATGGACGCGGGCGAAAGCCCGCAACTGCCCTAAAGCACAGCAGCCACGTGGTTGCCTTGCCCCGCGCCGGTAAGACCCGTGCTCAGGCCACGAAGCGGCACTGGGACGCGGGCGTGCGCGTGTCCATGTTGCGACCGCGGTTGAGGTGATCGTCGATTTCCGCCGCGCAGCCGAGCATGCGCGGATAAAGGAAGATCGTGAACGCGGCAGTCTCCAGATCGGACTCGCTCAATTCACCGCGTCGCAGCGGCTGCCACAGCATCTTCAGCAGCAATGCGGCGATCACCGCATCGACATTGACGCAATAGACGTTGCGCGAGACGCCTGCCTCGAACAACGCCTGCACCAGCTCGCGATAGAACGCATGGAACACGTTGTATTCCCCACGCTTTTCGCACAGGTCCGCAATGAACACCTCGCGCGGGTCGTGGTTGACCGGTCTGTCCTTGAACACCGGATGATTCACGC
>NZ_VZQQ01000214.1 GCF_014397785.1 Paraburkholderia podalyriae
ATCGCGAACGTGAAAATGTCGATGAACCCGTTCGACGAAATCGCGGTGGAAGAAGCCGTGCGTCTGAAGGAAGCGGGCGTCGCGACCGAGGTGATCGCCGTGTCGGCCGGTGTGACGCAGGCGCAGGAAACGCTGCGCACGGCGCTTGCGATCGGCGCGGACCGCGCGATCCTGATCGAATCGAACGAAGACCTGCAGCCGCTCGCGGTCGCGAAGCTGCTCAAGGCGCTGGTCGACAGGGAGCAGCCGCAGCTGGTGATCCTCGGCAAGCAGGCCATCGACGACGACTCCAACCAGACCGGCCAGATGCTCGCCGCGCTCGCGAATCTGCCGCAGGCGACGTTCGCGTCGAAGGTGGTCGTGGCGGACGGCAAGGCAACGGTGTCGCGTGAAGTGGACGGCGGCGCGGAAACGCTGTCGCTGACGCTGCCCGCTGTGGTCACCACCGATCTGCGCCTGAACGAGCCGCGCTACGTGACGTTGCCGAACATCATGAAGGCGAAAAAGAAGCCGCTGGAAACGCTCAAGCCCGAGGAGCTCGGCGTCGATGTCACGCCGCGTCTGAAGACGCTGAAAGTCGCCGAGCCGCCGAAGCGCTCCGCCGGTGTGAAGGTGCCGGACGTGAAGACGCTGGTCGAGAAGCTGAAGAGCGAAGCCAAGGTGCTGTGAGGAGACCCAAGAAATGACGAACCTGGTAATTGCAGAACACGACAATGCGTCGATCAAGGCCGCGACGCTGAACACGATCGCCGCGGCACAGAAGATCGGCGGTGATATTCACGTGCTGGTCGCGGGTCACAACGCGCAGGCCGCGGCCGACGCCGCAGCGCAGATCGCAGGCGTTTCGAAGGTGCTGCTTGCCGACGCGCCGCAACTCGCCGCAGGCCTCGCGGAAAACGTCGAAGCAACGGTGCTGACGCTGGTGCAAGATGCGGCGAAGCACTACACGCACATCCTCGCGCCGGCCACCGCCTACGGCAAGAATATCGCGCCGCGTATCGCCGCGAAGCTCGACGTCGCGCAGATCAGCGACATCACGGCCGTGGATAGCGCCGACACGTTCGAGCGTCCGATCTACGCGGGCAACGCGATCGCGACGGTTCAGTCTCAAGATCCGGTCAAGGTCATCACCGTGCGCTCGACCGGCTTCGACGCGGTCGCCGCCGTTGGCGGCAGCGCAGCGGTCGAGCAGATCGAAGCGGCAGCCGACGCAGGCATCTCGCAGTTCGTGAGCCGCGAAGTGACGAAGCTCGATCGTCCGGAACTGACTAGCGCGAAGATCATCGTGTCGGGTGGCCGGGGTCTAGGCAGCGGCGAAAACTACACGAAAGTGCTGGAACCGCTGGCCGACAAGCTCGGCGCGGCGCTCGGCGCCTCGCGCGCGGCCGTCGACGCGGGCTTCGTGCCGAACGACTATCAGGTCGGCCAGACGGGCAAGATCGTCGCGCCGCAACTGTACGTCGCGGTCGGCATCTCGGGTGCGATCCAGCACCTCGC
>NZ_VZQQ01000215.1 GCF_014397785.1 Paraburkholderia podalyriae
TGTTCGGCTTGCAGTACAGCGCCTCAATGCCCATGCGCTTCATCAGAGTGCCGACGTGTTTGCGCCCGACCCTGATAGCTTCGCGTTTGAGCAGGCGAACCAACATTCGTGCACCGGCAAACGGGAATCTATGGTCACCCCCGTTTTTGCAACCTTGATTTTTGACGGCGTGGTTGGCTTGCCAAAATCTATCCGGCGTCATTGTAGGGATAGCTCCCCGCGCCACGATGAGAATCGCGCCTGACGGTCCCAAAAAACTCCATCGGCTTCAAGAGCCATTCCCGTTTTCGGGTTTTCCGTCAGGCCGGTGTGCCGTTCACGTCATCAAATTTCAGCGGTCGCAAAACCAGATAGGTACTCGGTAAAACAGTGTGGGATCGGCTGGTCAGGCAGGCATGACAGCCGCCTTCGCATCGAAGACAGTATTTCGAGTGACCAGCGCCCAGGCGGTGCGCGCCAGCTTATTCGCGAGAGCACAGGCCACGACATTGGAGTGGCGCCGCGCCAGCAAGGCACGAACCCAATCGGCAAGTGGGCCGCTCTGGCGCCCGAGTCGCTGCATGTAAGCTCTAGCGCACTGAACCAGCAGGCGCCGGATGTTTTTATCGCCCCGCTGATATGACTCCCAGTGTCAATCTGGATCGGTTTTCACCATTTACTCCATGGTCAAAGCAAATTTCCTGAAGGCGGCGTAGCAGTAAAACTCGACGGTGGATCACGCTGACATTCGCGGGTTGGTTGCCGCATTACAGAGGTCCGTCTCATGAGCCTGCCGCTTCCTTACTACGCAAGTCGACTGATGCCGTTGCCAAACGTGGTCGCGGGTTACTCGAATACCGGGCTGCGCCGCCTTCAGGAAACTCTTGATACTGGTTGGTCTTTTTACGTACAGCCCTTTGTTCATGCGGATTGCGCGCTTGGCGGTAAAGCCAGCGTCATTCCCAATCGGCCGACGTCCCAGATGAAGCCCGCCAGCTCGCGTGCAATAGCGATGATGGCCACGTGCGCGGTCTTCCCTCTGGCGACGAGCTTGCGATATCGCCGGCACAGTCTTAGTTGCGCGTCCCAGGCACGGTCGATTATCGGCTTGGGTAGCCCTTCATGCCGGCGCTGGATGTCAATGCTCACGCGGGCAGGATGGCGGTAACTCCAGGCGGATTCGACCAATAGCTTGCGCGCATAACTGTTGCCTGTTTTGGTAATGCTTCCTTGGCGTCGCTTTCCGCCTGAGGAGTGCTCAGAAGGCGTCACGCCGAGCCACGCCATCAGCTGTCGCGGATGCTCGAAGCGCGACAGGTCACCTAGCTCGGAGACCAGGCCGATCGCCGACGTGAAGTTAATCCCGAGCTAAAGTCGGAAGTGGTGTACGGGGGAGTTGAGGCGGGAGATTGTAGGCGGTGGAGGTTTCAGCTGAGAATCTGATTGTCGAAGTCGGAAACCAGCAAACAACAAACCATCCACCATGAACAA
>NZ_VZQQ01000216.1 GCF_014397785.1 Paraburkholderia podalyriae
GGCCCAGACTGTGTCAAAACGCGTACCCACTGGGAATTGAGGAAACCTGTCCCGGTGCGGATTGCCGCTTGTCGACTGCGACGAGCCGAAGGTCAAATCACAGCCCAACACATCACGAAGGCGCAACAAGCCCGTACGGGCGTCACGCCCGCATCGCATTCATAACCGCTTCTGAACCGAGTAGTTTGATCACCCGCTTCATGTTGTACGCCAGCACGTGCAGGCTCATCTCCGTGCTCACCCGCCCGATGGTCCGTGTCAGGAAATGAGTGGCGCCCATCCATGCCTTGATCGTGCCGAACGGGTGCTCGACAGTCTGTCGCCGGATGCGCATCATCTCAGGCGCATGATCAAGTCGCCCCTGCATCTCATCAAGAACAGCTTCGTGTTCCCAGCGCGTCACGCGACGTTGAGGACCTGGCGTGCAGTCGCCTTTTAGCGAACATTGCTGGCAATTCGAACTCCAGTACTTACTGATCTTCAGGCCGCGCTCAACGGTTGAGAATCGCCAGATGAGCCGCTCGCCTGCCGGGCACCGATATTCGTTCGTCTGTGCGTTGTAAATGAAGTCGTCCTTGCCGAAGCGGCCATGAGCCGTTGCGCTCGATGTCACCGTTTTTGGAACGAACACGGTTATTCCAGCCTCATGGCATGCGAGTATCTCCTCGCTCTTGTAGTAGCCGCGATCCGCAACTGCGGTGAGCCCGTCGACCGCCATCTCCTCACGCGCCAGCTTTGCCATCGACGTCAACTGATCACGATCAATGCCATCATTAGTAACGACGTGCGCAACGATCAGATGGTGCTTCGTGTCAACCGCCGTCTGGACGTTGTAGCCGACGATTCCCGTTCCTCGTGTCTTCATCGAACGGGCATCCGGATCCGTGAGCGATATCTGCCGGTCCGGTGCTTCGTTCAGCTTGGTCTCGATTTCCTTGAGGTTTTGCATCTGTTCCTTCAAGGCCGCGATCTTGTCCTGCAGTCGCTCTGTCCTGGCCTTCGCGATTGCAGGCTCCTGACGATCGGCTGTGTCCATCGCCTCGAGATAGCGGGCGATACTTGACTCGATGTCGCGCATGCGTCGTTCGAGCTTGGCGCTTGTGAAGTTGCGATCGCGATGATTCACCGCCTTGAACTTGCTGCCGTCGATCGCAACGAACGCTTCGGCGAAGAGGTCCAGGCGCTGGCATAGCATGACGAACTGACGACAGACGCCGCGTATCGCTTTGCCGTTGTCTTTACGGAACCGCGCAATGGTCTTGAAGTCCGGCGCCAGGCGTCCCGTAAGCCACATCAGTTCGACGTTGCGCTGGGCTTCGCGTTCAAGTCGACGACTGGATTGAATACGGTTCAGATAACCGTAGATGTAGATCTTGAGCATCACCTCCGGATGGTACGAAGGTCGGCCGGTCAGCGCTGGTTCGATTCCTTCAAAACCGAGTTTCTGAAGATCAAGTTCA
>NZ_VZQQ01000217.1 GCF_014397785.1 Paraburkholderia podalyriae
GAGCTAGCGTCAAGACTGGTGTATAGGCAACTTGATGAGCAGGGACTTCAGGCGGCGAGTTTCTGCTGAACCGGTTGATCGTCTTTCACCGGTTCGCCATCCCTGAAGGCAATGCCTTCCAGCAACAGCTTGATCTTTTCGGGCCCGTTGACGCGGCGCCAGGTTTTCTCGGCTTCCTCGATCAGCTTGAATGCCAGACCAAGGAAGGTTGGTCGCGACACACAGTTGCGCGTGCGCGTCGTACGGTGTCGCACCGTCGCGAACGTCGACTCAATCGCATTCGTGGTCCGTAAATGCTGCCAGTGCTCGGCCGGGAAGTCGTAAAACGCCAGCAGGCTTTCCCGGTCCTTCTTCAACGTTTCCGTTGCCTTCGGATATTTCGCCGCGTAGACCGTCACGAAACGATCAAACGCGGCATACGCGTCGGCGCGCGTGGCGGCCATCCAGATCGCCTGCAGATCTGCTTTAGCTCTGCCTTGCTGCGACTTCGGCAGCGCGTTCAGGACGTTGCCCATCTTGTGGAACCAGCAGCGCTGGCCGCGCGTTGCAGGAAACACTTCCTCCAGTGCGGCCCAGAAGCCCATCGCGCCATCGCCGACGGCAAGCAGCGGCCCAGCCTGCAGGCCTCTCGATTTCAGGTCGAGCAGCAACTCCTGCCATGACGCCTTCGACTCGCGATACCCGTCACCGATCGCCACACGCTCCTTGCATCCATCCGGCCTCACGCCGATGATCACCAGCAGACATTGACCGTCCGAGTTCTCGCTGCGCAGCCCGGTGTGAATGCCGTCGACCCACCAATATACGTAGCGCGATTTCGACAGATCGCGTCGGCTCCAGCTCGCATGCTCGTCGGCCCACTGCGCCTTCAGACGGCTCACCACATTGGCCGACAGGCCTTTGGCGTCGTCACCGAGCAACACGCTCAGCGCTTCGCTCATGTCGCCCGTGGAGATGCCTTTCAGATAAAGCCATGGCAGCGCGGCACTCACGCGCGGCGACTTCCTCACATACGGCGGCACAATCGACGAATTGAACTTCACACCTGATCCTGACCGATCGCGAACCTTCGGCACCTTCACGGCAATCGGGCCGGCCGCCGTCAACACCTCGCGCTCCGGCAAATAGCCGTTGCGCACCACGGCGCGCTGCCCATGCAGGGTCTTGACGTTCCCGAACCGCTCCAGCAGCGCCGCGAGCTCCGCTTCGATCGCCTGCTGGATCACCTGCCGCGCTCCAAGACGCACCAACTCGTCCAGTCCCAGACCGACTTCCGATAGACCTACAACCGCTTTTTCCGTAAACTTATTCATGGTGGATGGTTTGTTGTTTGCTGGGTTCCGACTTCGACAATCAGATTCTCAGCTAAAACCTCCACCGCCTTCAATCTCCCGCCTCAACTCCCCGTACACCAGAATCGAGCTTAGCTC
>NZ_VZQQ01000218.1 GCF_014397785.1 Paraburkholderia podalyriae
TCCGGTTGCCTGTCAAGACCTACATGATCTTCTATCTGGGCACTCTGATGTCATCAGGCCTAGACGGTCCGCTCTCCTTCATTATCCCAACTGCTTACGGGTGGGAGGCGTTCATTTCATTGAGTTCGATGCCCGACAGGATGATGCGGGCGCAACGAAAATCCTAGAAACCCATCATGTTTGACGATACGTTTGATCGCGCGCTGGTCCTGTCCGACAACGTTGTTCAGATATTTGACCTGGCGCACCTTGATGGGCGTTTTCCGTTCGGCGTTGATCACTTGCAGCACGGCCAGATTGGCACCGCTTTTGTCTACGGCGATGGTCTCCGGTTCGCCGTTCTGATCGATGGATTTCTCGAAGTAGCGACACGCGGCAGCCGCGATTCGTGACGGCGACTCCGGCCTTCTCGGCGCCGATCTTCTTGCCGTTCGGGCTGCGCCCGACGGCGACCGGCACGAGGTCGTAGCGCTGCGGCTCTGTCGGCGCCTTCTCGCCCTCGAACTTCACGTAGATGCCGTGCGACGCGAGCGCTTCCGCTTCCTCGACGATGGGCGCCGTGTGCAGCGACGCCTTCGAGAGAATACAAACAACGTTCAGGCACACGCAGCACAACGCCGAATACCGTTCGCCGAGCGCTATCTTCATGCCGGGATCGGCAGCGCAGAATGCGGCCGAGTAGGCGTCTCAGAAAGGGGGAAATCCAATTAGTCTCGCGACATGCTCACCTTTCCGGGACCTGAAACGTCTGCACCATACTCTCTCATTGCCACGTCGAGAGCCCCGAGGCATGGCTACGCGCCCTCATGACGACTCGTCAAATGCACTGAGCTCCGCGAGCGTTATCGGCTTTAGTGGGGGCCGCACACGTTGGAAACCAACCGCAGCAACAGAGCGACATTGCGCAGACGCAGGCAAATTGGCAACCGTGTAGCCGCATTGACGGCCCTGACACGGGCCCATGCCCGCGCGCGTGAACGCCTTTAGCTGGTTCGGTCCCGGCTGGCCGAGTTCCGCGGCCAGCCGCACATCGCCAGCCGTTACCTCTTCACAGCGACAGACAATCGTCTCATCGGGCGGCGTGAAAATCTCCGTACGCGGCCGATAGATCGAATCAAGCAGAGGCCGCATCGCCAGCTCATGTGCGAGCCGCCGACGCAGCGGCGCTGCAAGCTCGCTTGCGCGCCCGGCCGACAGTGCGCCCGAGGAAAGCGCGACGCCGATAGCAGCAAGTTCACCGCGTGTGCACGCAGCTTTTGCGCCGCCGATTCCAGCGCCGTCGCCTGCGACATAGGGCTCCGGTGCAAATAGACGGTCTGGACGAGATTTCTGTAGAACGGAGACCTCATCAAGCAGACAGCACGGCCTTCCAAACTGCGGGCGCAGCGGTATCTTTGAGGTCGAGCTTCGCGAGGCTGAATTGGCCT
>NZ_VZQQ01000219.1 GCF_014397785.1 Paraburkholderia podalyriae
TCTATATGAACGCGTCCCTTTGCGCTAGTTCTCGCTTGTGTGACAGACAGGATGGGCTGCTGCTCTATATCCGGGCTTGTTGCAGCCCAATAGGCTACGGCCCCCTATGAAATCCGCTGGCCCGCGCCTCACTCCTCAAACGAGCTCGAAGCTCTGGAAATGATTCAGGCTTGGCGGGCCCCGGTCCTACCTGGCTTGTCATCACACTCGTTTGCTGCGCAACCTTTCGACGTTCACCCTGTGTCAAACGTTGATCTTCTACATCGCGTGAGCCATTCAGGCCGGATTCACGCTGACATAGTCCTTCCGGTATGGCCGGTTATGGGCCAGTACGGCCCAGATCGTTCGCGCCATCTTGTTGGCCAGTGCGACGACCACGACATTCTTTGGCCGCCGCTTCTTCATCTGCTCGACCCACTCACCCGGCTCCTTTGCGTGCTCAAGGACGCTACGCGCACCGTGGATCAGCAGTGTGCGCAGATACGTGTCACCCCTCTTGCTGATCCCGTGCAGATTCACCTTGCCGCCCGAACCCGTCTGCCTCGGTACGATCCCAACCCACGCGGCAAACTCCCGCCCCGAACTGAACGCTTTCGGATCGCCCATCATCGCGACTGCCGCCGTTGCCGTCAGCAGTCCGACGCCGGGAATCTCGCCGATTGCCTTTACCGATTTGTCTTCCTTCTTCCACTCGCGCATGCGGCGCTCAATCTGCGCTACCTGTTCGTCCAGCTTCGCCAGTCCGTTCCACTGCTCGCGAAACGTGTCAATGATCACAGCAGGCAGACGCTCAGCGAGCCGTTCGAGCACCACTGGTATCTCCTTGTCCAGCTTGCTTCGCCCCTTGCTCATCACCTCGCCGTATTCCGTCAGCAGTCCTCGCAGGCTATTGGTCTGCATCGTTCGGAACTTGAGCAGTTGCTGCCTCATCCGGTGCAGCCCAAGCATCGCCTGCTGCATCTCAGTTTTTACCGCTACCGGCTTGCCTGGCTGCTGTACTGCCAGCCAGATCGCCCGGGCGTCCGCCGCATCGCTCTTGTTGCGGACATTGAACGCTTTCACAAACTCCCCCGGCATCAGCTTCACCTCGTGGCCCATCTTCGTCAGTTGCCGGGCCCAGTGGTGCGCACCACCACACGCTTCTATCCCGATCAGGCACGGCGCACGGTTCGCGAAATGTTCAAGGAACTTTGCCCGCTTGATCGGCTTGTTCACGATCTCGCCGGTTTCCTGATCGATGTAATGCACCTGGAACACGTTTTTCGCGATGTCCACGCCGACTGCTGTACGATTCACGACTGGATCCTCCGGTTGCCTTGGGAAACTTCCTATTTTCCACGTGGGTACATCGATGCCGTTGGCCAGTGAGGATCCACCTTGATTTGCTCACTCGGTCACGGGGTGGGACGCGTTCATTTCATTCCTC
>NZ_VZQQ01000021.1 GCF_014397785.1 Paraburkholderia podalyriae
CGCGCTGCCGCCATCGCGTTCAGGGATCGATACAATCGCAACTGGCGCCTTGAAAAGCTGGGCTTCA
This sequence comes from Paraburkholderia podalyriae, assembly GCF_014397785.1. Taxonomy (GTDB): domain Bacteria; phylum Pseudomonadota; class Gammaproteobacteria; order Burkholderiales; family Burkholderiaceae; genus Paraburkholderia; species Paraburkholderia podalyriae. Next base: position 68 of record NZ_VZQQ01000021.1, read on the forward strand.
AATCACCCCTCGAAGCCCGTCAGGAACGGCTGATGAAGCTGGCCGCCTGAGTTGCAAGAGCGTGTCCAAACAACCGGAGCCGGTACACATGCAGATAAACCTCGTTGTGCACGAGATCAAAGGGCGCGGGAAAATGCCGAAACTTGGCGTTTGCGCGGGGCAGCGGCGGCTCGCCGCGCTCGATCTGCTGTTTTCCCAGGGCCGTATTACGAAGGATTACCAGGTGCCGGTGCTGGTTGTGAGCGAAGGCGAAGCCGTTGCCGCATCGCTGATCGAGAACAGGGAAAGAGAGGACATGCACGTCGCAGATGAAGCGGTCGCTTTCCGTCTGCTGGTCGATGAGGGTAAAAGCGTGACCCACGTGGCAGCGGTTTTCAAGGTGTCCGAGATGGTCGTGCGGCGTGCGCTCAAGATTGCCAACCTGTCGCCCGCCATGCTGGAGATGCTGCGAGATGACAGTCTCGATTACGAGCAGGCCAAAGCGTTGGCGCTGGCCGACGATCACGCGACGCAGGAACGCGTGTGGAACGAGGCGCCCAACGCCTGGCAGCGCCGGCCGTCAGAGTTGCGCGCGGCGCTCACGAAGGCGGAAATCGACGCGCGCGAGAGCGCCCTGGCGAAGTTCGTCGGACTGGACGCCTATGAGGCGGCGGGTGGCCACGTTCGACGAGATCTGTTCAGTGACGACCAGAATGCAGGCTATATCGAGGATTCTGAACTGCTGCATCGGCTCGCGACGGATCGGCTCGTCGAGCTATCCCAAACCATTGCGAAAGAGGGCTGGCAATTCGTAGAAACGAGGACGCGCGGCGACTTGATGGAGATCATGCAGTATGGCCGGGTGCACTCGACCATGCGCAAGCCGACCACGGAGGAGCAAGCGGAGCTTGACGCGCTGGTGAGCGTGCGCGACACGGCGCAAGCCGAACTTGACGCGTACTACGATGAGGATCGTGAAGTAGACGAAGACCGGTATGACCGGCTTGACGCGGCAGTGACAGCGGCCTCATACGCCGTGGACCAATACGCGGTGCGGTTCGAAGCGTTCGACGCGGACGACATGAAGCGCGCGGGCGTTCTCGTCTATCTTGATGAGGACGGGCAGGTATGCGTCGAGCGCGGACTTGTGCGCCACGACGATGCGAGAAGGCAGTCCGACGGTGGCTCGCGGACCGATGGCGCATCGGCGAGCCGTAGTGCGGCGGCGAAGCCAAAGCCGCTGCACGGCGAAAAGCTGTGCAAGCGGCTCACGGCGCACCGGACGGCTGCGGTGCAGGCGGAACTGATGACGCGGCCCAGCGTGGCGATGGCTGCGCTGATGACTCGCATGGTTCCAGTCGTGTTCGGGGAAGTCTATTCGCGACAATTTGCGGAGCACGCGATCCGGATCGACGCGCACACGTCACGAGATGCGCTGGTGTCGAACGCCGACGACATGGCAGAGAGCGTCGCCTGGAAGATGCTTGAGGGCGAACGTGCGAAATGGGCGGGGGTGCTGCCGAAGCGTCGCGATGGGTTACTGGCGTGGCTGCTGCAGCAGGAGGCGGACGTCATCTCCCGGCTGTTTGCATTCTGCGTAGCGGCGACGCTCGACGGTATCAGCGGGACGGACAGTGCCCACGCCATCAACGAGGTTACAAATGTGCTGGAAACGGACATGGCGTATTACTGGAAGCCTACGCGTGCCAGCTACTTCGATCACGTACCGAAGGCGCGCATCGAAGAGGTGATCAGCGATGCCCTGTCACCGGAAGCTGCAGCGGAGCTACGCGGCATGAAGAAGGGCGGCGCTGCAGCGACTGCGCAGCTTCGGCTGTCGGAGTCGGGTTGGCTGCCCGAAGTGCTGCGTAACCGCGAGGTGCCGGAACATCGAATCTACGGTTATGACGACGCTGAAGACGAAGATCCCGGTGACGAGGTCGACGCCGATAGTGGCACCGATGAGGCGGAGGAGGACGCGGTAGACGCGTGAACGACGGAGAGATGAGCCAGTAGAAGCCGTTGGGGTCCTTCACCCCGGCGGCTTTTTGCTATGGAAGGGGAGAAAAGATGAGCCGCGACCGCACGCCAGGTCGACCAGGCTCCTCTGCAACGCTGGTTGGCCCGCGTGCACAAATGTGGGTGTTGCGCGCGCCGCGCGCCCGACCGGGCGCAATCGACGGTGCGGCACGCCTCAGCGTCTGCGCGGGCTGCCGTATTTGCGTGCTATTTCATCGAGTCCAGTGCTGGAAAGCAGCGGCGGGTCGTATTGCTGCGCTTCGAGTTTGATCAACTGCATGCGCGAGAGGTGCGGGTTTTCGGCAGCGAGTTCGTCGAGCGTCCTGATGCCCGCGCGAGGTGGGGAAGCGGAAGGCGTGTACGCGTGCGACGCGGGTGCTATCTGCCTGACAGGGGCGGCGGGTGCAGGGATGAGTGCGGGCGATGCAGGATGGCTGATGGGCGTGCGTGTGCGGTTGGGTGCGCGTCGGCCCATGCGTTTGCGGATGCGATGCAGGGCGTTGTCGAAAACCGCGAGACTCATGGTGAGGCCGCGCTTTTGCAAACGGGCGTGGAGTTCGCGCCTGGACACTCCGCGCGCCATGGCCGCATCGATCTGTTCGATCAGATCGGCAAGCTGCGCGGTTTCAGAGCGGGTGGTGCTGGTGGCGGGCGCATCGCGCAGGTCTTCGGCGACGGTGGTGAGGTCAGTGAGCGGCATGGCGAGGTCTGCGAAGAGTCAACGCCGTTTGATAGTGCTATAAAAGTGCTAAATAGTCAAAAATGCGTGGTGAATAAAGCTTCAATAAAGCTTTAGTTATGCAAATTAATGATTGAAACCTGCTATATGGGTGCTACAGTGTTTGCTGTAGATTTGCGAATCGAGGCACGTCGGATATGTTTACGCATCGCTACGCGCTTCGTAAAATATCTCGTGCCAAAGGGGCGAGGCCCCTTTGAAACCCCGACGCGATCTACTGCCGCGTCATCCTGGTCGGCAGCTTCGCTGCCGACATTCAGCACTGCATGGTATGCGTAATGAATACGGAGGTGCAGTCATGATTCCGACCAGTGAGTGGGTGATCCAGCTTGTGATGAGGCCGCGAGCGTTTGAGCACGACAGGCGCTGGCGGTACCTGCTGTGGGCGGCTTATACGCACCCCATGACGGGCGACCAGGCGATGTATGCACTGCGCGAATGCGAAGCGCATTGGTTCCGTGCCCATCCGATCGACGGTGATCCGACACGATTCGATCTGCCAGGCCAGTCGGCCGACTGCACGCATCCAGCGGGGTTGTGACGATGCCGCCAAGGAAGAGCAACGACGGAGCAGGACTTGGCAAACCAATTGCCTTCCGGCTATCGGATGCGGACCGCGCGGTCTATCTTGAAAAGGTGAACCGAAGCGGGCTGACGCAGTCTGAATTTTTCAGGCATGCCGTGCTGACGAACCGGACGCAGGTGATCGCCCGGCCCGTTGCCAGCGCGGACCGCAAGCGGCTCCTGTACATCTTCAACAAGACCAGCAACAACCTGAACCAGATCGCCCTTCGCGCGAATTCGGGACACCTGAGCGGTGAGCTGTCGGAAGCGACCTACGAGCAAATGCTCACGGAACTGCAGATGATCTCGCGCTATCTGAAAAGCACGCTCGGGAAAGTGGACTGACCGGATACAACGCACATGGGAATCGATCATCCCTATCAGGCAACTGTCGTCATGCAGGGCACGAAACGGGATGTCGAGCAGGAAGACGACGGCATGTTCGTCACCCATCACGCATTCGATGTCGCTCCGTCGCGCTGTTCGGCCCGCACGCGGATCGGAAACCAGGGACGATGAACGATGTTAATCCGGATACGCGGCTATCACGACGGCATCAAGGCCTATCTGGAACAGGGCCAGAAGCAGGACCGTGAGTTTGAGCGCGACGAGATGGATGAACGGGTGATTCTCGCGGGGGATCTGGCGTTGACCAACGACATCATCCAGTCGATGGACACGCAGGCGGAGCGCTACATCAACGTCACGCTGTCGTTCAAGGAGGACGAGGTCTCACGCGAAGTGCTCGAGGAGATTGTGCGTGAGTTTGAAGCGTTCGCGTTTGCTGCCTACCGGCCGGACGAATACAACTTCTATGCTGAGGCGCATGTCCCGCGGCTCAAAAGCTACGCGGACCGACGCAGTGGCGAGCTTGTCGAACGCAAGGTCCATCTTCACGTGGTGATCCCTGAAGTGAACCTGCGAACGGGACGGCGGCTGGAGCCGTTTGGCAAGGTCGACCGGCATCACCGGTTCCTCGAAGCGTTCCAGGAGCACATCAACGCGAAATACGGGCTGGCGAGTCCGAAAGAGAACCGGCGCGTGCAGTTCACCGATGCGTCGGAAATGATCAGCCGGTACAAGGGCGACGTATTCGAGCCGATGAATCGCGAGCTGAAGTCCGTGATCCTCGAGGCACTGATTTCGCGTGACGTCACCCGTTACGAGGATTTCCGGGTGATGCTCACCGAATTTGGCGAGACCCGCACACGTAACGCTGGTCGCGACAGCGAATATGAAAACGTCAAGCCAGCGGGTGCGGCGAAGGGCGTGAACCTGAAGGAATTCGTGTTCTCGCGCGATTTCATCGAACTCGATGCCGACGGCAAGCGTGAAGCGCTTGATCGGAACGTCCATGCAGAGTACATCGAGACGGAGATTCCGCGCGCGACACCCCAGCATTATCTCGATGCGCTTTTCGAGTGGAGCGATATGCGCGCGCGAGAGATCAAGTATCTCAATAGCGGTAGCAGCTTCTACAAGACGTATCAGGCCGCGTCGCCGACTGAGCAGCGACGCATCCTCGACCATCGCGAACAGCGGTTCCATGACGCAGCAGGAGGATTTGATGAGCGAACAGGACGAAGCAGTAGTGGACCAGGAGACTGGCGAGATTGGGAACAGCGGTGGCACGAGCCGCCGCTCGCGGAACACGACCGCCGGGGCCGGTGGCGAAAGTGGAGAAGGGGAGCGGATCACGACCTTGACACTCACTTCGATCGATCCAGTGCGTCGTCCCGATCCCCACACCGTGTGCGAGGTGTGCCCGGCCGCGGTGTGGATGGCGACGCCGCGCGACGTCAAATGCTTCTGCCGGCTGATGCATTACTGGAGCTGGGAAACCACCAAGCCGACCGAATTGACCAACTGCGATGGACTGGCGATCGCGAGCGAGCGGGTGGAGAACAGCTAGAAGATCCAGGCAGTAACCCTCTGCTCGATGCAATCGCGGCTCGCATGTATGGTTCATGGGACGCTGCGGACAGTGCGGGTCGGGCACGGCTTGCAGCGACAGCCGCGGACAAGTTCACGCGCGCCGGTGGACCGTTTGGCGGCCCCGCACCGGGGAGCGAACCATTTGGTCTGAATCCCGCGTTGGGCGGCGGTCGACTGCCAGCGGATTTCGGTCCGCGAGATGAGATCCGCAGCCTGGCGGACGTCCAGTCGTTCGATGCGATTGGGTCGCTTCCTTTCGCATCGTCCGGTACTGGCGCCGAGGCTCTGGCAGACCCGTTCAACTCGCGCGCGCGGGCGGCGACCGGCCGGGAAGCGGATACGGTTCGGGACCAGTTCGCGCGTGATCTTGCGGAGTCACGCAGTGTCCGTCGCTCGCGCGAGCGGACGGAGTTCGCAGAGATCCGAGCGACGCTCGATGCCAGCCGGTTGCTCGCCGCACTCGCGTACTCACACGGAGTGATTGTCAGCAAGTACAGCATTGGCAAGGGTGCCGATGGCAGTGACCGGATCAGGGCGGGCTCGCGCAATCTGAACGTGTCTGATTTCCTGACCAAAGAAATGAATCTGCCGTGGACGGAAGCCGCGCAGCTGCTTCGCGAGACGTACCGGGCGCAGGTCGGACTTAGCGCTGGCCATGCGCCGCGCCACACACCCGAACGGGACCTGTGGGCCGAGTTCCAGCAATGGCGCGCAGCTAATCGCGACGGCCTGCGCCGCGCGTGGGATGAACAGACGCGGCTCGAGAAGGACCGGCGCGGCACGATCAAGGCCGCTTTCTACCGCGCACGTAGCACCGTTGCGGATCGCAAGGATCTCTCCGCCAAGGAGCGGCGTGAGCAACTGTCGGCCGCGCGCGTGGCGCGACTCGAGGGCGAGGCTGCGCTGCGTGACCGGATCGTGAGGGAGCGTGACGCCCTCAAGGGCGCAGGACGCCGGCCAATCACGGACCAGTATCGCGACTTCCTGCAGGAGCGTGCGCAGAGTGGTGACGAGCGGGCATTGCGCGAGTTGCGACGCATGCAGGAGCTCCGTCTGAGTGCGAAGCGCGCCGACGACGAGCGCGCTGTGAACATCAATCGGCCATCTGATGGCGCGAAGCAACCGGTCGGGCCTGGTCACAATGAGATCATCTATCGCGGGCCATCGATCACGTACGAGGTACAAGCCAGCGGCGAGGTCGACTACCGCAAGGACGGTGTGGCATTCCTCGTCGATGAAGGCCGCACGCTGCGGTTGTGGGACAGCGAGCCCGAAGCGATCGAGCTGGCGCTGCGTTTCGCGCAACAGAAGTTCGGTTCGACATTGTCGCTCTCCGGCCCCGAAGCATTCCAGGCCGCCGCGGCGCGCGTGGCAGCTGACACCCGCATGCGTATCGTATTCGAGCAGCCTGAGCTGGAGAGCATCCGCCAGGTCCGGCTTGCCGAACTCGATGCCGAAGTGCGGAAACGTCACGTCGTGCAGTGTAAGCGTGACGCATTGGAGCGCGACGAGCTGCGCAACGCAGTACGGAATACGCAACTACCGGTCCGTAGCGATCCGCCCACCCAAGGCCAGGACGCCGAACCGCCTGCTGATCCCGAAATACCCGACAGCGGGCCGCCTACTGAACGATGAACCACCACCCTGTTGCCCGGGTATCTGGCGGTCGTGGCGGAGGGCCTGAAATGACGAAATTGACGACGGGCAAACGCAGTTCAGATAAAACAACGACGAAGGCATCAATCCGAACTGTCCACCCACGCCCGTGCCCATTGAATACCTGCCCGTTCCGCTTCTTCCTCAGTGTCAAATTCGCCGAGTACACCGGAAGCCTCAATGACCCTGTTGACTTTCGTGATTGTGCCGCTTGCGGCGTAGCGTTCGGAGTGCAGGATTTCCTTCTGCTGCAGAATGGCATGGCCCCACAGCATGTAGCCCTTATATTGCTCGCTTTGCATCAGCGTTCGACCTCGACCTCTGCGTGACGCCCACCTACGCGAAGTACATTGCCCTCGGGCGTGATCTGGCGGGGAATGTCGTCATAGCGTGGTTCTCCCGTACGGTGCCCGACCGCGGCGACTGATGCCTTTGGGCCGGGCGCAGCCGCAACGATGCGGTGCTGCAACTGGCTACGCCCGGTGCGCATACTCGCGCGTCGACGCTTCGGTGCGTTGCGCACCGGTTGTACCCGCTGCGTGTCGCCTCGTGCCTCAGGCGGATTCCACACTTCCACGTAGCGGGCGCCGGCAAACGTGGGAAAAGCGGGAAAAGCGATCGCCAGAAGCAACAGGCCGTACCGGACTACTGTGGTCATCCTTTCTCCGATTCAAAGACGCTGCCATGGGCCACGTCGTGTGTGCCCGCCGACGCAGGCCCACGGGAAGCCCGTTCGAGGTGTCCGCGGATTTTCTCACGGCTGGATTACACGGGCGTGCGCTGCGCCGTCGCTTCTGTCCCGTCGCCACGCCAGCGTCGTCCGCCGGATCAGGTCTGCTCCAGTAACACGGACTGTCGCACAAAGACGATGGACGGGGAGGGGCTCGCGACGCCAGAATCGCCATTCGCGGCGAAGACCTCGTTAAAATAGTCGCACTGTCACACATACATTTTCAGACAACATGAGTTCCAGGCGAGGCGGGGCAGGTGTTTCTCGGCCACGAAAGCCCCTCACAAAAGCGATGTTATTGCCGATGGACCAGGCGTCGGTGCAGAAGCAATCGTTGGCGTCCCATCTTGCCCTCGTTGCCTGCCGCGACGGTCATGGCAACGGGCATCTGTTTAACGAGCTGATGCGAACCGTGTACCTCGCATGGTTTCTCCAGCAGGACGGTTATGGAAGCGAACCGGCAGGACGCTTCAAGGCGGCGGAATACGCCGTGGAAGCAGCGCTCGAACTGGCCCATGCTGCAGACAGATGGGTGCTAGGGGAAGATGCTGTTCCCGTTTTCGAGAGCCTGCTGGCGTTGCACGATGCGCAGCTCGCCACCGTACCCCTGCACAAGATAACCAGCGCAGAACGCCGCCTTAGGCAATTCCTCGCCGGCACTGCAAGTTCGCCTGTTCCGGACGTCGATCCGGACGGAATGGCATAGCAGACTCTGCCAGCGGTCGCAAACAGATGGTAGAGATCAAGTCAGGATAACTGATCATCCAGGGTCGTCTTCACCCCGGAGTGCGGTGCGCATGCTTTCCCTACCTGTCGCGATCGATGAGGCGCCCGATGCGCTGCCGCCGCGTGAGCGGAGGTGCGACGGATGCGGTCCGGGATCAATACCGCCTCCGACTATCCGCTCGTGGGAGCCTGCGCACACAGTTCGACCTGACACGCGAACGGATCCGGCAGATCGGAGGGAGGGCGATGGGAAACTGATGCACCCGGGTCGAGCCGACAGGCAGGCCAAGGCATTTTCCCGACCATTAAGCCACGGTCTACCGTTGATCAGGATGCGCAGGCGAGGCATCACGATATCAACGCCGACGTTGCGCCGAACCGTATGAGCGCAGTACGGCGAGGAAAGCTTCAACCCTTTCTAGGGTGCGCCTGGCCTGTTCAATCGGGCGACTCGGCCTGTTGGTGCAATGCAGCAATTTCTGTTACAATTGAGGTGTACTTTCCATGCGCTGTTTTCTCGCGCTATTCCAACCGGCCAGCTTATCCAAGCAGGCCGCGTCCATTGCTCGTTGCGATCTGCAACTCATGCCCGCCCGCAGCCGTGAATGTCGTCGCGCGCTCGCCGCGATTCGGCTGGCCGCTGGTCTGGCCATCGCCGGGCAAATCTGTTCAGGGGAGAATGTATGGCACGTTTTGATCGGGAGCATCCGGGGCTAGACACAGCTGCATCCGCGCCGAAGGCTGCGGGACGCCACGCATCGAAGGGCAAGGCTACCGCAGCCCTGCTCCCGATGAACGCAGTGTCCACGGCGTTGCAGGACGAAGAGCGGCAGCGCCAGATGCGCGCACTCATCCAGTTGGGGAAGGCGCGCGGCTACCTGACGCACGCCGAAATCAACGATCATTTGCCGGACAATTTCGCGCACACCGCTGCCATCGAAACCATTGTCAGCACCTTTAATGACATGGGCGTAGCGGTCTACGAGCAGGCGCCTAACGCGGAGACGCTGTTGTTGAATGACACCGCGCCGGCAGCCGTGTCGGACGACCAGGCCGACGAGGAAGCGGAAGTCGCGCTTTCGACGGTCGATTCCGAATTCGGGCGTACGACCGATCCGGTGCGGATGTACATGCGTGAAATGGGCGCGACGGGATTGCTGACTCGCGCGCGCGAGGTTGAGATCGCGAAGCGCATCGAAGACGGCCTTCATGAAATGATCCAGGCGATTGCAGCCTGCCCGGCGACTGTTTCCACGATCCTTGCGAGCGTGGAGCAGATCGAGGCCGGTGACCTGCGCATCGACGAACTGGTCGACGGTCTCAATGAAGACTCCGCAGCGGCCGGACATTCGGCCCCGGACTCTGCTGACACAAACGACATCGACGCCGACATCGACGCGGACACCGACGATGACGGCGATGAAGACAGCGATGAAGACAGCGATGAAGGCAGCGGGACGGGAGACGAAGATCGCGCGAAGGCGAACGCAGCGCGGCTGAAACAGCTCACGAGCGATAGCCTCGAGATATTTGCGCGAGTGCGCGAACTGTTCGATCAGCTTGCGCGTGCCGATGCCGCGCAAGGCAGGGGTCGCACGACCTTCACACAGACAGGCGAAGCGATCCAGCGCGAACTGGCGCCCATCCGTTTCACGGCGCGAACCATCGACCGGCTGTGTACCGACGTGCAGCAACAGGTCGCGCAGGTGCGCGCGGTGGAGCGACGTATTCTGCAGATTGCCGTCGACCGGTGCGGGATGCCCCGCGAGAAGTTCGTCGAGTCGTTTCCGGGGCACGAAACCGATCCGGGATGGACCGAACGCACGGCCGCGGGGTCGCGCGAGTATGGCGCCGCGCTCGAACGCAGTCTGCCCGCGATTCAGGCCGAACAGCAGAAGCTGATCGATATCGAAGCGAACGCCGGACTGCCGTTGCAACAGTTGAAGAAGATCAACCGGCAGATGATGGCGGCCGAGTCGAAAATGCGGCAGGCGAAGCGCGAGATGATCGAGGCCAACCTGCGCCTCGTGATCTCCATTGCGAAGAAGTACGTAAACCGCGGCATGCATTTTCTGGATCTGATCCAGGAAGGCAATATTGGCCTGATGAAAGCCGTCGACAAATTCGAATATCGGCGCGGCTGGAAGTTTTCGACCTATGCAACGTGGTGGGTGCGGCAAGCTGTCACGCGGTCGCTTGCGGATCAGGCACGCACGATCCGCGTGCCAGTGCATATGATCGAGTCGATCAACAAGCTCAACCGGATTTCCCGCGAGATCCTGCAGCAGACCGGGCAGGAGGCTCATCCTGCGGCACTGGCGCAGCGCATGGAATTGCCGGAAGAGAAGGTTCGCGGCATGTTGAAGGTCGCGAGGCAACCCGTTTCGCTCGAGACGCCGGTGGGCGAGGACGCCGACGCGACGCTGGGCGACATGATTGAAGATCCGATGGCGGCATCGCCCGCGGATGCCGCCGTGCAGGCGAACCTGCGCGCCGCGATCGATGAGGCGCTCGATGCGCTGTCGCCGCGTGAGGCGAAGGTGCTGCGGATGCGTTTCGGGATCGATACCGCGTCCGAGTATACGCTCGAGGAACTGGGCAAACAGTTTGACCTGACGCGGGAACGGATCCGGCAGATCGAAAGCAAGGCGATGCGAAAACTGATGCACCCGAGTCGGGCCGACAAGCTGCGGCAATTTCTCGATCGTTGAGCCACAAACGCGGGCGTCGGCGCGTTGCGTTGTCGAGGAGGACGGGATCTCACCGCGGGTCAGAGGGCAGGGCGATGCTTCGCGCGCACCGGGGCCAGGCTACCCGATGCGCTTCATGCGTCATTGCAGAACAGGTCGTCGCACCACCACCGACTCACAGGAGGACTGCCTGCTGCAAAAGCTCCAGCGCCTTCAGTTCGTCCAGTCGACCCGTGCGTGCCTTGCCTGCCAGCGTCTTGAGCAACGCTTCCGCAATGGGCGCGATACCGTGAAGATTGTCCAGGCTGGTCACGGAAGCGGGGAGCGACACGGGGGATTGCTGCGGGATTGCAGCGGCCGGAAGCGCCTCAGGGAGTGCCGGTGTGGCTGCCGACGCTTCGCCGCCATCCCCTTGTTCTGGTGAGCGACCCGCGCGCACGTCAGGGGCATCACTGACATGATCATCCTGGCGGACGACGACCGTTTGTTTCTCTTCTGCGAGATCCGTCGAAACAGGTGACGGGCTTTCCGGGCCGGTCAGGACGCCCGCCCGCGCGCGCCCCGTGTGCGCCTTCGCATCGGCGGGTTTCACTGACACACCATCTTTCGTTGCGGCCGCGAGCGGCTCGTGTTGTTCGACGGATGCACGGCCGCGCGAAGCGGGCATAAGCAAATGCGACACAGCCGCCGGGATCCCGGCTTCCGAGCGCGGCGTGTCCAGCCAGCCAGCTGGCAGACCAAGTCGCTCGGTGAAGCGGTTTGCTTCGACACTATCCAGCCGTTTCTTGCCATACAGCCGATGGGCCATGTTGGATCCGCTCATCGCCATGACGACACCCAGTCTTGCTTTCGATCCCTTGCGACCCGTGAGAACGTGGAGATTCGCGCGCCGAATTTTTTCTACGTCGCCGCTGTCGTTTAGTGCCAGCGCCTGCTGTTGGACTGTTGCAGGCGATGTCCTGTCTTTCGAGGGCGCGCCTTTTCGCGGCGCAGGAGGAGTGGGCTGTTCGGCCATCTGGCTTCGACTGTTCCTGACGGCCCTGGGCGACCCGCCCGCTGTTTTCTTCGGCATCTGCGCTTCCCCGGACAAACTGTCTTCAGGATATCGTTGCTGGCCGCCGTCCAGGACGGAAGGCGGCATGGGTGTTTCCGATACTACGTCTGGTTCGTCGTCGGTCTGGACGAAATCGAGCGGTGATTTCAGGCGGGCGATGGTTTCGGCCGCGAGCGCAGGATTGGGCTGGTCAAAGAAACCGTGAGGCAACCCAAGCGTGGTTTCCATGTGAAAGGCGGTCTCGGGCGTGAATCTCTCGCCCTTCATCAGTTCGGCCACCCGCGCCATGTTCGATCCAAGTCCCAGGGCGATATTCTCAGCACCCACCGTATCGACCAGAAACTGGAACGATCGCGTCTTGAAAATGGAGGCAGTCTGGGCGGTGTCACGGGCTGGTGCATTCACGTACGGTGGTCTCTGCCGGCTGGACGGAGATCGCTTCTCGTGACGAGGTTGGCGCTGGCCGCTGTCCCGAGGTCCCGCATATCGTCCGCGGGGTTGACTCATATAGTAGGGCTCCATGCGATCATTGGTTTGCTGACCGTGTGATTATAAATGAGGCGATACTGGCGTTGGACGCGTCAACGACGCCGTCGGGCGAATACGCACGCGGGGAACAAAACATAGCGCGGTATTGAGTCAGTGTCGGCATTTTCCAGTCGCGATCTGGTTAAGCTCGACCTGTAAAGCAACGGGCTCTGGTGCAAATAGACAATCTGAAGGATATTTTTACTATAGAAAGGATACCTCATCAAGCAGACAGGACGGCCTTCCAGACTGCGGGCGCAGCGGTATCTTTGAGGCCGAGCTTCGCGAGGCTGAATTGACCCTTGCGAATACGATGGACCAACTCAATACCTGAGAGAGTGATCGCTGCGTTCCTGAAACGTTTGAAGCCGAGCATGACTGTCGTCCGGGACTTGATATTGCGGTGATCCTGCTCGACCAGATTGTTGAGATATTTCGAGGATCGGACCGTCGTGTCCTCAGGCAGCAAGCCATCGGCCTGCATTTCGCGCGCAGCGCGATGCGAGGCTGCATAACCATCAAGCGTGATGGTCTTCGGTGGCTGTCCTTGATGTTCGATTGCCTTCCTGAAAAAGGCTTTTGCCGCCTTCACGTCGCGCCTGGCGCTGAGCATGAAGTCTACTGTCTGGCCCATCCGATCCACCGCTCGATAAAGATAGACCCACTTGCCGCGCAGTTTGAGGTAAGTCTCGTCGACGCGCCACGACTGGCCAGTGGGCCTGCCAAAGCGGTTCCACCGTTTAACGAACTCCGGCGCATAGCGCCGCACCCAGCGCAAGATCGTGGTGTGCGCCAGCGACGGACCCCGTTCCGCCATCATTTCGACCAGATCGCGCAGGCTAAGCTTGTAGCGCAGGTACCAGCGAACACACAGAATGATCACATCGCGGTCAAAGTGACGGCCTGCGAACAGTTCGTCCAGGCTCTTCAGCTTGCTCATCGTCGACTCTCAATTTCGTTCAGCCCGACACCTTAACCGATTCGCTCCCGCGCTATTTGCACCAGAGCCGTTCAATAAAGGCTTCGACGAGGTGGTTGTCGCCAGCATCCTGACGGTGCGCACGATGCTCGCATCCCGCGCACTCCGCGTCTCGTCGATCGTGAGCTACTGTACCGCGGGACTAACCTACTTCTTCGACTATCTCGAAACAGTCGAAGTCCGGCCCACATCCGGCGAGCTAAACAGTCGCCTCATGCAAGGATTCATCAAATGGCTGGCGACGGAGCGATCCCTTCGGTACACCGCGCAACGAAATGTCTACGCGGCGACGAAAAGCGTTCTGTCCGAGATGATTCGCCTCCAACTGGTCTCGTCCGATCCCTCTATTTTTCCTCCAAACCCGTATCCCAAAGCGTCGGCGCAGGTCGAAGGAGTGACTCCGTTCACAATGACGGAACGTAAGCGATTGGTAGACGCGCTGAAACGTGAGTTGATAGCAGTTCAAAAGGGCGATTTCGTTGGTTCGGAAAGTGAGGCGCTTGTGATCTACGCGCTCGCGCTGTGCCTTCGTACCGGATTGAACACTGTTCCGCTCATCGAATTGACTAGAGATTGCGTGAAGAGTCATCCTTTGCGATCCAACATGCGAATGCTGGTTCATACAAAGTGGCGTTCGCATTCCGTGCTCCATGCCCCGATAGAAGCGAAAGCTGCGCAGACTAGTATCTCGAGCGATGCGGTAGCGCTACTCGGTATCGTTATGAAGAGAACCGAAGGCCTTGCCAACGAGGCGTCCGATCGACTGCGAAATAGACTTTGGCTCTACCGTAGCGAGAGCAGCATATCAAAAGGTGAGATACGCGTTCTCGTTACGTCCGATTTGTATCGTGGCGCAAGTCGCCTGGTATCACGCCACGGCCTTCGCGGTGACGACGACAAGGCGCTTCGCGTCAATCCGACACGGTTTCGTAAAACACTCGAAAATCGACTTTGGCGACTGTCAGGCGGGGACCTGTACAGGCTTCTGAGCTTCCGTGAGTTTCTGCTCGAAGAAAAGGACAGAGTCGGCTCGACAAAGTGGGTCGAGCACTTTGCTTGGATCGTTCGACTCATCGACGCTCTCGTATCGGACCGGTTCGATCCGAAGAAAGCGGCCGCAGCTGCGGCTAGGACGAAAAAACGGCGCCATCCCTTCTGGGCCAGTCCCATTGAGCACGGAGTGCGAGTTGAGTAAGAGTAGCCCTCTTCATTCATTGCAGAGCGGTTCCAAATTCGGCCCGGACGCGGGAATTGGCGAACTCGATAACGTCTCAGTGGTAACCGAGAATGGGAAAACCCTAGCGGTATCCCGTTATGCCGACGACGTCTGGGACTTCTGGCCATATTTCGAACAATCGAACGTCCAGCGCAGCGCAAAGCGCATCTCTTGGGCGAGTTTGTCCTCTGCGTTCGTTCCAGGAGTCAAAGACGTCATCTTCCGCTATTGGATTGCAGGACTGCCCGGCCGAACGGGTTTTGTCGCGTTAAGACGGGAGAGGTAGTATTCGAGCCTGACAAATATGCTTTGGCTGGCCGATGAAGAAGACCCAAACACCGCGAAAGACGCTTGCTGCGGGCATCACCCGAGTGCTAAAGCGCCTTCACTATCCGCTCGATGTGATGTTGCTATGCGTGCGGTGGTACGTCGCCTACTCACTGAGTTTGCGTAATCTCGAAGAAATGATGGCCGAGCGCGGTATTGAGGTTGATCATTCCACGGTGCATCGTTGGGTGATCAAGTTGGTGCCGCTGTTCGAGAAGACGTTCCGTAAGCACAAGCAGCCGGTAGGCAAGAGCTGGCGGATGGACGAAACGTATATCAAAGTCAAAGGCCAGTGGAAGTACCTCTACCGGGCAGTGGACAAGGCGGGCCAAACCATCGATTTCCTGTTCAGAGCCAAGCGCGACAAGGTGGCAGCGCGGCGCTTCTTTGAAAAGTCGATCGCTCAGAACGGTGTACCCGAGACGGTAACCATCGATAAAAGCGGCTCTAATCTGGCTGCGTTGCACGCGGTGAACGCCGAGCGAGAGACGCCCATCACGATTCGTCAAGTCAAGTACCTGAATAACGTGGTCGAGCAGGACCATCGGGCCATCAAACGCATCACCCGACCGATGCTGGGCTTCAAGGATTTCCACTGCGCGCGCGTCATTCTCAGTGGCGTCGAATTAATGCACATGCTCAAGAAAGGGCAGATGAAATGTCGGGGCGAGACTCCGCTGTCTCCCGCACAGCAGTTCTACTCGCTCGTTTCATAAGCAATCCTCCGCATATCACCGCTGCTTGACCCATTGACCTTACTGCGACAGAGCCCGATCCGAAGCACGCGGCAGCCGACGGCACGCAATGGAATCTCTACGAAAATAATCTGCTGTCGGAACGGCACATCCGCTACGGCGGTTACGGCGGCATCGCCTATTACCATGTGAGCGATGTCTACATCGCGTTGTTCTCGCACTTCATCCCTGCGGAGTGTGGGAGGCAATCCATATTCTCGACGGCCTGACAAAAAACGACTCCGACATCCAGCCTGATATGCTGCATGGCGACACGCAGGCGCAGAGTGCGACAGTTTATGGACTGGCCTTTCTGCTCGGCATCCAACTGATGCCACGCATCCGTAACTGGAAAGATCTAAAGTGGTTTCGCCCCCTGCCCGGCGAAGCGTATCAGCACATCGACAGCCTGTTCACGAAAGAGGCTGTCGACTGGGATCTGATCGCCTGCCACCTGCCGGATATGCTGCAGGTCGCGCAGTCGATTCGCGCCGGGCGAATCTCGCCGTCGACCATCCTGCGCAAGCTCGGTACGGCGAGCCGGAAAAACAAGCTCTACTTTGCATTCCGGGAACTGGGGCGGGTGGTGCGTACGATATTTCTGCTCGAGTACATCAGCGACGAAGACCTGCGTCGTGTCACTCAGGCGGCCCAGAACAAATGCGAAGGCTTCAACAAGTTTGCGCAATGGGCGTATTTCGGTTCCGACATCATCGCGGAGAACGTACGCGACGATCAACTGAAGATCATCAAGTACAACCATCTGATCGCGAACCTCGTGATCTTCCATAATTGCCACACGATCACGCTTGCATTGAAGGAGCTGGAACGCGAGGGGATGCAGCTAACGCCGGAACTGCTCGCGGCATTCAGTCCCTACCGGACTCACCACCTCAATCGTTTTGGGCTGTTCGAGTTGAAAGACCGCGCACCCGTGCCGATAGATTACGGGATCAGGTTCTGAGTCCGCTCCTGTAAAGGCTCACGGGGCGATGATACGCATTTCCGTACGAATCCTTACCCCTACCCAAGACAGGCAGTCCGCTGTCCCTGCTGCCGTCCGGAAGACATCACGTTCGACCCGTTCGCCCCGGGTCGTACCGACCGCCAGCCCAGCCAGGCGTCGCAAGAAAGCGGTATAAACGCAGAATGTGACCGTCGTTTAAGGAAACCGGCTGCATGGCTGACCTCTACCTGCTCACTGGGCTGACGCTCCCACAGGGTGTCGCGCATGAGTCCCTGCCCGCGACCGTGACGCGCTTCGTGTCGGATTGCTGGCAGGGCATGAGCCGCACGCAGATGATGGCCCGCGCGAAACGGCGGGGTCTGCGCCTGTCGTTCCGCGCGACGGCGCCATGTCCATCTGGCGAAACTGGCGTGTTCGAGTTGCGCTTCAGCGATGGCGCAGGCGCGTGCCTGATGCTGGCGCGGCTACAGCGAATCGGAAAAAGGAGCAATCTACATCGGCAAAACGGCGGGACCTACGTGTCCCGGCCTCCGCCGCGAGACTCCCGGCAGATCAGCCTGTTCTGAGGCGTCGGTAGCGGTTGCCGCGCAAGCGGCTGGTCGATATGCTCCCACCCTCCAACATAGACCCGGAGTGAGAAGTGCGGCGCGTGACAGTCAGGAAATCATCGGTGCATGGCCGCGGCGTGTTCGCGCTACAGGCGATTCCCGCCGGCCAGCGGATCTTCGAATATCGCGGTGAGGTCACTTCGTGGCGGCAGGCGTCAGCCGGCAGCGGCGATCCGGCACGCCCGGCCATACGTTCATCTTCGGGCTGGCTGACTGGCGCGTGATTGACGGTAGTCGGACCTGCAAAATTCATTTAGCGAGTTGAAGGAAGCCGCGTGCGGAGCGTGAAAGCAACGTTATCGACGTGAAGTCGACGAACAGGCGCAGAACCATGAGAACAAAAAAGGCAGGCTTGATGCCGAGCCGAGCGATGGCGCGCAGCAGCCAGCGCAGGTTAGCCGACGGCGCACAGCACCGCATGCAGGGCGTCGCCAGTTTGCCCCTTCAGCCAGCAGCGTCGCATGCCGTGATCCTGCTGGACATGGCCGTTGATCGGCTCGATGGCCTGACGCCGTTTGAGCCAGCGGCGCTGGGGTGCCGACAACGTCCTGCTCTTGCCGCGATGCACGACCTGTACCGGCGCCACGTCGGCATCGACGCCGCGAAACCCGAGATCGACCAGCGCCGTCTTCGCACGGGGTGCGCCCGGCACCTCCTGCAACAGGATCGATGTCTGCTCGAGCTGTTCAGCCAGGGTGTGGCCGTCGTAGGGGTTGCCCGGGAACGCCCGTGCGCCGACGATCAGGCCTTGCTTCTCTGTGATTGCCAGGCTGACCTTGACGCCGAACTCATAGGGCTGCCGCGCCTTGCCCTTCCCGATGCACTCGATTTCCGGGGCATGCAATGCGTACAGTTTGTTCTTCGGGCGCTGGCGGCGGATTCGCCACGCCCGTTCCAGCCAGACGCGAAGCTTGACCTGCTCTGACTCCGAGGCGTCAGGCAACTTGCGCTCGATGTCTCGCAGCAGTCGTCCCAGCACTGTGCGCTGTCGTTTGAGCACGCGACGCAGGCGCTTGAATTGTTTGGCGTGCACGTAGCCGCCAGCACGGCGACGCAGACGCTTGCCCTCGCGTTCGTAGGTCTGCTTCAGACTCAGACCCGCGCGCTGCGCCAATTGCACAAGTTTGGCCCGCGCCACATCAAGCAGGCGACTGTCGGTCGGATACGCGATCGCCTTCTCTTGGACTGTGGTATCAACAATCACGCGTTCGAATTCGGCGGGTGTTACCGCCTTCATGTGCACGGCGGCGGCGATCGTTGTGGCCAGCAATTCCTCGACACCCGCTTCGCCCAGCGCTTGCCGGAAACGCACCAGGTTGGTTGGGTCGCACGGCAGGCGGGGCTGAAAGTACTCTTCGCCGCAGAAGAACTGGAAGTACACGTCCTGCGCCCAACGCTCGCATACCGACTCGTCACTTTCGTTGTACGCGTGCTTCAGGTAGAGCAGGCCGACCATCAGGCGAACCGGCAGGCGCGGCCGGCCTGCCGCGCTCGGGCCAGCCCCCGCCAGCGTCGCCGCACTCCCGAACAGATCGACATCATCACTGACTCGCCCTTCGCGAGCACGCCGCTCGAACACCGGGGTCAGCGTTGCTTCGATCGACGCCCACGGCATTCGCGTGGCCAACACCGCCAGCGGGTGACGAAGATCAATCATCGCGTCCAGACGGCTGCGAAAAAAATCGGGCGTGCTCATCGGCGAGGCTCGCAAACTCCCGGAAAGAAAATCAGATCGATATTGCTTCTTGGAGTTCGACAGTCAACGAACTTCTTCCGATCACTTGCTGCAGCTGGCTCTGCGCAGTGCTGAAGGGGCGACTAAGCAGCCGTTGGCGACCTCATCCAATCGGCCATCTTGAGACACTCATAGGCGCGCCGCGGCGGACATTGCAACGTCGGCTTCGAGCCAGACAGCGGACGCTGGCCGATTGACCCTAGCTGCCGCATCGCCGGCTCAGCCGACTCGCGGACCGCAACCGCCAGAAAATTGCTCGCGCTGCGTGCAATCACGATGAAAGTTCTGGATAAACCGGCACCGTGAACTGAAAGACAGCGCCGCGCGGCACGTTGGCGCTCGCCCATAATCGGCCGCCGTGTGCTTCGATGATCGAACGGCAGATTGACAGTCCCATCCCCAAACCGGCGGACTTCGTTGTGTAGAACGGGGCGAAAATGTGTTCGGCGGTGTCCGCGGCAAAGCCCGGCCCCGAATCGCGCACCGCCACGAGCACGCAGTCAGCGTCGGCTGTCCCGGTGGTGACTATTAATTCTCGTGCGCCATCGCTGACGCCGCTGATCGCCTCGATCGCGTTGATAACCAGGTTGAGGAGGACTTGTTGCAGTTCGACACGGTCTCCCTCGATCAAAGGCAAGCCGTCTGCGAGTTGCGTCTGTACCGAGGCGTCGCTCTTGTTTGCTGCGCCACGGGTTAGCTCGAGCACCCCGCGAATCGCCATGTTGAGGTCCACCGGTTCCTTCTGGGGTGGTGCCTTCTTGATCAGTGCACGGATCCGGCTGATCACGTCCCCCGCCCGACTGCCGTCGTCGACGATCCGGCGGAGCCCCTGCCGGACCTTCTCCACGTCAGGCGGCTGGGCGCTCAGCCACCGCAGGCCAGCCTGGGCGTTGGTGACCGTCGCGGCGATCGGCTGGTTGACCTCATGGGCGATCGAGGCCGCGAGCTGGCCCATGGTGGCGACGCGGTTCGCGTGCGCCAGCTCCGTCTGCACCTCCCGGTAGCGCCGCTCGCTTTCGCGGGCTTCTTCCGCCGCCCGCTTGCGCTCGGTCAGATCGAGCACGAAAGCGACACCTTCCTTGCCACCTGATTCGATACTGGCCCGACCGATCTGTGCCCCGCAGCGTTGGGCCTGCCCGACAATGGCCGGGTATTCGTCCCGCATCCACGACTCGACCAGTTCAGGGTCGCGTTGGTACGCGCTTTTTGCGACGGTGGGTTCAGAATCGGACAGATGAATCCTGGTGCCTAACGTGGGCGGTATGTAGTTTCACGACCACCCGGTTCCAGGTGAAGTGGACCCGCGTTCATTAGCGTAGATGTCCGAGTGAATCAGACCGATACCATCCCACCTGCTTTGGCTGCCGCTTCGACACGGTCCTTGAAGCTGAAGGGGCTGATTTCGGTCGGGCCAAACGGAAAGACGTCGCCGACTTTCGAAGGTATCGGCTACGGCGAACTCGATTAGATATTCGACCTCTTGCTTCACGCCCGTCCATTCTTGGCGCAGCATGCGCACGGCCTCTTCGACGACATCATCATCAAGTTGGTAGTCGTCGATGTCGGTGATACCCGTGGCCGCCAGGTCGGTAGCCGATGCCTCGCCGTTAGAGATTTTGTAACGCACCGCGTCGGCAATCACGCCGGCATCGTCCGTCTCACCGCCCAGAACCTCCTCGGCGACTAAGCCAGCGATGCCATAAAGCACTTTCCAGTTCGCGGGCAGGTCCGGAAAGGGAATCCCCGACGACAAAGCCGCCGCACGCATCACCTCGGGGCAGGTGCGAGTACGAAACTGACCGAGCCACGCCACCTCGTCCGGATTCCAGCTGTCGCTCTTCCACACTACTGCGTCACCGGCACCGCCAAAGCGCTCGTAGACAATCTTGTGAGCCGCTTCATGCTAAGCTGCTTACCGTTCTGACCGTCCACATCGAAGAAGGGATTGTCAAACGCGCATACAGCAACCTACGCGCCTCTTACGCAGCAGGCGGCATCAAGCGCATCGACTCTGCTCCCAGGCTCCAGAAAGTGCTCGTCACCGGACAGCCATGCATCGGACGCAACCGGGATGACATCGTCGCTAACTTCACTGACTCCGAGACGATTCTTGCAACCGGATGTTCGAGCATCCTGAACGTCCCGGTAATCTGGATGGGAAAGATACTGGCTACTGTCAATCTCCTCCATACCGAAGACGGCTATTACCGGGATGAGCACATTCCGGTCGTACGATGCCTGGCTCAGGCAGCACTGCCTGCCTTTCTTTGCGTTGAGCCTTCTTCCGTCGAATCTCTTGAACTGAACCACCAGTAAGGAACACACCATCATGTCAGACCGCGATGACAAGAACTCGGCCTGGACCGTGCCTCCGAGCCAATACCTCTCAAGCAGGCCTGCGCAGTTTCAGCTTCCAGCCGCACCAGAATCGCAGTACATCACCATGCGTGACGGCTGCCGTATTGCGGCTGACATTTACATCCCTCAAGCAGGTCCGCGAGCGGAGCAATTCCCGACGCTGCTCATCTTTACCCCTTACTACAGGCGTTTCGAGACAGACGGCAATGTTGCTGAGGCTGCGCCAGCCGCGGCCCGTTACCGGAATTTCTTCGTGCCTCGAGGGTACGCCGTCGTTGTCGTCGATGTCCGGGGCACTGGCGCGAGCTTCGGAACGCGCGATGCCCTTCGCTCTCCCACGGAACGCGATGACTACGGTAAGGTCGCAGAATGGACCGTCAAGCAACCATGGTCGAACGGCGTCATCGGGTCGACTGGCATCTCGTACGTTGGCGCTGCCGCCTGCTTTCTTGCCAGTACAGGACATCCGGCTGTCAAAGCTATTGCGCCTCTATTCGGCGTCTCGGACATTTATAGTGAGCAGTTGTATCCGGGTGGCCTGGTTTCGAAGGTCTGGACTCAGGCGTACTCCACCCTCATGGTGGCAATGGACCACGACCGGCGCGACCTTATCCGTCAAATCTCGTACTACGAGGACCCCGGGCTGCAAGGCCCGCACCGCGTGGATGAAGATACCGACGGCAATCTGCTCGCCGCGGCTGTCCATGAGCATCACAGCAACTTTTCTCTCACGGACGCAGCGGGTGAGTTTGCATTCAGAGACGAGGGGATGCTTCACGACCCAGAGCTCACCCTCGCCGTTTGCAGCCCGTATCACTACCTCGACCAGATTTCACCCGATGTCCCCATTTACTCTGTTTCAGGCTGGTTCGATGGCGCGGGCTACGCCAACGGCGCGATTACGCGTTTTCTGACTCGCGCTAACCCGAAGGACCGACTGCTTCTGGGCCCATGGGACCACGGTGCCCGTACGAATGTCTCACCGTGGCGAGAGCAAGAGGCTCCGCAGTTCAATCTGCTCGCTGAGCTACTCCGGTTCTTCGACACGTATTTGATGGGCGAGGACGCAGGTCTGGATGCTGAGGCGCCGATACACTACTACAACGTTCATGCTGAACAGTGGCAGGCGACGGCGGTTTGGCCTCCAGTCTCAAAGCCCACTCGATTCAACCTGTCCGCCGGAAGCAAACTGACCGAATCCTCGGCCGAACAATCCATAGATAGTTTCAAGGTTGATTTCGAAACATCGAGTGGCAAGCAAACGCGTTACGATTGCCTTGGCGCAGCGACCATCGTTGACTATTACCCCGACTGGTCTGACTGTTCCGCCGCGATGTTGCATTACGAAACTGCGCCGGTGGCTGAACCGATGTCCGTCGCAGGACACGCAGTGGCAACCCTTCGAATGGCGGTCGACCAGGGTGACGCGTCGATATTCGTCTATCTGTCTGAAGTCGACGTCGAAGGGAACGTCTTCTACATGACGGAGGGAATGCTTCGCGCGATACACCGGAAAACGTCCGAAGCCCCCGCAGAATATGTAACTGCGTGGCCTTTCCGTTCATATCACCGCGCTGATGCATCTCGTCTTGAGGTTGGAGTTGCAACCGACTTCGTTATCCCGTTGCTCCCAGTTGCCTGGACGTTGAAAAAGGGGAGCAGATTGCGCGTATCAATTTCCGGTGCCGATGCAGGTCACTTTGTACCGATGCCATATGGTCGCCCACCCGTCTTCTCGGTACACACTGGCATTGGTGGGAGCTTCGTCGAGGTGCCGCTTCAATCGGCCATCGCGTAGAAGACGTTCCACGCCCTGAGGTTAAAGAAGCCCGCCGCGCGGCGGGCAACTTCAACAAAGCGACATTGCTGCGCCCACCCGAGCGCCACGCGAGTCGGAGCCTCCCGTGTGGTTTAAATCACTAATGGTCGAACCAGGTTACCGCATGTTCCGCGGGAATCTCTTCTACGTAGCTTCTTCGAATGTCACCACGACGACGCTCAATAGCGGCCGCAGCGGGAGGCCGCCTGTGGAGAACAGGTGTTACGTCAAATCCGCGGTCGTAGACTAACCTCGATGCCGTCGCCTCAACGCAACAGAGATCGACAGAAATCGACCCGTACGAATGAAGTACAGCAGTACTGCTTCCTTGCTGGCAGGACGGTTATCGGCATTGCTACGAATTTGTGACAAATACTTCAGCAAATTGGAAGACCCTAATGCAGCCCGGAATGATGTCGTGCTGCACCTGCCTTCCTATACTCGCGTCGCTATTTCCACCTGAATCCGCTGGAGTTAATTCATGAAAAAAATCCCGGTCGCCCTCGCGCTCTCCGGTGCACTCGCCGCCTCGGCCGCCCATGCACAGAGTTCGGTCACCCTGTACGGCCTGATCGACGCTGGTCTGATGTATACCAACAACGTCAAGACCTCCGCCACGGCGCACGGCAGCCTTTTTCAGGCGACCAGCGGCACCATTAACGGCAGCCGGTTCGGTCTGCGCGGCGCCGAGGACCTCGGCGGCGGTCTGAAGGCCATTTTCGTGCTGGAAAACGGCTTCAACGTGCAGAACGGCAAGCTCGGCCAGGACAGCCGGATGTTTGGTCGCCAGGCGTTTGTCGGTCTGAGCAGCAACGAGTTCGGTACAGTGACGCTGGGCCGCCAGTATGACTCGGTGGTTGACTTCGTGGCACCGCTGTCCGGCACGGCTGGCACGTTCGGCGACACGGGCTTCGCGCACCCGTACGACAACGACAACCTGAACCACACGCTGCGCATCAGCAACGCGGTCAAGTACATGAGCAACAACTATGCAGGCCTGAAGTTCGGCGGCCTCTACGCGTTCTCGAATAACACTGACTTCACCCAGAACCGTGCTTACAGCGCGGGCGCAAGCTACGACTATGGCCCGATCAAGGCGGCCGCCGGCTACCTGCAGATCAACGGCAACGGCGCCGCCCCCCAGGCGAACACCAGTGGCGCAGTAGACCTCGCCGAAGCGCCTACCCAGACGGGTGGTTTCAGGTTCGGGGCGGACGTTCAGCGCGTGATCGGCGCGGGTCTGAACTACACGTTCGGCCCGGCAGTGTTCGGCTTCGTGTACACGAACAGCCATTATCAAGGCACGCAATCGTTCAACCTCAACAACGGTTCGCAGCGCTTCAACAACTATGAACTGAACGCCAAGTACACCCTGGCACCGGCAGTTACGCTGGGCATCACTGACACGTACACCGATGCCCATCTGTCAGGTGCGTTTAATGCGTCCGGCACGCACTACGGCACCGATCCGAAGTGGAATCAGGTCAATGTGCAGGCTGTCTATGCGCTTTCCAGGCGCACTGATGTTTACGCCGAAGGCATGTATCAGCACGCAATTGGCCAGAACGTTGTCGCCTTCATCAATACGTCGGGTGGTGCGTCGTCGACGGCGAACCAGGTGGTCGGCACGGTCGGGATGCGCACGCGGTTCTAAGGAAGCCTGAGGCGGGACGGATCTAGCCCTGTCGCAGGGCGCAACAGCAGTGTGTGCGCCGGCAAAAGCAACCGCCGGCGCAAATTAATCTGGGCACGACCGATACAGCCTGATTGAAAAGGTCGCGTCCAGATGCGTTGGGACTCTCGTCGCGGGTCCTGACGAAACGGCAGTCACGGCGTAGTGAAAGCGGAGCGAGAGTCCGTGGACACACCTGCGCCGACGCGACTTTCTCCGGGAATTATTTTTGGCCCCGTCCCCGTCTGGACGGGCATTTTTTTTTACTGACGAGGGCGATACGTGTGATGTGAGCGGAGGCCGGTACATACGTTCCTTATATCTGATAATGTCCTCTATCCCATATGGGCTGGCCATTAGACGGTGTTAGGAACTTCGAAGTACTGGGATTGCATGGACAAGCATAAGCATGGCGAAGACGACAAAATGCAGACCTGCGAGTGTTTCGGGCAAGCGTTCGTAGTCACGAGCGAGGCGTCGAAAGCGGTTGAGCCATCCGAAGCTGCGCTCGACTACCCATCGACGTGGCAACAGCACGAAACCCTTTTTCGCTTCATCGAGCTTGACCACCTGGAGATCAATTCCCTGAGCGCGCGCGGCCTGCGCAGGAGCTTCGCCCGTGTAACCCTGATCGGCAAAGGCCACTTTCACGGTTTCTCCCGTTGCCTGCTGCACCTGGCGCGCCAGCTCTATCACCTGTGCGCGCTCCTGCTCGTTGGCCGGCGTCACGTGTACGGCGAGCAACTGACCCAGCGTGTCGACCGCCATATGCACCTTGCTGCCACGCTTGCGCTTGTAGCCGTCATAGCCTGCGCGTGGACCGCTCTCACATGTCGATTGCATCGTACGGCCATCAAGGATCACCGCGCTGGGCTGCCCCCGCCGCCCCTGCGCGACACGGATGATCGAACGAAGATCACTCACCATGCACTCGAAACAGCCGGCCGCCAGCCATCGTTGCGTCTGCTGGTACACGAGTTCCCACGGCGGAAAGTTGGTCGGCAGCATTCGCCACGCAGCCCCAGCGCGAGCCATCCAGCGCAACGCATTGAACATCTCGCGCAACTCGTATTTACGCTGTGGTGCACTCTCATCCATCAACGTCAGATACGCTGCTACGAAGCTCCATTCTTCGTCTGACACGTCTGTCGGGTACGCTTTACGTTTCTCTCTTGTCATCCCTCCAGGGTACCAGGTTCTGACCGGAAGTTCCTAACACCGTCTAAAAAGGGCAATCAAAGCGCTGGCCGTGATGACACATTGCGGAAGCTCTGCCTCGGCGAGAAGCAACGGGGACGGACCGCTCCAACGGAAGTCATCGTCGGCCGGAATGGCCATCGAATCTTAGCCGCTGCATACAGCACTTGAAAATTGAGCTCGCTCGCCTGTCGAATCGTCGGTCGCCGTCGCTTTGCCAAAATGGCGGCTCGTCGCTCGTCAGCAGACGTTCGCCGACAGAGTGCGAAGGACCCTTCTTGGCCGGGTTGGGGCAGTGCCACCGGTAATTCGCTCGGCGGAGACCGGCCATTGAGCAAGGGCGAACGAGCCCTTCGTTATTCAGATTGGATGGCGACCTCGACCGGCGGCTTGTGGCCGAGGGTGTGTGGAAACTGTTTTCTTATCGCTGAAGGCGAGTTCGCCAGCCTGGCTAATCGGGATTGGTAGATCGGGTTCGCGCTAACGTAACGTCGCAAGTGCAAAAAAGCCCCTCAGGGCCTTAGGTTTCAGCCATCCTCATC
The DNA here is from genome assembly GCF_014397785.1 of Paraburkholderia podalyriae. Taxonomy (GTDB): domain Bacteria; phylum Pseudomonadota; class Gammaproteobacteria; order Burkholderiales; family Burkholderiaceae; genus Paraburkholderia; species Paraburkholderia podalyriae. The sequence continues at coordinate 26,842 of NZ_VZQQ01000021.1, forward strand.
GCCTTTATTGTCGCGGCAACCCCAAGTATATTCATGACGCGCTTCAGGTTGTAGGCCAATACCTGAAGACTCATTTCAGTGCTCACCCTCCCGAGCGTCCGGGTCAGGAAGTGCGTGGCACCCATCCAGTGCTTGAGCGTACCAAATACATGCTCAACGGTACTCCTGCGGATGGTCATTGCATCTGGCTTCCGCTCGAGCCGACGCTGCATGGCTTCCAGTATGTGTTCGTGCTCCCATCGTCGGATGCGACGATAGTCGCTGGGAGAACATCTCCCCTTGAGATGGCAACGCGGGCAGGCACTGGGCCAGTAGACCTGCAGAGTCATGTCATGCTCAACGGTTGTGAATCGACGAATTGCACGCTCGCCAGCAGGGCATCGATATTCGTCGTTCCTCGCAACGTAGACGAAGTCTCGCTTGGTAAAGAGACCCTTCTTCCTTGATGCGGAGGTGAGTGGTTTCGGGACATACGTTTTGATCCCGACAAGTTCGCACGCGAGGATATCCGGACCGCTGTAGTAGCCGCGGTCAGCCAGCACTTTCAGCTTCGGCTTACCCATCGCGTTCTTCGTCGACAAAGCCATCGTGCTGAGTTGCCCCTGATCGCTTCCGATATTAGTCACCTCGTGCTCAACGATCAGATGATGCTTCGTGTCCACGGCGGCCTGCACGTTGTAGCCGACCGTTCCGGTTCTTTTGCCACCACTGGTCATGGAACGGGAGTCCGGATCCGTAAGCGACAACTGTCCGTCCGGTTGTGTCTTCAACTGCTTTTTGATCTGTTCGAGCTCACGCATCCGCTGGCGCAAGCGAGCGATCTTCTCGTACAGACGCACGGTCTTCACATCGAAACCTATCGGATTGGTCCGATCTGCGGTTTCAATCATGTCGAGATATCGCTGAACGCTTTCTTCAATCTGCTGCTGACGCTTGTCGATCTTGCCAGCCGTGTAGTTCCTGTCACGGCTGTTCACAGCCTTGAACTTGCTGCCATCGATGGCGACCGTGTCGCTGGCGAGCAGCTTGAGTCCGCGACACAGTTCGACGAAACGCCGGCATACATTGCGAATTGCCGCACCATTGTCGCGACGAAAGTCTGCGATCGTCTTGAAGTCCGGTGTCAGACGTCCAGTCAGCCACATCATCTCGACATTGCGCTGGCATTCGCGCTCAAGACGCCGGCTGGATGGTACCCGGTTCAGATATCCGTAGATGTAGATCTTGAGCATCACACCAGGATGGTAGGACGGGCGGCCCGTGATTGCGGGTGTGGTACCGTTGAAACCAAGTTCCGCAAGGTCCAGTTCGTCGACGAAGACATCTACGATCCTGACCGGGTTGTCCTCTCCGATGTAGTCATCGACGCATTCGGGAAGTAGTGCGACCTGCTTGCGGTCATCGCCTTCAACGAATCGCTTCATGAGTCACCCGATCTCAATGCGTTGATTCAGTTTAGGCGATCAATGCGTTTTCACACACCCTCGGCCGGGTGCCGACTCATGCACCTTGCATACGCAGCTTGAACCCCGCTGGCCTGCGATCGGCATCACGCGACCCCTTTGAGCCGTTGGAAACGACTTCTGAGCGGCAGCTTCGGGCCCGATATGAGCCAATCGTTTCACGTCAACTGCAGCCTGCACGTTATAGCCAACCGTCCCCGTGTGGCGCGTGTCTTCCCGCAGGGTTCCGTGAGCCAATGTGCAAGACTAGCCTGGCTTGCCTTCATGTTCGTCGACCGCAGCGCGAAGCCTATTGATCCCGTCTGCGAATTCAGCCGACGCGTCGCGGAATCGAGCAGTTGGCATCGGAACGTCGATACCCTGGCGCGCAGAGGTGCTGCGCGCAGTGGGCGGTGCTCCGTGACTAGATACGTTCGGATTCCCTTCCGACGTGCCCCGACCAGTCCCGCGTCCGACGCCTTCGATTGGCACGCAGAATGGGCGTCCTATCAAGGCGGCATTACGATTCACTGAAACGAAGGTTTCGCGGTTTGCCGCAATCCGTTAAGTCAAGTCATGATTGAGATTGTCCAGGACACCACCAAGCGCCCATAGCACATCGCGCGCGAAGTCTTCGTCCGCCTCGGGCCATCCCGGCGTCCGGATTCTTGTTGCCTTGGGCCTGGCGGATTGCTGCGCCGCTCAGGGCTAGCTCTCTAGCTTGCAGATACCGGGGTGCCCCGGCCGAACAGGACGTACGGTTCGTCTTCCATTGTTCAGGTTCATACGACGGACGCCTGCCCGCATGCGCCCGTGGCGCGCGCTCATGTCCGTGGTCTAGAGCAGGCATCCTGCAAATCTAAGCAACAGCAGACCATGCGCCACGCCAGTTAGCGGGCCTCGCGGCACTTGTCGCTGCTACATCTGGTCACCGCCATGGCATACGCCAGGCATGCGCTACTGGACCACAAGATGGACGCGAACGTCTTGATGACTCTCGACCGGCTTGCCATTCTCGGTCGCCGGGAAGAAGCGCCAGTTGTGCAGCGAGGCGAGCAGCAGCTGGTTCAGACGCGGCTGTTGCGTCGGCTGCAGGAGTTCAACGTCGACGGAACCGTCGGGGTGAATCGTGAAACGCGCAAGTGCAATGGCGTGATACGCGGCTTCGCGCAAGTCGTCCGGGATTTCCGGCAGTGGCTGCGTGATGACGCGCGCGCCAGTATGGCCGCTGCCGCTGGCGGCGAGGTCGGTCCCGGCCGATGAGCGATTGGCGACACTCACCGATGGCATTGCCGATGCCAGCGGCGCAGAAGGGGCTGGGGATGGCGCCACCGAAGGCGCAGCAGGGCCCGAGGGTGCAACTGGCGGCGCGACATGCGCGGCAGCTTGCCGGGACGGTTCCTGACGTACGGGAGTTGCATGATGCACCGGCGCCGGCGTTGCATGCTTAATGGTCGCCGGCGGTGCCGGATGAGCCGGCGCGGCCGGCGCGGGCATGCTTGTGGCCGGCGGCGGGGATTCTATTTCAACGAGTTGCGCGTCGAGATTCGGAGGCGAGGGCGGCGTGATCTCAGTCGTCACGAGCAGTCCGCCGACGAGTACGAGCCCTGCGCACCACAACCCGAACGCGACAGCCACCACAACGAGGATGCGGGTTGTCGGTTCGTCGAGCAAGGACGTATTGCTGCGGCGGCCAACGTTACTCATGGTGAACGGCGATCAGGAAGTGCTGCACGCCGGCTTTCCGTGCTTCAAGCATCGCCTTGACGACCACGCCGTGCGACGCCGCGTCGTCGGCGGCAACCACCAGGTTGCCGTCTGGCTTCAGCAACGGCCGCAGATCACCCGCAAGCGCAGCAAGCTGCACTGGCTGGCGATTGACGAAGATAGCATTGGCACGCGTGACCGTGAGTGTGAGCGGCGTGTCCAGGTTGAGTCGTTGCGCCTGGCCGCCCGGCAAGTCGATCTTCACCGAATCGAGCCGCTGCATCGAAAGCGATGCGAGCATAAACGTCGCGAGCAAAAAGAACATCACGTCGATCATCGGGATGATTTCGATCTTCCCGCGCCGAGCCTGTCTTGAACGTTTCAGTTTCACGTGCGAGGTCCTTGCGCATGCTCACCGGCGAACCGCAGATGCGCCGGCCCTTCCGCGCGTTCCCGGTCGAGATGGTGTTGCGCCGCTCGTTCGGGATCTTCCTGGTCGAGTCGGAGCTGCCCGATCAGCCGTGTGCCGACGCGCTCGAAGTGATCGAGCAACTCGCCGACCCGCCGCGAAAAATAATTGAACGCGAAGAGCGCGACCAGAGCGATCAGCAGGCCGATTGCGGTAGCGATCAGCGCTTGCGCGACACCACCCGTCACACCGGTTGGGTTCACGACGCCCTGTCCGCCGATCAGCCGGAATGAGTGCATCATGCCGATGATCGTACCGAGCAGTCCCAACAGAGGCGCGGCCGTCACGATGGTTTCGAGCAGCCACAGCCCCCGGTTCAGCGCGCGCTCGATATGCTGCGCGGCAGTCTCGGCACGTGACTCGATCCACCAGATCGGCGCATGGCCGCCGTCGAGAATCGGCACGGCGAAGCTGCGCAGCGCATGGCGCTCGGGCAGAGCCGCGATCTGTGCGCGTGTCTGCGCGAAATCGACGACGGAGGCCTCGATCAGTTGGTCAATGCGGGCTGGAATTCGCGCGAATCGGTGTAGCGAATAAGCCTTGTCGAGGATGATCGCAAGGCCGGCCACCCCGAGAACGGTCAACGGGTAGACGACCCATCCACCCAGGCGTACAGCGAGAAACAGTTCGGAAAAATCGTTCATAGTGTCGTGGGTTCCTGCTGACGCGGCGGGGCGCCGCGCGGGCGCCTTAGAAGTATTTCGTGATGCCTGCATAGAAAGCGCGGGTCGGTGCGAACTGCGGGGCGCCAACGCCAATTCCGGAGCCGTCGCGCAACTGGTAAGCACGATTGAGCAGATTGACCACGACCACGCGTCCATCGAAGTTGCCAATAAGAGGCGCCTGGAAGTGATGGATGACCGCGAGGTTGATATTCACATAGAACGGCACATGGTCCGTGTTCGCAAAACCGCTGCGCAAACCGCTGCCGAAGGTGGTATCCGCGCTGTAGGTCGTACGCGCAAACGTGTAGGCGATCCCCGCCGAACCGGTGATCAACTGGTCATGGTCGAGGTTGACGGGATGGCTGGCGATGTACGCAAGTTCATCGGGTGAGAAATTGAACTGGCCCGAGACGATGTTTTCGCCGGTTGCGCGGCTAAGCGCGAGATTCGCGTATGCGGAAAAATGCTCGTCCTTATAGTTGGCGGTGAATTCGACGCCGTAATCGTGGCCCGTCTGGTAGTTGAACGGCGTGTTGATCAGGGCGGTGCCGAACTGCCCTTCGTCGAGCAGATCGGTCGCCTTCTTGTAGTAGGCATCCACGCCCACCGTGACGGCGGAGGTGACGCGCTGGGTGACGCCGACATCGAAGTAATGGCTTCGCTCGGGTTGCACTGGCGAATTTTGCGGACTCGCAGCCTGGTTTGTCGTGTTGTTGAACTGCGCCACCGTGGTCGGCGCAATCAGTTCGAGAGGCGGAGGTGTGAAGTACCGCGCGTAACCTGCATGCAGGGTGGTGCTCGGCGTTGCCTTGTACACCACGCCGACGCGCGGGCTCAACTGGCTGGCATCGACGACCTCGTTCATTTTGTCGTAGCGCAGTCCGTAATTGATGATGAGCTTGTCGTTCACCTTCCACTCGTCTTGCACATAGACGCCAAAGAGCCGGCCGATCGTCGTGCTCGCGCTGTTGATCGTCATGGGCTGGTCGGAGGACTGTGCGCCATCGACAGTGGGGAACACCGAGACGCTGTCGTTGGCGACCGCGCGGTCCTGTTCGAAATACACGCCGGCGCGCAGCGTGTGCGAACTGTTCAGCCGGTAGGTGGTATCGCCCTGCAGTCCATTGGCCCAATTGCTACGGAAGTCTTGCGAAGCGACGCCGTTAAAGAGCAGATCGCCGATCGGATCGGGGTTGAACTGCGTGCGCGTATAGCGCGTGAAGTAGGCGACCTGATAGTCGAGCTTGTCGCCGTTCGTCCCCTGCAACGCGACGGTCGCGAAGTTGTTGAGTTCACTCTGGGTTTCGTTGAGCGCCGCGGAATCGAAATCAGTGCGGCCGTTGAGCACGAATTGGGTCGGTTGCCCTGGTGTATTCGGAATTTCGAACTGGTTGCTCGCGGTGCCAAAGACGACGCTGACCCGGGTAAGCGGGTTGATCAGGTACGACATGTAGCCGAACGCATTGCCTTGCCGGGTGTGGTCATGCAGCGGCGAGCCGTCCGAGGTCGGCGCTTCGATGCCGAGATCGTTGACGCCGGCCGAACCGCTGAAGAAGTAAGTCAGTGCGCCCTGGGTGCCGTACACGTCGCCGCTCGTCTGCGCGGTGCCGTGGCTGCCGCCGTACACGCCTAGCGAGCCGCCGTTGCCCGCTTCGCCCGACTTGGTCGTGATGTCGACGATGCCAGCGGTGCGCAACCCGTATTGCGCGGGAAGCGCGCCGGTGAGCAGGTCCACCTGGTCGATGATGCGCGTATCGAAGGACTGGCCAAAGCCGGAGATCGGTTCCGGAACCATGATGCCGTTGATCCGGTATTGCAGGTTCGCGTGTTCGCCCCGCACGTGGACCATGCCATATGAATCCTGCGCGACGCCGGGCGCTTGCAGCAGGACCTGGTTGAGCGGCGTCGCATCGCCCTGCGGCATGTTGCGGATGTCCGCGCTGGTAATGCGGTACACGCTGCTGCCGGTTTCCGGCGACAGTCCGTTACGCGCCTGGTCCAGGCGCTGGGCACTGACCCGCACGTCAATCGCGTCGCTCTTTGTGAGCGCGACGGTAACGGAACTTTCCGTTCCAGGGCTGGTGGTGGCGATGCTGCTCCCGCTAGTGAATCCCGTTGCGGTGACAACAATTGCATAAGTCCCCGGCGCGACATCCTGCACCGTGAAATGCCCGCCTGCATCGGTTTTTGTGGTTGCTGCGGACGCCCCGGTGGCGGTCTGAAGGACCACATTGGCGTCCGCTACAGGCTTGCCGAGACTATCCGTGACGAGGCCGCCCACGGAGCCGTCGCCCGGCGCGGCATAAACATGGCCCGCTAGCGCTTGGGCGAAAAGCAGCAACGCGGCGTGAGAGAAAAGTGTGCGATGTTTCATTAGCTTGACTGTCGTTGTTGAATAGGTCGCATCGCACCACGCGGTATCCCCTGCGTCGTCGCGCCCACTTGTCCTTGTGCCAGGCAATACGCACTGCGGCGGTGTTTGTAACGCCACCGCTATCGGAATCGGTAATCTTTTGCGCGCAAACTGTTAGATGCAATGCAGATCGCAATGTTATAACATTTCATTCCAGAATAATACACGCACGGCGTTTTTTTCCGCACCTGACTGCATTGCGAGGCGGGTACGAAAGGTCACCCAGCGTGCGAGCAGGATTCGCACAACCCCTTGATTTCAGTTTCCTGGCCGTCGACGACGAAGTGAGCGGTGCGCGCCGCGCGCTCAAGCTTCCTCCGCAGCGCCTCATCGTGGACCACCGAAACCGACCCGCAGCGCTTGCAAACCATGAAAACCTCGTGCTGTCCGTCGACATCACCGCACGCCATAAAGGTACTGGTTGTGGCAACCCGCCTCACAAGGCCCTGCTCCATCAGGAAATGCAAGGCCCGGTAGATAGTGGCTGGTGCGACATTGGTGCGGACCGCCCGCATGTCTTCCAGCAACTGATACGCCGTGGCGCGGCCGCCCCGGCTCAGCAATAATGCGAGGACCTGCCGGCGCTGGGGCGTCAGCCGATGCCCGTGCAATGTGCAGCGGGCATCGGCCTGCCGTAAGAACGCATTCGTCGCATTTACGTCGGTCATCGAGTGCTTGCCTGGCGAACAAGGAAAATCATTGGGGTGTTTGTGTGTGTGCCCTATGTGCGTGCCATATCATGAAGTCACTTGTAGCCGCCGGCTCCAGTATCGTTACATTCAAAAGCCCGCTGCTACCTTTCGCGAATCGTGACATCTCCTCTCCAAGCCATCCCAGCCGTTGCGGGCGGCGACCCATGACTTTTTGTGAGCCTCACTAACGGGCGCCAATTGGCGTCCTACTCATGTAGACGTTCACGCCACCGCTAAACGGCTCTCACTGCAGCGATTGGCGCGCTATGGAGCGCCTTACGCGCGGCTTTGGCCAACCCGAAACATCTTCTCAAAGAGGATGGAATGTTATAACATTTCTCAGCTCTGCGTTCGGCTCGGTCAACATAAGCAGACAGCATGGTTCGGCGAACGCGTCCTACGAGGCCGCGCACGCCACGATTGAAGTCATTTCCTGTTCCCGATGCGATGTGCGGTTCACTGCGGCCAGGGTTGGCGCATGCCTGGACGCTTCCTCTATTGGCTACAGCGAGCTACCATGGACGACACACGTGTTCCAGTCACAGTGCTGACTGGTTTTTTGGGCGCGGGCAAGACGACGCTCCTCAATCGTATCCTGAGCGAGAAGCACGGTCTGCGTATTGCCGTGATCGAAAACGAGTTCGGCGAGATTGGCATTGACGATGCGCTGGTGATCAACGCGGACGAAGAAGTGTTCGAGATGAACAATGGCTGCATCTGCTGCACCGTGCGTGGCGATCTGATCCGTATCCTGGGCAACCTGATGCGTCGTCGCGATCGCTTCGATCACATCCTGGTTGAGACGACTGGCATGGCCGACCCTGGTCCGGTATGCCAAACGTTTTTCGTCGACGATGAGATCCGCTCAGCACTCCGGCTGGACGGTATCGTCACGGTCGTCGATGCAAAGCACGTGCAGTTGCATATCGACGACACGGACGAGGTGCGCGAGCAGATTGCCTTTGCCGACGTGATCCTGCTTAACAAGGCCGACCTCGTGGCAAGCCCGGAACTGGACATGCTGGAGCAGCGTGTGCACGGCATGAACGGGCTGGCGCGCATCCACCGCACGGTCAACGCCGATATACCCGTAAAGACAGTGATGGATGTGGGGGGCTTTGACCTGAGCCGGGTACTCGAAGATCGACCGACCTTCCTCGAACCGGAATATCCGTTCGAGTGGGTCGGCATCTGGTAACTGCCGCCCGGTATTACGGAACTGCGCTACGGTGGCGGCCCTGATCGCACAATCGGCACGCTGTTGACGCCGGCCAAGGGCGTCACACCAGAACACATGGACAAAGTGGTGGCCAGCGCGAACATCGCCTTTACCAGGCAACGCAAGTTACAGCCAGCCAGTGCAAAGCTGATGGCCGGTAGCACTGCAGTCAGCCTGCGCGTTCCCGAAGAGGGTGCGGAGCGAAGCGTGCAACTGCTCATTTCGCAGGCGGGTCCGTACGCACTGGTCACTGAGCACGGTCCAGACGAGTTCGATCTGCGGCTCGAGCGGGATGGGCAGCGCATCACTCCGTTGATTAGCCGCGAGTTCAACGCGGGCCACACTCACGATGAGGCCGTCAATTCGGTGGGTATCAGCCTCGAAGGTGCGTTGTCCGAGCACAAGCTCAACCGTTGGCTCGGTCCACTGCTGGCGGAAAAGGGCGCGGACATCTATCGCATGAAGGGTATCTTCCAATATTGCGGGCGAGAACCGTCGCGTCGTCCTGCAGGGCGTGCATATGCTGATGGACAGCAGCGTGGATCGGCTTTGGAAAGCCGGTGAGCCGCGCCGCAGCGAGATCGTGTTCATCGGACGTGAACTCGACCGTCAGGCGCTAACTGAAGGCCTGAGAGCGTGTCTCGTATGAGCCGCATCGAGAAGTCACCGCCGCTGCGGGTCATGTGGGAGGCACAGGGGAGCGATTACGTGAGCGCGTTGGCATGGTCGCCAGATGCAACACGGGTTGCGGTGGGACATGCGGATGGCACCCTGGCAATTCACGACGCGCTTGATGGCCGCAAGATGTGGTGCCATGACGCTCACGCCATGGGGGTGGGAAGTCTCGCCTGGTCGCCAGACGCGCGGATTCTGGCAAGCGGCGGACTGGACAACAGTGCGGCGCTATGGGCGCCGGACGAGGGGACGGAACTGCGCCGACTGAACGCGGGTCGCGGCTGGGTCCAGAACCTGGCGTGGTCGGAAAAAGGAGTCCTGGCGACCACCGCAGGACGCGAATTACGTCTTTGGCATGCGCAGGGCGACGAACTGTACGCCTTCGAACCGGCTTCCAGTACGCTGACCGGTTTGTCCTGGCAGGGCGAGGACCGGCTCATGACCTCCTGCTAGGGTATGGTAAGCGTAAATTCCTATCATAATTCTTGTAGTTATAAAGACTGCGCCGTTTATTACAATTTGTGCAGTAACGTCTGATTCTTCTTGCGCTAATCTGAGCGGCCCTCTGCGATCCGGACGATCCGCAATGGCTACCCTCGAACGCACCGCGTACCCGCGCTTCCCCGAGGTCCTGGCGCCCCGGGAACTGCAAACCTGCTACACGCCACTGCCCGACGAGCTCGAATGGGCACGCCGGGCAACGCGCGGCGAGCGACCTCGACTGGGCCTGCTGGTGCTGCTGAAGGTCTTTCAGCAACTGCACTATTTCCCTCCGCTCGATACCATTTCGGCCGGCGTCGTTGAACACGTTCGGGCAGCCGCCGATATCGGCGACACCGTGCAATTCGGCTACGACACTGAGACCTCCCCAACGCTGTTCCGGCATTACGCGGCGGTTCGCACCTGGCTCGACGTGAAGCCGTATTACGGCACCGACGCGAACGCGATCGCGACATGGGCAGCGCATACGGCGTCGCTGACGATGGACCAGCCGGTGGACATTATCAACGCGACGATCGACGAGCTGATCGCGCGCGATATCGAGCTGCCGGCGTTCTCGACGCTCGACCGGCTGACTGAACAGATCCATGCCCGGGCGCAGTCCCGACTGTTCAAGCGCGTCACGCGACGGCTGACCGATGAACAGAAACTCGCGCTCGATCGGCTACTCGCCCGCGACCTGTCGAGCCGGCAGACCGCCTACAACCGCATCAAGCGGCATGCGAAACGCCCATCGCGCCAGCATCTGGACATATTGATCGATCAGCTTGCCTGGCTCGACGAACTCGGCGATTTTTCACTGGCCGTCGCCGGGATTCCGGCCTCGAAGCTGCGCTCGCTCGCGAATCAGGCGATGGCGCTCGACGCGTCCGCGCTCAGGAATGACACACTCCCCGAGAAGCGCTACACACTGATCGTCGCGCTGCTCAACCGCATGCGCGTGCGCGCCCGCGACGATCTCGCCGACATGTTCGTGCGACGGATGGCCGCGATCCACAAGCGCGCGAGCGACGAGCTGGACGTGATCCAGCGCAAGCAGCGTGATCAGGTCGAGGACCACGTGGTCCTGCTCGACGGCGTGGCCGACATCCTCGCCGACGAATCCGACGAGACGGCCATCGCCCGAGCGGTCAGGAAGCTGCTCGCGCCGAAAGGTGACCTGGAGCCCTTGCGCGAGAGCTGTGCGGCAATCCGCGCGTTCAGTGGCCGCAACTATCTGCCGCTGCTCTGGAAGCACTTCAAGGCACACCGTTCGGTCATGATGCGCGTGGCCCGTACGCTCGAATGGGATTCGACGAGCCCAGTCCGCTCGCTGCTGAACGCACTCGATGCGGTGATGGAGAACGAATCGCTGCATCGCGAGTGGATCGATGCGGACGTCGACGTGAGCTTCGCCGCACCGCGGTGGCGCAAGCTCGTGCGGCGCTCGCACGGCGACGGATCGCCGACCAACCGCCGGTATCTCGAGCTCTGCGTGTTCTCATACATGGCCGAGGAACTTCGGGTCGGCGATCTGTGCGTATCGGGCTCCGACGCCTACGCTGACTATCGCGACCACCTGCTGCCGTGGCGGCAATGCGAGCAGCAATTGCCCGACTACTGCGACAAGCTCGGCATGCCAACGACTGGCAGTGACTTCGTGCTCGATCTTCGTCAATGGTGGACCGACGCCTGCCACAAGCTCGACACCGAACTACCGCACAAGCGCGAGCACGTCGTGATCGACCGTCACGGTGAGCCGATCCTGCGCAAAACCGTCGCCAAGGAAATCCCGGCGAGTGCGATCGCTTTACAGGAGCGGCTCAACACCCGCCTGCCGACGCGGAACATGCTGGACATCCTCGCGAACATCGAGCACTGGACCCACTTCACGCGGCACTTCGGGCCCTTGTCCGGGAGCGATCCGCAGATTCGCAAGGCCGCCGAGCGCTACCTGCTGACCATTTTCGCGATGGGCTGCAATCTCGGCCCGACCCAGGCGGCCCGCCATCTCGACTCCGATGTCACCGCGCATATGCTGTCGTTCGTCAACCGTCGGCATATGAGCCTGGACAAGCTCGAGACCGCACAACGTGAACTGATCGAACTGTACCTGCGGCTGGACCTGCCGAAACACTGGGGCGATGGCAAGACGGTGGCGGCTGACGGCACGCAATACGATTTCTACGACAACAACCTGCTGGCCGGCTATCACTTCCGCTACCGGAAAATGGGCGCGGTCGCGTACCGGCACGTCGCCGACAACTATATCGCGGTGTTCCAGCACTTCATTCCGCCGGGCGTCTGGGAAGCGATCTATGTGATCGAGGGACTCCTGAAGGCGGGGCTGTCGGTCAAGACGGACACCGTTCATGCTGACACGCAGGGCCAGTCGGCCGCCGTTTTCGCATTCACGTACCTGCTCGGCATCAACCTGATGCCGCGGATTCGCAACTGGAAGGACCTCGTCCTGTATCGGCCGGACAGCAAGGCCAAATACAAGCACATCGACAAGCTGTTCACCGCCACGATCGACTGGGTGCTGATCGAGCAGCACTGGCAGGAACTGATGCAGGTCGCGCTGTCGATTCAGGCAGGTACGATCTCGTCGCCGCTGCTGCTGCGCCGGCTCGGCTCCGAAAGCCGCAAGAACCGGCTGTATCTGGCCGCACGCGAGCTCGGCAACGTCGTGCGCACGGTGTTCCTGCTCGAGTGGATCGGCAGTCTGGAATTGCGGCAGGAGGTCACCGCGAACACGAACAAGATCGAGTCGTACAATGGCTTCTCCAAATGGCTGTCGTTCGGTGGTGATGTGATTGCCGAGAACGAGCCGGAGGAGCAGCAGAAGCGGCTACGCTACAACGACCTGGTCGCATCGGCCGTGATCCTGCAGAACACCGTGGACATGATGCAGGCGCTGCGCGAGATGGCGGCAAACGGCGAGAAAGTGCGCGCCGAAGACATCGAATTTCTGAGCCCGTATCCGACCCACAACATCCGGCGCTTCGGCCACTATAAACTGCATCTGGATCGCCGGCCGGAAGCCTGGATCAGGGACCCGCTGTTCGGCCATGGTGCCCGCACCTACGCATCCCGCCAATGACTGCACGCCCGGCCATCACTACGACCTATTTCGGCGATGTCGACACCGCCGCGCTCGAGCGGCTCGAATCGAGCTACGACACCACCCGCCTGCTGGCCGCCGTCGATATCGTCGATCGTCTCCGCGCCCAACTTCACGATCCCGAGGGGCTACGTGACGATCTACTGGAGATCCACAGCATGGCACATTCGGTGCTGAATGGCGCACCATCAGTGCCGGCGCGACGCGAAGGCGCCTTGCCCGAGCGGGTGCTGGACGCACTCGATCTGATTGATGAATTTGTCATGGAACTCACGCGGGTGAGGACGATCCTTGAGCCGCTCGAAGCGCTGCACCCTGATGAGGGGTTCGGCGAGGATTGAACGGCGCCCACCCACTGATCGTGACCACGGGGGCCGGTCCCGGCCGGTGTTATGCGGCCGCAGACGGCCACAAACTGCCGGTCACATGCGCCGCCGGAAGGCCGCTCAGGCGTCGGCTCTGCTTCGCAACCGGCCATCTGATTGTCGCAAGGCGAGCGCTCGTTCAGCGGCCAGAAGGGACGTCAATCTGGCCGGCCAAAGACGCCCTGTTCCACCGAGCGGAGGCATCTCCCCTGTTAATCCCTGTCAGCTTGCCGGATTTCGTGCCATGACGACCCATGCCGCGCCGTTGATCATCACCGACCCCTCGCCGGGGAGGCTCGCGAAGGCGGCACGAACTGCGGCGGAGGCACGGGCGCGGATGTCGTCGGGCTGACCAGCGAGCGCACGCGACAGCGGGCCGACCTCAAGCGTCATCCTCACTGCGTCGTCGATCGCCGCGTCCCGCGTTTCGCCCTCGCCGAATGGGACGGCCGCGTCGAAGGGCGAGATAACGATTTCGGTGAAACCGGCCGCCGTCAGGATGCGCGCCACGTGCTCCCGGTCGCCGAACGAAAACGGGCCGGGCGCTTCGGGATCGGGGAGCGCGCTCGGCGGGACGATGTCCTTGAGCGCGCCCACCGGCAGTCGCATCCAATCGTTCTCGGCCGCACCGCGCCAGCAGACGAAAGCGACCCGGCCGCCCGGCCGGAGCGCGCGTCGCATATGGGCGAACGCCGCTGTCGGATCGGGGAAAAACATCACGCCGAAACGCGAGAACAGAATGTCGAACGCGCCTTCGGGCAGCTCTGCGCTGCTGGCGTCGGCCACCTGAAACAGGGCCGGCGTATCGTGGCGCGCAAGCGCGCGCGCTCGATCGATCAGCGGTTCGGATATGTCCACGCCCAGCACTTGGCCCCCCGCGCCGACGCGAGCGGCCAGAGCCAGACTTGACGCACCCGCGCCGCAGCCGATGTCCAGCACGCGCTCACCCGTCGCGGGCGCGGCGGCTTCGATCGCGGCCTGGCCGAACACCGCCACCAGAGCGTCGAGCCGGGCCTGGTTGGCGACCCAGCGCTCCCCGCTTTGACCATTCCAGTCACCCACCTGATCAGCACTTTGCTTTGCCATGTCATCTCCTCGACTCGACGATCCGCCTTTCGCCGCGTCGATTTACGCCAACCTTTTCGAAGGCGACGACGCAACAAGAGCAGGGATCTGTGCTCTCAAACCACCATCGACTGCTGGGCGAAGATACCCGCCATCGCGCCCTGCGATGAAGCCTGGGTGACCGAGGGCAAGAAGGGCGTGGCGAGGTCGCCAGCGGCGTAGATGCCGGGCATGCTGGTTTGGCGGCGCTCGTCGACTTTGAGGACGATGCCGGTGGGCGTATCGACCGTGGCGAGGCCCAGTGATTCATGCAGGCGTGCGGACGGCTTGTTGCGCGGATGGGCGAACAGGACGTCGACCGCGACATTGCGGCGGGTATCGAGATTGACGGTGTTGATATGGCTATTGTGATGGGCGATCTCGACGATCCGGCCATCGACGACAGGTATGTTGCGACGCGCCAGATCGACTTGGATATCGGGCGCAATGTCATGACCATCGGCGAAGACAGTCAGCTTGTCCGTCCAATCGCGGAACAGCCTGGCAGACTGGTGCGACTGCGGGCTGGACCAGACGAGGCCCCAATGCTGGCCGGCGACTTCAAAGCCGTCGCAATAGGGGCAGGGCACGATGGACGTGCCCCAGCTTTCGGCAAAGCCCGGAACATCAGGCATCTGGTCGGCGACGCCATAGCTCAGGATCAGGCGGTGCGCCCTCAGGCTTTCGTTATCGTCAGTGACGACGCAGAAATCGTCGATGGCGCCAGACACGCTCTCGGCCCGGGCATTGACCAGCCTGATCGTTGGATAGCGCGTCAACTGCTGCCGCGCCTCGACCAGGATGTCCAGCGGTGGCTTGTGATCGTGGCCGAGCAAGCCATGCGAGTGGCCTGCAAAGCGGTTGCGCGGCCGGCCGGTATCGAGAACCGTGACCTTGCGGCGGGCACGGCCGAGCTGCAGGGCGGCGGCGAGGCCGGCAAAGCTGCCGCCGATGATGATGACGTCATCCATGGTGATGGGCTCCGTGTTGTGATTGGAGGGGTGGGCTGGGCGTGGTGTGCAATATCGTCCAGCGATACGCGCTTGAGACGGTCAGCGAGTAGGGCTTCGGCATTGGCGAGAAAGTTGCTGATGGCTGTATTGATCGGCCCCACAATCCCGCATTCGATATCGCCAGGCGCCCCGGGGAAACCTGATTTGGGCAACTGGTTGAAACCTATCCTTGGCTTGCACATTTAAGATACTGCGTGGTATCGTAGTGCAAGAATTTGAATACTGTCAAGTACTGGAATTGTTGTGACCGAAAACAGCCAGAGCCGGCGCGGCCGGCCCGCCAACGAGGCGCTTCGCCAAACGATCGTCGACGCCGCCTGCGAACTCTTTGTGGAATTGGGTTTTCAAGCGACGACCATGGACAAGGTCGCGCAGAGGGCGAAGATATCCAAGCTCAGCATCTATCGGCACTTCGAGAACAAGGAGGCGCTGTTCAGCGCGGCCATGGTGGCCCACTGCCATCAATTTGCACCCCAGGCCCTTTCTGAAAGCGTCGACGGTTCAGCCGAAGATCAGCTCATGGCGGTGGGATCATCCCTGCTTCGCACGCTGTTGAGCCCGGACGTCCGCAGTGTCGAAGCCATGGTTTTGGCCGACAAGACGAATCAAAAGTCGTTAAGCAAGCTCCATTACGAAGCCGGGCCCGCCCATGTCATCGCCCAAATCGAGGCCGTGTTGCGTCAGTTGCACGCGAAAGCGATTCTGAACGTACCCGATGCTCTCCGATCCGCCCGCTTGTTTGCCGCGCTTTTCAAAGGATCCGATCTTCTGCTTGTCGCACGCTTCGATGAGGCGAGAGCAGAGGATGACAACGAAATCGAGTCCTATTGCCGGTCGGCCGTCGCCATGTTCATCGCCGCGCACGGTGGCATCTAAAGGTGCGCTATCGCGGCTTGATGAAGAACCCGCAGAGTTGCACACGCTGTTCGCTCTAAGCAATCTGTGGATGACGCGCGAACGACTGATGCGCGAGGCCGCTGCATGAGCGCAAAAGCCGCCCGCGCGGGCAGGCAATCGGCGCCTTCCTTATGCCGAACGTAGCGCTGCATTCGAGCCAGGTGCCGCACCGCTTCCACCGCATCGGCCCTATGTGGATGGCTCAGTGCGGCAAAACGAGTTCTGAACACCATCCCTAACCTTGCGGGCGCTTCCTTTCGATCTGGTGAACGACAAGCTGATTGCTTATAGAGAAATCAAACTTAAGTTCGAGAGCAATTCGAGGGTCGAGCAAGACGTCATCCTTGCACGGCGTAAGCCGCCTCACCAACTCACGGGTCTAAGCGCCCGCAGAGGCCGATGACTTGCCCCCCAGGCGACGGCACGGAATGACCGTTCCACTCCGATACCTACCCTTAGAACAGAGACTGCTCGACCGGCTGCAACGGGTCGGGTACGGAAGTTCGTGGTACGGCCGGCGCGAATGAGCCGCGCTTGAACTGGGAGCTTCGGCAACCGTTAAGGTTTGTTCGACGCCTGCCGACATGCGCGGAGGCGTGCACATTCCTGCGGCCGATGGCAGGCATCGAATTAACCTTAACGCATGCTGCCGGTCGACGTCAGGCTGAGACCGGGCAACATGCGTCGTTAGATGGGGCGTGTACTGCGTTGCTCGCGCGACCATTCTCGCCGCCGAAGCGGCCCACGATCCGGCGATAACAAAGGACGTCGGTGCACTGAGCGGGCGCAACGCTCGCGCATCGGATCTTGCCCGCGCGCGATGCGGCCAAGGATCTATATGAAGCTTGCGCCTCCGTTGACGGGGATCGTTTGGCCCGTGATGAACGCATTTCCTCGCTACGGATTCCGGGGTTGAGCTTCGTCAGCATTTGACCATCGACGAGAAATGCGATCTCGCGAGAATTGTCGTAGCCCCAGAAACATACACGATGCCTAGGAGGTGTCGTAAGAGCGACTCGGATTTGGGAAGCTGAGCACGATCTTGCTTTTTGCCATCTAATCTCTCGAAGAGACGTAGCGCCACTTCGCGGCGTTGATATCGATGCGCGCATCATCGTCGAGCCGCTTCTGGGCGCGGTCGGACTCCGCCTGCCGCAAGGCTTCGACGCGAGCTTTCTGGGTCGCCACATAGTCTTGCGGTCTGCCCGACATGATCGGGCTCATTGGGGTTCGCTTCAGCATCTGGACGCCTGCAAAAAGAGCGTGCAACTTCAAGGCAGTGGCCTGAGGCCAGAAAGCACGCTTGAGCACGGCGACGCGCCACATCAAGGTCGCAATGCTCATTCGCGTGCGAGATTCAACGTGTATTCCCGCCGGTACTGGCGAGTCGGACACGAGTGGCGAGTCGATGAAAGCCGCTTGCGCACTCAAGTTGGCTATCCGAGAGTGCGCCGCATGGCGCGACAAAGCAAGAACAATCGGCAAACCGGCGGCTGGGTGCATGAAGAGAGCACGCACTATCAGCAAACTTGCGCAGTATCAGCAAACTTGTGCACTTACCCCTTAAGGTGTGTGATCGGGTCTTTTAAGTAGATCGCGACAGTAATTAAAAATGCGCCCAGAATGAGTCGCAGAGCGGCCCCTTCCGTGGGCGCCTAAATGGGGAGCGAAATGGCAAAAGGTCAACTGCGTAGTAATCGCGAGGCAAAGAAGCCTAAACAACCTAAAAAGTTACCATCTCCCGGAGCAGGTCTGTTCAAGACGTCTACCCCGAAGACTTCTGTGTCGAGCGGCGTGACGAAGAAGTAACCGACACGCGCATGTGACGCGCGGTCGTTTCACTTTGCTTGTGCGCACTTTCGACGAAGGTGTAGCAGCGGCCCGGTAGAAAGAGCGTCATTGCAATTCGGGCTGCACCTTGTTGCCTCTCATTGCTGATCGTTTTCAGCGCGTGTCTGAGTCGTGACCGATTGCCGCCCCGGTTCGTGCTGTCGCGGTGGGCTTTCCTTTTGGGGGCGAAATGGTGAGCAAGTTTGTTCGCGGCGAAACGCAATGAGCGCGCCGCAACGTCTAACCGTGCGGCACCAGAGCGTCTACCACTACTTGGAGCCAGTGCGCTTCGGCGAGCATCGCATGATGTTCCGCCCGCGTGCGAGTCATGATCTGCGGCTTCTCACCGCGCAGTTGCTGATCACGCCCACACCTGAACGGCTGTATTGGTTGCACGATGTCTTCGACAACTCGGTCGCAGTCGCCACGTTTTCGGTCGAAGCATCCGAGCTGCTCTTCAGAAGCGAGGTGACGCTCGAACATTACGAGGCGCCGCTGCCTGACTATTCGCTGGAAGCCTATGCGTCGACCTGGCCTTTCGCGTATACGAGCGAGGAAGCCTGTGATCTGGTGAACGCGCGAAGCCGACAGTTTCCGAACGACGATGTCGACCTGTGGGCGCGACGCTTTATCGATCCCGGCGGCACGACGGGCACGATGACGTTGTTGCGCAGCATGACGCTCGAGATCAAGAACAACTTCATGTACGTGCGGCGCGTCGAGAAGGGCGTCAATCGTCCTGCCGACACGCTACGCCTGCGCAGCGGCAGTTGCCGCGATTTCGCGGTGCTGATGATGGATGCCGTCCGCTCGCTTGGCCTCGCGGCCCGGTTTGTCAGCGGCTATATCTTCGTGCCGGACCACGACACCACCCTGGGCGGCGGCGCGACCCACGCATGGCTGCAGATCTATCTTCCCGGTGCAGGCTGGGTCGATTTCGATCCGACCAACAGCATCGTCGGCAACCGGCATCTGATTCGTGTGGCGGTAGCGTGGAATTACGATCAGGCGCTGCCGCTCTGGGGCACATGGCACGGCGCGATGCATTCGTTCCGCAGTCTTGAGGTCGACGTGAGCGTGACCGAAGACGCCTGAGCGCTCAGCGCGTTACGACTTTATCAATGGAAGGATGGTCAGATGAAACTTCGCGTGGGCTATGAACTGATCTACGAGTGCGCGCAGCCGACACCAATGATGTTGATGTTGAACACGCATTTTTCCCGCGTGCAGGATGTCCTGTCTGCCGATCTGCTGGTGGTCGATCCGCCGGTGGCGATCACGCAGTATCGCGATAGCTTCGGCAATCTGTGCAGCCGCATCGTCGCGCCGCAGGGGCTGATTTCGCTCTCCACCACCGCGCTGCTCAACGTCTCCGATCAACCCGAGACGCGCGAGCCGTTCGACTATCAGCATGCCGTCGAAACGCTTCCGGATGAATGTCTGGTGTTCCTGCTCGGCAGCCGCTATTGCGAAACCGATCTGCTGTCCGACATTGCCTGGAAACTGTTTTCCAATACGCCTCCGGGCCGCCACCGGGTGCAGGCGATTTGCGACTACGTGCATCGCCATGTCACGTTCGGATACGAATTTGCACGGCCGACCAAGACCGCGTTTCAGGCGTGGCAGGAACGCAAGGGCGTGTGTCGCGACTTCGCTCATCTGGCCGTGGCGCTATGCCGCGCGATGAATATTCCGGCGCGCTACTGCACGGGCTACATCAGTGACGTCGGTGTGCCGCCGCCGTGGAGCACGATGGATTTCGCGGCATGGTTCGAAGCCTATGTGGGCGGCTCCTGGCAGACCTTCGATCCGCGCAACAACGTGCCGCGTATCGGTCGTGTGCTGATGGCGCGCGGCCGCGATGCCGCCGACGTTGCGATCAGCAACACATTCGGTCCGACGAAGCTCATCAAATTCGACGTCCACTGCGCGCCTGAATGATGACGAGTGGTCATTCGTTGGTGGTGTCGTAGAGGACGGGTTTGGGTCGGGATGCATCAGATGCATCAGGCAGCGGTCGGCCAGTTACAGCCATTGAATGATTGAATGAAACGGTCGCAGGAAGGTCTCTTCCACGCTCATCAGCGGACGCATGTTCGTTGTAAGAGCAACTTCCGTTGGTTCTGTATATGCTGTACTCGGACCGCACCAACGGCTGAAGGAATGGATTGGACAGGCTTCCCACATTACGACTGCCTTTCGGGGGAAATGTGGCATATCCAGGGGTACGTTAATGCGCCATGCATATCGACGAGCGCTTACCGGGGCGCTAGCGCCGCCTGTTGCGGTGTCCAGTTCGAGAGCAACGAGACGTATGTTCATATTGCATGTTGGGGCAAACGCATTGCCCCAACTACCCATAGATTGACTATGGGCACCGTGCGAAAAAGCGCTGTTGGAGGTGACTGACAATCATTCGCAGACCGTCAAGCGCCTGCCGTTCCCAAATAACCGGAGGTGGTCATGTCTCAAACAGATGACGCAGCAAAGAACGGAGCGCGCAGGGCATTCCTCAAAAACGTGGCGGTCGCCGGCGTGGCGACCGGTTTTTCTGGCGCGGTCGAGGGGACATTGGCACAAGCCGCTGGCGCATCGACGCCGACCACTCCGGCGTCGAAGCCTGCGACGGTCGCAACGATCGCATTGAACAAGCAGTACGCGGACTTCCTATCCTTCGCGGACGCTCAGGATTTCGAGGACGCCAAGCGCGGCCTCGTCGCCACACTTCCGGAACCGCTCATCATCAAGGGACAAGGCGCTGTCCCCGCGTGGAACCTTCAACAGTTCGCGTTCGTAAGCGGTGGTCCGGAGAACAACGCTCCCTCAACCGTCAATCCGAGTCTTTGGCGTAACGCGAAACTCAACATGGACCACGGCCTGTTCATGGTGGTCGATGGCATCTGGCAGGTGCGTGGCTACGACCTCTCCGTGATGAGCATCATTCGAGGCGATCAGGGCTATGTCGTTGTCGACCCGTTCATCACGACCGAAGTCGCCTCAACGGTGTGGAAGCAACTCGTCATACCGCACCTGGGCAACAAACCCATTACCCATGTCATCTATACGCACAGCCACGTGGACCACTACGGCGGCGTGCGCGGCCTTGTCAGCGACGAAGACCTCGCGTCGGGAAAAGTGAAAATCGTCGCGCCGGTGGGCTTTACCGAAGCCGCCGTCGGTGAGAATGTCATTGCCGGCAATGCGATGGGGCGTCGCGCCAGCTACATGTATGGCTCGCTGCTGCCGCGCAGCCCCATGGGGATTGTCGACGGCGGCCTTGGCAAAACGACTTCAGTCGGCACCATCACATTGGCCGTGCCCTCCATGTATGCCGAAAAAACCGGGCAGAAGATGACGCTCGACGGCGTGGAGATCGAGGTGCTGATGGCGCCGGATTCGGAGGCGCCTTCCGAATTCATGTTCTACCTGCCGAAGTTCAGGGCGTTCTGCGCCGCCGAAGACGCCACCCACACGCTTCACAATCTCTACACGCTGCGTGGCGCAAAGGTCCGGGACGGCCTGCTCTGGTCCAAATACCTTCAGTCAGCGCTCGACATGTTCGGCGACGATATGCAGGTCCTGTTC
This sequence comes from Paraburkholderia podalyriae, assembly GCF_014397785.1. Classification (GTDB taxonomy): domain Bacteria; phylum Pseudomonadota; class Gammaproteobacteria; order Burkholderiales; family Burkholderiaceae; genus Paraburkholderia; species Paraburkholderia podalyriae. The sequence goes on from NZ_VZQQ01000021.1 coordinate 48,522, forward strand.
GCCTCGCATTACTGGCCGACCTGGGGCAACGATCGCATCGGCGCATTCCTGCGCGCGCAACGCGACATGTATCGCTATCTGCACGACCAGGTGATGCGAATGGCCAACCAGGGACTGACGCCGCTGGAGATCGGTGAAGCCATCCGTCTGCCCGACAGCCTTGCGAAACTTTGGTATTGCCGAAGCTACTACGGCACGGTCTACCACGATGCCCTTGCTCAGTACAACCTGCGTCTCGGGTTCTTCGACGGCGTTCCCGCGAACCTGCACCGGCTGCCACCAACCGAGAGCGGCAAGCGGTACGTCGAGTTCATGGGTGGTTCGGCCGCCGTTGTGCGAAAGGCGCACGAATATTACGACAAGGGCGAATATCGATGGGTGGCGGAAGTCGTGAACCACGTCGTGTTCGCAGAACCGCAAAACACCGCTGCCAAACAGCTACTGGCTGACGCTTACGAGCAGTTGGGCTACCAGTCGGAGTCGGCGCCGTGGCGCAATTTCTACTTGACGGGGGCGATGGAGCTGCGCAACGGCGTCAGGAAGCTGCCTGCGCCCAACCCGCAGAGCCCCGACACCATCCAGGCGATGCCGCTTGACATGTTCCTCGACTACCTCGGTATCCGGCTCAATGGCGACCGCGCAAGCGGAAAAACGGCGTCGTTCAATCTCATGTTGAGCGATACGAAGGAAAACTACGTGCTGGGTGTGGAGAACAGCGCGTTGAATTACTCGAAGGGCAAGACTTCGAACACGGCCGATGCCTCGGTCACCATGACACGTGCGAACCTGAACGACATCATGATGGGAAAAACCAACATGCAGAAGCTCGTGATGGCTGGCAACGCCAAGATTGACGGCAATAGCCAGAAGCTCGGCGAGTTCATCTCCTGGCTCGACACCTTCGATTTCTGGTTCAATATCGTCACACCTTGAGGTACAGCCATGTGCGCGATATGCGAGTTCAAGATCGAGTTCAGCATTGGCCACCCGCTGGCACTGAGCGTAGCGGTTGCGACTCGAAAAGCGATTGAGGCAGGGTTGATCGACGAGATGGACATCGATGACGGGCCGCTGTCAGCAGCCCGAAAGCGCATGTCCTCCGTCGACGCCCTGAACCTGCTGCAGGCACGTATCGAAGGTGCCCATGCGGCACAAGAACTTCTGGATCTGCCGGACTTCTATGTCCTGCTCATCGAGAACGATACGTGGGGGTTCTTCCATGCGACTATGGAAGGCTTCGACCCGGATATCGTCCCGGAGATGCCTGATGTCGCTGCAACGGATGAGGCGAAGCGCAGCAACGTTGTCATCACGACCGAGGCAGCCTTGCGCGGGTGGCTGGCCGGGCACTTCGATATTGAGAGGGCATTCCAGGAGTCGCTCTTCATGGTCGATGCGCCACAGACTCCCGCCGCGTCCTTGACACGGATGCTCACCACTACCGAGTTAGCCGGGGTTAGTAATTGATGATTCCGGGTCGGCTATTGCAAACCGTATAGGGCAGTAGCCAATGGCATGGTCCCATCCCTGGACTCCAGCCCGCGAATGTCTACTGCGCACCCGGGAAGGGCCATTGAAGTCTCGGCACGTCGATAGGCCGTTCAGGGTCGAGAGTACGCGTTCGCTTTCCGCGGGACGAGTCATTCCCGACCACCGACCTGTGAATGACGGGAAAGCACCCCATACCCGTCTGACCGGCACCGATGCTCGAATGACGGCTCAGGCCGACTTGCCGTCCTCCCGGATTATCGCCGGCTGCCCGACCGCTCAGCTAGCCGTCCGCTGAAATGCCGCTTCGTCGCCGGCGGAGAGTGGGTTGGCGGGGCGATGTGCCCATTCCGAGACGGGCTCTTCGAGCACGTTATGGTTCGGGCTTTCCCCGCATCGACGGACGCCACCCAGCTGAGCAGGCAGGAGCAGCGCTGGCGCTCTCGCGCATAGGTACAGGCCGCAGCGGCCGCCGATTCTCCTTTCCAGCTAAGAAGTGCTAAAGATAGTGCCGCGTTCCCGAGAATCAAAACCGATTCGTTGGTGTACGCAACTAACGGTCAGGCCCTCGCAGCGGCCGGCTTGGCTCCGCCACAACAGCATTGCCCAAAAAAGGGCCGCCGGCCAGATTATTCATGCTTCGAGAAGCGTGCCCGATTCACCCGCGCTGTTCAGGGGCGCTCGAAGTCATCGGGTGTCAGTTCCAGGCGTACGCACGGATGCGCAAGTAGCTTCCGTTCGGCGATCGCGCGGATGCGGCTGTACCCGTCCCGGAAAATCCTCAGGATCCGGGCGTCCCCGGCCCGCGGCTCAAGCCAGAAATGGGCCTCCAGCGCTGCAATCGTGACGATGCATTCGACGGTGGTGTTTCCGCGGACGAGCCAGAACGACACACCCTGTCGATTTGCCAGAATCTGCGGCTCGAATTCAGGTTTTTCCATGGCTGGTTCCGGGCGTCATCTCGTAGGCGAGTGAGCAGGCTGTCGATCGCTCCGATGATGCCAGCGATGGTCGCCGGCATGGGGCCACTGGCTGCCTGACATCACTAAAGTGGGCGGAGGATTGCGCGCTCCGCTTGCCGGTTTGTACCGGCGATCGAACCGTCATCAGGAAACGGTCAACCGCCGTGCCGGTCGATCATGCAGGTTGTCGCGCTCACTTCCGGGTCGTAAACGCCTCACTGATCTGCCGCGCGCGCTTAACCTCGTCACTGTGCAGGTAGATCGAGGTGGTCGATACCGAGGCGTGCCGCAGGTTGTCGCGCACCGTGGTAAGTTCGGCGCCGTGACCGAGCGCGTAGGTAGCGTGGGTGTGCCGCAACCAGTGGGGGCTGGCGCGGCGCAGCTTCTCCGCGAGCGGTGGGTGATCGGTTTCGATGGCACTGGCGGCAAGGACGAGAAAGCGCTCAAGCACGCTCCACAGGCGCACGCTGCTGATGGCGGCGTCACTGTCTGCCTCCAGGCTGCCGATGACCGGTGTGTCCGGCCGCCAGCGCGCCGTAGAAGTCGGCAGCTGGCGCCCGGCCAGATAGCGGGTTAGTGCGTCCCACGCGAGCGGCGGCAGCGCCACCCGCGCGACCTTGCCGCCTTTGCCGGTGACCCGCAGCCAGTGCTCGCCGCGTGCGTCCGTCTCGACGTGGCCGAGCGTCGCGCCGACCAGCTCACTCGCGCGCAAACCCGTCGCAAAGCCGAAATCGAGCAGGAACCGTAAGCGCTGCGCGGCTGAAACCGTCCAGCCGTGAGACCATTCCAGCCCCTCGGCCATTGTACGCACCAGTGCCCATTCTCCGTCGGTAAAGGCGCGCGACGCATCGAGCGTCGATGCCGTCTTGCCGCCGCGCACCTTGATGCCGGCAAACGGATTGGCCAGCACGTAGCGCTGTTCGACCAGCCAGCGGAACAGGGCGCCGAGAATTGACAGCGCGTGCGCGACCGAGCGCGCCGAGAGGGTGCCGTTAAACGGCCGCCAGTCCGGTGACGTGCGCGGGCGCACCGGGCCGATCCAGCGTCCCCGCGGCGCCGGATGGCGCAGGAACGTCCGGTACGCGATCGCGTCTTCGGTCGTGAGCGACGACAGCGCGCGCCCGCGCTCGACGATGGCCCAGAGGATCAGCCGCTCGGCTTCCTTGCGGTAGGTCCGCTGCGTGGCGGGCGCCTCGTGCAGGGATAGCCACGTCTGCACGGCCTCGTAGTCGTTGGACGCGTCGAGCGTGCAGGTGGCGGGCGGTGCGCGGAACGTGCCGGCGGAGCCGTCGACCTCGTGCGGCAATTTGAGGGTTTCCCACGGCACGATGTCGCCGCGCTGGCTCGCGACCACCAGCCCACGCGCCCTGTCCGTGAGCGCGGGCCACGCGGCGAAGAACGCCTCGATCGAACGGGCGCTCGCCATGCCGAGTCCCGGCACGGCCTTCCACCACTGGCGCCGGCGCGGAATGCGCACGGTGAGATCGGCGAGCGTCGTGATGCCGTACGCGTGCAGTACGCGCACCGCGCGCGGGGAAAACCACTGCGCGATGTCGTCGGCGATTCCCGGTTCCGGCGGGCGCGCTGTGCGCAGCGCATCGATCGCCTGCGCAACGCCTTTTTCGTGCTGCTCGCGTCCCGCTACCGGACGAGTGAGGAGTGCGACGAGATCGTCGCGATGGGCCGCACGCGCGATGTCCACCAGCCTGCGCCGGATGCGCCCGAGTACGCCGCGTGCGGATTTCCCGTCACCGAGTGCGGAGGGCAGGTAACGCGCCACGGCCTGCCGCACGGACACGCCGGCGTACCACGCGCGCAGCACGGCAAGCTCGTCGGCACCGGGAAAACCGGACTCGGAAGATTCAGCGTCAGCAGCAGGCGGGGAGGGCAGGGTGAGGCGCGTTTTCATACCCTGGAGTTTAGCGCAAGAACAGGCGCATTTAGATAAGCAAACTTATCTTGATAGCCGCGTTTTACGATGCGTTTTTCGCCAACGTATCTTCACGGATTGGTGTGGGCACCCTTGTGAGGGATGGCGCGGTGTCCGTATCGACGGTAACTTCCTTACCCCCGCCCGACGCCGGATGGGCCGGGCGGGGCTCATCATTTCCGCATCGACGCGGTGCGACTCCGTGCAGCGATCTGCGCTACCCGACGCCGCTCGGTCCGACTGTGGTAAAACAGCGCGCGAATGCGCCGGTCTGCGGCGCACAGATGCAATCAGGAGCCGAGGTTGAGAAGGAGGTCAGGGAACAGCTCGCACGTCATCGCGGTCCGCGTCGAGGCGGCGATCGAACAGCGATTGAGACTGCTGGCGGAAGTCACAGGGCGCGGCTAGTCGTTTTTTCTCAACCAGCTGATCGAGAAGGGCATCGACACGATGGAAGACGCGTGGCTGCCGCAGGAAGAGGTTACCTAGGTCCGCGGCGGGGCGCTCCCGGCGCAGCACCATGGCACGACCTTGGATCTGTTCGGGGATTCAGTTTGCGAGCAGTGAGCGCGGTCGCCTTATGCATCTGTGAGTGATGGGCGGGGAGAGGGTAAGTACGCGGTAACGGTCACCAAGGCGCAGCGCATTGCAGTGATGGACGACCGCACGGCATTTGACTAGGGGCGGTGGATGAATTGAAGAAGACTGTCGTCGCGGTCGGCTGCCATATCGTCGCGTCGGAATACACCAACGACAAGGCCGTCGAGTTCAACGCGGAGCGCACGAATATCAAGGCGGCGAACGCAGACCTCCTGTACTTTGCCGGCCTTGATAATTAGGCGGCGCACCTGACCGATCCGATGAGACAACTCGGCATGCGGACGCAGTTCGTAGGGAGCGGGGGCATTGCCGACAGCATCTTCCCCGGCCTGGCGGGCAGTGCTTCCGAGGGCGCAATGGCGTGGGAGTACGGACGGCCTGTCGAGTTCCTTCCCCAAGGCAAAGCGTTCGCGGAAAAATTCAAAAAGAGATTTGGTCCCAGACCAATATCCTGGCGCTTAATGCTGCAGTCGAATCTGCACGTGCAGGGGAGAGCGGCCGCGGCTTTGCGGTGGTCGCCTCTGAAGTGCGCAATCTAGCACAGCGTTCGACTTCTGCGGCCAAGGAGATCAAGGGTCTTCTTGAAGAGTCGGTCGTTAACGTCAAGGTGGGGGCAGAAGAGGTGAATGTGGCCGGACGGACCATCGCGGGGCTGACGGACGCGATCACCAACGTAACCACGATTACCTCTGAGATAGCGGCTTCCGCACACGAGCAGAGCCGCGCGATTGACGAGATCAATCAGGCGGTATCCGTATTCGATCGGTCGACGCAGGAAAATGCCGCGCTTGTCGGGGAGATCGCCGCAGCATCGGAGTCGTTGAGCGTGCAGGGCCGGGAACTCCATTCCACTGTAAGCTTTTTCAGACTGGATTGACAGGACAAGCGTCACGCGCGGTGTGCGGCCGCTCGGCGCGCCTGTACATGGGTAACAGGTGGCCAGATGTCGCGTTCGATGACACACACAGTCCGCGCATCCGACCGACTACCGGCCGTGGCATTGACGCATTCCTCGATCGTCTATAGACGGCACGCTATTCGGAAGTACCGCTTCACCAAATGCGAAGGGTCTTGTCGGCCTTCTTTCGGTGGATGAAGGCAGGAACGTCGGCTTGATTGCCTTTGACGAGTCTGCGACGGCATCATGGTGCGCCTGACCTCCGCTCGGAAGGTCCGAGTGCAGTTCGAGCTTCCCGTGCTACCGTCGTTTCTTGCCTGTCTACGTGAGCGTTCCGGAAGGCGCGTGCGTCGGGAGCGGGAACAGAACGATGAAGCGTCGCGCTACAACGCCGGTAATTGACAATCGACGAATGGAGTTAAATAAGCGGCCTAGATCAGGAGGCACCAAAATGCAAAGAACGGTAGATCCCGCGTTCTCATCGCATGAGAGATGTTGGACCTGTTGTATAGCCCACCGCCGATTCCAGGGTCAAACCAGTCACCGTTCTCCTGTTTGAAATCCCCCGCCGTCAGAAGAACATAGGCCTCCTCCGGGACGTGTTGATGGTCCGAGTACCGGGTGTTCGGCGCCATCAACGAAAAGCCAAGTTGAACGTCGTAACGACTTTCCATTCCGCCGGGGCCAACTATCATCCCATTCACATGGTCTTCGACATAGTTCTCGCTTCCGTTCAGTCCCGTTGTTCGGCGCTGCCATCCAATGAACGGTTCGAGTTCCTTGACGGATCGTGCTGCGCAGGCCAAGGGCGTATCACCTGCCGACACAGATGCAAGCGCGCGGTCCAGGTAGGTGCACGCAGGGTAGATTGTCAAATTTCTTTTCCCGTCATCGCTCTCAGTTGCCAAACGCCTGAACACCTTGCAGGACAGTTCCCGTGCAGCTTGCGGTAAAGCCTGGTTCTGAAAAAGAACGTGCGCAACGTTGATGAAATTCTGCAGGGTCTTCTGTCGTGCGTACATGGCTCGTCCAGTCAGTCAAAGCTGACGGTGGATGGCGCTATAGGCGCGGCTTCTTGCCGTGCGCCCGCCTGGCGACCGAACTCGAGGAGCGCAACGCTTCCGAAAATCATGAATACGGCTATGAGTTCGAGTAGGCCGACGCGTTCGCCTACACTCCAGCCGATCAGCAGCGCGACGACCGGCGTGACGTACACAGCGCTCGCGGCGGCTACTGCGCCGAGTTTCTCGAGCAGGTAGTAATAGAGCAGAAAAGAGGTGCCGGTGCCAAGCAGCCCCAGTCCAAAAGCAAGTCCCGTCGCGGCCTTCCAGTCTTGCAGAATTCGGCTCATACCGTGCAGGTCCGTCAGGCTAACGAGAATCAGCAACGCCAGTCCCATCTGCCATGTGACGATTGCCAGCGGAGGAACGCTAGTCCCAGACAGATACCGGCGCACATAAATGTAGGATAGACCGAACACAATCGATCCGGCCAACATCCACGCTACCCCGATCGCGCTAATCGCAGCATCGGGGCCCGTGCTCGTCCATGGGCGCGAGATGAGAGCGATACCGAGGATTCCTGATAGCACGCCAGATGCCATCATTCGGTTCATGCGTTCATTGCGCAGAAAGACGCCCGACGCAATCGACGTGAAGAGCGCTGGTGATCCGCCGAGAACGCCCGCAATGCTGGATGGCAGAAGCGCAGTGCCTTGCGCCATCGCAAAGTATGAGAACGCCGTCGCAAAAGCCGCCATGTTGGTGAAGTGATGGAGGTATCTGAGCTGGGCGAGACGGACGACTCTTTTGCGCCAGGCAAGCACCGCGAGCGGCGCGAACCCGAAGAAGACGCGCAACAGGGAAATCTGTCCTGCGGTTACGAGTCCTGACGCCCACTTCATGTAGATGAAGTTCGAGCCCCAAAAAACTCCGAGAAGTGCGAAGGCAGCGTAAATCCGAATCACGGTCTCTCCCTGCTGCGGTTATGCTTCTCGGAGAGGATGTCGCGCGACGAGCGGTCGCTCGGGCTTCCCTTGGAGGCCCTGGCATCGAGCGCACGCCGCAACGAGAAGCTGTGCCGGAGTGTATTCGCGAGCCGCGATGCGCCAATCGAATTTCATGCAGTTTATAGTTAGCGCAAAGCGGGCTTGTGCAATTCCGCAGGAGAGCGGGAAATGCTAAGTTTCAGGTGCCCTGGTGTAATCGCGAGAGGGCTTTTGCGCCTATAAGCCATGGAAACTGATATGCCGAACACCGGTTGCGACACGCTGCTTCGTGGCGATTCGCCTGTCCTTGTCGTGACGCCCCACACGGGTACCCTGATTCCCCAAGAGTTGTGCAAGCACGCTGGCTGGGTGCCTGTCGAGGGCCGGCTGGCCGATCCTGCCGGACTTCTGTTTCATGACGCCGCGCGCCGCTGCGGCATCACCCTGATCTCCGCCCGGTATCATCCATGCGTGATCGATTTCATGGTGTCCGCGGATGGTCCTCCGTTGTCTGTTGGAGTGGATCGTGGAGGGCTGTGTCGAACGCACACGTCACGCGGAGAGTCTCTATATGAGCCGGATATGCCGCTGACTACCGCCGAGGTGAATGAGCGCGTCGAACGACTGTGGCGACCATTTCATCTGGCCGTCGCAGAAGAACTTCGGCGCCTTCGCGCGCTGCATGACCATATTCTGTTGCTTGTGCCGCATGCGAGCTGCTGGCTTTCGCCATTTCGCGAGGAGTGCGCCGGCCGCGACTGCAACGTCGGAACCGACAACGGTAAAGCCTGCGACCGGAAACTCGTCGGCGCGCTGACGGAATCCGCCAAGGCCCAAGGACGCTCGTGGGTGGTTAACGGAAACATCGCCGAGGGCTTTACCGCGGAGCACTATGGAAACCCCGCATCCGGCGTTCATGTGTTGAACGTGGAGATTTCGGGCCAATGGAGAGTCGATTGCGCATCCGAGGCTGACCGGACGCTGGCGGGACCGGCGGATGGCGGTGCATTGCGAGCGTCGCGGGACCGAAACACGAGCCTCGTCGACACCGCCATGGCGCCGCTGCTTGAGACCTTCGAAAATGTTCTGCGAGATCTGCCCGCGGCCGTCTGGACGGAGGCTGACCGGCATACCGGTGCGCATCAGTTGTAGAGTTCCCGTTGCGGGGAAATCGCCTCGCTGAACATCGTGCTACATTCAGTCACCCATGAGCCGCCGGAAATGAAAGAGCGCCTTCCTGAACAGTTTCCCGACTGGGACTTGCTCGCGAGCTGGGTAGCGGTCGTGGAAGCAGGGTCGATATCCGACGCAGCAAACAGGCTCGCCATCTCGCAAGCCGGTGTGTCCCATCGCATCAAGGTGCTGGAAACGCTGCTCGATACCACCTTGCTCGACCGGGCGACCCGTCCCGCCCGCCCCACTTCGGCGGGGCAAAGGCTCTTTGAACACGCCACCGTGCTACTGCAGGGCGCGAGCCAGATGGTGGAGAGCGTGCGCAGCGTCACGCGCGCGAAGCGGGTAGTGGTAAGGCTCGGTTGCGTGGACTCTTTCGCGGCCACGATGGGCCCGATCGTCATTCGCGCGCTGGCGGGCACGTCGCATCAGATCCGTCTGTGGTCGGGCATTGGCCCGGTGCTCGAAGCGCAACTGGAAGCGCGGCAGGTCGACATCGCAGTGACCACGTCCGGCCAGACGGGGGCTCAGGGAATCATCCGGCAACGGCTTTTTTCCGAACCCTATCTGGTCGTGCTGCCGCGCAACTTCGAGATCGACCGGTACGGTACGCTGACTGATCTCTCAACGCATCTTCAGTTGATCCGCTATAGCGCGAGGTCGGTCATCGGGCAGCACGTCGATGGGTATCTGGCCGCGAACGCGGAAAGTATCGAACGCACGTACGAGCTCGATGCGACGGACCCGTTACTGAGTCTGGTCGCAGCCGGACTCGGTTTTGCGCTGACAACGCCCATGTGCCTGTGGCAGTCGCGTCAGTATCTGAACGATATCCGCGTCGTGCCGCTGACGTCGTTTTCGCGGCACGGCCGCCCCTACCAGACACTCAGCCGGTCGTTCTACCTTGCATTTCGCGAGAATGAACTGGGCCGGTTGCCCGTTGACATCTATGACATGCTGAGACTTGCGTTTGAGCGGCAAGTGGGGCGAGACATCGCGGCCGCGCTTTCGCTCGCACCCGAAGACGTCTACACGATGGACGGCGCCTGATCCACGGCCCGCTGCACAAACGCCGCCGATTCTATACATAACAGACATTGGCTTAATCAACCCCTGCACAAAGACGGGCTAGTCTTGTACCTGAACCGACCGGCCTTGGCTTTTCCGCCTTCGAGACACGCTCGCGCAGGCCGGCCATACGTCCCATCGTTTTTTGAAGGAGCAGGGGTTGAACTCAAGTCCGAATTTCCCGTTTCCGGCCAATGAACCCGAAGTGCACTTCGGTGCCGGCTCCAAGGCCGCCGAGCAGCTTACCGAGGCATTGAGCGTACGCGACGTCGTCGAGATCCCGACCGTCATCGGTGGCAAACGTTATTTCTCCAATGACGTCGTCGAGGTCCGCGCACCGCATGACCAGTCGCGTCTGCTCGCGCGCATTCACCGTCCGACCGAAGCGCAGATCGGCGAGGCGATCGCCAGTGCGAAGTCGGTTTCGCGCGACTGGGCGGCGCTGTCGTACGCGAGCCGCGCGACGATCCTGCATCGCGCGGCCGACATCATTGCAACGCGCCAGCGCATGCGCATCAACGCAGCGACCGTGCTCGGGCAGAGCAAGACCATCGATCAGGCGGAGCCGGACTCGGCGTGCGAACTGATCGACTTTCTGCGCTTTAACGCATTCAACGCCCAACGCGTGTATGCCGAGCAGCCGCTGTCGGTCTCGACGGCTGTCAATCGCACGGACTGGCGCCCACTCGAAGGCTTCGTGTATGCGGTGTCGCCGTTTAACTTTACTGCGATTGGCGGCAATCTGACGACCGCGCCTGCGATCATGGGTAACACGGTGCTGTGGAAGCCGTCCGAGAAATCCGCACTCGCCAACTGGATTTTCTACGAAGCGCTCGAAGAAGCAGGCCTGCCCGCTGGCGTCATCAACTTCGTGCCGGGCGATGCGGAACTGACCACCCGCGCCGTGCTGGATTCGCCGGATCTTGCGGGCATCCACTTCACCGGATCGTCGGCAGTATTTCAGTCGCTGTGGAAGGGTGTCGCCTCAAAGGTCGGTGCGTTCCGTACGATTCCGCGCCTCGTCGGTGAGACGGGCGGCAAGGACTTCGTACTCGCGCATCCGTCGGCGCATCCGGCCGAACTGGCGATCGCGCTAATTCGCGGCGCGTTCGAGTATCAAGGCCAGAAGTGCAGCGCCGCATCGCGCGCGTACATCCCGCAGAGCTTGTGGCCAGCCGTGCGCGAACAGCTCGTCGAACGCCTCGCGCAACTTAAGGTGGGCGACCCGGCCGATCTCGGCAAGACGTTCATGGGTGCGGTGATTTCGCAGGCGTCGCATGCGAAACTGACCGCCGTGCTGAAGGCAGCGAAGGACGACAGCCAGGTTACGGTCGTCACGGGCGGCAAGACGTGGTCGGAGCCGGGCTTCTTCGTCGCGCCGACGGTGCTCGAAGTGAGCGATCCGAGGCATGCGTTGATGACGCAGGAACTCTTCGGCCCGGTGCTGTCGGTGTTCGTCTACGCGGACCATGCGTGGTCCGACACGCTGGCGCTGATCGATGCGACAAGCCCGTACGCGCTGACCGGCTCGATCTTCTGCACCGATCGCTTCGCACTGCACGAAGCGGAGGCCGCGCTGGTGAACGCAGCCGGCAACCTGTACCTGAACGACAAGCCGACTGGCGCAATGATCGGCCAGCAGCCGTTCGGCGGTGGCCGCGCGAGCGGCACTAACGACAAGGCCGGTTCGTACCTGAATCTGCTGCGCTGGACGTCGCCGCGCGTCGTGAAGGAAACCTATTTGCCGCCGCGCGAGTGGTCTTTCGGCAGTTAAAGCGAATCTGGCCAGCAAGCCGCGCGGATCGTCGATTCGCGCGGTTTTTTTTAATCAGTCGCAGCAATGGTGATGGCTGGCAGGCCCCGCGCAAATCCACTGAGCCCAGGCGGTCAGCCGCGCGACGCACCAATCCATAGTGGAGATTTGCAGACATGACCGACTCACGGGTGTTTGATGTCAAGCCGGGCACCTTGCCATTGGTGGTTTCAATTCCGCATCTGGGCAGGATCATCCCGGGCGATCTGGTAGACCGATACACGGATGCCGCACGCACCGTTGCTGACACGGACTGGCACCTTGATCAACTCTACGACTTTGCCGCGCAAGCCGGCGCTTCGGTCCTGAGTGCGCATGTCTCCCGATACGTGATAGATCTGAATCGTCCGCCTTCCGGCGAGAGTCTCTATCCGGGGCAGACCACCACCGGGCTGTGTCCTTCCGAAACGTTTCGTGGTGAACCGATATACGTCGATGGCAAAGAGCCGTCCTCCGAAGAGATAGCGGCACGCCGCGAGGCATTCCACGCGCCTTATCACGCGAAACTACGCGAGACGCTCAGCGCGTTGAAGGCCGAGCATGGGCAGGTTCTGCTTTGGGAAGCGCACTCGATCGCGAGCGTGCTGCCCCGTCTCTTCGATGGCAAGCTCCCCGACCTGAACCTGGGCACAAACTCCAGCAAGTCGTGCGCGCCGCAGGTTCTCGATGCGGCGACGGCGACGCTGAACCGGCAGCCATTTTCATGGGTTGCCAATGGCCGATTCAAAGGCGGCTATATCACGCGCGAATACGGGCGGCCGGAAGAGGGAATTCACGCTATCCAGCTCGAGATGTGTCAGTCGACCTACATGAACGAGGACGCCCCATTCGACTATCGTTCAGATCTCGCCGCAAGGGTGAAGCCAGTCGTGGAGCGGATGATGTGGGCGGCGCTGGAAGCCACGCGACGTCTGTCCCGATAGACAGAAGATGCAAGAAAACCGTCACCGCGGATTAGCGGTGACGGCAGCAATGTCATGCCGTCTAACTAGACCCTTGGGTCAATCAGAGTGATTGCGTGAGCTGCGGCACCGCTTCGAACAGGTCGGCAACCAGACCGAAATCCGCGACGCTGAAAATCGGCGCTTCAGCGTCCTTGTTCACCGCCACGATGACCTTCGAATCCTTCATGCCGGCGAGGTGCTGAATCGCGCCGGAAATCCCGACGGCGACGTAAAGCTGCGGCGCGACAATCTTGCCGGTCTGCCCGACCTGCCAGTCGTTCGGAGCGAACCCCGAATCGACCGCGGCACGCGACGCACCCACGGCCGCGCCCAGCTTCTGCGCGAGCGGATCGAGCAGCGCGAAGTTTTCCGCGCTCCCCATGCCGCGTCCGCCCGAAACGACGATTCGGGCGGACGTCAGCTCCGGCCGTTCACTGGGCGACACTTCTCTGCGGACGAACCGCACACGGGCCGTGGTCGCAACCGCCTCCCTCTGTTCGACAGACGCCGTGCCGCCTGTGGCTAGCGCGGCCTCGAACGCGGTCGTGCGAATCGTCGCGACCTTGACTGCGTCGTCGCACTGCACAGTGGCAATTGCATTGCCGGCGTAGAACGGCCGGTCGAATGTATCCGCCGAGTGGATTGCGATCACATCGGAAATCTGCGATGCATCGAGCCTCGCCGCGACGCGCGGCGCCACGTTCTTGCCCGCCGCAGTCGCGGGAAAAAGGATGTGAGAGTAAGAAGACGCGAGCGCGAGAACCTGCGCCGCGATATTCTCGGCGAGACCGTCAGCCAGCTCGGGTGCGTCGATCAGGAACACCTTGTCCACGCCTGCGATCTGACTCGCGGCATGGGCCGCCGCCTCGGCGCTGTGACCGGCAACGAGTACGTGGATGCCGTTGTTCAATTGGCGCGCTGCTGCGACGGCGTGCAAGGTCGAAGCCTTAATCTGCGCGTTGTCGTGTTCTGCGATGACGAGAGTGGTCATTTAGATTACCTTCGCTTCGTTTTTCAGTTTGTCGATGAGCGCAGCCACATCGGCGACGCGCACGCCGGCCTGGCGGACGGCTGGCTCCACCACCTTTAACGTCTTGAGGCGGGGAGCCGGATCGACGCCGAGCTCGGCAGGGCTGACCGTGTCGATCGGCTTCTTCTTCGCCTTCATGATGTTGGGAAGCGTCACGTAGCGAGGTTCGTTCAACCGCAGATCGGTCGTGACGATGGCGGGCAGCTGCAATTCGATGATTTCCAGTCCGCCATCTACTTCGCGCGTCACGGTCGCTGTTTCGGCGCCGATCTCGATATGACTCGCGAATGTTGCCTGCGGCCAGTCCAGAAGCGCGGCGAGCAACTGGCCGGTCTGGCCGGCGTCATCGTCGATGGCCTGCTTGCCGAGAATCACGAGTTGCGGCTGCTCGCTTTCGACCGCCGCTTTCAGCAGTTTGGCCACGGCAAGCGGCTGCAACTCCACGTCGGTCTGGATGTGCAAGCCACGATCCGCGCCAATTGCGAGCGCGGTACGCAGCGTTTCGGCACTCTGCGCCGGGCCACAGGTGAGCGCGACGACCTCGCTCGCCTTGCCTGCTTCCTTGAGGCGTGTTGCCGCTTCCACGGCAATCTCGTCGAACGGATTCATTGACATCTTCACGTTGCCTATGTCAACGCCCGTTTGGTCCGCTTTCACGCGGACCTTCACGTTGTAGTCGACAACGCGTTTAACTGCAGCAAAGACCTTCATGTGACGTTTCCTTCATTGCGAAGTTTTAATTGACCCACTGACTCGATCAGGACCAGCGCAACTGCGGCCCCCGAAGCTGACGGAAACAACGGCGTTGGTACGGCATCCGCCAGCGGCGTGACCAGCAGGTCCGGTCCGTCGATGTGCCGCGTGATCACGGAGTCTGACGCTAGCGCCGGCGCCCTGGTCCGGTCTTCCGTTCGCCAGGCGCAGGTTCCGCTCAACGGCAACACGAGCGCGAAACTGCCGGTCGGTACGAGGGTGGTTTCATGCAACGGGACAACGCGCGAGCGAAAGCGCCCGCGCGCCGCCATCGTGTTGAGCGCGATGACCGGACCGCCTCGCAGCGTTGCCTGCCAATCGATTGCGCCGTCATATTCAACAGCACGACCCGGCTCCAGCATGACGTGGTTTCCGGCGTGTCGCAGATCGACCCCCGCGCCCTGGACCACGAGCGACAGCCGGTCCATATCAGGAAAACGTGAGTACGGACCATCGCGCTCCACTTCAGCGAGGCTGATGCGCCAGGCACCGTCGGCGCCTTCGGCGAGAGGGCGAGTTCGACCGCCGCCGTTACGCCACGGCTGCAACGCGTACGATGCAAGCGGCCGGATCGTGAGACCGGCCGGCACGCGCGCTTCAGGAGACGGCGCCAAGACCATATTTGCCGGTCAGAAGTTCGCCGGCCGCAAAGCGTTCGATCGAATACGGCTTCAGCGACACGTCCGTCGTCACGCCCAGCGCGCTTTGCGCCAGGATCTTGCCGACGGTAGGCGAGAGCTTGAAGCCGTGACCCGAGAAGCCGTAGCCCACCGTCAGCCCCTCGATGCCCGGTAGCGGTCCGAGCACCGGATTCCAGTCCGGCGTCACGTCGTAGACGCCAGTCCACGACGACGCGATGCCCGCCGCCTCGTAGGCCGGGAAGCGCTCGGCGACCTGCGCACCGACATCGACGACATAGTCCATCGGAATGTCGCCCTGTTCGGTGTCCGCGGTGCTGAGCTTCTGGCCGACCACGCCTTCGCTCACCAGCATCTGGTTGCCGCCGTAGCTGCGGTAATAGAGCATGCCTTCGGACGCCAGATCCTTGAACACCGGCATCTTGAACGTGTACGCGGCGCCGGCGCAATCGAGCGCGAGGACTGCGTGGCGTTCCGGCGCGATGGGCAGCGTCTTGCCGGTCCAGCCGGCGAGCTCCGGCGTCCAGATGTTCTGTGTGCTGATGACGGTCGAGCACGCAAAGTCGCCCGCGCTGGTCGACACGCCAACCACCTTGCCGTTTTCGATCAGCAGCTTGTTCACGGTCACGTTCTCGCGGATGGTCACGCCGCCACGCCGCGCTGCGCGCGCGAAGCTGGTCGCCGTGAGATACGCGTCCGCGAAGCCGGCTTCCGGCTCGTAGCCGATCAACGCGGCGTCGTTGAATTCCGCGATCGGCAGGAGTTCCTTCGCCTGGCGCGCATCGAGCAGTTCGAGCGGGATGCCTTGCTCCTTCTGCTGGTCGAGCGATGCGCGCAACGGCTCGAGCTTGTCGCCGTCGGCCGCGACAATCATATAGCCGCACTTTACGAGGCCGCACGATGCTTCGTCGTCGCCGAGATAGGCGGCGAAGTCGTTGAACACCGACCACGACTTGCGCGCGAGTTCGACGTTTTCCTTCACCGAATAGTGCGTGCGCAAGATGCCCGACGACTGCGAGGTCGTGCCCGCTCCGATAGTGGCGCGATCGAGCACCAGTACGTTCCGCGCGCCGAGCTTCTGCAGGTGAAATGCGACCGAACTGCCGATCACGCCCGCTCCGATCACCACCACATCATAGGTATTCACGATTCCGCTTCCTTTTTGGTTCCCCATCGTGAGCGCAGTGTGAGGTCTCCCAATTCAAACCACACCAATATCAACGAGCGCGATGTTTAGCAAAAGTGTGGTTCGTGCAGTTGTGCTTCATGGACGATGTTCCTCGGGTTTGTACCGAGGGTTCGTACGCAGGCTTCGCAACGGCGCGCACGAAGCTGTCGCCCACCCCGGAGCATCAATCCAACAGCCGCTTGTTTGCAGCATCAACACGGTTGATAACGCCGCAAGATTTTTTGTTGCGAACTACGATGCGCTGCGAAATGTTTTGACCACATGGGGTTTGGACACATGAACACAGTCACTCAAGCGGGCGACGCAATCGACCGCGAGTCGATGGAGTATGACGTCGTGATCGTCGGCGGCGGCCCGGCTGGCCTGTCGGCCGCCATTCGTCTGAAGCAGCGCGCTGCCGAACAAGGCGTCGAGCTTGGCGTGTGCGTGCTGGAAAAAGGCTCGGAGATCGGGGCGCATATCCTGTCGGGCGCCGTGATGGACCCGCGCGCACTGACCGAACTGATCCCGGGCTGGAAGGAAAAAGGCGCGCCGCTGACGGTCGACGTGACCGAGGACCGCTTCCTGTTCCTGTCGGAGACCGGCTCCAAGAGCGTGCCGACCTGGGCGCTGCCGGACAATTTCAAGAACCACGGCAACTACGTGATCAGCCTCGCGAACGTGACGCGCTGGCTGGGTCAGCAGGCCGAGGCGCTCGGCGTCGAAATCTTTCCCGGCTTTCCCGCCGCTGAAGTGCTGTACAACGACGACGGCTCGGTCAAGGGTGTCGCGACCGGCAACCTCGGCATCGGCAAAGACGGTGAGCCGACCGGGAACTTCCAGCTCGGCATGGAACTGCACGCGAAGTACACGCTGTTCTGCGAAGGCGCGCGCGGCCACCTCGGCCGTCAGCTTAACGACCGGTTCAAGCTGCGCGACGGCGCCGATCCACAGGTCTATGGCCTCGGCATCAAGGAGTTGTGGGAAATCGATCCCGCGAAGCACAAGCCGGGTCTGGTGATGCACACGGCCGGCTGGCCGCTCGAAAACGACACCTACGGCGGCTCGTTCCTCTACCACATGGACAACAACCAGGTTGTGGTGGGCTTCGTGGTCGGCCTCGGCTACACGAATCCGTATCTGTCGCCGTTCGAGGAGTTCCAGCGCTACAAGACGCATCCGGCGATCCGCGCGATTCTCGAAGGCGGCAAACGCGTGTCGTACGGCGCGCGGGCGATTACCGCAGGCGGCCTGATGTCGCTGCCGAAGCTGGTGTTCCCGGGCGGTGCGCTGGTCGGCGACGATGCGGGCTTCCTCAACGCATCGCGCATCAAGGGTTCGCATGCGGCGATCAAGACCGGCATGCTCGCGGCCGACGCTGCTTTCGAAGCGGTACAGGCTGGCCGTCATAACGATGAACTCACTGCCTACCCGGAGTCCTTCAAGACCTCGTGGCTCTACACCGAGTTGTACCGCGCGCGCAACTTCAAGCAGTGGATGAGCAAGGGTCTGTACCTCGGCACGCTGATGGTCGGTCTCGAGCAGAAGCTGCTCGGCGGCAACGTGCCGTGGACGCTCCATCATCAGCATTGGGATCACGAGATGCTGAAGCCGGCGTCGCAGTGCAAGCCGATCACGTATCCGAAGCCGGATGGCAAGCTGACGTTCGACCGGTTGTCTTCGGTGTTCATCTCGAACACGAATCATGAAGAGAATCAGCCGGCGCACCTGACGCTGAAAGATCCGAGCGTGCCGGTCAACGTGAACTGGCAGACCTATGCGGGACCGGAGTCGCGCTATTGCCCGGCCGCTGTGTACGAGTTCGTGAAGAACAACGATGGCAGCGAGCGGCTCGTCATCAACGCGCAGAACTGCGTGCACTGCAAGACCTGCGACATCAAGGACCCGACGCAGAACATCGTGTGGGTGACGCCTGAAGGCGGTGGCGGCCCGAACTACTCAAACATGTAGAGCGGGGACGACATCGCGCTGACAAGACGATGCTCACTAATGCGTCGAAGGCGCCGAAGCCGCACGCTTCATGTTCGACTTCCAGACCCAATGAGTGGCGTTGTCGATCATGCCATGGAAGATTCCAATGACTTCATCCATCGAAATGCTGGCAGCGACCTTGTGCTCGATCCATAACCCATGCACAAGCGCCATGGCCTGGATTGCGTGTATGCGCGCCATCGCCGGATCACAGCCGGCCTGCTTCAGGTCGAACAGGAAGTTGGACCGCAGACGGCGCGAAAACGCGGCGCACAACCTCTGGACTTCCGCTTCGTGCGCGGACGAGCTCCACATATGCGGCCATACGTTCGCGGCGCCTGGACTCATGACTTCCTGGTTGAAGCACATGTCCGCCGTAAATTTCATGCGCTCGACAGGGTCGGCGATGCCGCGGCGGCCACTCGTCAACCGTTCGCGCATCCGTCGGATCAGATACATGAAGGTCTTGTACACGAGATTGCTTTTGTTCTCGAAGTGGTGGTGCACGAGGCCGACCGATACACCGGCGTAGTCGCTCACCTTGCGAATCGTGAGGTTTTCGAGCCCGACATCTCCGACCACCGCCAGCGTGGCGTCGAGCAGTCTCGCTCGCATTCCCTCATATTGCCAGCCGTCTTCCTTCCGGGAGCTGGCCGTTGCGACCTCAGACGCCGTTTGCATTTAAAGATCCTGAATTTGAGTCACCGAGCATCACGCAGGTGGCTGGGCAGCCAACTGACGCGTCTCAAGCAGCCATCTTACCTGGAGGGATTGGTTTGAACAAACGTTTACAGAAACGCTGGTTACAAAGGTGTCTTATTACTGAACATGCGTTCATTTCGTATCGGCCAAAAATCGGCGCGCCGTGTAGCCCGTCTCGGCGACACGCGGGAAAATTGGGCAAAAAGTACCGCGAAAAATTATTTTTGACACATCTCCAGCTTCGCTATAGTAGGGAAAACGCCAAATGAATTGAACAAGCGTTCAGGATACGATGCTATATCCAAAAGGTTGAGCGGCAATTCGCCTGATCGTGTGTTCAGTTGGCTGCCGCAGCATGACGCCGTACGCGGCACGTCGAAACTGCATTCGGCCCGTGGCGCCGCGAGACGCTTTGGTAACAGTGCGGTGAGCGAAAGGTTGCGAACGATTTACGAGCTTTTCTTGAGGAACGGTGATGTCGACAATTGTCTCTTTCAAAAACGTCCAGAAGACGTACGACGGCGAAACTCTGGTAGTGAAAAACCTGAACCTTGACATCAAGGAAGGTGAATTTCTCACGATGCTGGGGCCGTCCGGTTCGGGAAAGACCACTTGCCTGATGATGCTGGCGGGATTCGAAACGGCGACTCATGGAGAGATCCTGCTGCAGGGGCGCCCGATCAACCGCATCCCGCCCGAGCGTCGAAATATCGGCATGGTGTTTCAGAGCTATGCGCTCTTTCCTCATAAGTCCGTGGCCGAGAACCTCGCCTTCCCGCTGAAAGTGCGCAAGGTCAGCAAAACCGACATCGAAAAGAAGGTCAGGAGCGCATTGAAGATGGTGAACATGGAGAAGTTCGCCAATCGCATGCCGGGCCAGTTGTCCGGAGGGCAGCAGCAGCGCATCGCCGTTGCGCGGGCGCTGGTGTTCGAGCCCGCGCTCGTGTTGATGGACGAGCCGCTTGGCGCGCTCGACAAGCAGCTTCGCGAACAGATGCAGTACGAGATCAAGCAGATCCATGCGCAAAGCGGTCTGACGGTCGTGTATGTCACGCACGACCAGAGCGAAGCGATGACGATGTCCGACCGCATCGCCGTCTTCAACAACGGGATCATCCAGCAACTCGCTACGCCGTCGAAGCTTTACGAGCAGCCGGAAAACGTGTTTGTAGCGCGCTTCATTGGCGAGAGCAATGAGCTGAAGGGCATCATCGCCGACGTCGAGCAGGACCGGTGCACCGTCAAGCTCAACGGTGGTCACACCATCAAGGCACGCACCGGCGTGGCCATTCGGGCTTCCGACAACGCGTGCGTGTCGCTGCGACCGGAACGCGTGGCAATCGGCGAGTCCGCCAAGGGCTGCGACAACGTGTTCAGTGGCGGTGTGAAAGACCTGATCTATTACGGCGATCATCTTCGTCTGGTCATGCAGATCTGCGGCAAGGACGACTTCATCGTCAAGCTTCCGAATGACGGCGTCGCCCGCACGCTGCGAGTCGGGGATTCAGTGAACATCGGCTGGATGGCCGACGCGTGCAGGGCATTGCAATAGGAACCGGGTCTGTGAAGACATGACGCCAGCATCATCTGACGCCCGTCGACCTCTAGCCCAGCCTGGCCATCAGGCTGTACTGGTCTCTGATGTCATCCAGAGACTCCGCGCCAACCAGACAAGGCGGAATTTCTGCCGTACTGCAAAATGATCCTTCCCACTGATATGACCGTCCCCGCGGGTGACGCTCCTCCAGCGACAGCCGACGACCTGCAAGGGCTTAAGGCCCGACTGCGCCGGGCGGAACGCACGGAGCGCGCGAAGGCCTTTCTGCTCGTCTTTCCGCTGCTGGCATTCCTGCTCGTCACGTTTCTGGTTCCAATCGGAAGCCTGTTGCTCAAGAGCTTTCGGGACCCGACGATTTCAAACGAACTGCCGCACGCGGCTGCGCTGCTTCGCAATTGGGATCCGGCTTCAGGCACGGTGCCGGGCGATGCAGTCTTCACTGCATTCGGCAACGATCTAACGGCGGCAAAGGGAAATGACGGCGTGAGCCGCGTTGCGTCGCGGCTAAATTACGACGAAGCCGGGTTGCGCAGCCTCATCATGAAAACGTCGCGACACCTTGGCGATGATCAGTCAGGCTCCTGGCACAGCCGTCTGACGACGATCGATTCGCGCTGGGATGACGTTGCCGTCTGGAGCACGTTGAAATACGCGGCCTCTCCGTGGACATTGGACTATTACCTGAAAGCCTTCGACTTCAAGCGGGACGCGTCCGGCGCGATCGTCCGTCAGGGCGAGGGCCAACGCCTGTACGTCGATGTCTTCGTCCGCACAGCGTGGGTGAGCGTATTCGTCAGTTTTCTGTGCCTGCTGTTTGGTTACCCGGTCGCTTACTTCCTTGCCAATATTCCCGCGCGCTACGGCAATCTGTTCATGATCATGGTCCTGCTGCCTTTCTGGACCTCGATCCTCGTGAGAACGACTGCGTGGGTGGTCGTGCTGCAGACGCATGGGGTCGTGAACGACCTGCTCGTTCAGCTCGGCATTAGCAGAATGGCGCTGATCTACAACCGGTTCGGCGTACTGGTCTCCATGACGCACATCCTGTTGCCCTACGCCATCCTGTCGTTGTACAGCGTGATGAAGGGCGTCCCGGCGGTCTATGTGAAGGCCGCGCGCTCACTCGGAGCAGGGCCGATCCGCTCGTTTTTCCAGGCGTATTTTCCACAAACGCTGCCTGGCGTCGGAGCGGCCGGAATGCTGACGTTCATTCTGGCGGTGGGCTACTACATTACGCCCGCGATTGTGGGCGGACCCGATGATCAGCTTGCCAGCTACTACATCGCCAATCACGTGAACGCAACGCTCAACTGGGGACTGGCGAGTGCGCTGGCTTCTGTCCTGCTTGTGGGTGTATTGCTCATCTACGGTATTTTCGTGCGCATCACCGGCGGTGCCGGCGTGAAACTGGGGTAATGCACATGTTCAACTTTCCTGCTTACGTGACCGTTTGGGGAAGAGTCGGGCGCGTCTCATTTGTCGCGCTTTCGCTCACGGTGCTGCTATTCCTCGTGCTGCCGATTCTCGTGGTCATGCCGCTGTCTTTCAACTCGCAGCCTTACTTTACCTATCCGCTTCCCGGGCTGAGCCTGCGCTGGTATCAGGAGTTCTTCGGGAGTTCGGACTGGATGCTGGCGCTGAAGAACACCATGATCACCGGCGTCGTATCGACCGTCATTGCAACCCTTCTCGGTGTGACTGCTTCGCTGGGATTGACCAGTAGCCGCATCCGGGGAAAGCAGTTGATTACTGCCATCCTTATCTCGCCGATGATCGTGCCGCTGATCATCACCGCGGTGGGCGTCTACTTCGCCTTCAGTCCGCTCGGCCTCACTGGCAGCCTGGTCGGTCTCATCCTGTCGCACGCTGCGCTGGGCGCGCCGTTCGTCGTGGTTACCGTTACGGCGACGCTGGCGGGCTTCAATGAAACGCTGAGCCGGGCAGGCCGCAGCCTTGGCGCCTCTCCGCTGCGCGTGTTCCTGCAGGTGAAGCTGCCGATCATCGCCCCCGGCGTCGTATCGGGAGCGCTGTTCGCGTTCGCGACCTCCTTCGACGAAATAGTCGTCGCGCTTTTCCTGACCGGTCCGGACCAGCGCACCATTCCCCGGCAAATGTGGGCGGGCATTCGCGAGCAACTCAGCCCAACGATTCTTGCGGTCGCCTGTCTGCTGGTGGTGATCTCGACGCTGCTGCTGTTGACGCTCGAAGCGCTGCGTCGTCGCACGGAGCGACTTCGCGGAAGCAGTCATGTTGCCTGAATTCATGTTGCCCGATACCGTCGTCATTTCTTCTACGCCTCTTACCGTTCAATCGATCATGTTGTCCAAAATTCAGGAAATGCAGGCGCAGACGTCCGATCTGTCGATACTTCGTCAACGGATACGGGATGCATCCGGCCTCCCGGAAGACGTCGTCGTTCGGGAGTTGATCAACACCGCGTACCTGGATCCGGATACGCTTGCCCGTGTGCAGGCTTTGGCTTCGCGCCTTGCCCAGGGCGTACGCGATACGCGCATCAATGCGGGAGGGGTGGACCTCCTCACCCAGGAGTTCTCGCTCGATAGCCGCGAGGGTATTGCGCTGATGTGTCTCGCGGAGGCGATGCTGCGTATCCCCGACACGCCCACGCGGAACCAGCTGATCCGCGACAAGATCGTCGATGCGGATTGGCGTGCCCACCTCGGGAAGTCGCCCTCGCTTTTCGTCAACGCGACTGCATGGGGACTGCTCGTCACCGGTAAGCTGCTCAAGCAGCCCGACGAAAAGTCCCTTTCGGAAGCATTGACGCGCGTAGTCCGCAAAGGCGGCGAAGCGGTCGTACGATCGGGCGTCGCCTATGCAATGCGCTTGCTGGGCAAACAGTTCGTCACCGGCCAGACGATCGAAGAAGCGATCCGTCTGGCAAAAACGCGGGAAGGACAGGGCTACCGCTTCTCCTACGACATGCTCGGCGAGGCGGCCCTGACTGAAGAAGACGCCGAGGCCTATTTTCAGTCCTACCGCCACGCAATCGAAGCGATTGGCAAGGACGCGTCGCTACGCGGCGAGATTGACGGACCAGGCGTATCGGTGAAGATTTCCGGCCTGCACGCGCGCTATGAGCTGTCGCAGCGCGCGCGGGTCATGGAGGAGCTTTATCCGCGATTGCTGAGCCTCGCGCAACTGGCGAAGAAATACGGCATTGGCTTCCACCTCGATCAGGAAGAGTCGGCGCGCTTCGATCTGACGCTGGAAATGCTTGAGCGGCTGTCGTACGAGCCGAGTCTCATGGGATGGAATGGCATCGGCATTTCACTGCAGGCCTATCAGAAGCGCGGACGGTTTGTCGCCGACTGGATGATTGCGCTCGCGCGCGCGACGGGTCGCCGCTTCAATGTCCGGCTGGTCAAGGGCGCTTACTGGGACACCGAAATCAAACTCGCCCAGGATGCCGGTAGCGACGGCTACCCTGTTTTCACGCGAAAGGTCCATTCGGACGTCAGCTACATCGCCTGTGCAAAAATTCTGATCGCCGCTCCGGACGCGATTTTCCCGCAGTTTGCGACACACAATGCGTTTTCGATCGCTGCGGTGCACACGCTGGCAGGCGATGGCGAATACGAATTCCAGTGTCTGCACGGCATGGGTGAAAGCGTCTATGACCAGATCGTCGGATCGGGCAAGCTGGGCAGATCGTGCCGCGTGTACGCGCCCGTCGGTCCGCATGCAACGTTGCTGGCCTACCTGGTACGCAGGCTGCTGGAAAACGGCGCCAACTCTTCGTTCGTCAACCAGGTGGTCGATCCATCGGTGAGTATCGCCGACATCGTCGCCAGTCCGATCGACAAGGCCGCTCGCACCCAAGGGCGTATGCACGAGGGCATTCCGAGCCCGCGAAGTGTTCTGCCAGGACGTCTGAACGCCGCGTCGCTCGACCTCGCGACGTCGAGCGAATTCAGCATGGCGATTGCTGAGCTCCGTGCCGTGCGGATAAACGTACGCTCCATCGTCGGGGGCGAGCTGATTTCCGGCGCCGGTGCGACCAGCCTTGTCTATAGCGCTGCAGATTCAAGCGAAGTGATAGGCAGCATCGAAGCCTGCCGTCCCGCGACGGTCGAAGACGCATTGCAAAAAGCAGGCGGCGCTACGGATTGGAAAAGCAGCACCGCGGAGTCGCGGGCAGACATACTGGATGCAGTCGCGAACGGTTTTGAGGAACGCGGACCGGCGCTTGCGGCGCTGCTCGTGAAGGAAACCGGCGCAACAATGTCCGAAGCGGCCGAAGAAGTGCGCAGCGCAGTCAATCTGTGCCGGCTCCATGCATACGAACTGCGCGACGAACGCTGGTTGAAGACCAGCGAGCCGCTCGGCGTGATCGTGTCCATCACTTCCGCATTCAATCCGCTAATGGCCCTGGTTGGGCAGCTCGCGCCTGCGCTTGCGGCGGGCAACGCGGTCATCGCAAAGCCGGCAGCGTGTGGCTCGATGGTCGCGTTCGAGACGGTTAGAACCTTCCTGAGATCCGGTGTGCCTCCCGGCGCGTTGCAACTGCTTGCCGGTGGCGAAGACGACGTGAGTCGTGCTCTGGTGATCGACCGGCGTGTCCAGGCTGTCCTCTTCACCGGCGATCAGGACATGGCGGCGAAGATCGCGGCGCACGCAGCCAGTCTGCCCGACGCACCGAAGCTTCTGTTCACGCTACGCAGTGCCAACGCGATGATCATGGACAGTTCGGCCCTTCCGGAGCAGGTCATTTTCGACGCGACTGTGTCGGCTTTCAGGTCCGCCGGACAAGCGGCGATGTCGTTGCGAATTCTGTGCTTGCAGGATTCGACTGCCGAGAAAACGCTGAGAATGCTCAAGGGCATCCTGAGCGAGCGGGCGACGGGCAACCCGCTTGACGTGTCCACCGACATCGGACCGGTCGCGACCCCCGAGGGAAGACAAAAGGCAGAAGCCTATCTCGAGCGCTTGCAACGTGCGGGCTTTGCGATTGCCCGCGGCAGGCCGGTGAGGGGCGACAGGAGTGGAAACTACGTATGCCCGGCGATCGTCGATCTTGGCACGACCGGGAACCTCGCGTCGATTGCAGCGGATGTGAGCGGTCCGATCCTCCACGTCGTTCGTTATCGCACGGGCCAACTGGACGAATTACTCGAACAGCTCAACCGTATTGGATGCGGTGCAATCGGACTGCATACGCGGATCAACGAAGCAGCGGGCAAGCTGCTATCGAGGACGACGGCAAGCAGCGTGTGCGTGAATCGCGCGATGCATTCCACCTTCGTCGGTATGCAACCTTCAGCCGGAGTTGGAGCGGCGGGAACGGGCCCGATGCTGGCTGGTCCGCTCACGTTGTCCGCCTTGACTAAAGCCGGCGCGCGTCAGCTTTCTTCTGAGGAGGGACCGTTCGCACGCTGCGACCGTTTCGACAGCAAGTTCTACGAGTTTCCAGTTGAGTCGGGCAAGGATCGTTTCATTGCGCGTCGCAACGCGCTGGCGGCAGAAAAGGCCCGCCGCACAAAGGCCGTCGAAGACCTGTTCGCGCTTGTATGCGCCGGAGCAGGAGATCGTCTGAACACAGACCAGGTGGCCGGCGTTCGCGACTCGCTCATCCGCCTGACCGCGTTGTCTGATCCGCTTGCTCTGCCCGCGCTATCCGGTGAGGAAAACACACTTGAATTCCTGCCCCGGGGAACCGCCCTATGTGTCGCAGGCGAGCCCGACGAAAGGGTCTTCCAGGCGATGATCGCCAGCGCGTTCGGCAACAAGGTTGTGCTTCCCGCAGACGATGTAGCGACAGCCGTGAAGCGCGTGCTTGGTGAGCACTGCGTCATCGCGGCAACGTCCGATCTGCAAAACCTCCTGGAGACTGAACAGCCAGGAGCCCGGCCTGACGTCGTGCTGGTTTCGCGAAAGGCGCGCGTTGCGCCAGCTTTTTCGGCAGCCTGCATCAGACAGCGCATTGCACTGCTCAAAACCGATTTTTCCGAGGGTTGCGATCTCACCGGGCTTGTCCGTGAGCGGATCACCACGGTGAACGCGAGCGCGGCAGGAGGTAATACCCAGTTGATGGTGTTGAGTGAGGGAGAACAGTGACGGGACGCGTAACGCGCACTGGCTCATCGGCGGGCGATTACACGTCTGCCCGGAGATTCCGGATGATCGGCTCCGCGTGGCAGCGAAAAGAAGTGAGGTCGTAGCAGCACAAGTGGTCTTTTTAAATCCTAAATTGAATGGCGATACGGTGCCATCAGACGACGAGAAGGAACATAGAGAATGAAACTGCACACGAAATTGATCGCGCGGATCGCAGCTCTGGTTGCAATAGGTGCGGTAAGCGCCTCCGCTTACGCCAGTGATATCGTCTTCGCGACGTGGGGCGGCTCGTACCAGGATTCGCAAGTGGAACTGGCGGCGAAACCGTTCGCCGCGAAATCGGGAACGGACGTCAAGACCGATACCTACAACGGCGGCATCGCGCAGATCCGCAGTCAGGTGCAAACGAAGAACGTCACGTGGGACGTCGTCGACATGCAACTCGCCGACGCAACGCGCGCATGCGACGAGGGATTGCTGGAGAAGATCGATCCGGCGTCGCTGCCGCCCGGTGCAAAAACGGGCGCAGCGGCGAAGGCCGACTTCCTGCAGGGCGGTCTGTCCGACTGCATGATCGGCAACGTGGGCTGGTCCACGATGATCACGTACAACAAGGACGCATTCAAGAATGGCGAGCCGACCAGGATCGCCGATTTCTTCGATCTCAAGCGTTTTCCGGGCAAGCGCGGTCTGAGGAAGTCGCCGGAGGGTGCGCTCGAGTGGGCGCTGCTGGCTGACGGCGTCAAGTCGGCGGACATCTATAAGGTGTTGGCGACCCCCGAAGGCCTCAATCGCGCGTTCAAGAAACTCGACACCATCAAGTCGTCGATCGTCTGGTGGGAAGCCGGTGCTCAACCGCCGCAACTGCTCGCCGACCGCGAGGTCTCGATGACCAGCGCCTATCCGAACCGGATCTGGGTTGCGGTTGTTCAGAACAACAAGCCATTTGGCTTCCTGTGGGATGGCGAGGTCATGAACATCGAAGGTCTCGCGATCGTCAAGGGCACGAAGAACCTGAAGGCAGCGCAGGACTTCGTCAAGTATTCGACGACGACCGAATCGCTTGCCAAGCTCGCGACGGCGACGGCTCTGGGACCCATGCGCAAATCGTCGATTGCGATGGTCGATCCGAAGGTAACGCCGTACCTTCCGACCAACCCCGCAAACCAGAAGGACGCAGTGAACATCGATATCAACTTCTGGGCGGATCACGCCGACGATCTGAACCAGAGATTCGCGGTTTGGCTGGGCACGAAGTAATACTGCTCGTGCGCTCTGCGCGAACGGCTTGAGGTATCTCCAAGGTGGAAGTTGAGGCGTGCGAATCCGTACGCCTCTTTTTTGGCAGGACCTAACCGTAGAGGCGCGCTACGGGTGTTGCACGAAACTGATATCGAATACTGGCCGCCGCTGTTCCAGGCCCGGAGTCGAGACGCTTTCAATGTTGACCGGGCGCCAATCATGCCAGGCTCAGCGACGGTGCAATCCGTCATGGCAGAGCCCCTG
The DNA here is from genome assembly GCF_014397785.1 of Paraburkholderia podalyriae. Lineage (GTDB taxonomy): Bacteria > Pseudomonadota > Gammaproteobacteria > Burkholderiales > Burkholderiaceae > Paraburkholderia > Paraburkholderia podalyriae. The sequence goes on from NZ_VZQQ01000021.1 coordinate 76,810, forward strand.
GCGCTTCGCTGAAGTGTCGAGAAAACCATGACGTTCAAACGGATCTTTCACGCTGTAGAAACTCACTCGGGCGAGCCCATGCGGGTTATCACCGGCGGCGTTCCGCATATTCCCGGCAATACAGTGTATGAGCAGATGAAGTGGCTGGAGGTGAATGACGACCAGATTCGCATGTTGATGCTTCGGGAGCCGAGGGGCTATCCGCCGTTGTGCTGCAATCTCATCGTTCCCGCCAAGCATCCGGATGCCGCGGCCGGCTACATCATCATGGAGCAGGTCGAGTATCCGGTCATGAGCGGCGGCAATACGATTTCTGTCGCGACAGTGCTGCTCGAAACGGGCATGATTCCGATGCAGGAGCCTGTGACCGAATTCCAGCTCGAGGCGCCCGCGGGCCTGATTGGAATCCGGGCGGAATGCGCGAACGGAAAAGTGACGCAGGTAACGTTCAGGAACGTTCCGGCCTTTGCAGCACATATCGAGAAAGTCATCGATGTGCCACATCTGGGAAAAGTCACGGTTGACGTCGGTTGGGGCGGCATGTTTTATGTGATCGCCGACGTGCGTCAGTTCAAAGGACTTGAATTGATCCCGGAGCACGGCCGTGAAATTACGCGCGTGTCGGCGCTTGTTCTCAAGGCGGCACAGGAGCAACTGCCCGTCGCGCATCCGCATTATCCGGGCTATGGGATCACGATCGCCCAACTCTCAGGTCCCACAAGCAACCCGAACGCCGATTGGAGAAACGCCGTAACCGTCGCTAGCGGGGCAATTGATTTCGCCAACCCTGCAACCTGGACGGGAGCGATCGATCGCTGCCCGTGCGGCACGGGCACGTCGGCCAAGATGGCAACACTGCATGCAAAAGGCCAGTTGGACATAAACCAGCCGTTCCGTCACGAGGGCGTTCTGGGGACGGTCTACACCGGACGCCTCGTAGAGCAGGTGAATGTCGGAGAGATTCATGCGGTGGTGCCCACCATCTCCGGACGCTCATGGATCTACGGCTTTAACACATACGTGCTCGATCCGGACGATCCTTTCCCGAATGGCTTCACGATGGGTGACATGTGGGCCTGAAGCGCAGCATGCAATCCGCCTGGTGGCAGGCAGATAGACGGTGGTAACGATGCGATACGAACCTGAAGACGCACAACGAATCGCGTACGGAGCGCTCAAAGCGGTTGGAGCGAGCGACGCAGTCGCGCGGTCGCTCGCCGCGGCGGTGATTTCTGCCGAACTGGCGGGTAGCAAGGCTGTCGGTTTTGCGCATCTTCCGGACTATCTGGACGGCTTTACAAAGGGGCGGATCTCGAAGAATGCAGAGCCCGATATCGACGCCACAGTCCCGGCGGCCATAAAAATCGACGCGAAGCAGGGCATCGCCCAGCTTGCGTTCGATCGCATCTGCGAAGACCTGGTGATGCGGACGACGGATTACGGCGTTGCTGTTCTATCCATCGCCAACAGTTTCACTGTCGGAGAGCTCGGGTACTACACGCGGCGTTGCGCCGAACGCCGACTCGTTGCTGTTGCTACCTGTAACGCCACTGCGCAGATGACGACGCTGGAATCGGGCAAAGCCGTCTACGGAACCAACCCTCTTTCATTTGCTGCGCCGATGGCGCAGGGCCGGCGGCCGCTGGTCATCGATCAGGCCTCCAGCGCGACAGCGTTCGTTAGCGTGCGCAAAGCGGCGGAAAGCGGGGAGTCGATTCCCGAAGGGTGGGCGGTCGATCAGAACGGCCATCCCACCATTGATGCCAGAGAAGCGATGAAAGGACTACTGCTCGCGTTCGGTGGTGCGCGAGGCGCGAATATCGCCATGATCATGGAGATACTCGCGGCCGGAATGACGGGCGCCAACTGGTCGATGGACGCGCCTCACTATGCGCTTGGCAGCGAGAGTCCCGGAGTCGGCCTGTTTCTCGTCGCATTCAGACCGGAGGCGCTGGTGGCCGGATTCACTGAACGTCTGTCGGCGCATATCGACAGGCTTGCGCAGTCCGGCGTGCGCATCCCTGGCAGCCATATCAAGGTTCATCAGGTGGACGTCCCTGCGGACGTTATGGATCGCGTGCGGGCGTACATCAGATAGGCGCAGGCGGCCACTACGGTGCGCCTGTACGTTCCAACGGTCAAAGCCAGTCGGTCTCAAACTGGAACGTCGATAGCGGCGTGCAGCCATGGTCTGTGAGTAGCACCTGCTGCTCGAGCTTCACTCCTTCCTTACCGCCTTCATCGCCGATATAACTTTCGATACAGAGAGTCATTCCGGCTTCGAACATGCCGTCATAGCCTCGGTCCTGGAAGTACGAGATGGACGGATACTCGTCGACCATGCCGATGCCGTGTGCGAGGCAACTGTACCGGTTCTTGAAGAACGTATCCGGCATTGCCCAGCTTCGTTCGGCGAATTCATTGAACGTCATGCCGGGCTTGATGAGTGCCATGTTGGTATGCAGCTGCTCGTAGGCAGACGCGTAAAGCCGCCGCTGATCGTCGGTCGGTCGGACGTGGCCGACTGTCCACGTTCGCGAGATGTCAGCACAGTATCCGAAGGGGCCAACCAGATCCGTGTCGAACGCAATCAGTTCGCCTTTCTGCATTAACCTCGGGCTGCACTCCTGCATCCACGGGTTCGTACGGCTTCCCGACGCCAGCAGCCGCGTCTCGATCCACTCGCCGCCGAGTTTGATGTTTTCGAAGTGCAGGTGCGCCCACAGTTCCTGCTCGGTCATGCCCGGGCGCAAAGCTTCGTGCATTCGCTGAATGCCTTGTTCGCAAACGTCGATCGCGGCTTTCATCACCAGCAGTTCATCGTCGGACTTGATGGTTCGAGCCACTTCCATCAGAGCCTGACCATCCACAACGCTGATACCTTCCTCACCGAGGGCATGCAGACCTTCTGGATCAAGTCGGTCGACTGCGATCCGCCGTTCGGATGGAGCGTTTTGACGCAGCAGATCCGCAATTTCGCGCGCCCACTGCTTTGCCTTCGCGGCGACTTGTGATCCAGCATTAAAGTAGTTCCAGCACACAGCACTGCGGATTTCCGCATCGACCGGCACCTCGTTCCAGACGTGCTCACAGTTGTGAAATTCGAATCCGATCACTGGCCCATCGGCAAACACGACCACGTAACGCGTGGGATTGCGGCCCGTCCATATCTGCATGTTGGATGTGTCTGTCGCGTACCGGATATTCACTGGGTCGTACATGACGATTGCCGGTACGCGACTCTTTCTAAGCTGGCGACGTACGCGCTCCAACCGATAGTGACGGACGCGATCAAGCAACCCTCGCGGCAGGTAGCCTGGAACAGCGGACTCGGGCAGCGCGGCGTGAAGCGAGGAAATCCCCGGCATGAATTGTTCTCCTGTTGTGATCCGTGGGGCGATCGAGTCAAGGCGCAGCGAGCCGCAAACGCATTGAATGTGCGAGGGCGGGGCCGATCAGATTCGTTGCGGCTCTGGTTTGAATGAGCCGGTTGAAACGGCGTCGGCATGCTTCTCCAACGCAGTATCGGAACGACGAAAAAGTCGGTCAACCGCCTTTATTTTCCTTCTCGCATGACTTTAAGTTATCCAAGGAGTGCCACGTGCATGCCGTGCGAATTCAGCGCTTCATTAGCGAACCGTCAGGTCTCCGCGGAGCCAGTCGATCAGTTGCGTGATCACGGGCGAGATGGTCCGGCCGTGGGGCACAACCACAAAGTAGGAATCGGCTGGCTTGAAGGTGGCGACGTCGAGTCGAACAAGCTCTCCGGATGCCAACAGGTCTTCTACCAGTCGGCTCCATCCAAGTGCAATGCCTTGTCCATACCTGGCCGCCTGTATCGCGTCGGTGTAAAGGCTGCAGCGAAGAACCTTGTTGAGGCGCGAGGGACGGTGGCCGACCGCACGGAACCACTCTGTCCAGTCCATCCAGCCCTCTGTCGTCGAGTCAGACTCGACCAGCGCCATGCTGGCAAGCTGCTCGAGTGACTCCGGCGCATCGTTCTCTTTAAGGAATTCGGGAGAGCAAACCGGAAAGATCTCGACGTCGAAGAGGAGTGTCGAGGTGCCGTCCGACCATTGCCCGTCTCCATAACGGACCGCAACGTCGACTTCGACATGCCGCAGGTCAGCGGTGAACATCTGGGTTGTCAGGCGCAGTTGAAGTGGCGGCTTCAGCTTTTTCAGGTTAGCCAGTCGCGGAAGAAGCCGGAACTGCGAAAAAGCTGCGGTCGATGCCAATACCAGTTCGCGCTGCTCGCCTGTCGCCAGGCGATCGAACACGCCCGCGATCTTCTGCATGGACTCCGCCACCACCAGATACAAGGCCTCGCCCTCGGCGGTGAGCTCAATGGAACGATGCCCACGATGGAACAGACGCACGGCCAGCGTTTCTTCCAGGAACCTGATCTGACGACTTGCAGCCGATTGGGTAACGCCAAGTTCAGCCGCGGCAAGCGTGAAGCTGCCCAGACGAGCCACCGCCTCGAACTCCACCAAAGCCGTAAGCGACGGAACAATTCTGCGGTAGCCCTTCGTTCCTCTGGAACTTTTCATCCTATGTCTCTGTTCGATGCTGTAGTCGTAAGAAGGTGGGCATCTGCCAACGTTTAGACAGCCCCATGTGACAGGCACTCCCGTGCAACGAAGCCAGGGTTTACATGTGTTCCGGGGGCTTCCGTGAGCGCGTCGCCCGAGCTTGATTTTCGCATGACTTAAACGAATACAAGGAGGCAAATAAAGCGCATTGACGGTGCATATTGGCGATCCAATACTGAATGCAATGCTGCACCAAGCGCTGCGGCGCATACCGACGAAGAGACCCACCATGTCATCCGTAATCAAGATCAAAACTCATCGCGAACTGCTCGACAGCCGGCAACCGGGACACGGCATGCCAGGCGAGTTGTTCGGCCGCCAGGACGTGTTCGAGACCGATGTCGAGGTCTTCTTTCACAAGCTCTGGATTCTCGTCGGCGTGACGGCCGATGTACCGGAGCCGGGCGACGTCCATACGGTCGACATTGGCAAGGCATCGATCATCATCGTTCGCGACGACGACGAAAACATTCGGGCCTATCGGAACGTGTGCCGCCATCGTGGCTCGCGCATCATGAAAACAACGGGCAAGGCAACCGTCGGCATGCTGGTGTGTCCGTATCACCAATGGACGTACGATCTCGACGGAAGCCTGCGCCACAGTTCGCACATGGGCAAAGACTTCGACCCGGGTTGTCATAGCCTTATTCCGGTTCATGTGAAGAGCGTTGGAGCGCACGTCTTCGTTTGCCTCGCCGATGAACCGCCGGAGGACTTCTCCAAGCTGGAAACCGTCATGACGCCGCGCTTCGCTCCGTACGATCTCACGCGCACAAAGGTCGCGCATGAGCTGGAGATCATCGAAAACGGCAACTGGAAGCTCGTGATGGAAAATAACCGCGAGTGCTATCACTGCGCGGGCACCCATCCCGAACTCGTGAACTCGTTCCAGGCGGAAGATTTCGGTTTCTGTCCGGACGGGCAGGGCGAGGACGCCCTGAAAGCTTACGACGACTACGTGACGCGCAACGCGGCCACTCAGCAAGCATGGGAAAAAGACGGTTGGATCTGCGAGCGGTTCGAGTCGGTGGATGAAAGCGTTCATACGAACTTCCGTACGCAGCGGCTGGTGATTGCCGGCGCGAACGAGTCGCAAACGATGGACACGAAAGTGGCCTGCACGAAGCTGCTGGGCAACGTTTCCCGTCGGAACCTCGGCGACGTGCACATGTGGGGTCACCACTCGTGGACGCATGTGATGAGCGACCATGCTGTGATCGCCTACATCCTGCCGCTTGCGCCTGACAAGACGCTGGTTCGCACCGTATGGCTCGTTCACGAAGACGCGGTCGAGGGTGTCGATTACGACCTGCGGAAGCTGACCGAAGTGTGGAATGCCACGACCAATCAGGATGCCGAACTTGTTGCGAACGCTCATAACGGGACGCAGGATCCGGCTTACCGGCCTGGGCCGTTCTCACGGTTCACTGAAGCGCCGCTGGACGAATTCTCGCGCTGGTACGACGCGCGCCTGAAACAGAGCGGGGTCTGAGAACGATATGGACATCGCCGTGGATACTTGCGTCCCTGAACAGAGATCCGAATTGGCAGACCGCTTCAGTCTTGCCTCGACATGGGAACGTGCGGATGCGCAGTGGCCAAGCCACGAGCAACGAACGCTGGTTTGCTGCCGCGTGCTGGCCGAGACGCACGACGTCCGCACATTCGTATTTGCAGCCGAACAGGGAAGACCGTTCGCCTTCGAGCCGGGGCAGTTCGTGACGGTCACCGCGGAGATCGAAGGTAAGCCGGTCAGTCGGTGCTACACCATATCGTCGCCGCCAACCCGCCCTTACACGCTCTCGATAACTGTCAAGCGGGCGCCGGGTGGCGTCATGTCGAACTGGCTACATGACAACATGACCGAAGGCATGTCGCTGTCTGCTTACGGCCCGTCTGGCATCTTCACGCCTTCGGCCGGGCCATCGGAAAAAGCGCTCTATCTGTCGGCCGGGTCCGGCGTCACGCCGCTGATGGCGATGACGCGTGCGGCATTCGACCTCGGACAGGATCGCGATATAGTCTTTGTTCACAGTGCCAGAACGCCCGAGGACATCATCTTTGCCAAAGAGCTTGCTGCGCTCGAACAAATGTCGAAGACGCTCCGCGTGATCCACATCTGTGAAGCGCAGAGTGAAAAAGGCGACTGGCGAGGTCCTGTGGGACGACTCAGTCTCGATCTGCTGAAGGAGCGCGTGCCCGACTATCAGGAACGGGAGGTCTTTACGTGCGGTCCGGCGGGTTACATGGAGGCAGTCAGAAAGACACTCCTCGACGGAAACCACAACCCCTCAAGGTATCACCAGGAAAGCTTCAATTTCGCGGAGACCGTCGAAGTTGTCGAAGCCGCTCCAGGGGAAACGGCTAGCGCTCAGTCCTGCTTTACTGTGCGTCTGGCACGTTCCGGGAAGACTTTCACGATGGACGCATCGCAGACCGTGCTTGCTGCCGCGCGCAAGGCGGGTGTGCCGTTGCCTTCGTCCTGCAGCCAGGGCATATGCGGCACCTGCAAGACCACGCTGCTCGAGGGAACCGTTGACATGAAGCACAACGGAGGGATTCGCCCGCGTGAGATCGACAAAGGTCTTCGACTGATGTGTTGCAGTAAGCCTACATCCAATATTGTGCTGGATCTGTAGCGGCGCACACACCCGACTACCTCATTTGGATTGAACAGATGGGTGAGCGCTATCTGCGCAGCACGTGTTGATGTGCAATAATTCCGCGAGCCGTGGTCAGTAATTGTGCTAACAGAAAAGTGCCGGAATACCGCTAGCCTAGTCTGGTCAGCGGTTCCTGCAGATGTTCGCGACGGGTCTCGTCGCGCGCAGCGTACAGCTCCCACGCCGCCGGTGTGACTCCCGGTTGGGTAGCACAATGCCGATGATCGGCGCATGTGGCTTCTCGGTCGGTCCCAATACCCGACCGGGAAAGCGCAGGTAGATCATCAGCACAGCGATACCGAGCCGGTTGTGGCCGCCTCGATGCTGGCGCACGAACGCAAAGTCCTCCGCCAACAACGTGGCCAGGCGAATCAGTTCGCTTTTATCTTCTGGGAAAGCAAACAGCTGGAATCGCTGCACAGGCGTAAGGAGTTCGCGGCGGGGCACGATTCACCTCGTCGAGCGAAGATACTGATACAGAGTTTCGCGGCTAACGCCAAATTCACGAGCGATCTTAGGCTTTACGTTCGCCAGCGTCATGCGACGGCGAAGGTCGGCCACCTGCGCGTCGGACTAGGCCGGCTTACGACCGCGATAGGCGCCGCGTTGCTGCGCCAGGGCGATGCCCTCACGCTGGCGTTCGCGAATCAGCGCGCGTTCAAATTCCGCGAAGGCGCCCATCACCGACAGCATAAGGTTCGCCATCGGCGAATCTTCGCCCGTGAAGGTCAGGCATTTTTTCGTGAACTCGATGCGCACGTCGCGCTCGGTCAACGCCTGGACGAGGTGGCGCAGATCGTCCAGGTTCCGCGCGAGTCGGTCCATGCTGTGCACGATCACGGTGTCGCCAGCACGCACGAACGTGAGCAGCGCGTCGAGCCGCGGCCGCTTCGTGTCCTTGCCGGACGCCTTGTCGGTGAAGGTGCGATCCAGCGCAAGCCGTCGAGCTGGCGCGCGGCATTCGGTTCGAACGTGCTGACCCGCACGTAGCCGACGCGCTGACCATTCATGGCTGGCGAGTTTCCGGCAAAGGTGTCAGCCTGAAATTTCTGACCTTGGAGAGTCCGCGTCAAACAATTGTCCGCAAGCCTCTCCCCACGGCGCCGAGCGTTGGCCATGTACTTGACGCATTGCACCACCTTGCGCCCGCCCCAGATGCGGCGCTCTCCGCCGGAGTTGCCCGGGTCGTTGTTCAACGACGCCACGCCGGCCAGCTTCGCGGCCCTCGCGTTGCTGATCTGCCTGAGTTCAAAAACGAATGCAGTTGACGCTCTTTCGGGAGAAACTCCGCTCACCCGGTTCGTACCGATTTCTTCGCCGCCAGGCCGTCGGGCAACGCCGCCAGGAACCGAAGCAGCTCGGGCACGATCGCTTCGTGCGCATCCTCTTGAAGAAAATGGCCTGCGTCCTCGATGCGAGTCACTTCAGCGTCCGGAAAGGTCTGCAGCCACATGCCCTCAAGCGTCTCGGGCGAGAACGCAAGGTCGCGCATCGCCCACATGATCCGCACCGGGCGGCCGCGGTAGTGGCGCTCGAGCCCGTGCTCGATTCGACCCATCATGTCAGCCACCGGGCCGTCAGGTCCTGTAGGTATCTGGCGCGGAAAAACGAGAACACCGGTTCGGCTCGCCCAGGTCGGGTGCGGAGCGAGGTAAGCCCGGCGCACGTCCGGCGTCAGTCGCTCGCGATGAACGACGCCGACTTTGAAGAAGAAAAGCCGGGTGAAGAGTTGGAGGCCTTTCACCATGAACTCGCCAACGCCCGGCACGCGGAACAGCCGTAACGGCACGGGCAGTGGGTACTTGCCCCTTGGGCGATGCGCGGCAGTATTGAGCACGAAGAGGCCGACGACGCGTTCGGAATGCGCAACCGCCCACGAAAGCCCGATCGGACCGCCCCAGTCCTGAGGAACGACGACCGCGCCGGACAAATTCAACGACTCCAGCAACGCGTCGAGCCGGCGGGCATGCTCGGCTATGGGGTAGACGTTCGGCTGCGGGGGCTTGTCAGACCTGCCGAAACCCAGATGGTCGGGTACGATCACGCGGTAGCCGGCGGCCGTCAGCGGCCCGATGAAGTTGCGGTAGAGAAAGCCCCAAGTCGGATTTCCGTGGACGAGCACGACCGGGCGCCCGTCGCGCGGACCCTCGTCGACGTAGTGAAGGCGCCCTTCTGGTGTCTGGAACCAGCGTGGCTCGTAGGGCCAGAGGCCGTTGAAGGTCCAATCCTCAGTGCGTGCGTCGTTCGCAGGATGGCGGGCATCCGGTCCAAGCTTCATCGTCGTATCCGTTCTTTGTTGGAGATCTCAGGCCGCCGGCATGGCTGCCGCCTGGTGGATGGCCGCGCGGATGCGCGGGTACGTACCGCAGCGGATCGCGGGCCTCGGCTTCGCGTTGTGCGCCTTGGAGCGCCAGGGCGTATAAACGCCGCGGTAGGGAAGACGTTTGAGGGCGCCCCAGCGCGGCAGGCGGGGGCCGAGGAGCAGCACGCCTCCGAACTCATCGAACTCGGGGACGCCTTCATCGATGTCGATCACCATGCGGCCGGCAGAGCACTTCCCGCCCGTCGCAGCAATGCACGATAAAGAAAGACGTGACTGACGCCGCTGAGCGGCGCCAACATGGCGGGCACGTACCAGGCCGCGTGAACTTGAGCGATTACGTCGGGGTTCGAAGAGCGGATTGCGGCCCCGATCAGGTCGACGCTGCCAAGGACGCTGACGATCCACACTAGCGGCACCGGCGAGACGCAGCCGAAAGCCGAGCGCGGTAAATGCCACGACGGCAATGGCGGCCGTCGCCATGTCGCCGTACGCGATCTGTTGGCCGAGCGTGCTTGGGTAGGCGCCGGCCACCACGCCCGGAACGGCAAAGACTAAGCCGATGTGGCGAAGCATCTGAGGTATGAGCAGCAGCATCAGCGCCCGTTCGCGCTCCAGTCGATCGAGCTGGGGCACGATCAGAAACCATGCGATCGCAAAATAGCCGCTGGCTGCGATCACCAATTCGAGATTAAACAGATCCAACGTTTGCATGAAAGCCTCCTCCAATTCAAAAAAAGGTAGCCAAACCGGATCCAGCACGGCCAGCAGCTGCGGCAACCAGCATCGCGCATGTCGAAGCCCCCGCCTGACGCATCGGCAGCCAGAGGTCCTTGATGCTGGAGGACGCGCCGGTGAACATCACACCGATCTCGCGCATCGCTTTGCCGGCGACCCGCTCGGCCACCGCCATTAGCATGCCGTCGTCATCGGGTTGAAAGGGCAGGCCGTCGACGAGGCCAGCGATGTTCTGGTAAATCTTGTCGATCGGCGCTCGTTCGACGCGAACCTGGTTCCAGTCAGCGTTCAGCTCTTCGGCCGGCACCATGGCCAGACCTGTGTCGATGCTCTGACCCCTCTCGGACTTGCACATCACAATGCCGACCGTGTTGTCCGTACCGATCTTGACCCAGCCGTTCAGGGCCGATTGGTCCTGGCGGACCAGCAATGGTTGGGCCGTGACCAGACGCGGCTCGGGCGGCAATGCCGTCCAGCCGACCACCGGCGCGCCGAGCCCGCTCACTACGCCGGCACCGCCAAGCAGCATTGTTCTGCGAGTCACCATCGATGTTGCCTCCGAGCCCCTGCTATACTGAAGCGCTTAAAAGACTGATGGTCTCTAATATAACAGACCAGCGGTCTCATGTACAAGCCCCCTGCCCGACACTTGCCACGAAATGAGCCATCCATCCCCGTACCAGCGCGCGCGCTCTCCCGAGCAGAAGGAGGAGCGCCGGCGCCACCTCATCGATACCGCACGGTCCTTGCTGCTCGAGATTCCGGACGTGCACGACCTCGGAATCAACGAACTGGCGCGGCGTGCACAGATGACGAAGTCGAACGTCTACCGATACTTCGAAAGCAGCGAAGCGGTCTTGCTCGATGTGATGGTCGAGGAGTTCGCTCAGTGGCACACCGAGCTGGTCAAGGCCTTGAGCCGCGGCGGCAAGCGCAGTGGAACCATCGAGCACATCGCGCGGGCGTTCTCCGCCACCGCAGCGGCACGGCCGCTGTTGTGCCGGCTCACCAGCATCTTCCCGTCAATCCTCGAGCACAACGTCTCGGCCGAGCGCTTGCAGCAGTTCAAGCATGGCCTGCTGGCCGTGCGCAAGCAGATGGCGCTCGACTTCCACGGCTGCATTCCATCGATGTCGACATCTGCCTTCGACAGGTTCCTGCACCATGCGGTGCCGCTGATGATCGGGCTTTGGCCGCTCAGCCACCCGGCGGAGGTTGCGGCCGAAATGCTCGGCCGTCCCGAGCTGGCGGCCTTGCGCTACGACTTCCAGCGCGATCTGGAAGAGGGGCTGATGTTGCTGTTGCGGAGTCTGGCAAGCAAATAGCCGCCGCAGAAAGTGCGCTTGGGCACCTGCTTACTCGTTATGGCCCGGCATCTGCCACACCAGCAACGCGCAGGGTTCTCAAGGCGCTGGGGCAAAACCGGGTGGTTGATACCATGATCGTTCACTGCCTCAAATAACGGGCGCGACTTCACGTCGCACGCGTACGAAAAAATCCGTTTCTTAGAAAGGCATCCCATGAAGCGACGGCCGCAATGCAGGCTTGGATGTCCAGAGATGGACAGGAAGCGGTCGTTTGCCCCCTAGTGTTGATCAACTGTGCGCAATCCCTCGGCGGCACTCACTGTGAAGTCCTTGACGTCGTGCGGGTTCAGTCCGGGGCGAATCGCAACCGATCGTTATACTTGTGACGTCGAAAATCATGATCAGCTGAGCTGGCGCAAGGCAGTTGAATAGCGAAAACTATCGGAAGCGATTACAACATATGGACAGCGTAGAGAACGTTCGAGCATTTCTCGCAGTGGCGGAGATCGGTAGCTTCTCCGGCGCGGCGCTGCGGTTGAACTTGGCGGGCTCGGTGGTTACCAAACGGGTCGGTGCGCTTGAAAAAGAACTGAACACGCTGCTGTTTCAACGCACCACGCGCAGCTTGCATCTGACCTCGAGCGGGCGGGAGACGGTTGCACTGGCGCGCGATTTCCTCGCCTCCTATGAACGCCTGATGAGCGGCCCCGTCGACGATGGCCCGGGGCTCACGGGCAGATTGCGGATCAAGGCGCCGTCGTCGTTCACGAATCATTTTCTCGGCAAGCTACTGAACGATTTTTTCCGTGCTCATCCGAAAGTCGACATCGAGTTGCAATTGAGGAACCGGCCGGTCGATCCCCTGCTCGAAGGTTTCGATTTCGTGATCACGGGTCTGCCGGTCGCCTATGACGGCGTCGAGGAATTTCCGCTGTGCCCGTTCAAACGGCTCGTCTATGCGTCGCCGGCGTATCTGGAGAAATGCGGCGAGCCGGTTCATCCATCCGAGTTGCCCGCGCATCAATGCCTGCTCTATTCGTATCTCAGCCCGGTTCGCACGTGGACTTTCGACGAACATGGCTCGGGCCGCATCGACGTGGCCGTCAATAGTGCGTTCTCGACCAACGACATCGACGCGATGCATCGCGCTACCGTGGACGGTCTCGGCATTGCGGTGCTGCCGCGTTACCGCGCGAAGGCGAGTGTCAGGCAAGGTGAACTCGTGCAGATCCTCGCAGGCTTTGAGCTGCCGGACTTCTGGATCAAGGTGCTGCGCCCGGCGGATCACAACAATCCGAAGCTGTTCCGTGCCTTGCTGGATTTTCTGACGCAAGGCCTCGCCGAGCTCGCCCGCCAGGACGATTTCCTCTGACGTGTGTCTACGCCTCCGGCCACGAGTCCCGATATTTTCCAGAAACCGTGTTCTGAACTTCCCGTTTGCTGCTATTTCCGACTGCCGGTTTCGGAGATCATTTCCTGACAGGTCGCCTATTGGAGGGTGACCTGGTTAAAAAAGAGGGTGCGCCAGCCGCCCCGGATAACGAACAGGAGACGGAAGTGAAACATCTGGTTGCTTGCCTGCCATTGGCGGCATGCGCGCTAGCGCACGCGCAAAGTAGTGTGACGCTATACGGGGCGGTAGATAGCGCACTCACCTATACCAATAATCAGGGCGGCAAGTCGGCCGTGCAAACCTATAGTGGCGGGCGCGCCGGCGACAAGTTCGGCATGCGTGGCGTGGAGGATCTGGGTTCGAACCTCAAGGCGATTTTCGTGCTCGAGGCGGGCTTCAGTATCCAGACAGGAGCCTTCCAGCCCGCCAATACACTCTTTGGCAGACAGGCATTCGTGGGCCTGAGCGGCGACTGGGGTAGTGTCTACCTGGGCCGGCAGTACTCCATGACCAACGACTACTTCGTGCCGTTAAGCACCAGCTTTCTGTTCGCGGGCGGTCTCGGCGCCACGCTCGGCGATATCGACGGGTCGTGGAATTACAACAAGATCAGCAACGTGATCAAGTACGAAAGCCCCGTCTATCGTGGCTTCAACTACAGTGCGATGTTGAGCCTTGGCGGCACGCCCGGTGATTTTTCCCACGACAGGACCTATGGCGTCGGTGCGCAATATGCGAACGGCGGCCTCACGCTGGCGGGCGCGTACATGAATATGCGAACGCCGGCGACCTCGATTTTTGGTGCGGGTAGCTCGCCCGTGGCGGGCGCGGCCTTTACCAATCCGGTCACCAATCCGATCTTCCAGAACTATGTGACTGCAACCAGCCAGCAGGTGCTTGGAGGCGGCGCGAAATACGTATATGGCCGCTCTCAGTTGTCGTTTCTATATTCGAATGTGCGCTTTCTCGACATTGTCCGGACGGCGTCGAATCGCACGGCGCCCGCGAACGCCGCGTTCAACAACTACCAGTTGAATTACGCGTTCAATTTCACGCCGGCCACAATGGGCGGCGTGGCATGGCAGTACAGTGCATCGCCGGGCGGTCACTACAACTCGCTCGAAGCCGGCACAGCCTATCTCTTCTCGAAGTCCACCTACGTGTACGGCATGACCATCTGGCAACACGCGAGTGGCGTCGATTCGACCGGAAAACAGGCTGTCGCGAATCTGTTCGGATTGTCACCGTCGAGCAACTCGAATCAGGTGGCACTGCGAGTGGGCCTCAGGAAGCTCTTCTAGGAGGCCGGTGTCGATGCGCCTAACCAGGCGCGCAAATAGGATGTGAGCTGGAGACATGCAGCATGAAGCAGAATGATTTGATCGATGTGCAGGAGTTTGTCGACACACAGCCGCTCAGCCGCTTTCAGTGGCTGGTGATCGTGCTTTGCTTCCTGACGGTGGCGATCGACGGTATCGATATCGGGCTCGCCGCTTATATCGCGCCGTCGGTGCGCGCGGAGTGGGGGCTGACGGTCAATCAGCTTTCGCCGATTTTCCTGTTTGGCCTGATCGGCATGATGGCCGGCTCTCTGATCTTCGGCCCGCTCGCCGACCGCTACGGAAGACGGCCGGTGATGCTTGCATCGGTCGCGTTTTTTGGCTTCGCGACGCTGTCAAGCCTGCTGGCCACCAACGTGACGGAGCTGGCGTTGCTGCGATTCGTCGCCGGCGTCGGCATCGGTGGCGCCACGCCGACCGCGGTTACGCTGACGGCGGAATATGCACCCGCGCGCCGTCGCCTAACCATCATCACGATCATGCTGTGCGGCAATTCGCTCGGGTCGGCGTTCGGCGGGGTGGTGGCCTCGCAGGTGATCTCGCGCTTCGGGTGGCACGCTATGTTGATCGTCGGCGGTGTGACGCCTTTGCTGCTGCTGCCGGTGTTGTGGTTGTGGCTGCCGGAGTCGATGCGCTTTCTTGCACTGCGCCGTTCGGATCGGCAAGCGGACCTGCGTACTTTCGGCCAACGCATCGCTGCGACCGCAGTGCAGGCGGATAGCCACTTTGTCGCGCGCGAACCGGAGCGGCTGCGCTCGGCGGTCCGTGAACTGCTGGTGGCACCTTATCGCCGTGGCACGCTGCTGCTGTGGACGACTTTCTTCATGGGTCTCTCGGTGCTGTATCTGATGTCGAGCTGGCTGCCGACCATCATCACCCATTCCGGCGGCACGATGAAGACGGCGGCGCTGACTACTGCGCTGTGGTCTGTCGGCGGCACATGCGGTGGTTTGCTGCTCGGCCGCGTCATGGATCTGGCGACACCGCATCGGGTGCTGGGCTGCGCGTACTGTCTCGCCGGCGCCGTGATCTACCTGGTCGGGCAGACCTACACGACGCCCGCGGTGCTCGGCCCGATTGTTTTTCTCGCGGGCTTTTGCGTCAGCGGTTCGCAGGTCGGCATAAATGGTCTGGCTGCGACTCACTATCCCACCACCAGCCGTGCGACAGGTGTGGCGTGGGCCACCGGGATCGGCCGTTTCGGCTCAATGCTCGGCTCGGTGATGGGGGGATTCCTGCTGTCGTCGGGCTTGGGCTATGAGACTTTGTTCATGCTGGTCGCGGTGCCCGCGCTGGTTGCCGCGCTGTGCATGTTCAGCATGCCCGCAGCCGCGCCGCGCGCGCTGCACGCACGCCCATCCTGAAGTGTTTTCGATTAACTGGAGTGTTGCATCATGGCCATTTCCGGTTCCGCGTTTCTCGCGCTATGGAACGACGTCAGCGCTGAGTCCGACACGGAATACAACCGTTGGCATACGGACGAACATGTGCCCGAGCGGGTCGGCATTGCCGGCTTCATCGCGGGCCGCCGCTATCGGTCGTCGGCGCCGGGGCAGCACCGTTACTTCACGCTGTACGAGACCGAAACATCGGCGGTATTCGATTCGGCTGCCTACCTCGACGTAATTGAGCGGCCCACCGCGTGGTCGGCGTCGATGCGCCCGCTGCTGAAAAACGTGGTGCGTGCGACGTGCGACACCGTCGCGTCCACAGGCAGCGTGCCAGGACAGGCCATCGCGTGCGTCCGTATCAGCGCGGCCGGACAGTTCGATGGACGGGCACTGACCGATGCGTGCATGGCGTTGGCGGGCGTGAGCTCGGCGCATCTGGGGCAGGTCAGATTATCGGTGCCGGACGCATTCGAGAAATGGTCGAATGCCGACGAACCGACTCACGTGCTGCTGGCGGAAGGCGTCGACGAGGCTACCTTGAGGGCGCACGAGGCGGCGCTCGGCGAGTTCGCGCTTCGGTTTGCCGGAGCCGCGCGGCCAGCCATCGTCGACGTCTACGAACTCGTCTTCGGCATCAGGCATTCGCAGGTGGATGCGTCCCTGCTGCGATCCGTACCGGCCTCCGGTTCGCCGCTTTGAACCCGATACTGCAGTCAGGAGCAACTCATGCAAGCATTGCAAAAAACTGCCGCCACATTCGGCCTCGAACTTCGTGAGATAGCGCCGCCGCAGGCGCCCACCACGGGCGAGGTGATCGTCGACGTGGTCGCCGCCGGCATCTGCGGCAGCGACGTCCATATCTACGACTGGTCGGGCGGCTACGACTTTCTGAAACAGGCGTTTCCGGTCACGATCGGTCACGAGTTTGCCGGCAGGATCGCGAGTGTAGGCGAGGGCGTCGTCGATCTTCAGGCGGGGCAGCCGGTCGTTGTGATTCCGTCGGTCGAGTGCGGCGTATGCCGCTTTTGCACGGCAGGGCGGCTCGACGAATGTCGTGACCGTCGCGGCATCGGCATGTTGCGCGACGGCGGCTTTGCACGGTCCGTGCGCGTGCCGGCGATCAACTGCCTCGCGTTGCCCGGCAATCTCGATCTCGGGATCGCGGCGCTATGCGAACCGTTGTCGATCGGATTGAGCGCTGTGAAGGCCGCCGACGTGAAGCGCGGCGACAAGGTCCTCGTGATGGGCCCCGGTACCATCGGGCAGGGCATCGCGTTGCTTGCAAAAGCGCGCGGCGCGGACGTTGTGGTGGCCGGCTATGACGACACGGACCGGCTCAATGGGGTGCGGGCGCTTGGCATCGGCAAGACACTCGATCTGAAAGAACGGCCGCTGTCCGATGCGAAGCAACTGAGTGGCGCGGACGAGTTCGATATCGTTATCGAGGCGACCGGCGTGCCGTCCACGGTGCAGGCCGGTCTCGATCTCTTGCGGCCCTCGGGCGTGATGGTGATCTGCGGCATTCACGGCGCGCCGGTCAGTTTCGATGCGGCTAAACTCGTGCGTAACCGTCATCAGATCCGCGGGACCTATCGTGCTTCTCGCGCGACATGGGCGGAAGTACGTGATTTTGTCGTCGAGCATCATGCCGCGCTGGTGCCGATGGTCACGCATCGGTTGCCGCTTGCCGATGCGCTCGAGGGCTTCGAAATGGCGCGCAACAAGATCGGCTCGAAGATTTTGCTGATGCCGTGACGACGTCCTCAAAAGGAGGAAGGATGCGACGCCATACCGCTTCATGCCATTGCGGTGCGATCAGGTTTGCCTTTGACGTGCAGATCGACGAAGTCGTGATTTGCAAGTGCTCGTTATGCGCAAAGCGGCATGCCGTGATGGTGGGTGTGCCGCGCGATAGTCTGCAAATTCTGGAAGGACACAGTGCGTTAAGCTCATATCGATGGAACACTGGACAAGCCTGTCATTACTTTTGCTCGACGTGCGGCATTTACACCTTTCATCAGCGGCGCATCGATCCTGCCATGTACAGCGTGAACGCATTCTGCATTGACGGTCTCGACGTGCCAGCGATTCCGCTGCGGCATGTGGACGGAAGCAGGCGTTAGCCGGGTTGAAACCCGCCGTATCCGCACCATACCGGCTCAAAGGCTCCTCACACCGCCAACATCAGGCGCATGAGCGCCCGCCAACTGACCGTCCGTCAAGTACCGAGCATCGCCGGCGTAAGCGTTACGGTTTCGCCGGTCCGCGCAGAGCGTGTCGCGGATTCGCCGCAAGCTAAAGCAGCAATTCCGTCGGCAAGTGTCACCGGCACGGGAGCACCTGTTTTGACGGCGTGGATGAAAGCGGCCCACTCGGCTTCGTAAGCACGCATGTAGCGTTCGAGGAAGAAATAGAGGGGCTTGGCCGATTGCGTGCCTTCGCTCGTGACTTTCTCGACGGTGTTTTCAAGTACATTCTTCGCCGACAACAGACCACCGGAACCCAACAGTTCGATGCGCTGGTCGTAGCCATAGCCAGCACGGCGTGAATTCTTGATCACGGCGATCCGGCCGTCCGCCCAGAAGAGTGTAACGACAGCCGTATCAACGTCGCCGGCTGCGCCGATTTCAGGTTCGACAACCGAAGCGCCCGTGGCTGCTACTTTCGACGGCGCGCCGCCCATGATCCAGCAGGCGATGTCGAAGTCGTGAATCATCATGTCGCGGAACAGGCCACCCGATGCCTTGATATACGAAATGGGAGGCGGAGCGGGATCGAAGGAGGTGATGACCAGTAACTCCGCCTTGCCAATTTCTCCCGCGTTGAAAGCCACCTTGAGTGCCGCGAAATTTGGATCGAAACGGCGATTGAAACCGATCATCACGGGTTTGCCGGTCCTGGCCGACTGAGACGCCATCGCCGGATTCGAGGCAGCGTTTCCTCGAGGCCGGGCGGCACCAGCCCCCTGACGGCGCAGCATCGCGCGCAGCGCGACGATCGGCGAGTTCGATGGTCGACGACTCTTGCTTGAGAGGTCGTGACGCACGTATGTGCGGAGATCTTCGATTGACAGACCTTGTCAATTCGGCAGACTGTCGCCACACCACCCGTCCAGGAAGCGTTGGACGAATCGACCGTACTTCCTCCGGGTGCCCTCCGCGAGGCCCTTGACGGCGCCGAGATATGCGTCAAATTCGCTCAGGAATTGAGCTGCGGTCGTGTTTGATGGCAAGAGCGTTACGGGGCATTCCTTGCCGCGCAACGGTTCCGACTGCGTCATCATCTTCTCCTTGCCGCCACCATGGTCGGTAGGAAAAGTTCAGGACATTATGCGAACCATTGCCAACAACTCATCTCGCGCAATCCCGCCTGAATACGGCGGTGTCGCCATCGTCTACATGGCGCTTCGCCTAATCTGCCGGTGTGGGTAATCGCTAATATCTGAAGCTTCGGGTATTCGCGAATCCCGGCCGCCCCTCTCTGTGGGCATGGCTCAAACGTCACGCGATTGCGAACTTCTGCCCCGACGACCTCGACGAGTTGCATACCGTTCGCCCGCAACAAGCTGAAAAGCGCGCAGCACCGACCTTCGATCATTGCCGCGTGCTGGATTCAGGCAACCTTGTGGTGATGTCATGATTTATGGAAAGGTCAATAATAATACCGCTACAGCGACTGGCTTTCTTCCTGGGTCAGCGCGTGCTCGCGAAACAGGAATTCCGCGCGGTCGCCGTGGCCGGCTTCGATCGCCTGCACGATGCTGTGATGCTGTCGATGCGCATAGAAGAGCAGATCGCTCATCTTGCTGTCTTCCCTGCCACCGAACGCGACGCTTTCCGGCGAGGTGAACGGCACGAGGTTGCAGCGCGATGTGAACTCGGACACGAGCGGGACGTTGGCGGCTTCGAGCACCATCGAATGAAAGCGCTTGTTCATGTCGCCGTACGCGAGTTCGCTCTCTGTATCGAGGCGGTCGCGCTGCGCGAGAATCCGGTCGCCTTCCGCGAGGCAGACGCGAAGCGCGGCGATGACCGCGGGCGGTGCGCCGCGCTCCGCAAGCGAGCGCGCGGCGAAGCCTTCGAGCATCGCGCGCAGGCGCAGCGCCTGCTGCGTCTGTTCCGTCGTGAAGACGCGCACGCAATACCCCTTTCGCCCCGCGGGCGCGAGAAGTCCCTCCTGAGCAAGCGCGGGCAGCGCCTGGCGGATCGGCATGCGCGAGGTGCCGAGGCGCTCGGCGAGTTCCATTTCGAGCAAGCGCTCGCCGGGTTTCAACTCGCCGCGCAGGATCATTTCACGAAGTTTGAGCGTCGCGGTGGGCTGGTGCGGGGTCATGGCGGGTTCGAATCGTTCAGAGGGCCGCGCGAGGCGGAACGGGCTGAAATGATACCAATTTGCCGCTGATTCAATGGATCCTGAAGCGTTGCTCTATGCGCCAATACATGCGCGTCAAAGCGACAGTCATGGGTATTGTGGATCCATAAAACGGACTTCAGCGCATGATGGTCTTTCAATGCGGCAAGCCGGTCGCGAAGGACGATGAGACGACACATCGCGGTTTGGTCGATGCAGGTAGGGCGCCTCGCGCCAGGCATTCACGGATATCCGCTACGCACGGGTGGTTCGGACGCCTCGCACATCACATCGGCGTGTCGGCCCGCGTGATCGAGCGCAAGCGCATCGGGCAGCTTAGCGGCGGGCCCAGGCAGGATCCCATTGCGCCGGCGGAACGCGGTAAGCTGGCGCGCCCTCTGTACGCCCGGCACAGGCAGCGTATCAAACACATGTGCGCGGCGTTCGGTCTCGCACGTCGGCGCGGCCATTCAGCACAGGAACCCGGCTCGTGTGACGAGGCTTTTCAGCACCGTGATCGAACGCGTTTCCACGCCAATCTGCGGCGGCTCGAGCCCCTGCGACCGGAAGAGCCGCTGCAATTCCTCGAACGGTGCCGTCCCGCGCGGCGGCATGCACCATTGTGCATCGCGCGTATCGGCGAGTGTGAGGCTGCTTTGGGCGCGCAGCGGATGGTCGAGCGCCGCGACGACCTCGCTGACGTCGCTCCATCCGCAATCCTTGATCGACACAATCTCCTCGGTGTCGTGTGTCGTGTATCGCGGTGCCGAGCGCAAGATCGATCTCGGCGCTGATGAGCGCGTGCGCGAGCCGGTCCCACACGCCCTCGATGATCGTTACCCGCAGGTTCGGCCAGCGCGCGAGCACGTGACTGACCGCTTTCGGCAGCACGCGGCTTGCGATGCTCGCGACCGCGCCAACGCGGATCGTGCCGCGCGCGAGGCCGCGCATCGCGCCGCAACTGCGTCGCGTGCGGCAACAGGGTGCTGCCGATCGCCGCCAGCTGAGTATCCTTCGAATGACGTTCGAACAGCGCGCAGCCGACGTCGTCTTCGAGATTCTTGATGGTGCGGCTCCGCGCGGGCTGGCTGAGATTGAGAAGTTCGGCAGCGCGGCCAAGGCTGCCCGCCTCGGCGATCGTGACGAACGCGCGCAGTTGCAGAAGATTGAAAGTCATGCGTCGATGTTAGGGCTGAGGGATGCCTGGAGGAAAGCGCCCGTATGGTGGCAGCGCATCGGATCGCAATCCCGCCTGCCGGTCGCGAATCGGGCAGCCTGGCGACTACCTTGATGGTGTGGTCCGGCGTTTCGCGCGGAACCAGTCAGACGGCGTGCGCAGGCCGTGACGCCCCGCGCACGCCCCTACCCACACACTACAGATCGAGCACGATAACCGGCGACCGCGACCGCGAGCAGCACGGCAGGAGCTGATTGTTTGCGGCCCGTTCCTCGTTGGACAGATAGCTGTCGCGATGCTCCGGCTCGCCTTCGACGACCCGGGTCAAACAGGTCCCGCATACACCCTGCTCGCAGGCCGTCTGGATCTCGACGCCCTGCGCGGCGAGCGCCTGCACGATTGACTGATCGGCGGCCACGTCGATCGTCTGCCCGGAGCGGTGCAGCCGCACCTGGAACGCACCGCATGCCGACGCTGGCTGCGCCGGCGCCGCGAAATACTCGCGATGCAGGCGATCGTCCGCCCATCCGGCCGCCTTCGCGCGTTCGAGCACCGCATCGATGAAGCCGACTGGCCCGCACACGTACAGGCGCCTGCCGGGCGCCGGCGCGGCCACGACCTGGCCGAGATCGATACGGTATTCTTCCGGATCGACGTCGTGGTAGATCCGCGTGTGCGGCTGCAGGTCCGGCTCCGCGAACCGGTCGGTGAACGCGGTGCGCTCCGGCGAACGCGTGCTGTAGTGCATCTCGAACGAGGCGCCGCGCGCGGCGAGCTGTTCGGCCATGGCGAGGATCGGCGTTACACCGATGCCGCCCGCGACCAGCACCGTGTGGGTCGCGTCGGGATCCAGCGGGAACAGGTTGCGCGGCGCGCTGATCTCGACGTGCGTGCCCGGCTGCAGTTGATGCATCGCGACCGAGCCGCCGCGCGAAACGGGGTCGCGCAGCACGCCGATCCGGTAGCGATGCGTCTCGTCGGGCGCGTTGCACAGCGAATACTGGCGCACCAGCCCGTCGGCGATCTTCACGTCGATGTGCGCGCCCGCCTCGAACGCGGGCAGCGGCGCACCGTCCGTGCTGACGAATTCGAACACGCAGATGTCCTCTGCGGCCGTGCGCTTGTCGGCGAGCAGGACCTTCATCACACCTGCTCCGGCTCGGTCGCGCGTTCCGCTGCGATCAGGCGGTCGAGCACCTTGCGCGACTGCACGCCGCCCGAGTCGATGTTCAGCTTGAGCAGGCGACGCTCCGGGTACGTCAGCAGGTTGCGCTGCTGCGCTTCGAGCATGTCCTGGTCTTCAGCAAAGATCTGCCCCTGGCCCTTGCGGATCGCGGCGGTCAGCTCGGCGTCCTGCGGCCGGTAGTTGCGCGCCATGCCCCAGAAATACCAGATCGACGTGTCGGTTTCCGGCGTGATGAAGTCGACGACGATGCTGCCCGCCTTGTGTTCGGGCGCGGCGTGATAGCCGCCCTTGCCGGCGTGCGCGACGCCCACTTCGATCATCACGTGGCTCGGCGGCGTGAAGCGGCAGATCTGCCAGCGGTCGCACGGCACGTCACCGTCGAGTCCGTTCGCACGCAGTGCGCCCGCCCAGAACGGCGGCGGCATGATGTTCTCCATGTGGCGGCTCGTCACCACGCTGTCGCCTTCGGCGCTCGTCACCGGCGGCGCTTCCTCGATCTCGTCCTGGCCGATGCTGCTCGCGTGGACGTAGGTCTCGTGGGTCAGGTCCATCAGGTTGTCGATCATCAGGCGATAGTCGCAACCGATGTGATAGAGGCCGCCGCCATAGGCCCACTGCTCGCTCTCCGCCCATTCGAGATGCGGGATCTTTGCCGCGTTAGCCTTCGCGGCGTCGCCGGGCCATACCCAGATGAAGCCGTGACGCTCGACCGACGGATAGCGCCGCACTGCCGGGAAGCCGCCGACCCGCTGGCCGATCATCTTCGCGCAGCGGCCGTCGTGGCCGACCGTGAGGCCGTGATAGCCGCACACGAGTTGGCCTTCGCGCACGAAGCCGAGCGACAGCGGCGCGCCGCGGTGCGGGCAGAAATCCTCCAGCGCGGACACCTCGCCGTTCTCGCCGCGGAAGAACACCATCGCCTCGTTGCAGATCTTCCGGCCAAGCGGCTTGCCGTCGATCTCGTCCAGCGTGCATGCGACATACCACGTGTTTTTCAGGAACATGTTTTTCGTCTCCTGGGAGCGTGTCGCGCTCCCGTCCGTTCATCGTGATTGAGATAGCTAATCAAAAATGCAAGGGTCCCGGCGGCGGCTCGCCGTGACGACGCGTCGTTGATCCGGTTTGGCCGGCGGGCCGGCCGGCGAATCAGTCGTGCGCCATGCTGTATTCCTGCGTGACGATATGTTCGCGGCACAGGAATTCCGCGCGATCGCCTTGCCGGCGGCGGATCGCCTCGACGATCGCGTGGTGCTGGCGATGCGCGTAGGTCAGCAGATCGACAGACAGATTACGGTCGGTGTGGCCGAACGCGACGCTGCCCGGCGAAACGAAGGGCACGAGATTGCAGCGCATCACGAACGATTCGAGCAGCCCCGACCCGGTGCCGCCAACGAGCAGTTCGTGGAACGTCGCGTTCATCTCCGCGTACTGAATCTGGGTTTCTGAGGTCATCGAGCGCGCTGACAGCAGCGCGTCGCCGGTGGCGAGGCATGCCTCCATCTGCGCGAGCAGCGCTTCGGGCGCGCCCCGTTCCGCGAGCGCGCGCGCGGCGAAGCTTTCCAGCGCGCCGCGCAGACGTAGCGCCTGCTGGCTTTCGCCAGGCGTAAACGCGCGCACCGCGTAGCCGCGATTGCCGGCACGCACGAGCAGGCCTTCCTGCGCGAGCACCGGCAACGCCTGGCGCACGGGCATGCGCGACACCCCGAGTTGCTCCGCGAGCGAGGCTTCCTTGACGCGCTCGCCGGGTTCGAGCACGCCGTTCAGGATCATCTCGCGCAGTTGCAGAATGGTCGGAGTCGCATGAAGCATCGTGATCCTCAAAAAGGAACCGGCATTAGAAGCCAAGATAGGATGGGTGAATTATTGGATCCCAAATCTCCAAAAAACAGCGGTATAAACCCTGATTTTTACTATTTCGGGATCCAATGTAGCATTGACACCCACAATGGACAGCTCGTCGGCGGGCGCCGCGGCCCACAAAGCCGGCGCGCCGCGATGGTTGCCGATCCGCCACGCAACAACACGGGAGACAGGTTTTGGCAACAATCATCGGAGGGATCGGTACGTCGCACGTACCGACGATCGGCCTCGCCTACGACAGGGGCAAGCAGGACGATCCGGCATGGGCGCCGTTGTTCAAGGGCTACGAGCCGGTCGCGCAGTGGCTCGCCGACAAGCGGGCCGACGTCCTGGTGTTTTTTTACAACGATCACTGCACGACCTTCTTCTTCGACCTCTATCCGACTTTCGCCATCGGCATCGGCGAATCGTTTCCGATCGCGGACGAAGGCGGCGGCGCGCGTCAGCTGCCGCCGTTGCGCGGCGACGTCGCGCTGCAGGCGCATATCGCCGAATCGCTCGTCAACGACGAATTCGACCTCGCGGTGTTCCAGGACAAGCCGATCGATCACGGCTGCACGTCGCCGTTGCCGTTGATGTGGCCGCACCGCCCGGACTGGCCGGGCACGATCGTGCCGATCGCGATCAACGTGCTGCAGTATCCGCTGCCGACCGGGCGCCGCTGCTACAAGCTCGGCCAGGCGGTACGTCGGGCGATCGAGTCGTATCCGGAGGACCTGCGCGTCGTGATCGTCGGCACGGGCGGGCTGTCGCACCAGATCCACGGCGAACGCACCGGCTTTAACGACGAGGAATGGGATCGCACCTTCCTCGACCTGCTCGAACGGGATCCCGAACAGCTGGCCGAACTGAAGCACGCGGAGTACGTGCGGCGCGGCGGCGCGGAAAGCGTCGAGCAGATCATGTGGTTGTCGATGCGCGGCGCGCTCGGCCCGGCCGTGAAGCGCGTCCACCTGAACTACTACCTTGGGATGACGACCGCGATGACCGTTACCGTCTACGAGGAGGCCGTATGAATCCGCAACTCGAAGGCATCGAGCAGGTCGACGGCACCTACATATTCGATCTGCGCACGAGCAACCGGACACTGAAGCTGAACCGCTTCTTCTGGCGGATGATCGACGCCAGCTACCGCGCCGCCTACGTCGCCGATCCCGCCGCGACGATGGCGGCGGCCGGGCTCACGGTCGACGAGCAGGCGATGATTGCGCGGCTCGACTGGATCGGGCTCGTGCGTCACGGCGTGAATTTCTTCGTGCTCGAAAAATTCGCGCGCGTCGCCCGGCTGTCCAATCTGGAAGTTTACGCGAGCATGCGCGGCGAGACGCTCGATGCGTTCCTCGCAACCCGGCGCGTGCCGACCATGCGCTGAGCGGCGTTCGAGGGGGGGCGCGACATGGGACCGGTCTGTATCGACGCCGAACCGGCGTGTCCGCAAGACAGCGGCGAACCGGATTCATGGGGGCGTGCGGCGCCTTGCGCGCCGGGCGGCGGCGTGCTGCTGCTCAAGCTGCGCTCGTTGCGCGCCGTCGTCGCGGTGATCGGCCACGAATCCGTCACGCAGGCCGCGCATTCGCTGCATTTGTCGCCTTCGGCGGTGGCCCGCGCCATCTCGGACATCGAGAGCGAGCTGGGTTTCCCGCT
The DNA here is from genome assembly GCF_014397785.1 of Paraburkholderia podalyriae. Classification (GTDB taxonomy): domain Bacteria; phylum Pseudomonadota; class Gammaproteobacteria; order Burkholderiales; family Burkholderiaceae; genus Paraburkholderia; species Paraburkholderia podalyriae. Next base: position 102,774 of record NZ_VZQQ01000021.1, read on the forward strand.
GTTCCAGCGCAGCGTGCGCGGCCTCGTGCCGAATCCGGCAGGGAGCCTGCTCGGCATGCGCGCGACGCGCGCGCTCGCCGAACTGGCTGACGGGCATCGCGAGGCATTTGCCCACGCGGTCCGGTCCGACGGCGCGGAGCGCAATGTGGAGCGCGGCGCGGGCCGTTTCGCCGAGGTGGTGACGCTGCCGCAACTGAGCAGTTTTGTCGCGGTGTCGGAACTCGGCAGCGGCGCGCTCGCGGCGCAGCGGCTCCAGTGTTCGCAGCCGACCATCCAGCGCAACCTCGACCAGCTCGAGAATCTGTCGGGCATGAAGCTGTTCCGCCGTACGCCGCAAGGCACGCGGCTCACCGACGACGGCCTCGCGCTGCTCGGGCCCGTCAAGCGCGCGCTGTGGGAACTGGCCATCGCCGACGACGAACTGGGCCGCTTCGGCGGTCGCCGACACGGCTCGGTGGTCGTCGCGGCGCTGCCCCTGTCGAGCAGCTTTCTGCTGCCGCAGGCGATCGACCGGCTCGTGTGCAAGCACACGGACCTGATGGTCACCATCGTCGACGGCACCTACGATGCGCTGATCCGGCAGTTGCGCCATGCGGACGTCGACATGATCGTCGGCGCGCTGCGCGTGCATGACGTGCCGCCTGATATCCGCCAGGAAGCGCTGTTCGACGACACATTGAGGGTGGTCACGCGCCCCGGACATCCGTGCTTCAACCAGTGCGCCACGACGCTCGCGGACCTGATGACCTACGACTGGCTGACGCCGCTGCCCGGCACGCCGGCCCGCACGACCTTCGAACGAATATTTGTCGCCGAAGGGCTCGATCCGCCGAAGACGCGGCTGCAGGTGAACAGCTCGGCGGTCGTGCGCGGGCTGCTCTCGGGCAGTGACCGGCTCGCGCTGCTGTCGCCGGTGCAGATTTTCGAAGAATTGCAGAGCGGCGAACTCGCCGTGGTGCCCGTACCGCTGCGGGACGCCACCCGCGCAATCGGCATCGCGACGCGCAGCGACGGCGTGCTGTCGCCCGGCGCGCTGCAACTGGTCGAGGAGCTGCGCGCGGTGTCGGCCGCGATGCGCGGTGGTGCCTGAGCCGTCCGACGCACGCGCGGGCATCGCGCGCGTCTTCCTTTCCTGTGTGTTTTCGGCCCATGCCGTCGTGGCCTGCGCGCGTCCCGCAGCGCCCTTTCGTGCGCGGCTGACGATGCGCGGGTGAAGCGTCGCTAGATCCGTTTGGGATCCCGTACGGGAAATCCCGGGGATATACGAAAAACGCAATGTGCACGCAGAGAGTTGCAATCGACGGGATCCCGGCCGTTCATTAAGCTTCATTTTCCGACACATAGGATCCCGACGCGGTCGGGACACCTGAAAACTGACGACCCAAGACGTCGTCGAGGAGACACCACAATGACAAAGCGCCAGACATGGCTCGCGCTGATGTGCGCGGTACTTTTCCAGCAACCGGCCCTGAGCCACGCCGACGAAGTGAAGGTCGGTCTGCTGGGCCAGTTTTCCGGCCCGTATTCGTGGTGGGGCAAGGAATACCAGCGCGGTGTCGACCTCTTTCTCGACCAGAGCAAAGGCAAGGTCGGCAATGACACGCTCACCGTCGTCTCGCGCGACGAGGGCGGCGTCAACCCGCAGCGCACGCGTCAGCTCGCCCAGGAACTGGTCGTGCGGGATCACGTGCAGTACCTGTTCGGTACCGCGTTTACCCCGAACGCACTGGCGGTCGCCGACGTCGCGAACCAGACGAAGACGCCGTTCCTGATCGGCAACTCGGGCACCTCCAGTGTCACCAGCAAGTCGCCGTATTTCATCCGCATGGGCTTCACGCAGTGGACGGTCAGCGTGCCGCTCGTGCAGTACGCGGTCAGCCACGGCGCGAAGAGCGCGGCGATCGTCGTCGCTGACTACGCACCCGGGCAGGATGCCATCGACGCGTATTCCGACACATTGAAGAAGCTCGGCGGCACGGTGGCGGCGCAAGTGCGCGTGCCGCTCGGCACCACGGACTTCTCGAGCTACCTGCAGCGCGTGAGCGATGCGAAGCCGCAGGCGGTGCTGCTGTTCATGCCGGTCGGCCCGATGTCGGCCGGCTTCATCAAGGCGTTCAAGGACCGCGGTCTCGACAAGTCGGGCATCACTTTGCTGGCGACGACGGAGACGATGGAATCGGACCTGCCCGCGATCGGCGACAGCGCGCTCGGCCTGCAGACGGCCCTGCACTACTCGCCGTATCTCACGACGCCGGAAAACCAGGCATTCGTGGCCGCCTACAAGGCGAAGTACGGCAAGGATGCGATTCCGAGCATCGCTTCGGTGGCGGCGTATGACGCGATGCACGTGGTCGCCGAGATGGTGAAGGCGACGCACGGTCAGAAGGATGGCGACAAGGCCATGGCGACCGCGAAGGGACTCGCGTGGACCAGCCCGCGCGGCCCGGTGTCGATCGATCCGAAGACGCGTGAAATCGTCCAGAACGTGTACATCCGCCAGGTCGAGAAGATCGACGGCGTGCTCGGCAACAAGCCGATCGCGACCTACAAGGCAGTGATGGAGCCGTGGTACCAGGCCCATCCGACCACGGTGCAGTAATGGCAGCAGCGAGCAGGGTGTTCGGATCATGATGCATTCCCTTGTCACTTTCGCCGGGCTGTCGATCGACGGCATCACCTACGGGATGATGCTGTTCCTGATCTCGGTCGGCCTGACCGTCACGCTCGGCGTGATGCGCGTGGTCAATCTCGCGCATTCCGCCTTCGCGATGATCGGCGGTTATTTCACGCTCTGGGCGATGCAGCACCTGAACGTGAACTTTTACGCGGCTCTCGTGCTCGGCATCGCGGGCACGATGCTCGTCGGCGCCTTGCTCGAACGCACGTTGTACCGCTGGGTGTACGAGGCCAACGGCCTCGGACAACTGCTGATGACGATCGGCCTCGCCTTCATCATCAGCGCGCTGTTCAAGAACCTGGCCGGCCCGCAGTTGCAGGCGATTCCGGTGCCAGAGAGTCTGCAGGGCAACTGGACGTTCGGCGCGCTGTCGGTGTCGATCTACCGGATGTTCGCGCTCGCATGCAGTGCGGTCGTCGCAATCGGTATCTGGCTGGGGCTCGAACGCACCAACTTCGGCGCGAAGCTGCGCGCGGCCGTCGACAACCCCCGCATGGCGCGCTGCGTCGGCATCAACGTGCCGGTGGTGTTCTCGATCACGTTCGCGATCGGCTGCGGTCTGTCCGGTCTCGGCGGCGCGCTCAGCAGCCAGATCCTGCCGCTCGAACCGTACTACGCGCTGAAGTACCTGGTGCTGGTGCTGATCGTCGTCGCAGCGGGTGGCCTCGGCAGCCTGCGCGGCTCGCTGTACGCGGCGCTGCTGCTTGCGCTGATCGACACCTTCGGACGCTACTACCTGCCCGTCGCCGGTGCGTTCGTGATCTACCTCGCCGTGCTCGCGATCCTGCTGATCCGCCCGCACGGCCTCGTCGGAAGGGCCTGACGCAATGAAGCATGCAATCAACACTTCGGGCAATACGTCGAACGGTCCATCGATCCGTCACGCATTCTCGCACAGGCGCATCGGGCTCTTCGAAGCGCTGTTCGTCGTTGCCGCGCTGGCGACCTACGTGTTCGCCGATACCTATCTCGCGCTCGCGACGAGCGTGCTGATCATGGCGGTGTTCGCGCTCTCGCTCGATCTCGCGCAAGGCTATACCGGCATCGAGACGCTGGGCCATGCGGCCTTCTTCGGCAGCGGCGCCTATGCGGCCGGACTGTTCGCGATGCACGTGGGACAGGATGCCTTCGTCGGCCTCGCGATCGGCGCGGTGGCGGGCGCGGTCGTCGGCCTCGTGACGGGCATTGCGGTGCTGCGCGTGAGCGGGCTCACGCAGATCATGCTGACGCTGACCTGCAGCACGCTGCTCTATGAACTCGGCAACGTGGCGAAGGCCTTCACGATGGGCGACGACGGCCTGACCGGCTACACCATCGCGCCGCTGTTCGGCCGCCTCACGTTCGACATCTACGGCCATACCGCGTACGTGTACGCATTCTGCGTGCTGGTCCTCGTCTACCTGTTCGCGCGCTATCTCGTCAATTCGCCGCTCGGCCTGACCGCCCAGGGCATTCGCGACAACCCGGTGCGCATGGCGCTGCTCGGCGTGCGGGTCGGCACGCGCCGCCTCGTGATGTACACGATCGCGGCGGCGATTGCCGGCATCGCGGGTGCGCTGTCCGCACAGGTCAACAACATCGTCGCGCTCGACACGCTCGGCTTCACGCTGTCGGCCAACGTGCTCGTGATGGTGGCGCTCGGCGGCCCGGGGCGGCTCTATGGCGCGATCCTCGGCGCCGCCGTGTTCGTCGTGCTGTCGGATCGTGCGGCGGCGATCGACCCGGTCAACTGGCTGGCGGCGCTCGGCGTGGTGCTGATTCTCGTGGTGCGGTTCGCGCCGGACGGGCTCGTCGCGCGCTTCGCGACGCGCCGCCGCGAGCGGCGCCCGGCCGCCGCAGCGAAGGAGGTCGCGTGATGACGCCTGCATTGGAGGTGAATGGGCTGTCCAAGCGCTTCGGCCGGCTTGAAGTGACTCGCGGGGTCGCGCTGCGGCTCGCGCCCGGCGACCGGCATGCGCTGATCGGCCCGAACGGCGCCGGCAAAAGCACGCTGATGAACCTGCTTACCGGCGTGCTGCGGCCCGATGCGGGCTCGGTGAAGGTCGGCGGCCGCGACGTTACGTCGATGTCCGCGCATCAGCGCGTGAAGCTCGGCCTCGCCCGCACGTTCCAGCTCAATTCGCTATTCGTGACGTTGACGGTCGCCGAGAACATTGCGCTCGCGCTCAGCGCGAAGCATGGCTTGGACGGTCGCATCGGCCGCGCGCTCGGGCATCGTCCGGCGCTCGTCGAAGAGGCGGCGGAGGGGCTGCGCGCGCTGGGAATTCTCGATCTCGCCGGCCGCCGCGTGTCGGAACTCGCATACGGGCAGCGCCGCCAGGTCGAGATCGCGCTCGGACTCGCGCTCGATCCGAAGGTGCTGCTGCTCGATGAACCGGTCGCGGGCGTGCCGTCCGCGCAGGGACGCAAGGTTTTCGACCTGCTCGAACGGCTGCCTTCCGACGTTGCCGTGATGGTGATCGAGCACGACATGGATCTCGTGTTCCGTTTCGCGAAACGCATCACGGTGCTCGTCGAGGGCGGCGTGCTGCTGGAAGGCGACATCGATACGGTCCGCAACGACCCGCGCGTGCGCGATATCTATCTGGGGAGACGTCACGATGCCTGACGCACTGCTGGACCTGAATGGGCTCAGCGCCGGCTACGGCGAGACGAGCGTGCTCGAAAACGTGAACATCGGCGTCGCGCTGGGTGAAGCGGTCGCGGTGCTCGGCCGCAACGGCGTCGGCAAAAGCACGCTGCTGATGAGCCTGCTTGGTCTGACGACCATGCATGGCGGCACGCTGCATTATCGCGGCGAGGACATCAGCGCGTGGCCCGCGTGGCGGCGCGCGCGCGCCGGGCTCGCCCTGGTGCCGCAGGAACGCGAGATTTTTCGCTCGCTGACCGTCGAGGAAAACCTGGTGGTGTCGGCAATGCCCGGCAACTGGACGCTCGAGCGCGTGTACGAACTGTTCCCGCGTCTCGAAGAGCGGAACCGCAATCTCGGCCACCAGCTGTCCGGCGGCGAGCAACAGATGCTGGCGATCGGCCGCGCGCTGATCGGCAATCCGAAGGTGATCCTGTTCGACGAGCCGTTCGAAGGCCTCGCGCCCGTGATCGTCGACCAGCTCGTCGATGCGTTCTGGAAGCTCCGCGCGGACCAGGGCATCGGCGTCGTGCTCGTCGAACAGCACGCGGATCTCGCGCTGGAGCCGACCGATCGCGCGCTCGTCCTCGATCGGGGGCGCGAAGTCTGGGCCGGCCTCAGCCGCGACCTCGCGGCGGACGGCGCGCTGCTCGGCACGCTAGTCGGCCTCGAAAGCGCTTAGTGAGAGTGAATAAGCGCCTCGTGGCGCACTGTCAAACTGTTAGGAAAAGCACACCATGACGAATACCCCCCAATCCACCGACGCGGCCGGCAAGGCCGGCCTCGTCGTCAGCGCGCACTCGGCCGACTTCGTCTGGCGCGCAGCGGGCACGATCGCCGCGCATGTCGCGCAGGGCTACCGGATGAAAGTCGTATGCCTGTCGTTCGGCGAGCGCGGCGAGTCTGCCAAGCTGTGGCGCAAGGGACCGCAGATGACTGAGTCGACCGTGAAGGCCGCTCGCCGCGAAGAAGCGCAGCGTGCCGCGGACATTCTCGGCACGGAAATCGAGTTCTTCGATCTCGGCGACTACCCGTTGCGCGTCAACGACGAAGCGCTGTTCCGGCTCGTCGACGTCTATCGCGACCTGCAGCCGTCGTTCGTGCTGAGTCATTCGGAGAAGGACCCGTATAACTTCGACCACCCGCTCGCGATGCACGTCGCGCAGGAGGCGCGCATCATCGCGCAGGCCGAGGGCCACCGGCCTGGCGAGAAGATCATCGGCGCGCCGGCCGTGTTCGCGTTCGAACCGCACCAGACCGAGCAATGCGAGTGGATGCCGAACACCTTCATCGACATCACGGAAGTATGGGAGCGCAAGCGCGCGGCGATCGAGTGCATGGCGGGCCAGGAACATCTTTGGGATTACTACACACGCGTCGCGCTGCAGCGCGGCGTGCAGGCGAAGCGCAACATCGGCATTACCGCCACGCGCGACATCAAGTATGCCGAGGGCCTCATGCGTCTGACGCCGACCGTCACGGGGGTGCTCGCATGAAGCGCGGTGTCGTCGTTCGTCAGATTCCCCGCGTCGACGCGGCTATCGTCGACGCGCTGTGCGCGGCCGGCAGCGCGACGGTCCACGAGGCGCAGAGCCGGCTCGGTCTGGTCAGCTCGCAACTGCGGCCGATCTATGCGGGCGCGGCGATCGCCGGTCCGGCCGTGACGGTGCTCGCGCCGCCCGCCGACAACTGGATGCTGCACGTCGCGATCGAGCAGTGCCAGCCGGGCGACATCGTCGTGGTCGGCATCACGTCGCCGTGCGACGACGGCTACTTCGGCGATCTGCTCGCGACGTCGATGCAGGCGCACGGCGTGAAAGGGCTCGTGATCGACGCCGGCTGCCGCGACGTGCGCACGCTCACCGAAATGCGTTTCCCTGCCTGGTCGCGCACGATCTCCGCGCAGGGCACCGTGAAGGAGACGCTCGGCTCGGTCAACGTGCCGGTGGTCTGCGGCGCGCAACTCGTGAATCCCGGCGACGTCGTCGTCGCAGATGACGACGGCATCGTGATCGTCCCGCACGCGAGTGCCGCGAAGGTGGCCGAGGCGGCTGCCGCGCGCGTCGCCGACGAGGACAGGAAGCGCCGGATTCTGGCCGGTGGCGTATTCGGGCTCGACTACTACAAGATGCGCGAGAAGCTCGCCGCGAAGGGCCTGCGCTACGTCGACTCGCTCGACGAACTGGACGCCGGCTGAGGAGACGCGCAATGCATGCTCAAACCCGCATTCCCCTAGCCGTGCTGCGTGGCGGCACGTCGAAAGGGCTGTTCTTTCTCGCGAGCGATCTGCCCGCCGATCCGGCGCTGCGTGACCGCGTGCTGCTGGCCGCGATGGGCTCGCCCGATCCGCGCCAGATCGACGGCATGGGTGGCGCGAACCCGCTGACGAGCAAGGTGGCGATCGTGTCGAAGTCGACCCGGCCCGACGCGCAGATCGACTACCTGTTCGCGCAGGTGGTGGTCGACGAGGCGCGCGTCGACTATGGCCAGAACTGCGGCAACGTGCTGGCGGGCGTCGGGCCCTTCGCGATCGAGCGCGGGCTGGTGCCGGTGGCTGGCGACACGACGCAGGTGACGATCCACATGGTCAACACGGGCCAGGTAGCGGTCGCGACGATCGAGACGCCGGACGGCATGGTGCGCTATGACGGCGAGGTTTCGATCGACGGCGTGCCGGGTACGGCCGCGCCGATCCCGTTGATCTTCCGCGACACCGAGGGCTCGACGTGCGGCGCGTTGTTCCCGACCGGGCAGCGGCGCGATGTCGTCGATGGCGTGCCGGTGACCTGCATCGATAACGGCATGCCGCTCGTGCTGATGCGCGCCGCCGATCTCGGTGTGACGGGCGACGAATCATGCGCGGAACTGGAGGCGAACACCGCGCTGACCTCGCGTATCGAGGCGATCCGGCGCGCGCTCGGCCCCCGGCTGAATCTCGGCGACGTCGCCGCTCGCACCGTGCCGAAGATGGGCATCGTGTCCGCACCGCGCCACGGCGGCGCGATCCATACCCGCTGCTTCATCCCGCATCGCTGCCATTCGTCGATCGGGGTGCTCGCGGCGGTCAGCGTCGCGACCGCCGCGGCGTTGCCCGGCTCCGTGTGCGAGGGGCTGGCGACGGTCGCGGACGGCGCATCGCCGGTGCTGGCGATCGAGCATCCGACCGGCGCGTTCGACGTCCAGCTTCACTTCGGGCATGCCGCCGACGGCACGCTTGAAGTGACCGGCGCGGGCCTGCTGCGCACCGCTCGCTGGCTGCTCGACGGTACGGTGTCGATTCCCCGCGCGATCTGGAGCGGACACGACACGAATACCCGTACCCAAATGGAGGTGGCGGCATGACGGCGCCTCGTCCTGTTCTGCTGTTGTTGCCGGGGCTGCTGTGCGATCACGCGGCATGGTCGGGGCCGGCCGCGCTGCTCGCGGCGCAGGCCGAATGCCGGATCCCGTCGTGGGGCAAGCTCGACAGCATCGAGGCAATGGCCGCGCACGTGCTCGCGACTGTGCCGGAGCCGCGCTTCGCGCTTGCCGGGCACTCGATGGGCGGCCGCATCGCGCTCGAGATCATGCGCCAGGCGCCGCAGCGGGTCGAACGGCTCGCGCTGCTCGATACCGGCTATCAGCCGCTCGCGGCCGGCGACGCAGGCGAGCGCGAACGCGCGGGCCGTTACGCGCTGCTGGCGCAGGCGCGCGAGCAGGGGATGCGCGCGATGGGCGCGGCATGGGCGGTCGGCATGGTGTTGCCGGCGCAGGTGGGCACGCCGCTTTTCGAAGCGATTCTCGACATGATCGAGCGCAGCAGACCCGAGCAGTTCGACGCGCAGATCCACGCGCTGCTGGGCCGGCCCGACGCGACCGCGCTGCTCGCCGGGATCCGCTGTCCGACGCTGCTGCTGTGCGGCCGCGAGGACCGCTGGAGTCCGCTGGAACGACACGCGGACATGCACGAACAGATCCCGGGCGCGGTGCTCGAGATCATCGAGCGCTCAGGGCATATGACGACGATGGAGGCACCGCACGACGTGGTCCGCGCACTGTTGCGCTGGCTCGACCGGAAAGACTCGCGGGCCGAAGGCAAGGAGACCCCATGACGCACGACACGATGACGGCGCTCGACACGATCCTCGCGAAACAGGCCTGCCATGACCTCGTGGTGCGCTTCGCTCTGCTCAACGACGCGCGGGACACAGCGGGGCTCGCCGCGCTGTTCGCGCCGGACGGCGTGATGCGTCGCCCGGACGGAACCGAGTTGCGCGGACACCCGGCGATCGCCGCCGCGTACTCCAACCGTCCGGCGGACCGCATCAGCCGGCATCACGTCGGCAGCGTGCTGATCGACGTCGAGTCGCCGCGGAGCGCGAGCGGCACGAGCAGCGTGCTGCTGTGGACCGGCTCGACGTCCGATCCCGTCGGCCCGTTCGGCCGACCCGCCGCAGCGCGTCAGGTGCTGGGCGAGTTCCACGACCGCTTTGTGAAGACCGATGACGGATGGCGGATTGCCGAACGGGTGGCGCATTTCACGTTCGTTCGCGAGACCGGCGCATGAGTGCTGTCCACGCGAACCGGGGGCGGGTTCCGCTTGCCCTGGCCGATCGACGCGCCGGAGACAGTGCGTCAGCGCCGGCCTTGCAGCCGGCTTTATACGTCGTCCGCAGGCGGGCGGCGTTCCAACCTGAAAAGGAGGCTTGATGACAACGAATCGAGGAGTGGCGTACGTCCGGCAGGGCGTCGTCGAAGTGCGGTCCATTCCGTTCCCCAAACTTGAGGATCCGCGCGGACGCCGCATCGGACATGGCGTCATCCTGAAAGTCGTGACGACCAACATCTGCGGTTCCGACCAGCACATGGTGCGAGGCCGCACGACCGCGTCCGAAGGGCTGATTCTCGGCCACGAGATCACAGGTGAAGTGATCGAGGCCGGCCCGGACGTCGAGACGCTGCAGGTCGGCGATCTGGTGTCGGTGCCGTTCAACGTCGCGTGCGGCCGCTGCCGGACCTGCAAGGAACAGCACACGGGCGTGTGTCTGACCGTCAACCCGGCGCGCGCCGGCGGCGCGTACGGCTACGTCGACATGGGCGACTGGGTCGGCGGGCAGGCCGAGTACGTGATGGTCCCGTATGCGGACTTCAACCTGCTGAAGTTCCCCGACCGCGACCAGGCGATGGCGAAGATCCGCGACCTGACCTGTCTGTCCGACATTCTGCCGACCGGCTATCACGGCGCGGTAACGGCTGGCGTCGGTCCTGGCAGCACGGTCTATGTCGCCGGCGCGGGCCCGGTCGGGCTGGCCGCCGCCGCCTCGGCGCGGCTGCTCGGCGCGGCCGTCGTGATCATCGGCGACGTGAACCCGGCGCGTCTCCAGCATCCGCGTGCGTTGGGCTACGAAACAGCCGATCTGTCGCGCGATGCGCCGCTCGCCGACCAGATCGCCGCGATTCTCGGCACGCCGGAAGTCGATTGCGCGATCGATGCGGTCGGCTTCGAGGCGCGCGGCCACGGTCACGAGGGCGCGCAGCACGAGGCCCCGGCGACGGTGCTGAACTCGCTGATGGAAGTGACGCGCGAGGCGGGACGCATCGGCATTCCGGGTCTTTACGTGACCGAAGATCCGGGCGGCGTGGACAGCGCGGCGAAGAAGGGCGCGCTGAGCATCCGTCTGGGGCTTGGCTGGGCGAAGTCGCATAGCTTCTTCACCGGCCAGACCCCGGTCATGAAATATAACCGAGCGCTGATGCAGGCGATTCTGTGGGACCGCATCAATATCGCGGAGACCGTCGGCGTCGAGCTGATCGGCCTCGACGAGGCGACGCGCGGCTACGCGGAATTCGATGCTGGCGCACCGAAGAAGTTTGTAATCGATCCGCACGGGATGGTGAAACGCGCAGCCTGAGCGCGCCGTCGAAATCGATCGAGGAGTGGTAGGACGGATGCCGAAAAATATTATTAGTTAGCCATCCGTAATAAATACAGGCCGGGCGAAAACAGATCCGGCAGCATATAAAACCAGAAACGGAGTTTGGAGATGAAGAAGTCGTTAGCCGCGAGTCTGTTGTTGGCAGCAGGGGTAGGGGTGGCGCATGCGCAAAGCAGCGTGACGTTCTACGGGATCGTGGATACAGGTGTCGAGTTTTACAACCACGCAGCAACCGGTGGAAGTTTCGTCGGTATGTCGCCCCTCACGGGTGAAGTCCCGTCCCGCTTCGGGTTGCGCGGCAGCGAGGACCTGGGCGGCGGCCTGAAGGCGGTGTTCAACCTGGAGAACGGCTTCGCGCCGTCCACGGGCGGCCTGAACTACGGCGGCCGGCTGTGGGGCCGGATGGCGAACGTCGGTCTGAGCAACCAGTACGGGACCGTGCTGCTCGGGCGTCAGATGAACATGACGTACTACGTGACGGGTAATGCGGACGTCATCGGACCGTCGATGCATTCGATGGCGAACTTCGACCCCTACCTCGCGAACGCGCGCAGCGACAACGCGATCGGGTACATGGGCAAGTTCGGCGGCGTGACGGTGGGCGCGACGTACAGCTTCGGGCGTGACGCGGCAGGCCCGGCCGGTCCGTCGGCGACGAACTGCGGCGGCCAGGTGCCGGGCGACTTCCAGGCGTGCAAGCAGTTCACCGGGATGCTGGCGTACGACGCGACGAACTTTGGCGTGGCGGCGTCTTATGACCAGATGCGCGGCGGCAAGGGCGCGACGGCACCGCTGACTAGCAGCGCGTACAAGGACACGCACACCGTGGTCGACGGCTACTACCGGTTCGGTCCGGGCCGGGTGGGGATAGGCTGGATTCACCGTGACGTCGATGCGGCAGCAGCGTCGCTGCGTTCGGACATCTATTTCGCCGGGGTGAACTGGCTGCCGACCCCTGCGGTGTCGCTGGACGCACAGGCGCTGCATTACGACATCCACGGCACGTCGAATTCGACGCTGATCGCCACGCGCGCCACATATCTGCTGTCGAAGCGCACGTCGGTATACGCGCTGCTCGGCTACATGATCAACAGCCAGAAGGGTGCGTCGGCGGTCTCGGCGGGCGGTTCGGTGGCGCCGGGCGAGAACCAGACGGGCGCGATGCTGGGGATCCAGCACAAGTTCTGACGGCAGCGGCTGACGATGGACACGGGCGGTGCGCGCCGCCCGCGTCCGCTATCGTTGCGCGCGCAACCGGCCCGCGAGATCAGCTTTTCGATATCAATTGCGCAAGTTTCCCGTGAGGACTCAGCGCAGCCAATTAGACGTCCTGTCCATGGAGCCGCGCGACGCTGGCGGCAATGCCCATTAAAAAGCGGATTTGCTCTGAATCAGAAGCCAAACCTCGTTTCGTAATGCCATGAAGACCATCATCACGCGAAGGGTCGCCGTTGCGACCGATACTCTTATGTTTGAACTTGCGGATCCCAGCGGGGACCCGCTTCCTGTGTTCGACGCGGGCGCGCATATCGACGTTCACGTCGGCGGCATGGTCAGACAATATTCCCTGTGCAATAGTCCGCACGATTCTTCCTTTTATCGAATTGGAGTCCTGCGCGATCCGGCCTCCCGTGGTGGTTCGATTGCAATGCATGAGCTAGGGGAGGGCGCAATGTTGGAGATCGGCGCGCCTAAAAATCACTTTCCTCTAACGAACGATGCTCGACACTCAATCCTGCTGGCGGGTGGGATCGGTATAACGCCAGTTCTTTGCATGACGGAGTCGCTTGCAGCAGAATCGGCGTCGTTTGAGCTGCACTACTGCGTGAGAAATCACGAGCGCCTGGCGTTTCGCGAGAGGTTGATTGAGTTTGCCGATGTGAACATTCCGGTGCATTTTTACATCGATGAAGATGGAAACACGCCCAGGATTGAGCTGACGGAGGTGTTGGCGAAACCGGATGCTGGCAAGCATTTATACGTATGCGGGCCCGCTGGCTTCATTTCAGCGGTGATGGACACCGCCACAGCAATTGGATGGAAAGCGCACAACCTGCACCGGGAGTACTTTGGTGGCATTGATCACCAAAATTGCATCGGTGATGGTGCGTTCCAGGTGATGCTCAGTTCATCGGGACAAACCGTTGATGTTGCGCCCAACCAGACCGTCGTCGAAGCCCTCCGTAAAGCAGGCGTTGAAATTCCCGTCTCCTGTGAACAGGGCGTTTGTGGAACATGCCTTACCCGCGTTCTCGACGGCCAGCCGGCGCATCGCGACCTCTACCTGACCGAGGAAGAGCGCGCAGCGAATGACCAGTTCTTGCCATGCTGTTCGCGGGCACGATCGGCCCTACTGGTGCTCGATCTCTAGAAAAGCCGCTGCCCCCGCGTTGGCGCCCACGATGGTGTCTTTAACTGCAGAGCTCGTCGCAATTCGCTAACACGTTTCACCAGATCGGGAGTCCCATATGGGTGAAAATAGAGGTGTCGATTACGTTGGTCACGGGAAAGTAGAAGTCCAGTCATTGGTCTATCCCGATTTGGTCGATCCCGACAAAATCGATATTGCGAAGGTTGTCAACGTCCAGGTGATCTCACTTGATGATGCGCCGCTTGGCTACGCGGAGTTCGACGCGGGCGTGCCCAAGAAATTCGTCATAGACCCGCACGGTTTGCTGGCCCGGGCCGCCTAATTTCGACGGTATGAGGGCCGTGGCGGGATGATCGTCGCGCTGCTTGAAACGAAGGGGCTGTAATAATGTTTTGCAGCGAAGTCGGGCGAGCGCGTCGCGATAGAGTCGCTAGGCCCGTCGCGGCATTCAGGCGCGTCGGTCAAGCAACGGTTCTCAACTCGTCGTGCCCGCAAGTGATGCGATAGACCGACTTGCGGTTGCGGTGCGTTGATGCGCATCGCCGCGTCAGTCCAGCTTGCTGGGGCGCGTAACGACAGGCCCCAGCGTGGTGACCAAGTTCAAAACGAAAACGATTGGGCACACCGGAGTACGTCCAGGTTGGCCATAAGGTAGTCCGTTTTTGTATTTGGCAATTTTCGGGCAAGCGGCCGTTCTGAGTTATATACACAGGCAATATTGATGGCCATTCAAATCGCTTTGCTGCCAGGCCTCCTATGCGACGGAGCAGTGTGGTCCGAGCAGGTCTCCGCGCTCAGCGCACTGGGAAAGTGCTTTATACCCGACTACGCGGTGCTGGATTCGATCGGTGCAATGGCCGATCACGTGCTCGCGGCCGTGGGCTCCGAGCGCGTGCTCGTGGCGGGGCATTCCATGGGCGGCAGAGTCGCCTTCGAAGTATGCCGCCGCGCACCGGAGCGTATTGCGGGTCTCGCGCTGCTCGACACGGGCTATCAGGTCCGCCCCGCCGCTGACGCTGGCGAATGCGAACGCGCGCAGCGACTCGCGCTGCTCGAACTCGCGCCTAAAAAGGGCATGCGCGCGATGGGCGAGCAATGGTCGCCGGGGATGGTTCATTCCGATCGGCTCGATTCGGATGTCTGCCACGCGATTCTCGACATGATGGAGCGCAGCACCCCCGAAAAATTCGCGGCGCAGATCAACGCCCTGCTCAATCGTCCGGACGCCACCGCGTTGCTCGACGAGATCCGTTGTCCCACGATGCTCGTCTGCGGCCGCGAAGACCGCTGGAGTCCACTCGCGCGCCACGAGGAAATGCAGGCACGGATACCGGCCTCCCGCCTGCGTGCCATCGAACACAGCGGGCATATGTCGACGATGGAGCGGCCTGCTGACGTGAGCGCAGCGCTGCTCGAATGGGCGAAATGGTCGATGGAACAGGAGACTGTCGATGGCTAACGCGATGCTCGCTCCCGTCGTACGACTCATCGCCGAGCATGCCTGTCGTGCGCTCGTCATAACGGCTGCGGATCTGATCGACAGCGGCCAGTTCGCGAGGCTGGCGGAGGTCTTCGCCGGCGACGCACTGCTCGTGCGTCCGAATGGCGCGGCGCTCAGGGGTTGCGACGCGATCATCGCCTCCTATGCAGCACGGCCGGCGAATCGTATCAGCCGGCATCTGATTCTCGGCACGAATTTCACCGAGGTTGCGTCCGATCGTGCGGTAGCAGCAACTCAGGTGCTTCTTTGGAACGGCAATACCGACGACGATCCAGGCCAATTCGGCCGACCGGCGCGCGGCCAGCAGATCGTTGGCCGCTTCGATGACGAGTTCGCGTTCATCGATGACGCATGGTACATCACGAAACGGGTCGCTTCGTTTGAGTTGTTCGCTGCCAATCCCTAGGACCGTTTTGTTCGCAATGGACCAACAACCAACCCCGGATGCCATGAATGGTGTTCCGCGCAAGTCCTTGAACAGAGCTGCCTTGCATGCGGGCGACTTGCCCCCGCTTCTCGAATACCTCCGGTCTCTTCGGTCGGTGCTGGCGGTTTCGAAGTGCGGAAGCGCCATGCGCGCTTCGGAGGCGATTCATTTATCGCAGTCGGCGATAGCGCGCTCGGTCATCGAGTTGGAGAAAGCTTCAGACAGCCACTCTTCGAGCGCACGACCCGAGGAATGAACCCGACCCAACTGGGTGCGCGGCTCACTATCCACATCGAGACAATGCTTCATCATCTGACAAATGGAGCCCTCGAAGCTTTCGCAGCGACGGTTCCCGAGGGCAGCAGCCAAGGACCGGTGCGCTTCGCTGCAGTTGTGGCGGCCAGTCAACTGCGAGCGTTTATCGCAATTGCGGCTTGTGGGAGCGAGGCCACGGCCGCGCAGACGCTTGGGGTCTCACAGTCGGCGGTGCATCAATCGCTTCATGCCATCGAGAATCTGTTAGGCATACGCCTCTTCTATCGACTGGCAGCCGGCACCCGGCTGACTATCGCAGGGGAATCGCTATTGCGGCGCGTCAAGCTGATGATGGCGGAACTGCGGTCGATGGAGGTCAAAATCGCGGCATGGCGCGGAGCCGTCGGCGGACGCGTTGTCGTTGGCGTGTTGCCGCTCTCCGTTCCGACGTTTTTGCCGAAAGCAATCGAGCTGCTCAAGGATCGTCATGCCGAAGTTGAAATTCAAATTGTCGACGGAACGTACGAGAGCCTCGTGCGCCAGCTCGCCAACGCCGATATCGATGTGATCGCCGGGGCGCTACGCCCGGACGGCGACGTCGGAGATCTGAAGCAGATCCATCTTTTCCAGGACGACCTGGTTGTCGTTGCGCGTCGAGATCATCCGTGCCTCGACGATCACAACCTCACACTCGCCAAATTGCTTGCGTGGCCGTGGGTGCGTCCGCTGCCAGGCACCCCTGCCGACCATGCGCTTCAGAAGGTGTTTGAAGCCGAGGAACTCGAATTGCCTGACGGGACACTTCAGGCGAACAGTCCGTTCATGACCTTCGCATTCGTTCTGCAATCCGACCGTCTCGCATTCGCGTCACGCGGGGATGCGCTGTCAAAAGGTTTCTCCGGCCAATTGTGCGTGCTTCCGCTACGGTTGCCCGCGACCCGCCGATCAATCGGCCTGGTGACTCGTGGCTATGGCATTCCTTCGCTGAACCTGAGCGGGTTCCTGCAGGCGTGCGAGGACGCAGCACCGCAGACCGACACTGACACCACGCAGCAGTAGAGCATCGCAGCAGCGATGACCTTTCCCTTTGGCCCCGAACAAACCCGGGGGTATTAGGGCAACGCATAACCGCGATAGGCGAATGCGTGGCGGGCCAGGTTGTCCAGTGCGAAGATTTGGCAGCGGTAGTTTCAAGCCTATTCGAAGACTGCGGCATCTGCTTAAGGCCGCGTCTACCGCTGATGGCGTGCACGAAATTCAATCACGAGCACATCTGTTCGGGCGATATGCCGTAACAGGCCGTCAGGGGGAGCGAAGCCGGTGCAAAGGCGACGCGGCGGGAGACGACGAGAAGATCACTGGCTTCACGCCGAGGATATCTCCCCGCTGGCTGAGCCGAATCAACCGTTCGTTCCGACCAATCCAATTACAGTGGGAGACACCTCAATGTTATTTCGTCGCGGAAAAGACGCGCTCAAGTCAAATGCTGCCTGGTCTGTGGTGATCGGGTCGTCCGTCGTGCCGGTGCTTCTGGCCGGCTGCGGTGGAGGTCACGACCTTTCAGGCGCCAGTACCAGCAGCACGGATCCCAAGTCCTACGCGACGCCCGTCGTCGTCGCTAACGCAAACAAGTCTTGCGCGGCCCTCGTAGGCAAGACCATCGATGCAACCCTGCTCGGCGAACCTTCGTCAGGCGCCGTGGTCACGGCCGCGGTATTCAAGCCCGCGGTGGCCGACGCGCCGAATGCTGCGAGTACTGTGATTGTTCAGGGGACGCCGGATTTCTGCCAGGTTCTGGTCGACATCAAACCGGTCGACTCCAACGCATCAACGACCAAGGCGGAGGTGAACCTGCCCTCGACGTGGATCGGCAAGTCGATCCAGTTCGGCGGCGGCGGGACCAACGGCACGCTGATAACCGGTCTCGATCCCGCCAAGCAACAAGGCCCCGAGACTCAGCTTCAGTTGACGCAAGGCTATGTCACTCTTGGCACGGACTCCGGCCACCAGAACGCGGCGGGGGTCCCGAGTGGCGCGTTTGCGCTGAATGACGAGTCGCTGAAAAACTACGCCTACGCGTCGTATAAGAACACGCACGACGTAGGAGTGCAGCTGATGCAGACCTTCTACAACCATCCGGCGAAGCAGGCCTACTACCTCGGCGGCTCGGAAGGCGGCCGCGAAGGCATGATCATGGCCCAGAAGTACCCGAAAGACTTCAACGGTATCGTGTCGATCGACCCGGTTATCCGACTGATCGGGCTATGGCTGCGTCAGCTGTCGTCCGGCCAGGTCCAGAGCACGGCCGGAAGCTGGCTGGGTGGCAAACAACAGTTGATCGAAGACACCGTCGAGGCGGCTTGCGATGGCCTTGATGGCATCGTCGATCATGTCGTCAGCAATTACAAAGCATGCAAGCCGCTGGCCGATGCCGCCCTAGCAGCCAAGCGCTGTGCTTCCGGCACTGACGAGGGGTCGACGTGTTTCTCTGACGCTCAACTGGCTACGCTGCGCTGGCATTACGACGGGCAGGTGATCCCGTTCGAACTGGCCAACGGCATCACGTCCTATCCGGGCTACCTTTACGGCTCGGAAATCGTCGGCGGCATCACGAACTGGTCGATCGGTACAACCCGACCTTCTGCAACCGGTGGCGGTGGACTGAGCTATAGCATCGGCCAGACGCTAGTGCAGTACTTCGTCACCAAGAATGCGCAGGCCGATTTCCTTTCGTTCAATCCGGCCGCTTATCAGGCGCGTCTGCAGGAGCTCTCGGCGATGATGGATATGACCAACCCCGATCTGGGCGCGTTCTATGCTAATGGAGGGAAGTATATTCTGCGCGAAGACCTGTCGGACAAGGGCAACGGTCAACAGACCGGCTTCGAGTACTACGACGAAGTTGTGTCGAAGTTCGGCCAGGCCACGGTCGATAACTTCTTCGCCGTCTATGGTGCGACGGGGCTTGGCCACGTGTCTGCCGGCGTGGATGCGGGCACCGCCAATGCGCCGACGTATGGCACGCCTGGTCATATCGACATCGTTGCCGTACTTGACGATTGGGTTGTCAATGGCAACAAGCCTGCCTTGTCGCTCACGCTGACGAACCGACAGCCTTTGCCTCCGTATAACGTGATCGCGTCAAAGCCGATGTGCCGCTATGGCTACTATCCGCAGTTCACCGGTAGTTCGGCTGCCGGGGGCAATCTCGCCAGCAACTATACCTGCACGGCACTATAAATGCGGTGATTCCCTGGGGTTGATATCTGCAAATAATCCCGCGGTTGCCCCTAGGAATTCGTTGTTACCGCTCTGATCCGGATATGTCGCTGCGGATCTCGATCTCCTCAATGACGACGACCGATCGCAGCGCTTCGTAGCAAATGAAACTTGCGTTGGAACCCGGCGAAGAGGAAATTGAAATCGTTAGCGAATTTGAGGGGCGGTCGGGATTCCGCATTATGCGCTGCAGCGCATAATGCAGAGGGTTTTTTGGTTGGCGATCGCGGCTACGAACCCGTGAGCAAGATCCGATGAAGTCAGGCCGCGATCGGTAACTAAAACCCTTCTATGAGGCATCGAAAGTCAAGACCCTTTCAAGAATAAAAAAGTCGGTTATGCGAAGTAAATCTCCAATAGACGACCCGTAAAGCACGCGGGCGGAACTGATGGCATATACCTTTTTGCAGGTTGGGATGTGAAGGGCGGAAGTGGCGTGCGTTGGCCACTCGGTGCCGGCAGCCTAGCGTCCACGCCTAGTCGTCGCGCCATTCAGGTGGACAGGTGGCCTCCGCGATCTCGGAGATCGTCACGCCATCGTCCACCTGGACCCTGAGCAACTGGTAGGTGTCCGGCACATCCGCAGTGCTCCCGATTTCCTGACGCAAGAGTGTTTCCCCCTTGAGATCGGCGTGGTTGCTGATTCTCCAGAGGACCATCAGGCAAAATATCCTTCGTCAATCTGGACTAATGCAGGGCCAGGCGAATCGCCCGATCCGATTCTTCGGTCGACAGACGCTCGTGCTGCTGCCGCCTGTGCGTCAGGGTGCGCCGTCGAATGATGAACGCAAATTCATCCGCTTTCAGCCCCCGGGCCGTCAGGCGGTCGCTCACTTCAACAGCGACGCGCTCGCTCGCAAGCTCAGCGAGGTCTGTCTCGTTGCGAATGCGTGCGTCCAGTAATTGCTCGAGCATTGCTAGTTCAGCGCGGATTTCCGGCCCTGCCGGTACAAAAGCTACCATGGTCATGGTGGCGCCCGTTTTGGCAAAATGCTCAACCATGGTCGGCGTTTTGCCAAAACCGTGGTTGTGCACCCGCTGTTCGCTGTCCTGACGTCCGTTCAATTTAACATAAAAGCAATTGCCAACGATTTGATAAGGAATGCAGATGGAATTTCACGAATTCCAACCTGCATCGCCGACCATGAGGACGAGGCGGAATAGGTAGGTCGGGAAGTGCGCGCGGGCGAGCCGGGCCTTAGCCGT
>NZ_VZQQ01000220.1 GCF_014397785.1 Paraburkholderia podalyriae
TTATTGCCGGGCGGAGGATCGTTGGCGCGTGCGAGATAGCCGCCCAGTTGGGCGAGCTTGATGAGGCTACGTGACAGAGGCGGCGCCTGTGCGGTGCGCGCCGTATCTCTGACGAGTTGATCAAGAAGTGTCACCTCGGTTGCGGTAAGCGCCACCTCCGGTGGCGCCTGTGGCGCAGACCGATTGATCTCGGTGAGCCAGAACACTCGCCAGGCAAGGATGCAGAAGATAGCGATCAGGTTGGTCAGACGGCTCGCGGTGCGCAACTGCGACTCTTCAGCCTTGCAGCCGGACTTCAGATTCTTGTGAAACGTTTCTATTTTCCAGCGCATCGCATACCAGTCGATCTTTTCGATTGCACCCGCGCGTGAGTTCACCGGCAGATCAGTGAGCAGCTTCCATTCGATACGCTCTCGGCCAGCCGGCTCGCCGCGCTCCGTCGCATGGATGACAGTCAGTCTGAGCGCGGGATAGTGCCGTTGTTTTGCGACGGGCGGCCAGACCGTGAGGCGCCGGTATCTGATCTCCAGGCACGCCTGATGAGGGCGCCCTTTGGCATCGCAAAATTCGATCCGATGCAATCCCTTCACCCGGACCTCTGCCATCTCGTCCGCAACGGTATGTCCACCGTCGCCAGCCAATCGATCGGTGCAGGCGCGCACCAGAAAATGCGTTCCGAGTTCGCTGGCGGCGCAAAACAGTTCAAAGATGTCGCTTTCCCGGTCGCCGATATGCACACAACGATCCGCATCGCCGAGTCGTGCTGTTGACTGCCGAAGGTTCTCAAGCCAGCGATAGCTCTCTTTCTTCTCGATCGGTATGCGCGTGAAATTTACCTTGTACTTCAACTTCGAGGTGTTCTTGAATTCCTTCCTGCTCCAGAACTTGATGGCCGCCAGCCCGAGCGGCAGCCCTTGCGCTGTCACTGCGAGACTTGAATGCATCAGGATGCCGCATTGCGGGCTCGGCTTCGCCCGGCCTCGTCGCTCGGCCGAGGTTATCGCGCTGCCAGCGTAACCGATGAGTTCGGGACGTTCCCTTTCGTACGAAAATGTGGTGGTGTCCTGAAGTACAAGAATCGGTCCATCGGTCATGGCAAAACGCTGCGCGGTTGCCTGGAAATGCCCACTCAGAATGTCCTGCTCACTGACGCGATCATTGTCCATGAAACGATAGGCGGCCTTGGTATTGGCCCAGTCCTGGCAGGCAAGCGGAATGGTCTGCCCCATGCCTCTCCACAGTTGCTCCAGCAGCGTTCCAAACCGCTTGCGTAGCCGCGCGTCCTGGAATTCGCTTCCTTCAAGCTCCTGCTCAAACCACGCCCGATCTTCTACCTGTCGTCTCCCGGCCATTCTTCTCGCGCGTTCATCGTGATGCAAGCCAGGTTACCAGGATTCGCGAAAGAAGTGGGTAATCACAAG
>NZ_VZQQ01000221.1 GCF_014397785.1 Paraburkholderia podalyriae
CTGCCAGCTTGACGAGTTCAGGATCGGGTTTTTCTCTTTTGTTGCGTTTCGCTACGGTCATCTGTGCTCCTGTTGCTGACAGTTTCCTGCCAAATGACCGTTTACACAAAAATTTTTACACCCTCCGATTGCCAGTCAGCCACGCGACATGCCTTTGAGTTGTATGGTCGCCGTTCCTGCATTTACGATGCTCTACCTTGTCGTGACGTATGTCTTGAATTACGGCGCAAGTGAATTGAGGCTCGGGTACACCACAGTGACGCTCGTATCCGTGGCCAGCGGCATCATTATGTTACTCGGAGTCTTGGTGACGTCGAGGTTATCGGACCGCATTGGCAGACGGGCTACACTTATCGGTGCAAATGGGCTGGCGACCTTGTGGGCGGTGCTTCTGTTCCCCGTGTTGCACGCGGGTACGTTCGCGGCGTATGCGGTGGCTGTCGTTGTGACGATGTTCATCGCTGGCTTCATTTTTGGCCCGATCGGCTCGTACATGTCCGAACTTTTTGATACGCGCTATCGATATACCGCAGTAGGCCTTTGCTATAACGCGTCTGGCATTCTTGGCGGTGCCGTACCTCCTCTCATTGCCGGTCCAATCATTTCGGCGTACGGCACAATCGTCTTCGGCACGGTGCTAGCGATTATGTGTTTCGTCTGTCTTTGCTGTTGCATAGCCCTCCCGGAGACGAAGCACCGAGCGCTCGACGTTAATATGGAAACGAAGTAGCACGGCTGACTTGACGCATCGTCCGTAAGCGGCCGGGCAACTCACCTGGAGTTCCGTTGACGCGCTTGGGAGTATCGTGTCCACCTAACGATGGTTCTGATGTGATGGACGACTCCCGCCGTCTAGCGGGAGTCGTCCATCACATCAGAACCGCAAAAATATGGTCATGCCGTTCGGGAGTCAGTTCATGAATGAAGGCCCCGCAACGTTTCCAAGCGGCGGCCACCAGCCCGACGTCCCGCGGCGCGTTCTCCGGCAACGCTGTCAGTACAACTTTCTTGCCAACATAAAGGTCGGAAAGCGCGGCGTCCGGTCCATGCTGTTCACGGCCGGCGATCGGATGGCCAGGCACGAACTGTGCATTCTTTGCGCCGAGAGCCTTGCGGGCGGCTGCGACCACGTCGGTCTTGGTGCTGCCGACATCGGTAAGCACCGTGCCGGGCTGCACATGCGGCGCGATCGCGCGTTCAACAGAAGTGGTGCAGCGTCCAACCCCCGACGATCTGCCCGGCCGCACCTGCTTTCTTTAGCGCCAGCGCGAATGAACGTAAGCGGTGGATTTAGCACACGGAATGGAGAATCGTTTGCAAGTAACGGCCGAGCGTAGCCGCACCGCGTCGGTTGAGATCAACCGGCGATGTCTGCATCGGGGTGATGGGAGCGCGCGCAGTC
>NZ_VZQQ01000222.1 GCF_014397785.1 Paraburkholderia podalyriae
CTCTCGCCACCCATGCATGGCTAGCCGCCGTACCGCCCGACATGGAGGTCGCGGAGTTCGCGAAGCGCGTTAGCGCGTCGTTTGCCGGTTGGCCCGCACAGTTGCTGGAAGCGCAGGTGGACTATAGGCAACTGGCATTTGCCGTACGGAGCAATCTGTTCGCGAACGACCCCCCAGGCTGGCACGCGTATGTCGGGGCACTAACGCGCGAGGTGAAATGGTTCGGCGATGCACTACCCGCTGCTTCGGAGACGACCGGGCAATCACGTGAAGCGGGCGAAGACGATTCGCCCACGTCGGACACCTCCGACATCGAGACCGCCAAAGCGGAGCGTGGCGGAGAAGCGGGCGACGCACAGCGCGAGAGTGTCGAAAGCAACGGACGTCTTTATCCGTCGTGGCCGTGGAAACCCGGCGGGTGATGTCAACGCCGCATCTGACGCATTGGAGATGGCGAACCGTGCGCAAACGCTGTATGGGATTGAAGTTCACCTGTCGGCTGCCTCGCCGAGTTTGTAGCCTTGAAACGCCTCGCGCCAATCGATGACATCTGCGCCAGGCATCGACGCGGAATCGACAGTCCCGGGCAAGTAGCGTCCAAGGTCCGCCTGTTACTTCTGGAATGTGCCGAGCAGTTCGGTGTGTGCCACGACATGGCCTTCCATTGCCTTTTCCAACGCCGCCTTTGTGGGCTTGTGAAGATCGGGCAGCACGGTGTCGAGCGCATACAGCTTATGGAAATACCGATGACGGCCAGCGGGCGGACATGGGCCGCCATACGTGGTGCGATGGAAGTCGTTGGTGCCTTCGAGCGTGCCTGCCGGAAGCGCGCCCGCAGTGACGCCCTCCTCAACGCCCGGAGCCGTCGCCGGGATGTTGTAAAGCACCCAGTGGACCCATGTCATCTGTGGCGCGGCCGGGTCGGGCGCGTCGGGGTCGTCGACGATTAGCACGAGACTTTTCGCATTGGCGGGTACCCCGGACCACGAGAGCGGGGGTGAGAGGTCCGCGCCCGTGCAGGTGTAGCGCTGGGGGATTTCGCTTCCTTCCTGGAAAGCCTGCGAGGTGAGGGTGAAGGCCATGGTGCGCTCCTCGGCGTCAGCCCGCGTCGCCAGCTAGTGCTTGCGATGCATCCAGCTCATATGATGCGTGTCGAGCCAATGGCTCACGCTCTCTTCGGGGTGGTCGCGCCTGTAGCGCCTCGACAGGGCCGAGGCAACAACAGCGATAACCACAATGCCAACCCAAAAACTGATCATTGACTGAGTCATGGCAGCCTCCTTAGGGAATGCGACCATCTCTAGATTGTAGTCATTGGCGGCCGGACTGGCTCAACTCGAGAAGACGGGTTACAGCCCGAACGGCTGCGTCAACGAACGGCCACTATGTTGCTCAACCGT
>NZ_VZQQ01000223.1 GCF_014397785.1 Paraburkholderia podalyriae
GGGCTTTGGGTGGGGTGTGGCGCAGGGCGCGAAGTTTGCTATAATTCGGCTCCCCGCCGGAGAGATGGATGAGCGGTTTAAGTCGCACGCCTGGAAAGCGTGTATAGGTTAATAGCCTATCGGGGGTTCGAATCCCCCTCTCTCCGCCAGGATATCAATGAATACGGGCCTCTTGGCCCGTTTTTCGTTTCTACCCACCAAACAACCCACCATACGCCAAACTGTGGTTGCGGGTCGTGGCCCGTCGGTACAGGGGTCGGCGCACGCCACGTTGCCACCATGGGTTGAAACCATCCCGTTTGCATTGAGCATTGGCGGCGACACGCGCGCGCGTGATACCTGTTGCCGTTGCCGACTTCGCGGAACGCCGCCTGGGTCCCGGCCGGCAATGCCAACTCCCGGCGGCCATGCAACCGGTCAGGTTCGGAGGCAATCGTCTGCCTGAATCGCCATTCGGCTGCGGAGTCTGGAACCGCTCATCTGATGAAGCCGCGCTTCCTTCTCTCTCCTTCGATCCGCTTCATTTCGCCCATCCAGTACGCTTGTTGCACGGCGTCGTCAGCTCTCATCGCGAGTAGCGCCTGGAGTCGCGCTTCTTTCTCGGCTCGCACAAGATCTGCCTTCGCGCGAAGCATTTCAAGATCGCCATAGTCCACGGGTTTATAGACTCCACCCAGTCCGGAGTGAGCATAGATCGCGTATATCTCGTGGGCGATGATGGCTGCCTGGTCGGGATCCATACCTTCGCCCTCCAGCGCAAGTACGAACTTGTGCGTGTCCATGCAACCTCCTTATCGTGTTAGGGCCTGCCACTGGTGCGTGGCCGGATGACCGCGTTGCATCGCCGGCGCGACCGTGTAAAGCAGCACGAGAAACAACAGGCCAATCAAAGCGGCGGATTCAACCGGTCGATGCAACGATTGGGTTAAATCGCTCAGCCGGCGTGTCGAAGTTTAGTGTTTTTCGGGGACGTTCGTTGAGCCGCCTGGCTACGGCATTCAGTCTGGCCTGCGAGTAGACGGAGAGATCAGTACCCTTAGGGAAGTATTGCCTCAGAAGCCCATTCGTGTTTTCGTTTGAGCCGCGTTGCCAGGGAAGAGGTGGCTTCGCTCGTTCGGACAGTTTTCCGAGATTTTTAAGTGGAGCGTCCGAGGCAATCATGCTGCCGATTTGATCGCTGGCAGCGTCGCGAAGTATGCCTCATCCGGCGTGCGATCCGCCAGGCTCGAATGGGGCCGTTTCCGGTTGTACAAGTGCGTTTCATACTGCCCAACCTCGCTATGTTGTTGATAAATCTAGAGAGCCCTGTTGTGTCGTTGGTATTGTGGGGTGTCCACGCCGTGCGCGAGCCCGTCCGACGAGTTCGGTAACTG
>NZ_VZQQ01000224.1 GCF_014397785.1 Paraburkholderia podalyriae
GCCGCCGCGTGCCCGTCGATACAGTCTCTCCCGCGGTGTTCTCCATCGCATTGCTCCGTCGTTACGATGGCTACACCTTCGCACCGCGCGTACGTGCGTTCAAGACGGGATGCGCTGACGGATACGGGACAGCAGCAGGACTGCAAGAGCGTGTTTCATAGATTCAAAGGAGGACCTCACTCTATCTGCTTGAACATTCTGTCAGCCTCGACTCTCGACAGTAAATGCTTTGAAACGACAAAAATCTCTACGGCACTCATTGAGCATTCAAATTCGCCAGCGTCGTTCACAGCAATCACCTTGACCTTGTTTCCGTTTTTTTCGTGGAAGGTGATGTGATAAACCTCACGCCACAACTGTTCGCCATCTTCATCTTTTCCTATTTTCTCGGACGCCAGTTGCACGGCTTGGGTTTTCGTATAGTCGATATTGCCAACCATGCCAGCTTTTTTTAGTCTCCCTTCTGCTATGTTGGTCGGCCACCTGTCGCATTGGGGTTCTGGTTTAGGTTGCGCCATGCATAGCGCGGAAAGCGCTATGAGAATGGGTGCAAGAGTGCGTTTCGTGGCACCACCTTGATTGTTCATGGCGATGGGGTTCCACGTTTCATGGTCAGTCTCGCGCGCTGACCGGCGATGCTGGAAGAGCGCGCGCGTGAACAGTTACTCTATGTCCTTGAACAGTCTGTCAACTGGCGGTGAATGTCGCGAGACGACGAAAACCTCAACAGCACTCATTGAGCATTCTGACCAGGCGGCTTCACCCACGGTAATAACCTTGAACTCTTTTCCGCCTTTTTCGTGAAACGTAATGTGATAGACCTGGCGCCACAGTTGCTCGCCGTCCTCGTCCTTGCCGATCTTCTCGGATGCCAGTTGAACAGCCCGGGTTTTCGAATGATCGATCTTCGCTGGGTCAGTGAGGCCCTCGTTTGTCAGTGCGACCTCGGCGACGTTGGTGGGGTATCTGTCGCATGGCGGTGACTTCGCCAGGCATAACGCGGGAAGAGACAACAGCATGATGGCAAAAGCGCGTCTCATGGTTACTCTACCTCCAGCCATCTGTCACCACTGTCCCACATCTTTTTGCGTATTCTCTTGTCGATAACGATGCAGCCGTTTGACGCGTTGCCTGGGTCACTGAGGCTATCGCCGTGGATCATGAAGCCGTCACGCCCGCCCAGGCACGTTCTGCAAACAGGGTTAAGCCGCAGTGAATATTTTCCTGAGAGGTGGCGCCGAGAATCCGGACAGGTCGGTAAGTGGAAAAGCTGGGGCGTGAGTCGGTCATAATGGCCGGCAACAAGGAACCAGAAGATGACGAAACGCAACCGACGGACACACTCACCGGCGTT
>NZ_VZQQ01000225.1 GCF_014397785.1 Paraburkholderia podalyriae
TTGATTTTTCGCTTTTTCATAGGCGCGAGAATTCCCTGAGGGCGGCGTAGCAGTAAGGTCGACGGTGGATCACACTGATATCCGCGGATTGGCTACCGCATTACAGAGGTCCGCCTCATGAGCCTGCCGCTGTCTTGGGCCGCAAATTGGTGATGCCCGTTGCGAAATATCTTCGCGGGTTACTCGAGTGCCGGGCTACGCCGCCTTCAGGAAACTCCTCCACTTGTTGTCTTGCGTTGAGTGGCGGGCGGCTTACGCGGTCTGTGCGCTGCGTGACGTGGCAAGCGACATCGCCAGGCGGCTGATGTCCCAGATGAAGCCCGCTAGTTCACGGGCGACGGCGACCGTCGCGATATTGACGTGTTTGCCGCGCACTGCCAGCTTCCGGTATCGCCGGCACAACCGGACCTGCGCGTCCCAGGCGCGATCGATAATGGCCTTCGGAATACCTTCGTGCCGACGCTGGATGTCGCGGCTCACGCGCGCAGGATGCCGGTAGCTCCAGGCCGCCTCGACCAGCAGCTTTCTGGCGTAGCTGTTGCCGGTCTTGGTGATGCTACCCCGACGTCGCTTGTCGCCCGAGGAATGTTCCGACGGCGTCACCCCCAGCCATGCCATCAGTTGACGTGGATGTTCGAAGCGTGACAGGTCGCCCAGTTCCGACAGTATCCCGACGGCCGTGACGAACTGCACGCCCCGCATCGCCTGCAGTCCCAGCAGGGCTGGATAAAACCGCCAGTTGACGACTGCCTCGCGTAGCGCTGCTTCGAGGCGATCACACTGCGCGAGTCGGTCCTCGATCGTGCGCCGGTGTTCGTCAAACGCCAGTTGCCGCCACGGGTGCCCGAATGAATATGCGCTGAGCCAGCGCCGATGGGCGGCGCCCCAGTTCGCGTTCCCGGTATAGTGCACGCCATGCGAGAGCAGGAACGACTTCAGCCGCTGCCGCGCCTGCTTCAGATCGTCTCTGGCACCGGCCCATGCCCGCGCCAGATCCCGGAATGCCTCATCCTCGACGCCCGGGACATAGACCGCTGACAGGTCACCGGCGCGCAGCGCTCGCACCAGTTTGATCGCATCGCGCCGATCCGTCTTCACGCGCTCGCCGGGCTTCTTCGGAATCAGCGATGGTGCACACACGATGCAGTCGAATCCCTTCTGGACGAGCTGCCGGTAAAGCCCATAACCACACGGACCCGCTTCGTAGACGATGTGCACGTGTGGCCCCTTTGACTGCAGGCGCCTGCACAGGCGGTCGATATCGGCCTTCGTCGTACCGATCTTGCCGAGCAGTTCCACGTCGCCCATGCCGATCGCGTAGGCGACCGTGATCGAATCCTTGTGAACATCC
>NZ_VZQQ01000226.1 GCF_014397785.1 Paraburkholderia podalyriae
GGACACAGATTTGGGGTAAAACGTGTGATCCAAACTGGAGTGGTTGATGTTGAAGAAAACCAATGCGAATGCGGTTGCGCCAGAGGCGCTGGAAGGAGCGCGTAGCGCGACTGGAAGCGCCTCTGGCGCCGCCGAAGTCAAACGGTGGTCGACCGGCCGCAAACGTAGCGTGGTCCTTCGGTTACTGCGGGGCGAACCTGTTGACGCCGTGTCCCGCGAAGTCGGCGTGACGATCGCCGAGCTCGAGCAATGGCGTGAGCTGGCACTGGCCGGCATGGAGGCCGGCCTGAAGACACGGACCAGCGATCCACTGCAAGCGCGGCTCAATGACGCCGTGCGACGCGTTGGCGAGCTGTCCATGGAAAACGAGATTCTGCGCAGGGAACGTGAACTGCAGGCCCGTCGCCCTTTGACCGGTCGGAGATCGTCGACATGAGCCACGAGATCTCCGCCAGTGCAGGCAAGCCCTTTGGATTGCAACGGGTTTGCCAGGTGCTCGAATTCCCGCGCTCGACGATCTATGCCATCCGTGCCAGAGCGAGCACCAGGGTGACGCCGATGGTTCCGCGCAGGCGTGGACCGAAGCCGAAGATGCACGATGCTGACCTGCTGAAGGCCATCCGCGATGATCTCGCGGCTTCACCATTCAGCGGCGAGGGGCACCGCAAGGTCTGGGCGCGGCTGCGCATCGTGCACGACATCCGCGTCTCCCGGACCCGCGTCCTGCGGTTGATGCGCGAGCACCGGTTGCTCTCGCCGCACCGTCAGGCACGGGGCGAACCCAGCCTTCACGACGGCCGGATCACGACTGATCGCCCCAATGAGATGTGGGGCACCGACGGCGTGCGCATTGCCACCGTGGACGACGGCATGGTGTGGATCTTCTCGGCCGTTGATCACTGCGATGGCATGTGCACCGGCATCCATGCCGCGAAAATCGGTGACCGCTTCGCGGCCCTCGAGCCTATCTCCCAGGGGCTGCTGGGCGCGTTTGGCTCGGTAGCCGCCGACTCGGGCCGCGGGTTGTCGCTGCGCATGGACCACGGTTCGCAATACACCTCGGATGACTTCCGCGACCAGATCAGGTTCTGGGGCATCACGCCGAGCTACGCCTTCGTCGCCGAACCCCAGACCAACGGCGTCGCTGAGCGGTTCAACCGGACCATGAAGGAACAAGCTATTCATGGGCGCATCTTCAAGAACCTGGAGGAAGTTCGCGCTGCCGCCATCGCGTTCAGGGATCGATACAATCGCAACTGGCGCCTTGAAAAGCTGGGCTTCAAATCACCCCTCGAAGCCCGTCAGGAACGGCTGATGAAGCTGGCCGCCTGAGTTGCAAGAG
>NZ_VZQQ01000227.1 GCF_014397785.1 Paraburkholderia podalyriae
GGCTATCTCGCACGCGCCAACGATCCTCCGCCCGGCAATAAAGTCATCTGGCGCGGCATGCATCGTCTTGTCGACATCCAGATTGGATACTCGTTGGGGCGTGAAAATAGTGGGTAATCACAAGGTCTTCTCGGAGTTTACCTTGCGTTGTTCTCCGCCGGCTCAGCGATCGCAAGAAAGTTCGCTCCTGCGGCGGTCCGCAATGGTTGCACGGTGATAGACAATTCGTCGGCATTTCGGCTTGAAAGCGATGTGCCTCTCGTGGTGCCGGAAGTGAATCCGGGAGCATTAAGCAGCCATCAGGGGATCATAGCGAACCCCAATTGCGTCGCGGCCATTGCCACGGTCGCGTTAGCTCCAATTCACCGAGTCTCAAAAATCCGCCGGCTGACCATCTCGACATATCAGGCGGCGTCGGGTGCGGGTGCAGCGGCTATGAACGAACTACGTGAAGCCACTAGCGCCTACCTTCGCGATGAAGCCTATCAGTCGAGAGTTCTGCCACATCCGTATGCGTTTAATCTTTTTAGCCATAACGCCGAGGTCGAACTCGAAAGCGGGTATAACGGCGAAGAAATCAAGATCATTGCCGAGACCCGCAAACTTCTCGACGCTGCAGAACTGCCCATTGGCATCACCTGCATTCGAGTACCGATACTTCGGGCACATGCGATTGCCATCACGGTTGCACTTTCGGATCCCGTGAGTCCAGGCGATGCGCGCGCTATATTTTCACGAGCCGAAGGACTTCGATTGGTTGACGATCGGCTGAATAATCATTTTCCGATGCCCTCTGAAGCGTCCGGCGAAAATGAAGTGCTAGTAGGACGTGTGCGACGAGACCTTGGAGATCCGTCGGGTCACTCTTTGGCTCTCTTTGTTGTCGGAGATCAGCTATTGAAAGGAGCGGCATTGAATGCCGTACAAATTGCCGAGCAGCTTTCCTCGTCGATTCGCTCATAGCTGCAATTCGATCAACAATTGCCGCTGCGCGCCGGTACGTACCTGGCAACCGGCGGCTTCAAGGGGGCGCCGACTGTATCTCTGAAGTCGTGCTTCGGAGTGAGGGGAGAAGAAAGGTGGCGCGAGGAATTCAGGCAGCGGCATAAGGAGCGGCCGCATAACCCCCGGCCTCTGCGGCGAAAAACAGGGGAATCTCATCGAGGCATTGATGTCCTCTTGCCAGATGCGCTACCGGATGCCGAGGAGTGGAGATGAAAGTGGGCGCGATGTTGAACATGATGGAGCTGGAGACGTTTGCTGCGGTGGTCGAACATCGCAGCTTCACGCAGGCGGCGGTCGCGCTGAATATCTCCTCTGCTGCAGTGACGCGCCGCGTGAA
>NZ_VZQQ01000228.1 GCF_014397785.1 Paraburkholderia podalyriae
TCCTCGAAGTCTACTGAACACTTGCCTGAACATGCATATAGACTCGGAATTCTTCCGATAACCGCTGACGCACATCTGCAAATCGAGGCGGATGTCCGCGCCTCGATCGTCCCGGCGGTTCGGCCCGGTACGCCAACAACCATTCGTCCGTCGCGCTGACAGATCCATGCACGCCCTCTTCGAACCATGGCTTGTCAATGACGCGTTTGGCGACCCAGGTGTATACGTGGACTTTCGCGACGAGCGGCGGGGCCTCCTTTTCGATCTCGGCGATATCGCCAGGCTGCTGCCCCGCCAACTGATGCGCATATCACATGTGTTTGTCACCCATACGCACATGGACCATTTTTCGGGCTTCGATCATCTCTTGCGTGTGACGCTCGGGCGCAAGGCTGGCATCGTGATGTTTGGCGGACCCAACTTTCTTGCACAAATCGAACACAAGCTGAGCGCCTATACCTGGAACGTTGTGCATCGTTACGAGGTCGAGCTGGTGATCGACGCGCGCGAAATTGGAGTGGACGGAGGCGGGCAGCGCGCACTCTTTTCAAGTCGGCGACGGTTCGCCCCCGAAACCGTTCCATCCTTTGACCGATCAGGTGACGTGGTGTACGACGAAGCAACCTTTCGCGTACGTGGCCGCTTTGTCGATCATGGCATCCCGTGCGTTGCGTACGTGCTCGAGGAGAAGGCCCGCGTCAACGTCGCGAAGGACCGGCTCGCGGCGCTGGGGGTGTCGACGGGTGGGTGGCTGCGCGAACTGAAGCACGCGGTGCTGACCGGCGCCCCTGACGAGGCAATAATTGACATGCGGTGGCGCGACCGGCGTGGCGAGCACGCCATGACCCGGCAGGTCGGCGAACTGCGTCACCTGATTCTCGACATCGTTCCTGGGCAGCGCATTGGCTACGTAACGGACTTGCGCTACACGGAACCGAACATAGAGACGCTGTCGCAGTTGATGCACGACGTGGACCTGCTTTTTATCGAGAGCGTATTTCTTGACGAGGACAAGGCGCATGGCCTGCGCAAGAATCACCTGACGGCCCGCCAGGCCGATCTGATCGCGCGCCGGATCGGAGCCCGGGCGGTTGTGCCGTTCCACTTCTCGCCACGATACGAAGGACGCTCGGCAGCACTGATTGCAGAAGTGCAGGCGGCATGGTCCGCTACGTCGGCGCTGGTTGGCGAAAGGCCTGGTTAGACCCGGGATGCTTCACTACCGATCGCTCGCTCATCGTCCAGGGACCACTTTGGCCACCCGGCCACAATTGGTAAAGGGGAGGTTGCCCGCGACGTTGCGATCGCACAAGGTTGCAAGGTCGAA
>NZ_VZQQ01000229.1 GCF_014397785.1 Paraburkholderia podalyriae
TTTGCGACGGGTCGCATCGGAAGGTAGAGTTTAAGAGTGATCTGGATGAGGGGGCGGGTAAAGAATAGATTTGCGCCGTCGCGGGACGCGCGTGAATGACTCTTTGCAGGGCCACTGAAGGTCTTTTCGCGACCCTGATCCGCCCCTCGAGCAGGCGCAGACTGAGCGGCAGCTTTCAAGGATAGAAGGCCGCCGCTCCACTGGAGCAGGCGGCAACGTTGCGGTCGTTGCACTCATTTGCTATCGCCGTTGGTCCAAGACCAAGGTTGGCCGCACTGGGACGCTTCGGTTGAGACGGATGTCGATCTCCGAGCGGCCATCGCGGATAGCGTCAACCTTCGGGATTAGTGCCTCTGTTGTCGCCTTGTCTCGAGGAATCTCTTCCGGAACCGCGGCGAACCGGTACAGCGAATCAAACTCGAAACGTTTAACCAAGCTATTCGCGAGGAATCCGGCTCGCAGCTTCGCTTTACGGCACCGACACGAGCGACTACGCTGCTATGAGAGCCGCGCTGGTCGGCCCTGAAGTTATCGCAACACCTTGCGCCTTGCCTTGGAGGAGAGCACGCGGCGGACGCCGAACAACTCTATTCAAGTCTGGAGCTTCGTCGATGAACCCCGAAATCTATCAGCCGTCTATTGAAGCCTGCGATGCTTGTGCCGCTGCCTGCGATCGCTGCGCATCCGCCTGCCTCGATGAACCGGGCAGGGTGAACATGGCCAAATGTATTCGCCTCAACGCCGATTGCGCTTCGCTATGCCGCCTCACATCTGCGGCCTTGGCTCGACAAAGCCATTTCGCACCCGAGTTTTGCGAACTCTGCGCACGGATCTGTGACGAGTGCGCCGATGAATGTGCGCGGCACGCCCCCGAGCACTGCGGCACATGCAGCGATGCGTGCCGGAGATGCGCGGAAGCCTGCCGGGCAATCTAGTGTCTTGCTCAGCATCAGCGCGCCCGCGAGGACGACGGCGAGCGCGTCGCGTATCGGGTCGGAATAATGTCGTACCCGGCTTGAGGATGTCATGGAACCTCGGCTCCAAATGCAGGAAGTCACCATTCCGGTGGAGGACGCCTCCCTGATGGGCACGCTCGCGCTGCCGCAGGACGCTCAATAACTGGTTCTGCTCGCGCACGGCAGCGGCAGTTCACGGTTCAGCCCTCGAAACCAGTACGTGGCCACCGAACTCAGTCGGGCCAGCATCGGAACGCTGCTGATGGACTTGCTCTCCGAGCAGGAAGACACCGGTCGCGCTGCCCGCTTCGACATCGAACTGCTGGCAGTGCGTCTCGCGCAAGCAACGGCCTGGATCGCGGCG
>NZ_VZQQ01000022.1 GCF_014397785.1 Paraburkholderia podalyriae
CAGCAAGAAGTGGACGATGCCTATCCGCGACTGGAAAGCGGCCCTGAACCGCTTCACAATCCAGTTCGAAGAGCGGCTAGTGCCGGGTTAAACCTCAACCCGTTTACACAAAATTCCGGACACCCCCTCGATGCGCGATTACGAAGCTCGCTTCAGACTTTAGTCTGCCTCAACTTCTCATCCAAACCCGCATTCCGTCATCAGTCTTTCTAAGACCGGAAGCATCCGCGCACGAATCCAGGAAAGTACTTCGTCTAGCGACTCGCTCGTTGCGGAGACTCGTCTCCGGCAGCAACAAAGTTGGCTCCAGGGCGCGACACCCCACATGCTGCGATCAGTCAGCGCGACATCAACTCAATTCGAGATGAATCGGAGTTAACTCTTTTTAACCATAAATTAATTCGCCACTATCCTCCTTTCAGCACGTCTGCCCTGTAACCATTCATCAAATCAGCAAAAAATGGTTGATTCTCCCGACTAAAGCTGTGAAATCTGAGACAGGCGTTCTAGTTGGGATATGCACCCGCCGATTATCATGCCCTTGAACACATGACAATCTGACCACGAACACCATGTCTACTCCCACGCTCCAACGAATGAACCGCGCTCCCTTGCCGCGCAATCTCACGCTAGTTGCAGGCAATGCATTTCCTTTCAAGGTATCGGGCTTCGGTTCAGACCACCGACACGTAGTCGTCAAGTCCTCGTCCTCTTGCGTGAAAGTCGTTGTGGTAAGCGCCAACCCGCACAATAGAGAGCAAACACTCAGGCTCGACGCGCGATCCGTCATCCGTGCCAGTGAGCGGAGCACGCTGTCCACCTATTTAGCCAGTCAACCTGGCCAGAAGGCGGTCTCAGACATTTTCGTGACCGTCGAGCCCCGCCTTGAACTCCCGCCCGTGGGCACGGAGGAGAATATCTTGGCCAGCATGTTGATTGTGGAGAATGTCACGCCGGGACAGCGTAGTTTCGTTTCCGTGGATCAGACATTGACCAGTATGCAATGGATGCGCTGGGTGTTGGCGAATCGCTTGCGCTTTGGCTCGGCGCATTTCGGCTCAAGCAAGGCGGCAACAACGCTCACTGAATTGATCAAGGCCCCTAATCAGGTAAAAGGCTTCGAGCGCTATCCGTCCATCGAGACGGGACAAAAGATGGTAATCGACGACGTTCTGAAGATGGCCAACGACTCGACCAACACAAGTTTCCTCGTCTATCGACAATATGTTCAAAACGCTGTCGATGTCGCCAGAGGTGTTAAGTTGGGAAGTGATCCCTGCCCCACTGGCTTATTCGCGTGGCGGACGAGTGGTAGAGGGTCGCCGGGAGCGAATTTCGTCTTATACGAGACCAGAGGTGGCCAAGATTTTTACACATTGAGCGACGCCTTCATAAAAGATCCGCTACTGCGCTCACACGAGTAGCCCTACCCTGAAGGAACTCAGGCATGAAACAGCTTGTACATCTTTTCTGTTTTTTCCTGTTGGTACTTGTATCGCCTGCCCAGGCAACGGATAACTTCCCGCCCGAATTCGACCCAAAACCGTTGAAGCGCACCCTCCCGGACAACGATCCTTACTACGGGCCGCCGGAAGTTGCGATCAGGAAATTGCTGTCATCTGAGAAGAAGAATCGAGGCACCAACCACTTTTGTGTCGTTGGCTACGCGTGGCCAAACAATGGTCTTGATATCTGGGTGTATTGGGCGGACGAGAAGCGGTTACTGCAATGGCGTGGATTTTCTGACCGGAAAAGACGCGAAGCTGGTCTGATCACGGCGCAAGCTGATTTCGCATTGGAAGAAAACACCGTGGCGACGCCCAACGACATCAACGGCAGAAATGACGTGGTCACCCGCGCCTGGTGGTACGCGGTAGTCAACGATTGTGCCGCGCATGGCGAGCACTTCACGATCAAGCCTTTTAAACCTTAAGCGGCCTTGACGGCCGCCGCCTCGGGCGCTTGCCCCGCGAATGCCGCCCGAGGAGCGCGGTGCTGACCGCTGCCGAGGCGCGCGTCGTCAACTCGCGATGCATGTTGTAACCCCCGCGCGGGCTTCACATATTACGTACGCGCGGCTCCCCGCTTGTCACTCGGGGCATCCCCTTCCCCTGTGTCTTCCGCAAAAACCGCGGAATAACGATCCACAGCAGACAACACGGGCCCGGCCAGCAAGCGCAACGCGCACCAAGGCCCTGTTCGCCCGATAAATTAAATAATTATCCTATTCGGGCTAAAATTCATCCAATTCCGAAAGCCCCAGGCCACGCCACTCCCGATACTGTCGTTCGCACATAACAAGGGAAGAGCGATGAAGAACGGCAACGGCCAACCAATGACGCGACTCGCAGACAAGACGACCCACGACGGCACGGTCATCGAGGCCGCGCCAGACCTGACGCATATGGGCGTCCCCGTTGCACTCGATGGGCACGGCGTCGATTGTCCGAGGTGTGGCGGTGTCTATCCGATCATCGCGACCGGCCAGCGAACCCATCACGGCAGGCGCGTCAGCTATGCCGGCGACAGCACTGGTTGCGGCGCGATTCTGATTGCGTGCTGATCGCTTGCTGATTGCCGCCACCCATTCGCATTCGTGCAAGCATGTTCAAAACCGCACAGAACCGCACTTTAGGTCTTTCCAGTGACGCGCTGCCCACATGGGGCGATGAGCCATTGTTGGCCCCGCTACGCCTACGCGGTACCGAAGCCCTGGGCAAACTCTATCGATACACGCTCGACGTGGCGACGATCGAAAGTCCGACGCTCGGATTGTGGCAAGCTCAGGAACTCGTTGTACTCGATAGCCTGATTGGCAAGGTCATCGATGTTTCGATCGCTTTCGACGGCAACGGATTATTCGACCGGCAGGTGTTGGAACCCGGCAACGCGGCACGCGCGGGCGCGGGCGCGGGCAACCGCACGATTTCGGGCCTCATAACGGGCATCACACAGACAGGCACCGACGGCCGGCGCGCTTATTACCGATTCGTCGTCCGTCCCTGGCTGTGGCTGGCCACGAAAACCTGCGAAAGCAGGATCTTTCACGACGCGAGCGTGATGGACATCACTGACCGGATACTCAAGGAGCGGTATCACTTTCCGGTCTTGATGGAACTCGGCGCGCCCGGCCTGTGCGACGGCTACCCGAAGCGGGACTATGTCCGGCAGATGTGGGAATCCGACTTCGAGTTCCTGACTCGCGTCTGGAGAGAATGGGGAATCTACTACCTGTTCGACGGTATGACGCTGGTACTGTGCGATTCACCCGGCTCGCACAAACAGCACGACAACGCGTACGACTCGCTACGCTATCACGCGCGCGCTGACCGGCACGTGGACGAAGAGCACATTCACAAGATCGAGGTCTCGCGCCAGATCACGACAGGCAAGGTCAGTCTGATCGATTACGACTACACGCGCTCCGGCGAGCGCTTCGAGGGCGAGTACAACAGCCACAGCGACTGGTCCTACGACAACATCGAGCAACACCGCTGGGGCGACTATTCGCAGCCGCTCGCTGGAGCGGCGGGATTGTCAGGTAAGCGAAACCACTTCCGCAATGAAGCCGAACACCTCGCGAGCGTGCGCGTCGATGCAATGCGCAGCCGTCATCTGCGTCTGAAGGGGCAAGGAAATCTACGCGGCCTGACAACGGGGAAAACATTCTGGCTAAACGACCATCCACAGCGGGAGATCAACGCGGAGTACCTGGTAGTGTCGACCACGCTCGACATTCGCAATGCGCCGCAGAACACACAGTCGCCCGGCGACCACACTAACGATGCGCTGCGCCAGTGCATGACCGACTTCGTGCTTCAACCCGCCAATTTGTTCTTCAGAAACCGCCCGAAGAAGAAGCCGCGCTGCGCGGCGGAAACGGCAATCGTGGTGGCGGCCGAGGATCAGCCGATATGGGTCGATGGATACGCGCGCGTGA
This sequence comes from Paraburkholderia podalyriae, assembly GCF_014397785.1. Classification (GTDB taxonomy): domain Bacteria; phylum Pseudomonadota; class Gammaproteobacteria; order Burkholderiales; family Burkholderiaceae; genus Paraburkholderia; species Paraburkholderia podalyriae. Next base: position 3,941 of record NZ_VZQQ01000022.1, read on the forward strand.
AGGTGCGTTTCGTATGGGACCGACTTGGCCCGACAAGCGAAAGCGCCAGTTGCTGGGTGCGCGTGTCGTCACCGTGGCAGGGCAATGGCTTCGGCGCGATTTATCCGCCACGTGTCGGTCAGGAGGTCTCGGTCAGCTACCACGAAGGGGACCCGGATAAGCCATACGTATCGGACAGGATGGTCAATGACCGGAACCAGCCGCCCTGGAAGCTACCGGATAACCAGGCACTCTCTGGCGTCCTGAGCAATGATCTCAAGGATGGCCGCGCCGGCCAGAGCAATCACGTCGTACTGGACGACACACCGGACCAACTCCAGGCGCAGCTCGCCAGCGATCACGCGCAGTCGCGCCTCGTGTTGGGCTACAACACGCGCGTCGTGCGCGAGGTCGGCCGACAGCAAGCGCGCGGTGAAGGCTGGGAACTGGCCACTGACGCATGGGGTGTCGCGCGCGCCAACAGGGGCATGCTGATCAGCACCGACGCGCGTCACGGCTCGACCGGGCCGGCAAAGGATATCGGCGAGACCGTGGCGCGCCTCACACAGGCGTGCGGTATCCACGAGAACCTCGCGGGTCTCGCTCGACAATACGACGCACAGGAACCGCAGACCAGCCAAAGCGACGTATCGCGGACCATCAAACGGCAGAACGACGCGATACGCGGCGGTGCGGCGAGCGCGGAGCGGCCCTTTCCGCAACTCGCCCAGCCCGACATAGTGCTGGCCAGCGCGGCGGGGGTCGGTCTCACCGCAGCGCAAAGCACGCACGTGGCGAGTGTCGATCACGTCGCGCTCACCGCGGGCGGACACGTCAGCATCGCAGCGGTGAAATCGCTGCTGGCGTCGGCGGTCAACGGCGTGCGGGTGTTCGCGCAACATCTCGGCATCAGGCTGAAGGCTGCGTCAGGCAAGGTGCAGATCGACGCGCAAAGCGATGATGTCGAGGTTATCGCGCAACGAGTCGTCAGCATTATCAGTAGAACCGATTCGATCAACCTGATGGCCAGCAAGGAAATCGTTTTCCATGCCGGTAACACGAAGGTGGTCATCAGTTCGGAGGGGTACAAGGTCTACACGGATGGGGAGCATCGGGTTCATGCGCGTAGTCATCGGACCGACGGGCCAGCGGCCCGCCCTGTCAATGTGCCGGTTACACCAGGCAATCCCGGCAAGCTTGCGGCACATCATGTTCTGATCGAACACGATTCGGGCTTCGCACTGCCGAATCAGCCGTACCGCATCACACTCGACGATGGTCAGCTGATTCAGGGTGTAACCAACGCGCTTGGAGAGATGAGTCTCGTCACCAGTAATATGCTTGCGTTCGCGACGGTCGAACTGTTTGCCGCGAGTGAGCCGGACAAAGTCATTGCGGTGAGCAAAGGTGCGGTGATCAGGGAGGCGAACGAGCCGTTTGCGGGCGCACTACCCAACGCCGAGAAGCGCAGTGCCAGGGTCGCCGGAAAGGCCGTGGCCTCTCCCGATCCGAGCGCGACGACGGAAGACAAGCCGCCCGAATTCGTCTCGTGCGATCCGATAAACTTCGGGCTGCGCTTTTATCACTTCATCAACGGTGCGACCGAGGCCGACACGCCAGCAGGCATGTCGATGCGCAAGGATGTCGAATACCCGGTGACTAAGACTTATACGGCTGCGATCAAGACTGTGTTGCAGGGAATCGATTGGGCCGGGGTGACGTGGCCGTTGACGCTCAGTTCGAGAGAGATGATCGAAAACGCAGTCATGCCGAAATTGGAAGACGCGCTTAGCGCCGGGCCATTTGGATTGCCACGACCGGATACCGCCAACTCGGAAAATGGTAGTGCCATGCCAAAGCTTGTGATTACTAATCCAAAGCGGGCAACGGAGTACAACCTGCGACAGGATGTCAGCGCCGCATTCCTTGGGAAGTACTGGCTCATCGCCGTCAACGAGAGCGAAATCGCGCGCATCATCGAGCTCAGGGACCAGCCGGCCTCGCTGGATAACCGTCTCAGGGCATTTGCCGACACGCTATATCACGAGTCTCGCCACTGCCAGCAGTACTTCTGGATGTTCTCTTTGCTTCAGCACTTTCCAGACGACTACAGGGACCTGCCGAATATCCAATTGGTGTATAGGTCGACGACTCTGAAAAAAACCTATGCAGCGGCTGGAAACACGACGCTGCCCGACGATCATCGCGTTCACATCGGTCTGCACAGGATGCTTGTATTCCACTACTACTGGCTAATTTCCTACATGCAGGACAAGCCGGGCTGGGAGTTCGTCAGGCGAGATCTTCCCCTTGCCGAAAGGAAGGTATGTGAGCTGCTTAATGTCTCTTCTGAAACAGCACAAAAGATGGCGCAATTCGAAACCGGCTATCGGAGCCAACTTCATGAAGAAGATGCCTACGCCTGTGCGGAAGTGGTTCAGGCCTACTGGCACAATCCTGATGATCCTCTCGTTCGCAATCCCGGTACATGCACAGCTCAGTACGCCGACGCTCTCAGGATCGTCGGGGCTAGGAGTTGAGATGGAACCGACTGTGACCGATGCTCAGCGCGACATGGCCTTCCGGATCTTGGCCACGGCAATGGCGATGCTGCGGGACGACCAACCCTTCGATCCCGCGCGTACGATATTCGGCCGCGTTCTGTCGGCGCGGCCTGAGCGCGGCGTAGTAGGTGTTACGGAGTATTCCTTCGAGAATCCGGTGTTGCCGGACACACGAATCATCGTAGTTGTGATACCCGATCCGCTCGACCCCTTCGCCGACCGCACGAAGGTCAAGCAAGTCATGCTGGACTTCACGATCCGCTTCAGTCCACTATTGACAGACATTAGCCGCTCGACGCTGGAAGACCTCCTCCAGGTCGATATCGGTTACTGGGTCGATGGCAACGGCAAGCGGTGGCCCGGCAACGATATGGGAGCGACGCCGCCGCAGATTCGGCTGCATAGCTATCGCTATCGTGCTTCGAATCTGCCGACGAGCCGATTTCCGGTGGATGTCGAATTTGCTTTCGGCGACCCCGATCCAAAGCATCCAGCTCCGGGCGAATCCAAAAGGCCGGCCCTGATGGACGTTCTCCTCAATCGTGACTATTCCGCGTTGAAACGGCAACGCCGTGAATAGAGCCAGTCTTGAAGCAGATGAGGTCCTGCCCGACGCTTCCGCCCCAGAAGGGGATCAAGGACGGTAGCGAGCTGCTGAACGTCTCCGCTGAAACAGCACAAAAAATGGCGCAATTCGAAACCGGCTTTAGGAGCCAACCTCATGAAGAAGATGCCTACGCTTGCGCGGAGGTGGTTCAGGCCTACTGGCGCAATCCTGGTGATCCTCTTGTTCGCAATCCCGGCACATGCACAGCTCAGTACGCCGACGCTGTCGGAAGCGTCGGGGCCAGGAGCTGAAATGAGACCGACTGTGACTGACGCTCAGCGCGATATGGCCTTCAGGATATTGACCACGGCAATGGCGATGCTGCGGGACGACCAGCCCTTCGATCCCGCACATACGATATTCGGCCGCATTCTCGCGGCGCGACCCGAGCGCGGCGTCGTAGGTGTTACGGAGTATTCCTTCGTGAATCCGGCTTTCCCGCGGACGCAAATCATCGTAGTTGTGGTACCCGATCCGCTCGACCCCTCCGCCGACCGCACGAAGGCCAAGCAAGTCGCGACGCACTTCACGATCCGCTTCAATCCACTATTGACAGACATTAGCCGCTCGACGCTGGAAGATCTCCTCCAGGTCGATATTGGTTACTGGGTCGACGGCAACGGCGAGCGGCGGCCCGGCAATGATATGGGAGCAGTGCCGCCGCAGGTTCGTCTGCATCACTATCGCTATCGTGCTTCGAACCTGCCGACGAGCCGATTTCCGGTGGACGTCGAATTTGCTTTCGGCGACCCCGACCCACAGAATCCAGCTCCGGACGAATCGAAAACGCCGGTCCTGATGGACGTTCTCCTCAATCGTGACTATTCCGAGTTGAAACGGCAACGCGGTGAATAGAGCCAGTCTTGAAGCAGGTGAGGTCGTGCCGGATTCGAACACTATTCCTTCCCAACCATCTCGACATAACTATCAACCGCACTGCCCACGGTCGGATGAAAGCACGCATCGCCGATCAGATCGGTCAACTCGAAGCGCCTGAGCTTGTCGCGAACCGGATCCTTCATCTCCGCAAAGTGCAGCGCAATCCCGCGCTCGTCGAGCGTGCGCGTCAGATCCCGCAGCATGTCGGCGGAGGTGACGTCAACGCTCGTCACCGGTTCGGCTGCCACCACCACGCGCCGTACCGGTGACGGCGATTCGGCGACGGCTTCGAGCAGGCGCTGCTGAAACTGCTCGGCGTTCGCAAAGAACAGCGGCGCATCCCAGCGAAACAGCACGAGTCCAGCGATACGCTCGGCATCCGGGTAGCGCTGCACGTCGTGATAGCCGCGCAAACCCTCGACGCGACCGAGCACCGCATAATGCGGTCGCCAGCCGTCCCACAGAAATTCGATGACCGCGATCACCACCGCGAAGCCAATGCCAGGAATCGCACCGAACACCGCGACGCCGGCAAAGCAGGCCATCGACAGCCAGAACTCCCATTGCTGGATGCGAAATATCCGCTTCAGGTCCGTGATCTCGAAGAGACCGAGCGCCGCCGCAATGACGACCGCGGCGAGCGCGCTGTTGGGCAGGTAGCGCATCAGATTGGGCGCGGCCATCAGCAGCGCCGCGACCGCAAGCGCGCCGACGACGCCCGTCAGTTGCGTCTTCGCGCCCGCGGCCTCGGCGACCGGCGTGCGCGACGAACTGCTGCTGATCGGGAAGCCGTGGAACAGGCCGGCCGCCAGATTGGCCATGCCGAGCCCGACCATCTCCTGATTGGGGTCGACGCGGCTGCGAAAACGTGCCGCGAAAGTCCGCGACAGCACGCTGGTATCAGCGAACGCAATCAACGCGACCGCGCAGCCGCCGAGCAGTATCTTGACCAGATCGGCGTCGCTGATCCAGGGTAGCGCAAAGGTCGGCAGGCCTTGAGGAATCTTGCCGAGCACTTTCACGCCGACGCTATCGAGGTGCAAGACGGTCACGCACAACGTCGCAACGATCACGGCGATCAGGATGCCCGGCAGCTTTTCGAAGCGTTTCAGAAACAGGATCAGTGCAAGGCTTGCCGCGCCCACCGCGAAGCTGTACCAGTTGGCGTGGCCAGCGGCGACGCCCTGCACGAGGCTCACGATGTCCCGCAACGGCCCGCGCTCTTCGATCCGGATGGCGAACAGTCTGGGCAACTGGCTGATCAGAACGGTGAGCGCAATGCCGTTCATGTAGCCGTACCGGATCGGCTTCGACAACAACTCGGTGATGAATCCCAGCCGCAGCAAGCCCATCACGATACAGAACAGGCCGGACACGATCGCCATCATGCTGGCCACCGCAATCGCGCGCGACGGGTCGCCGGCCGCGATTTGCACGACGACCGCGAGAATCGGAGCCGCGAGCGCAGAGTCAGGGCCGAGCACGAGAATCCGGCTCGGGCCGAACAGCGCATACGCCAACAGTGGGACGATCGTCGCGTAGAGGCCGTACACGCCAGGGACGCCGGATGCCTCCGCGTAGGCGATCCCGACGGGCACCAGCATCGTGGTCAATACCAGGCCCGCCGTCAGATCGCTCGGCAGCCAGCTCAAACGGTACGCCTTGAGCACCGTCAGCCCCGGCAGCCAGCGCATCCAGCGGCGCGCGCTGATCACAGCAGTCTGTTCCTTGGGAGGAACTGGCCTGTGCGCTTCCATTTGGAATGTTCGCGTCGAGACGCCGCGCCACGGATTGTGGGCGGTACTGTCATTCGTAGAATAGTCCAGTCGTCTCGTCGGCGACAGCGAACCGGCCGAGCGGCTGCGCATCAAGGCTGCCTGCGCCTCACCAGCCACGCAACACCGCCGGCCAGCGCCAGCACCGCCGCGCCGTACACCGCATCGCGATGCCGATCGGTAAACATCTGCCAGCAGTACGCACGCGCTTCATCATCGAAGCGACCATGCGCGCCGTAGTTACCCGGTACCGGCTCATAGAGATTCGCGGGCGCATCGGCTGGCAACGGTTCGTCGGTCAGTTGACCGTCGTAACCCGCACGCGCGAGATAGCGATCGAGCAGCGTCGGCGCGACCCGGTTCGCGAGAATCGCCTTGACCGTCGACCACCCGACCCACACCTGCCGCCGCCGATGGGTGGCCGCGAAGTAGATCGCCCGCGCCGCCACTTCCGGCTGAAAAACCGGCGCTACCGGCCGTGCCCTGCGCCCCGTGCGATTGAGCGCCCAGTCGAATTGCGGCGTATTGACCGCGGGCAGGTCGACCATCGTCAGATGGATATCGATGCCATCGTGCAGCAACTCGGAGCGCAATGAATCGGTGAAGCCGCGCACCGCGAACTTCGCGCCGCAATAGATCGACTGCAACGGCACCGACCGGTACCCGAGCGCCGAGCCGACATTGACGATCGTCCCCCGCCCTCGCGGACGCATCACGCCGAGCGCGGCCAGCATGCCGTTGACCTGCCCCAGGTAGGTCACCTGCGTGCCTCGTTCGACATCGCGCGCGCTGAGCGCGGACACCGGCGCGAATGCGGTCGCCATCGCGACGTTGACCCACACGTCGATGCCGCCCAGCTCGCGATTCACGTGCTGCGCGGCGCGCTCGATCGCGTCGGCATCGGCGACATCGGCCGCAAAGGCGAGTGCGCGCACCCCATAGGTCGCGGCGATCTCAACGGCGGCACGCGCGAGCCGCCGAGGCTCGCGCGCGATCAGCCCAACGTCATAGCCTTGCCGCGCGAATTCGGACGCGCTCGCGCGCCCCACGCCGGCGCTTGCTCCTGTAATTACGACGACGCCCTTGCGCTCGACGTCGCCGCTGCCGGTATCGGTATGCACCGTCATAGCGTCGCTGGCCACTTGAACACCTCCGATGTTGCGCATCCAGTGACGTGGCGAAGCAAAGCGCAGACCCGCCGATTCGAGCCGGGCGCCGGCCGCCGGAACGCCGGCCGCCGGAAAAACAAATGGCCGCAGCGCGAGGCTGCGGCCATCAAGCGGTTTCACAGGCTTTCGCGGCTCAGCGCGTGACCGAAACCGCCGGACTCACGTCACGTTCATTGCCAACGCGCTCTCGCGATAGTGCTGACTCGCCTTGTCGGTGTCTCCTAGCTGCTCGTGCAGACGCGCGAGCGCGCGATGCGAGCGGATTTTCAGCGTCTCGTTGTCGGCCAGCTTCAGCGCGCGTTCGAGGAACGACTGCGCCTTGCCCCACAACTGCTGATGCAGGCACAGGCGCCCCAACGCGAACATCAGGTCCGCATCTTCCGGCCGGTCTTTCTGCCACGCCTCGGCCTTCTGGATCAGCGGCAGCGCATCGCCGCCGGCCGTGTCCGGGTAGCGGCGCAGCAGGCGCGCATCCCAGTTCTGCGCGAGCGCTTCCTCGACGATCTTGCGCGCCTCCTGCGGACGGTTCAGCGCGACCAGCAGTTCCGCGGCGGTGTCGGCAAGGCGCGGCGAATGACGCTCGGTCGCCGACAGCGAATGCCACAATTCGAGCAACGCGTCCGCATTGTGACGACGATCGCGCAGCAGATTCTCCGCCGCCAGTTGACGCAGCCGCACCGCGACCGCCGGATGGATCGCCTCGCGCTTCTCCAGCGTCTTCACGAGCTTCAGCACTTCGCCCCAGTTCTTCAGCTGCTGCTGCGCGCGCAGCATGATCTGCTGCGCGTGGATGCGCCGCGCGCCCTGCGATTGCATCTCGGTCAGCGCATTGAGCGCGCCGTCGGCGTCGCGGCCGTCGGCGCGCATGTCGGCGGTGGCCATCAGGCGCGCGTCCTGCCAGTCGGCTTCATCGATCTGCGCGAGCCATTCGTCGCGCCGCGCGTACTCATGCATGCGATGCGCGGCGCTCGCCGCGATCAAGCCGGCCGCGCCCTTGTTGTCGCCGTTCGACAGCGCGTCCCTGGCAGCCTTTTCCGCGCGCGAGAAACGCCCCGCGTACAGGTTGCCGATCGCGTCGCGCAACGCCGCGTGCGCCTTCGCGACTCGCGCGCGCGCCCGGTAGGCGGCGACGCGCTGCGGCATGCGCCAGATATTGCGGACGATGCGCAGCAGCGCGTAGAGCAGGATGAACAGCACCACCAGCCCGACGACGAACAGATTCAGCGATATGTCGACGCGATACGGCGGATAGATCAGCAACACCTGCCCAGCGTCGAAGCGCCCGCCCACCGCGAGCGCGACCGCGATGGCGAACAGCGCCGCGAGCCATAGAAGTCCCCGGATCGCCATGATTAACCCCGGTTCCGGTATTGATTGACGGCCTGCAGGCTCGTATCGAGGTTCGGCAGTTCCACCGCGGCCGAACCGGCGTCCACCTGCTTGACCAGATCGACGACCGTCTGCGTGTCTTTCGACGACGCGTCGAAGTAGCGCGTCAACGCGGACTGCGCCGCCTGCAGGTCGGACTTCAGCGTGGTCTGGTTGCGCGACAGCAGCGCGAGGCGCGCCGACAGCAGACGCAGCTTCAGGTTCTCGCGCACGAAGTAGCCTTGATCCGGCGTAACGAGCATCGCGTCGGCGTTATCGATACGGCGCACCTGCACGAGGCTCGTCAGCTGCTCGCCGATGCCGTGCGTGACCTCGTCGATCCACACTTGCCAGCGCGGCTTGCCGGTGGCGGCGGCCACCTTCGCGGTGTCGGCCCACGTGGTCGCTTGCGGCGTGGCATGCGGCACCGGTGCTTCGCCCGACAGCGGCAGACTGTCGACGTGATCGATCGCGGTGTCGAGCTTGATCGCGAAGCCGGTGAGATCGGTGGATGGCGCGGCCTTCAGCTTGTCGATGTCCTGCGCGATCGCCTTGCGCACCGCGAGCGCCTGCGGGCTGTCCGACGCGGCGAGGCGCGTATCGGCGCTCTGCAGCGCGAACAACGCGAGCTGCGTGTTACCGGTCAGCTGCAACTGCTGGCTCGCGGCCGACAGCATCTGCCCGACTTCGGCGAGCGTCCAGTCGTCGCGATTGCGCGCGAGATCCGCGTATTGCTGTTGCAGCGCCTGCTGCGCGGCCTGCGCATCGGCGAGCTTGCCTTCGAGCTGCGCGACCTGCGAGTCCGATTGATGCACGGTGGCGAGCGCCTGGTCGATCTTGATGCGCAGCTCGTTGCTCTGCGTGTCGTTGGCCTGCTGACGCTGCGCGAGTTGCTGCTCGGTGCGCACCAGCTTGCGGTTCATCGCGAAGCCGCCCACGCCTGCCGCGCACGCGATGACCACGATGACAAACCACAGCAGCGGTCCGCTCGTGCTGCGGCGCTTTTGCGCTTCGTACGGCGTGAAGGGTTGGTTCGGCGGCAACGCGGCGCTGGCCGGCGGCTGGGATGAGGCGTTCGTGGATGCGTTCGTTTCAGTCATGCGTGGTTGAGCCGGGTTGGACGATACCGGTTGGACGGCGGGAGGCACGGCGGCAACAACGAGGGCTCGGACTATGCGCTCGTCGCCCGCGCCGGACACCGTAATCCTATCAAAACCCAATGCCCGCGCGGTCTGCGCGATGCGGGGATGCGGCGTGACGAGCGGCGCGTGTTTGAGCTGCGCGATCTCGCTGACGGTCAGATGCTCGTGCGCGAGTTCGTGCAGATTGCGTACGCCTTCGGAGCTGGTTACAAGCCACGCGTGCGGCGCGCCCGCGAGCAGTTCGTGCACGCGCGCCCATGCGGCGATCGACGGCTCCGGCACGATGCGTCGGTAGGCGGCCACCGCGTCGACTTCGGCGCCGGCCTCACGCAAGCGCTCGCTGAGCCATTCGCGGCCGCCATCGCCGCGCACGATCAGCACGCGCTTGTCTTCGAGGTTCGCGGCGCCGAGTTGCGCATCGATCGCGGCAAACAGGCTCTCGGAGTCGAAGCTCGTCGATTCGTCGTCGGCGCCCGCCACGGGGCTGATCACGCGATGCTCGGGCGCGCTGACGCCGTGGCGCGCGAGCGCATGCACGCTGCCCGGGCCGACTACGCCGATCGGCAACGCGTGCGGCCAGATATCGTGGTGGCGCGCGAACGCGTGATCGACCGCATTCGGCGACACGAATACGACGAGCGCATAGCGTTCGAGCGATGCGAGCGCGTCGCACAACGGCGCGTCGTCGCTGACGGGCGCGATGTCGATCAGAGGGAAATCGAGCGACGCGAGGCCGGCTGCGTGGAGCTGTTCGACGAGTTCGCTCGACTGGCCGGCCGGCCGCGTGATCACGACCGTGAAAGGCGCCTTCTGCGGCGGCGTGGCGGCCATCACTCGCTGGCCGCCGCGCCGGGCCCGGCCGCGGGACCGCTCGCCGTACTGAGCGCGCGCACGATGTCGAGCGCGCCCTGCAGCGCGAGCGAGTGCGCCACTTGCTCGCCGAGCGCGAGCGCGCCTTCGACCGTGGGCGCCGGCGCCGACGCCTGAGCGCTCAGCACGCGCTGGCCGTCCGGCGTCGCGACGATGCCGCGCAGATGCAGCGCGCCATCGCGCCAGCTTGCGTAGGCAGCGAGCGGCACTTCGCAGCTGCCGCCGAGCGCGCGCGACACCATGCGCTCGGCTTCGACGGCCGCCGCGGTGTGCTGATGATGCAGCGGCGCGAGCCATGCGGCCAGGTCCGCGCGATCGGCGCGAATCTCGATGCCGAGCGCGCCTTGGCCCGCCGCGGGCAAACTATCGTCGGGATCGAGCAGCGCGCGGATGCGATCGGCGAGACCCAGGCGCTTCAGACCGGCCGCGGCCAGAATGATCGCCGCGTAGTCGCCGCGATCGAGCTTGGCGAGTCGTGTATCGAGATTGCCGCGCAACGGCCGCACGTCGAGATGCGGATAGCGCATGCGCAGCATCGCTTCACGCCGCAAGCTCGAGGTGCCGACCACGGCACCGGCCGGCAGCGCGGCGAGCGAGTCGTACTGGTTGGACACGAGCGCGTCGCGCGGGTCCTCACGCTCCATGATGGTGGACAACGCGAAGCCCGCCGGAAGTTCCATCGGCACGTCTTTGAGCGAATGCACCGCGAGGTCGGCGCGGCCATCGGCGAGCGCGGCTTCGAGCTCTTTGACGAACAGCCCTTTACCACCCACCTTCGACAGCGTGCGATCGAGAATCTGATCGCCACGTGTCGTCATTCCGAGGATTTTTACGTCACAAGATGGATATAATTTGTGCAGCGCACATCGCACATGCTCGGCCTGCCACATCGCAAGGCGGCTCTGTCGCGACGCAATCACAAGCGTGTGGGGTGGCGTGGAAAACGTCTCGGTGTTCATTAGCTTGCTGCTTGAATTCGGGATGGAATAACAATCAATGTTAGCACGCGCCCTCATTCTCGCCGTTGGCTTCCAAGGCATAGCGGGGCGTTGTGCAGAGGCGGTATCGACGGAGGAGACGGGCTTCGCGCAGCGCGCGTAGGCTCCCATTCCGCCTGTCACGCACGGTCGTTCGCGCACCGCGCGGCGGCATGCGCGATGATGCAATGCGGCGAACATGCTGCGGCAGTGCGTGCCGCGTGTTCGGTCCCGGTACGGGCTGGCGGCCCGTGGCTCCCTCCTCGGTCGTCGGCGCGTCGCGCGATCGGCAGCGCGTGCGTCGTTCCATCGTCCGTGGCACATCACGCGCAGGTGGCCTCGCGGCTGGGCCGGGAAATCGCCGTTTGCAGTCGCCGTTTCGAGTCTCTTTTGCAGTTGGAAGCGTAGTCCGTCTTGTGGTACGCCCCGCAGTCCCTGTTGCACGCAGTTCCGTTGCACATTGCTGGTTGCAGTTCCGCAGTCGCAGTTCATCAATCAACAGAATCTGGCTTCCCTGAGGAAACTGATCGTGACGTCTTCCGGATCGGCGCGCCCTGAGCGCCGCAACACTGCCTTGCCCACCGCTCGCCCGGCCGACGCCGCCGCGCCTGACGCCCTGTTCGACGCAGCCGCGCGCGGTCTGTCGTCGAGCGTCGCTCAACCCGGCGACACGCGCGCCGACCGGCGAGCGAAGCGCCGCGCCCTCGCCGCGCGAGCAAGCAAGGCCCCGAAGGCCGCGCAAGCCTCAGTGCCCGTCAAGCAGGACAAGGCGTATAAAGCGACGAAAGCCGCCAAGGCCCAGCAGGCCGCGACATCGGCCACCACGCGCAAGCCGGCCAAGGCCAAGCCCGAGGGCGACGCGATGCGCCCGCGCGCCGCGAAAACGCCGAAGCTGCAAACCGTGTCGCAGGCCGCGTCCGCCGCCGCACCCGCCGTGAAGAGCGGCGGCCGCACGCGCGAAGACAAGGACCACCCGCTGTTCCAGGACATCCGCTATCTCGGGCGTCTGCTCGGCGACGTGCTGCGCGAGCAGGAAGGCGACGCGGTGTTCGACGTCGTCGAGACGATCCGGCAGACCGCCGTACGTTTTCGTCGCGAGGACGACAGCGCCGCCGCGCAGACGCTCGACAAGAAGCTGCGCACGCTGACGCCCGAGCAGACCGTCAGCGTCGTGCGCGCGTTCAGCTACTTTTCGCATCTCGCGAACATCGCCGAGGACCGTCACCGCAACCGCCGTCACCGGATTCACGCGCTCGCGGGCTCGGCCTCGCAGCCGGGCACGATCGCCCATGCGCTCGAGCGGCTCAGCGCGGCCGGTGCCGCCGCGACGCCGGTGCTGCAGCGGTTTTTCGACGACGCGCTGATCATGCCGGTGCTGACCGCGCACCCGACCGAAGTGCAGCGCAAGAGCATCCTCGACGCACAGCACGACATCGCGCGACTGCTCGCCGAGCGCGACCAGCCGCTGACGAACCGCGAGCGCGCGCACAACGAAGCGATGCTGCGCGCGCGCGTCACGTCGCTGTGGCAAACGCGGATGTTGCGCGACTCGCGTCTGACAGTTGCCGACGAAATCGAAAACGCGCTGTCGTACTACCGAAGCACCTTTCTCGAAGAACTGCCGGCGCTGTACGCCGACATCGAGGAAGCGCTCAAAGAGCATGGCCTCGAGGCGCGCCTGCCACCATTCTTCCAGATGGGCAGCTGGATCGGCGGCGATCGCGACGGCAATCCGAACGTCACCGCCGAAACGCTCGAAAACGCGATCACGCGTCAGGCCGCGGTGATCTTCGAGCACTACCTGGAGCAGGTGCACAAGCTCGGCGCCGAGCTGTCGGTATCGAACCTGCTCGCCGGGGCGAGCGATGCGCTCAATGAGCTCGCGGCCGCCTCGCCCGACCGTTCGCCGCATCGCACCGACGAGCCGTACCGTCGCGCGCTGATCGGCATCTACACGCGGCTCGCGGCGAGCGCGCGCGTGCGCCTGGGCGAAGGCACCGTGCCGCTGCGCAGCGCCGGCCGCGGCGCGGCGCCGATCCGCGCGATTCCCTACGACGACGCCGCCGACTTCGCGCGCGATCTGCACGTGCTGATGGCTTCGCTCGCCGAGCATCACGGCGCGCCGCTCGCCGCGCCGCGTCTCGCGCCGCTCGCGCGCGCGGCCGAAGTGTTCGGCTTCCATCTCGCCAGCATCGATCTGCGGCAAAGCTCCGACATCCACGAAGCGGTGATCGCCGAGCTGCTCAAGCGCGCCGGCGTCGAGGCCGATTACGCGGCGCTGTCCGAAGCGGACAAGCTGAACGTGCTGCTCGCCGAACTCGCGCAGCCGCGCGCGCTGCGCGTGCCCTACGCCGAGTACTCCGAGCTCGTGAAGAGCGAGCTCGCGGTGCTCGAGGAAGCACGCGTCACGCGCGAGAAATTCGGCGCGCGCGCGGTGCGCAACTACATCATTTCGCACACGGAGACCGTCAGCGACCTGGTCGAGGTGATGCTGCTGCAGAAAGAAGCCGGCCTGTTGCGCGGACGTCTCGGCGACGAGCACGACCCCGCGCGCGCGGACCTGATGGTGATCCCGCTGTTCGAGACGATCCCCGATTTGCGCAACGCGCCGCACATCATGCGCGATCTGATCGCGCTGCCGGGCATCGGCGCGCTGATCGAACATCAGGGCAATGAGCAGGAAGTCATGCTCGGCTACTCGGACAGCAACAAGGACGGCGGTTTCCTGACGTCGAACTGGGAGCTGTATCGCGCAGAGCTTGCGCTGGTGTCGCTGTTCAACGAACGTGGCGTGACGCTGCGTCTTTTCCATGGACGCGGCGGCACCGTCGGCCGCGGCGGCGGCCCGACCTATCAGGCAATCCTGTCACAGCCGCCGGGCACCGTCGACGGTCAGATCCGTTTGACCGAGCAGGGCGAAGTGATCGCGAGCAAGTTCGCGAATCCGGAAATCGGCCGGCGCAACCTGGAAACCGTCGTGGCCGCGACGCTCGAAGCGTCGCTGCTGCCGCACGACCACACGTTGGCGGAGCTGCCCGTGTTCGAGCAAACGATGCAGCAGTTGTCCGATACGGCGATGGCCACGTATCGCGCGCTCGTCTATGAAACGCCGGGCTTCAAGGAGTACTTCTTCGAGTCGACGCCGATTGCGGAGATCGCCGAGTTGAACATCGGCAGCCGCCCCGCGGCGCGCAAGCTGCAGGATCCGAAGCAGCGCAAGATCGAGGATCTGCGCGCGATTCCGTGGGGCTTCTCGTGGGGTCAATGCCGGTTGCTGTTGACGGGCTGGTACGGCTTCGGCAGCGCGGTCGCAGAGCATCTGGACAGCGCGCCGTCGGACGCCGAACGCGCGCGCCGTCTCGCGCTGCTGAAGAAGATGCACAAGAGTTGGCCGTTCTTTTCGAATCTGATGTCGAACATGGACATGGTCATCGCGAAGACCGACCTCGCGGTCGCGTCGCGTTACGCTGCGCTCGTGAGCGACAAGAAGCTGCGCAAGCACGTGTTCGAGCGCATCGTCGCGGAATGGGAGCGCACGTCGAAAGTGTTGTCGGAGATCACCGGCAGGAGCGAGCGGCTCGCCGAGAATCCGCTGCTTGCGCGCTCGATCAAGAACCGCTTCCCCTATCTCGATCCGCTCAATCATCTGCAGGTCGAACTGCTCAAACGCTATCGCGCGGGCGACACGAATGCGCGCGTTCGGCGCGGCATTCATTTGAGCATCAACGGGATCGCGGCGGGGTTGCGCAATACCGGTTGAGGCTGGCGCCGAAGCGGACCCAAGCCGGGTGTGGCCGACGAAGGCCACACCCGGCTTTTTTCATTGCGCCCACCCAGCCGCTACAATGGAGCCCGCCATGTACCAGTACAAACCAGGCAAGTATTCTGGTATCTCTATTACCCCTCCACGCGCAGCCGATAGCATGACGACGCCGTCCTCCGCCGATCACCCGCCGCCGCTCGACGCCACGCCGGCCCGCGCGCTCGGCGACTTCATCCGCGCCCATCGCGAGCGGCTGTCGCCGCAGGCGGTCGGTCTGCCGCCGGGACCGCGCCGCCGCACGCCCGGTCTGCGGCGCGAGGAAGTCGCGCAGCTGTGCGGCGTGAGCCCGACCTGGTACACGTGGATCGAGCAGGGTCGGCCGGTGTCCGCTTCGGCCGATGCGCTCGCGCGCATCGCGGTCGCGTTGCAGCTGTCGCGCGCCGAGCGCGCCTATCTGTTCGAGCTGGCCGCGCAACGCGATCCGGCCGAGCCCGACCCCGCCGCCGCCGATGCGCCCGCCACGCTGCTGCAAACCGTGCAGCTCGTCGACACGCCGGCCTACGTGCTCGACCGGCAGTGGAATGCGCTCGCGTGGAACGCCCGCGCGGCCGATCTGTTCGTCGGCTGGCTCGACGGCGCGCACGACCGCAACCTGCTGCGCTACACGTTCACGGAGCCGGTCGCGCGCGCGTTGATCGTCGATTGGGAAACGCGCGCGCGGCGGCTCGCCGCCGAGTTCCGCGCCGACTCGATCCGCCATCTGAACGATGCGCCGACGCGTGGGCTGATCGATTCGCTGTCGGCCGCGAGCGACGAGTTCGCGCGCTACTGGGCCTCGCAGGATGTCGGCGGCCGCGAGGGCGGCAGGCGCGAGTTCAACCATCCGCGCGACGGGCGCATCGTCTATGACCAGATCACGTTCAAGCCCGCACATCGCGAAGATCTGAAGCTGGTGGTGCTGGTGCGCGAATAGCTCCGCGATGGGCGGCAGCGCTTTGGCCGCCCTCACCCGGTGTTAAAATCTTCGTCTTTCTTCGCTGCGGCGGCGCTTTTGAACGATTCGCGCACTCGCGTTGCCAGCCTCTTCACCGCTCGTTTTTACCGCCCAACACCATGACGTCCCAACTGCACAAAAAAGGCGAAGCCTGGTCGGCTCGCTTCTCGGAGCCGATGTCGGAACTCGTCAAACGCTATACGTCGTCGGTTTTCTTCGACAAGCGTCTGGCGTTCGTCGACATCGAAGGGTCGCTCGCGCATGCGTCGATGCTCGCCGCGCAGAAGATCATTTCCGCCGACGACCTCGCCGCGATCCAGCGCGGCATGGTGCAGATCAAGGGCGAAATCGAGCGTGGCGAGTTCGAATGGCAGCTCGATCTCGAAGACGTGCACCTGAACATCGAAGCGCGCCTGACCGCGCTGATCGGCGACGCCGGCAAGCGCCTGCACACCGGCCGCTCGCGCAACGACCAGGTCGCGACCGACATCCGCCTATGGCTGCGCGGCGAGATCGACCGCATCGGCGAACTGCTCACCGGGTTGCGCGTGGCGCTGCTCGAGATCGCGGAGAAGAACGCCGCGACCATCATGCCGGGCTTCACGCACCTGCAGGTCGCGCAGCCGGTCACGTTCGGACATCACCTGCTCGCGTACGTCGAAATGTTCTCGCGCGACGCCGAGCGGATGATCGACTGCCGCAAGCGCGTGAACCGTCTGCCGCTCGGCGCGGCCGCGCTCGCCGGCACCAGCTATCCGATCGACCGTCATGCCGTGGCGAAAACGCTCGGCTTCGACGGCATCTGCGCGAACTCGCTCGACGCCGTCTCCGACCGCGACTTCGCGATCGAATTCACGGCTGCGTCCGCGCTCGTGATGACGCACGTGTCGCGGTTCTCCGAAGAACTCGTGCTGTGGATGAGCCCGCGCGTCGGCTTCATCGATCTGGCCGACCGTTTCTGCACCGGCTCGTCGATCATGCCGCAGAAGAAGAACCCGGACGTGCCCGAGCTCGCGCGCGGCAAGACCGGCCGCGTGAACGGCCATCTGATGGCGCTGCTGACGCTGATGAAGGGCCAGCCGCTCGCGTACAACAAGGACAACCAGGAAGACAAGGAGCCGCTGTTCGACACCGTCGATACGGTCGCCGACACGCTGCGCATCTTCGCTGAAATGGTCGCCGGCATCACGGTCAAGCCGCAGGCGATGCGCGACGCCGCGCTGCAAGGCTTCTCGACCGCGACCGACCTCGCCGACTATCTCGTCAAGCGCGGCCTGCCGTTTCGCGACGCGCACGAAGCAGTCGCGCTCGCGGTGCGCGTGTGCGCCGATCGCGGCTGCGATCTCGCGGACCTGACGATCGACGAAATGCGCGGCGAACTGCCGAACGTCGCGCATCTGATCGGCGACGACGTGTTCTCGTATCTGACGCTCGAGGGCTCGGTGGCGAGCCGCAATCATCCGGGCGGCACCGCGCCCGAGCAAGTACTCGCCGCGGTGAAGGCGGCGCGTGCGGCGTTGAAGTGATCGATGGTTGGCCAGCGCTGTGAGCCTGGGCTTGCGGCGTCGCGGCTTGAACCGGGATCGAAAAGGCGGATCCGTTTGACGGGTTCGCCTTTTTTATTGCACGCGCGTGAATGGGAAATCGAAGGCAAAAGAAAGCCCGCCAGAAGCGGGCTGAAAAGACTTCCACCGATGCCTCATCAAGAGGCCATCAGAGTGTAAGCGGGTTTCGTCCGGCGACCAATGCGCGCATATTTCCCGCCCTTACATGGGCGAACGCCAATTGAATACCAGCGGTTTTTGACTACCATTCAATCAGGCTCTCATTGCGGTTCGTCGACGATGCTCACTCGCACTTCTCCCCCTCCCGTTCCTCGCCGTGTGGCTCGGCACTTCGCCACGGCGGCGCGCCCGTATCGGCTATGGCTCTGCGCGCTCGGGATTGCCGCCGTGGCCGGCTGCACGATCACGCCGCCGGCGCCGCGCGAAACCGTCAACACACCGGTGGCCGCGATCAACAGCGCGACGCTCGATCAATACCGCGATGCGGTCGCGCGGCGGATCGTCGAGCGCAATCCGTCGTACGTGCTGCAAGGCAAGCCGCAGGCGATGCTGCGCTCGCTCGTGGTGGTGTCGTTCACGGTCGACGGTAATGGACACATCATCGAGTCGTCGGTGTATCGCACGAACGGCGACGACGAAGCCGAGAGCACCGCGCTCGCGTCGCTGCGCCGCTCGGCGCCGCTGCCGCAACCGCCCGGCAAGCTGCTGAACGGCCGCGGCCAGCTCGAGCTGTTCGAAGACTGGCTGTTCAACGATAACGGCAAATTCCAGTTGCGCGAACTCGCCTCGCCGCAAGCGGAAACCTTCAACTGAGCGCGGTTTGCGCGTGCGATCACAAGCACCGCCCCGCGCATCACCGCATGGGTCGGCCACGCATGACCCAGTCAGGCCATCGCGCATAGCGCATGGCACGCCCTTCGTTGCCGCACAAGCTTACGCCGCCATTGCTGCGCGACAAGCACGCTCGCTATAATTTTCCGATTCCCCGCGCCGGAGCCTTCCGGCATGGCTCACGCCGTCCGCACACCCGCCGGCGCGGCGCACGAGCCGACTGCAGTGCTGCGCCGCCACCCGCGCGCGGCGCCCACCAAACCTATACCTCAACGAGGATGCCGCGTTTGCGCGCCGCGTGTCTGCGAAGCACGGCACAGCGCCGCGCGGCGTCACGACAAATGGAGACCCTGCATGTCCACTTCGCCGATTTCCGCGGCCCAGCCCGCAAGCGGGCAAAACAGCAGCGCGCGGATCATCTTCGCGAGCTTCATCGGCACCGCGATCGAGTTCTACGATTTCTATGTCTACGCGACCGCCGCGGCGCTCGTGATCGGACCGGTATTCTTCCCGCATGGCTCGGCCACCGCGCAGGCGCTGTCGGCGTTCGTCACGTTCGGCATCGCATTCGTCGCGCGACCGATCGGCTCGTTCCTGTTCGGCCACTTCGGCGACCGCATCGGCCGCAAATCGACTCTGGTTGCATCACTGCTCGTGATGGGCTTGTCGACCACGCTGATCGGCTTCGTGCCGGGCTACGACGCGATCGGCAGCCTCGCGCCGATCCTGCTGTGCGTGCTGCGTTTCGGCCAGGGCATCGGCCTCGGCGGCGAATGGGGCGGTGCCGCGCTGCTCGCCACCGAAAACGCGCCGGCCGGCAAGCGTGGCTGGTTCGGCATGTTCCCGCAGCTTGGCCCGTCGATCGGCTTTCTGGCGTCCAACGGCCTGTTCTTCGCGCTCGCGCTGTCGCTGTCCGACGAGCAGTTCCGCAGCTGGGGCTGGCGCGTGCCGTTCATCGTCAGCGCGGTGCTGGTTGCGCTCGGCCTGTACGTGCGGCTGAAGATTGCCGAGACGCCCGCGTTCCAGGCAGCGATCGAGCGCAAGGAAAGGGTGCGCGTGCCGATCGCGACGCTGTTCTCGCAGCACTGGGTGCCGACCGTGCTCGGCGCGCTCGCGATGGTGGTCTGCTACACGCTGTTCTACAACGCGACGACATTCTCGCTGTCGTACGGCGTCGGGTCGCTGCATATTCCGCGGCAAACCTTCCTTGGCCTGCTGTGCATCGCCGTCGTGTTCATGGCGCTCGCGACACCGCTGTCGGCCCGCGCGAGCGACCGCTTCGGGCGCAAGCCGGTGCTGATCGTCGGCATCATCGCGGCGATCCTGTCGGGCTTCACGATGGCGCCGCTGCTCGGCAGCGGCGAGCCGTTGCTGGTGCTGCTGTTCCTCGTGATCCAGCTGTTCCTGATGGGCGTGACGTTCGCGCCGATGGGCGCGCTGCTGCCGGAGCTGTTTCCGACCAACGTGCGCTATACGGGCGCCGGCGTCGCGTATAACCTCGGCGGGATTCTCGGCGCGTCGGTCGCGCCGTACATCGCGCAGGTGCTCGCCGCGCACGGCGGGTTGCCGTGGGTCGGCGCGTACGTGTCGGTCGCGGCGGCCGTGAGCCTGGTCGGCGTGCTGTGCATGCGCGAAACGCGCAATGAGAGTCTGATGAAGTGATGCAACACGCATCGACGGGGAAACGCTTCCGTCGATGCGCGTTTGCCGATGCCCAGGCGATGCCGGCTCGATGCCGTCCTCGCTATTTCCGCAAGCCGGTCCGGTATATCCCCTGCCTTGCGCGACTTTTTGACTTGCCTATACTCCCTGCATAATCCTATAAAAAGCAGGGAGACTCGCATGAACGTCCATCTTCACAATGCCGATATCGTCCTGATCATCGCGCTCGCCTTGCTCGGCTCGCTGCTGCTCGCGCTGCGCTTCCGTCCGTCGACATGGAAAGGCATCGTCGTCGAGGCGCTGGCCGCGAACGCCGCGGCCATTGCCGCGGTGGTCGCGTTCGAAATGCTCGTCGCCTGAGGCCGCTGCTTCGAGCCTGAGCGCGGCGCGCGGCTTAGCGGTAGTAGCCGTGATGATAGTAGCCACCGCCGCCGTAGTAGTAACCCGGCGCCGGCGCGATGACACAGCCGCCGAGTGCCGATGCGAGCAGCGTGCCCGCCACGAGAGTCAGGATCAAGCGTTTCATGTTGTTCTCCATCGAGTCAGATTGATTCGAGCGCAAACCCCGAATGACCCGATTGGACACGATGCGCGCCGCGGCGAACGTTGCCATTTGTAAGGGAAGATCACCGAGCTGTTACAGGATCTACGCACTGGATCGACGCGTATGATCGACGCGCCTCGCTCGCCGCCGGATCGCGCCGCCATGGCGGAAAACACCGCCTATACTCCATTGAGCGCACTAGCGCGATGGAAGCCTTGCTGGCCGTGCCAGCCTCGCCGCAATGGAGCGGTTCAAGGCGCGCCGCGCAAGCCTCGACGCACCGCGGCATGCCAGCCTGCCGCCTTTGCGTCTGCGCACCTGACGCTTCGGTGTCCAACGAAAAGCGACAGTTTTAACAGACGTGTAATCGATTCCTCTCCGCCCGCTGTTCCCCGACACGGGCGTTCTTCGAGGCGCGACGATGCGCTCGCTGCCCGTAAGGGTGGACTGCGCGTCGCGCCTCTTTTCTTTGGCGCAAACGATTGCGCGATCGCGCGAACCAACTCAGGCGGCGGCTGACCTTTGCTGCATCGCAAGCACCGGCTCTGCCGCTTGCACGTAGTCGATCGCTTCGAGCGCCGCGCTGATGGGCGGCACCGAGTGGCCGTCGCCGATCGAGGTCGAGCGATGCGGCGCCTCGATGCCGCAATGCGATGGCGACGTCGCGACGAAGATCATCACGGTGCGCTTCTGCAGCGCATGCGCGAGGTGCACGAAGCCCGTATCGGTACCAACCACGAGCGCGCACGCGTCGATCATCTGCGCGACTTCCGTCACGCTCATTTGCGGCAGCACCCTCGCGCCCGGCACCTGCGCGGCGATTTGCCCGGCTTCGGCAAGCTCACCGTCCGAACCCCACGGCAGCACGACACGAAAACCACGCTCGCTCAACTCGCGCCCCACCGCCACCCAGTGCGTGAGCGGCCATTTCTTGTCGGCTTTCGAGGTGGCGTGAAAGAGCGCCGTGACAGGCCCGTCCTGCGTTGCGAACGGCTGCGTGACGGGTTCGGGTAGCTGCAGGTTGTAGATGGGCGGGCCTGCCACTTCGTGGCCGAGCGCCTCGCTGGCGCTGATGCGCATGCCGTGCCACGCGCTGCCTGGTGGACGTGGGCCGAAACGCCCGGTGTAGGCGAACGCGGCGCCGCGCTCGCCCAGATTCTGCGACTGATAGCCGATGCGCCGCGACGAGCGCGCAAGGAAGGCGATGATCGCGCTCTTGTAGACGCCGTGGATATCGATGATGTAGTCGTAGCGATACGCGCGCAACTCGGCGATCGATGCCCAGATCGCCTTCAGATCGCTCCAGCGGCGCGTCTGCTTGAAGCGGCGCAGCGGCGCGCACAGCACGCGATCGACGCCCTGGCTCCAACGCACGACTTCCGCAAATGCTTCGTCCGCCGCCCAATCCACCTGAACGCCAGGAAACGCGCGTTTGATATCGGCAACGACTGGCAACGCCTGCACGATATCGCCTAGTGAAGTGACCTTGACGATAAGGATTCGCTTCATTGAGGTTTTTCGTTGTTCGAAGTTGAAACTATTCTAGCTGACGTATTTACCGATCCCTGCCAAATGGGCATCGCCAGCGGTCCGGTTCTCAATACGGCGCGTTACAGCAAAGAAAATCGCCTGACGATCCATCGTACATGGTTATTTCAATCATCTTCCACGCCTTCTGGTCGGCGCCCACGTTTTATACTTGGCTCTTTGCACGACTCTCATTCATGTCCCGGCCCTTCCTTTCCCGTTCGCCCGCCGTCGTGCGTCGCGCGAAACGCCTGTGGCGGCAATACGGTATCTTCTGGCTCGGTGCGATCGCCGTCGGTCTGGTCGCGGTGCTCTATGCGCGTCTGATCGACTGGGGGTATGACGCGTTTCTCGACGTCCAGCATCGGTACGCGTGGGCGCCGCTCATCATCACACCCGCGGTCGCCGCGCTCGCGGTCTGGCTCACGCGCAAGTTCTTTCGCGGCTCAGAGGGCAGCGGCATCCCGCAGGTGATCGCGACGCTGCACACGAAGCAGCGCGGGTACGGCACGCGGCTGCTGTCGCTGCGGCTTCTGCTCGGCAAGATCGGCGTGTCGTTTCTCGCGATTCTCGGCGGCTTCACGATCGGCCGCGAAGGACCGACCGTGCAGGTCGGCGCCGCGCTGATGTTCAATTTGCGCCGGTTCTATCCGCGCTCGAATGCGCAGATCGAGCGGCAGCTCGCGTTGGCGGGCGCGGCAGCGGGTTTATCGGCGGCGTTCAATACACCGCTCGCGGGCGTCGTGTTCGCGATCGAGGAATTGACGCGCAGCTTCGAGGCTCGCACGAGCGGCGTGCTGATCACGGCGATCATCGTCGCGGGCGTGGTCGCGCTTGGCCTGAACGGCAACTACACGTATTTCGGCACGATCCAGATCGGCGCGCATTTTCCCGATCTGCTCGCCGTCGCGGTGGTGCTCACCGCGAACGTCACGGGAATCGCGGGCGGCGTATTCGGCTGGCTGCTGCTCAATACCGCGCGCTGGATTCCGGCGCCGCTGCGTCAGTTGCATGGCGAGCGGCCGGTCGTGTTCGCCGCGCTGTGCGGCTTCACGATCGCGGTGGTCGGCGTGATCTCGGGCGGCACGACGTTCGGCAGCGGCTATACGGAAGCGCGCGGCCTGCTCGAGGGACACGAGCAATTGTCGGTGTTCTATCCGTTCCTGAAGATGATCGCGATGGTCGGCTCGTACCTGCCCGGCATTCCGGGCGGCATCTTCGCGCCGTCGCTGTCGATTGGCGCGGGCTTCGGCAATCTGCTGCACATGGTGTTCGATTCGATGCAATTGCCGATGCTGATCGCGCTCGCGATGGTCGGCTATCTGGCCGCGGTCACGCAGTCGCCGATCACGTCGTTCGTGATCGTGATGGAGATGATCGACGGCCACGCGCTGGTGATTTCGCTGATGGCCACCGCGTTGATCGCGAGCCGCGTGTCGCGCCTGTTCGCGCCGCCGCTTTATGAGTCGCTCGCCAAGCGCTACATGGCGCCGCTGCCACAGCCCGCGCCCGCGCCAGTGCCGGAAGTGCCCGAGGTCGAGGCGCCTGAAGCGGAAAGCGAGGACGGCGAGCCGCGCGCCGACGATGCCGCAGACGGCATCAAGACGGATACCTCCGACTCGCCGCGTCAGTAGACGACCACGCGCGGCGCATGCACATACGGCGGCCGCGCCGGCACGACGACGCAGCCGGCCAGCATCACCGCCAGGGCGGCGAGCGCGAGCAGAATCTTTTTATGCGGCGTAACCGGTTAAATGCGCGAGGGCGACGCTAGGCTGACGTTGCGCGTGTAACGGCACCGCTGGAGTGCAACGGTTCATTTCGACCGGGAAATGGCGAGCGCCGTGGAGATGCGAAGAGACGGCTTCAGACAGAAGCCAGAGAACGAGCCGAACGCCGCACGGCATCGCGTCGCTCCGACGCGACGCCATGCGACGTCCTGCACATGATGCGAGATGGACCGCGGTCCATCCGAAGCTCAGGCCTGCGGTATTTCGATCTTGACTTCGAGCACCTCGAGATCGTCCTGACGCTCGAGACTCACGCGAATGTCGTCATCGGAAATCTTCACGTACTTCGAGATCACGGCCACCAGTTCGCGTTGCAACGCAGGCAGATAATCGGCGGGCGGATGACCGCCGGCGCGCTCGTGCGCGATGATCAACTGCAGGCGTTCCTTCGCTACCGACGCGGACTTCTTTTTCTCGCCCAGCAAAAACGAAAGAATCGACATTACGTGCGCTCCCCTTACTTGGTGCCGAAGAGGCGCTGCAGCAGCCCGGGCTTCTGGTAATCGACAAAGCGAAGCGATTTCTGCTCGCCGAGGAAACGCGACACGACGTCCTTATAGGCTTCGGCCACATCGGTGCCGTCCATATGCACGGCCGGCAGACCCTGGTTCGACGCGTGCAGCACCGCTTCCGATTCCGGAATCACGCCAATCAGATCGATGCGCAGAATTTCCTGGATGTCGGTAAGCGACAGCATTTCGCCTTCGCTGACGCGCTTCGGGTTGTAGCGGGTAATCAGCAGATGCTCCTTGATCGGCTCCTTGCCTTCGATCGCGCGCTTGGTCTTCGACGACAGGATGCCGAGAATGCGATCGGAGTCGCGCACCGACGACACTTCCGGGTTCGTCACGATCAGCGCTTCGTCTGCGAAGTGCATCGCAAGCAGCGCGCCCGACTCGATACCGGCCGGCGAATCGCAGACGATGTATTCGAAGTCCATCTTGATCAGATCGTTGATGACCTTCTCGACGCCTTCCATCGTCAGCGCGTCTTTATCGCGCGTCTGCGAGGCCGGCAGGATGAACAGGTTCTCGCATTTCTTGTCTTTGATCAGCGCCTGGTTCAGATTCGCTTCGCCCTGGATCACGTTGATCAGGTCGTACACGACGCGACGCTCGCAGCCCATGATGAGGTCGAGGTTGCGCAGGCCGACGTCGAAGTCGATCACGGCGGTTTTGCTGCCGCGCAACGCGAGGGCCGACGCGAAGCTCGCGCTCGTGGTCGTCTTGCCCA
This sequence comes from Paraburkholderia podalyriae, assembly GCF_014397785.1. Lineage (GTDB taxonomy): Bacteria > Pseudomonadota > Gammaproteobacteria > Burkholderiales > Burkholderiaceae > Paraburkholderia > Paraburkholderia podalyriae. The sequence continues at coordinate 29,180 of NZ_VZQQ01000022.1, forward strand.
CGCCACCCTTGCCCGAAGTCACCACAATGATTTTTGCCATTACCCTTACCTTGTGTTCGTCAAATGCGTCAATTGATGCACGGCCCGCGTCGCCGTGAAACGCCACCTGCCGCAATCGCTCGAGGCAGCGCGCGTTTCGCGGCGCTTTACGTGAGCCGCAGCGGTTCGATCATCAGTTTTTCTTCTTCGAGCCAGATCTGCACCGGCTTGCCGAGCACGTCGGCGGGCAGAGGGTTCTCGGTCGTTCGATAGATGCCCGCGATCGAGATCAGTTCCGGTTCGAGACACGTGCAGAAGATGCGCGCGTCATGATTGCCCTGCACGCCGGCCAATGCCCGGCCGCGCAGCGGCGCGTAAATATGGATGTTGCCTTCCGCGATCACCTCGGCGCCATTGCTGACGAGACCGAGCACGACCAGATCGCCTTTTGCGTAGATGCGCTGACCGGAGCGCAGCGGCTTGTCGACCACCATCGTTTGCGGCGACGTGGCGAGGCGCACCGGCTCGGCGGCGGATGTGGAATCGGCGGCGGCCGCGGCCGTGCCGGCTGCCGCGCTGGCGGTTGCGGACGCAGTGCTCGTCCCCGGGCTCGTCTCGGTGGCAGGTGCCGTGTCCGCCGCCGTCGCGGTGCTGTCGTCATCGGTCTGCTTCGCCGGCGCGCCGCGGCGGTCGCGCGCTTCGAGCAGCGGCAATCCCAACTCCGACGCCCATCCCTGCTCCGCATTCGCGACCACGCCGACCGGACGCATGCGCACGCTGTCGAGCAGTTGCGCGATGTCGGCGAGCGGCACGCGCTCGTTGTCGGCGAGACGCCGCACGTCGATCGCGACGACGTCGTTAGCGAAGAATTCAGGGGTCGCCTCGAAGCGTCGCGTCAGTTCGGCACGCATCGAATCGAGGTCGGTCGTTTTGACCACGAACATCAGCGTGTCGACAGAGCCGCTGCGCAGTTCGAAAAAGGGCGATTTCTTGGGCGACATAGGTTCGGCAAAAAATTTTGCGTATTTTACAGGCGTACACGCGTGCGGCCACTATTTTTCCCGGGAGAATCGGTGCTCGCGCGCGGACGCAATGCGTGCCGTCGAGGCGATCGACGCGCGACGGCGCGAAAGAAATGCTGGCGGGAAAAGACCGCGATGAAGGGACGGCGAACACGAGCGGCGCGCGCGACGCGCCGCCTGGGCGATCACTGCTGAAACACCCGCGAGGTGGCCGGCACGTGCCGCACCAGCAGACTTTCCACCTGCTCGGGTGCGCGCTCGACGCGCCGATGTTCGCCGGTCGGGCCAAAGCCGAGCGCCTCGTAAAAGCGCATCCCGTTGCGGTTGGCGTCGGAGACCCAGGCGTAGATTTCCGTGGCGCCCGCATTCGCGAGCCAGCTGCTCGCGGTATCGACGAGCAACTCGCCGGCGCGCAGATGACGCACGGCCGGCGCCACCCACAATTCGCAGACGAACGCGCGCCGCGCCGCGGTGTCGTCGAAATGCGCCTCGATCAGGCCTGCCGGATGGCCCTCGGTGTAGAGGAGGAACGTACCGACGGATTGCGAAACCGCGTGGACCGCCGCGGTCGCGTCGAAACTGGCGGCATCGGCCGACAACGCGTCCTCGAGCGTCGCGCCGAAGGCATACGGCGCCTCCCGCAGCGAGGCCGTGCGGAGTTCGCGAAAAACGGCGCCCTGATCAGCGGTGATGCGGCGAACGGTCAATGACGGACTCATGCAGACGAAAACCCCTGGAAACCCTAACGCATAGCTTTAACCGAACCGGCCGGCGAGTCAAATTATTATTGACCCGAACATGCGGTCTCGCTCACGGCGCCTCATAGTCGCCAGTGCCGTCCGGCCATGGCGTCAGCAGTTCATAGCCGTCGTCGGTGACCGCGACCATGTGCTCCCATTGCGCCGACAGCGAGCGGTCTTTCGTGATCACGGTCCAGCCGTCGCGCTGCACCGACGTGCCGGCGCGGCCCGCGTTGATCATCGGCTCGATCGTGAAGACCATGCCCGGCTTCAGGCGCACACCCTGACCCGGCTGTCCGTAGTGCAGCACCTGCGGGTCCTCGTGATAGACCTTGCCGATGCCGTGCCCGCAGTAGTCGCGCACGATCGAGAAGCCCTCGCGCTGCGCGACCTTCTGGATCGCGTGGCCGACGTCGCCGAGCGTCGCGCCCGGCTTCACCTCGCGGATGCCGGCCACCATCGCCTCGTAGGTCGTGTCGATCAGCGCGCGCGCGACCGTGCTCGGCTGGCCGACGCAGTACATGCGGCTCGTGTCGCCGAAATAGCCATCCTTGATGATCGCGACGTCGATGTTGATGATGTCGCCGTCCTTCAGGACCTCGCTTCGATTCGGGATGCCGTGACACACGATATGGTTGACCGACGTGCAGACGGTCTTCGGAAAGCCCAGATAGCCGACGTTGGCCGGAATCGCTTTTTGCGTGTGGACGATGTAGTCGTTGCACAGCGCGTCGAGCTCGTCGGTGGAGACGCCTGCCTTGACGTGCTCGCCGATCATGGCCAGCACATCAGCCGCGAGGCGGCCTGCAATGCGCAGCTTCGCGAGATCGTCGGAGGTCTTGTAGGTAATGGCCATGAATTCAGTCGATGTGAGTCGCGGGGTCAAGCGCGAGATGACCCGCCGCGCCCGAGAGCCCGGCGGCCCGCAACCGCCGCTCGATCGGGCGATTTCGGGCAATTGTACAGAGGAACGCCAATGAATCCCTCGAAAACCGGCTGAAGCGGTGCACCACGACGGCATCGCCAGGATTCAGCAGGTGGGCATCGCGATCACGCAGATGGACGAGGTCACGCGGCAGAACGCGGCACTCGTCGAGAAAAGTGCGGCGGCGGCCGCGTCGCTCGCGGATCAGGCGCGAGCGTTGAGGGAGGTGATGGAGGGGTTCGGGGTGGATGAGGCGCCCGCACCCCCGCCTCGATACTCTGAAGGGAAGATTGGGCGCCGCCGTCAGGCCCGGCGACATGCCGCTCCTGGCACCGGGCAGCATTGACTACGGACGGACGGAACTGCTTGCGTCGACAGCCGCGGCCTAGTTGTCGGGATGGGCCGCCGTGAAGCTTTGGAAAGCACTGTATGACGGATTCAACGGTGAACCGTTGATCATGATGCCGTACGTCTGGTCGCCGCTGTCGAGCACGTAATACATGACGGACTGGATATTGTGCGTCTTGCGGTTCTGATAGTACTCGCCGAGCTTCGTCGAGATGTAGTTGGAACGATAGGCTTGCGTTCGGTCCGGTCCGGTGTTCCACTCGGTGACGATGAACGGCACGCCATACCGGGCCTTGCAATAGGTCGGCAGATCGAAGCCCGGCTGCGCGCCGTCCGTCCCGACGTCGAACAGATCGCCGTACACCTCGTAGTTGTGCCACGTGGTGATGTCCCAGCGCACGGTCGGGTGACCGCCGCTACCATCCGGTTGCATACCGTCCCAGAGCGCGTCCGCCGCGCCGACATCGTTCACGCAGAAGTTGATGCCGCATTTGGCGTTGGACTGAACCGACTTCACGCCGTCGATCATCCCGCGCATCACGCCGCGCATCACCGGCCAGTTCGCGTTGTTGAAGTCCGACGCCCTCGTGCCTGCAGCGGTGAAGTCGAGCACGGTGGCGTTCGTCCGCGTCAGCTCATTGCCGCATTCGTAGATCGTGACGCCATACGGCTTCAGTGCGTTCGCGATGCCCTGAGCTACCGCGTAACCCTGGCTGTAAGCGGCATTCTCGCCAGCCAGCAGGTTGCCGTTGGAGTCGTAGACGCCCTGGTTGATCAGCACGATCAGCGTCATCCCCGCCGACTGGAAAGCCTGCGCGAGTCCGACCAGCGCGTTCAACTCGTTCGACGTGTTGGTGCCGCCGACGCGATAGCTCGTGCAACCCATCCCCTTCAGGATCGACACGATCTGTTGGGGCGTGTAGGTGTAGTCGAAGTGGCCGTTCATGCCGTAGAACATGCCAGCGGGAGGTGCGATCGCGGTGCGCGGATCGTTACAGTTCAGCCAATGGCCGGCGGTGTCGGTGTTCACGTAGAACTGGCCACCCGTGCCGCAATGCCAGATCTTGCCGCCGTACCACAACACGAGCGAGACGTTGTACGTGTCGCCGACCGTCGCCCCGTTGCGGTAAATGACGCCGTTAGTCAGCGTCCAGATTGCGCCGGACTTGTCGATGATGTACGGCGAAGCGGGCAGCGAGGTGCCATCGGCTGAGGTGCCGCCGAGGCGCGGGTCGTTGCAGCCCACCCAGCCCGAGCCCGTCCATTCGTAGAACTGACCACCCGTACCTTCGTGATAAATCACGCCGCCGTAAAACAGCACGAGCGAGACGTTGAAGGTGTTGCCTGCCGCCGACCCGTTGCGGTAGACCGAACCTCCGGAAAGGGTCCAGACGTTGCCGGAGTTGTCCGTGATGGACGTGGCGGGCGGCATGGAAATGCTGTTCGGATCGCTCGTCTTCGCAGTCGGCGTTGTATTGCTCGAGGTACCGGACGCACCCGAAGCTGCAGCAGCACCGGAAGCGCCAGTCGCGGCGGCAGCCTTGCCGCTCGCGTTTGAGGATTCACCGCCGCCACCACATGCGGCCAAAAGATAACTTGCGCTGAGGGCCGTCAGGCCGCCGAGAAATTGACGTCGTTTTAACATGCGGAGTAATTCCAAATGTCGGGAAAATTCCCGATAAAAAGACCAAAAAGGATTTGCCTTGATTCGGACGGACAATAAGGATTCGTGCAAAGACAGATTTGCAGTCCTTAAAAACAGCTGTCCTGAAGTGCCTTGAACGCACGTTTGTGATGTCCGATTGAACCGATGCTCGCGAAGGTGCTTCTCGCGGTGGTCCAGATTGACAGGGCCGGGTGCGTGTCGGATCGCGATTGTTTGCCCCGCGAACCTTTTACCGATTGCTGCCGCAGATGTCGTTCTTAGGAAAATTCTTCCCGTAAAAGCTGCTGACGGCGTAAATCGTACCCTGAATGAATGACTGAGCCCAACTAAAAATCGTATTTATTTGTAAAAAAAGGCAGATCTTGCCGAGACCTGTGGGGTCGGCGAAGATTCGCACTTTCAGAAGTCGATCAGGGGGCAGGTCGCCCGAAAATTTTCGTACTTCGACCCCCAATAGCACGGGACCGCCAAGCTCCTGGTATGTCCGGCATATGAATAGGGGGACAGTGCAGCAGGTATTGCTTAAGGTATTTGTATGGAAACAGAATAAAAATGAACGCGAGCAACGAATTAGCTCGCGTACACAAAATCGAAACAATGGATTTCGCCAATAGAAATGATGCTTGAACAACCTCGTATTGCCCTGGCAAAGCAATACAGTAACTTAAAGCAAAAAACCCCTTGATCTCGGTGAAATCAAGGGGTTTTCAGAATTTGGCGGAAAGGGTGAGATTCGAACTCACGGTACCCCTAAAGGTACACTGGATTTCGAGTCCAGCGCATTCGACCACTCTGCCACCTTTCCGGGTATCCCAACTTGCTACCGCTTCGTCGGATCCAAGCGGGCCGCTGCTTGGGAGAACAAGATTATAGAACAGCTCGAATTAATTTTCCAAGCCCCTCCGCAAAAAACTTCTAAGTTCTTTCTCGGAGCCTGGACGCCGGCACCTCCAGTCGCTCCACGCCGCCGAGGTAAGGCCGCAGTGCCGGCGGCACCGCCACCGAGCCATCGACGTTCTGGAAGTTCTCGAGCACCGCGACGAGCGTGCGCCCCACCGCGAGCCCCGAGCCGTTCAGTGTATGCACGAGTTCAGGCTTGCCCTGCGCGTTGCGGAAACGCGCCTGCATGCGTCGCGCCTGGAACGACTCGGTATTCGAACAGCTCGAAATCTCGCGATACGTGTTCTGCGCGGGCAACCACACTTCGAGGTCGTAGGTCTTTGCGGCAGAGAAGCCCATGTCACCGGTGCACAGCGTGATTACGCGATACGGCAGTTCGAGCTTCTGCAGAATCGCCTCGGCATGGCCGACCATCTGCTCGAGCGCATCGTACGATGCGTCCGGCGCAACGACCTGCACCATCTCGACCTTGTCGAACTGATGCTGGCGGATCATGCCACGCGTGTCGCGACCATACGAGCCCGCTTCCGAGCGGAAACACGGCGAATGCGCGGTCAGCTTGATCGGCAGCGCGTCCGCTTCGACGATGCTCTCCCGCACCGTGTTGGTCAGCGATATTTCCGAAGTGGAGATCAGGTACTGCGTGACCGTGTGTTCGCCGCCGCCCTTTTCGACGCGGAACATGTCGTCCGCGAACTTCGGCAGCTGGCCGGTACCGTACAGGATGTCCGGATTGACGATGTACGGCGTGTAGATCTCGCTATAGCCGTGCTGCTGCGTGTGCGTGTCGATCATGAATTGCGCAAGCGCGCGATGCAGCCGCGCAATCTGGCCGCGCAGCACCGTGAAGCGCGCGCCCGACAGCTTTGCGCCGGTCTCGAAATCGAGACCGAGCGGCGTGCCGACGTCGACGTGATCCTTGACCTCGAAGTCGAACTGACGCGGCGTGCCCCAGCGGCGCACTTCGACGTTGCCGGTTTCGTCGTTGCCGACCGGCACGCTTTCGTGCGCGAGGTTCGGCACGCCGAGCAGCAGATCCGACAGACGCTTCTGGATCTCTTCGAGCTTGACCGCCGACGCCTTCATCTCGTCGCCGATGCCGCCGACTTCGGCCATCACCGCCGACGTGTCTTCGCCGCGCCCTTTCATCGCGCCGATCTGCTTCGACAGGCTGTTGCGGCGCGCCTGCAGTTCTTCGGTACGGGTCTGAGTATCGCGGCGTTCCGCTTCGAGCGCGGTAAAGGCCGCGACGTCGAGGGTATAGCCGCGGTCGGCGAGGCGTTTCGCGACGCCGTCGAGGTCTTTGCGCAGCAACTGGATGTCGAGCATGGGATGGGACGGATGTTCGTTGTATGAAAACGCGATTTTAGCGCACCGGCAAAGGCGAAACGCCTCAAGCCTTCTTCGGCTTGTTTTCGACGCGCCACCGGGCATCGAGCTCGGCAAGGCGCGCGAGCTTATCGCCGATCTTGCCTTCGAGACCACGCGGTGTCGGCTCGTACCAATGCGGCTCGCGCATGCCGTCCGGCAGATAGGTCTCGCCGGCCGCGTACGCATCGGGTTCGTCGTGCGCATAGCGGTAGTCGTGGCCGTAGCCGAGTTCCTTCATCAGCTTCGTCGGCGCGTTGCGCAGATGCACCGGCACCGCGCGCGACTGATCCTTGCCGACGAAGCGCCGCGCCTCGTTGTACGCGTTGTACCCGGCGTTCGATTTCGGCGCGACCGCCAGATAGATGATCGCCTGTGCGAGCGCGAGTTCGCCTTCGGGCGAGCCCAGACGCTCGTAGGTTTCGGCGGCGTCGAGCGTGATGCGCGCGGCGCGCGGGTCGGCGAGGCCGATGTCTTCCCACGCCATACGCACGATGCGCCGCGCGAGGTAGCGCGGGTCCGCGCCGCCGTCGAGCATGCGGCAAAACCAGTACAGCGCGCCGTCTGGATTGCTGCCGCGCACGGATTTATGCAGCGCGCTGATCTGGTCGTAGAACGCATCGCCGCCCTTGTCGAAGCGGCGCAGATTTTCCGCAAGCGCGCTGCCTAATAACGCGCCGTCGATTTCAGTCGTCTTCTGTTGGGCCGCCGCGCGCGCGACGATCTCGAGGTTGTTCAGCAGCTTGCGGCCGTCACCGTCGGCGGAGCCGATCAGCGCGGCGCGCGCTTCATCGGTGAACGTGAGGCCGCCGAGCTCCTTCTGCGCGCGCTCGAGCAACTCGCGCTGTTCGTCGTCGGTCAGGCTCTTCAGCACGTAGACCGCGGCGCGCGACAGCAGCGCGCTATTGACCTCGAACGACGGGTTCTCGGTCGTCGCGCCGACGAACACGAACAGGCCCGACTCCACGTGCGGCAAGAACGCGTCTTGCTGGCTCTTGTTGAAGCGATGCACTTCGTCGACGAACACCAGCGTCTGATGGCCGTTCGCGCGATGGATCTGCGCGGTCTCAACCGCCTCGCGGATATCCTTCACGCCCGACAGCACCGCGGACAACGCGATGAACTGTGCGTGAAACGCATCGGCCATCAGCCGCGCGAGTGTGGTCTTGCCGACGCCGGGCGGGCCCCACAGAATCATCGAATGGGCCTCGCCCGATTCGAACGCGACCCTGAGCGGCTTGTTCGGACCGAGCAGATGCGTCTGGCCGATCACTTCGTCGATATTGCGTGGCCGCAGGCGTTCGGCGAGCGGAACATTGGCACGGGTTTCTTCAAACATGACGTTTTGGGGATAATCTCGGCTTTCCGGTCGCGCGCCGCTGCCGAGCGACGCTTCGCGGCACATGCGCAAAGGCCGCGCACGGCCGCAGGCACAGGCACGAACGCGAACAACGTCCTGCATTATGACAGTGACGGCGGCGGCGCGATGGCCGACCCGGCGCGCTGGTTGCGCACGACGCGCGCGCAGCGCAAACAATCACAGCAAAAGAGCTCACAGCACCACCGAGAGGGAACCCACTTCAGATGGCTCAAGATTCTGTCGCCGGCAACGCCGGCTCCACCTACGCGCCGCTTACGCCGGTGCCCGACGTGCGCCGCGCGTTCCGTACCGGCGATGCGTTCGCGCTGTGGTTCTCGCTCGGCATCGGGCTGCTCGTCGCCCAGGCGGGCGCGCTGCTGGTGCCGGGGCTGTCGCTGCCGCATGCGCTCGTCGCGATCGTGCTCGGCAGCGTGATCGGCGTCGTGCTGCTCGCGCTCGCGGGCGTAATCGGCACCGACACCGGGCTCGCGGCGATGTCGTCGCTGCGTCCGACGCTCGGTGTGCGCGGCGCATCAGTGCCGGCCGTGCTGAACATGGTGCAACTGGTCGGCTGGGGCTCGTTCGAGGTGATCGTGATGCGCGATTCCGCCGATGCGCTCGCGAAACAGGCGTTTGGCCTGTCGATGCCGCTCGTGTGGACCGTGATCTTCGGCCTGCTCGCGACGCTGCTGGCGATCAGCGGCCCGCTGTCGTTCGTGCGGCGCTTTCTGCGCAAATGGGGGATCTGGCTGTTGCTCGCGGGCGCCGCGTGGCTCACGTGGAACCTGCTCGCGCGCCACAATCTCGCGGACCTGATGCATCGTCCGGGCACCGGCGAGATGTCGTTCGGCGGCGCGGTCGACCTCGTGGTCGCGATGCCGCTGTCGTGGCTGCCGTTGATCGCCGACTACACGCGCTTCGGCCGCCGCGCCGGCGAGACGTTCCGCGGCACGCTGTATGGCTACGGCATCGCGAACATCTGGTTCTATGCGCTCGGCGCGGTCTATGGCCTCACGGCCGGCGGCGGCGATGCGCTGCTGACCGGCGCGCTCGCGCAAGCGGGCGGCGGCTTTGCGCTGCTGCTGATCCTGATCGACGAGATCGACAATGCGTTCGCCGACATCCACTCGGCCGCGGTGTCGACTGGCACGTTCTGGACGCGTGCGAGCGTGCCGTTGCTGTCGGCCGCGTTCGGCGCACTCTGCACGCTGATCGCGCTGCTCGTGCCGATGACGAAGTATCAGAACTTCCTGCTGCTGATCGGCTCGGTGTTCGCACCACTGTTCGGCGTCGTGCTGATGGATCACTTCATCGTGCGCAAGCGCCGCATCGACGCCGCGGTGCTTGCCGATGTGCGCGGCCGCTACGGCTTCTCGGGTGGCTGGCACCTGAGCGCGTTCGTCGCGTGGGCGATCGGCATCGCTTCATACCAGGTGATCAATCAATGGCTGCCGAATCTCGGCGCGACGCTGCCGTCGCTCGCGATCGGCGCGGTGTGCTACTGCGTGTTCGTATCGGCGCGCAAGACCGCGTATGCGTGAGCGCGTTGTCCTGAGCGCGTCGCTTTAGACGCAGATGCCAGAAAATATAAAAGACCTGCAATGCGAATGCAGGTCTTTTTTATGACCGCCGATCGCCGACCGCCAACGAGACATTATCGCTACGATTTTTCGGAAAAGTTTGCAAACTTGCAAAGCGAATTAATAACGGCGGGTAAGCGTGCGGTTGCTCAGAACCCACATAATGGGCTGTTACATGCGTCAAAAATCTCGTGGCGTTATTGCCGTTCATGCGAAACCGCCGGCACATCGGCGAAACGTGCAAGCGCGCGATTGCCTTCCCGATGGGCTTCGGCCTCATCGATAAAGGTTTTTTCGCTATATGCAACGACCTTGAAACCACTTCCTGCCGACCTTGGAACCGTGATTCCCCAATGCCATCCGCCCTCCTGTTCGAACACATGGAGGGACGGGGACACGCGCGAATCGTGTGAAGAAGACAATCTCATGACATGCCTCACCTTTCCAGACATCCGAAGCGACAACCAGCTTCGACCAGTTTAGGCGTTATTTTGTTGCGCCGCAGCAAAAAATTGTTAGAGAGTGTTTACCAAATCTTTGGAAATGATCGATGTGCTAACTCGAGCCCATCAGCGATGCCCATGCTTCTAGTCTCGCACTAAATCATTACATCTGCCGGCGAGGCGATTTCGCGTTCGGCGCGCGCATCTTTAGCAATCCATGCGCCACGCGCAGAGCGAAATAAAAAGCCGCACTCGACGAGTGCGGCTTTGCGGGCCCTTGCGAAGACGCTGCGCGTCGACGCCTACACGCGATTTATCCGTTAATCACATCCGCGCCCTTCGGCACCGTGAACTTGAATGCATCGGGCGGCAGTGGCGGATTTTTCAGAATGTTCGAGAACGTCAGCAGCGTCACGTTGCCGAACACGTCGTGCAATTCCATCGCTTCGAGATTGCCTTCCTTGAAGCCGATGCCTACGCGTTCGAACTGCGTGTCCTTCGCCTTCGGCGTCAGTTCGAGCCAGTCGATGCCGGCCTTCACGCCCGCGTCGCGCAGCGTGAAGTTCTTGTCCAGATCGTTGCTGCCGAACAGGATCGCCGCTGGGCTCGCGCCGAGCGCATTGCCGAGCGCGCGCACCGTGACCTGGTTCAGATCCTTGTCGTAGACGTAAAGCTTGTCACCGTCCGCCTGCAGCAATTGCGAGTAGGGCTTCTCGTATTGCCAGATAAACTTACCGGGTCGCGCGAACATGAAGGTGCCGCTCGACGTGGTCGGCTTGCCTGGGTTCGCGGTGGACAGCGCGCCGCTCGCGCCCGGCGCCTTGCTCGGCGCGCGCACTTCCTGCTGCACGAAGGTGCCGCGCGCCGAATGGACCTGTGCGACGAATGCCTTCAGTTGCTCGGTGCCGCTCGCGAACGCATGCGAGGCGACCAGCAGCGACGCACCGATCGCGACACTGCCCGCAGTGTGCGCGAGCTTGCCCGCGAGCCGACCGAGGCGGCCCATTTGACGCTCTCGGGCATGCTGCTGCGCGATTGCTTGCATAGGTTTTTCTCCGTTGATTGAATTCGGTGGTGAGCCGCGCCGGGTCAATGCACTCGTTAGACACAAAGTGACTGGCCCGGCATCGAGTCGCAATGGTGCACACGACGGTGCACGCGATGGCTGCTATGGCTACGGCTATTCCGCCTCGCGCGCCGGCGCCAGAATCTCGCGATTGCCGTTCGACGACATCGCCGACACTACGCCCGAATTCTCCATCTGTTCCAGCAGACGCGCCGCCCGGTTGTAGCCGATGCGCAGGTGCCGCTGCACGAGTGAAATCGACGCGCGGCGATTCTTCAGCACGACATCGACCGCCTGGTCGTATAACGGGTCCGACTCGCCTTCGGTGGACGCGGTTCCCGCCGAGCCTTCGTCGCCCTCGCCGCTCACGCCGCCTTCGAGAATGCCCTCGATGTAATTCGGCTCGCCCTGCTCCTTGAGCTTGTCGACGACGCGATGCACTTCATCATCCGACACGAACGCGCCGTGCACGCGCACCGGCAAACCGCTGCCCGGCGGCAAATACAGCATGTCGCCCATGCCGAGCAACGACTCGGCGCCCTGCTGGTCGAGAATCGTGCGCGAGTCGATCTTCGACGATACCTGGAACGCCATGCGCGTCGGCACGTTGGCCTTGATCAGGCCGGTGATCACGTCGACCGACGGACGCTGCGTCGCGAGAATCAGGTGAATACCCGCCGCGCGCGCCTTCTGCGCGATCCGCGCGATCAGCTCTTCGACCTTCTTGCCGACCACCATCATCAGGTCGGCCAGTTCGTCGATGACGATCACGATGTTCGGCAAACGCGTCAGCGGTTCCGGATCGTCCGGCGTCAAGCTGAACGGATTCGGCAACTTCTCTTCGCGCTTGGCCGCTTCGTCGATCTTGTTGTTGTAGCCGGCGAGGTTACGCACGCCGACCTTGCTCATCAGCTTGTAGCGGCGCTCCATTTCGGCGACCGCCCAGTTCAGCGCATGGCCCGCCTGCCGCATGTCGGTGACGACCGGACACAGCAGATGCGGAATGCCTTCGTAGACGCTCATTTCGAGCATCTTCGGATCGATCAGGATCATGCGTACCTGCTCGGCGCTCGCCTTGTACAGCAGCGACAGGATCATCGCGTTGATACCTACCGACTTGCCCGAACCGGTCGTGCCGGCGACGAGCAGGTGCGGCATCTTCGCGAGGTCCGCGCACACCGGCTTGCCGCCGATGTCCTTGCCGAGACCCATCGTGAGCGGCGACGCGGCATCCGCATACACGGCCGAGCCGAGAATTTCGGAAAGGCTCACGGTCTGACGGCGCTGGTTCGGCAGCTCCAACGCCATGTAGTTCTTACCCGGAATCGTTTCGACGACGCGGATCGACACGAGCGACAGCGAACGCGCGAGGTCCTTCGCGAGATTGACGATCTGGCTGCCCTTGACACCCGTGGCCGGCTCGATTTCGTAGCGCGTGACGACGGGACCCGGATACGCGGCGACCACGCTCACATCGACACCGAAATCCTTCAGCTTCTTCTCGATCAGACGCGACGTGAATTCGAGCGTGTCTGCAGAGATGGTTTCCTGCGCAGCGGGCGCGGGATCGAGCAGCGAGATGGGCGGCAGCGTTGAGTCGCCAGGCAGATCGGTGAAGAGCGGAACCTGGCGCTCCTTTTCGACGCGCTCCGACTTCGCCGGCGTGACGAGAGGCGGCACGATCATCACGGGCTCGTGCTCCTCGATGCGCACACGGCCCTTTTCGACCTTGCCTTCGCGCTTCACGGCGGCCGCTTCGCCGAGCTTGCGATCACGCCCGGCCTCGCGGCGCAGCTTCGCGAACGTCACCGCCGAAATGATCGACTCGCCGACCTTCTCCGCGACCGACAGCCACGAAAAGCGGAAATACAGCGACAGCCCGATCGCGAGACCGAGCAACAGCGCGAGCGTGCCGCCGGTGAAGCCGAGCGCATGCGATATTCCGCGCGCCACAGCCTCGCCGATCACGCCGCCAGGCGCGCGTGGCAACTGCACTTTCAGCGACCACATGCGTAGCGCCTCGAGGCCGTTGCACGACAGCAGCACGAGCATGAACGCGAACGCGTCCGCGAGCCAGCTCACGCCACGCGGCGCGCCGTCGCCCCGCGGCTCTTCGTTGCGGGTGATGCGCTTGTAGTTCGCGGAGATGTGGCGGCCGAGCAGCACGATCCACCAGTAGGCGGACAGGCCGAACAGCAGCAGCAGAATGTCGGAGGTCCACGCGCCGACGCGGCCCGCCCAGTTCGAGATATGGTCGACCTGCGCGGCGTGGGTCCAGCTCGGATCGTGCCTGCTGTAGCTGACGAGCGACATCAGAAGGAAGACGCCGAGGGCCACCTGCAGAATCCAGCGGATTTCGGTGAAGAGGCGCGACATGCGGTGCGGCAATGCCTGCGCGCTCGCGGTATAAGGAGCTTTTGCCATTGATCCTGTTGCCTGGGGTAGCCGGTTCAGGCTGAAACTGCCGCCGGGAACGCGGCTCGAGCCTCGCCGCGCGCGGCTTCGGGCCCGATCCCGGCTACCGGAAACTTCGATCCGGGCTATTGTAAACGCTGTGCCCCGCGCGAGGCTGTAAATGACGGTAACCTGGCTGTTTGGCCACAGATGCATGCGCGAGGCGCGCTGAATTCGTCGTATTGCGCCGCCTGCCCGCGCCGCGCCCCTTCCGGCCACGCTATCGCAGCGATCAGAAAGCTTGATGGCGCAGCCGTGTGCCCCGCCCTTTATAATGCCGGGCTGATACCCATCTACAGTTTCAGTTCAAAACGCACGGCTACGCAGCGGCGAGCCGCGCGCCGTACAAGGATTCGATCATGCCCGCAACTGCAACGAAACACGCCAAAGTTCTGATTCTCGGTTCCGGTCCCGCCGGCTACACGGCGGCGGTTTACGCAGCGCGCGCCAACCTCGCGCCGGTGCTGGTCACCGGCCTGGCGCAAGGCGGCCAGCTGATGACCACGACCGACGTCGAAAACTGGCCCGCCGACGCCAACGGCGTACAAGGCCCGGAACTGATGGCGCGCTTCCTCGAGCACGCCGAGCGCTTCAATACCGAGATCATCTTCGACCACATCCACACGGCGAAGCTTGACGAGAAGCCGATTCGCCTGATCGGCGATTCGGGCGAATACACGTGCGACTCGCTGATCATTTCGACCGGCGCATCGGCGCAGTATCTCGGCCTGCCGTCGGAAGAGGCGTTCATGGGCAAGGGCGTGTCGGCCTGCGCGACCTGCGACGGCTTCTTCTATCGTCAGCAGCACGTCGCCGTGATCGGCGGCGGCAATACGGCCGTCGAAGAGGCGCTGTATCTCGCCGGCATCGCGAAGAAGGTGACGGTGATCCATCGCCGTGACAAGTTCCGCGCCGAGCCGATCCTGATCGACCGTCTGCTCGCGAAGGAAAAGGAAGGCGTCGTCGAGATCAAATGGAACCACGTGCTCGACGAAGTGACCGGCGACACCTCCGGCGTGACCGGCCTGCGCATCAAGCACACGCAGACTGGCGAGACCACCGACATCGCGCTGCAGGGCGTGTTCGTCGCGATCGGCCACAAGCCGAACACGGACATCTTCGAAGGCCAGCTCGAGATGAAGAACGGCTACATCATCACGAAGGGCGGTCTGAACGGTTTCGCGACCGCGACGAGCGTGCCGGGCGTCTTCGCCGCCGGCGACGTGCAGGACTACATCTATCGCCAGGCGATCACGAGCGCGGGCACCGGCTGTATGGCCGCGCTCGACGCGCAGCGCTATCTCGAGACCATCAACGAGATGGCCGGCGAGCACGCGATGAGCGCGGAAGCGGAGCGCTGATCCGCAGCGCGCTGCCGTATGGCGACGCCAGGTCGCGACAGCAGGCGCGACAGTAAAATGACGGTGGCGCGCAGCGCAGCCGTGATCGGCTCACGAAGGCCGCGGCTGCAATGCCCGCGGCCTTCGTCGTTTTTGCCGCCCAGCCTCGTACCACCGATCGACCTTTCCGCCTGTTTGCCGATATGCCGAAGAATCAGCCCCATCCGAACGAACCGAAACGCCCGCAAGCCGCCGCGCGTTCCGCGCCCGCAGCGGCCGTGCCCGCCGTCGCGCCGAAGCTCGATCGCGCGTCGGGGCTCGCCGGACTTGGCGCGTTGCGCGAAGCGTTGAAGGGCGACGCCGAGCGGCGCGCGCGCAAACAGGCGGCGGCGCGAGCCGCGCAGCGCGAAGCGGCCGCCGATGCCGATCTGTTCCGTCGCGAGATCGGCGAAGTTGCGCCGCTCGCGATTCCGCCGCGCGCGACGCTCACGCGCAATCCCCCTCCGCCTCTGCCGGTGCAGACGCTGCTCGACGAGGAAGCGGTGCTTCACGAAGCGATCTCCGACGAGTTCGACCCCGAAGTGCTGCTCGAAACGGACGAAACGCTGTCGTATTGCCGCCCCGGCGTGAGCCGCGACGTCGTGCGCAAGCTGCGGCGCGGCGACTGGATCGTGCAGTCGCAGATCGACCTGCACGGCATGCGGCGCGAGGAAGCACGCGAGGCGCTCGCCGAATTCATCCGCGAATCGGTCAAGCGTGGCCTGCGCTGCCTGCGCGTGATTCACGGCAAGGGATTGGGGTCGATCGGCAAGGAGCCGGTGCTGAAGGGCAAGGTGCGCGCGTGGCTCGTGCAAAAATCCGAAGTTATCGCGTTCTGTCAGGCGCGTCCGCACGACGGCGGCGCCGGCGCGGTGGTCGTGCTGTTGCAGCCGGGGTCGTTGCCGCCGCATGGGGCGAACGTGAAGGTCTGAGGTCGATTTTTTCGGCCGTCGTTCGTCGTGGGGTAAACGGCCAGCCTGGCCGTCGCGCGGTGACCATCGGCGTCGCCGTGCACTCGTGCTGCGCAACCGTCCAAGGTGATCGCGATGCCCCTGCAACTTTATGCCCATCCGTTCTCGTCTTACTGCCAGAAGGCCCTGACCGCGCTGTACGAAAACGGCACGCCGTTCGAGATGCGCGTGCTCGCGCACGACGACCCGCTCGTCATGGCCGAATTCGCCGCGCTGTGGCCGATCAAGCGCTTCCCGGTGCTGGTCGACGGCGGGCGCACGGTGATGGAGGCGAGCATCATCATCGAATACCTGGGCCTGCATTATCCGGGGCCCGTCGCGCTGTTGCCGGCCGATCCGCGCGCCGCGCTCGACGTGCGCGCGATGGACCGCTTCTTCGACAACTACATATCGACGCCGCAGCAGAAGATCGTCTTCGATAGTCTGCGCGCCGAGACCGAGCGCGACACGCGCGGCGTCGCCGATGCGCGCGCGCTGCTCGACACCGCGTACGCATGGCTCGACCGGCACATGGCCGAACGCGAATGGGCCGCCGGCCACAGCTTCAGCCTCGCCGACTGCGGCGCCGCCCCGTCCCTCTTCTACGCCGACTGGACGCATCCGATCGACCCCGCGTTCGCGCACGTGCGCGCGTACCGGCAGCGGCTGCTCGCGCGGCCCTCGTTCGCACGCGCGGTCGACGAGGCGCGGCCGTATCGGCCGCTATTTCCACTGGGCGCGCCGGAGCGGGACTGAGCCGCGAGCGGCGGCGGCAGGTTCGCGCGAACGAGGCGCGCCGGCAGACAACCCGTTTAGCTGGCTGTAGACTTCCTGTCGTGTCGCAAGCCTGCCCCGCCCTTCTTTCGGCTCACCACTCACAAGGCACACCATGGACCGCTTTGAAGCGATGGAGATCTTCACGCGCGTGGTCGAAGCGAACAGCTTCACCAAGGTTTCGGAATCGCTGGATCTGCCGCGCGCGAAGGTCAGCCGTACGATCCAGGCGCTCGAGGAACACGTCGGCGTGCGGCTCCTGAACCGCTCGACGCGCCAGGTCAGCGTGACCGAAGACGGCGCATCGTTCTACGAGCGCTGCGTGCGCATTCTCGCCGACGTCGCCGATGCCGAATCGTCGCTATCGAACAAGCGCGAGAATCCGGCCGGCACGATCCGCGTCGATACGTCCGGCACGCTCGCGCGCTCGCTGTTGCTGCCCGCGCTCGATAACTTCTACGAACAATACCCCGCGATCGACGTGCGCCTCGGTCTCGCGGATCGCAACATCGATCTGATCCAGGACGGTGTCGATTGCGTGATCCGCATGGGCACGCTCGAAGAATCGAGCCTCGTCGCAAAGCGCATCGGGCTTGCGCGCATCGTCACCTGCGCATCGCCCGCGTATCTGCGCAAGTTCGGCACGCCGACCACACTGGCGGAGCTGGGCGAGCATCGCGCCGTCAACTACGTGTCCGCGCGCAGCGGCAGGACCTTCCCGTTCGAATACGAAGTGGACGGCGAAATTCAGCGCGTCGCGATGCAAGGCACGCTCGCCGTGAACGACGGCTCCGTGTACATCACCGCGGGCGTGCTGGGCCACGGCATCATCCAGCCGTCGCGCTTCATGGTCGCCGAGCTGATCGAGCAAGGCGCGCTCACGGAAATTCTCGGCAACTACACGAGCCCCGGCACGCCGCTGTCGATTCTGTATGCGCATCGCCGCAATCTGAGTTCACGGTTGCGCGCGTTCATCGATTGGGTCGGCGAGCTTGCGCGCAGTCATCCGGATTTGCGCTTGCCCAAGGCAGCTTAGCGGCTGCGAAAACAAAAGCCCCGTGCGCAACTCAACGCATGGGGCTTTTCTGCGCGACGGATTCAGCGCTTATGCAATCCGCTCTTCATTCGCCGGATCGAACAGCACCGCCTTCGACGTATCGAACAACAGCGTCGCGTTCAACTCCGGTTGCGGGTTCGACGCCGGGTGTACGCGGCTCACGATGCGCTTGCCGTTGATCTGCGCGAACACCAGCGTGTCCGGACCCGTCGGCTCGATCACGTCGACCTTCACTTCGACCGGCTGCAGCTTCGAGTCGTCGCCATGCGCGCCGCGCGCGTCGGTGATGCGCTCCGGACGCAGGCCGAGGATCACGTTGTTGCCGACGTGCGAGCGCACCTTCGCCGAATCGAACGGCAGCACCAGCACCTTGCGCGCGACGCCCGTATCGAGTTCGATGCCGACGCCCGAGCCCTGCTCGACCAGCTTGCCTTCGATGAAATTCATCGGCGGCGCGCCGATGAAGCCCGCCACGAACAGGTTCGACGGCGAGTCGTAGATTTCCTGCGGCGCGCCGAACTGCTGGACGATGCCGTCCTTCATCACCGCGATGCGGTCGCCGAGCGTCATCGCTTCGATCTGGTCGTGCGTGACGTAGACGATCGTCGTGCCGAGGCGCTGATGCAGCAGCTTGATTTCCGAACGCATCTCGATACGCAGCTTCGCGTCGAGGTTCGACAGCGGTTCGTCGAACAGGAACATCACCGGATCGCGCGCGAGAGCGCGGCCCATCGCGACACGCTGACGCTGGCCGCCCGACAGCTGGCCCGGCTTGCGATCGAGCAGATGCTTGATCTGCAGCGTGTTCGACACGCGCTCGACGATCTGCGTCTGCTCCGGTTTCGGCACCTTGCGGATGTTCAGGCCGAACGAGATGTTCTCGCGCACCGTCATCGACGGATAGAGCGCGTACGACTGGAACACCATCGCGATGTCGCGATCTTTCGGCGACAGGTTGTTGACGGTCTTGCCGTCGATCTGGATGTCGCCCTTGGTCACGGTTTCGAGACCGGCAATCATATTGAGCAGCGTCGACTTACCGCAGCCCGAGCCGCCAACCAGAATCAGGAACTGGCCGTCTTCGATGTCGATGTTGACACCCTTCAGAACCGGCACCCCGTTCGGGTAGGTCTTGTACACGTCACGGATGGAAAGGCTTGCCATGCTGTGAATCCTCTAGTCTCTGGTACTGCTTGAAAACGTCTTGTCAGGTGACGGCGGCACGCGTTCGGTGAAACGCCGTCGCTCTACGATGATTTAGCCCTTCACCGCGCCCGCGGTCAGGCCGCGCACGAAGTAACGTCCGGCGATGATGTAGACGAGCAGCGTCGGCAGCGCCGCGATGATCGCGCCGGCCATGTCCACGTTGTATTCCTTCACGCCGGTCGAGGTGTTCACGAGGTTATTCAGCGCGACGGTGATCGGCATCGAATCGACGCCGGAGAACACGATACCGAACAGGAAGTCGTTCCAGATCTGCGTGAATTGCCAGATCAGACACACCATGAAGATCGGCAGCGACACCGGCAGCAGGATCTTCGTGAAGATCATGAAGAAACCCGCGCCGTCGATACGCGCGGCCTTCACGAGTTCAGCCGGCACGCTCACGTAGAAGTTGCGGAAGAACATCGTGGTGAACGCGATACCGTAGATCACGTGCACCAGCACCAGGCCGCTCACCGTGTTCGACAGGCCGATGGAGCCTTCGAAGCGCGCCATCGGCAGCAGGATCGCCTGGAACGGAATGAAACAGCCGACGAGCAGCATCGTGAAGATCGGATCGGCGCCACGGAAACGCCAGTGCGTGAGCACATAACCGTTGAACGCGCCGATGATCGACGAGATCAGCACGGCGGGAATCACCATCCGCACCGAGTTCATGAAGAACGGCTGCATGCCGTCGCAGCGCACGCCCGTGCAGGCGCCGCTCCATGCCTTGAGCCACGGAGCGACGGTCCAGCTGGTCGGCGGCGTCAGCAGGTTGCCGGTGCGCAGCTGGTCGATGTCCTTGAACGACGTCGACAGCATCACGTACAGCGGGAACAGGAAGTACAGGGCGAACAGGACCAGGGCCGCGTAAATGACGGCACGGCTAATCGTCATCTTAGGCTGCATTGCGGGTGCTCCTCGATTCCAGGTACATCAGCGGCACGAGCACGGCCACCACGGTGGCGAGCATCATGATCGACGATGCCGCGCCGACGCCGAGCTGCCCGCGATTGAACGAAAACGTGTACATGAAGATGGCCGGCAGCGACGACGACGTGCCCGGACCGCCGGCGGTCAGCGCGACGACCAGGTCGAACGTCTTGATGGTGATGTGGCAAAGAATCAGCAGCACGGAGAAGAACACCGGCCGCATGCTCGGAATCACGATCTTGCGGTAGATGGTCGGCAGGCTCGCGCCGTCCATCTGCGCGGCCTTGAAGATTTCGCTGTCGACGCCGCGCAAACCGGCGAGAAACAGCGCCATCACGAAGCCGGTGGACTGCCAGACCGCCGCGATCACGATACAGAAGATCGCCTTGTCCGGATCGCCGAGCCAGTTGAACGAGAAGCTCGTCCAGCCCCAGTCGTGAAACACTTTCTCGATCCCGATGCTCGGCGTCAGAATCCATTGCCACGCGGTGCCGGTCACGATGAACGACAGCGCCATCGGATACAGGAACACGGCGCGCAGCGCGCCTTCGTTGCGGATCTGCTGATCGAGCAGGATCGCGAGCAACAGACCCAGAGCGATGCAGAAACCGATGAACGGGATGCCGAACCAGCCGAGGTTCGCGGCCGAGGTCCAGAACACGTCGTTCTGGAACAGCTCGCGATAGCGGTCGAGACCGGCGAACTCGAAACGAGGCATCAGCCGCGAAGTAGACAGCGACAGATAGCCGGTGATCGCGATAAAGCCATACACGAAGATCAGGCTGATGACGACGCTGGGTGCGAGCACCAGCTTCGGAATCCAGCGATCGGCAAGGGCCGCCATGGGCGACGTGCGGCGGGTGGCGGTGGCCGTTTTCCCGTTCCCGCTGATGGAAGCAGTCACTACTCGACTCCTGCTGAGACTGTACCGTCCGGCTTGCCGTGCGCGCATGGCGCGGGACCGCGACGGCCTGGGTGTGACTCCATGAAACCAGGGTGAGCCGCGTGACGCCGGACTGCGCTGCCAACGAGAGCAGCTCGAGGTCCGACCCGACACGGCCCGAAGGGTGCGCCCGGTGCTTCAGATGCAAGCCGCCGGGCGCAACGCCTCGTACTGACGCTTACTTGGTCTTCGCTGCCTTCGCGAGTGCCTGAACCGCGGTCTTCGAATCTTGCTGCGAGTTCATGAACTTCGTGACGACGTCGGAGATTGCGCCTGCCGCGGCATCCGGCTGAGCCATGCCGTGAGCGAGCGACGGCACATAACCGCCGGCCTTGATCGCGGTCTGCTCATCCGCGTACGACTTCTTCGCGCAGTCGTCGAACTTGTCCATCGGCACGCCGAGACGCACCGGGATCGAGCCCTTGTACAGGCTGAACTGCTCCTGGAACTCCGGCGACATGATCGTCTTCGCGAGCGCGAGCTGACCCGGCGTCGCGGCCTTCTGGCCCTTCTGCTGGAAGAACACGAACGAGTCGACGTTGAACGTATAGGCCTTGTCCGTGTTCGGCACCACGGCGCAGATGTAGTCCGTGCCCGACTTCTTGCCGGCGTTGGTGAACTCGCCCTTCGCCCAGTCGCCCATGAACTGCATGCCGGCCTTGCCGTTGATGACCATGGCCGTTGCGAGGTTCCAGTCACGGCCCGTGCGGCCCGCGTCGAAGTAGCCCTGGATCTTGCGGACCGTGTCGAACACGCCAACCATCTTGTCCGAAGTCAGCGTCTTCTCGTCGAGGTCGACGAGCGCCTTCCTGTAGAAGTCCGCGCCCTGCGACAGCACGACGTCTTCCCACAGCGTCAGGTCTTGCCACGGCTGGCCGCCCATCGCGATCGGCTGAATGCCCGCGGCCTTCATCTTGTCGGCCACCGCGAAGAACTCAGGCCACGTGGCCGGCACTTTGCCGCCCGCCTTGTCCAGCGCTGCTTTGTTGATGTACAGCCAGTTCACGCGATGCACCGAGAACGGCGCGCCGACGTAGTGGCCGTCCGCTTGCATGATCTTGTCGATTTGCGGCGGCAGGTTCTTCTTCCAGTCGCCCGCGACCGAATCGATCGGCACCAGCACGCCCTGCGAAGCCCAGTCCTGGATCAGCGGACCCTTGATCTGCGCGGCGCTCGGCGCATTGCCCGAGATCACCTGCGTCTTCAGCGCCGTCATGGCAGCAGCACCAGCGCCGCCCGCGACCGCGAAGTCCTTCCACGTGTAACCCTGCTTCGTCATGTCGTCCTTGAGGACGCCGACGGCCTTGGATTCGCCGCCCGAAGTCCACCAGTGCAGCACTTCGACCGACTCGGCCGCCTGCACGGCCGACACGCCAGACATCAGACCCGCAGCGCACAGAGCGCCCATGATCGCGCGAAATTTCATTGCTTATCTCCTCCAGACACCTGAACAAAAAAACGAATGGCCCCTGATGTCGCCAGGGTGCTGTGGTTGGTTCAAACAGGCAAAACACTGGGCGATCGAGCACGGTCGGGCGCATGCGCGACGGCATGTGCCGGCGGACCGTTGTCCGGCCGCTGGACGCTCAAGAGGTGAGTGATTCGGGATGCAACTGACTGTCTCCTCTTTTGATTTTTGCCTGCCCGCATCGCGCTGCAGACTCGAGGTGCCTGATACGCACCGGAAGGCGTTGTCCCATTGTCCGTAGCTTGACCGGGGACGCCCGCCGATTCGCAAAAACGTGTATTCCGCCTCTACAGCGCACGCTTTTTTCATCGAATTAACGCTACCTCTTGATTTGGATTGTAGTTAAACTACAATTCAGTGTCAAAAAATATTTTATCGGACTACGGTCGCTCTTCCGGGACGCTGCGTGTGCAGTGTCCATCAGCGCGGCGGCCCTTCAGGACATCGACGGAGACTCATGCAAACCGACTCTAGCTTCACTTTCGTTCTCTTCGGCGGAACCGGCGATCTGTCGATGCGCAAGATCCTGCCCGCGCTGTTCGAGGCGCACCGCGCGGGCGGCATGCTCGCCGACAGCGGCAAGATCGTCGCGGTGGCGCGGCACGTGGCGGATCGCGGCGAGTACCTGCAGTGGGTCGACGCGCACGTCAAGCCGTATGTATCGAAGAACGGCCTCGACGAAGTCGCGTGGACGAGTTTCCTCGCGCGCATCGAGTTCGTGAAAATCGATCTCGGCAACCCGGACGACTTCGCGCAACTGCGCGACGCGATTCAGGACCTGCCCGGCATCCGCGTGTTCTATCTGGCGACCGGTCCGTCGCTGTTCGTGCCGATCTGCCATGCGCTGGCCGCGGTGGGTCTGAACCACAACGCGCGCATCGTGCTCGAGAAGCCGCTCGGCTACGACCTGAAGTCGTCGAACGCAATTAATGATGCGGTCGGCGAAATCTTCGCGGAAGAACAGATCTACCGGATCGACCATTACCTCGGCAAGGAGCCGGTGCAGAACCTGCTCGCGCTGCGCTTCGGCAATGCGCTGTTCGAGCCGCTGTGGCGCCGCGAGTGGGTCGAGAGCATCCAGATCACGATCGCAGAGGAACTCGGCGTCGAAGCGCGCGGCGACTTCTACGACAATACCGGCGCGCTGCGCGACATGGTGCAGAACCACCTGCTGCAGTTGCTGTCGATCGTCGCGATGGAGCCGCCCCACTCGATGGATTCCGACTCGGTGCGCGACGAAAAGCTGCGCGTGCTGCGCGCGCTCAAACCGATCGATCCACGCGAAATCGGCAAGGTCGCGGTGCGCGGCCAGTATCATTCTGGCGTGATCCGCGGCAACGCGGTGCCGGCCTACGCGACCGAGCACGGCGTGAAACCGGATAGCTCGACCGAAACCTTCGTCGCGCTGAAGGTCGAGATCGAGAACTGGCGCTGGGCCGGCGTGCCGTTTTTCCTGCGCACGGGCAAGCGGCTCGCCGATCGCGTCGCCGAGATCGTCGTGAATTTCCGCCCGGTGCCCCATTCGGCGCTCGGCGCATCGGCGCTGCGCGCCGGTGCGAACCGCCTCGTGCTGCGTCTGCAGCCGAACGAGACGATCCGTCTGTACTGTCTCGCGAAGCAGCCCGGCGAGGGCATGAACCTCGCGAGCGTGCACCTGAATCTCGCGTTCGACCAGTTCTTCCGCGAAGCTCAGATGGAGGCGTATCAGCGCCTGCTGCTCGACGTGATCAACGGGCGCCTCGCGCTGTTCGTGCGGCGTGACGAACAGGAAGCCGCGTGGCGCTGGGTCGAGCCGATCCTGAACGAATGGAAGGCCTCGACCAAGCCGCCCAAGCCGTACGCGGCGGGCACGTGGGGACCGGCCGCGGCGAGCGCGATGCTCGCCCAGCACGACACCTGCTGGCTCGAGGAAGAGAATTGAGTTTGATGAATTGACGGACGGTGCCGCGCGCGATGAACACCTGGGCGCGCGGCGCCGGCAACACCACCGACGAACTGAACGGAGTCGCGCCGGTATCGCGTCAGGCGTCTGCGGGCCACCCCGCCTTGCAGGCATCGCGCGAGAGCAGTCAGGCTGATTCCGCAGACCTAACAAGAATGCAGCACGGAGGAGAAGTGATCGAGCTTCACGCTTTCGACGACCAGCGCGCCCAATCCGACGCGCTGGCGAAAGCGGTGGGCGACGCGTTACATGCGTCGCTTGCCGCACAGGCGGCCGGCACCGGCGCGTCAACCCCACTCGCGCGCCCGGCCATGCTAGCCGTGTCCGGCGGCAGCAGTCCGCGTCCGTTCCTGCAAACGTTGTCGACGCAAACGTTCGACTGGACCCGTATCGCGATCACGTTGGTCGACGACCGCTGGGTGCCGCAGACCGATAGCGCGAGCAACGCGCAGCTCGCGCGCGCCACCTTGCTGCAGAACGCCGCGCAACACGCGACCTTCTGGCCGCTCGTCGACACCACGCAGGATCTGCACTCGCACGTCGCCGCGCTGAACGCGGACCCGCGCTTTGCCGCGGCGCCCGACGTCGCGGTGCTGGGCATGGGCGAAGACGGCCACACCGCGTCGATCTTCGCGGACGCGCCCGAATGGGATCACGCGATCACCACGAGCGAGCGCTTCGTCGCCGTGCATCCGGGCGCGGCACCGCACGCGCGCGTGAGCTGGTCGCTGTCCGCGCTGAAGGACGTGAAGCATCTGTTTCTGCTGATCGCAGGACCGCGCAAGCTGGACGTGCTCAACGCCGCGTCCGCTGCGCTACAAAAAAATGCCATCTCGCAGCTGGCAAACGACAAGGGAGTGAGACTCGATGTCTACTGGTGTGCAAACTAAAGCTGTGCCGGGCGCGGGCCAGCACGCCGACGGACCGAGACTGCTGGCCGACATCGGCGGCACCAATGCGCGTTTCGCGCTCGAGACAGGCCCCGGCGAAATCGGCTCGGTGCAGGTCTATCCTTGCGCCGACTACCCGAGCGTCGCCGACGTCATCAACAAGTTTTTGAAGGACATGAAGATCGGCCGCGTCAATCACGCGGCGATCGCCATTGCGAACCCGGTCGACGGCGACCAGGTGAGCATGACCAATCACGACTGGACCTTTTCGATCGAAGCGACGCGCCGCGCGCTCGGCTTCGACACGCTACTCGTCGTCAACGACTTCACCGCGCTCGCGATGGCGCTGCCCGGCCTCACCGAAGCGCAGCGCGTGCAGGTGGGCGGCGGCCAGCGCCGGCCGAACAGCGTGATCGGCCTGCTCGGGCCCGGCACCGGGATGGGCGTGTCGGGTCTGATCCCCGCCGACGACCGCTGGATCGCGCTCGGCAGCGAAGGCGGCCACGCCACGTTCGCGGCCGCCGACGAGCGTGAAGATATCGTGCTGCAGTACGCGCGCAAGAAGTGGTCGCACGTGTCGTTCGAACGGGTGGCCGCGGGTCCGGGCATCGAGGTCATCTATCGCGCGCTGGCGGGCCGCGACAAGAAGCGCGTGGCGGCCAGCGTCGATACGGCCGAGGTCGTCAAGCGCGCGCTCGATGGCGAGCCGCTCGCGGCCGAATCGGTCGACGTGTTCTGCGGCATTCTCGGCACCTTCGCCGGCAATATCGCGGTGACGCTCGGCGCGCTCGGCGGCATCTACATCGGCGGCGGTGTCGTGCCACGCCTCGGCGAGTTCTTCGTGCGCTCGTCGTTCCGCCAGCGCTTCGAGGCGAAGGGCCGCTTCGAAGCGTATCTGCAGAACGTGCCGACCTATGTGATCACCGCCGAATATCCGGCGTTTCTCGGCGTATCGGCGATTCTCGCGGAGCAGCTGTCGAACCGCGCGGGCGGCAGCTCGTCGGCGGTGTTCGAGCGGATTCGCCAGATGCGCGACGCGTTGACGCCGGCCGAGCGCCGCGTCGCCGAACTCGCGCTGAACCATCCGCGTTCGATCATCAACGATCCGATCGTCGACATCGCGCGCAAGGCCGACGTCAGTCAGCCGACCGTGATCCGCTTCTGCCGTTCGCTCGGCTGCCAGGGGTTGTCGGATTTCAAGCTGAAGCTCGCGACCGGTTTGACCGGCACGATTCCGGTCAGCCACAGCCAGGTGCATCTCGGCGACACCGCGACCGACTTCGGCGCGAAGGTGCTCGACAACACCGTGTCCGCGATTCTGCAATTGCGCGAGCATCTGAACTTCGAGCACGTGGAACGCGCCATCGACCTGCTGAACGGCGCTCGGCGCATCGAGTTCTACGGGCTCGGCAATTCGAACATCGTCGCGCAGGACGCGCACTACAAGTTCTTCCGCTTCGGCATTCCGACCATCGCGTACGGTGACCTGTACATGCAGGCGGCCTCGGCAGCGCTGCTCGGCAAGGGCGACGTGATCGTCGCGGTGTCGAAGTCGGGGCGTGCGCCCGAGCTGCTGCGCGTGCTCGACGTCGCGATGCAGGCCGGCGCGCAGGTGATCGCGATCACGTCGAGCAACACACCGCTCGCGAAGCGCGCGACCGTCGCGCTGGAAACCGACCACATCGAGATTCGCGAGTCGCAGCTGTCGATGATCTCGCGCATCCTGCACCTCGTGATGATCGACATTCTCGCTGTCGGTGTGGCGATTCGGCGCGCGATGCCGAGCGACGACGTAGCCGAGACCGTCGAGAAAGCGCGCGAAGGCGCCGACGACGACGCGACGGCCGTACTCGACTGGCTCAGCCACGGCGCGGCTTCGTCGGCGCGCGACTGAGGCTGCGTTAGCGGCCGTGCCGGTCCGCTTGCGGTGAACGAACCCGCGGCGAGCGCATCGTCTTCGATGCGCCCGCCGTGGGTTTTTCTGTTTGGGGGACGCTGCCGTCAGTGGTTGCCGGCCGTTTCGGAGAGCCGTTTGATCGTCGCGACGCGCGCGCCGATGATGTCGATACGCCCGTGCTCGTCGACGAGCGGCGTCGACGTCCTCAGATACGCGCTCCACGCGCGTTGCGCGTGCGCGAGCGTCGGCCGCGATTGCGCGGGCATCTTCGATTCGAGCACACGGTAGTAGCGGTTCAGGTCGAACATCGCGTGTTCGCAACGCGCATCGGCGTTGCACGCGCGCGGCCGGCGCGGCACCGGTCCGCTCGCATCGGCGAGCGCGCTGCGCAGCACGAGCGCGCGGTCGCGCACCGGCTGCAGCTGCATGTCGGCTTCGGAAAGCACGTACGTCGAACCCTGGGTCGTGGCGAAGACCGCGGCGAGCAACTGCTTCTCGGCATCGTGCGACGCGAGCCAGCTCGACTGGTTCTTTTCCCACAGCCTGCGCCGCGCGGGCGGCAGCTTCGCGAGCAACTGCTGGTACGCGTTATCGACCGCGGCCTTCCAGCCGATGCGCGCATTGTCCATGCACTGCACCTGCCCCATCGTCGTCGACATGTCGGCGCGCGCGAGACACGCGCGCATCGACGCGTCGATGGGATCGGCGGCGGCCACCTCGGCATGCGCGGCCGGACTCACGATGCCGCCGAACACCACAGCGCCGGCCACCAGCGCGAAGGCCAGCACGCCGGCCCCGCGCCGCCAGCGGCCGATCGCTGGCAGGCCCGTCAGGAACTTCATCCGCCGCATCGTCAAATGCGCACGCAATCGACGAAGTATTCGATGCGTCCGTTGACCATTTCGCCGACCAGCCCGTGGATGTCCGTGTGGAAGCCCGGGAAGCGCTCGTTGAACTCGCGCGCGAAACGCAGATAGTTGACGATGGTCCGGTTGAAACGCTCGCCCGGGATCAGCAGCGGAATACCCGGCGGATACGGCGTCAACAGGATCGACGTGACACGGCCCTCCAGTTCGTCGATCGGAACCCGGTCGATCTCGCGGTGCGCGAGCTTCGCGAACGCGTCGGACGGCTTCATCGCCGGCTCCATGCTCGACAGGTACATCTCGGTCGTCAGACGCGCGATGTCGTTCGCGCGATACACGCTGTGGATCTGCTGGCACAGGTCGCGCAAGCCGACGCGCTCGTACATCGGATGATGCGCGACGAACTCGGGCAGCACGCGCCACAGCGGCTGGTTGTTGTCGTAGTCGTCCTTGAACTGCTGCAGCTCGGTCACCATCGAGTTCCAGCGGCCCTTCGTGATGCCGATCGTAAACATGATGAAGAACGAGTACAGGCCCGTCTTCTCGACGATGATGCCGTGCTCGGCCAGGTACTTCGTGACGATCGCGGCCGGAATGCCGGTTTCGCCGAAGCCGCCGTCCATGTCGAGACCCGGCGTGACGATCGTCGCCTTGATCGGGTCGAGCATGTTGAAGCCTTCGGCGAGCGGGCCGAAGCCGTGCCACGCGTCGTTAGGGCGCAGCATCCAGTCCTCGCGCGAGCCGATGCCTTCCTCGGCGAACTGGTCCGGGCCCCACACCTTGAAGAACCAGTCGTCGCCGTATTCGGTGTCGACCTTGGTCATCGCGCGGCGGAAGTCGAGTGCTTCAGCGATCGACTCCTCGACGAGCGCGGTGCCGCCCGGCGCTTCCATCATCGCGGCGGCCACGTCGCACGACGCGATGATCGCGTACTGCGGGCTCGTCGACGTATGCATCAGATATGCCTCGTTGAAGCGGTGCTTGTCGAAGCGGCTGTTCTTCGAATCCTGCACGACGATCTGCGATGCCTGCGAGATGCCGGCGAGCAGCTTGTGCGTGGAGTGCGTCGCGTACACCATCGCGCCGATGCGCGGGCGGCCCGCGCCGATCGCGTGCATGTCCTGATAGAACTCGTGGAATTCCGCGTGCGGCAGCCACGCTTCGTCGAAGTGCAGCGTGTCGAGCCATTCGCCCAACATCTCCTTGATCATCTCGACGTTGTAGATCACGCCGTCGTAGGTGCTTTGCGTGATCGTCAGAATGCGCGGCTTCAGGTTCGGGTTCTTCGCGAGCGCTTCGCGCGCGAACGGGTTCGCCTCGATCTTCTTGCGGATGTTCTCCGGTTCGAACTCGCTGCGCGGAATCGGGCCGATGATGCCGAAGTTGTTGCGGGTCGGCGTCAGGAACACGGGAATCGCGCCGGTCATCGTGATCGCGTGCAGGATCGACTTGTGGCAGTTGCGGTCGACCAGCACGATGTCGCCGGGCGCGACCGTGCCGTGCCAGACGATCTTGTTCGACGTGGAGGTGCCGTTGGTCACGAAGAACACGTGGTCGGCGCTGAAAATGCGCGCGGCGTTGCGCTCCGAGGCTGCGACCGGACCCGTGTGGTCGAGCAGTTGGCCGAGTTCGTCGACCGCGTTGCAGACGTCGGCGCGCAGCATGTTCTCGCCGAAGAACTGGTGGAACATCTGGCCGAGCGGGCTCTTCAGGAACGCGACGCCGCCCGAGTGACCCGGGCAGTGCCACGAGTACGAACCCTCTTCCGCGTACTGCACCAGCTCCTTGAAGAACGGCGGCGCCAGCGAGT
This sequence comes from Paraburkholderia podalyriae, assembly GCF_014397785.1. Lineage (GTDB taxonomy): Bacteria > Pseudomonadota > Gammaproteobacteria > Burkholderiales > Burkholderiaceae > Paraburkholderia > Paraburkholderia podalyriae. The sequence goes on from NZ_VZQQ01000022.1 coordinate 59,146, forward strand.
CGAGATAGACCTTCGCCTCGCGGATGATATGGCGCGCGACGAACTCCGGCGTGTCCTCGAACATGTGGATGAAGCCGTGCAGTTCGCGCAGGATGTCGTTGGGCAGATGCCGCGAGGTGCGCGTTTCGCCGTACAGGAAGATCGGGATATCGGCGTTGCGGCGGCGCACTTCGGTCACGAACGCGCGCAGCGCGACGATCGCGGCCGCGAGTTCGGGCGTCTCGCCTTCGACGACCACGTTATCGACGTACGGCAGCAGTTCGTCGTCGTCGATCGACAGGATGAAGCACGACGCGCGGCTCGACTGCTGCGCGAACGAGGTCAGATCGCCGTAGCTCGTCAACCCGAGCACTTCCGCGCCTTCTTTCTCGATGGCTTCGGCCAAAGCCCGGATGCCGGAACCCGAGATGTTCTCGGAGCGGAAATCTTCGTCGATGATGACGACGGGAAAACGGAACTTCATGGGCGATTCTCCAAAAAGAAAACGACCGCTGCGTTACGTGGAAAGCGCAGCGGTCACCCGAATAACTGGTCGGTCAAGACGCTGCCGACGTCACGTTTTCGGCAACGTGACGCCGTGTTGACCTTGGTATTTGCCGCCGCGATCCGCGTACGACGTTTCACAAATCTCGTCGCTTTCGAAAAACAGCACCTGGGCGACGCCTTCGTTCGCGTAGATTTTCGCAGGCAAAGGTGTCGTATTCGAGAATTCGAGCGTGACGTGCCCTTCCCATTCCGGCTCGAACGGCGTCACGTTGACGATGATCCCGCAGCGCGCGTACGTCGATTTGCCGAGACACACGGTCAGCACGCTGCGCGGAATGCGGAAATACTCGACCGTGCGTGCGAGCGCGAACGAATTCGGCGGGATGATGCAGACGTCGCCCTTGAAATCGACAAACGACTTCTCGTCGAAGTTCTTCGGATCGACGATCGTCGAGTTGATGTTGGTGAAGATCTTGAATTCGTCGGCGCAGCGGATGTCGTAGCCGTAGCTCGACGTGCCGAAGCTGACAATCTTCCGGCCGTCTTCGGAGACGCGAACCTGATCGGGCGCAAACGGCTCGATCATATTGTGCGACTCGGCCATGCGCCGGATCCACTTGTCAGATTTGATGGTCATAGGTGAACGCTGCTCGGCGTGAATATCAGGTGTGACGAAAGATAGATGAAAAACGGCCGGCCGGCGCTTCGGCGCCCAGCCGGCGAAGGCCGCTATTTTACGCGATCACGGAGATGCTGCCGCCGCTGCCCGTTGGCAGAGCGGCCAAAGCGCGCTCGCCGTTCACTGCTGACGAATCACGCCGCAGGCGATCGCCGCGCCCGCGCCATGCTGAGGGTACGCGTAGGGATCGGTCGCGTCGTGGTGCAGCAGCACCGCGCGCTGCAGCACCGAGCGGATGCCGTCGAGCGACACGTCCGGCGCGACGATGAAGCCGGTGGCCACGCCGTTCGCGTCCGCATGGATGTTACCGAGATCGCCCTCGACGCGCGCGCCGGCCTTGAGCCGCTCGGCCGCCGGCGAAAATACCGGACCGGCGCTGGAGCCGTCGGCGGCGTTGCAGTCGCCGCGCTCGTGCACCTGCAGCGCGTGGTCGCTATTGGGCGGCAAGCCGGTGAGATTGTAGGTGACCTGGACGCCGTCCGAGCGCTCGATAAAGGTCACGAGGCCGTGCGCCTGATTGCCCACGGTGGGCAGCAGTTGCGCGTCGGCGCGCTTTTCCTGTGGCCTCAGGAAGACGCCACAGCCGCTGAACAGCACACAGCTGGCAGTCAGGACGATGAACGCATGTACCGCGTGCCCGTCGATTCGTTTTCCCATGCGATCCTCTTGTCGGCCTGGCGGCCGCCCCTGCGGCCGCCGAGCCGGACTTGTGAAGTCGACATGATACCGCGAGAGCCCATGAAAATAGGGATCGAGATCGCCCCTAATCCCTTGTCCGAGCGGCCGCTCAGGTGTTCTGCACGACGATGTTCGGAAACTTCGAGCTCATGTCGCGCGCGCGCTCGGCGATATGCACCGCGACCTTGCGCGCGATCGAGCGATAAATCTGCGCGATGCGCCCGTTCGGGTCCGCGACGACCGTCGGTTTGCCCGAGTCGGCCTGCTCGCGGATCGTGATGTCGAGCGGCAGGCTGCCGAGCACGTCGACGCCATATTCCTTGCCCATGCGCTCGCCGCCGCCGGCGCCGAAGATGTGCTCCTCGTGGCCGCAGTTCGAGCAGATGTGCAGGCCCATGTTCTCGACGATGCCGAGGATCGGGATGCCGACCTTCTCGAACATCTTGAGGCCCCTCTTCGCGTCGAGCAGCGCGATGTCCTGCGGCGTCGTGACGATCACGGCGCCCGTGACCGGAACGCGCTGCGCGAGCGTCAGCTGGATGTCGCCGGTGCCGGGCGGCATGTCGACGATCAGGTAATCGAGTTCGTGCCAGTTGGTCTGGCGCAGCAGTTGCTCGAGCGCCGAGGTCACCATCGGGCCGCGCCACACCATCGGGTTGTCCGCCTCGATCAGGAAACCTATCGAGTTGGCCTGCACACCATGGCCGGTCATCGGATTCATCGATTTTTCGTCGGGCGATTCGGGGCGTCCCTCGATGCCGAGCATCGTCGGCAGCGACGGGCCGTAGATATCGGCGTCGAGAATGCCGACCGACGCGCCCTCGCTCGCGAGCGCGAGCGCGAGATTCACCGCGGTCGTGCTCTTGCCGACCCCGCCCTTGCCCGAGGCAACCGCGACGATGTTCTTCACGCCGGGCAGCAGCTTCACGCCGCGCTGAACGGTGTGCGCGGCGATCTGCTGCGAAACCTCGACGCGCACGTTCGCGACGCCGGGCACCGCGCGCAGCGCGTCGGCGAACTGCTGGCGGATCGCGTCGAACTGGCTTTTCGCCGGGTAGCCGAGCGTCACCTGAAGGCTGACCGCGTCGCCCTCCACGGCCACGTTGCGAATGCTCTTCGCGGCCGCGTACGGCGCGCCGGTGTTAGGGTCAGCGATGGCCGCGATGGCGGCGTCGACCAAAGCCCGATCAATGCTCATTGAAACTCCGTGGGGAATAGGTGCGGCGCGGCGAGATGGACCGATCGGCCACGCGGCGGAATTTGCAAGAAATTGTTATGCAGGATTGCGAAAACCGGACGGGCCGGGCACCCTTCGGGGCACCGGGACGCCGTGGGGTCGCATCGCTGCGCGGTTCAGGCATTATTGTAGTGTCTGACGGCAGACGGTGCCCGAAGACCCTTCTTCGCTGTCGGACCGCGCGGAGCAAGGCGCAGCAGTCATCACCGAACTTTCTGGGTGGTCGCTGCAGGGCCGTCATATTCGCTGCATAGGCTGATCGCCACCCGCTGGTTTATTCGCACTAAAAAGGAAACGAAGATGAACGCAAAAATCATGACTCGCATGGCCGTATTCGCAGTCGCCGGCTCGCTGATGGCAGGCTGCGCGACCCAACAGGGCACGAACACCGCCGTCGGCACCGGCGTGGGCGCCGGCACCGGCGCGGCGCTCGGCGCGATCTTCGGCGGTGGCAAGGGCGCGGCAATCGGCGCGGCTGCCGGCGCGGCGGTCGGCGGCGTCACCGGCTACAACTGGGACAACATTCGCAACCGCATGTCGGGCGCGACCAAGGGCACCGGCACGCAGATCACCGAGCAGCCGGACGGCTCGCTCAAGCTGAACATCCCGAGTTCGGTCACGTTCGACACCAGCAGTTACGCGATCAGGCCGTCGTTCGCGCCGGTGCTCGACCAGCTCGCGCAGACGCTGCAGCAGAATCCCGAAGTGGTCGCATCGGTCGTCGGCCACACGGACAGCACCGGCTCGCTGCAATACAACGAGACGCTGTCGGTCAATCGCGCGCAGAGCGTGACCGGCTATCTGGCGCAACGCGGCATCGCGCCGCAGCGCCTGTCGGCCACCGGCATGGGCCCGAACCAGCCGATCGCCGATAACAACACCGAAGCCGGCCGCGCGGCCAACCGTCGCGTCGAAATCTATCTGCGCGCCACCGCCCAACACGCGACGCAATAAGGGCAGGTCTCAAGGAGCAGGAGCGGCCGGGCTGGCCGGGCTTTTCAGCCGCGCAGGCCTGGCGGGCGGAGCGGGCCGCTGCACTGGTTTGTCGACGGTTCGAAAAAAATTTCGAACTCTGCCGAAAATCCGCGGTCTCTCTTTACGGTACGTGGCTGGCGAAGCCGTCACGGCACCATTCTCCTCTTGTCGTTGTTGCTCCGGGGTTTAGCGACCCCGGTTTTTTTTGCCCGCGCGGTTTTGCACTTGCTTCGCAAAGCGTCGCTGGCCGTCCGCCACCCCAGCGCCCGTCCCTTCTGCTGCCCTCGTCCAGCCCGCCGCGCCCGGCCCGCCTGCGGCGTGCGCCCTGCTAAAATCACCGTTTCGTCCCATCGCAGGCACCCTCGATCCCTATGTCAGCACCCGCCACCGATCTCCCAGCAGGCGCGCTCTCCGGCCGTCGTCAGATTCTCGTCACGTCGGCCCTTCCGTATGCGAACGGCCAGATTCATATCGGCCATCTGGTCGAATATATCCAGACGGACATCTGGGTCCGGGCGCTGCGAATGCACGGTCATGAGGTCTACTACGTCGGCGCCGACGACACGCACGGCACGCCGGTCATGCTGCGCGCGGAAAAGGAAGGCCTGACACCGAAACAGCTGATCGATCGCGTGTGGCAGGAACACAGGCGCGACTTCGACAGCTTCGGCATTTCGTTCGACAACTACTACTCGACCGATTCCGACGAAAACCGCGTGCTCAGCGAAAACGTGTACCTCGCGCTGAAGGAAGCGGGGCTGATCGACGCGCGCGAGATCGAACAGGCGTACGACCCGGTCAAGGAAATGTTCCTGCCGGACCGCTTCATCAAGGGCGAGTGCCCGAAGTGCGGCGCGAAAGATCAATACGGCGACAGCTGCGAAGTCTGCGGCTCGACCTACCAACCCACCGAGCTCATCAATCCGTACTCGGTCGTCTCGGGCGCAACGCCGATTCGCAAGACTTCGACACACTACTTCTTCCGCCTGTCCGATCCGCGCTGCGAGAACTTCCTGCGCGCGTGGGTCGGCGGCCTCGCGCAGCCGGAAGCGACCAACAAGATGCGCGAGTGGCTGGGCGACGCCGGCGAAGCCAGACTCGCCGACTGGGACATCTCGCGCGACGCGCCGTACTTTGGCTTCGAGATTCCGGGCGCGCCCGGCAAGTATTTCTACGTGTGGCTCGACGCGCCGATCGGCTATTACGCGAGCTTCAGGAACCTCGCCGAAAAACGCGGCATCGACTTCGACGCGTGGGTCCGCAAGGGCTCGATGGCCGAGCAGTACCACTTCATCGGCAAGGACATCCTGTATTTCCACACGCTGTTCTGGCCCGCGATGCTCGAGTTCTCCGGCCATCGCACGCCGACCAACGTGTTCGCGCACGGCTTTTTGACGGTCGAGGGCGCGAAGATGTCGAAGTCGCGCGGCACCTTCATCACCGCGCAAAGCGTGATCGACACCGGCCTGAACCCGGAATGGCTGCGCTACTACTTCGCGGCCAAGCTGAACAGCACGATGGAAGACCTCGACCTGAACCTCGACGACTTCCAGGCGCGCGTGAACAGCGATCTGGTCGGCAAATACGTGAACATCGCGAGCCGCGCGGCCGGCTTCCTGATCAAGCGCTTCGACGGCCGCGTGCAGGACAGCGCGATGCATCATCCGCTGCTCGGCACGCTGCGCGCGGCGCTTCCGCAGATCGCCGCGCACTACGAGGCGCGCGAGTACAGCCGCGCGCTGCGTCAGACCATGGAGCTCGCCGACTCGGTCAACGCCTACGTCGATACCGCGAAGCCGTGGGATCAGGCGAAAGACCCGGCCAACGCGGTCGCGCTGCACGAGACCTGCAGCGTCAGCATCGAGGCGTTCCGTCTGCTGTCGCTGGCACTGAAGCCGGTGCTGCCGAAGCTCGCCGAAGCGGTCGAGGCCTTCCTCGGCATCGAGCCTCTCGTGTGGGCCGACGCCACCGTGCCGCTCAGCTCGGCGCGCCCGATCAACGCGTACAAGCATCTGATGACGCGCGTCGATCCGAAGCAGATCGAGGCACTGCTCGCGGCCAATCGTGACTCGCTGCAGGCCACGCCGGAAGCCGCGCCGGCCGACGCGAAGGCCACCTCGAAGAAAACCGCCAAGGCCCCCGCCGCGAAGGAAGAAGAGCCCGCCATCATCACGATCGACGATTTCGCGAAGGTCGATCTGCGCATCGCGAAGATCGTCGACTGCAAGGCCGTGGAAGGCTCCGACAAGCTGCTGCAACTGACGCTCGACGTCGGCGAAGAGAAGACCCGCAACGTGTTTTCGGGTATCAAGTCGGCGTATCAACCCGAGCAGCTGATCGGCAAGCTGACCGTGATGGTCGCGAACCTGGCGCCGCGCAAGATGAAGTTCGGTATGTCCGAGGGCATGGTGCTGGCGGCATCGGCGGTGGACGAGAAGGCAGAACCGGGCCTCTACGTGCTCGAGCCGCATAGCGGCGCGAAGCCCGGCATGCGCGTGAAGTAACGCCGACGTGAGGCGCCCGCTGGCGCCTCACGCCTCGCACCTCGCACCTCGCACCTCGCACCTCGGACCTCGCACCTCGCACCTCGCACCTCGCACCTCGCACCTCGCACCTCGACAAGCAAGTATGACGATAACGGCACGCTGCAAAGCGTGCCGTTATGCTTTTTTACGCCGCCCACATCACCACTTGATCCGATCGAAGCGCCGCGTATACAACACGTCGGTGCCATAGAACGTGCCTCCATACACGACCAGCGACCAGTACCGCGTCAGATTGATCGTCGCCTTGATCGCGTTGCTGGCCGACTGCAGCCCCTGCTCGTAGCCGATCACGAGCCACTCGTTGATCGCCTTCGACACCATCACGACCTGCGGATCGGTCAGACCGACGTCGCTGCGGCCGATCGAAAACTCGTCGAGCCCGACGGTCTGCGCGATCCGCTTGCCGGTCGCGCTGCCGAGCAGCGCCAGCGCCGTCGTCATCGTGCTCTGCTGGCCGAGGTTATTGCCCTGGTCGGTGCCGTGGCCGAACAGCAGCCATGAGAGTTTCTCGTTGTCCGGTACGCTCGGCTCCGACACGAGCCGAGCGACCGGCGCCTGCAGCGTGCCCGTCACCTGCACGCCCGCCTCGACCTGCTGGTTGCGGCGCATCGCGAGGATGTTGATGCCCGGATTCGTGACCGGACCGTTGAACGTGAAGAAGCCGTTCTCGATCGCGAGCTTGCGGCCGAACGCGGTATAGGTCGAACCCGGCGTGACGCGGACGTTGCCGACGGCGCGCAGCGGCGTGTTCGGCGCGCTCGTCGCGGTGATCGCTCCCGCGAGGCCGAGATCGGCGCCCTGGCTGCGGAAGCGGAAGTTGTTGCCGAGGCCGATCTCGATGTTGGCGCGCGGCGCGAACGGGCTCGCCGGCCGCTGCTGGCCTTCGCTCGGACGCGGCCGGCCGCCCGTGCGTGTGCCGTCCGGACGGATGATCACGACGTCGTCGCCGAGGCTCGGCGCAGCCTGCTCGGGCATATCGAACAGCGCGCTGTCGACCACGAACTTGCCGTCGATCACGGGGCCGCGCTCCGCGCCGCCGTTCGCGATGTTCGCGCTGCCCGACAGCGACAGATGACGGTCCGGCGACGCGAACACGTCGAGCTTGTCCGCGACGATGCTCGCGCTCAGATCGGGCTCCGAACCGTCGAGGCGCACGCGGCCGGTCGCGCGCAGCGTGCCGCTCGCGCCGTGGAACTCGACCTGCTGGAAGTCCACCACGTTCTGCGACAACGCGATGCGCACGACGCCGTCCTTCAGTTGCACGCCCTGGCTCACGACCGTCGCGGACAAACCGTCGCCGGTCAGCGCGCCGGTCAAGTTCGGCTTCGCGACCGTGCCGCCGAGCGCGAGCTTCAGCGCGAGACGGCCCTCGAGCAGATAGCTCGGGCCGAGCAGGCCGCCCGTCGTGCGCAGCGACGGCACGTTCGCGTTGACGTTGCCCGACAGCGCGCTTTGCGGATCGAAGCTCAGCATGCCGTCGCGCATCACGAGCGGGGTGTGCGCGTCGGCGTCGATCACGCCGACGCGGCTCGCCTGCGCATGCACGGTTGCGTTCAGCCGGTCGCCGCCGGTGAATTCGGCGCGCGCGCGGATGTCGCCGATGCCCATCGACGCGAGCCCGCGACCGATCTCGACCGTCACGTCGCCGCTGCGCCGGCGCAGTTCGATGTGGCCGCTCGCCATCGCGCCGAGCGAAAAGTCCCAGTCGCCGTCGAACACAAGGTCGGTGCGCGCGGCAGGCGGCTCGCCGGTGATCTCCTGACGCAGTTCCTGCAAGCGCGCGAGCGACACGTCGGTCAGGCTGCCGGCCGACTGGATGCGGCCGCGATCGAACGCGAACGACTTCAGCGTCAGCACCGAGCCCTCGATCGTCAGGCGCGTCGCGCCGAGCGTCAGATGCCCCGGCCCGGCGCTGAGCGCGAGCGGCGCTTCGAGATTGACCGCCGGCGTGCCGCGATTCTGCAGACGCGTGACGGTGCCGTCCCAGCGCGAGCCGTCGCGCGTGTCGGTCAGCCTGCCGTTGGCGGCGAGCGTCAGGTCGAGCGGACGCTCCTGCAGCTTGCCGGTCGCGGCGGCTTCGAGCGTGTGATTCGCGCGCGTGCCGGACAGGCGGGCGCTCAGCGTGGTGAGGTCGACACCGCCCGCGCTGACATTGCGCGCGTCGGTCGTGAACGCGAGCGCGCCGTTCGCGCCGTCGCGCAACTCGGCATGGCCTTGCGCGTGGCCGATGCGGTTGCTCGCGAATACGACGCTGTCGGCCTTGTAATTCAGCGCGACGTTCGGATGCGCGAACGAGCCGGTAAGGTCGCCGTCGGCCGCGACCGCGCCCGCGAGGCCGAAGCCGAGCCGATCGAGCTGCGGCGCGTCGATGCCGAAGCGCAGCCGGTCGCCGGCCGCGCCGAAGCTGCCTTGCAGATTCACCTGGTTGCCCGCCACGGAAAGATTCGCGCGGCTCGGCAGGATTCGCGAGCCGGCCAGCTGGATCGTGCCGCCGCCGGTGAGCGGCAGGTCGTCGTAGACGCTCGGACCGAGCTTGAATTCGGCGCGCGTCGTGAAGACCGGCGCGAGCACGCCGACCGCCGTCAGCGTGGCGTTCACGCGCGCCTCGATCCTGCGCGCTGGCGGGGCTGCGTGCGGGGCTGCGTGCGCCGCTGCATGCGCGGCTGCGCGTGGCGCGGGGGTCGCGCGATGCGCGGGCGGTGGCGTCCTGCGCTCGAGCACCTCGGTCTGCACCGCGGCTTGCGCGGTGTTCTTCGCGATGGCCGCGGCCTGATCGCCGGGCGCCGCGCTCTTCGCGCCAGCGGTGCTACCCACGAGCGCCGCGGCCCGCGCGTGCCGCTCGCGCTGCGCGCCACTCGCCCCTGGCGCACCGGATGTCGCGACCGGCACGCGCGCCGGCATCTGCGAAGCCAGCGACAGCGGATCGAAATCGGTCAGCTGCGCCTTCAGGTTATAAGTCGAGTTCGCATCGTGCTTCAGCGCGCCGGACAGGTCGATGCGGCCGCGGCCCGACGTGATACGCACGTCGTTGAAGCTGATGCGCGCCGGGTCGAACGTGATCTTGCCCTGGGCGCGCAGCGCGGCGGCGGGGTCGGCGAGATCCAGCGTCAGGGTCTGGATGTCGTCGTTCAGGCGGATACCGATCGGACCGGATAGTTGCGTCGGCCGCACGGTTCTCTGCAGCGCGTTCAGGTCGAGCCGCGCGACCTTCAGATCGAGCTGGCCGTGCCGGCCGCTCAGCGCGCCGCCGCCGGTGAGCGTCGCGTTGCGCACGAGCCGCACGTTCAGGTTCGAGATGCTCTGCGCGCGGGCGTCCACGCGCACGTCCGCGTTCGCGTCGATCAGCGGCAGCAGTTTCTGGTCGATTGCGCCGGGTTTCGCGTTGACGATCGAGATGTGGCCGGCGACGGCGAAACCTGTCGCCGGTTCGGCCGGCGCGTGGTCGCCCCCGATGCCGTGGTGCGGATGGCTGCCGGCGGCAGGTCCGGCCGCGCTGGCGCCGCCGGCCGCCGCCGCGCCTGGCTCCACCGGCTGCAACTCCGCGCGCACCGCCAGATCGGCCAGCGGCGCAGCTGGCGCGAAAGCCTGCGGGTTGACATGATCGAAGCTCAGCGTCGCGCGTTGCAGCGGCACCGCGGCGAACGGCGCCGCCTCGACCCGCGCGTGGCCGTTGAGCTTCATGCCGCCCGCATCGAGTTCGGCGACCAGCTGTTCGAGCGTGCCGCTCAGGTGGCCGGCCACCTGCACCGCTTCATCGCGGACCTTGCCCGAATAACCGACCTCGCCCGTGAGCGGAAACGGCCGCACGCCATCGAGCTTCGCCGCAGCCGTCAACGCCCCGAACGGCGTATCGAGCCGATCGATCGCCGCCTCGTGATGACGCCCGTCGCTGCGTCCATGAAACGCGAAGCGCGACAGCTCCGTCGTCGATGCGCCCTGGTGCAGCAGTAGCCGCTCGACCTGCACGTCGCGGATCTCCAGCTGCATCGGCAGTTGCAGATCCTGCGGCAGGTTCAGCGGCTCATTGCTGCTCGACGACGCGCCGATCCGCGCCTCGATCGTGCCGACGTGCAGGTAATCGATCGTGAACCGCCACGGCTCGCGCGCGAGCGCCCAACTGCCGGCGACGCGGTCGATCTCGATGTCGGTGCCGCTGCCGTCGAGGCTGCGCCAGCGCACGTCGCGCAGCTGCACGCCGTGCGCGAGCGTGCCGCCGTCGAGCGTGCCGGCAAGCCGGCCGCCGAGCAGCTTGACGGCCGCGTGCCACGCATAGGCGGTGCCGCGCTCGGTCGTCAGCGCGCCGTACAGCAGGCCGAGCGCGAGCGCGGCGAGCAGCACCAGCATGACCACCGTGCCAGCGACCGTTTTCAGCAGCAGCCGGCCCCAGCGCTGCTTCGGCGGCGGCGTGTCGGGCGGCTGTTGGCCATCCGGCGGTCCTGGCGGCGTGGCGCCTGGCGGCTGCGCGGAGGGCGGGTCGGTGACGTCGGTGGTCATGCGTGAATGCGGTGGCGAATAAGGTGGCGGATGAGGTAGCGGGTTGTCGTCGAGACGTCAGAACGCGATGCCGAGCGTGATATACGGCCGCACGCTGTTGTTGCGGATGCCGTAGGCGAGATCGAGGTTGACCGGGCCGACCGGGCTGCGCCAGCGCGCGCCGACACCGACGCCCGGATAGAAGATTTTTTCGCCCCAGGTATCGGTCGCCGTGCCGATGTCGAAGAACGCGGCCGCACCCCAGTTGTGCGAGAACCAGTGCTGGTATTCGGCCGCGCTCGTCAGCAGGTATTTGGTCGGCAGAATCGAGCCAGCGACGTCGTTGCCGATGCTCTGGAAGCCGTAGCCGCGCACCGAGTTCGAGCCCCCCGCGCGGAACAGCAGCGACGCCGGAATGCCGCTCGAGCTGCCGCTGGTGAAGACGCCGCCGAGCTCCGCGCGGATCAGCACGATGTCGTTCTCGCCGATCGGGAAATACTGCTGGCCGCGCGCGTAACCGCGGATGAACGACTGGTCGGCGAGCAGCCCCTTGACCGCGAAGCCCGCCTCGACGTGGACCAGGTTGCCGCGGCGCGGGAACAGCGGGTCGTCGGTGTCGCGCCGCGTCCACGACCATGCCGGCACCAACGCGTGCGCGCGGGTCGGCGGCGCCGCATTCTGGTCGAGCTTATCGTCGTAGAACAGCAGCGAGTAGCTGTAGTCGAGGAACTGCGACGTGCGCGAGCGCTGCACGCCGCCGCGGATGCTGTAGATGCGCGTGTCGGAGACGTCGGTGGTCGTGTACGACGCGAGCACGCTATTGGTCCACCCGCGCTGGCCCGGCGGCATCGACAGCTGAATCTGCCCGTATTGCTGCGTCTGGTCGGCGCGTCCCTCGACGGTGAACGGCCACGCCGCGCCGAACGTGTTCAGATACGTGTAGCCGCCCTGCACGAGCGCGCCGTTGTCGGTCGAATAGCCGACGCCGCCGCGGAAGCTGTGGTACGGAAACTCCGACACCTTCACGTGTACCGGCGTGTTCACGGGCTTGGTCGGGTCGTTGTCGAGGTCGATCGCGACGCTCGCGAAGTACGGCGTGTTCTGCAGTTGTCGCTGCAGCTCGGCGACGGTGCGTGTGTCGTAGATGTCGCCCGGCGAGATCGGATTGACGTTACGGACGATGCGCTCCGGGTAGCGCTTCGTGCCCTGCACGTCGAGTTCGCCCATCGTGAAGGTCGGCCCGCTGTCGTAGATCACCGAGAGCTTCGCCGTGTGCGTGCGCGGATCGACCAGCGCCTCGGAGTGGTAGATCTTCGCGGCGAGGTAGCGGCGCGATTGCAGCTCGCGCAGCGACGCGTTCTTCGCGTCGTCCCAGTCGCCCTGCGAGAACGGCTGGCCCTCGTGCAACGAGAACGCGAAGCGCGTGGCGTTTTCGCGCGACGGGTCCTCGGTCAACACCGCGCCGCGAAACGACAGATCGACCGACGTGACCTTGGTCTGCGGGCCCGCCTCGACGCGCACGGTGACTTGCCGCACGTCGTCGACGGTGCGCACGTCGGTGCTGACCAGCGGCGAGAAATAGCCCTGCGTCGCGGCGAGATCGCGCACCTGTTGCGGCGTCGCGGTGATCAGGAACGAGAACTGGTCGTCGGTGACGTCGGACCGCTTCGCGAAACGGGAGATATCGAGGTGCTGTTCGAGCAACCGGCGCAGCGAGCGCGGCTCGGCTATTACCTCGATCTTGTAGCTCGGCGCCGTGCGCGCCGCGTGGGCGTGGCCCGCGGCCAGCAGCAGCATCAGCAGACCGATGCCGTAGGCGAGCGACACGCGCAGCCAGCGCCGCGCGAGCGCCTCGCGCTCACGCGCGTGCCCGCGCCCTCGCGCCTGGCCGGTCTCGCCGCGCGACGCACGCGGCGTGTCGATCGTACCTCCCGCCAAACAGGACCTCCGGCCTCAATGAGTGAATTCTCGCGCCCCCGGCCGCGCAAGCGATCGAGGCATGCTATTTGACCACAACGCGACCCTCGCCGGCCTCTCTCGTGCCCCCGGCGGAGCCCCGCGCCTGGTCTCAAAAATGATCCGCCCGCGGCGTTGTTCGACCGCGCGCGGCGCATGCGTTAAAATCGCGGACGACGGTGCCCTCCTCGCGGCGCCCCGCAGCGGCCCAAGAGCCGCCACCCTACCCACCACGGACGTCGAGCCATGTATCAATCGGACATCACCCAGTTCCTGAACCAGCTGAAGCAACAGAAGCCCGATCTGGAGACCGAGCAACGCAAAGGCCGCGCACTGCTGTGGGACAAACAGCCGATCGATCTGGAAGAGCGCGCCGAGCAGAAGGCTTCGCGCGTGCAGCAGACGCCTTACTCGTACTACCAGAACTTCTAAGTCCCCCAGTCGCGCCGACGATGAGTCACGCTGACGAGCTACACGGCCCGGCTCACGGTCCGGTTTACGGCCCTGCGCCGGCACCGTCCGACGCCGCGCTGTCCACGCCCGCCACCGACTCGACGCCCGACACGGTCGACGGCGTCGCTTTCGCGCGCCTATATGGCGAGCCGCTGTTCAAGCTGCCGAACGACCTGTACATCCCGCCGGACGCGCTCGAGGTGTTCCTCGAGACCTTCGAGGGGCCGCTCGACCTGCTGCTCTACCTGATCCGCAAGCAGAACTTCAACGTGCTCGACATCCCGATGGCGGATGTCACCGGGCAATATCTCGGCTACGTCGAGCAACTGCGCAAGACCAATCTCGAACTCGCGTCCGAGTATCTGCTGATGGCCGCGATGCTGATCGAGATCAAGTCGCGCATGCTGCTGCCGGTCAAGAAGGCCGACACCGGCGAGGAAGCCGAAGATCCGCGCGCCGAACTGGTGCGCCGCCTGCTCGAATACGAGCAGATGAAGCTCGCCGCGCAACGCATCGACCAGTTGCCGCAGCTCGGGCGCGATTTCCTGCGCGCCGAGGTCTACATCGAGCAGAGCGTCACGCCGCGTTTCCCGGACGTGAACAGCGAAGACCTGCGCGCCGCCTGGGCCGACGTGATCAAGCGCGCGAAGCTGGTCCAGCATCACAAGATTTCACGTGAGGAGCTGTCGGTGCGCGAGCACATGAGCATGATCCTGCGGCAGTTGCAGAACGCGCGCTTCATCGAGTTTTCCGATCTGTTCGACACGAGCCGCGGCGTGCCGGTCGTCATCGTGAACTTCATCGCCGTGCTCGAGTTGTGCCGTGAATCGCTCGTCGAAATCACCCAGGCGGAGCCGTTCGCGCCGATCTATGTGCGGCTGGCGTATCTGCCGGCCTGAGTGCTGAATGACGGACGCACGACGGCTGGACCGTGGGAAAATCGTTACCAACCGTCGCAGCGAAGCCTGGCGGGCCTCAGCGGGAAGTGCGTGGCGAGCGCGTGGCGCGCCGCTGTGGACCGCAACCGCGTTTCGGTGCGCCCGCTGCCCAAATCCACTACAATCCGCGCTCCGAACCCGTCATTGCCGGTGAGGCGATGGCCCGCGCGATTCCGGCAGGTCTTGCGCCAACCGGATTCGCGCGCCGCGCGAGCCTATCCCTGTCCGATCATGAAAGTCATCAGCTCGATCCATGAATTGCGCGACCAGTTGCGCGGCCAGAATCGGACGGCCTTTGTGCCGACGATGGGCAACCTGCACGACGGCCATCTGTCGCTGATGCGCCTCGCGCGCCAACACGGCGACCCGGTGGTGGCGAGCATCTTCGTCAACCGCCTGCAGTTCGGCCCGAACGAGGATTTCGACAAATATCCGCGCACGCTCGAAGCCGACATCGAGAAGCTGCAGAAGGAAGGCGTCTACGTGCTGTTCGCGCCGACCGAACGGGACATGTACCCGGAGCCGCAGGAGTATCGCGTGCATCCGCCGCACGATCTCGGCGACATCCTCGAGGGCGAATTCCGCCCCGGCTTCTTCCACGGCGTCTGTACCGTGGTGATGAAGCTGATGTCGTGCGTGCAGCCGCGCGTCGCGGTGTTTGGCAAGAAGGATTACCAGCAGCTGATGATCGTGCGCCAGATGTGCCACCAGTTCGCGCTGCCGACCGACATCATCGCCGCCGAAACCGTGCGCGACACCGACGGCCTCGCGCTCAGCTCGCGCAACCGGTTTCTGTCGCCCGTCGAGCGCGCCGAGGCGCCGATGCTGGCCGCCGAATTGAATCGCGTGCGCGACGCGGTGCTCGCGGGCGAGCGCGACTTCGCGAAGCTCGAACAGGCGGCCAAGGCGACGCTGGCGGCGCGCGGCTGGAATCCCGATTACATCGCGGTCCGCAAGCGCTCGAACCTGATCGCTCCGGGCCCGCAGGACGCTGACGCACCGCTCGTCGTGCTGGCCGCCGCGAAGCTCGGCACGACCCGGCTTATCGACAACCTCGAAATCTGACGTCGCAACCGTCGGCGCCACCGCAGCCACACAGGATTGATCATGCAACGCAATATGCTGAAGTCGAAGATTCACCGCGTCGCGGTCACGCACTGCGAGCTCCACTACGAGGGCTCGTGCGCGATCGACGAAGACCTGCTAGAAGCGGCGAACATCGTCGAAAACGAGCGCATCGACATCTGGAACATCAACAACGGCGAGCGCTTCTCGACCTACGCGATCAAGGGTGAGCGCGGCAGCGGCATGATTTCGCTGAACGGCTCGGCCGCGCGTCGCGCGCAACTGGGCGATCTGGTCATCATCGCGGCGTTTGCGGTGGTCGACGAGGCGGAGCTGAAGGCGGGCTGGAAGCCGGACCTCGTATTCGTCGATGAAAACAACAAGATCAAGGGCAGCCGCGACCACGTGCCCACGCAGGCCTGGAGCTGAGCGAGGCCGGTTTGCGGCCGGACTGATGGCGGGTAGTCACCTCCCGCCTCAGCCCTTCTTCCCCGCGCCGTTCGTCCACTCGACGATCGGCTGCCACTGCTCCAGGTCCTTCTCGACGCGGCTTTTCGCGACGTCCCACAGCGTCAGGCCGTGCGCCGCGAGCTGCACGTAGTTCTGCGTGTCGCGCAGAAAGCCGAGCACCGGCAGCTTCAGTCCTTCGACGAAGCGATGCAGCTGCTCGGCCGAGCGCGTGCGCGCATCGACGCGCATGCCGACCACGCCGATCTCGATCGCACCCTTCCTGACCGCCTTTTCCTTCGCGAGCCGCTCGAGAAATTCCTGGGTCGCAAGAATATCGAACAACGACGGCTGCAACGGCACGATCACCTTGTCGGCGAGATCGAGCGCGAGGTTCAGGCGATTGCCGTGCAGGCCGGCTGGCGTGTCGACGACCGCGTGCTCGAGGCCCTTCGGCGGCTTGGCCGGCGTATCCGGATTGACCTCCCAGGTCTCGATGACCGGCAACGTGGCGGGTCGTAAATCGAGCCACGCCTGCGCGGAGTGCTGCTTGTCGAGGTCGGCCAGCGCGACCCATTCGCCCTCCGCGGCGAAATAGCCGGCCAGATTGGTCGATAGCGTGCTCTTGCCCACGCCGCCCTTCGGATTCGCCACCACGATCACCGACATGAAATCTCCCGGAAAGAAGGCTGGACGCTGCCAGCCGGTTTGCCGCGTTATTGCTCTGTTCCCGCCGATCCACTGTGACCGGCGCCGGCGGGCTCCACAGTCGCTGCCGTTCGAAGTTCGGCTTTCAGGTACGCCCCCGGTCCTTTCAGGTACGCCCCCGGTCCAGCCGTTGATAATATCGACAAATCCAGCGCGGCCGAAGCCCCCGCATCGCGAATCGGCCGCTCCGACGCACCGTTTTTTTTAACAAGGACCTGAATCTGATGAGCAAACTGCGCCCGGAATACACCGTCGAACGCCTGCAGGAGCGCCAGAAGGGCAAGCTGCCGGACCTGCTGGGCCTGCGCGTGCTGACCGTGGACCAGGGCACGCTGCTCGCCGAGCTGACCGTGCGCGAGGCGCTGCTCGCGCCGAACGGCTTCCTGCACGCGGCCACCGTGATCGGCCTCGCCGACACCGCCTGCGGCTATGCGTGCCTCGCGCATCTGCCCGACAACGCGCGCAACTTCACGACGATCGAGCTGAAGAGCAACTTCCTCGGCACCGCGACGCAGGGCACGATCCGCGCGGTCGCGAAGGGCGTGCATCTTGGGCGCAGCACGCAGGTCTGGGACGCGACGGTCACCGCTGCGGATGGCAAGACCATCGCACTGTTTCGTTGCACGCAGATGGTGTTGTACTAAGCGCACGGTCCGCGCGGCCGTTGCATTCGATCCGCTGAGTCAGCCCGGCGTAACGCGTCACCCCATCGCCGCGAACAGTCTGCCCATATCGACGTGCGCGGCAAGCGTATCGGCCAGCCGCTCCAGCGACGCCTCGCGCAGCGCCGGATAGTCGACCGCCTCGGCATCGCTCAAACCCGCCCACGCGAGCAGCGCCGCGCAGGCGGCCGGCGTGTCGAACAGGCCATGCACGTAGGTCGCGAGAATCTGGCCATCGGCGGACAACGCGCCATCGGGACGGCCACAGTCGACGCCGCCCTCGCCTGCGACCGCACTGTCTAGTCGCAGCGCCGGCGTGTCCAATGCCGGGCCGCCCGTCTCGCCCATATGAATCTCGTAGCCGGCGACGTCCGGCGCACCGGGCAGCGCAAGGCGCCCGGTCACGTTCTTCAGCGTCTTGTCGCGCGTGAGCACCGTCGCATAGTCGAGCCAGCCGAAGCCGGCGAAGGTGCCCGGCGCGCCCTCGACGCCATCCGGATCTGCGATCTCATGGCCGAGCATCTGCATGCCGCCGCAAATGCCGATCACGCGGCCGCCGTAGCGCAGATGCCGCGCGAGCACGTCGCCCCAGCCTTGCGCGCGCAAAAACGCGAGGTCGTCCGGCACGTTCTTCGAACCCGGCAGGATGATCAGATCGGCGGACGGCGCCGGCGCGCCCGCGCGCACGTAGTGAAAATCGACCTGCGGATGCGCGCGCAACGCGTCGAAATCGGTGTGGTTGCTGATGTGTGGCAGCACCGGCACGACCACGCGCAGCAGACGGCGCGAATCGCCGCTTGCCGCCGCGCGCAGTTCGGGCGGCAGCATGTCCTCGGCGTCGAGCGTCAGGCCATGCAGGTAAGGCACGACGCCGAGCACCGGCTTGCCGGTCCTCGCCTCGAGCCAGTCCAGCCCGGGCTTTAGCAGGCCGATGTCGCCACGAAAACGGTTGATGATGAAGCCGCGCACGCGCGCCTGCTCGCTGTCGGACAGACACGCGAGCGTGCCGGTCAGATGGGCGAACACGCCGCCGCGATCGATGTCGGCGACCAGCACGACCGGGCAATCGACCGCCTCCGCGAAGCCCATGTTCGCGATGTCGCGCTCGCGCAGATTGATCTCGGCCGGACTGCCCGCGCCTTCGACGAAAATCGTGTCGTACGACGCGCGCAGCCGCGCATACGACTCCAGCACCGCCTCGAACGCGACCGGCTTGTAGTCGTGATACGCGCGCGCGTCGAGATTGATGCGCGCCTTGCCGTGGATGATCACCTGAGCGCCGCGATCGCTGGTCGGCTTCAGCAGCACCGGATTCAGATCGGTATGCGCGTCGATGCCCGCGGCGAGCGCCTGCAATGCCTGTGCGCGGCCGATCTCGCCGCCGTCGACGCTCACCGCGCTGTTCAGCGCCATGTTCTGCGGCTTGAACGGCGCAACCCGCGCGCCCGCGCGCCGCGCGAGCCGGCACAGTCCCGCGACCAGCGTGCTCTTGCCCGCGTCGGACGTGGTGCCCTGGATCATCAGCGTGCCGCGCGGCACGGGCAGGGGGTCGGGGAGAGCGGCCATTCGGGTCGGGGATGCAGGTGGAATGTGGACAGTGGCGTTGCCATGCAGCGCATGGCGCACGCTGCGCAGTGCGATGCAATCGAGCGGCATTATCCCATCGCGCCGGTACAATCGCATGATGACTCCCCCCGACCTCACCTTCGTCCTCGGCGGCGCCCGCTCGGGCAAGAGCGCGCACGCCGAGTGGCTCGCCAGCGACAGCGCCCTCCCCGTCACCTACATCGCCACCGCCCGCATCACCGACGACGCCGAATTCAAAGCGCGCATCGCGCATCATCGCGAGCGGCGGCCCGCGCATTGGGGGCTCGTCGAATCGGACGACGACCTCGCGGGCGCGCTCGCGCAGCACGACGCACCGGGCCAGTGTCTGCTGATCGACTGCCTGACGCTGTGGCTCGCGAACCTGCTGTGTCCGGCCGACGGCGTCACGCCGCCGCTGCCGCACTACTACGCGCAGGCCGCCGCGCTCGAAGCGGCGCTCGTCGGCGCGCGCGGCAAGCTCATCGTCGTCAGCAACGAGATCGGCCTCGGCGTCGTGCCGCTCGGCGAAGCCACGCGTCTTTACGTCGACGAACTCGGGCGGTTGAATCAGCGCATCGCCGCGTTGAGCAGCGCGGCCACGCTGATGGTCGCGGGTCTGCCGCTGGCGCTGAAAAGCGCGCGCCGCGCGTGATGCCGCCGCTGACGATGCCGCTCGTCGCGACGCTCGCGGTCGCGGGCGTCGCCGTCGATCGCTGGCTCGGCGAACCGAGCCGCCGGCATCCGCTCGTCGGCTTCGGTAACTGGGCCGCGCGCATCGAGGCGCGCTTCAATCACGACAGGCGTCTGCGGCTCAAAGGTCTGCTCGCATGGGTGCTCGCGGTGCTGCCGCCGGTGCTGATCGCGTGGTGGCTCGTCGTCGTCCTGCCGCTTTTCGCGGCCTGCGCGCTGCACGTCGCGCTGCTGTGGTTCGCGCTCGGCGCGCGCAGCCTGCGCGACCACATCGAGCCGATCGCGCGAGCGCTTGGGCAACGCGATCTCGCCACGGCACGTGAGTTGACCGCGCGGATCGTCTCGCGCGACACCGCCCAGTCCGACGAGGCCGCGCTCGCGCGCGCCGCGGTCGAATCGGCGCTCGAAAACGGCAACGACGCGATCTTCGGCGCGCTGTTCTGGTTCGCGCTCGCGGGCGGCCCAGGCGCGCTCGGCTTTCGCCTCGCCAATACGCTCGACGCGATGTGGGGTTATCGCACGCCGCGCTATCTGCGCTTCGGCTGGGCCGCCGCGCGCATCGACGACGTGCTGAACTGGATTCCCGCGCGCCTGACCGCCACGAGCTACGCGCTGCTTGGCGACACGCTGACCGCCTGGCGCTGCTGGCGCGAACAGGCGCCACGCTGGGAGAGCCCGAACGCGGGCCCGGTGATGGCGTCCGGCGCCGGCAGCCTGAACGTGCTGATCGGCGGGCCGGCCGTGTATCACGGCGCACTCGAGCATCGGCCGACGCTGGGCTTCGGGCATCCCGCCGAGGCGCGTCATGTGGGCGCCGCGTTGATGCTGGTCGAACGCACGGTGATTCTGTGGCTGGCCGTGCTGATCGTGCTGGCGTTATTGAGCGTGCCGTTTCATGGCTGAGCGGAACGACGCGCGTTGGAGTGGGATGAGCGTATGACCGACCCGATACCGCCGCTTGAATACGCCGCAAGCGGCCCGATCGCGCACGGCGGCAACCTGCACGAAGCGGCGACGCGCTACGGCATTCCGTACGCGCAGTGGCTCGATCTGTCGACCGGCATCAATCCGCACGGCTATCCGGTGCCGCCGCTCCCCGCCGACGCATGGCGCCGTTTGCCCGACGAAGGCGACGGCTTCGCCGAACGCGCCGCGCGCTACTATGGCGCGCCCGATGCCGCGCACGTGCTGCCGGTGGCCGGCAGCCAGGCGGCGATTCGCGCGCTGCCCGGGTTGCTGCCGCGCGCGACGGTCGGCATCGCACCGCTGACTTACGGCGAGTACGCGCCCGCGTTCGCGCGCGCGGGACACGAGGTCGCGCCGCTCGACGTGCACAGCGACACGCTGCCCGCCGCGCTGTCGCACGTCGCGATCGTCAATCCCGACAATCCGACAGCCGCGCATGTCGACGCCGCGAGGCTGCTGCACTGGCACGCGCAGTTACGCGAGCGAGGCGGCACCCTGCTCGTCGACGAAGCGTTCGCCGATACGCTGCCGGCCGCGCAGTTCGCGTCGCTGGTGGCGCACACGCATCGGAACGGGCTCGTCGTGTTGCGCTCGCCCGGCAAGTTCTTCGGACTCGCGGGGGTGCGCGCCGGGTTCGTGCTGGGCGCGCCCGCATTGCTCGCCGCGCTTCGCGACCGGTTGGGCGCGTGGACGGTCAGCGGTCCCGCGCGTCATGCAGTGAGCGCCGCGTTCGCCGACGCCGCGTGGCAGACCCGCATGCGTGAGCGGCTCAGTGGCGAGAGCACGCGGCTTGCCGGGCTGTTGCAGGGGCACGGCTTCGCGACACGCGGCACGCCGCTCTTCGCATGGACCGACGATGCGCGCGCCGCCGCGCTGCATGAAGCGCTCGCGCGGCGCGGCGTGTGGACGCGTCTTTTTCCGCCATCGCCCGGTGTGCCATCGGCCAGTGTCCGCTTCGGATTACCGGGCGACGATGCCGAATGGACCCGCTTCGAACAGCAGTTGCAACAGGCGGTTCACGCGCTCGATGTCGCGCGGTCGGGTTAGCACACTGTCCTTCAAACCCAGCCGCTCAACGCTTCGTGACCCGTCCTCGCCCGATGATCCGCTTGACTCGCTCCAGCCCCTGTGCCGCGCCCGCGCGTCGCGTCCTCCGTCGGTTCGGCGTTGCAGTGTTCGCGCTGACTGCGCTGGGCGCGCACGCCGCGATCACCGTCACCGACGACAGCGGCGCGACCGTCACGCTCGCCGCGCCCGCGCAGCGCGTGATCAGCCTCGCCCCGCACGTGACCGAGTTGCTTTACGCCGCTGGCGGCGGCCCGAAGATGGTCGGCGCGGTGTCGTACAGCGACTATCCACCCGAAGCGAAGCAACTCCCGCGCGTCGGCGACAACAAGGCGCTCGACCTCGAACGCATCGTCGCGCTGAAACCGGACCTGATCGTCGTGTGGCGGCATGGCAATGCGCAGCGTCAGCTCGATCGCTTGCGCGAGCTACACGTGCCGCTTTTTTTCAGCGAGCCGCGCCGTCTCGACGACGTCGCCGTATCGCTGACCAGGTTCGGCCGGCTGCTCGGCACATCAGCGAGCGCGGACGCGGCGGCCGCCGCCTATCGCGACGACATCGCCCGTCTGCGCGCGCGATATGCGAATCGCCCGATCGTCAGCGTGTTTTATCAGGTATGGGACCGGCCGCTGATGACGCTCAACGGCGAGCACATGATCAGCGACGTGATCGCGCTATGCGGCGGCCGCAACGTATTCGCGGACCTGCAGCCGCTGGTGCCGACCGTGTCGACCGAAGCGGTGCTCGCGGCGAACCCGGAGGCGATCGTCACGGCCGCACCGGGCGCGACGCGGCCCGACACGACGCTGCCGCAACTCGACACATGGCGCGCGTGGCCGGGTCTCGCGGCCGTCGCGAACCACAACCTGTTTGCGATCGACGGCGATCTGATCAACCGCCCCGCACCGCGCATCGCGCAAGGCGCGCGGCAACTCTGCGAGGACCTCGAACTCGCGCGCTCGCGCAGAAAGCCGCCCGCGCCATAATGCGCCGCGTGTCGTGCAAAAACCGAGCGGTTCTCAGCATGACAACGCGGCTCACGCATTCCATCGCACGAGCGACCACTGCAGCGTCTCGTCGTTACGTCGCAACCACACGATCCCGGTCATATCGAGCGACCACTGCAGGCAACGCGCGAGCGGCACTTCCAGCACCCACGACGCGATCGCGCGCATCACGCCCGCATGCGTGACCACGTACGCGGGCGACAACTCGCGCGTCTGCGCGAACGCATCGAACCACGCCCGCACACGCGCGACGAATTGCGCGACGCTCTCGCCGCCATGCGAGCGCGCATGTTCGAAATTGGCGGCCCAGTCGTCGAGCAGCGCGCGATCGATCGTGTCCCAGCGCTGCGCTTCCCAGGCGCCAAAATCCATTTCCTTCAGACGCTCGTCGTGGCTGACCACGCAGCCGAAGTCGTTCGCGATCTCGGCCGCGAGCGCGGCGCAGCGGGTGAGCGGACTCGTGATCAACACGCGCGGCGCCGGCACCTGCAAGTTCGCGAGCTTTACCGCCAGCGCATTGGATGTGAGCTCGGCGTCTTCCGCCAACGCGACGTCGCTATGGCCGTAACAGACACCCGCCTCGAGCGCGACAGCGGGATGTCGAATCAGGACGATATCCATGCAAGCCCCACCAGATAGATGCTCAATTCGAAGATCTGCTGCGCGAAGCCGAGGCAATCGCCGGTATAGCCGCCAATGCGTCGGGCGAAATAACGGCCCATCGCGAAGCGCAACGCGAACAGCACGACACACGTGAGCGCAGCGAAACGCCAGTCGGGGGCGCCGGGGCCGTTCGGCCACAGCAGCCACGGCAGCCCGAACAGCACGGCGCACAGCAGCGCCGGTCCGCTCAAACGCTGCGCGACCGGCTTGGCCTTGCCGGCCGCGCGCACGTAGTCGAGCGTGGCCAGGTAACTGATCGCGCACGCGCGGCTCGCGCCATGCGCCGCAAGCATCAGACTTGCGGCGCGCAGCGGTGGCAACGCCTCGAGCGTTTGCCACTTGATCGTCAGAGCGATCACCAGCGCGATGGCGCCGAAAGCACCGATGCGCGAGTCGTGCATGATGCGCAGCGCATCTTCTCGCGTATAGGCGCCACCGAACGCATCGATGCAATCGGCGAGACCGTCCTCGTGAAACGCGCCCGTGACGACGAGCGACGCGGCCATCGACAGCAGCACCGCGACACTCGCCGGAAATACGCGCAGCGCGGCCAGATAGACAAGCGCGCTGAAGCCGCCGACCAACACGCCGACGAGCGGAAAGTAGCGCGCCGCGGCATTCAGATAATGCGGCTCGAAGCCGACCCAGCGCGGCACGGGCACGCGCGTGAAGTAACCGAGCGCCGTGAAGAAATAGCGCAGTTCCGAGAGCGGGTTCATGGACGTGGCGAGTGCAGGTTCACAGCGATGCAGGCCGAGCTTCGCGTTCTCGCGAAGCGTGTGCTCGCGCGCTTCACGGTTCGCGATCCGCGACGCCCGCCGAATCGAAGCTCGCCATCTCGTTGACGAAGGCCACCGCCGCGCGCAGCAACGGCACCGCGAGCGCGGCGCCCGTGCCCTCGCCGAGCCGCATGTCGAGCGATAGCAGCGGCTGCGCGCCAAAATGATCGAGCATGCGCCGATGCCCGGCCTCGTTCGACGCATGCGCGAACACACAGTACTCGCGCACGTCGGGCGACAACGCATCGGCCACCAGCAAAGCGGATGTCGCGATGAAGCCATCGACGAGGATCGTCATGCGCGCCTCGGCGGCGGCCAGATACGCGCCCGCCATCATCGCGATCTCGAAGCCGCCAAAGGTCGCGAGCACGTCGAGCGGCGCGCTTGCGTCCGCATGACGCGCGAGCGCCGACGCGAGCACGTTGCGCTTCTTCGCGAGGCCGGCGTTGTCGAGACCGGTGCCGCGGCCGACGCAGTCGTCGATCGGCACGCCGCACAGACGGCTCATCAGACACGCGGCCGCCGAGGTGTTCGCGATGCCCATCTCGCCGAAGCCGATCACGTTCGTGCCTAGCGCCGCGTGATGACGCACGCGCGCGGCGCCCGCCTGCATCGCGGCGAGCGCTTCGGCGTGCGTCATCGCGGCTTCGTGCGCGAAGTTGCGCGTGCCGGGTCCGACCGGAATGTCGACGAGTCCGTGCGTCGATGACAGCGGCGTCGCGATGCCCGCGTTGACCACTTCGAGTTCGAGACCCGCGACACGACTGAGCGCGTTGATCGCCGCGCCGCCCGCGATGAAATTCGCAACCATCTGCGCGGTCACCGCTTGCGGATACGGGCTCACGCCCTCGGCGGCGATGCCATGATCGCCCGCGAAAACGATCATCGCGGCACGCTGCACGGTGGGACGCGTACTGCGCTGGATCAGGCCCATCTGGCGCGCCAGCGTTTCGAGCCGGCCGAGGCTGCCGGGCGGTTTGGTGCGCGTATCGATGATCCGTTGCAACTCGGCGCACAGCGTTTGATCGAGCGGGGCGACTTCGGGCAAACCGGTCGGGAGTGGGATGTGAGTCATAGGTGCGGTCGAATAGGAATAGGGGTAATAGGAGTCAATAATCAGCCTGACTGTGCGTCATGACCGGCAGGCGATTCGTGACGCGCGCGCGGCGCGGGAATCAGCGCCTCGTGCTCGCCGTCGCGAATCAGAATCAGCGGATAGCCGAACGCGCGGCTCGTCAACGCGGGCGTCAGCACGTCGCGCACCGGACCGGCGTACGCGCCGCCCGCGCCGTCGAGCAGCAACGCGTGCGTCGCCAAGCGGCGCGCGAGGTTCAGGTCGTGGCAGGAGAACAGCACGCTACGCCGCGGTTCGCGCGTCCATGCGACGAGCGCTTCGAGACAGTCGATCTGATGATGCAGGTCGAGATGCGACAACGGTTCGTCGAGCAGCAACAGCGGCGCGTCCTGGCACAGCACCGCCGCGAGGGCAACGCGCTGACGCTCGCCGCCCGACAGCGACAGCACGTCGCGCGCCGCGAAGTCCGCGAGGCCGAGCCGTTCGAGCGCCGCCCGCGCGGCCGCGCGATCCTCGTCGCGCTCCCAGCCCCAGCCGCCCAGATGCGGGAAGCGGTTCAGCAGCACGATGTCGAGCACGCTTGCGTTGAACGCATCGGCCGCGCTTTGCGGCATCAGCGCGCGGCGCCGTGCGAGCGGCAGCGGCTGCCAGTCGGCCACGCGCACGCCATCGAGTTCGACATGGCCCGCCGCCGGATGCAACAGCCCCGCCAGCGTCGATAGCAAGGTGGTCTTGCCCGCGCCGTTCGGCCCGGCGATGCACCAGATTTCGCCCGCATGGAACGTGTGCGTGAACGCGTCGAGCAAGGTGCGCGCGCCGGCGCGCAACGTCAGGCGCTGCGTGCTCAGCATCGAACAGGTGGGGCTGGGTTTGGCTCGTATCATCGGCGGCGTTTGAGCAGCATCCACAGGAACACCGGCACGCCGACCAGCGACGTGATCACGCCGACCGGCAATTGCGCAGGCGCGATCACGGTCCGCGCGATCAGATCCGCGCCCATCACCGCGACACCGCCGCCGAGCGCGGCCGCCGGCAGCAGCATGCGCTGATCGTTGCCGAACGCGAGCCGCAGCACGTGCGGCACGACGAGACCGACGAAGCCGATCGTGCCGGCGGTCGTCACCGCCGCGGCCGCCGCCAGCGACGCGACCAGGTACACGCGCAAACGCAGCGGCATCACCGCGACGCCCAACGCCTGCGCGGCGGCGTCGCCGCGCAGCAGCACGTTCAGACGCGGCGCGGCCGGGACGATCGCGAGCAACACGAGCGCGAGCGCAATCAGCGCGGTCCACGGCAGCGCGCCGCCGTTGAGGTCGCCGGTGAGCCAGAACAGCATGCCGCGCAGGCGGCTATCGGGCGCGAGATTGAGCAGCAGCGTGATCAACGCGCCCCACCCGGCCGCGATCACCGCGCCGGTCAGCAGCAAACGCGGCGACGTGTCCTGCGGCTCGCCGCGCCATAGCTCGCGACGCGCGAGGCCGAGCACCAGCAGGATCGACACGAACGCGCCCGCGAACGCGCTCGCATCGACGATCCACCATGCGCCGCCCGCGATCATCGCGACGAGCGCGAACGTCGCCGCGCCGCCCGACACGCCGAGCACGTACGGCTCGGCCAGCGGATTGCGCAGCAGCACCTGCAGCAGCGCGCCGGCAAGCGCGAGCAACGCGCCGCACGCGAAGCCCGCGAGTGCGCGCGGCAAACGCAACGTGCGCACGATTTCGCCGGCGAGATCGTCGCTGCCCGTGCCGCCGAACGTGTGTGTAGGCGCGAGCGCCGCCAGCACGCGCGACGGCGCGAGCGGCACGCTGCCGAGCACCAGCGACGCGCCGAGCACCGTGACGGCGGCGAGCGCGAGGCCGAGCCAGATCGCGGCCGCGCGCTTCGCGCTCATCGGGCGCGGCGTCGCCATCGCGGCGGACAGCGAAGTGGACGCGCGACTCATCCGCGGGCGCTCACGCACGCGGCCAATCCGGCGCGCGCGTCATTGCTGCTGCCAGCCGAGCGTGAGATACGCACCGCGTCGCGGCGAGTTGTACGAGTAGGCCGTTTCATAATCCTTGTTCAACAGATTGTCGATTTGTGCGCTGACGTACCACGCTTTGGTGATGTTGTAGCGCGCCGACAGATTCACGATGCCATAACCGCCGAGGTTGCCAGTGCTGTCCGTGCGCGGACCGCTGACGATCCACTCGCCGCCAACGCGCCATCCACCGATGCCGCGATTCACCGCGAACGACGCGAACCGTCGCGCGCGCCGCACGAGGTCGGTGCCGTTGTCGAGATCGACCGGATTCTGCAGCGTCACCGTTGCGCGCACGTCGGTCTTGCCGACATGACCGCTCCACGATCCTTCGAGTCCCTGCACCTTCGCATGGCCGACGTTCTCGGCGAGATAGATGCCGGGGATCGTCTGCACGTAGTCGATCAGATTCGTATAACGCGTCTGGAAGGCGTTCAACCGCATTACGCCGAGCGCATCGGTCGCGTACTGCAAACCGGCTTCGACAGAATGACTGCGCTCGGGCTGGATCGACGGATTGCCGCTGATCGGATAGTACAGATCGTCGAAGCTGGGCGCGCGGAACGCATCCGAATAGCTTGCGGTTGCCTTCCAGTGCGACGTGATGTCGAAACCGTAGCCGAGATAGTAACTGTTCGCTCCACCGAAATCGGAGTACTGGTCGCGTCGCACGTTGGCCTGAATCTGGTTGCGGCCGAAGCGCGCGCTGTAGCCCGCGAAGACCGAATCGACGTGACGCTCGGGCGCGGCGAACGTGTCGGAGTCGAGCGTCTGGTCGAGATGCTCGTAGCCGAGTTGCAGCTTCTGGTTCGCGGCGAGCGCGAAATCGTTCTGCCACGTGTACTGGCGATTGTCGGTATTGAAGCGGCCGTTGTCGATGCCATTGGTGTTCGATACGCTGCGGTCGTCGCCCTCCGCGAGCGTGAAGTGGGTGGTCCACCAGTCGGTCAACTTGCCGTTCGCGAATACCGACACCTGACGCACCTTGCTGTAGAGGTTGTTCAGATCGGTGGGCTCGCCGTACGCATTGTCGTAGCTGTTGTTGTTGTTCGACTGGAAGTATCTGACGCCCGCGTCCCACTTGTCGTTGAACGTGTGACGCAGCGACGCGGTGATGCTTTCGTTCAGATTGCCGTTCGGGTTCGGATTCGCGTTCGGCGCCTCGAGCGGATTGAGCGACGAAAATCCGTCGTCTTTGGTGCGCGCAAGCGCGATGCTGAAAGTCGTGCGGCCGTCCTGATCGAGCGCACCGTTCACGCCGGCCGTTTGCGTCTGCGTGTGATAGCTGCCGTAGCCGACCGAAAAATTGAACCGCGGCGGATGATCGCCGCCGTCTTTCGTGAACACCTGCACGACGCCGCCGATCGCGCCCGAGCCGTACAACGCCGACACGTTGCCGTTCACCACTTCGACGTGATCGACCTGATCGAGCGGAATCTGCGCGAGCTGAGCGGAGCCGAGGCTCACTGAATCGACGCGCACGCCGTCGATCAGCAGCAACGATTGCGTCGCCGACGCGCCGCGCAAAAAGAGGCTCGTGGTCGAACCGGGGCCACCCGTACGCGAGATTTGCGCGCCGGGCGCGAATTGCAGCAGGCCGGGCAGATCGGTCGCGCTCGTGTCGGCGATGTCCTGCTGATCGAACCGCGTGGTCTGCGGGATCGCCTCGGTCAGCGCTTGCGGTCCGCGTTGCGCGGTCACGACGATCGGCGACAGCGCGGTGTCCGCGGCATCGGCTGAGGTGATATTGGCGGCGTTGTTGATGACGTTTGCGGCATTCGCAGCGGTTGCATCCAAAGCGGACGATGAAGACGCGGGCTCGGCGCTTTGCGCATGCACGACGAGCGGCAGGCTCGCGAACGCGAAGAGCATCGCGCGGGCGATGGGGGACAACATGGGATGACATTCCTGTGGCTAGCGTGCGCGGCCTGCTTCCCCGCAGGCCGACGCGTCACGAGGCGTCCCTTGTTTAACGTTTTCGCGGGGACGTCCCTCTTTTCTGGCCGGTATCCGGGCTACGACACATCGATCCCGCCTTCCCACGCGTGACGCGCAGTGGCACACTCGCACGTTGAACTTCCAACCTTGCGATCAGGACCGACCTGCATGAGCACATCACATGCGGTCGCTTACCGTTGCGGGGGCAGCGCAGGTTCGCGCATCCGGTTTTGGCACCGCGCGCGCCCTGCTTCCCGTTTAACTGCGCGCGCCGATAAGCGCGCGCGGGCACCAGAGTGCGGGAAGTTTAGGAGCGGCCTCGCGGAGCGTCAAGAGAGGTCATTCGGAGCGCAATCCGTTCTGCTGAATGCAGGTTATTGTCCGATGGATTGCCGGTTTTTTATCTTATGGTCGACGACACGACATGCAACGAACGTGCATGAAGCGATGCTGTTACGTCTCGAAACGAGACAATTGTCGGAACCTGTAATATTCCGCGCTAAAATGCGATGTCTTTAGAGGACGCAGCACATGCTCACCGAACTCGAATCACTCTCCCAGAACATCGGCAAACTGATTGCGATCAGCCAGCGCCACAACGAAGCGCGGCTCGCGCTAGAAGAGCAACTCGCGCAAACGCGTGCCGAGGTACAAGCCACGCACGCGGAGCTCGCGCAATTGCGCGAAGAGCGCGACACACTGCAGGCCGAACGCGACGCACTGTCCGCCAAGATCGACGACGCTCAGGTGCGCCTGAATGCGATTCTCGAAAAATTGCCGCGCGCACGCGCGAGCAGCGAACCGGATAACCAGCTCGATCTGCTCGAGCCCGCCCAGCCCGAACACGAGGAAGCGGAAAGCGACGTGAGCCGACACGGAGAAAGCGCATGACCACCAAGCAGATCGAGGTATCGATTCTCGAAGTACCCTATCGTCTCGCCTGTTCGCCGGAAACGGAAGGCGCGCTGCTCGAGGCGGTCGCGCGCGTCGACGCGGAGATGAAGAAAATCCGCGGTAACAGCAACGTCCGGGGCACGGATCGCATCGCGGTGATGGCTGCGCTGTCGCTGGCATCGGAACTGCTTAAATTGCAAAGCAGCGTGCGACACGGAGAAGCATTTCCCGCTGAAGAAATCCGGCGTACAATGCAGCAAATGAACGAACAGCTAGGTACTGTGATTGAGCAGTACAGCGTGCAGTAAGCAGTATTGGGTTAGTTAGTAGTGGGCCGGTTTCGAACCGGTCGCAAGTTCAAAGGTATGTGTTGTAGCTTCATCGGTTTAGCTTCCCTGCCTGGTTCGCCAAGGTCATATATTCCTTGAACCAATGCCATGTGCACGGTTGCGGAAATTTGTAGCACGGGCGTGCGCGTCACTCAGTCTGATGTACCCGAAGTGTTGCTAACTGCGACCAATTCTGAACCCTCGGTTCAGGATGCCGGCCTAGCGGCTAAGGCGGGGACCTTATCTGGAACGGCATCGGACTTCGGTTCGATGCCGTTTTTCTTTGGTCGTCGTTTTTTCGTTTGAGCGCCTTTTTCAGGGGCTTTTCCGCACGCGCCTGCTGTTGTTGCGCGTCGTTCAATCTCACACGCTGACTCCGATTCATGCGCTACTGGCTGATGAAGTCCGAACCGGACGAAGCAAGCATCGACGACCTCGCCAACGCACCGCATCGCACCTTGCCGTGGACCGGCGTGCGCAACTATCAGGCGCGCAACTTCATGCGCGACGTGATGCAGATCGGCGACGGTGTGCTCTTCTATCATTCGAGCTGTCCGGAGCCCGGCATCGCGGGCATCGCGGAGGTCTCGTCGACCGCGTATCCGGACCCGAGCCAGTTCGATAAAAAGAGTCCGTACTACGACGCGAAATCGTCGCCGGAAACGCCGCGCTGGCTGCTCGTCGACGTCGTGTTCAAGAAGAAAATTGCGCTGATTCCGCTTGCCGCGCTGCGCGAGCATGCCGAATTGCAGAACATGCGCGTGCTCGCCAAAGGCAACCGTCTGTCGATCACGCCGGTGACCGACGCCGAATGGCGATTCATCACTAAACGGCTCGTTTAAAGGTGAACTCGCGGCGCGGCACGTGTCGTGCGCGCGCGGGTCATCAGCCGATCCGGCGGCAAAACACTAATTGGGGAACCAAGCGCCAGTCGAGCGCGCCTAATCGGTCGACGAAAGCGTGGGCTCAATCCGACCGCTCTCCAGCACTCGAAGCCATTCGCCAACGCATCCGTCAAACCGTGCGCCGCCACGCGGTGCTCGCATCGAACGTGCACAACCTGTTCAAACCAGGAGTCCAGCCATGACGAAAAGAACCGCACGGGCCCTCGCACTCGCGCTCGCCTTTGGCGCGCCTGTGGCGCTCGCGCTGAACGCGGCTCCAGCGCGAGCGCAGAGCATGATGCAGCAGCCTTCGGGTGTGCTGTCGCTGAATGCGCAGGCGAGCGCGGAAGTGCCGCAGGACGAGGTCGAGATCACGCTGTTTTACGAGCAGGAGGCGAGCGAGCCGTCGTCGCTGACGTCGACGCTGAACGAACGCGCCGACGCGGCGTTGCAGAAAGCTCGCGGCGTCAGCGGCGTGACCGCGCGCTCGGGCGCGTTCTCGATCTTTCCGTCGACGGACCGGGACGGACGCATCTCGGCGTGGCGCGGCCGTACGGAAGTCGTGCTCGAATCGCGCGACTTCGCCGCGGCATCGAAGCTCGCCGGACAGATGGCATCGATCATGCAGGTGGGCAACGTGCGTTTCTCGCTGTCGCCGGAAGCGCAGCGCGCGGCCGAGCAGCGGCTCAGCGGCGAGGCGATCAAATCGTTTCGCGAGCAGGCCGCGTCGTCCTCGCAGGCGTTCGGCTTTAGCGGCTATTCGATTCGCGAGGTCAACGTGAATCACAGCGGCGCGATGCCGCGTCCGATGATGATGATGAGCGCGCGCGCGATGGGTGCCGACGCGAAGAGCTCGCCGCTGTCGCTCGAAGGCGGCACGTCGACGGTGACCGTCAACGTGTCGGGGTCGGTGCAGATGAAGTGACGCGCAAGCGCGAACGCAAGCTCAAAGGGAAACGCCACGGCATCTGTCGATGCCGTGGCGTTTTTTCATGCGGCGCTCGCCACGCTACCGGAGCGCGGCTCAGTTCGCGCCAACCGCCTGCGCCGGCTCGCGACGCCCACGGCGATACGCCCACACCATCAGGCCAATGCCCGCGAGGATCATCGGCAGCGACAGCCATTGACCCATCGACAGCCCCATCGCGAGCAGGCCGAGGAAGTCGTCCGGCTCGCGTGCGAATTCGACCGTGAAGCGCGCGAGGCCGTAGCCGATCAGGAACATCGCGGAAATCGCGCCGAGCGGCTTCGGCTTGCGCGAGAAGAAGATCAGCACGAAGAACAGCGCCACACCTTCGAGAGCGATCTCGTACAGTTCCGACGGATGCCGCGGCAGCATGTGATATTGCGCGAACACTTCGTTCAGATGCCATTGCGCGGCCAGTTGCGGATGCGCGGCGAGCCACGCGGCGTCGTCAGGCGCGGCGCCAAACAGCATCGCCCACGGCGCGGACGGCTCGGTCACGCGGCCCCACAGCTCGCCGTTGATGAAGTTGCCGAGACGCCCCGCCGCGAGGCCCGTGGGCACCATCGGCGCGACGAAGTCGGTGACTTGCAGCCACGAGCGCTTGCGCTGATACGCGAACAGCATCATCGCAAGCGTCACGCCGAGAAAGCCGCCGTGAAACGACATGCCGCCTTCCCACACCTTGAAGATGTCGAGCGGATGCGCGAAATAAAAGCTCGCCTTGTAGAACAGTACATAGCCGAGCCGGCCGCCGAGGATCGTGCCCAACACGCCGAAGAACAGCATGTCGTCGATATCCTTCGCGCTCCAGCCTTGCGCGGCGACGTACGGCAGACGCAGACGCAGCCGGGCGACGACGATCGCCGCGACGAACGCGACGAGGTACATCAAGCCGTACCAGCGCACGGCGAGCGGCCCCAGATGAATGGCGACAGGGTCGAAATTGGGGTGAATGAGCATCGTGTAGTTATGGGCAGTTCAGGTTCGGAAGCAGTTTTTACAGCGGATCACACGCGCGACGCCACGTTCGCCGCATGCGTGCGCACGATATCGATGAAGCCCGCCAGCACCGGACTGACCTCGTCGGTGCGCCAGACGAGGCCCGTCTCGATCGCGGGCACCGACTCGGACAGCGGCCGGTATACGACGCCGGTGCGGCGCAGGTTACGCAACGATTGCGGCACCAGTGCGACGCCCATGCCGGCCGACACGAGACTCACGATGGTCTGCATCTGGATCGCCTCCTGGCCGATCCGCGGCGCGAGGCCCGCGACGCCGTAGCAATCCATAATGATGTCATAAAAGCCTGGCGCGAGACGCCTTGGGAAGATCACGAGCGGCGCGTCGGCGAGATCGCGCAGACTGACGGGCGTGTCGAGCCATTCGGCGGCGGCGTCTTCATTGGCGTTGCCGTTGGCGTTCATGCCGCCCGGCACCCGCTGCGCCATCTCCGTCGACATCGCGATCACGAGCGGCTCGCACGCGATCGGCAGCCACGACAGCCGCGCCGCATGCCGGGACGGCAGCGGCGCGATCACCAGACCGGCGTCGATACGCCCGGCCACCAGTTCCTCGACCTGCACGTCGCTGGTCGCCTCGGTCAGTTCGAGCCGCACGCGCGGATGCCGCGCGCCGAAATCGCGCAGCAGCAGCGGCAGCAGGCCGTAATCGGCGGTCGAGACGAACGCGAGCGACAGCACACCCGCCTCGCCACGCGCGAGGCTCTGCGCGAGCGGCCTCAGCCCTTCCGCGGCCGCTAACAGCCGCTGCACCTCCGGCAGCAGATCGGCGCCGACCGCCGTCAACTCGACCGAGCGCTTGGTGCGCGCGAACAGCTCGACGCCGAGCGTCTCCTCGAGCGCGCGGATCGCCTGCGACAGCGGCGGCTGCGTCATCGACAGACGCGCGGCGGCGCGCCCGAAGTGTTTTTCCTCGGCGACGGTGACGAAATAGCGCAACTGGCGCAGGTCGGGAATCGTCGGCAGCATGATTAATATATTTTACGACCTGAACAACCGCGAATAATACACACGACGCGTGTCACGCAAAACCGCCGGTTCGCACGGTCCGGCGGAACTACACTGAACGGGTGCGCGCGCGAACGCCACCGCGCGCATTCATCAGAACAGCCAGACATGGAGCTTCCCATGGCCTACAACCGTCGTTCGAAGAACATCACGCAAGGCATCGCGCGTTCACCGAATCGCTCGATGTACTACGCGCTCGGCTACCAGAAGGAGGATTTCGACAAACCGATGATCGGCGTCGCCAACGGCCACTCGACGATCACGCCGTGCAACGCCGGCCTGCAGCCTCTCGCCGACGCGGCCGTCACCGCGATCAGGCACGCCGACGCGAACCCGCAGACCTTCGGCACACCGACGATCTCGGACGGCATGTCGATGGGCACCGAGGGCATGAAGTACTCGCTCGTATCGCGCGAGGTGATCGCCGACTGCATCGAGACCTGCGTGCAGGGGCAATGGATGGACGGCGTGGTCGTGATCGGCGGCTGCGACAAGAACATGCCGGGCGGCATGATCGGCCTCGCGCGCATGAACGTGCCGGGGATCTACGTGTACGGCGGCACGATCCGACCGGGTAACTGGAAAGGCACCGATCTGACGATCGTGTCGTCGTTCGAGGCGGTCGGCGAATTCACGGCGGGCCGCATGTCGCAGGAAGATTTCGAGGGCATCGAGAAGAACGCGTGTCCGTCGACCGGTTCGTGCGGCGGCATGTACACGGCCAATACGATGAGCTCGTCGTTCGAGGCGCTCGGCATGTCGCTGCTGTATTCGTCGACGATG
Organism: Paraburkholderia podalyriae; assembly: GCF_014397785.1. Classification (GTDB taxonomy): domain Bacteria; phylum Pseudomonadota; class Gammaproteobacteria; order Burkholderiales; family Burkholderiaceae; genus Paraburkholderia; species Paraburkholderia podalyriae. The sequence continues at coordinate 94,126 of NZ_VZQQ01000022.1, forward strand.
GCGAACCCCGATCAGGAGAAGGTCGACTCGGCCGCCGAATCGGCGCGCGTGCTCGTCGAAGCGGTCAAGCAGGATCTGAAGCCGCGCGACATCATCACGAAGCGGTCGATCGAAAACGCGGTCGCGTTGATCATGGCGACCGGCGGCTCGACCAACGCGGTGCTGCACTATCTGGCGATCGCGCACGCGGCCGAGGTCGAATGGACGATCGAGGACTTCGAGCGCATACGCAAGAAAGTGCCGGTGATCTGCAACCTGAAACCGTCGGGCCAGTATGTCGCCACCGATCTGCACAAGGCGGGCGGCATCCCGCAGGTGCTGAAGATCCTGCTCGACGCCGGACTTCTGCACGGCGATTGCATGACGATCACCGGCAAAACGATCGCCGAGGAACTGAAGGACGTGCCAGCCAAACCGCGCAGCGATCAGCAGGTGATCTTCCCGATCGATAAGGCACTGTACGCCGAAGGGCACCTCGCGATCCTGAAAGGCAATCTCGCCGAAGACGGCGCGGTCGCCAAGATTACGGGGCTGAAGAACCCGGTCATCACGGGTCCCGCGCGCGTGTTCGACGACGAGCAAAGCGCGCTCGAGGCAATCCTCGCCGACAGGATCGTCGCCGGCGACGTCGTCGTGCTGCGCTATCTTGGCCCGAAGGGCGGCCCCGGTATGCCGGAAATGCTTGCGCCGACCTCGGCGATCATCGGCAAGGGGCTCGGCGAGTCGGTCGGGCTCATCACCGACGGCCGCTTCTCGGGCGGCACGTGGGGCATGGTGGTCGGGCACGTCGCACCGGAAGCGTTCGTCGGCGGCACGATCGCGCTCGTGCAGGAAGGCGATTCGATCACGATCGACGCGCACAGGCTGCTGCTGCAATTGAACATCGACGACGCCGAACTGCAGCGCCGCCGCGCCGCATGGCAGGCGCCGAGGCCGCGCTACACACGCGGCGTGATGGCGAAGTATTTCGCGCTTGCGCAGCCGGCGAACCGGGGGGCGGTGACGGGCTGATCACCGCGGCGGGCGTGGCCGGCTCGACCGATGAACCCGCCGGCCGCGCTATGCAAAAAACGCGAAGGGGCGCACGAAAAGCCGTGCGCCCCTTTGCTCTTATAATGCGTGCACCACGAGCCGGGCATCTGCACTGGCGGAGACCATAATGAAATCGATGTCGTACGCGGCCGTAGCAGCCGCTGTTGCGCTCGCCGCCGCATTGAGCGCCGCCAGTCCCGCAGCCCGTGCCGAAGCGGCCGGCCTCGCGCTCGCACAGCAGAAGAACTGCATGAGCTGCCACTCGGTCACGCGCCCGTTCATGGGACCGGCGCTGCACGACGTTGCAGCCCGCTATGCGGGACGCAACGACGCCGCCACCTATCTGAAGCACAAGATCCTCGATGGCGGCACCGGCGTATGGGGAACCGTGCCGATGCCCGCGAACACGCAACTGACGCCCGATCAGGCGGCCACACTGGCGGCCTGGGTGCTGACGCTCAAATAACGGACGTCTGCCGTCAGCGCGGCATCAATTCGAGCGCCGCGCAATTTCTTCTTCCACCGCTTCGCGTACCCAATCGGTCATCGCGACTTCGAGCGACTGCGCGACCTCACGCGTGATCTGACTCACGAGCAGGCTTGTGTGCTGCTGCACCGCATCGCGGCAGCGCGCCTCGATGATGCCGCGCCCCTCGCCCGTCAGAAAACCCTGGAAGCGTCCGTGCAAACGTGCGGCGATCGCGTCGGCATCGAATGTGGGCTGCGCGGGCGCGGCTCCGTTCGCGCCGTCATGGCCGATATCCGGCGGCACGGTCGCGCCGGCTTCGAGCGGTATGAAGGGCTCGGTTCGATCGAACACGCCGGGCGACACCTCCACGTCCTCTTGCAAGTCATCATGCCCATGTCGCACATGAACGCCGTGATGCGGCCGTGCGTGCTTCTTCGGGTGCGTGTGATCGGCCACGCGCGGCTGATGAAGCTCGGTCTGCGCGAGAGGCTCATGCTCCGCCGCATGCGCGGCTTCTCGCGTCGGCATCGGCTCCGGCACGAGCACGGGCTCCGGCGAACTCAGTTGCTCGGGCGTGGGCACCGGTTGGGGCGCGAGTAGCGGCTCGGGCGCCAGCGTCGGGTCGGCTTGGTGCGCGGGCGTCGGCACGAACGCGGGTTCCGTGCGGGAAGCAGGTTCGCGCGCCGCCGCCGGTTGCGCGGCGGGTGGGGTTGCGGGTTCGGCGCCGGGCTGGGGCGCGGGCGCGGCGGCATCGGCCGACGCCTCGTGCGTCTCGCGCGCGCGGCCCGGCACGAGGACCTCGTTCAGGACCGGAATCGAATTGTCGTGGGGATCGGACACGTGCGCTCTCCGTGAGTCGAAGACAGGGCAGGCGGTCCGCATGCCGCGTTCCTCGCGGCAATGACGCGCAGCGCAACGAACTAGCCGCCCTGCTTGTAGTTATTCAAAGCATAGCCGCGATCGCGATAGAAGCGATAGCGCTCGCGGCCCGCGGCGAGTTCTTCATGTGCGTTACCGACCACTTCGAGCAATCTTTCGAAGCGCGCGAACTGCGCCGGCACCGTTGCGCCCAGATTGAGCAGCACCTGATGATGCGGCACGTCGTCGAGATTCGTGGCCAGCACGACGGGCGTGTCGGCGGCAAGCGGCGTGGCTGCCATACAGTGCGGCACGAAGTCGAGCGGCGAGAAGGTCCACAGCATTTCGTCGAAGGCGAGCAGACGCGCGGACTCGGCCAGCACGACGAGCGGCTGGCCCGCCAGATATGCCTTGCGCGCGAGGCGGCAGGCGTACAGCAGCGAATCGCCGACGTTCGAGTGAAAGTCGATTCTCGTCATCGGCCGCTCCGCCCCGCTTGCCGCGCGCCGTGCGCGCGCTTACCGCAGCGCGTCATTGGCCGGCGCGGTCGATCAGGAACTGCGCGAGCAGCGGCACCGGACGGCCCGTCGCGCCCTTCGCGGTGCCGCTCTTCCACGCGGTGCCCGCGATGTCCAGATGCGCCCACGGGTACGAATCCGTGAAACGCGACAGGAAGCACGCGGCCGTCACGCTGCCCGCCGGACGCCCCCCGATATTCGCGACGTCCGCGAAGTTCGACTTCAGCTGCTCCTGGTACTCGTCGTCGAGCGGCAGACGCCATGCCGGGTCGGCCGCTTCACGCGACGCGTCGAGCAGCTCGCCCGCGAGCGCGTCGTTCTTCGAGAACAGGCCGCTGTTGTGATGGCCGAGCGCGATGATGCAGGCGCCCGTCAGCGTCGCGATGTCGATGACCGCGGCCGGCTTGAAGCGCTCCGCGTAGGTGAGCGCGTCGCACAGAATCAGGCGGCCCTCGGCGTCGGTGTTCAGCACCTCGATCGTGATGCCCTTCATGCTCGTGACGATGTCGCCCGGCTTGGTGGCCGTGCCCGACGGCATGTTCTCGACGGCCGGGATGATGCCGACCACGTTGATCTTCAGGCCCATCTCGGCGACCGCGCGCAGCGTGCCGAGCACCGAGCCCGCGCCGCACATGTCGTACTTCATCTCGTCCATGCCCTCGCCCGGCTTCAGCGAGATGCCGCCCGTGTCGAACGTAACGCCCTTGCCGACCAGCACGACCGGCGCGGCCTTCGCGGCGCCGCCCTGGTACTGCAGCACGATGAACTGCGCCGGCTCGACCGCGCCCGCGGTGACCGACAGGAACGAGCCCATCTTCAGCGCTTCGCACTGCTTCTCGCCGAGTACCTCGACTTTCAGCTTCCAGTCTTTCGCGAGCTTCTTCGCGGTGTTCGCCAGATGGGTCGGCGTGCAGACGTTGCTCGGCAGATTGCCGAGGTCGCGCGTCAGGTCCATGCCGTTGGCGAGCGCGGCGCCCTGCTTCGCGGCGAGCTTGGCGGCTTTCTCGTCGCCGGTGTTGATGCTGAACACGACGCGCTTCAACGCGCGTGGCGCGTTGTCCGCCTTACTCTTCATCTGCGTGAAGCGGTAGGTCAGCTCGCGCAGCGCGAGGATCGCGGCGCGCACGCACCAGTCGGAGGTGCGCTCGAGCACCGGCAGTTGCGCGAGCGTGAACGTGACCTGCACGATCTTCGTGCCGAGCAGCGCGCGCCACGCGGCGCGGACCGCCTCGCCGTAAGCTTTCTGGCTGAAAGCGTCCTGTTTGCCGAGACCGACGAGCAGCACGCGCGACGCGCCGATACCCGACACTTCGTGCAGGAACAGCGTGGTGCCCGCCTTGCCGTCCATGTCGCCCGCCTTGATGATGCGCGTGAGCAGGCCCTTGGTGGCCGCGTCGATCTCCAGCGCGGCGCCCGACAGCGTTTGCGACTCGAACACGCCGATCACGATGCAATCGGATTTGCCGGTCAGGAAACCGTTCGTCGAGCCTTTGGTCCAATCACAGGCTTTTATGCTAAAGTCCATCGCGCTTGTCCTCGGATAAAATCTGGGCTTAGGATGAAAGCCGCAATTATCCGCTATTTTTCCCGCGGCGGCTGCACCGGAGGCGTGACGGGAACGAACCCGCGCGTCGCCGTGAGCGCCCCCTCTCGTCATCAATAATGATCTTTGAACGCTCCCTCCAGCGCGAGCTCGCGTACACGGCTGGCGCCGTGTTCATGGTTCTCCTCACGCTAGTGCTGACGACGATGATGATCCGCATCGTCGGCTTCGCGGCCTCGGGCGAGATCGACCCGCGCGACGTGCTGGTCCTGATCGGCCTCACCGTGATCGGCTATCTGGCCATCATGCTCGTCGCGACGCTGTTCGTGTCGATCCTGTTCGTGCTCACGCGCTGGTACAAGGACTCCGAGATGGTCGTGTGGCTGTCCTCGGGCGTCAGTCTCGCGCAATTCATCAAGCCGATCGGCATTTTCGCCACGCCGATCATCATCCTGATCATGTTCTTCGTGTTCGTTGGCTGGCCTTGGTCGAACCAGCAGAGCAAGCTGATCCGCGCGCGCTTCCAGCAGCGCGACGAAGTCTCGCTGCTCGCGCCGGGGCAGTTCCGCGAATCGCCGACCACCCACCGCGTGTTCTTCATCGAGAAGATGTCGCCCGACCAGGGGCACGTCGAGAACGTGTTCGTGACGAGCACCGAGGGCGGCAAGGTCAACGTCGTCGTGTCGAAGAACGGCCACATCGAGACGCACAAGAATGGTGACCGTTTCGTCGTGCTGGAAAACGGCCGCCGCTACGACGGCGAGCCGGGCCACCCCGATTTCCGCATCATGGAGTTCGAGCGCTACGGCGTGAAGATCCAGAGCCAGCCGGTCGTCAATACGCCGACCACCACCGGCTTGCCGACGCTCACGCTGCTGCGCAATCCCACTAAAGAGAACCTCGCCGAATTCGCGTGGCGCGCGGGTCTTCCGTTGATCGCAATCAACCTGATGCTGCTCGCGATTCCGCTCGCGCACCAGAACCCGCGGCGCAGCCGCACCATCAACCTCGTGATGGCCGTATTGATCTACCTCACCTATTCGAATCTGCTGAACGTCGTGCAGGCATGGATCGAGCAGGGCAAGATGTCGTTCGGCGTCGGACTCGTGATCCTGCACGTGATCGTGCTTGGGATCGTCGCGTTCATCTTCTGGCTGCGCGTGCGCAACCGGCCGCTGTTCACGCGCGCCATGTTCAGCCGTTCGCAGGGAGCCTGAGCGATGCGCATTTATGAAAGGTATTTCGCGCGTCAGATCTATCTCACGTTCGTGTTCATTCTGTTTGCCTTTTCAGGTCTGTTCTTTTTCTTCGACCTGATCAATGAACTGAACTCGGTCGGTCACGGCAACTACAAGTTTCAGTACGCGGTGCTGCGCGTCGCTCTGCAAACGCCGTCGCGTTTCTACGAAATCATTCCGGTCGCGGCGCTGATCAGCGCGATTTACGTGTTCGCGCAGATGGCGGCGAACTCCGAATACACGATCTTTCGCGTGTCGGGCCTCGCCACCAACCGGGCGCTGCGCTCGCTGCTGAAGATCGGCATTCCGCTCGTCATCCTCACCTATCTGATCGGCGAAGTAGTCGGCCCGTACACGGATCAGCTGTCCGAGCGGGTACGGCTCGAGGCGCTCGGCTCGTCGGTGTCGAGCAACTTCCAGTCGGGCGTTTGGGTCAAGGACACGCTGACCGAGCGCGCCGACGGCGAGCAGGTCACGCGCTTCGTCAACGTCGGCGAGCTGAAGCCCGACGCGACGATCAGCAACGTGCGCATCTACGAGTTCGATTCGAAGTTCCGTCTGTCGAACATTCGCATCGCGCAAAGCGGCCATTATCAGCCGCCGGGCCACTGGCTGCTGACCGGCGTGACCGACACGCAACTGCTCGACGTGGCCCCGGCTCCCGGCACGCCGGCCGATGTGCTTAATCCGGTCTATCGCGCGAATCAGGTCACGCTGCCCGAGTATTCGCTGCGCTCGGAACTGACACCGCAGATCCTGTCGGTGCTGCTGGTGTCGCCGGACCGGATGTCGATGTTCAATCTGTTCCGCTATATCCAGCATCTGACCGAAAATCATCAGGACACGCAGCGCTATGAAATCGCGCTGTGGCGCAAGGTGCTGTATCCGTTCGCGGTGTTCGTGATGCTGGTGCTGTCGCTGCCGTTCGCATATCTGCATACGCGTGCGGGCGTGGTCGGCATGAAGGTGTTCGGCGGCATCATGCTCGGTATGAGCTTCCAGCTGTTCAACACGCTGTTCTCGCACATCGGCACGCTCAACACGTGGCCCGCGCCGTTGACCGCCGCGACGCCGGGGCTCGTCTACCTGGTGCTGGGACTCGTCGGGTTGAAGTGGGTCGACCGGCACTAACGCCAGTGCGTTGAGGGGCATCGTCAGGAGCTGACGTGATGGCTATGCACGGACTGATTCTGTTTGGTCACGGCGCGCGCGATGCGCGCTGGCGCGAGCCGTTCGAGCGGCTCGCCGACAAGCTGCGCGCCGCGCGCGCGGCGACGGGCGAAGCTCAGGCGGTTATGCTCGCCTTTCTCGAACTGATGGAGCCCGATCTGCCGACGGCCGTCGCGCAACTCGCCACGCAAGGCTGCGATGCGATCACCGTGGTGCCGGTGTTCTTCGGGCAAGGCGGACATGTCCGCGAGGACTTGCCCGCGATCGTCGATCAATGCCGCGCCGCGCACCCCGGTGTCGAGATTCGCTGCGCGGTGGCGGTCGGTGAGGATGATTCGGTGCTGGATGCGCTCGCGCAGTATTGCTTGCGGCAGGTCTGATTTTTTCGTTCTGCTTGGCTCATTCGCCGCTGCCAGGCCGGCCCTGCCGGGAAAATTCAGGCCGCGACCAGCATCCCACTCGACGGGCACTTCGCGTCGATCTGCCGCTCTGCGAACGCCTCGCCGATCATCAACAGACTCGGCTGCGACGCATCGACCCAGCGCTGCGCTTCGCCGGCCGCAAGATCTTCCAGCGTCAACGTCAGCATGCGTTCGCGCGGCGTGCTGCACGCCTCGACGATCGCCACGGGCGTCGTCGCGGGCTTGCCGGCGTCGATCAGTTGCTGCGCGATTTCGACGCCGCTGTCGCGCCCCATGTAGAACACTAGCGAATCGGCGTTGACCTGCTCGCGGATCTCATCGGAACCAGGCGCGCGGCTAAACGTCGCCAGCGCGACGCTGCGCGACACGCCGCGCAGCGTCAGCGAACGCTTCAGCGTTGCCGCGCTCGCCAGCGCGGCGGTGATGCCCGGCACGACCTCATACTCGATGCCCGCGGCTTCGAGCGCGCGCATCTCTTCGTCGGCGCGGCCGAACAGCATCGGATCGCCGCCTTTCAAACGCACGACCACGTCGTGCTCCAAAGCCGCATCGACGATCTGCTTGTTGATGAACTGCTGGGCCGTCGATAGCTGGCCGCAGCGCTTGCCGACCGCAATGCGCTTCGCGCGCGTGGGCGCGTAGTCGAGCATCGCCGGCTCGACCAGCGCGTCGTGCAGCACGACGTCGGCGGCGCCGAGCAGCCGCGCGCCGCGTACCGTAATCAGGTCCGCGGCACCGGGTCCCGCGCCGATCAGATAAACCTTACCCATTGGCATCAACCTGTTCATTGGAGCGTACGCGGCCGCGCGTTGCGCCGCCTGCGTCGCCCTTGCCTTGCTTATGTCGTGCTCAGGCGGAAAACGCCCGGATCATGCCGGCCGCGACCGTGTGGTTCGTCGCCTCGTCGATCAGCACGAACGCACCGGTACCCTGATGCGAGTCGTACGCGTCGCACACGAGCGGCTTCTGCAGCGTCAACGCGACACGACCGATGTCGTTCATCGCCAGTTCGTTGCGATCGGTCGCCTGCGACAGCGTATGCACGTCGAGCACTTCCTTGATCGCGCCGATCTTCGCAAACACCGTACTGGTGGTCTGCTTCAGCAGATACTTTCGCTGCGTCGACAGCGGCGTGTCGTCGAACCAGCACAGGTCCGCTTCGAGCTTCTTCGCCGGTTCCGGTGCCGCTTCGCGCAGCACGAAGGTGTCGCCGCGCGACACGTCGACATCTTCCGCAAGACGGATCGTCACCGTCTGACCGGCGAACGCGCGGTCCACCTGGGCGGTGCCGCCAACCACCGGCGCGATGATCTCGGCGACGGTCGCCTCGCGATTGGCGGGCAGCACGACGATCGTGTCGCCGAGCTTCACTTCACCCGATTCAACACGGCCCATGTAGCCGCGGAAATCGTCGGCCTGACTGCCGTCCTGACGCGCAACCCACTGCACCGGGAAGCGCAGCGCCTCGCCGCTCGCGGTTTCGACCGGCAGCGCTTCGAGCACGTCGAGCAGCGGCTCGCCTGCGTACCACGGCATGCGCTCGCTCGCCGTGACGATGTTGTCGCCCTTCAGCGCCGACACCGGCACAAAGCGCACATCCTGCAGACCGAGGTGACGCGCGAGCTCGACGTACGCGTCGCGGATCTCGTTGAAGCGTGCTTCGCTGTAGTCGACGAGGTCCATCTTGTTGATCGCGACGATCGCGTGCTGCAGACCGAGCAGCTTGACGATCGCGCTATGACGCTTGGTTTGAGGCAGCAGTTGCGCGACGCCGTTTTCGAACGTCACGCGCGTCGCGTCGACGAGGATGATCGCGGCATGCGCGGTCGACGCACCCGTCACCATGTTGCGCGTGTACTGCTCGTGGCCCGGCGTATCGGCGATGATGAACTTGCGCTTCGCGGTCGCGAAGTAGCGGTACGCGACGTCGATCGTGATGCCCTGCTCGCGCTCGGCTTCGAGGCCGTCTGTCAGCAGCGACAGATCGATTTCGTCGCCGACCGTGCGCTTGTTTTTCGCGCGCGACAGCGCCGACAGCTGGTCGCTCAATACGGCCTTGCTGTCGTACAACAGGCGGCCGATCAGCGTGCTCTTGCCGTCGTCGACGCTGCCCGCGGTGATGAAACGCAGCACGCCGAGGTCTTCTGGTTGATGAATACTGCTCATGATTTTCCTTGTCCCTCTGTCGTGCTTAGAAATAACCCTGCTTTTTGCGCTGCTCCATCGCCGCTTCCGACACCTGATCGTCCATCCGCGTCGCGCCGCGTTCCGTGATTTCAGTGACGGCCGTTTCGGCGATGATTTTCTCGATGTCGTCCGCGTCGCTTTCGACCGGGCACGTGCAGCTGATGTCGCCGACCGTGCGGAAGCGCACGAGCGTCTGTTCGCTCGTCTCGCCTTCGCGCATCGGCGTGAGCGGCGTGACCGGCACGAGCAGGCCGTTGCGGCGCACGATCTCGCGCTGGTGCGCGTAGTAGATCGACGGCAGTTCGAGCTGTTCACGCGCGATGTACTGCCACACGTCTAGCTCAGTCCAGTTCGAGATCGGGAATACGCGCATGTGTTCGCCCTTGTGCAGACGAGCGTTGTAGAGGCTCCACAGTTCCGGGCGCTGGGCCTTCGGGTCCCACTGGCCGAATTCGTCGCGGAACGAGAAGATACGCTCTTTCGCGCGGGCCTTTTCTTCGTCTCGGCGCGCGCCGCCGATCATCGCCGTGTAGCCGTATTGCTCGATCGTCTCGAGCAGCGTGACCGCTTGCGCGGCATTGCGCGAATCCGTTTCGCGACGCAGACGCACGGTGCCGCGCTTGATCGAATCTTCAACGTGGCCGACCACCAGTTCCGCGCCGATCTGTTGCGCGCGACGATCGCGGAAGTCGATCACTTCGTCGTAATTGTGGCCCGTGTCGATATGCACGAGCGGGAACGGTAGCTGCGTCTTGCGGTTCGCACCGAGGCCGAACGCCTTCAGTGCGAGCGCGAGCACCACGACGGAATCCTTGCCGCCCGAAAACAGCAGCGCCGGCTTGCTGCATTCGGCGACCAGTTCGCGCAGGATGTGAATCGACTCGGCCTCGAGCCAATCGAGGTGATCCATCCGGTTGACCGTGTTGGCAAGCGGAGCGTTGACAGTGGAATCGAGCGTGGTGCTCATAGCGGGTCCTTCGTTGGTTCGCCCGGCAAGCGCTTCTCGCACGGGCGAAAGTATTCAGATCGGTTTCGGCGGTAGTGCGCCGCAAGCTCGGTACGCGGCGCTCAGGCCGACGCGTTTTCGTTGCGCTCGACCGCAATCGGAGTAATCGCCGTGATATGCAAGCCGCATTCCTTCGTATCGCGCGACTCCCACCACCAGCGCCCCGCCCGGCTGTCTTCGCCTGGGCGGATCGCGCGCGTACAAGGCTCGCAGCCGATACTCGGATAACCGCGCGCATGCAGCGGATTGACCGGCACATCGAACGCTTTAAGATAATCCCAGACTTCGGCTTCGGTCCAGTCCGCGAGCGGATTGAACTTGGCGATGTTGCGCGCGCCGTCGTGCTCTTCCTCGTGCAGCTCGGTACGCGTGACCGACTGCTCGCGACGCTGCCCGGTCACCCAGGCGCTGACGTCGGCGAGCGCGCGATTGAGCGGTTCGACCTTGCGGATCTCGCAGCAGCGCTTGCGCAGCTCGACGCTTTCATAGAATGCGTTCAGGCCGTGCTCGCTCACATATTGCTCGACCGCGGCCGCCTGCGGATGGAACTGCTCGATGTCGTAGCCGTAGCGCTCTTTCACGCGATCCAGCATGCCCAGCGTTTCCGCATGCAGACGCCCCGTGTTCAGCGAGAAGACGCCGATCTGCACGCCGCGCGACAGGATCGCGTGCGTGAGCAGCATGTCTTCGGCCGCGAGGCTGCTCGCGAGCTTGACGTTCGCGTGACGCGCAGCGATCGAGTCGAGCAGCGCGTCGAGACGCTCGACCTTCGCTGCGAACTCCGGGCTCAACGATTGGGCGGCGCTCATGCCGGCACCTTGGCGGCGCCAGTCTGCGTCGCACGGCGGCGGAATAGCGGCGACGTGTCCACGGCGCCCTGGTACTGCACGCTGAAGTCGTCGAACGCTTTCAACGCGTCGTTGATGTCCTTGTCGGCGCGCAGTGCATACGCGTCGAAGCCGCAGCGGAACATGAAGGTGATCTGGTCGCGCAGCACGTCGCCGATCGCGCGCAGTTCGCCGGTGTAGCCATAGCGCTCGCGCAGCAAACGGCCGATGCTGTAGCCGCGGCCGTCGCGGAACACCGGGAAGTCCACGGCGATCAGCGCGAGCTTGTCGAAGTCGCTGACGATGTCCGCCGGTTCGTTATCCGGCGCGAGCCACACGCCGATGTCGGCGGCTTGACGCGCGGCGACGAGCGCGTCGCGCTCGGCCTGCCACAGCGCCAGCGGCACGATCACCTTGCCGGCCGGCAGTTCGCTCACCGCGGGCAAAGCGCCATCTTCCGCGGGACGCACGACGCTCCAGTCGTCGTTGACGATCGCGCGGTTCTTGATGATAGAAGCCATCTGTTCAGTATCCTTTTCGCGGTTACGCGTGAGCCGGTTGACGCGCGGCGTACACGCGCTCCTTGAACGGCGCGATGCCGATGCGGGTGTACGTATCGATGAAACGTTCGCCTTCGTGGCGGTTTTCCACGAACGTATCGATCACCTTCGTCATCACGTCGGGCATTTCCTCGGCCGAGAACGACGGGCCGATCACACGGCCAAGGTGAGCGCCGGTCGCTCCCGTGCCCTGCTCGCCGCCGAGCGTCACCTGGTACCACTCGGAGCCGTCCTTGTCGACGCCCAGAATGCCGATGTTGCCGACGTGATGGTGACCGCACGCGTTGATGCAGCCCGAGATGTTCAGCGACACGTCGCCGAGGTCGTACACGTAGTCGAGGTCGTTGAAGCGTTCCTGGATCGCGAGCGCGATCGGAATCGACTTCGCATTCGCGAGCGAGCAGAAGTCACCGCCCGGGCACGAGATGATGTCGGTCAACAGGCCGATGTTCGGCGTCGCGAAACCCTGCGCCTTGGCCTTTTCCCACAGCGCGAACAGGTCGCGCTTCTTGACGTCGGCGAGGATCAGGTTCTGTTCGTGCGACACGCGAACCTTGCCGAACGAGTACTCGTCGGCCCAGTCGGCGACCGCTTCCATCTGCACATCGGTCGCGTCGCCCGGCGCGACCGTGGTCGGCTTCAGCGACAGCGTGACCGACGCGTAGCCCGCCACCTTGTGCGGACGCACGTTACGCTCGACCCAGCGCGCGAACGCACGGTTTTCGAGCAGATGTTTTTCGAACGACGTGTCGGTGTCCGGCAGTTTGTCGTAAGCGGGCGGCGCGAAGTATTGCGTCACGCGATCGACTTCGGCCTGCGTGAGCGTCGACGGGCCGTCCTTCAGGTGCTGCCACTCTTCTTCGACCTGCGCGGCGAACTTCTCCGGCGACAGCGCCTTCACCAGAATCTTGATACGCGCCTTGTACATGTTGTCGCGGCGGCCGTAGCGGTTGTACACACGCAACACGGCTTCGCTATAGGTCAGCAGGTGCTGCCACGGCAGATCGCGGCGGATCACCGCGCCGACGATCGGCGTGCGGCCCAGACCGCCACCCGCGAGGATGTCGGCCACCAGTTCGCCCTGTTCGTTCCTGCGCAGATACACGCCCATGTCGTGGATCTGCACAGCCGCGCGGTCTTCCTTCGAACCCGACACGGCGATCTTGAACTTGCGCGGCAGCCACGCGAATTCGGGGTGGAACGTCGACCATTGACGCAGGATTTCGGCCCACGGACGCGGATCGACCACTTCGTCGGGCGCAACGCCGGCGAATTGATCCGCGGTGATGTTGCGAATGCAGTTGCCCGAGGTCTGAATGCCGTGCATCTGCACCGACGCGAGCTTGCGCAGAATCTCCGGCGTTTCTTCGAGCTTGATCCAGTTGTACTGGATGTTCGAACGCGTCGAGAAATGGCCGTAGCCGCGGTCGTGTTCACGCGCGATCTGCGCGAGCACGCGCATCTGGTCGCTGCGCAAGTTGCCGTACGGAATCGCGATGCGGTGCATGTACGCGTGGCGCTGATAGTACAGGCCGTTCTGCAGACGCAGCGGACGGAATTCCTCTTCGCTCAATTCGCCCGACAAGCGGCGGCGAACCTGATCGGCGTACTGCGCGACCCGTTCATCGACGATGGTCTGGTCGTACTGATCGTATTGGTACATTCGGGGACCCCAATTTTTCGAAACTTGCTTGACACACGGCGGTCCGGTACCGCCGCGGCTTGAATATCCGTGTTTGTCAGCTGTCGCAAGCAAGCGTTTAGACCCATAGCTCATTTGCTTATAACAAATACAGATATCCATATTGAAAAAGATGGACAGATCGTAATAAACTCGCCTTATATTTCAAACGACTAAAAAATTCTTTTTATATGCGGCGAGGTTATATATGAATCTGCACCAATTCCGCTTCGTTCGCGAGGCTGTGCGGCAGAACTTCAACCTCACCGAAGCCGCCAAGGCGCTGTATACGAGCCAGCCGGGCGTCTCGAAGGCGATCATCGAGCTGGAGGACGAACTCGGCGTCGAAATCTTCACCCGCCACGGCAAGCGCGTGCGCTCACTCACGGAGCCGGGCCGCATCATATTGGAGTCGGTCGAAAAAATCCTGCAGGAAGTGGAAAGCCTGAAGCGGGTCGGCAAGGACTTCGCGGCGCAGGATCAGGGCAACCTGACGATCGCCGCGACCCACACGCAGGCGCGCTACTCGCTGCCCGCGGCGATCGCCGAGTTCAAGAAGCGCTTTCCGAAGGTCCACCTTTCAATTCTGCAAGGCAGCCCGACCCAGGTCGCCGAAATGGTGCTGCACGACCAGGCCGACCTCGCGATCGCAACCGAGGCGATCTCGAACTACAAGGATCTGGTGTCGCTGCCCTGCTTCCAGTGGCACCACGTCGCGGTGATGCAGCCGGACCATCCGCTGCTCGAGCGCAAGCTGCTGTCAATCGACGACCTGACCCAGTACCCGCTGATCACCTACGACAACGCGTTCGCCGGCCGCACCAAGATCAACGAGGCGTTCCGCCTGCGCGGTCTGCATCCGGACATCGTGCTCGAGGCGATCGACGCCGACGTGATCAAGACTTATGTCGAGCTGGGTCTCGGCGTCGGCATCATGGCCGACATCGCGTTCAACGCCGAGCGCGACCGCCAATTGCGCGCGATGCCGGTCGGCCATCTGTTCGGCAGCAACGTGACGCGCGTCGCACTGAAACAGGGGGCGTATCTGCGCAGCTACGTGTACACGCTCGTCGAGCTGCTGTCGCCGAGCCTGAACCGCAAGCTGATCGAGCAGGCGCTGAAGGGCGAACACGAAACCTACGAACTTTGAACCGCTTCCATACCGCTCTCTCGCTACGGAGACCTTCCGATGAAGTTGCATAACAATAAAGTACGCAACACCCTGCGCGGCCTCGCGGCCGCGGCGCTGCTCGTCGCCAGCGCGGCGCACGCCGACCTGAAAGTCGGCGTCGATCTGTCGAATACGGGGCCGGCCGCCGTCATCGGCATCACGAGCAAGAACGCGATGCTGATGTGGCCGCAGACGATCGCCGGCCAGAAAGCCGACTACATCTTCCTCGACGACGCGTCCGACCCCGGCAACGCGGTGCGCAACATCCGCAAGCTGATCAACGAAGACCACGTCGACGTGATCGTCGGCCCGAACATCACGCCCGCCGCGATGGCCGCGCTCGATCCGGTCGCCGGGAGCCAGACGCCGATGATCACGCTGATCGGCTCGGCAAGCGTCGTCGAGCCGCAGGAAGGCAAAAAAATCTGGGCCTACAAGATGGCGCAGACCGATCGCGCGATGGCCGATGTGATGACGCGCTACATGTCGAACCACAACGTGAAGACGGTCGGCTTCATCGGCTTCGCGGATGGCTATGGCGAAAGCTGGCTCAACGAGTTCAGCAAGTTCGCGGCGCTGCGCCATATCCAGCTCGTCGCCACCGAGCGCTACAACCGCACCGACGCCAGCGTGACCGGCCAGATCCTGAAGCTGATGGCCGCCAGACCCGACGCGATCCTGATCGCCGGCGCGGGCACGCCGACGGTGCTGCCGCAGCGCACGCTGATCGAGCGCGGCTACAAGGGGCCGATCTATCAGACGCACGGCATTGCGACGCCGGAGTTCATCAGGCTCGGCGGCAAAGACGTGGAAGGCACGCTGTTCCCGACGCAGCCGGTCGTCGTCGCGCGCACGCTGCCCGCCGATCATCCGTCGAAGAAGGCGGCGCTCGCATTCGTCGACGCGTACGAGGCGAAGTACGGTCCCGGCAGCGTCACGCAGTTCGCGGGCGACGCGGCCGGCGTATACCCGCGCCTGCAGGACGCCGTCGCGCGCGCGTTGAAGATCGCCCAGCCGGGCACGCCGGCGTTTCGCGTCGCGTTGCGCGACGAACTCGAGCACGCGCATGAACTGGTGGTGCCGAACGGCGTCGTCAATACGAGCCCGAAAGATCACGTCGGTCTCGATCAGCGGGCGAGCGTGATGGGCACCATCAAGAATGGCAAGTTTGTCTATCTGAGCCAGTAATCTTGCATCGGAGCCTCGCGACCCGTCAAAATCTTTGCCGTCACCCGACTCAGGTATGCTGGGCGCTTTGTAATCGCTTCCGTTCAAGGGGAGATCATGCGGCGCGTTGTATTCAATCAGAAAGGTGGCGTCGGCAAATCGACCATCGTCTGCAACCTGGCGGCCATCAGCGCGAGCGAAGGATTGCGCACGCTGGTGATCGACCTCGACGCCCAGGCGAATTCGACCCAGTACCTGCTCGGCGCGCAGGCGAGCGAGGTCAACCCCACCGTCGCCGGCTTCTTCGAAACAGCGCTCGGCTTCAGCTTCAGGCCTGTGGAAGCCACCTCGTTCGTCCATCCGACGCGCTTCGAGAATCTCGACGTGATGCCCGCCCATCCCGACCTCGACACGCTGCACGGCAAGCTCGAATCGCGCTACAAGATCTATAAGCTGCGCGACGCGCTGAACGAGCTCGACATGTACGACGCGATTTACATCGACACGCCGCCCGCTCTGAACTTCTACACGCGCTCGGCGCTGATCGCCGTCGAGCGTTGCCTGATTCCGTTCGACTGCGACGACTTTTCGCGTCGCGCGCTCTATACGCTGCTCGAAAACGTCAAGGAGATCCAGCAGGATCACAACGCCGCGCTGGAGGTGGAAGGCATCGTCATCAACCAGTTCCAGCCTCGCGCGAGCCTGCCGCAGAAGCTCGTCGACGAACTGATCGGCGAAGGGTTGCCGGTGCTGGGGTCGCGCTTGTCATCGTCGGTGAAGATCCGTGAATCGCATCAGCTGGCGACACCCGTCATTCATCTCGATCCGGGGCATAAGCTGGCGCAGGAGTATCGGGCGTTGCATCGGGAGTTGAACTGCTAAAGTAGCGCTCTACCCAATCAGCACCCGCGGCCCCATCATGCGCACTACCCGAGCCATTCACGCCGTCGAGCGCCTGAAAACGCGTACCGGCAACCCGCGCTTCGCCGCGATCAGTCTGTCCGGCGGCCTGTTCTATCTGGTCGACAAATCGGGCGGGGTCGACAAGAAAGTGTCCGACCCGCTGACACTCGACGACTTCGTCAAGTTCGTCGATGCCTATGGCCCGCAGAAACCGCGCAAGGCCAGCAAGTTCGATATCGCATTCGAAGCGCAGATCAAGAAAAGCAAGGGCGGTTGACGCTTCGGCAGCTTCGCCGGCCTTGCGCTTCAGTTCAACGCTTCACGCCCTTGCGATCTCCACCCACCGTCCATCCGCCGCACTGCTTTTCAGCACCGCCTCGATAAACCGCAAACCGTCGACGCCATCATCGACCGTCGTCAACAACAGGCTTTCCGGCGGCAGCGCGCGACCTTCGTTCAGCGCATCGATCTGCAATGCCGCATCCTTGTACAACTGCGCGAACGCTTCCAGATAGCCTTCCGGATGCCCGGCCGGCACGCGCGTCGCATGCGCGGCAACCGGACTTTTCACACGAGCGCGTGTCAAGCGCTCGGCAGCACCGCCCAACGGCGTGAACCACAACGCGTTCGGCTCCTCCTGATCGAACGCGAGTCCCGCCTTCGTGCCATACACGCGCAAGCGCAGCGCGTTTTCCGCGCCGCTCGCCACCTGGCTCGCCCACAACATGCCGCGCGCGCCGTTCGCATAACGCAGCATCGCCTGCACGTGATCGTCGATACGACGTCCCGGCACGAACGTGTGCAACTCCGCGCACAGCGCCCGCGGCGTCATTCCCGTCACGAAAGCGGCCAGCTGATACGCGTGCGTGCCGATATCGCCGAGGCACCCGGCCGGACCAGCCAGCGCCGGATCGGTACGCCAGCCCGCCTGCTTGTTCGCGCCGCCGGTTTCGACCGGCTCGGCGAGCCAGTCCTGCGCATACTCGACCTGCACGACGCGTATCTCGCCCAGCTCGCCATGTTCGACCAGCTCGCGCGCATGCCGCACCAGCGGGTAGCCCGAATAGGTATGCGTCAACGCAAACAGCCGCTTTTTTGACTGCGCAAGCTTCGCGAGCGCTTCGCCTTCAGCGAGCGAAACCGCGAGCGGCTTGTCGCAGATCACGTGGATCTGCGCTTCGAGAAACGCCGTCGCGACCGGCGCATGCAGATGGTTTGGCGTGACGATCGCGACCGCGTCGATGCCGTCGTCGCGCGCGGCCTCGGCGCGCGCCATCTCGCGCCAGTCCGCGTAGCTGCGCGCGACGCCCGCTTCGAGCGCGCTCGCCCGCGCGCGCTCGGGATCGGACGACAACGCGCCCGCCACCAGTTCGAAACGATCGTCGAGCCGCGCCGCGATCCGATGCACCGCGCCGATGAACGCGCCCTGCCCGCCGCCGACCATGCCCAGCCTGAGCCTTCTTCGCTGCATCGCTTGCGCTCCCCTCTTTTGCGTCGTCCGTTGCACCGACAGGTACCGCCCATCGGTCAGATGCCCAGCACGCTCTTTAGCTGCGCGGTATCGACACCGCTGCCGGCGAAGTCATCGAATGCATGCTCGGCCACGCGGATGATGTGCCGGCGGATGAACTCGGCGCCTTCGCGCGCGCCGTCGTGCGGATGCTTCAACGCGCATTCCCATTCGAGCACGGCCCAGCCCGGAAAATCGAACTGCGCCATCTTCGAGAAGATCGCGCCGAAGTCGATCTGCCCATCGCCGAGCGAGCGAAAGCGCCCCGCGCGCTCGACCCAGCCGCTATAGCCGCCGTACACGCCCTGCTTGCCGGTCGGACGAAACTCCGCGTCCTTCACATGAAACGCCTTGATGCGCTCGTGATAGATGTCGATGAACGCGAGATAGTCGAGCTGTTGCAGCACGAAGTGGCTCGGGTCGTACAGGATGTTCGCGCGCGGATGCTGTTTGACCGCTGCGAGAAAACGCTCGAACGTCACGCCGTCGTGCAGGTCTTCGCCCGGATGCAGTTCGTAGCAGACGTCGACGCCGGCCGCGTCGAACGCATCGAGAATCGGCGTCCAGCGGCGCGCGAGCTCTTCGAACGCGGCTTCGACGAGACCGGCCGGCCGCTGCGGCCACGGGTACAGATACGGCCACGCGAGCGCGCCCGAAAACGACACGTGCGTGCTCAAGCCCAAACGACGCGACGCCTGCGCCGCGAGCTTCATCTGCGCGATCGCCCATTCGGTGCGCGCCGCCGGATTGCCGCGCACCTGCGGCGCGGCGAAGCCGTCGAACAGCGTGTCGTAAGCCGGATGCACGGCGACCAGTTGCCCTTGCAGATGGGTCGATAGTTCGGTGATCGCGACGCCCGATTTGTCGACGGTCTCGCGCAGTTCGTCGCAATACGCGTCGCTCGCGGCCGCCTTGTCGAGATCGATCAGGCGCGGGTCGCACGGCACCTGGATGCCCTTGAAGCCGAGACCCGCGGCCCAATCCGCGAGATGCGCGAGGTTGTCGAACGGCACGTCGTCGCCCATGAACTGCGCGAGAAAAATCGCCGGCCCTTTGATGGTTTTCATCGTACGGTTCCTCGAACTTTGCGCGCGGGCCGCGCCCGCGCGTGCTAGACGATGCTCGGCGCGCCGCTCAGAACGGCGAGTCGGGGAAATAGAACTGCTGGGCGTTTTCCTTCGTGATCAGCACCGACGGAATGATCGTGGTGGCCGGCAGCTTGTCGCCCTTCAGCCGCGCTTCGGCCGTCAGCTTGATCGCGTCGTAGATGAATTTCGGCGAGTACGACACGTCGGCCTTGATCATCGGCGCGCCGTCCATCACGTTCTTCACCATGCCCTTCGAGCCCGCGCCGCCGAACACGATCTTGATGTCGTTGCGCTTCGCCTGATCGATCGCCTTCAACACGCCGACCGCCATGTCGTCGTCGGCGGCCCACACGGCGTCGATGTGCTTGAAGCGCGTCAGGTAGTCCTGCATCACCTTGAACGCGTCGTCGCGATTCCAGTTCGCGTACTTCGCGTCGAGGATCTTGATGTCCGGATAGTTTTTCATCACGCCGGTGAAGGCGGTCCAGCGCTCGTTGTCGAGCGTGGTCGGAATGCCGCGCAGCGCGACGACGTTGCCCTTGCCATCAAGTGCCTTCGCCAGGTACTCGGCCGGAATCTTGCCGAACGCGGTGTTGTCGCCGGCCACGTAGGCGTCCTGCGCGCTCGTGTTCGTCAGGCCGCGATCGACCACCGTCACGTAGACGCCTTTCTTCTTCACCTGCTCGACCGGCTGTGTCAGCGTCGCCGATTCGTACGGGAAGATCACGAGCGCGTTGATCTTGTTGACCGTCACGAGATCCTGCAACTGGTTCGCCTGCTCGGGCGCGTTGGCGGCCGTTTTCACGATCACTTTCAGATCGGGATGCGCCTTCTCGAGATCCGCCTTCGCCTTGTTCGCCCACCAGACGATGCCGCCGGTGAAGCCGTGATCGGCCGTCGGAATCGCGACGCCCAGCGTGACCTTGTCGTCGGCGTGCGCCGCGCCGCTCGTGCCCAGTATCCCCAACGCCAGCACGCCGGCGCCGATCGCTCGAATGACTTGCTTCATGGTGTGTGTCTCCAATCATGAGGCGTTCGCTCGCCCCGATTTTTCGGACCTGCCGTTGGTTTACCGCGCCTGCTTTACTGTGCCTGCTTTGCTGCGATTTGTTCACCGCGCTTTTTTCACTGCGCTCGCGCCGCCTGGAAGCGCGCGGCTAGCGCCGCCCACGCTGCACGAACGCGACGAAAATAATCACCACGCCCTGCACCGCCGCGTTCAGATACACGCTGATGATGCTGGTCAGGTTCAGGATGTTCGCGATCACCGACAGCAGGATCGCGCCGATCACGGTGCCGATCACGCGTCCCTCGCCGCCCTTCAGCGCGGTGCCGCCGACCACCACCGACGCGATCGCTTCGAGCTCCCACAACAGTCCCGTGGTCGGCGTGGCGGAGCCGAGGCGCGGCACGTAGAGCATCGTGGCCACGCCCACGCAAATCCCGAGCAGCACATACGTGACGATCTTCACCGTATCGACGCGAATCGCCGCATACCGCGCGACCTGTTCGTTCGAGCCGATCGCCTGCACGTGCCGGCCGAACGCGGTGCGATTGAGGATCAGCGCGCCGCCCGCCGCGACCACGAGAAACACCCAGATCGGCACCGGCACGCCGAACAGGCTCGCGTAATAGACGGGACCGTAGAGATCGGATAGCGAATCATTGAGCGTCAGCGCGCCGCCATCGGCGAGCCATGTCAGCACCGCGCGAAAAATCCCGAGCGTGCCGAGCGTGACGATGAACGGCTCGATGCGCCCTTTAGTGATCAGCAGCCCATGCGCGCAGCCGAACAGCGCACCGAGCACGAGCGCCGCGACGATGCCGATCGTCACGACCACGAGCGGCGGCAACGCATGACCGGCCGCACCAGCCGCGAACCCGTTCATCAGCCAGATCATGGTGCCCGCGATCAACGCGGCCATCGAGCCGACCGACAGATCGATGCCGCCCGAGATGATCACGAAGGTCATGCCGACCGCGATGATGCCGATGAACGACGTGCGCGTGAGCACGTTCATCAGGTTGCCGAGCGTCGCGAAGTCGCGATTGAGCAGCGTGCCGACGATGCACAGCACGACCAGCCCGGCAAGCGGCCCGAGCGTGTAGAGCCGCTGCGCGACGCGCAGCGCGCGACGTGACTGCACGGCTTCAGTGGGTGCCGGTCGCATGAGCGATCAACTCCTCTTCGGTCAGATGCTCGAGCGTCAGCGTCGCTTGCAGGCGTCCCGCGCGCATTACGGCGACGCGATGGCATAAGCCGATCAGCTCGATCAGTTCGGATGAGATGACGATCACCGCGCGGCCCTGCGCGGCAAGACGATGAATCAGGAAGTAGATGTCGCGTTTCGCGCCGACGTCGACGCCGCGCGTCGGCTCGTCGAGCACGATCACGTTCGGGTCGGGCTGCAGGAACTTCGCGAGGGCGAGCTTCTGCTGGTTGCCTCCCGACAGCATGCGCGCGCGGCTCGACAGTTCGCCGGTGCGAATGCCGAATTCGCGGACGGCCTTCTGCAAAGTCGCGCGTCCCGCTTTGATGTCGAGCAGCGGATGCGCGTAGCGTTCGAGCGTCATCAGCGTGACGTTGTCCTGCAGGCTCAGGTCGATGTGCAGGCCTTTGCCCTTGCGGTCCTCGCTCAGATACGTGAGACCGTGGCGCATCGCGTCGCGCGGACTCTTCAGATCGACTGGCCGGCCCGCGATTTCAATGCTGCCGCCGGTGCGTTTGCGCAAGCCGATGATCGCCTCGAACGCCTCAGTGCGCCCCGCGCCGACGAGCCCCGCGAAGCCGAGCACTTCGCCCGTGCGCACCTCGAAGCTCAGACCCTCGACCCAGTCGGGCACCGTGAGGCCACTCACGCGCAACGCGATCGGCGTGTCGGCGGGCACCGTCTGCTTGTCGGGGAACATGTCGGACACGTCGCGCCCGACCATCAGGTTCGCCATCTGCTGACGCGCGAGCCCCGCGGTTTCGCCGCGCGCGACGAAGCGGCCGTCGCGCATCACGATCACTTCGTCCGTGATGCGCTCGACTTCATCGAGCTTGTGCGAGATGTAGACGATCGTCACGCCGTCGGCCTTGAGCTTCAGCATGAGCGCGAACAGCCGTTCGGTTTCGGCGGGCGTCAGCGTCGCGGTCGGCTCGTCCATGATCAACAGACGCGCGCGGCGCGACAGCGCCTTCGCGATCTCGACCATCTGCTTCTCCGCGACGATCAGTTCGCGCACCTTCGTGTCCGGCGCACGCTCGAGCCCGACCTGCGCGAGATAGCGCGCGGCGTCGCCGCGCATCGCGACATCGTCGACGAGCCAGCCGCGGCGCTTCTCGTGACCGAGGTACATGTTCTGCGCGATCGTCAGATGCTCGGCGAGGTTGAACTCCTGGTGGATCAGCACGATGCCCTGCGCCTCGGCGTCGCGCGAACCGGCGAAGCGCTGCGCGTGGCCTTCGACCAGCACGCTGCCCGATGTTGCGGTTTCGTAACCGGCGAGGATTTTCATCAGCGTCGACTTGCCCGCGCCGTTCTCGCCGAGCAGACCGTAGATGCGGCCGGGCGCCAGCTCGAAGCTCACGCCGTGCAGCACGCGCACCGGGCCGAAGTCCTTGCGGATGTCGTCGAAGCGGATCGCGAGGCTCATGGCTCACGCACTCCCACGGATCACCAGACGATGCGGCAGCAGCACGCCCGGCACGTTGGCCTGCGGATTCGCGAGGCGTTGCAGCAGCAGACGCGCGGCGGTCTCGCCGAGCTCGCGCATCGGCTGCGCGATAGTCGTGAGCGGCGGATCGATCTGCGCGGCGAGCGAGATGTCGTCGAAGCCGGCCACGGCGACGTCGTCGGGCACGCGCTTGCCGACCCCGCGCAAGCCGTGGATCACGCCGATCGCGAGCGTGTCCGACACCGCGAAGATCGCGCTCGGTGCATCGGACTGCCGCATCAACCCAGCTGCGGCCGAAGCACCCGCTTCGTAATCGAGGCTGTTCAGATTCATGCGCCAGCGCGGATCGGGCGCGATGCCCGCGTCGCTCAATGCGTCGAGGTAACCCTGCTGACGCTGGCGCGCATACAGATAGTCGACGTCGGAATTGATGAGACCAATGCGCCGGTGGCCCCGCGCGAGCAGATGGCGCACGGCGTCGCCCGCCGCGCGGTAGTTGTCGATGCCGACGTACGGTACGCCCATCTGCGGATCGAACTCGCAGCAAGCGACCCACGGCAGCGCCTGCGACGCCTCGCCGAGCGCCTGCTGGATCGTCGCCGGATCGAGGCAGATCGCGCCGTCCGCGCGGCGGCGCCGCAGCATGTCGAAGTAGCTGCGCTCGCGCCCCGGGTCCGCGCCGGTGTCGCATAGCAGCATGAAATAGCCGTGCTGACGCGCGACGCTATCGATGCCGCGCACGATCTCCGCGTAAAACGGATTGCCGAAGTCCGGCACCATCGTCAACAGCAGGCGGCTTTCGGCGGTGCGCAGATTGCGCGCGAGTTCGTTCACGCGATAGCCGCTTGCGTCGATCGCGGCAAGCACCCTGTCGCGCGTGGCGGGCCGCACATTCTGATGGCCGTTCAGCACGCGCGACACCGTCGCGACCGACACGCCCGCCTGTTCGGCGACGCCGGCAATCGACGGCCCCTCGGCCGCGCGCGGCGGCGGCGTCTGCGACTGGGGTTGAGGTTGACTGCCCGCGCCGGACAACACGGCCGGCGACGATCGGGACGGCGTTCGGGACACACGGCCTCGCAACGGGAATGTAATCGATTACATTTTTTGGCGATGGCGATGCGAATCGCAAGGACGGATCGCTAGGGATTAACACGGGGGCCGCCCGGCCTCGCGCTTGCCCGCGAGCGTCCGGGGCGTGTGCGCCATTTGGTACAATCCCGCCGTTCCCCTGACGCGGCTTGCAAGCGAACGCCTTGCTCCGAAGCCGCGGCCATGGCAATCCGCCGGGGCCGGGTCAGGACAAACGTCAGCGGCAGCCGCCGCCCGCTCGCCAAACCAAAACCGCCGAATCCACCATGAACATCGAGCAAGCGCGTTTCAACATGATCGAACAGCAGATCCGCCCCTGGGAAGTGCTCGACCAGGACGTGCTGAATCTGCTGTCGATCGTCAAACGTGAGAATTTCGTCCCCGCCGCTTACCGCAACCTCGCTTTCGCCGACTTCGAAGTGCCGTTGCCGGCCGGCCAGCACATGCTGGCGCCGCGCGTCGAGGCCCGCGTGCTGCAGGAACTGGCGGTGAAGAAGCACGAAAGCGTGCTCGAAATCGGCGCGGGCTCGGGTTACATGGCGGCGCTGCTCGCGCATCGCGCGCAACATGTGCTGACGGTCGACATCCAACCGGAACTGGCCGAACTCGCGAAGACCAACCTGATCGCCAACGGCGTGCTGAACGTCGAAGTCGCGACCGGTGACGCCGCGCGCGGCTGGAGCGGCGCGGCGCCGTACGACGTGATCTGCGGGTCGGGCGGTTTGCCGGTGCTGCCGCAGGAAATTCTCGAACAGCTGAAGGTCGGCGGCCGTCTCGCGGCGTTCGTCGGCAGCGCGCCGGTGATGAAGGCGCAAATCATCACGCGCATCGACGAGAAGCAATACCGCATCTCCGACGTATTCGAAATCTACGTCGAGCCGCTCGCCAATGCAGTGCAGCCGCCGCGGTTCCGGTTCTAAGCTGCGCTTCGAGGTGTATTGTTGATCCGGACGGGCCTAGTGAGCCGCCGTCCTCTGAACTGGATGTCCTGCTGATGCAAAATCTGACCGCTCCCGCACTCGCCGAATGGCTCGCCGATACCTCGCGCCCCGCACCCGTGCTGCTCGACGTGCGCGAGCCGTGGGAACTGCAAACGGCGTCGATGGCCAGCGTCGTGTCGATTCCGATGCGCGAGATTCCCGCGCGCAGTGAAGAGCTCGATGACGACGCGCAGATCGTCTGCATCTGCCATCACGGCGCGCGTAGTGCGCAGGTCGCGATGTTCCTCGAATCGCGCGGACACGCCAGCGTGTTCAATCTGCAAGGCGGCATCGACGCGTGGTCGCGTCAGGTCGATCCGTCCGTTCCGACTTACTGAAATTCACCGCGAAGGCAGCACGTTGAAGCGGCGCAAGGGCTGACGGTCCTTGCGCCGCTTTTCATTGGCGCTACGCCAGAAATGGTGACGAACACCCCGCAAGACCGGCGGCTTGCGGGGTGTTCGCTTTTTTCGGCGTGATCATTCAGCCCATCATTAAGCAGGGACTTACGGTTCTTCGCGTACGTCTCTGCTGCGCGACGACTGTTGCGCGCGCTGGCGAAAGCGGCGGAAATTTTGGGCAGTCGCCCATATACGGACAACCTGTCGCACGGTGATCATCTGGTCGCTGCCGATCCGGGCAGCGACTTCAAATGGATCGTCGGCACGCCTATGTCCTTGTCCGTATTCGAGATGCACTCCGTGGAGATGTTTTGCCATAGGCCTCCGGGTGCTTGTTATGTCATCTGCGACGAGTGGCACTACAAGGCGTGCCTGCGCAAGGCAGCCGACCTCGAGAAGGCCAAAGCAGAAACGCGGGAATTTCTCGGTATTGCCGGACTGAACCGTCGCAAGTGGGGGGAGGACCGGGGGCTGGTCGAGCGCATCATCAAGCATCGCTGGCTGTGGTTTCATAACGTGCGGGACCGGAACCCCGAGACAGATGGCTGGTGGGTTATCAGTGCGCTTCTCGACGAGGTGCGTAGGGGCACGCTGCTTGCGATTAAAGGGCGTCGTGCTGACCTGTTTCCGCAGTCACACGGCACGCCGCTGGGGAATCTCGCGGCGCGGGCAGTCTATCTCACGAACGGCGGACCCATGCCGGTCGGCCGGTACGATCCGGCCACACGGCAAACGGGGTTGTTCGCCGCGCAAGCAGCCATGTCTGGCGGCAGCAGTGACGGCGGTCTGTTCGGTGTGGCTGTCGCCTTGGTCGGGACGTCGGCGGGCGACGCCTCAACGCTACTTGGTAACGCGCAGCCGTTCGAGTACCGGTCGGGTATGCCTGACGGGGACTCATTCGACATTGGCAAAACGCCAAACTATGGCGAACCTGGTACGTGGCACACCAATCCAGGCAGCGGTCAAATGCGGCTATTCGGAGATGATGGAAAACCTGTTGTAGACCTAGATTTCGACCATTTTCATAATGGCATGAAACCGCACGCACATAACTGGAATGGCGGCGCGAGAGACGGTGGGGACTTGGTTGTACCCTTCAGTCCATGGAACCCCTGATGGATGGATGATCCAAAATGAAAATTATCGAAAAGTATGAATCGTTTCACGACTGGTACCTGCTCGGCATAGCAGCAGACATGGACAAACAGGTCGTCGAACTTCGCCTGATGTTCGACAACAAGAAGGACCGCGTACGGCTGTCGTTTAGCGGGGCCACCCGATGTTGGGTCAATGACTTTCTGATACAGAACATTATCTACTCGATCAAGGTACTGACCGATTTCAATTCGGACGGGCACCGGAAGGCGCTAGCCTCGCTGGACAACACCTACCCTTGGGAAAAAGGGAAGCCGTTGAGAAAAATTGCGGTTGTTGAGGCCACATTAGGCGCTGAATTGCTTATAGAGTTTGATTCCCTTCATGTAGAAACCGAACCATCGGTTTAGGATCCTTGGAAAACGGAAACCCGACCCCCACAAGTCGGCATTTTTGTGCCATTTCTCTCAGCTATCTGTTCGTGCCGGGACGTGCCAATCGTCGAAACATGAACAGGCCCGACATATCTGTTCTGCCCAACGGACCGCGGGTGACGGACGATCCAAGAAATGGAACGATAGCCATGCCACATCCACTGTATGACCTGCTCGACAAGCTTGACGATGCCAAAATTCACTATGCCTTAAGCCGCCAACGACCGGGTAGCGTGCTTCTTTCCATAACCGTCGTCGGCCAGCGCGTCGAAATTGATGTATTCGGCGATGGGCATATGGAAGTGTCGCGTTTTATTGGGCACGAAGATATCGAAGGCGGCGCCGAATTGATCGACTCAATCATTGCTCCTGGCTAAGCTCGCGCGTCCGTCGCAAGCCTACAAAAGCGTCTCTGATTGACGTTTCATGGTGTCCAGAACCGGAACCCCGACACCGATGGCCGGTGGATCATCAGTGCGTCAGTTGGGTGAGTGAGACCAGACAGTTTGAGAGGAATTTTGACGATTAGAGGGTGTTAGGCACTTTTGTTAAGGGCTGCAAAGTGGACAAGCATAAGCACGGAGAATACGACGAAGTGCAAACCAGCTAGGGTCTCGGGCAATCGTTCGTAGTCTCTGGCCAGTCGGCGGAAGCGATTGAGCCAGCCGAAGCTGCGCTCGACCACCCAGCGGCGCGGCAACAGCACAAAGCCCTTTTTCGCCTCCGACAGCTTGATCACCTGAAGCTCGATTCCTTCGTCGAGGGCTGCCTGCGCAGGCTCTTCGCCGGTATATCCCTGATCGGCGAACGCCACCTTGACCGTCTGGCCTGTGGCCTGCTGAACCTGACGCGCCAGTTCTCCGACCTGCGCGCGTTCCTGTTCGTTGGCCGGCGTGACATGCACAGCAAGCAACTGCCCCAGAGTGTCAACCGCCATGTGGACCTTGCTGCCGCGTTTGCGTTTGTAGCCGTCGTATCCGGCGCGAGGCCCACTCTCGCAGGTCGACTGCAGGGTCCGCCCATCGAGAATGACTGCGCTGGGTTGACCACGGCGCTGCTGCGCGACCCGGATGATCGAACGCAGGTCATTTACCATGGCCTCGAAACAGCCGGCCTGAATCCAGCGTTGCGTTTGCTGGTACACCAGTTCCCACGGTGGAAAATCATTGGGCAACAAGCGCCAAGGTGCACCCGCGCGTACGATCCAGCGCAACGCGTTGAACATCTCGCGCAGTTCGTAGCGCCGCTGCGGTGCGTCCTTGGAGCTAAGCTCGATTCTGGTGTACGGGGAGTTGAGGCGGGAGATTGAAGGCGGTGGAGGTTTTAGCTGAGAATCTGATTGTCGAAGTCGGAACCCAGCAAACAACAAACCATCCACCATGAATAAGT
>NZ_VZQQ01000230.1 GCF_014397785.1 Paraburkholderia podalyriae
GAGGGTGTAAATAGCTTTGTGTAAACGGTCATTTGGCAGGAGACTGCCAGTAACAGGAGCGACGATGACCGTAGCGAAACGCAGCAAACGAGTGAAACCCGATCCTGAGCTCGTCAAGCTGGCCGACAGCCTGCTGGCGAACTACCAGAAACCCGAGGACCTGATAGGCGAGAACGGCCTGCTCAAGCAGCTCACGAAGATGCTGGTGGAACGGGCACTTGAGACCGAGATGTCCGAGCATCTGGGACATGGCAAGAGCGAAGCGGTCACCAATGCCACGGGCAACACCCGTAATGGTCACAGCGCCAAGACGTTGCAGGGCGAGTTCGGCGAGTTGCCGCTCGATATCCCGCGCGACCGCCAGGGCGCGTTCGAGCCGAAGCTGGTGGAGCGCCATCAGACGCGCTGGACGGGCTTCGACGACAAGATCATTTCGCTGTACGCGCGGGGCCTGAGCGTACGCGAGATCCAGGGTCATCTGGAAGAGATGTACGGCACCGAGGTGTCGCCCACGCTCATTTCGGCCGTGACCGATGCGGTCAGCGACGAGGTGAAGCTCTGGCAGGCCCGCCCGCTCGACGCGCTTTACCCCATCGTCTATCTCGACTGCATCCACGTCAAGGTGCGCGACAGCGGCGCGGTGCGTACCAAGGCGGTCTACCTGGCCATCGGCGTGAACATGGACGGACACAAGGAAGTGTTGGGGCTGTGGATCGCCCAGACTGAAGGTGCAAAGTTCTGGCTGCAGGTGGTCACCGAGCTGAAGACGCGCGGCGTGCAGGACATCTTTATCGCCTGCGTTGACGGACTCAAAGGCTTCCCTGAAGCCATTGAAGCGGTCTACCCGAAAGCGGCGGTACAACTGTGCATCGTGCACATGGTGCGCAACAGCCTGAACTTCGTGTCGTGGAAAATGCAGCGGGAAGTCGCCGCCGATCTGAAGACGATCTACACTTCATCGACCGTCGAGATGGCAGAGCAGATGCTGGGCGCCTTTGAGGCCAGATGGGACAAGGACTACCCGTCCATCGGGCAAAGCTGGCGACGCAACTGGGCACGGGTGATTCCGTTCTTCGATTACCCACCGGAGATCCGTAAGGTCATCTACACGACCAACGCCATTGAATCGATCAACATGAGCCTGCTCAAGGTGATCAAGACCCGCAGCTCATTCCCGACCGACGAGGCCGTGACCAAGCTGTTTTATCTCGCGCTGAACAACATCAGCAGGAAGTGGTCGATGCCGATCCGGGACTGGAAAGCAGCCCTGAACCGCTTCACTATCCAGTTTGAAGACCGGCTGATGCC
>NZ_VZQQ01000231.1 GCF_014397785.1 Paraburkholderia podalyriae
TTCCTGCCCAACGCTACACAACGCAGGGCATTTTCTGCGAGTACATTGCTGATCTCGGCGCGTCCGTCCTCGCAATAGAACGTGAGCGCCGCCCAGTGGTTCAGCGAGTAGTTGATCGCGCCCGTGAGCATAGACTTCTTCGACAGCGTCGCAAGCTTGGCCCTGATCGTCGATTCGAACGTGTTGAGCAGAGGCTTGCTCTTCTCCTGCCGCACACGCAACCGCTCATCGGGAGGTTTGCCGCGAATGTCGGCTTCGATGCTGTAGAGCTCGCCGATCATCTCGAGCAGTTTCTGGGTATCCGGAGTCGGCGTACGCTCGTGAACGTCGTATATGTACCTCCTCGCGTGATCCCAGCATGCCGCTTCGAAGACGTCGCCGCTTGCGTACAGCTGATCGAAGCCGGCGTAGGCATCCGCCTGCAGGATTCCCTTGAAGTTGGCGAGGTGCGTTTGCGGATGAACACCCTTGCGGTCCGACGAGTACGAGAACCAGACTGCCGCAGGCTCCGTCGAGCCCGAGCGTCGATCGTCGCGCACATAGACCCAGAATCGGCCGGTTGTCGTCTTCTGGTTGCCCGGTGTGAGGACGGGAACCGTCGTGTCGTCGCCATGGAGCTTACCGGCAGCCAGCACGTAGCGCTGGATTGCTTCGACCAGCACCATGCAGAGTTCGACGATCTGGCCGACCCAGCGGCCCATGCTGGCGCGATCAAGCGTCACGCCGTCGCGCGCCGCGATCTCCGACTGGCGATACAGGGGTTGGTGATCCGCGAACTTCGATACTGCGATATCGGCCAGCAGGCTTGGATGTGCGATGCTGCGCTCGATCGGCAGGCCTGGCATCGGCAGTTGTTCGATATGCCTACAGCCGGGGCAAAGCAATTTGCGCCGGATCGTGCGGATCACCTTGAATGCGGCGGCTACGCGCGCGAGCTGTTCGGAGACGTCCTCGCCCAGCGGCTGCATGGTCGTCGCGCACCTGGGGCAGAGCGGATCAGGCTCGAGTACGATCTCCTCGCGCGGCAGGTGCGGCGGGAGCGGCTCTCGCGAAGGCGATTTGCTGGCCGGCGCATTCGGTGTCCTGTCGCGCTGGTTACGCGCCTCGGCAGCACCCCGGCCGGCGGTCAGGTCCTCCAGCTGCGCCTCGAGCTTGTCGATCTGCTTCGCGAGTTGCTCGGACTTGCGCCCGAAGTGCATCCGCCTGAGCTTGTCGATCTGCGCCTTCAGGCGCTCGATCTCGTCATCTCGCGCGGCGAGTTCCTCCACCATCTTCGCAAT
>NZ_VZQQ01000232.1 GCF_014397785.1 Paraburkholderia podalyriae
CAGGGCTGTTAATTTCTCATGGTGCCGCAGGCGCAACGTCGGAGGTGTTCAAAATTCAACGCGTTGCGCCGCAACTCGATAGTCACGCTTCGATCAGATGTCGCGCGCAGGCAGTTTAGTGCCATGGAGCGCAAGCGGGCCAGAATTCCGGGTTTGTGTCGCGTCGTGCAGTGATCCTCCTTCATGACTACATCGCGCACGTGATGATTCTGGTTTTCAATCGACCAGTGACCACGGATGGCCATCTGGCAGGTTGCCGCGCTCATGACGGCTGTGCTGACCCACCACGCCGTCTCACTGGTGCGTTCCCAGCCGCCAGTCCGGTTCCTGCGTTCGACCGTACGTGAGACGCTCACGATCTGCTGTACCAGCGGCTGCCAGTCCGCTTCCAGCCAGTTCGCCGGCACGCTCCAGGTGCGCACCGAACGCGTCTCGATGCGACCGTGGCCCTTGTCGTGTTGCACGTCGCATTGGGCAGGAGCGCAATAGCGGGCAAGATCCTCACAGGCGGCAAGCAAGGTTGGCTGGTTGCCCTTGACCTGCACCAGCACGTCGGCGCCCTTTTCCAGGGCGAGCGCTAGCGTTTTTTTTGGCAGTGCAACGCGTCCATCGTGAAGACCCGCCCCTGCAAGCCGAGCGATTCGATCAACGCCTGCGCGGCCGGAATCTCGTTCGACTTCTCCGCAACCTCAACATGGCCCAGCACAATCAGGTCATGATGATCGAAGGCCGAAACGATGTGCCGCGCCGCGATGTCTTCCAGGCGTGAGGCGCTGCCGCGCAGCGCCTTGCCGTCCAGCGCGATGAACTGCCGCCCCGGCGGTGCGCAAGTCTGTTTCTGCGCGAAAATGCGCACCGCGCTTTCCAGATCGTGCTCGTCGAGCTGGAGCAGGAATTTGCGGATACCCACCCAACTCGGCGCCTTGCGCCAGTCCGTACCGAACAGCTCGTTCAGCTGTGCACGCCGCTCGCCAATGAACACCTCAATCGTCCTCAGCGAGTTCGCACCTGCCATCAGTGACATCACGATCGCACACAACAGCGGCTCCAGCCCGTAACGCTTGCCCTGCGCCCGGCGTGCGTCACGCAGCTCCGAAAATACGCCTCCGAATATCATCCCTGTTCCCGCCGTCTTGTTTGGACGGTCACAAAGTTAACACGGTCGGACGGAAGTTAACAGCCCTG
>NZ_VZQQ01000233.1 GCF_014397785.1 Paraburkholderia podalyriae
TGATGGAAGGAATCAAGACTATCTCTATCTCACAACACGCATTTACCCAAGAAATACGGGCTATTGTTCAATTACAAGACATAGTCAGGAAGGGCACATAGTGACGTCAATGTCGTTAGAGACATTGACGTCACACGACAGCGATGGATCTGCTGCAAGAAGGCGTCGAACCCTCAGTCATCGCACTCTGGCTCGGTCACGAATCGGTGGAAACCACACAGGTCTACCTGGACGCCAACCTCACATTAAAGCAGGCGGTTCTGGACAGGACCACGCCCCCTAAAGGCAAGCCGGGACGGTATCGACCCGATGACCGATTGCTGGCGTTCTTGAAGGGCCTGTAGGCCATGCCTATGTCCCGCTACGCACGGCCGGCTGATGTCGTCCCGTCAATCTCGTGCGTCACCGGACATAGTTCCGCGCGGGAGATAGTCGAGCTTGGTATGCCCAAGGAGCAGTTGAACAGCGCGGAGGTTTTTCGTGCGGCGATAAATCAGCGACGCCTTCGTCCGACGCATCGTGTGCGTGCCGTACGCCGTGTCGTCCAGTCCGATCGACGCGACCCAGCGATGCACCAGGCGCGAATACTGGCGCGTCGAGAGGTGCGGCGATTCACGCAGCCGGCTTGGGAAGAGGAAGTCTGGCGCCGCCAGCCCCGCCGCCTCGATCCATGTCTCGACGCTATCCCGCGTCTGTTCGGTAATCTCGAACTGAACCGGTCGTTGCGTTTTCTGCTGCATGATCGTCGCCCGACTGGTGACGTGCTCGCCGTGGCATACGTCGCGGACCCTCAGCTTCGTCAGGTCGCATGCACGTAGTTTGCTGTCGATAGCCAGATTGAACATGGCGAGGTCGCGGACGCGCGCCGAAAGCTGCAGGCGGATGCGAATGGCCCAGATTTCTTTGAGCTTCAGCGGGGGTTTCTGCCCAGTCAACTGGCCTTTGTTCCACGGCACTCTGGCAGCGGTTCCTTTCTCAGGTGTTTCCATGACGATCTCCTTTCAATTGAAGGGAGATGGCTATTTCAAAAGTGGAGTGGGTAATGCGGCTCACGAGGCATGTGGATTGAAGGCCGAGAAGTCGAGCTTGCCTGCGATCAGGAACAGCACGGTCCGCATGGTTTTGAAGCTGGCGTATCCGCGCG
>NZ_VZQQ01000234.1 GCF_014397785.1 Paraburkholderia podalyriae
CGAACTTCCGTAGCCGACCCCAAGGCGTCATTGGGATTCGACATGTGAATGACTGCTTTCCACAATGCATCTGTCTGGGGCAACCGACGCTGAAACCGTCACTCTGCTCCCTTGCGACGGGGCGTCAAGAGGGATTCGTCGGCACGCGGAAGTGATACTGAAAACAGGGTCTCCGTCTCATCGGATCGCACTTCAATCGTACCGTGATGGGCTTTGGCGATCTCGCTTGCGATATACAGACCCAATCCCAGGCTACCCGCCTGCTCGTATGTGGCTTGACTGTTAGTCCCGCGCGTCAGGGGATCGAAGATGCATGCCAGCATTGCGCCGTCGATGGCAGGCCCGCAGTTGCTGACTTCGATACGGACATGTGTTATGCCGCCCAGCACCGTCACGCTTACGGGAGTGCTCTGCGCCCCATACCTGATAGCGTTGGTTACGAGATTTCCAAGCAATTGCTGCAGACGCTGCCCGTCCCAGAGCCCCCGCGAATCGCCATTCACGTGCAACTCAATTTGCCTGTCAGGGTGAATTGCACGCAACCCGTCCAATTCGTCGGCAAGCACCTCCGCCAGATTGACACTTGTGGGCGTCACATTGATGCCCAAGCCCAGTTGGGTACGGTTGAAATCAGTCAGGTCATCAAGCAACGCCTGCATCCGGGCTCCGCTTCGAATCAGACGAGCGGCTGCCCCGGATATCCGCTCCCCAGCATTGAGTGCGGCCAGGTACGACGCAGTTGCCTGGATCGCCTGTAGGGGGCTGCGCATGTCGTGGCCCAGCATGCCAAGCAGGAGGTTGCGGTTCTGCTCCACCTGCGTACTGAAGAAGGTGACCGATTCAGCGAGTGCCTGATCAATCGCTTCATTGAAGCGAATGACGTCGTCCAGATCAGGCGCTTCGGGCTCACAATCGTCCATCCACAAGCGAAGTACGCTTGCTCGCAGCGCGCGATATTCGGCGGCGAGCTGGTTGATATTGAAACCAGCACGTGCCCTCAGCAACGCATGCGTTTGCGCAGCCGTTTCGGTCGTATCGGTTAGTTCGGGATCTCTTCCCAACGACTTTTCGCGTTGGGCTTCCCTGGTCTGCGAAGTCCGCAAGTCCTTTGCCACGGCGAGCAGGATCTGC
>NZ_VZQQ01000235.1 GCF_014397785.1 Paraburkholderia podalyriae
TTCCGCCGGGTAATCGTAAAAGGCCAACAGGCTTTCCCGGTCCTTCTTCAACGTTTCGGTGGCTTTCGGATACTTCGCCGCGTAGACCGTCACGAAACGATCGAAGGCGGCGTATGCGTCAGCGCGCGTCGCGGCCATCCAGATCGCCTGCAGGTCTGCTTTGGCTTTGCCTTGCTGCGACTTCGGCAGCGCATTGAGCACGTTGCCCATCTTATGGAACCAGCAGCGCTGGCCTCGCGTCGCAGGAAACACTTCTTCCAGCGCGGCCCAGAAGCCCATCGCGCCGTCGCCGATCGCCAGCAGCGGACCAGCCTGCAGGCCTCTCGATTTCAGGTCGAGCAGCAGTTCCTGCCAGGACGCCTTTGACTCCCGGTACCCATCGCCGATCGCCACGCGCTCCTTGCGCCCATCCGGCCTCACGCCGATGATCACCAGCAGGCACTGGCCGTCCGAATTCTCGCTTCGCAGCCCCGTGTGGATCCCGTCGACCCACCAATACACGTAGTGCGATTTCGACAGATCACGTTGGCTCCAGCTGGCATGTTCGTCGGCCCACTGCGCCTTCAGGCGGCTCACCACATTGGCCGACAGACCCTTGGCATCTTCGCCTAGCAGGACGCTCAGAGCCTCGCTCATGTCGCCTGTCGAGATGCCTTTCAGATACAGCCACGGCAGCGCAGCACTCACGCGTGGCGACTTCCTCACATACGGCGGCACAATCGACGAATTGAACTTCACACCAGATCCTGATCGATCGCGAACCTTCGGGACCTTCACGGCAATTGGCCCAGCCGCCGTCAACACTTCGCGCTCAGGCAGATAGCCGTTGCGCACCACGGCGCGCTGGCCGTGCAAGGTCTTGACGTTCTCGAACCGCTCCAGCAGCGCCGCGAGCTCGGCTTCGATCGCCTGCTGGATCACCTGCCGGGCTCCGTGCCGCACCAGTTCGTCCAGACCCAGACCGGCTCCCGATAGACCAACGACTTCTTTTTCCGTAAACTTGTTCATGGTGGATGGTTTGTTGTTTGCTGGTTTCCGACTTCGACAATCAGATTCTCAGCTGAAACCTCCACCGCCTACAATCTCCCGCCTCAACTCCCCCGTACACCACTTCCGACTTTAGCTC
>NZ_VZQQ01000236.1 GCF_014397785.1 Paraburkholderia podalyriae
GAGGGTGTAAAAATTTTTGTGTAAACGGTCATTTGGCAGGAAACTGTCAGCAACAGGAGCACAGATGACCGTAGCGAAACGCAACAAAAGAGAAAAACCCGATCCTGAACTCGTCAAGCTGGCAGACAGCCTGCTGGCGAACTACCAGAAGCCGGAAGATCTGATAGGCGAGAACGGGTTGCTCAAGCAGCTCACGAAGATGCTGGTGGAGCGAGCGCTTGAGACGGAGATGTCCGAGCACCTGGGCCATGGCAAGAGCGAAGCGGTGACTAATGCCACTGGCAACACCCGGAATGGGCATAGCGCCAAGACGCTGCAGGGGGAATTTGGCGAGTTGCCGCTCAACATCCCGCGCGACCGTCAGGGGGCGTTCGAGCCGAAGCTGGTGGAGCGCCATCAGACGCGCTGGACGGGCTTCGACGACAAGATCATTTCGCTGTATGCGCGTGGCCTGAGCGTGCGCGAGATCCAGGGGCACCTGGAAGAAATGTACGGCACGGAGGTCTCGCCCACGCTCATCTCGGCGGTCACCGACGCCGTCAGCGAGGAGGTGAAGGTCTGGCAAGGCCGTGCGCTCGATGCGCTTTACCCGATCGTCTATCTCGACTGCATCCACGTCAAGGTGCGCGACAGCGGCGCGGTGCGCACCAAGGCAGTGTACCTGGCCATCGGCGTGAACATGACCGGTCACAAGGAGGTTCTGGGACTGTGGATTGCCCAGACCGAGGGTGCCAAGTTCTGGTTGCAGGTGGTCACTGAGCTGAAGACGCGCGGCGTGCAGGACATTTTTATCGCCTGCGTCGACGGGCTCAAAGGTTTCCCTGAAGCCATTGAAGCGGTCTATCCGAAGGCGGCCGTGCAACTGTGCATCGTGCATATGGTGCGCAACAGCCTGAACTTCGTGCCGTGGAAAATACAGCAGGAAGTCGCCGCCGATCTGAAGACGATCTACACTTCATCGACCGTAGAGCTGGCCGAGCAGATGCTCGGCGTCTTCGAGGCCAGGTGGGACAAGGACTACCCTTCCATCGGGCAGAGCTGGCGGCGCAACTGGGCACGCGTGATTCCGTTCTTCGATTACCCGCCGGAAATCAGGAAGGTGATTTAC
>NZ_VZQQ01000237.1 GCF_014397785.1 Paraburkholderia podalyriae
GGCGGTTTCAAAGGTGAAGCGCAACAGCGGGTTAATGAACGGAAGCTGAAGTTATGGAAGCGGTTGCGAGCATACGTTCGAACACCTCGAATGGCGAATGAAATGCATGCGTAGCACGCGGTCGGCTGTTGAGGCTGTCGGCGATGGCATCGAGTTCGTCCTGGCTGTAGATCGAGAGGTCGGTGCCTTTTGGCAAGTACTGACGCAGCAGCCCGTTGGTGTTCTCACAGGTGCCGCGTTGCCAGGGGCTGTGCGGATCGCAGAAGTACACGCGCACGCCGGTGGCGGCGCTGAGCTCCTGATGGCGGGTCATTTCCTTGCCCTGGTCGTAAGTGAAGCTCTGGCGCAGGGGCGCAGCGATCGAATTCAGCTTCGCAGTGAAGCCGGCCAGGGCCGAGGCGGCGGTGGCGTCGTCCATCTTCGCCAGCAGCACCAGGCGACTGGTGCGCTCAACCAGCACGCCGACGGAAGACTGGTTGCCGGCACCCTTGATAAAGTCGCCTTCCCAATGGCCTGGCATCACCCGGTCATCGACCGCAGGCGGGCGCACATGGATGCTCACCATGTCGGGGATCTGGCCGCGCCGGTCAGTGCCCCGCTTGCGTGACATACGCGTGCTGTGGCCGTGGCGCAGACAGGCGATAAGCTGGCGGCGCAGCTCGCCGCGTGGCTGGGCATAGATGGCGGTGTAGATGGTCTCGTGCGAGACATGCTGGGTCGGATCGTTGGGCCACATGCGCTTGAGGGTACCTGAGATCTGCTGGGGCGACCACTTCCATTCCAGCAGGGTGAGTACCACGCGCCACGACACGCTTTGAGGGTGCAGCTTGGGACACGGGCGCGCAGCCTCGCGTCGGCTCGTGCTGAGCGCCTGCGCTGGTGCAGACGCATAGCCCACGGCAGAACACGTGTTCCTGGTCAGCTCGCGGCTCACGGTTGACGCCGCGCGCCCGAGTGTTCGGGCGATGACCTGAACGCTCGAACCCTGCTGCTTCATGCTTGCAATCGTCATGCGTTCTTCAGGCTGCAGTTGTTGGTAACTTCTTTTTTGCATTGGCACACCTTACACGAGCAAGGTGTTGCACTTCAAATTTGATCGCGCC
>NZ_VZQQ01000238.1 GCF_014397785.1 Paraburkholderia podalyriae
CTGCTCGCATTTTTCATGCGCCTGACGGATTGCTCCCATGGACCGATCGCATCAGATTTCGCGCAATCACCAGATTCGCCAGAGCGAACAGGCTGAACAGTTGCGCGGTGTTCTTGGCCAAGCCCTTGTATCGGGTCTTGCGATGGTGAAAGAGGTTCTTGACGATATGGAACGGATGCTCAACTCGCGAACGGATCTGCGCTTTGGTTCGCTCGACCGCGATCATCAATTCCTTCAGCGCTCCCTCCTGCATCGCCCTGACCTTTCCCCGCTTGGCAGCGACGTTCCACTTCACGGTCTTACCCGCCATTTCCTCGCGCTTGTCTACGCCAATGTAGCCCGCATCGGCGAACGCCTGCTCCTCATGTCCGTGCAACAGGGCATGCGCTTGTGATACATCCGACACGTTGGCCGCCGTGCCAACCACACTGTGAATCAGGCCCGAATCGGCGTCGACGCCAATGTGGGCTTTCATCCCAAAGTGCCATTCATTTCCCTTCTTCGTTTGGTGCATTTCCGGGTCACGACTCTTCCCGGCGTTCTTGGTCGACGGCGGCGCTTCAATGATCGTCGCGTCAACCAGCGTACCTTCCTTCATCATCAGCCCACGCTCGCACAGCGAGATGCCAATCTCGTCGAACAACTTTCGTGTCAGTTCGTGTTCGATCAGCAGGCGCCGGAACTTCAACAGTGTGGTTGCATCAGGCACGTTCTCGACTGCCAGATCGATGCCAGCGAAGGCTCGCAGCGCGATGCTGTCATACAGCGCGTCTTCCAGTCCCTCGTCCGACAGCCCGTACCACTGTTGCAGAAAGTAGATCCGCAGCATTCGCTCCAGGCCAATCGGCGGGCGGCCTCGCGTGCCCTTCGGATAGTACGGCTCGATTGCCGACAGCAATCGCTGCCACGGAACAACCTTCTCCATCTCGGCGAGGAAGCGTTGGCGCCTCGTCACTCGCCTCTTGCCTGCAATTTCCGCTTCCGCGAAGCCAATCTGCCTCTTCATCATCGTGAGTCTGTTCCGTGAGCTGTCTTCTATAACGTCCTCAGCTACGCCGGCGATGACCGCCGAGCCGAATAAATCAGCGTTTCC
>NZ_VZQQ01000239.1 GCF_014397785.1 Paraburkholderia podalyriae
CCGGCTCCGGCGTGGCTAGCCGGTGCGAAAGACCGGGCAAAGTTTCTGATTGCTAGCGTTAGCGGAGTTGCAGATTCTGGCGCTGCGAGCAAGCCGAAAGTCGTCGCGAAGAAACCCGCGACAAAGGCGGCGGTAGCGAAGAAGGCACCGGCGAAGAAACTGGTTGGCGCCAAAAAGGTGGGCACGACGACGAATGTCGCGGCTGCGCCGGAAGCTGCGGCTGCTTAATCGACCGTGTAAGCGAGCACACAGAGCTCGCTTTTTTTGCGTCGGCACGCGCGATTGGCGTGGTTTACCTCGAACGGGTCCGCAATGCGTCCAGGCGGGCGGCGCATTTTGCGTTCGAACCACCAC
This sequence comes from Paraburkholderia podalyriae, assembly GCF_014397785.1. GTDB lineage: Bacteria > Pseudomonadota > Gammaproteobacteria > Burkholderiales > Burkholderiaceae > Paraburkholderia > Paraburkholderia podalyriae. Next base: position 355 of record NZ_VZQQ01000239.1, read on the forward strand.
GCTTGTAGGCCTGTGCCGCCTTTGTGCTGTCGGGGACGACGTCGCCGGGAGCACTCGTACCCCAGCGTCCCTCCCAATACAAGCCCAAGTTATACGCGGCCGACCGGTGTCCAAGCTCCAAGGCCGTGGCATACATGTCCTTGGCCATCTCAAGGTCGGTGTCCATGCCACGACCAAGCCTCGCGCTGTCCGCAAGAGCCGCTGCCGCCATGCCGCGAAGCGGGTCACTCGCCATATCGTCCTTCAGGACATCGCCCAGAATGACGTGTCCGCCCTCGAAATCGGCAGGCCCACCTGTCTCCGTGACAAGAGACAGTGCAAGGGCGACCCGGAGCGACGGGTGCCGGTCAGGGCCAACCCGTTCAAGAAGGCGCCGGCCGAGATACGGTGCGCCCGGCAACGGGCTTGTGAGCAAGCCATTCGCAATGGCCGCGATTGATTCAAGTGAAAGAAATCCAACCTTGTTCGCTGACACAACGTGCCGGAAGAACTTTTCTATGTCGAGTGCCGGGTCGCTCTGGCGAAGTTGTGCCCACTCACGTTCAATTTGGCCCAACCAGCTGGAATCTACAGACATCAGATTTCGCGTCCTGTGGTAAGTGATGCGCACAATGATACCTCACCGCTACTGCTGTCCGATGCCCCAAGCCGGGCGGGGCTGTGTTCGCTATAGCTCAAGTCGGTGACTGCCGCTCTGCCCGAGCAAGGTTCTCATTGATTTTTCCGTCGCGGCT